>NZ_JAWMWG010000001.1:0-232500 GCF_037546065.1 Holzapfeliella saturejae
CCGGTTGTCAGACTCGAACTGACGACAGCTTGATTAACAGTCAAGTGCTCTACCAACTGAGCTAAACCGGAATAAAAAAAGCGTGGCAACTTCCTATCCTCGCAGGTAGTTACCCACCAACTACTTTCGGCGTTAAGAAGCTTAACTTCTGTGTTCGGCATGAGAACAGGTGTAACCTTCTTGCTATCGCCACCACACTTTTATTTACCTTGAGTGTTGAACACTCAAAACTGAATATGATTTATTTTCCAAAAACCCACCGCTTAACTTGGTTAAGTCCTCGACTGATTAGTACTAATCCGCTCCATATATCGCTATACTTCCACTCTTAGCCTATCGACCTCATCATCTCTGAGGTGTCTTACTTCCTTAAAGGAATGGGAAATCTCATCTTAAGGGGGGCTTCGCACTTAGATGCTTTCAGCGCTTATCCCGTCCATACATAGCTACCCAGCGATGCCCTTGGCAGAACAACTGGTACACCAGCGGTATGTCCATCCCGGTCCTCTCGTACTAAGGACAGCTCCTCTCAAATTTCCAACGCCCGCGACGGATAGGGACCGAACTGTCTCACGACGTTCTGAACCCAGCTCGCGTGCCGCTTTAATGGGCGAACAGCCCAACCCTTGGGACCGACTACAGCCCCAGGATGCGACGAGCCGACATCGAGGTGCCAAACCTCCCCGTCGATGTGAACTCTTGGGGGAGATAAGCCTGTTATCCCCAGGGTAGCTTTTATCCGTTGAGTGATGGCCCTTCCATGCGGTACCACCAGATCACTAAGCCCGACTTTCGTCCCTGCTCGACTTGTAGGTCTCGCAGTCAAGCTCCCTTATACCTTTACACTCTGCGAATGATTTCCAACCATTCTGAGGGAACCTTTAGGCGCCTCCGTTACACTTTAGGAGGCGACCGCCCCAGTCAAACTGCCCACCTGACACTGTCCTCTGACAAGATAATTGTCAAAAGTTAGAGGATTCATAAAACAAGGGTAGTATCCCAACAATGTCTCCATGAAAACTAGCGTTCTCACTTCCTCGACTCCTACCTATCCTGTACATGTTTCACAAATACTCAATATCAAGCTACAGTAAAGCTCCATGGGGTCTTTCCGTCCTGTCGCGGGTAACCAGCATCTTCACTGGTAATATAATTTCACCGAGTCTCTCGTTGAGACAGTGCCCAAATCATTGCGCCTTTCGTGCGGGTCGGAACTTACCCGACAAGGAATTTCGCTACCTTAGGACCGTTATAGTTACGGCCGCCGTTTACTGGGGCTTCAATTCAAACCTTCGCTTACGCTAAGCTCTCCTCTTAACCTTCCAGCACCGGGCAGGCGTCAGCCCCTATACGTCATCTTTCGATTTAGCAGAGACCTGTGTTTTTGATAAACAGTTGTTTGGGCCTATTCACTGCGGCTGATTTAAAATCAGCACCCCTTCTCCCGAAGTTACGGGGTCATTTTGCCGAGTTCCTTAACGAGAGTTCACTCGCTCACCTTAGGATTCTCTCCTCGACTACCTGTGTCGGTTTGCGGTACGGGTACAATACATCTAACTAGAAGCTTTTCTCGGCAGTGTGACATCAACGACTTCGCTACTTTAATTTCGCTCCCCATCACAACTCATCCGTATAATTATAAGCATTTGACTCATAATAAAACTTGTTGCTTGGACGTGCTCTTCCATTCGCACATTCGTTTAGCCTGCTGCGTCCCTCCATTGTTCAAACAATGCATCATAGTACAGGAATATCAACCTGTTTTCCATCGATTACGCCTTTCGGCCTCATCTTAGGTCCCGACTAACCCTGGGAGGACGAGCCTTCCCCAGGAAACCTTAGTCTTTCGGCGGATAGGATTCTCACCTATCTTTCGCTACTCATACCGGCATTCTCACTTCTAAGCGCTCCAGCAGTCCTTACAATCTACCTTCTTCGCCCTTAGAACGCTCTCCTACCACGTGTTATAAATAACACATCCACAGTTTCGGTATTATGCTTAGCCCCGGTACATTTTCGGCGCAGCGTCACTCGACTAGTGAGCTATTACGCACTCTTTAAATGAATGGCTGCTTCTAAGCCAACATCCTAGTTGTCTACGCAATGCCACATCCTTTTCCACTTAGCATAAATTTTGGGACCTTAACTGGTGATCTGGGCTGTTTCCCTTTCGACTACGGATCTTATCACTCATAGTCTGACTCCTGGATATAGATCAATGGCATTCGGAGTTTATCTGAATTCAGTAACCCTTGACGGGCCCTAGTCCAAACAGTGCTCTACCTCCACGATCCTTTACTCCAAGGCTAGCCCTAAAGCTATTTCGGAGAGAACCAGCTATCTCCAAGTTCGTTTGGAATTTCACCGCTATCCACACCTCATCCCCGCACTTTTCAACGTACGTGGGTTCGGTCCTCCAATGCATTTTACTGCATCTTCAACCTGGACATGGATAGGTCACTTGGTTTCGGGTCTACATCATGATACTTATTCGCCCTATTCAGACTCGCTTTCGCTTCGGCTCCGTCTCTTCAACTTAACCTTGCATCATAACGTAACTCGCCGGTTCATTCTACAAAAGGCACGCCATCACCCATTAACGGGCTTTGACTACTTGTAGGCACATGGTTTCAGGATCTATTTCACTCCCCTCCCGGGGTGCTTTTCACCTTTCCCTCACGGTACTGGTTCGCTATCGGTCACTAGGGAGTATTTAGCCTTGGGAGATGGTCCTCCCGGATTCCGACTGGATTTCTCGTGTCCAGCCGTACTCAGGATACTACTTTGGTATAAACAAGATTTCAAATACAGGGCTGTCACCTTCTTTGGCTGAGCTTCCCAACTCATTCTTCTATCTTATTTAAGTCCGTTATTGTAGTCCTACAACCCCAAGAAGCAAGCTTCTTGGTTTGGGCTTCTTCCGTTTCGCTCGCCGCTACTCAGGAAATCGATTTTTCTTTCTCTTCCTGCAGGTACTGAGATGTTTCAGTTCCCCGCGTCTTCCTCCTGCATGCTATGTATTCACATACAGATACTAAGATCACTCTTAGTGGGTTCCCCCATTCGGATATCTCTGGATCAAAGCTTACTTACAACTCCCCAAAGCATTTCGGTGTTTGTCCCGTCCTTCATCGGCTCCTAGTGCCAAGGCATCCACCATGCGCCCTTTATCACTTAACCTGTGATTTCTCTTTAATTTACTCTTAAAACGCGGTGTTTGATTATCTTTTCGATAACCTCGGCTTTTGGTTCTTAAATCATATTCAGTTTTCAATGTTCAACTGACAACTTTCGTTGTCTATGGAGGTTAACGGGATCGAACCGATGACCTTCTGCGTGCAAGGCAGACGCTCTCCCAGCTGAGCTAAACCCCCAGGTTTATTAACTATTCAGTTAAATGGGCCTAAATGGACTTGAACCATCGACCTCACGCTTATCAGGCGTGCGCTCTAACCAGCTGAGCTATAGGCCCAATCCATTATGCTCCATTTTGAGAAGTAAACCTCTCAAAACTAAACAAAGTTTCAAATGTGTGTTTCCGTATATCCTTAGAAAGGAGGTGATCCAGCCGCAGGTTCTCCTACGGCTACCTTGTTACGACTTCACCCTAATCATTTGTCCCACCTTAGACGGTTGGCTCCAAAAGGTTACCTCACCGGCTTCGGGTGTTACAAACTCTCATGGTGTGACGGGCGGTGTGTACAAGGCCCGGGAACGTATTCACCGCAGCATGCTGATCTGCGATTACTAGCGATTCCAGCTTCATGCAGGCGAGTTGCAGCCTGCAATCCGAACTGAGGATGGTTTTAGGAGATTAGCTAAACCTCGCGGTATCGCTGCTCGTTGTACCATCCATTGTAGCACGTGTGTAGCCCAGGTCATAAGGGGCATGATGATTTGACGTCATCCCCACCTTCCTCCGGTTTGTCACCGGCAGTCTCACTAGAGTGCCCAACTTAATGCTGGCAACTAGTAATAAGGGTTGCGCTCGTTGCGGGACTTAACCCAACATCTCACGACACGAGCTGACGACAACCATGCACCACCTGTCATTTTGTCCCCGAAGGGAAAACCTAATCTCTTAGGTGGTCAAAAGATGTCAAGACCTGGTAAGGTTCTTCGCGTTGCATCGAATTAAACCACATGCTCCACCGCTTGTGCGGGCCCCCGTCAATTCCTTTGAGTTTCAACCTTGCGGTCGTACTCCCCAGGCGGAGTGCTTAATGCGTTAGCTGCAGCACTGAAGGGCGGAAACCCTCCAACACTTAGCACTCATCGTTTACGGCGTGGACTACCAGGGTATCTAATCCTGTTTGCTACCCACGCTTTCGAGCCTCAGCGTCAGTTACAGACCAGAGAGTCGCCTTCGCCACTGGTGTTCTTCCATATATCTACGCATTTCACCGCTACACATGGAGTTCCACTCTCCTCTTCTGCACTCAAGCTAATCAGTTTCTAATGCACTTCTCCGGTTAAGCCGAAGGCTTTCACATCAGACTTAATTAGCCGCCTGCGCTCGCTTTACGCCCAATAAATCCGGACAACGCTTGCCACCTACGTATTACCGCGGCTGCTGGCACGTAGTTAGCCGTGGCTTTCTGGTTAGTTACCGTCAAATAATAAACAGTTACTCTTACTATCTTTCTTCTCTAACAACAGAGTTTTACGAGCCGAAACCCTTCTTCACTCACGCGGCGTTGCTCCATCAGACTTTCGTCCATTGTGGAAGATTCCCTACTGCTGCCTCCCGTAGGAGTTTGGGCCGTGTCTCAGTCCCAATGTGGCCGATCACCCTCTCAGGTCGGCTACGTATCATCGCCTTGGTAAGCCATTACCTTACCAACTAGCTAATACGCCGCAGGTCCATCCTAAAGTGATAGCCGAAACCATCTTTCAAATAAGAAACATTCGATTCTTATTGTTATGCGGTATTAGCATCTGTTTCCAAATGTTATCCCCCGCTTTAGGGTAGGTTACCCACGTGTTACTCACCCGTCCGCCACTCGTTTGGATTCTTAGTCAAGTAGTGCAAGCACTACCATCATAAGAGCAAACTCGTTCGACTTGCATGTATTAGGCACGCCGCCAGCGTTCGTCCTGAGCCAGGATCAAACTCTCATTTTAAGATTGTTTGACTTGCTCTTTTTAAAACTTACTAGCGAATTGACTTCGCTCATTGCTTGGGGTTAATTACCCCCACACATTTATGCGAAACTTTGTTCAGTTTTCAAAGGTCTACTTGTTTAACAACTTCTCTATTATATCAAAGCTGTTAATCAGTGTCAAGAAGTTTTTTAAATTATTTTTTTCTTATGAATCAATAACTTATCGCTCAACTTGACGACTTAATTAATATACCATGTTCTCTTTTACTTTGCAACTCTTTTTTTAAATCTTTTTCAAATTTATTTGAGTTGCTTAGCTGTCGCTTTTCAACGACAAAGAACATAATAGCATTTATTAAGTTGTTTTGCAATACTTTTTTTGAAATCTTTTTGATTTCTTTATTTCGTATTGCGCCGTTATTTAACGACAGAAAATATAGTACCACGTTACGCACAGGGGCGTCAATACATTTCTTATATTTCTATAAAAAAAGAAGCCCTTAGGGCTTCTTTTCATTATTTAATGACTTCTACACCATTCATGTAAGGAACTAATACCTTAGGAATCGTGATACTACCATCTTCATTTTGGTAATTTTCTAAAATAGCAGCAACCGTACGGCCCACTGCTAATCCAGAACCGTTCAAGGTATGAACATATTGAATCTTACCTTCTTCATCACGGTAGCGAATTTGTGCACGACGAGCTTGGAAGTCAGTACAGTTTGAGCAACTTGAAATTTCACGATAAGTGTTTTGAGCTGGCATCCAAACTTCTAAATCGTATGTCTTTGCTGATGTAAAGCTTGCATCCCCTGTTGATAACGCCACAACATGGTAAGGCAATTCTAATTTTTGCAATAGATTTTCAGCATCTTTAGTTAGCTTTTCAAGTTCATCCCAAGATTCTTCAGGCTTAGCAAATTTAACCATTTCTACCTTATTAAATTGGTGAAGACGAATCAAACCACGAGTATCACGTCCAGCACTTCCTGCTTCTGATCTAAACGCTGGTGTTAACGCAGTAAAGTAAGTTGGCAATTGTTCTTCACTTAAAATTTCGTGTGCGTAGTAGTTAACTAATGGCACTTCAGCTGTTGGAATTAATGTTAATGGACGTTCGCCATCGATGATTGTATAAACATCTTCAGTGAATTTAGGAAATTGTCCAGTTCCTGTCATTGCTTCATTATTAGCTAAGTAAGGTGGAATCACTTCTTCATAGCCTTCTTTTGCATGTTCATCTAAGAAGAAATTGTAAACTGCTCTTTCAAGACGAGCTCCCAAACCTTTGTAATATAGGAAACGACTTTCAGCAACCTTTGCACCACGTTCAAAATCTAAAATCCCTAAGTTTTCACCTAAATCATAGTGTGCCTTAGGTTCATAAGCAAATTCTGTTGGTTCATGCCATTTACGTAGTTCAACATTGTCATCTTCACTTTCACCTACAGGAACTGATTCTTCAGGGAAGTTAGGTAAACGTAATAAAATATCTGTTGTTTGATCTGACAATTGACCTAATTCAACGTCAATAGCTTTGATTTCTTGACCAACTTGCTTCATATCTGAAATCTCTTGAGTTGCATCTTCTTTTTGACGTTTCTTTTGTGCAATCTGTTCAGACACTTGGTTTCTTTGTTTTTTCAGTTCTTCACTTTTTACAATCATTTGACGACGGTTTTCATCTAATTGTAGTAAGTGGTCAATTTCTTCAGCTTTAATGCCTCTAGTACCTAGACGTTCTTTAGCCCATTCAGGGTTTTGACGAATTCTTTTTAAATCTAACATAATCCACAACTCCTATTTTTTTGTATAAAAAAAGACCGATTCCTCAAAAGGGACGAATCGGTCAGTTCGCGGTGCCACCCAAATTTAGCTTAAAGCTACACTCATTAGTGACAATAACGCTGTCTGGCGTATGGCATTACCCATCCACTTTACGAAACCGGAAAAAGACACCGTTTACTTTCAGCACTTGGTAAACTCTCTGTAATTGGTCTAAAAATTTCGACGTGTTTTAATTATTTGTTAATCTCATTATATTAAAAAAGAAATTTAAATTCAACTATTATCTACCATTGAGTTGTACTGAGACTGCGTTAACCGATAATAGTTTTCAACAGACTCGAACAAATCCCTAATGAAAGAAGTTAGTTGACTATAATCAAGTTGGTACATATAAGTAAAGCCCACTTTTTCAAGTAGATGCTGACAGCGGTCGTTTTCAATGTAGCAAGCTGCCCAAACTTCCAGTTGGTCTAACTCATTAAACAAAAAATCAAGCATACAAGTTAGGACTTCAGTCATAATTCCTTGACCCCAGTGACGTTCGTCAACTAAAAAGCCGACCTCTTTGGTACGATCCAAACCTGACGTTTCATCAATACCACGTTCATTAACTTCAAAAACGCCTATCACCTCATGGGTTTGTTTAGATTCAATGGCGAAAGTTAGTGAATTTTTGATATAGGTTTTACATAAATTAATCGCATCTTGAGTCGTTTTTACTTCGGGATAGCCTGCCATCTTTTTATAAACAGGATTTTGTCCCCATTTATATAATGTCTCACTATCCGCTAGTTTAAATGCTCTTAATTTCGTTCGTTTTGTTTCTAACACCACGTCAATGACTAACCTCCAAACAATTGCATAATCCATTTAATAACTTGATCTAATGCCAAACTGTAAACCAAAATAGTCCATGGTTTTAAGAAAATAATCACCATTAAGAACTTTTTGAATGACATTTTAGTTAAGCCGGCAATTAAGCACAGTAAATCATCAGGTGCAACTGGAAATAAAATAGCTAAGGCAAAAAACCAGTCAAACGCTTTTTGATTCTTCACTTTTCCGACATATTTATTATAAGTCTTTTCAGATACGATTTTCAAAATAAAGTCTTTACCATAATAGCGTGCCAAAAAGAAATTGATAATCGATCCAATACCAATACCAATATAATTGTACCAAAAGCCCCAAAATGGCCCAAAAAAGACAACACCAACAACTAGCGTTATCCCTCCAGGAATAATCGGAACAACAACTTGAACAATTTGAATCAGAATAAAAATGAATGGTCCTGTAATTTGTTTATCAGATAAATAGGCTTGCATGGCTTCTTGAGAACTAAAAATCCCAAGAGAATACCAGTACCATCCGAGTCCTATAAAAATAAAAATAGAAAGGATAGTCCCAATTTTAATTAGTCTTCTTGATGTTTTTGCAGACATAAAAATCCCCCTTACCAAGTATAAGGATAACATGTTGCTATCTTATAAGTACTCAGCAAGAGGGACTTATTACTAATTTTTAATTAATTAAAAAATAAGGTGGAATACATATACTGCCAAAATAGCAGCTAGGATTGGGGCAACTACTGGCACCCAAGCGTATTCCCAACGAGATGTTCCTTTATTTTTCAAAGGTAAGATTGCGTGTAGAATACGTGGACCAAGGTCACGAGCTGGGTTTAATCCCGGACCTGTTGCTCCACCAAGTGACGTTACTAAGGCTGCTACTAAAAATCCTAAACCAATAGCAACAAAAGCCGTACTTGATTGAGTCAATTTTGCGTGATGAGCCATTGCTGAAGCTGCAAAGAATAGTACAAAACTACCCACGAACTCACTGATGAAACCGCTTAGTTGGCTTTCAGTTTTTTCACGTGTTGAGAAAATACCATAAATTGCATCAGCATTAGTTGTTTTTCTTAGATATGGTAAGTAAACTCCTACAACAACAAGCTGTCCAATAATAGCTCCAATAAATTGAGCAATAATGAAAGTAATAGCTTTATTTACTGGTGTCAAACCATTAACAAGCTCTCCGATAACCATCGCTGGGTTAATAATAGATCCTGAAACAGATTTAAACATCAAAGCAGGGATCATAACACCTATACCAAATCCCCAGGCAATTAAAAACCAAGAGCCTTTGTGGCCATTTGTACCTTTTAATTCAACGTTTGCAACAGCACCGTTACCTAAGGCAACCATAAAAGCTGTTCCAATGACTTCCGCAATAAATTGCGTCCAAAGCGAATATTCCATTTACGTATAAACTCCTCTAAAAAAATAATTTAAACAGACCTATATAGCTTATAAGAGTTTTTAAAAAAATGCAACAAAAAAACACACTTTGTCGTGTGTTTTTTTAAAGATTTTGTTAAGACATCATTTTTTTAGTGAAATTTTTGATTCGGTCGTTCTCACTATTGAAGAATCCCTGAGCTGAACCATAATAGTTCACATGGCCTTCTTCTAAAAATAAGATGTGGTCCGCAATTTCTTCAGCAAAATTCAAGTTATGGGTGACAACGATTTGGGAATTGCGTTTTTTGGCTAAATCCTTAATTACCTTCAGCACTTCACCTTCTAATTCCGGATCAAGTGCACTCGTAGGCTCATCGTATAAAATAAATTCGGGTTCCATTGCTAAGGCACGGGCAATTGCTACACGTTGCTGTTGTCCACCTGATAATTCATTAGGGTAAGCATCTGTTTTTTGAGCAAGTCCCACTTGGTTAAGCAAATCAGTGGCTTTTTGAGTCGCATCTGCTTTAGATTGTTTTAAAACTTGTGTAGGCCCTTCAATCACATTACCTAAAGCTGATAAGTGTGGAAATAATTCAAAGTTTTGAAAAACCATACCGAAGTTTTGACGATAACGACTGACATCACTAGCTTTGAAATGATTAGGGAAAGTAAAACTTGTTTGATTTAAGCTCAGTGTGCCACTTGCTGGATAATTGAGTAAATTAATTGTTCGCAATAAAGTTGATTTACCCGAACCAGAAGGTCCGACAATAACGGTTGTTTGATTTTGATTAAAATCAACCGAAAAATCTTTCAAAACCGCCTGTTGATCAAATGAAACATTCACATTTTTTAAACTAAGCATGTGTATTCCCCCCTACGTGTTTTGATGTTCGTTTTTCTAAGTAATTTTGAACACCCACTAAGATTGTTGAAATCATTAAATAGAAGAAAGCAACCACAATATACATAATTAACGGTTGATAAGTTCTAGCAGCAACACGTTGTGACACCAAGAACATTTCAACTAGTGTAATACTTGCGGCCAACGAAGTGGCTTTGACTAAACTAATGAGTTCATTAAACAAGGGTGGTAGTGCAATTCTAAATGCTTGAGGGGCAATGACACGTTGCAAAATTTTCAAACGTGACATCCCAAGTGATCGTGCTGCATCCCATTGTCCATTTGAAATTGATAAAATCGCTGCTCTTATCGCTTCTGATGCATAAGCCCCACTATTCAATCCAAAAGTAATTACCGCAGCTGTCCAAGCATCTAAAGTCAAGCCTAAACTAGCCAATCCAAAATACGCAATAAAGAGTTGCACAATTAGCGGCGTTCCCCTAAATATCCAAACATACGTCGCAAAGATAAATCGTAAAATACGACTATTTGAAATTCTGGCGATTGCCGTAATACCTGCAATAATCAAAGATAGAATAAATGACACAATCGTCAAGGGTATAGTCACCTGCAACCCTGCAAGAAAAATGGGCCAAGTGCTTGTCCAACCATTTCAATAATTGACATTAAGTCCATATTAATCCTCTTCTATTCTTTTGTAATATCTTGATTGAAGTATTTTTCAGAAATTGCTTTTAAAGTCCCATCTTGTTTAAGTTGTGCTAATACTTCATCAACTTGTTTCACTAAATCATCATTGCCTTTTTGGAACATTGCAGCTGATGGTGTTGCATCTTGTGATTGGTTTACGATTTTGATATTAGCATTTGGATTGTGTTTTAAATAATCATAGAATGACACATCACTGTTTAATGTTGCATCCGCACGTCCTTGTGCTACTAAATCTGCCGCTTTACTAAAACCATCTGTGCTGACTAAAGTTGCACCGTAGCTTTCTGCTCTTGCACCGTAGTTTGAAGTTAGCGATTGTGCACTTCTTTTACCTTTTAAATCTTCAAAAGTTTTAATATCGTTATTATCTTTAGCAACAATTAAAGCTGCTCTTGAGTAAGAGTAAGGTGTTGTAAATGAGAAGTTCTTTTGACGTTCAGGCGTAATCCCAACTTGGTTGAATACGACATCCGTTTTCTTAGCGTTAAAAGCTGCAAGCATTGCATCCCATGGGGCATCGTCAAATTGCACTTCATAGCCTAATTTACCAAAAACTGCTTTTGCCACATCAACATCAAATCCAACTAATTCATTATTTTCATTAAAGTAAGAAAATGGGGCGTATGTTCCCTCAGTTCCCACTTTAATTACTTTTTGACCAGATTGGCTAGATGTTCCAGCTTGATCAGACTGCGAATTTCCTTTAGTAGCGTTAACTCCGATAACAACTGCTACAATTGCAACAATTGCGATTATTAAACCGATAATACCATTTCTTTTATTCATAATAGATTCTCCTTCAAAAAATAAGTTGCGTGCAACTAAAACCCCATAAATAAAAAGGACAGGCTAAACCTGTCCTTTTTTACGATAATAAAAATTAAAGAATAGGGAGTTCTAGCCACGACAAGTTGTTTGAGTTTGTTCTTTCATTTGCATTTGGTACATTGACATTGAACAACAGCAATTTGTCATAACTATATTTCTCCCTTCATAACTGACTTACTTATTATTTGTAACTATAGTCTATATTTAAACTTTTCTCAGCTATAAAGTCAACCCTTTTTTAATTAAATTCTCACTCGGGTTAATAATTGGTAAGCGACACGATCATTATCGTCAACTTCCGGAAGGTAAATCATGCCTACTTCTTCATAACCTGCACGCATGATTGTCTTTCTCATCGCAATATTTTTAGGGTGAGTATCAATTCGTAAATCATGGTATTCCAACTCATTGGCTTTTGATTGGAGCATTTCTAAAAATCTCAATCCAATACGTCTTCCTCTGACAGATGAATCAACTACAACACGATGCACAATCATATAGTTTGACTCAGCATCATTGTTGAAATTAACTTCTGCACCCTCTTCGTAAACTTTATCTGGACATGAGCTTAGTGCTGCATATCCTATAATTTTTGATTCTTGGTCCTCATCGATTAAAACATAGCCTTCACCGTGATTAATATCATTTTCAAAATCACTTGTTAGTGGATATTTTCCATCGTGCCATTGTGGAATCTGCCTCTCGGCAAGTACCTTGATTGCAGAATTGATTAAATTCATAACGGTTGGTAAATCTGCCATAGTGGCTTGTCTGATAGATAGCATAATTCCCTCCTTGAAAATCATAAAAAGTTTTTTGACTTTAAAAATATAACGTGATTAACATAAAATCGTCAATAACTTTTGAATTTTTCCTTCAATGAGCAATCAATCAACCACTCAAAGTGTTGATTTAATAGGGTTTGTCCTTTTTTAACATCGCTTGTTTTTTCATGTTTTTATCATGTTAAGTTTCATGGATTACATTAAAAAAACACGTTTTTTAAATGTGTTTTTAAAGTTCAATTACTAATTTTCCAATCATTTGTTTGGTTTCTAAAACCGCATGTGCTTTTTGAAGATTTTCAACTGTTAAGCCATTAAACGTTTCAGTTAAAGGTGCTTTCAGCTGGTTATTATCAATCCACTCTGCAATTTGTGTTAATGCCGTATGCTGAGAGTTTAAGTTTTGCGTTTTATAAAATGATTTAGTAAAAACAGATTCAAAACTCAAGCTCAAACTTTTTGACTTAAAGTCTTCACTATCAACGGTTAATTGCCCATCTCCAACCGTACATAAACGACCATTTGGTGCTAGTAGCTCAACAATTTCATCAAAGTGAGTATCTAGTCCATGCAAGTCTAAAACATAATCGAATTCATAAGCAGCTGGCCCCAATAACTCACATTCATCCACCAAATTGTGGTGATGGTTAATCACAGCATCAGCTCCCATCGATTCGACCCATTGACGCGTCTCTTCACGAGAAGCACTCGCTACAACATTTAAGCCAGCTAGTTTTGCTAGTTGAATTGCCATTGACCCAACACCGCCAGCACCATTTAAAATTAAGATAGATTGTTGTGTTTTTGATTCAAATGGAATAGCTAATCGTTCAAACAGTGCTTCATAAGCTGTTAAACTAACTAATGGTAAAGTTGCTGCTCCTGCCAATGAACAAGATTGTGGCACTTTAGCTGCCATATTGGGGTTAACTAACTGATACTCAGCATTACTACCGGGTTTAATTTTAGAATTCAAGTAAAAAATGGTTTCACCAATTTGGTAATCTTGCACATTTTCACCCACAGCGACGACTTCTCCAACACCATCGAATCCTAAAATACGCGGACGAGTAATTCGTTGACGTAAACTCATTCTGATTTTAGTGTCGATTGGATTCACTGAAAAAGCTTTAACTTTCACTAAAATATCGTCTTCAGCAGGTTTTTTGATAGCCGTTTCAAAACTAACCAAACTATCAGGATTAGTAATGGGTAAAGATTCCTGAACACCTATTGCTTTCATATTATTCACGAAAATGACCTCTTATTCTGATTATTTATAGGTCAGCAATCGCTTCTGAAATTGGCGTTTGACCATCAGATAAATCAATTGTTTGATGATTAATCGCATGATTTCGAACGACTTCAGTTAAAAATTCTGCGACACTTTCACGACTAATTTCAGATTGTAGCCCTTTGCGACCTACATTAATCAGACCATCTGAAGCCTCGTCTGTCAAGGCTGTTGGTTGAACAATCACATAATCTAAATCAGTGGTTCTCAACCATTCATCTGCATAATGTTTAGCAATATAGTAATCGTGTAATTCTTGTCCTGGGAATGTTTCAGGACGGTCTGCATTAATGGCACTTACCATAATGTAACGACTAATGCCCGCTTTTTTAGCAGCTGTCATCGTCTTAACTGCACCATCTAAATCAACTTTTAACACATCTTTACCTGCTGAACCTGCTGTGAAGACGATTGCTTCACTGCCTTCAAATGCTGTTGCCATTTGTTCAACGGGTTGATGTAAATTAAATTCAACGTACTTTACATTTGAAGCTTCAACTAAAGATTGTGTTTCAGGATCACGAACACCTGCAATCACTTCATCATTTGCTTCTGCTAATTTTTTAACGGTATGACGACCTACTCGACCATTTGCACCAACTACAAAAATTTTCATATTAAAAACCTCCTATAAATCTGAAATTACTTCATGAATGGCTTCATCACCATTTGAAATATCAACTGTTAAACGACTAACTCCTGGTTTTCTAACGACTTGAGCCAAGAATTCTGCAACATCTTCACGGCTAATTTCGTCAGTTAATTTGGCATAGTTAGATTCAATTTCACCCGTTGCTGGTTTGTCACTCAAGGTAACAGGTTGCACAATAACATAATCTAAATCGGTTCTTTTAAGCCATTCATCTGCATAATGTTTACCAATATAGTAGTCATGTAGCGATTGACCTGGCCACGTTTCAGGATGATCGGCATTAACAGCACTTACCATAATGTAACGTTTAATACCTGCTTTTTTAGCTGCTTTCATCGTTTTAATAGCTCCATCCAAATCAACTTTAGCTACATCTTTACCAGCTGAACCTGCTGTAAAAATGATAGCATCAGAATTTGAAAAGGCTTCTGCCATTTGATCACTATCTTGATGTAAATTAAAAGGAACATACGCAACATGATCATGTCTTAAAATAGATTGCGTTTTAGGATCTCTAACCCCCGCCAAAACATCATCATCTTTTTGAATCAGTTTATTCACAACATGACGGCCGACACGGCCATTTGCACCTGCGACAAATACTTTCATTAATTCCGTCTCCTTTACTTCTTTTTTGTAAGTATAAGTATAACATATCTTTTTTTATTGGCAAAACCCCCCTTAGTTACGTTAAAATTTAATCAAGAATGTTTAAATTTTTATAAAGGAGTGCTCAAATGAACACACTGAGTCAAGAATTATTCTCACTAATTGGTGGGAAGGCCAAGCTCAAAGGGCTCGGCCATCGAAAAGATTCTGTGTTTTTCGATTTAGATACCGTTCCTGAAATCGAAAAACTCGAAAAATTACCTAATATTCAATCAGTTACTATTGAAAAAAACCATGTTTCTTTGGTACCCACTCAAAATGCAACTGATATTTATTATGAATTGTTAGATGCACCTGATATTGATCAGGAAAAACCTAACTTATTCAATCGTTTGCTAGATACACTATCAGGGATTTTTATGCCTATCTTAGGTTATCTAGCAGCAACAGGGATGCTAAAAGGCCTAATGTCAGCTTTATCCGCCCTAAAAATCATGGATAGTGCAAGCGGGACTTATCAAGTCTTATATGCTATCTCTGATGGTTTCTTCTACTTTTTACCAATCGTTTTAGGTTACAGTGCCTCAAAACGATTTAAAACTTCACCACTACTTGGAATTACCATTGGGGCAACTTTAACCTACCCTAGCATTGTTCAAATGGCTAGTCCTGAATCAGCAACACCATTGTTCACTTTGTTTGCTAATACACCCCTGCAAACACATGTCTTTGATACTTTCTTTGGCATCCCTTTAATTATGGTTAATTATACCAGTTCTGTTATCCCCGTTATTGTTGGGGTATTACTCGCTTCAAAACTGGAAAAATTCTTTACTAAATGGATTCCGGAAATTATTCAAAACTTTATTGTCCCATTTTGTACGTTAATTATTGCAATCCCTTTGATTTTCTTAATTATTGGTCCAATTACAACTTGGCTTTCTCAAGGACTTGGTTGGGTAATTCAAACACTTGTGCAACTTAACCCAGCAATCGCTGGTCTGGTTTTAGGTGTTGTTTGGCAACCTCTTGTTGTCCTTGGTTTACATTGGGGAATTATTCCGATTGCTTTCATCAATATCGCAACTGTGGGACAAGATCCAATTATGGCGTTAACTTTTGCTGCACTTTATGCTCAAATTGGTGCTGTTTTAGGTGTTATGCTTAAAACTAAAGATAAAAAATTCAAAGCACTTAGCTTATCAGCTTTTATTACCGGTGTCTTTGGAATTTCTGAACCGTCAATGTTTGGGGTTACTATCCCAACCAAAAAACCATTTGTCATTAGTATGATTGGTGCTGGTATTGGTGGACTCATTATGGGACTATTCAATACGCTCGTTTATACAGTCGGCGTGCTTGGATTCTTCACGTTCTTAACCTACATTCCAAGTGATGGTAACCTAACTGGTTTATTCGCTGCTATTGGAGCCTGTGCAGTTGCTTTCATTTTTAGCTTTATTGTGTCTTATATTGTTTATACTGATAAAGATAAACCAACTGTTTAACTAATAAAAAAGCTTAGGTAAAAACCTAAGCTTTTTTATTTTCGTCTAATTTTGTCATTAAATAAGCAATGCCTATCCCAACTAAGAATAATGCTAGACAGCTGATAATGGTTATAAAATCATAGTTAACATTTAAGGGGATAATGACAATCGTTGAGGCAATAACAACCCCGATAATAAAATTAAATAATTTTGAATGGTATTTTTGTAAAATTAAATTCACAAGTTTAGATAACGTAATCAAACTTAAGATACCACCAATGGCTAGTGGAATCACAATTCCTAAATCAAGAGTTTTCAATCCGTCAGTCATTGGTTGATACATTCCCATATAAATTAAAAAGTTAGAAGGACTTAATCCTGGAATAATAACCCCTAAGCCAATTAAAAAGCCAGATAAAATCCAAGTTAAGAAGTTCTGTGGTAGTTGTCCAAATAAGTTTTGTCCAAAGATTAAGAAAACAGTCATGACAATAGCTGTTACAACTAAAATAGTGGTATCAACTGGTGTTCGTTTTGTTTGTTCTGTAGCTTGGCGAAATAATGTTGGTAATGTTCCAACGATTGCCCCAATAAATACCCAAAGCATTTGATATTCATATTTTGCTAGGGCAACACTCATTAATAATGAAAAAACGATGATTCCTAAAATTCCACCCAAACCTAATGGAATAAAAAATAAAACATTTTGTTTAAAGTCCTTTTTGATATTAGCTAAAAACGTAATCACACGTTCATAAACACCAAAAACAACCGCTAATGTTCCCCCACTGATTCCAGGTAAAATAAATCCTGAACCAATAAGCATCCCCTTAATCACACGTAAAAACCAATCCATATAATTCTCCTATCAAAAGTATGATAAGTTCATTTTACGTTATTTTTAAGTGCGTGTTGACCTTCTTTATAATTTTTTAAATAAAAAAAGATGACCCCCCAACTTTTGGTTGATCATCTTCTTAAGCACTAAGTGTGTGATTTAACTTTTCTACGGCTTCTTCAATTGTCACGCCATCAGCATAATTGCCTTTAGCATCACTAACTGTGAAAACCTGTGTTAATGTATTAAGTTGAATTTTGTGTTGTAACATATTACTAGTACTCCCTTCAAAAATATAAAAGTACGAAAGGCTAGTAGCGAAATATTATCCTTTATGTTAACAGGTTTTGAGTGAATGTCAACAACTAAATCCTAAAAATAGATAACTTTTAAATGTCTTCTCGTGTCTTAATATAGTGCATTAAATGAAAAGCTAATAAGATATCCACACCTAATAATAAAATCAATTTTGGCATCATGACTAAAATTAAATAAGCAATAATTTCAATAGCTAAATATCGATAAGCTTGGTATCTATTCTTGGGTAACATTGCAATCGCTCTAATCACCCAAATTAATGTCATACTAGCAAATAACGTCAAGACAAATAACAATCTGACTCCAATTGAATCATGGCCTTCAAGGATTAAATGTAACGCAATACCACTTGTCATAATTAAGTAGATATCCAGTAAAAATAATAACCGCATGCCCAACATTTTAAAAGCAGATTGAACATTAACTTCAATATCTCCCAAAATACGATAAAAAATACCTGCAGCTGAAGCAATTAAAATAACACTCAACACAAAACTAACAATTTTTTCTGTATAAATTGGGTATTTTAAACTCGTATAAAAGCCCGCAATCACTTCACCAAGTGTAATCATCATAATGAGTCCATAACGCTCAATCAGCGAATCTTTGATGGCATAATCCATCTGATGTGCCTCATATTCTTTTTTCATCACAGGTGAAACCAATAAAAGGCCAAAATAGTTCATTAATAATCCAATAATCACAACCCACTTAGCAAAATCTAGCGCTAAAAAGTAGCCGCCTATCAAGACTACTAAAACACTAACGTATAAAGCCACACAAGACCATGCAACTGGTCGATGAACAGCATCAAAGTAGCTCACAGTCAACCAGATAATAATCATCAAAAACTCAATTGCCATAAACGCAATTAAAATATGACTAAAATCTCCCTCAACTGCTTCTGGAATAAAGAGCGTGGCCACACCCGTTAAAATAATTTGCGTATTCATAATAACGGTATTAATAAACCCCAAATTACCATGATCATCAAAATAAACCGACGTCTCATTCCAACTCCATAAAAACAAGAAAAATAGCACCGTTGTATTTACAAAATTTACAATCGTGAAATGATGAACTAACCCTTCTGTTAAATCAAGTAAAACCACCGTAAATATCAAATCATAAAATAATTCTAACCAAGTGACACTCCGATCATCAATATCTTCACTAATTTTACGTGGTCGTTTAAATAAATTTTCCATACCTTACTCACTCCAATCATTTTTTCACCTCTATCATAAAACAAAAATAAAAAAAGTAACAGCTCCCTAACGGGAAGCCATTACTTTTTTGTTGAGTTTATCTTGATACATTTCTACTTCATCATCTGCACAATAAATGAAGTGTCCAGGTGTAATTTCTTGCATACGGCGTTCTTTATCATCTTCGATTGGTTGATAAGTTACACGTTTACGAGAACGTTCATAAGCAGGATCTGGCATTGGAATAGCTGAAAGTAAACTTTCAGTATAAGGATGCACACCATTGTAGTAAATTTCATCACTTGAAGCAACTTCAAGTAATTTACCGTGGTGCATTACTCCGATACGATCACTAATATGTTTAACCATTGATAAATCGTGAGCGATGAATAAATAGGTCAATTTATGCTCTTTTTGTAAATCTTGTAGCAAGTTAACTACTTGAGCTTGAATAGACACATCAAGAGCTGAAATTGGCTCATCAGCTACGATAAATTTAGGGTCAACCGCTAGTGCACGCGCAATCCCAATACGTTGTCTTTGTCCACCAGAGAACTCGTGAGGATATCTTGTCGCGTGGTTAGGGTTTAATCCAACAATTTCAAGCAACTCGTTAACACGTTTTGATCGTTGTTCTTTATTTTTAACTAAGTGGTTAATATCTAACCCTTCAGCAATAATATCTTCAACTTTCATACGTGGATTTAAAGATGCGTAAGGATCTTGGAAAATCATTTGAACATTACGACGAAAACGACGCATGTCTTCTTTTGATTTTAAAGCTAATACATCTTGACCATCAAAAGTTACTTCACCAGCAGTCGGATTTTCAAGACGCATAATACTGCGACCAGTCGTTGACTTCCCACTTCCAGATTCACCAACTAAACCGAAAGTTTCTCCTTCATAAATGTGAAAGCTAATGTCATCAACCGCTTTAACTTCGTCTTTACGACCTACGTTAAAATATTGTTTTAAATTTTTAACATCAAGTAAAACTTTATTATTCATTATCTTTCACCTCTTTTGCACGTTTTAGTTCTTCGAATTTTCGCCAACGCTTTTGAATTTCTTCTGGTGGCGTTACTTCAGGTGCTTGAGGTGCTAACAACCAAGTTGCTGCTTTATGTGTTTTTGACACTTCAAAGTAAGGTGGTTGTTGTTCAGCATCAATCTTCAAGGCAAATTCGTTACGTGGGTAGAAAGCATCCCCTTTTGGTGGTGTCAATAAGTCAGGCGGTGTCCCTGGAATTGCATATAAGCGAGAACTTGATCCTTCAATTGACGGCATTGATCCTAGTAATCCCCATGTATAAGGATGTCTTGGATTATAGAAAATTTCTTCTGCTGTTCCAATTTCAACGATTTTACCTGCATACATAACCGCTACACGGTCAGCAATATTTGCTACAACTCCCAAATCATGGGTGATGAATACGATTGACGTTTTCACTTTTTTCTGTAAATCTTTTAATAATTCAAGGATTTGAGCTTGGATTGTCACATCAAGTGCCGTTGTTGGTTCATCGGCAATTAAGACTTCTGGGTTACAAATTAAGGCAATCGCAATAACGATACGTTGTCTTTGTCCACCAGAAAATTGGTGAGGATAGTTCTTAAAACGGTCTTTAGCGTTAGGTAACCCGACCATTTCAAGTAATTCTAAAGCTTTAGCATAAGCTTCTTTTTTAGAAGCTTGGTGGTGAATCATCAATGGCTCTGCCACTTGTTTTCCAATTGGCATTGTTGGGTCTAGTGAAGTCATTGGATCTTGGAAAATCATTGAAATTTTACTACCACGTAGTTTGCGCATTTCACCTTCACTTTTTTCCAGGATATTTTGACCATCAAATAAAATTTCACCGTTTTCAACATTAGCATTGCTTGCTAATAGTTTCATTAAACTTCTTGTTGTTACTGATTTACCACTTCCGGATTCCCCTACGATTGCGAGTGTTTCACCTTTTTTAAGGTCGAAACTAACATCACGAATGGCTTGAACTTTTCCGGCAAATGTATCAAAAGAAATTTCTAAATTTTTAACTTCTAACATTTTTTTCATTCTTGTCACTCTTTCATCTTAGGATCTAAAGCATCACGTAGTCCATCAGCTAATAGGTTAAATCCAATCATGATAACAGATAACACAATAGCTGGAATCCACATTTGGTAACCTAAATATTGCCATGTCTTGTAACCATCACTTAGTAACATACCTAGGGATGCACTTGGTGGTTGAATTCCTAGTCCAATAAAACTTAGGAAAGCTTCGAAGAAGATGGCTGATGGAATACTGAACATCATTTGAACAATAATTACGCTAGAGATATTTGGCAAAATATGTTTAAACGCAATTTTTGAACGGCTTTCACCCAAGGAAGTTGCGGCTAGCACAAACTCTTGATCTTTTAATTTCAAGGTTTGTCCACGAACCACACGTGCCATTGGTACCCAGTTTGTAATTGCCATTGCGGCAACAATTGAAATAACACCTGGTTTTAACACAACAAGCATCAAAATCATTACAACTAAGTTAGGGATTCCTGAAATAATTTCAAGAAAACGTTGCATAATGTTATCAACACGTCCACCTAATAAACCAGAAATCAAACCGTAAGTTACACCAAAGATAATGTCTAATGCTGCAGCAGCAAAAGCGATTAATAGTGAAATTCTAGTTCCGACAAGCAGACGACTTAATAAATCACGTCCTAAGCTATCTGTACCTAAAAAGTAATGAACACCTTCTGGCACACCAGCTTGAGCATATTTATCAACTAATTGTCCACCAACCATTGCTTTCCCATTTAGACCATTAATGTCGATTCCAGGAAATTTAGGTGGTAAGTTAATGTATTTCAAGTTTTGAGCCGTTGGATCACTAGGTGATACAAAGATTGTAATAATTGAAATCAAAATAATGATAACTAATAAGCTCAAACTAAACATTGCAGCTTTATTCTTTTTAAGACGACGCCAAGAATCTTGTAAGAAAGTTAGCGATGGCGCTGAAATTTGTTCACGTTCATCTTTAGTGTTTTTAACTAAAGGTTGAAATTCAGAAGCAGGAATTTGCTCAATTTGTTTTAATTTTGCTTTACTCATAATTAATCCTTGCTCCCTTCTGTAATACGAATTCTAGGGTCTACAATTCCGTAAAGAATATCGACAACTAAAATGATAAAAATTAGTAAGGCTGAGTACAAGATTGTAATCGCCATAATTGTTGGGTAGTCGTTTGTGGTAATTGATTTAACAAATTGTTCACCAATACCTGGAATTGCAAAGATGTTTTCAACAACAAGTGATCCTGTCATCAAGGCAATAGCTAAAGGTCCAAGTAAAGTTAATAATGGAATCAAACTATTTCTTAAAGCATGTTTGTAAACGATTTGCCAGCGACTTAATCCTTTAGCACGAGCTAATTCAATGTAATCACTGTGCAAGACCTCTACCATTTCAGTTCTGATAAAACGAGCTGAATCGGCAAGTGGTGACATCGCTAACGCAATCATCGGCAAAATAGTGTAAGAGAAGTCTTCCCATTTAGCGATTGGCAATACGCGCAATTGTAGAGCGAACACAAATTGTAGTAAAACCGCAAACACAAAGTTAGGGATTGAACGTCCTAAAATAGCGATTAAAGTTGCCCCTGTATCGATCCATGTATTTTGTTTCATAGCTGAAACAGCACCTAATAATGTTCCAACAACTGTCCCAAATAATAGCGCTTGGAAACCTAATTGTAAGGATGGTGCAATTCTACCTAATAATAATGATGAAACAGCTTGGTTCTTAAATTGATATGATGTTCCAAAATCTAAACGGAACATGTTAGCAATATAGTTAAAGTATTGCACAATAACAGGTTTATCTAACCCATTTTGACGGTTCAATTGTGCAACTTGGTCGGGTGATAATTTTTCAATGTTTGAATATGGACTACCTGGTAATAATTTCATCAAGAAAAAGGTAATCGTGATGATGATTAATAAGGTAATAACCATGTAAAACAAACGTTTAAAGAAATACTTCCAAAAACTACTCATGATTTTCCTCCTAAACTTTGACTTACAAACAGAAATTAGATAAATTTAATTACATATTAGTTAAACGAAAGGTTTAGGTTCTATGAAACTAAAAAAATCAACTCTATGGATAAGCCTCTGTGCACTTGTATTTTCGCTTATTTACCACATTTGGCAAAATAGCTTATCTTGGGTTCACCTATCAGATACACTCTTTATTATATGCCTTTTCTTCCTCATCGTGGGCGGATTTTTATGGGTTTTTTCTTCTGGATCATTTGATTTTTTCCAAAAATCACTGCACCTGAAACGGAAAACCGACTATGAATCCGAATGGAAACTATCCACAATTGGTAAAGAGCACAAAGCGTTCTTCTTGCAACCCGGTATTATCTTATTAGCCATTAGCATTCTGCTATTATTAGTAGATATGCTAGTCTAATATTTTTTAAAACAGGCTGAGAATTCAATTCCCAGCCTGTTTTTTATTCAACTATTTAAAGTACTTAAATTAGTTTTGAATTTCTACCCATTTGTAATCAAATTGGGCACCTGCTGGATGTGACACAAGGTTTTTAACTTTTGAGTTAATCATGTGTGCCTCAGCTTTTTGGAATAGTGGTGCAACACCTTGAGCATTCATCAAGACTTTGTCTGCATTAACTAAATCTTCAAAACGTTTGTCTGCATTTCTTGCATCTTGGCCAGAAGCTGCATTAACATAGTTGTCATATTCAGCATTGCTGTATTGACCTCTATTATATGAGTTTCCTGAAACAAATAAGTCCGTGAAACTTGAAGCATCCAGATAATCAGCTCCCCATCCGCTTAATAGAACATCAAAATTACCAGATGTTGAACGGTCTAAACGAACTGAGAATGGTACCGGTGTTAGGCTTACTTTAACGCCATCTAAGTTAGATTGAATAGCACTCTGTAGGTATTCAATTACCTTTTTAGATGAGTCTGTATCAGAAGCTAAAATACTAAAGTTCAAGCTTGAGATATTTAGTTCTTGTTTAGCTTTGTTCCAGTATTCTTTGGCTTTTTGAGCATCAAATGATACTAATTTGCCAGCAGCTGCTGTAAAGTCTTTGCCATCTGGTGATGTCATAGTTGTTTTTGGTACAAGCCCTGTAGAAGCCATTGAACCATCACCTAGAATTGAACTAGTTAGTGCATCACGATCAATTGAATATGAAATCGCTTTACGCAAGTTTTCGTTTTTAAATGGTGAATCTTCTTTACGTTGATTGAATTCTAAGTAGTTTGTAGATGCTTGAGGTACAGCAGTAAACGCTGGGTTATTACGGTTTTGTTGTGCTAACTCACCAGTTAAAATCACATCGTCTGCTTGTCCATCGTTAAATAGGTTTAATGATGTAGAAGCTTCTTTAACAACGTTAACATTAATGTTTTCAACTTTTACGTTGCTGTTATCCCAGTATTGGTCATTTTTCTTGTATGTCCAATCAGTATCTGTACCTGGTCCTGAGAAGTTAGTCAAAGTAAATGGTCCGTTGTAAACGGCATTTTCACTTGTTGAAGCATAGTCTTTACCATATTTTTCAACAACTGATTGATTTTGTGGGAAGAATGTTGGGAAAGCTAGTAATCTTTCAAAGTAAGGTGTAGCCTTGTTTAATTTGATTTCTAGTTCGTAATCGCCAACTGCTTTAATTCCTAATTCGCTAACAGCTTTTTTGCCAGCTGTAATGTCTTCTGCATTTTCAACTGGTGCAAATAAGTAAGCGTATTGTGAAGCTGTTTGTGGGCTTACTGTTCTTTGCCAAGAGTAAACATAGTCTTGTGCTTTAACAGGATTGCCATTAGACCATTTTGCGTTTTCTCTTAGTTTAAATTTGTAAGTCAAACCGTCTTCTGAAACTTGAGGTTTCTCAGAAGCCCCTGCTAATTCTAGATTATTATCTTTGTCTTGGCGGTACAAACCTTCATAAACATTGTTTAAGGCTGTAAAACTAACTGTATCAGTCGCTAAAGATAAATCTGCTGTTGGCATTTCTTGTTGCACAACAACTTTTAAGTCATTAGTGTTACCTGAACCTGATGTTTGTCCTCCTTTTCCAGTCGAACATCCGGACAATACCAAACTAGCTGCCATTAAAACTGCAGCCGCTGTCCATGTTTTTTTCATAATTTTCCGCTCCTTCGTCCATTAAAAAAATATTAATATACATAAAATTATACCCGATTTTAAATTAAAAAATCAATAGCGATTTTTAATCACAAAGCCATCAGAAAACCTAACTATCCAACAAATGACTTAAAAATCAGTTCTTTTAGCAAGCATAAAATAAAAAGATAGATTAAAAATATTTTTCAATCTATCTTTAATATTCGGTATAAATCGATTTATTCAACTGATAACCACTTATAATCAAATTTGGCACCTGCTGGATGAGCAGCATAATTTTTGATCTTAGGGTTAATCATGTGTGCTTCAACTGCTTGGTATAAAGGTGCTACACCTTGTTGTGACATCACAATTTTTTCAGCAGACACTAAGTCGTTAAATCGTTTTTGTGCATCTTTAATATCCGTCGTTGAAGCCGCATTTACTAGACGGTCATACTCCGCACTACTCCATTGGCCTCTATTATAGGAAACACCTGATTTTAGTAAATCACTAAAACTTGAAGCATCAAGATAATCGGCTCCATATGAACCCATTAATAAATCAAAATTCCCTGCAGCAGCTCGATCTAATCTAACTGAAAATGGCACAGGTGTTAGATTAACTTTTACACCTTCTAGATTAGTTTGAATAGCGTTTTGCAGATATTCAATAATTTTTTTAGATGCGTCTGTATCAGAAGATAGAATGCTAAAGTTTAAAGTTGTAATGCCTAACTCTTGTTTAGCTTTTTCCCAGTATGTTTTTGCTTGATTAGCATCTTCATTTAAATAATTACCAACTACATCAGTGAAGTCTTTTCCGTCTGGTGATTTCATAATGTTTCTAGGTACAAAGCCACTTGAAGGCATTGAACCGTTACCTAGAATTGATTCAGTTAAAGCTTTTCGATCAATTGAATATGAAATTGCTTTTCGTAAGTTTTCGTTTTTGAAAACAGAGTTACTATCACGTTGGTTGAACTCAAGGTATTGGGTTGTCGCTTGTAAAATTGATTGATAAGCTTCATCATTACGATTTTGTTGTGCTAATTCACCAGTTAATACGATATCGTCAGCTTGATTATTTTTAAATAAGTTTAGTGCTGTTGATGAATCTTTTACAACGCTAACATTGATACTATCTAAGTTGACAGCGTTTTTATCCCAGTAGTTATCGTTTTTGGCATATGTCCACGCATCATCAGTCCCTGGACCTGAGAAATCTTTTAAAACATAAGGGCCATTATAAACCGCACTATCACTATTAATAGCGTAATCTTTGCCATATTGCTCTACAACTTTTTGATTTTGTGGAAAGAATGTTGGTAAAGTTAACAATCTTTCAAAATATGGAATAGCCTGACTAAGCTTAATTTCTAACTCATAGTCTCCGACTGCTTTAATTCCTAAATCAGAAACGGCTTTTGTTCCGGCATTAGTTTCTTTACCATTTTCAATAGCACTAAAAAGATAAGCATATTGTGAAGCCGTTTTAGGGTTAACTGTTCGTTGCCAACCATAAACGTAATCTTGTGCTTTGACCGGATCACCGTTTGACCATTTGGCATCTTGTCTTAATTTAAATGTATAGGTTAGCCCATCTTGTGATACCTGCGGTTTTTCTGCTGCACCAGCAAGTACCAGTTCATTGTTTTTGTCTTGACGATAAAGGCCTTCATAGACATTATTTAAAGCGGTAAAACTAACTGTGTCACTTGCCAAAGATAAATCTGCTGTTGGCATTTCTTGTTGAACAACAAAGTTTAATGATTTTTCTTTCGATTGATTAGCTTGTTGACCATTATTCCCGGTTGAACAACCAGATAATAATGCTCCTACTGCTACTATCGATGTCAGTATCGCCCATTTTTTTTGCATATTAACTACCCCTTCTAAAAAATAAGTACATTTATAAATTATACATTTTTTAAGTAAGTAAGCCAATAATATAACTATAATTTAGTAAGTTAAAATAAAAAAGCACAGTTCTTAATCACTGTGCTTTCAACTTAGTCTATTTCTAACCATTTGTAATCAAATTTAGCCCCTGCTGGATGTGAAACAAAATTTTTGATTTTAGGATTTATCATATGCGCTTCTGCTACTTGATATAAAGGCGCACATGCTTGTACTTCTAATTCTAACTTTTCAGCACTTACTAAATCATCAAAACGCTTTTGTGGATCTCTAACATTTGTTGTTGCTGCTGATTCAAGTAATGCTGTATAAGTATCGTTAGTCCAACGTCCTGAATTATTGTATCTCAGTAAGTCAGTAAACGTAGAGGCATCTAAATAATCCGCACCATACGAAACCATAGAAACATCAAAATTTCCTGCTCGCGATCGTTCTAATCGAACTGAAAATGGTACAGGAGTTAAATTAACTTTCATTCCTGGAAGGGTTTGTTCAATAATATTTTGAAGATATTCAATTACCTTTTTAGCTGAATCAGTATCAGAAGATAATATACTAAACTCAAAATTATCTATTTTTAATTCTTCTTTTGCTTTTGCAAAATATTGCTTGGCTTTTTCAGCATCAAACTTATTATATGAATCGCCAACTGCTTCTGTAAAATCAATACCTGTAGGTGATTTCATAAGATTTTTAGGAACCAACCCCGTTGCTGGAATTGATCCATTACCTAAAATAGATGTTGTTAAGGCAGATCTATCAATCGCTGTTGCAATTGCTTTTCGTAGGTTTTCATTTCTAAAGGGGGATGTAGGTTCAATTTGATTGAAGTTTAAATACTGAGTAGTTGCTTGTAATAGTGGATGATAGGCAGGATGATTTTGATTTTGCTGTGCTAATTCTCCCGTCAACACAATATCATCTGCTTGATTATTCTGAAAAAGATTCAACGCGGTTGCAGACTCCTTAACGACGTTAACATTAATAATATCAACTTTGACGTTATCTTTATCAAAATAGTTATCATTTTTCTTATAGGTCCACTTTGTGTCTGTCCCTGGACCATCAAATCCTTCTAGCACAAATGGGCCATTGTAGACAGCCGTCTCACTTTTTAAAGCATAATCTTTGCCATACTTTTCAACCACTGACTGATTTTGAGGAAAAAATGAAGGTAGTGTGAGCAATCTTTCAAAGTAAGGAACTGGTGAACTTAATTCAATTTGTAATTCATAATCAGAAATGGCATGAATGCCTAATTCATCAATTTCTTTTTCTCCTGCTTTTATCTCTTTAGCATTTTTTAATGAATCAAATAGATATGCATACTCTGAAGCTGTTTTAGGATTAACCGTTCTACGCCAACTATAAACATAATCATTTGCAGTTACAGCATCTCCATTCGACCACTTGGCTTCTGGATTTAATTTGAAGTTATAAGTTAAACTGTCTTCTGAAACTGTTCCTTTTTCCTTTGCTCCTGCCAATATCAAGTTATTGTCTTTATCTTGACGATACAGCCCTTCATATACATTATTTAAAACGGTATAACTGACGGTATCTGTTGCTAATGATAAATCTGCTGTTGGTAATTCTTGCTGAGCTACAAAGTTAAGACTCTTCAAATTTTGATTATTGTTCGTCGTTTCAGAGCTGTTTCCTGTAGAACAACCAACAAGTACGAATCCTAAAGATAGACTCAGTATTGTAGCTGTTATTATTCGTTTTAAATTCATGTTACTCCCCTATTAACCCTTTTATTTTGACTTACTAAAAATTAGTTTAAAAAAGCGATAAATAAAAAGGCAAAATCCACTTTGTGGTTTGTCTTTTTACTTTGATTATTATTGTACTTCAATCCATTTATAGTCGAATTTTGCTCCCGCTGGGTGAGAAACAAAGTTTTTAACTCTTGAATTGACCATGTGAGCTTCAACACCTTGATAAAGTGGTGTTATTCCCTGTGTATTGGATAGTAATCTATCAGCATTAATTAAATCTTCAAAACGTTTAGTTGCATCATTAACGTCTGTTATTTTAGATGCCTTAATCAACTCGTCATATTCAGAATTACTCCACTGTCCACGGTTATATGAGTTTCCGGTCACAAGTAAATCTGTAAAACTTGAAGCATCTAAGTAGTCTGCACCCCAACCGCCTAATACAACATCAAAGTTTCCTGATTTTGAACGATCTAATCGAACTGAAAATGGCACTGGATTCAAGGTTACTTTAACCCCATCTAAGTTAGATTGGATAGCACTTTGTAAGTATTCGATAACCTTTTTACTTGAATCACTGTCTGAAGCTAAGATACTAAAGTCTAATGAGGTAATACCTAATTCTTGTTTAGCTTTTTCCCAATGTTCTTTTGCTTTAGCAGCATCAAATGAAATGCCTGCATTTACTGCTTCAGCAAAATCTTTTCCATCTGGACTTGTCATTGTTCCTTTTGGTACAAGACTTGTTGAAGGTAGTGAACCATCTCCTAGTATGGCATTTGCTAAGGCTGTTCTATCAATTGAATAACCAATCGCTTTTCGTAAGTTTTCGTTTCTAAATTTAGAATTTTGATCACGCTGATTATATTCTAAATAACTAGTACGAGCATCTTCTAAGGCCTTAAATTGCGGGTTGTTACGATTTTGTTGCGCTAATTCACCAGTTAAAACAATATTATCTGCTTGTCCGTCATTAAACAAGTTCAATGATGTTGCTGATTCTTTCACAACATTGACATTAATCGTATTTACTTTCACATTGTCTTTATCCCAATATTGATCATTTTTGGCATATGTCCAAGTTGTGTCAGTACCTGGGCCATCAAAGCCATCCAGTACAAATGGGCCATTATAAACAGAATTTGCACTTTTTGTTGTATAGTCTTTACCAAATTTTTCAGCTACAGCTTGATTTTGTGGGAAGAATGATGGAAAAGCTAGTAAACGTTCAAAATAAGGTGTCGCTTGGTTTAAGGTGATTTCTAGTTCGTAATCACCAACTGCTTTAATCCCTAATTCGCTTTTGTCTTTTTTACCAGCTGTAATGTCAGCTGCATTAGCTACTGGTTCAAACAAGTAAGCGTATTGTGAAGCTGTTTCTGGCTCTACAGTTCTTTGCCAGCTATAAACATAGTCTTTAGCTGTTACAGGATCTCCGTTTGACCATTTGGCATCTTGTCTCAATTTAAATTTATAGGTTAAACCATCTTGTGAAACCTCTGGTTTTTCGCTGGCACCAGCTAAAGCAAGTTGATTGTCTTTGTCTTGACGGTAAAGTCCTTCATATACGTTATTTAAAACTGTAAAACTAACCGTATCAGTTGCTAAAGATAAATCTGCAGTTGGTAGCTCTTGTGATTCAACAAAATTTAGAGTTTTTATATTATTATTGCTACTACTATCATTTGAACTGCTACTACTTCCTGTTGAACAACCTGAAAGTACTAAAGCAGCCGACATTAATAGTGTTGCAGCTGTGAAACGCTTTTTCATTTTCATTCCTCCGAAAATTAAAGTTTTATTAGTGTTTTTTAATTATACATGAGAACAAAATAAAAAAGCAATGGTTTTTATTCACATTGTTTTTAATTATTGATTTAAATAAGTTCAAAAAGCCTTTAACATAACCACTTATATCTTGTGATAAAATAGTCAAAAAGAATGAAACGAGATAGGAGATTTATTATGAAAATTGGTATTATTGGTGCTGGGAAAATGGGCACCGCTATTATTAAAGGACTCATTAAGAATGGACAAAATCCAAAACAAATTTCAGTTAAAACAGGGCACTATGAAAACGCCTTAAATCTACAACAGTCACTAGGGATTACTCCTGTTCAAGCTCTATCTGACTTAGCAACCAGTGATATTTATATTCTCGCAACCCCAGCCACTTTAATTACTAAAACGTTATCTGAACTCAGCGATGTCAACACACAAAATGCGCCTATTATTTCCGTGGCTGCTGGAGTTTCGTTTGACGAAATGTTAGCTACCTATCATAATGCACCTTTATTAAGATGCATCCCCAACACGCCTGTTGCAATCAATCAAGGAATGACCAGTTTCAGCACTAGCGAACACCTTTTGGATAGTCAAAAGACGTTGGCTATCAATTTACTTAAGCAACTAGGACATACCATTGAAGTTCCTGAAAACAAATTAGGAATTGCTGGAACTATTGCTGGCTGTAGTCCTGCTTTCGTCGATGTTTTCATTGAAGCTTTAAGCGATGCGGCTGTTACAAATGGTCTTGATCGTTCACTATCTTACGAAATTATCGCAGAAATGATGAAAGGCTCTGCTGCTTTAGCTGCTGAAAGCAAACTTCACCCTGGCATCTTGAAAGATGACGTTACTTCTCCTGGCGGTGACACAATCAAGGGTGTTGTCGCTCTTGAAAAAAATAATTTTAGATTTGCGGTCATTGATGCTATTAACACAATTTTAAAAGATTAAAAAAACCTCTGTTAGCTAATTTAAACTAACAGAGGTTTTTATTTTAGGCTTAGAAAAATCACGCTTTTTTCTTTTGATGTTGTTTTAACTTAATTAATAAAGCAGCAGTAAACCAGATGATTAAAACAATCAAATAGCATAGGAGCATCTTTGTTGTCCACTGCATGTGATACTTAAACGGATTTCTGCTGATAACTTCAACATGAAATCCCATCAACGATTGTATCAGTGGTTGTTCATGCTGATTTGCTATGGCCACCACAAAGTCCACAATAAGTAATCCTAAATAAAGCAAAGTTGCACGACGTAAATTTTGAACAAAAAAGACCCAATAAGGCGATTTTTGTGCTTGTCGCTTTTCGAATTGTTTAACTTTACTTTCTAAATAAGCCACTAAACTGACTCTTTTACCCAATTCCTGTAATTCCTCCTAAATTTAGTGATAGTCAGTATTTTCTCATAAATTAAATTTTTTTGCGATAAAAAAGACTTTTGCAAATTGCAAAAGTCTTTTATTTAGCTAACCAAGTTCATGATCGTCTTTTTCTAATTCAATCAAGCGCTCTTCAGCTAAGCGCATATGGTTATCATAGTTTTCGATTTTATATGTTAAATGATCAATGGCATCTTGTAAGTCATCACGCTTTTCAAGCATGATTTCACGTTGTTGTCTCAACAACTCACGTTGCTTTTTACTGTTGTCTTCTTGGGCATCAAATAAATATATATATTGTTTTAATGATTCAATTGTCATCCCCGCAGCACGCATTTGCTTAATAAAATTAATACGTCCAATGATATTTTCATCAATTTCACGAACACCTGCTTCATTGCGTTTGATAGCAGGAATTAACATTTCTTTTTCATAGTATCGAATAGTTGAGGCACTCACCTGTGTCATTTTACTTGCTTCTTTAATTGAAATAGCCATCGTAAATTCTCCTTTGCTTTTTTAAGGGCGACTTAAGCCAATACTTTGTCTTGAGTATAACTCATTTTGTTCAAGTAATTCAGCTGATAATTGTCCTAATGCTTTAACAGAAATATCATGGCCTTTAAAAGGTTCACCTTTTAACGAAATTTCATAATCGTCATTGCCATTGTCAAACCAACCTGGACGGATGACGGTATAGTTTAAGCCACTATTTTCAACAATATCGGCTGCTTGACGATAAGACTTCAAAAATGGATTAGTATTTAAATTACCACTTCCAATGGAACTTGGAATTTCATTGTAAATTCCCATAGACGTAATAAATACTAGTCGTTCAACTTGGTTATTTTTCATTGCTTCGACAACACTTTGTGCGATTTTGTCTAATTGACCACTTACTGCAACAAAAACGGCATCCTGATTTGCCATAACCACTTTCAGTTCGTTAACATTCGTTGCATCACAAGACACTACTTTTTCATTTGTTTTCAATTGACTCTCTGATATATGACGTGAGACCAACGTTAATTGGTTATCTTCTTTTTGGTTTAAAAGACGTCTTACTTGTTATCCTACTGTCCCGGTGGCACCAGTAATCATAATATTTTTCATACTGTTATCTCCTTTTAGTTAGTTCTAAATAAATTCAAATGGTAACTATTATTTTTAACAAGCTCTACTTTACCTCTTAAAGTTAACTTTAAGACAAGCTTAAATTTTAAAAAAAGATAGTTGATTTTATCAACTATCTTACTTATGATTATCACCATGAAGAATTAGTATAGCTTTTCGATTTAAACCTATCGAAATCACCAACTTCACGGCTGTATTTTGGTGCTAAAAATGAAACGGAGGAATTTTAATGTTGTCTTTTGCAACAGATTATTTAGAGGGTGCACACCCTAAAGTACTTGAAAAATTAGTTGAAACGAATATGGTACAAGAACCCGGTTATGGAACAGACAGTTTTAGTCAACAAGCTGCCGATAAAATTCGTGAAACTATTAATTGTCCACAAGCTCAAATCAAATTCTTAGTTGGTGGAACGCAAACTAATCAAGTCGTAATTGATGCAGTCCTTAAAAAATATGAAGGTGTTATCGCCCCAGATACTGGTCACATTGCAACTCACGAAGCTGGTGCGATTGAATTTACAGGGCACAAAGTTTTGACAATTGAAAATAACGATGGCAAAATATCCGGAAAACAAGTAGATACATTCATTAATGACTTTTATAAAGATCCAAATGAACAACACATGGTACATCCTGGAATGGTTTACATTTCTCAACCGACTGAGTATGGCACTTTATACACCTACGATGAATTAAAATCATTGTCAGAATCCTGTCGTAAGCACAACATTCCGTTATTTATCGATGGTGCTCGTTTGGGCTACGGCTTGATGAGTGACAAAAGTGATCTAACTATGGCTGATATTGCTGAGTTGTGTGATGTCTTTTATATTGGGGGAACAAAAATCGGTGCATTATGTGGAGAAGCAGTTGTTTTCACCAAAAATAATGAACCTAAGCATTTTACAACATTGATTAAACAACACGGTGCCCTTTTAGCCAAAGGTCGCCTAACTGGTATTCAATTTTTAACTTTATTTACCGATGATTTATATTTAAAAATCAGCAAACATGCCATAGACATGGCTAAACGTATTAAAGATGGTTTCCTTAAAAAAGGCTATAACCCTTATATGGATTCTCATACTAACCAACAATTTTTTATTGTAGATCATGAAACTATTGCAAAATTAAAAGAAAAAGTTGATTTTGCTGTGTGGGAAAAATATGATGATACTCACATGATTGTTCGCTTTGTAACTTGCTGGGCAACTAAAGAAGAAAGTGTCGATGCAGTACTGAACTTAATATAAATATTCAAAAGGCTAGATTCTTATACATACAAGAATCTAGCCTTTTGAATATTTATAATACTAATTTTAAATAAAAATAATTGTCTTGTTTTAATATATGGTTTTTTGTTATGATGCCAAATGTCTATCTTTTTAATTACTTAATATTTTTTTAATTTTTCCAAAATCTAATATTATCTAGAAAGGTTATTTATGAATAAAATTAATAAACAAATAATAATATTTTTTGCTAACCTCATCCTCACTGTTATGATTGGATCACAAATTTCTAACTATATCTCAGCACAAGATAATACACATGCTCCATTTACAATTAAAGCTGTCGAGCCTGAAAATCAAATCAATAACAGCAAAAATAAAAGTTACTTAGATTTGTTGGTTACACCTGATAGTGAGCAAAATATTGAATTTGATATCTCTAACTTATCGGACAAGAAACAGCACTTTGTTTTAGAACTTAGTGATGCAACAACTAGTAATGGACTATCTATTGATTATGGTAAAACAAATAATAAAATTATTGGATCCCCTAAAATGTCTGATATGATAAGTCCTGAAAACTCTCATATAAAGTTAGCTGTACCTCCTTTAGAAACCATAAGAGTTACAGTTCCTTTTAAATATCCAAGTCAAAAATTTGATGGACTAATCCTTGGTGGGGCTACTATATCTATGGATGAAGACTATGAAAATAGTACGTCTAAACCCTCTGGTATAGGTATAAGTAGTAAATTTCGATATGCTTTAGGTATCCAACTACGATCTGATGTAAATAGTTATGTGAAACCAAATTTACAATTAATAGATGCTAAACAAGATAGCGATAATTACCATCCAATTATTAGAACAACCCTACAAAATAATAAGCCATCCTATATTTCTCAAATGAATACATCATTTACTTTAGAAAATCAAAATGGAGAGATTATAGAAAAACAAGAGTCAACTCTAGGTCAAGTAGCACCAATTAGTGAATTCGAATTGTTGTTTCGCTTATCAAAAGGCTCACTAAAGCCAGGTATTTATACACTAAGTGGGCATGTAAATTCTAAAAAGACAGGAGATAGCTGGGACTTTAAAAAATCTATCAATGTCGACAATGATAATTTTAATAAGACAAATAGTAATGATGTTACTAAAACAAATCGTTCAATTCCTTGGTATCTGATTATAATCGTCTTACTATTTATTATTATTTTCATTTTATTAGTAATCATTTTCAAAAAAAGAAAACAAAAATAACGATGGAGATAAAATTATGATTAAAAAAATATACAGAAATACTTTTTTAATCTTGTTATTCACTCTATTAATTCTATGTGTTCTTCCAAAGAATAGTGTTGAAGCAAGAACCCAATTAAACTTTTCAACTCAAGATTATGAAGAAGAAATAGGTAGAGAAAGAAGTAATGCGAATCAAAGACGTTATCCTTTCAAACCTAATGATATAAAAATTTCCTCTCCTCGACTAATAAAGCTATCTAGTGGACGTTTTCAACTGTCTTATGATTTTGGATATCCTATTAGTGAAGGAGGAGCTTCAAGATTTTTAGAATATCGCATTAAAGTTTCTAAAGAACTTTCCAATGCTATTTCTGGAATCAATATAGTTCCTATTGGTGCTAAAGTTGATAATAAGCCAGGAAGGAATAATGAACATTTTAATTTTTCAGATAGAATTAGTTTTGACTCTGATGGACAAAAAGTATTTTCTTCTGGTGCATACTTAGAAGATGGCTACAACGGCGGAGAAGCAACTATAAATATCAGATTGAATGGTACTTTTATAAATGAAAAATCATATTTATCTAGTTATATGCTTTCTGATACTGAATATAATCGCCCTGTCTGGCCCTCTTTTCAAGCAGTACGAAATTTAAACTACAATAATTTTGGAAAACTGTATAACTCTACTCTACTAAAAACAGAACAACAAGATGCTAATTCTATCATTCAAAATGAGTATTCAAAAATCAAAAAAAAATTAGATAATTCTAATTTAAGTAAAAAAATAAAACAACAAATAACAAACGAACTTAATCAAATTCGCAAAAATTATACGAACAGAATTAATTCACAATCAAAATTTGAAAACAAAACATTATCTACTATAGAAAATTTAACTAATCAGAGCGTCAAAGATATGAATAATGCGCTAAATAAAACTTATAGTTTATCAATTATCAATATACCTAGCTTAAACTTCAAAGAGGCTTTAATTGATTCTGAAAAATTACTTTTGGAAACTGATTCTAGTCAAAACGTAGCCGTTAATTACTTTTCTCCTAATAATAGTACAGCTAGCAACTGGAATATTAGTTTGTCTGTATCTGATTTATATTTTAATAATCATGCTTTAAAAGCATCTTTTCTATTCAAAAACCAAATCTATGCTCCTAATACAACGTTCACTTTTCATAATGATAAGTACACTCATAATGGTAACTATTCAATAACAAAAACACCAAAAGAGGGGGTGAGGCTACTTGTAAACCCTGGAATAGCATTGAATGGAACTTACTCAGGTAAAGCTACTTGGACTATTAGCGAGTCGCCTGTTTCATAATTAAATTATAAAATTTATACAGAGGAGAAATAATATGAAAAATCTAAATAAAATACTGGGAACAACAATCGCCCTCTTGAGTACTACTACATTATTAGGTACAACAACAGTTAAAGCTGCCAACCACAGTGCTGGATCACAACAAACCGATGCAACTTTAACTTTTAAAACAAAAGATAAAACACAGCCTAATAGACCCGTTGATCCTACGAATCCATCACAACCAGGTGGCACACCTCCTAACACTGGAGATCCTAACAATAACGGAACTAACTCTGGTGGTCCTCTTAGTATTGATTATGCACCTAACTTTGATTTTGGTATTGGGGAAGTAATTAGTGAATCTAAAACATACAACCTAAAAGATGCAAAATACTCAGATGGCCAAACTCGAAATCATAACCCTTTCGTACAGGTAAGTGACAATCGAGGAACTAGTGAAGGTTGGTCATTAGATGCCTCAATTTCAAATTTTACAAACTCACAAGGTAATACTACTCAGAATTTAGAAGGAGCACAAGTATCACTTCAAACAAGTGATAACGATAAAGCTATAGGTGGACATGGAACTACCTCGGATGCTCCAGATGCTAAAAGCGAGCCTATCGTTTTAAGTAATTCTCCACAGACATTAATAAATGCCAAAGAAAATACTGGTAGAGGAGCATGGATTCAACGTTATGATCCAAGCAAAATTTCTTTATTCGTACCTGGTGGATCTGCTTTATCAGATACAGTTTATACTGCTAAAATAACTTGGACATTAAGTGCATCTCCCGTTAATTAATTTTTATTAAAGTGCCTTACAATTGGAATAATCCAAACATTGTAAGGTGTTTTTTTATGTTCAGATAAATTAACACTTAAATTGTCATTCTACTAAACGCTAATCCCTATCAATATACGTGCATAACGCCAAAAAGAAAGTACGGTACAAATATAATGTAGTTCTCAAAACCGTTTAAACCTAGACTAGTTCAAATTTATTGACTACTAACTGTAACTTAAAAGGCGTTACTTTCGGCCACTATTTAAATATAGATTAATTGTTGCTATATTTTTATCAAGATTACAGCAATAAGTAACGAATACCTAAGCCCGAAAGAAGAAAATAAATAATAAAATTGAAACGATTGAAGACTACTAAAATCATATTATTGCATTAGAGCTAGCGTTTAACATCATCTTTAATAAGCCAATTAGTTCATTATCTTTAGATTGAGTCAAAAAGTTTCTATTACTTGATGAGCTGTTTAACTATTTAATTTTAAACATTTATTAGATAACTGTTCAGCTTATTTTAATTACGACGGGTTATTAGTCATAACAAAAAGAAATATCTTAAGTTAAATTCAAAGAGCATGCCTTGAGCATTTTTATTTAATTTTTAAAAGTTTAACTTTTGTATCATATTTCATAACGCTGAATAATATCATCATTATCCAAACGTTGTTGCTTTTCTGCTATGACTAAATCTTTGACCAAGGTATCTAGTGTCACCTTTGCCATTTCAGATTCAACAGTTTCTTGAAGTTTATCATACTGTTTTTCTAAAACAGACTGAATATTAGCTCCCACAACACACTTCATATTAGTTTTTGGATCAACTTGAATTAAGTTAGTATTGCCTTCGATACTTTGGTAAACATCTAATAGTGTAATTTGGCTAATCGGTCGCGTTAATTTGGGGTTAGCTTTACCTGTTTGTGTCTGAATGAGTTGACTTTTTTTTAGCTGTGCCATAATTTTTCTCACATTAACAGGATTAGTTTGCACACTATCAGCAATTTTAGTACTAGATAAATAGTCTGTATTTTGATAAATCTCAATATAAAGCATAATGTGAATCGCATCACTAAACTGGATTGAGTATTTCATTTTTGCACCTCGAGTTTAATTTATTGACTTATCTTATCATATTCTTTATGATGATGGTGTAATTTTAAAAAATACAGGTTAAAGATTGGAGATTTTATAATGAACTATTTAATCACAGGTGCAACAGGTGATTTGGGTTTTAAAACACTCACTTATTTACAAGATAAAGTTGAGTCGATGCATCTTTTTGCGTTAGCTCGAAGCGAAAAAAAAGCTGCCCAGCTAAAAGAAAAGGGTATTAACGTTAGACTAGGAGATTATAGTGACCTAGAAACTTTAAAGCAAGCATTTAAAGGGATTGATACGCTATTTTTTGTATCAGGTAATTCTGATAATCGCCAAGCTGAACATCAAAATGTTATTGATGCCGCAAAAACAGCAGGCATTTCTCGTATTGTCTACACCAGTATTGCCAACCTAGACCAATCAAATAGCTTGCTTGCCCCTGATCACCGCTACACAGAAAAAGCTATCAAAGATTCTGGTATTACTCATACATTTTTACGTAACAACTGGTATCTGGAAAATGAGGCTGCTGTTTTAGATGCTGCCTTAAAAAACAAGAAACTTACAACAACTGCTCCAACCGGAAAGGTCGCTTGGGCTTTAAAACGCGAATATGCTGAAGCTGCAGCTAATGCATTACTTGATGCAACACTTCCTGAAATTGTCGAACTTTCAGGAAAACCCAAAAGTTATTTAGATTTAGTCGATGCTTTAAATCATAATAGTTCAGCAAAAATCACTATTAAATATGGTAATAATCAAGACTTTATTGACAGTTTAACTAGTAATGGACTACCAAATGAAGTCGCTCAATTCTTTTTAGCTATTCAAAAAGATATTGAAAAAAATGAATTAAACTTTCATTCTGATCAATTTGAAAAACTACTGGGTCATCCCCTAACACCATTAAGTGAAGCTGTTACTGAAATTATTTCTTTTTAAAATCAAAAAGGACTCAACTAATTGTGTTGAGTCCTTTTTGGTGTCTTTTTAAGTCATTATATAACTATTGGCTATTCTAGCAAAAAGCCAAATTTGATGTAAGGATTTTTTTGAGTTGCATTTTATTTCTCAAAATGTTTTAATTTAAAACAATCAAACAATTGAAAGGACAGTTTTTGATGACCAATTTAACTTACTCACAACAACTCTTTTTTAACTTTAGTCACTTTAAGTAGTGCGGGCGTATGGTTGACTCGATACGAACGCACTTATTCGTTCGTATCTTAGTGATTAAAGTCAACTTGAGTTAATAACTAGATGCGATAATTTTAATTCATCTAGTGCTTAAGTTGAAAGTCTTTGTTAAAACTGTCTTTTTTACTCATTAAAACACCTAGATGACTAATATTCATCTAGGTGTTTTTTTTATTTTATTGGAGGAATTTTTATGCGTATTCATACCCTAGGACCTAAGACAACTGACAGCTACTTAGCTGCTGACCATTTAATTGACAAAAAGAAAGCTAAGATTGTTTTACATTCATCTTTTGAAGACATTTATCAAAATTTAGATAATTTAAAAAATGACTATTTTTTAGTGCCGGTTGCTTATCAAAACCATCAATACCAGACTAGTTTTGCCAATTATCATTATCGCTACTGGCAAAAACTATCAATCATCAAGACTTTCAGCCTCGAAACAATGCCTATGGTTTTACTTGAAAATCTTGATAATCAGAATTATCAAATTGCCTTACATGCCGCAACTACTGAACTCATGAATAGTACTTTTGCTACGTCTGAGTCACCAAAGCCTTTATTTGTTCAAAGCAAACCACTAGCATTTGATGCCTTTAAAAATGGTGACTGTCAGTATGCGATTGTCAGTCATAATTTTGATGGGTGTGAACTAAATCACCTAAATTATCGGACGCTAAAAACTTTTACTCCTCAAATGATTTGGTGTCTTTATCACATTAACTAGTCTAATCAAAAACTTCTTTAGCAATTGTAAATGCTGACCAAGCTTTTGGCCAACCAACATAAAAAGCTAAATGTGTAATCATTTCTGACACTTCTGCTTGTGTTAGACCATTTTTTTGTCCCATTTGTAAATGAGCTTTTAATTGTTGAAAGTTTCCACCTGAGATTAACGCCGAAATTGTGATCATACTACGATTTCTAGCTGATAATTGATCTTGTCTTGACCAAACTTCTTCAAATAATACATCATCATTAAGTTGTGCAAATTTTGGTGCAAATTCACCTAAATTATCTCTTCCTGCTGTTTGTTTAGCCATACTTATTCTCCTAACTGTTGATACCAATCTTCACTAACTGATTCTAGCCATTCTGGTGTTCCTTTAGTAATAGCAACATGTGAAAACCAACTATCTTTTTGAGCCCCATGCCAATGCTTAATACCATCATGAGTAACGACAACATCTCCTGGTTTGAGTGCTCTGGCTGAATGACCTTCTTCTTGATACCAACCTTTTCCACTTGTAACTAGTAGTAATTGATAACCTTGATGATGGATGTGCCAATTATTACGACATCCTGGTTCAAAAGTCACATTTGAAACGTTGACATCAATTTGATCATCATTTACTAAGCCATTTAAATAACTTTGACCCATAAAGTATTTTGCAAATGCTTCATTTTTGTTTCCTAATCCAAATAAATTCGTTTTGTTTTGATTATCTTGTGCCATAATTATGCTTCTCCTTTGTTATTATCCTTCATTTTTTCTAAATAGTTTTCAAATGATTCATCTTCATTAATCACAGCATTTTCTTTTTTGTCATACCAGTCAATTTTATGCGAAATAACTTCTAAATTACGTTTTGTTTCAGCAATTTGATCTAGTGCTCGTTTTTTAACTTCTTCTAACAATTTTTGACGTTTGCGATTAGTTGAATCGCCTTGAGCTCGCAACTGAACATACGTTTTTATTTCTGACATTGTCATTCCGGTTCCCTTTAAATGAAGCAAAAATCCAAGCCATTTAACATCATCTTGTGTATAAAAACGACGATTATTGTCATCTCTTTTAGGAATAATTAATTCCTCGCTTTCGTAATATCTTAGCGTATAAGTTGATAAACCAACTAAATCAGAAAATTGACCAATCGTTAACTTTTCTTCCTTCATTGCTGTACTCCAAATCTAAAGATAAACTGGGGAATCGCCATCTGTACCAGGCTGACTAATTCCTAAGCTACTAAAACTGTGTAACTCAGGATTCTTCACAATTTTAGTAATTAAATCGGCAATACTTGCTCGTGAAATTGTCGTCCCTTTATAGGCTTCACCTTTTTGTGTTAATTCATAATCGATTTCATCCGCATTACTCATATAAGCTGCACGAATAATTGTAAAATCAACAGGAGAATCTTCAATTAATTGAGCAGCATATCTTGTATCTTCTATTACTTCATGCCCAACTGAGTTCTCCACCCAACTACCAAAAGGTTCTGGCACTTCATGATAAAGACCTAAACCAGTAACATAAATTAAACGGTTTACTTTAGTATTTGACATGGCTTTGACTATGTTTTTTGCCATTGGTTCAAAAATACCACCTAGATTAGCATAAACTAAATCTTGGTTTGCCATAGCTTTGACTAAAGCTTGATAATCATTAACGTCAGCTTCAACAACGGTTTCTCTATCATGATCAACTGGTTGAATACGTTCAGCATCTCGTAAATATAAAGTTAAATTAGCATCTGTTTCTGCTAACAATCTCTTTCTTACAATTTGAGCAATTTGTCCATATGCACCTAAAATTAAAACATTCATTGTGCTTCCCTCCTTATCATTTCTAATATGAGTCTATTACTTAGAGTAAACTCTAAGTCAAGTTTTTTTGCAAAAGAAAAAAGCACGCTTTTAAAGCGCACTTTATTTCGTCATACCTTCAATTATTTTTGTAATATTCCAGTCCATCATACTGTAGTAAGTATCACCTGGATTCCCTGCTTTGGCTAAAGAATCTGTAAACAATGTTGAATAAATCGGCAACCCTGTTTCTTTAGCTACTTGTTCCATTGCCTTAGGTGAAACTGATGATTCTAAAAGTAAGCTTTTAACATTCGCGGCTTTAATTTTAGCCAACACTGTGGTCATTTGTTCAGGTGTTCCTTGTGATTCAGTATTAATTTCCCAAATATAAACTGGCGTCACTTGATAAGCATTGGCAAAATATTTAAATGCACCTTCAGAGGTAACTAACAATCGTTGATTTTGTGGAATAGTTGTAAATTTTTCTTTAGCTGATTGATGTAACTGTAATAATTTTTGACAATAATTTGTTGCATTTTCTTGATAAAATTCAGCATTTTTCGGATCTTTTTCACCCATTGCTTTGGCAATATTTTGAACGTAAATGATACCGTTTTCAAGATTTAGCCAAGCATGGGGATCGACTTCATTTTCATCCGTCGTCAACTGTTGTGGCATAACTGACTCACTAGCCGCAATTACGTCCTGATTGAATACTTTATGACTGGTTTCAACTAATTTGGTAAACCAACCATTACCTCCTGTTTCTAAATTTAATCCATTATAAAATACTAAATTAGCTTCAGTCGTTTTAGCAATATCACTAGGTTGAGGTTCATATTCATGTGGATCCGTTCCTCTTTTAACAATACTATATAAGTCAATTCGGTCCTGTCCCACAGTTTTAACCATATCTTCTAGAATCGAATTGGTTGTCACGATGTGTAATTTTTCACTTTGATTTTGTTGAGAAGTGCGATTGCCTTTTCGATTTTCCAAAAACCAAAACACACTGCTAATCATTACCAAAACAGAAAGTAAACTAATTAAAATCCGTTTCATTTCACGCCACCTCGCTGTTTAAGTGTTTTTAGTAACACGCCTTGTTTGGGAGAAAATAGGAAAGATAAAAAGAAAATGATGGCTGCAACTAGCACAATCGCTGGTCCCGATGCCCAATTAAGCGTGTAGCTTAAGTACAACCCAATAATTGCCGATACTGTTCCCATTATTGCCGATAAAATCAAGAGATTCGATAGTCTTTCCGTCCATAAAAAGGCAGTTGCTGCGGGCGTAATTAACATGGCCACCACTAAAATAATACCAACCGTTTGAAGTGCCGACACTGTCACTAACGTCAACATTAGCATCAATCCATAGTGAATGACCTGAACTTTTAAGCCGTAAGTCTTAGCATAGACTTCGTCAAATGACGTAATGACTAATTCTTTATAAAAAATTGAAACAAATAAAATAACCAGTCCTAAAACAATCACGGTTGTCATAATATCACTGTCACTAACTGCTAAAATATTTCCAAATAAAATGTGATGTAAATTGGTAGAACTTTCAGCCATTGAAATCAAAATGAACCCTAAAGCATAAAAAGCACTGAAAATAATCCCAATAGACGTATCCATTTTAATTTTAGTACTAGAAGCCACGAATCCAATCAAGATGGCTGCAATAATTCCAAGTATAGAAGCACCTAACAGGACATTAATTCCTAGCATATAGGCAATAGCCACACCTGGTAAGACAGCGTGTGAAATAGCATCGCCCATCAATGACATGCCTCGCAAAATAATAAAACTTCCAATAATTCCCGACATGACCCCGACCATAATTGCCGTTAGTAACGCACTTTGTAAAAAGTCATATTGAGAGAGTGCTTGCAAGAACTCAGTAATAGAACTCATTTGGTCTGATCCTCCTGACGATTTTTAAATAAAACGTGCGACAAGTCAGCACTAAAGGCTTGTTGAATATTTTCTGGCTTATAAACAGCTGATGTTGGGCCAAAATCGACAATGCCATGATTCAAAATTACTAAATCATCAAAGTACTGTGGGGCTTTATTCAAGTCATGATGCACCACAATAATCGTTTTACCGTTTTGTTGCCAATCATGCAAAATTTTCATAATAGCACGTTCACTTTGTAAATCGATACCTACAAATGGTTCATCTAAAATGACAACTTGAGCATCTTGAACAATAGCTCTGGCCACAAAAACTCGCTGCAACTGGCCGCCTGAAAGTTCACCAATTTGCCGATTTTTTAACTCTAATAATCCGACTTGTTCAAGGGCGTTAGTTACTTGCTCTTTTTCTAACTTACCTGGATTTTTTAACAGACCTAACTTGGCGTAAGTTCCTGATAGCACAACATCAAAAACACTAATTGGAAAAGTTAAATCTAAATTCTTACGTTGTTCGACATAGGCAATCTGTTTTTGAATAGTCTTAATGGATTGATCATTATAACTAATTGTGCCATTTTGTTTCTTTACTAACCCTAAAATTGATTTCACTAAAGTTGATTTACCTGCCCCATTTGGTCCTATAATTCCTGTAATTTTCCCTGAGCGAAAAGTCACATTAACATCAGCCAAAACAGGGAATTCTTGATAAGAAACTGTTAAATCCTTAACAACTAACATACTAACCCTCTTTTCTTAAAACTTGTCCTACTAGTTTAACGTCTTTTAAGCTTGTTTACAATATTATTTAGGTTTACTTAACTTTTGAGTATAATAAAAAACGCCTCTTCGACTTAGTCGAAAATGCGTTTTTTTGTTTCATTTAGTATTAATTAATTATCTAAGCTTTAAAACCATCAATGTACTTAGCTTCAACCCATTGATTATCACTTCCTAAGCGATAGAATAATTGACCATTAATATTTTTACCTTCAAATACTTTCCATGATGTACCAGGTTTAAGTGCTTGTTCAGTCATATTACCATTACTATCACGCAAGTAAATTGCATAATTTTGTGGAACATTTCCTAAACTAACTACGCCACCTGCTTTAGGAGCTGTATTTTGCAGATATTGTGTTTGTATCCATTGATTACTATCTTTGGCATTAATTCTTGTGTAAGAAATATTATCAACTACCTTTTGATCATAGGTCTTAACATTTGCTAATGCTGATTCTGTCATATCTGACCCTGACATTTGGGTTCCTTCAGAATTCCAAATGCGAACACCGTAACCTTCAGTATAGTTTACCTTCATAGGTGTAGATGCTGGATCATCCAAATATTGTGTTTGTATCCAACTATCTTTACCCGTTGCTAATTTAGTATATGAAATACCATCAACTACCTTAGTTTCTTTCGTAGCAACAATATTTCGATAGCCTTGTTTATGATTGTCTGTTGGTACCGGCTGACCAGTCTTATCTAAACTCCAAACTAAAACATTAGCATTAGGTGTATAGTTTACCTTCGTAGTAACGGCATTTGCCATAAGTGAATTATAACCATTAATGTAAGCTTTTGATTGGTTAGCTAAATTAGGCTTAATTCCGTTTTCAAAATCTTGAGCTGCTTGTACTGCACCATCTTGGTAAGCTTCATATGCTTGTTTATAAACGGAAGCGTAAGGACCTGTATAGTCTTTAATTGGCTGACCATTTTCAACCATTGCTTGCACAGCATTAACGTTAGCATTTGTTAGACTATTTTGGTAACTTGCATACCCCTTACTATAGCCTGATTTATAACCATCTTGATAAGCCACAGGTTTTGCACTATTATCAGTTGCTGACATACCAGTTAGACCTTTTGTTTGCCCGTCTTGAGCACCTGAATAAGCTTTTTGGTAAGCATCATTTTGAATAGTGTTACCTGTATAATCGCTAGCTTTTGTTTGCTTGCCATCATTCAAGTAGTCATTCATACCTTGTGCAGCCGCTCTTGTTGCATTATAACTATCTTGATATTGCTTACTTGTACCTTCTGTTGATGCTTGAGCTTGTGCGTTTGATTTTTGTGCATCATCATGGCCGTTTCTAGCTTCTGTATAACCTTTATTGTAAGCCGCATTCTTATTGGCTGATGATGTGCCATTTGTATAATCATTAGCTCCTGCTACAAGATCATCATAACCATGATTATAGGTTTGATCAGTATTATTATTTTTATCTGCTTTAGCTAGTCCATCTACAATACCTTGATGTGCTGTATTATAGCCATCTTTATAGTTTGCATCTGAATTATCTGCTGTTGCTTTATCTGGATTTGCTAAGGCATCTTTCATACCTTGGGCACGATTATAAGCTGCTACATATTGTGCATTTTTAGCTTTTTCTCCTGTTGGTTGTGTACCAACAGCTGCTACTGCACCATCTTTGGCACCGTTATAACCTGACATATAATCTGAATTATTAGTATTTTGAGCACCATTTACTGATGGGGCTAAAGCATCTTGCAATCCTGTTCTAGCATCTTCTGATTTATCACGAGCCGTACCATAAGCATCTTGATAAACCTGTGGTTTTGAAGAAACATTTGTAGACTTATCTGCTAGTCCATCTTGTGTCCCTGCTTGAGCACCATCATAACCATTTGTATAAGCTTTATCTTTACCATATTTATCAGATTTTCCTGATTGGTTTTGGTAATCATCACTACCGGCTTTAGCTGTTTTTGAACCATTAAAGCCATCGACATATGCTTGACTTTTACCTGAAGTTGATTGATTTGAATCTGCTTTGTAAGCATCATGTCCTGCTTTAGCTTGTTCATAAGCTTGTTTGTAATTATTTGAATCACCTGTTTCAGGCTTTCCATCAACGTAATCTTTTGCCCCTAAAGTCGTGTCATAAGCATAATTATAAGTTGCTGATGGTGTTGCTTCTGATTTACTTGGAGTTTCTTGCAATGCATCTGAAACAGCTTTTTGAACTTCTTGATAAATAGCTTTTTGAGCATCAGTGTAACCGCTATCGTCTCTATGATTTTCATTATTTTTGGCATCTGCCATTGCTTTTTGGCTAACTGCTACTGCGTTATACCCATCTTGATAAGCCTTTGATTCTTTAGATAGGTCATTTGCTGATTTAACATTGCCATTGTTGTAATCATTTGCGGCTTGTTGAGCACCTGAATAAGCTTTTTGGTAAGCATCATTTTGAATAGTGTTACCTGTATAATCGCTAGCTTTTGTTTGCTTGCCATCATTCAAGTAGTCATTCATACCTTGTGCAGCCGCTCTTGTTGCATTATAACTATCTTGATATTGCTTACTTGTACCTTCTGTTGATGCTTGAGCTTGTGCGTTTGATTTTTGTGCATCATCATGGCCGTTTCTAGCTTCTGTATAACCTTTATTGTAAGCCGCATTCTTATTGGCTGATGATGTGCCATTTGTATAATCATTAGCTCCTGCTACAAGATCATCATAACCATGATTATAGGTTTGATCAGTATTATTATTTTTATCTGCTTTAGCTAGTCCATCTACAATACCTTGATGTGCTGTATTATAGCCATCTTTATAGTTTGCATCTGAATTATCTGCTGTTGCTTTATCTGGATTTGCTAAGGCATCTTTCATACCTTGGGCACGATTATAAGCTGCTACATATTGTGCATTTTTAGCTTTTTCTCCTGTTGGTTGTGTACCAACAGCTGCTACTGCACCATCTTTGGCACCGTTATAACCTGACATATAATCTGAATTATTAGTATTTTGAGCACCATTTACTGATGGGGCTAAAGCATCTTGCAATCCTGTTCTAGCATCTTCTGATTTATCACGAGCCGTACCATAAGCATCTTGATAAACCTGTGGTTTTGAAGAAACATTTGTAGACTTATCTGCTAGTCCATCTTGTGTCCCTACTTGAGCACCATCATACCCATTTGTATAAGCTTTATCTTCACCATATTTATCAGATTTTCCTGATTGGTTTTGGTAATCATCACTACCGGCTTTAGCTGTTTTTGAACCATTAAAGCCATCGACATATGCTTGACTTTTACCTGAAGTTGATTGATTTGCATCTGCTTTGTAAGCGTCATGTCCTGCTCTAGCTTGTTCATAAGCTTGTTTGTAATTGTTTGAATTACCTGTTTCAGGCTTTCCATCAACGTAATCTTTTGCCCCTAAAGTCGTGTCATAAGCATAATTATAAGTTGCTGATGGTGTTGCTTCTGATTTACTTGGAGTTTCTTGCAATGCATCTGAAACAGCTTGTTGAACTTCTTGATAAATAGCTTTTTGAGCATCAGTGTAACCACTGCCATCTTTATGATTTTCGCCAGCTTTTGCATCTGCCATTGCTTTTTGGCTAACTGCTACTGCGTTATACCCATCTTGATAAGCCTTTGATTCTTTAGATAGGTCATTTGCTGATTTAACATTGCCATTGTTGTAATCATTTGCGGCTTGTTGAGCACCTGAATAAGCTTTTTGGTAAGCATCATTTTGAATAGTGTTACCTGTATAATCGCTAGCTTTTGTTTGCTTGCCATCATTCAAGTAGTCATTCATACCTTGTGCAGCCGCTCTTGTTGCATTATAACTATCTTGATATTGCTTACTTGTACCTTCTGTTGATGCTTGAGCTTGTGCGTTTGATTTTTGTGCATCATCATGGCCGTTTCTAGCTTCTGTATAACCTTTATTGTAAGCCGCATTCTTATTGGCTGATGATGTGCCATTTGTATAATCATTAGCTCCTGCTACAAGATCATCATAACCATGATTATAGGTTTGATCAGTATTATTATTTTTATCTGCTTTAGCTAGTCCATCTACAATACCTTGATGTGCTGTATTATAGCCATCTTTATAGTTTGCATCTGAATTATCTGCTGTTGCTTTATCTGGATTTGCTAAGGCATCTTTCATACCTTGGGCACGATTATAAGCTGCTACATATTGTGCATTTTTAGCTTTTTCTCCTGTTGGTTGTGTACCAACAGCTGCTACTGCACCATCTTTGGCACCGTTATAACCTGACATATAATCTGAATTATTAGTATTTTGAGCACCATTTACTGATGGGGCTAAAGCATCTTGCAATCCTGTTCTAGCATCTTCTGATTTATCACGAGCCGTACCATAAGCATCTTGATAAACCTGTGGTTTTGAAGAAACATTTGTAGACTTATCTGCTAGTCCATCTTGTGTCCCTGCTTGAGCACCATCATAACCATTTGTATAAGCTTTATCTTTACCATATTTATCAGATTTTCCTGATTGGTTTTGGTAATCATCACTACCGGCTTTAGCTGTTTTTGAACCATTAAAGCCATCGACATATGCTTGACTTTTACCTGAAGTTGATTGATTTGAATCTGCTTTGTAAGCATCATGTCCTGCTTTAGCTTGTTCATAAGCTTGTTTGTAATTATTTGAATCACCTGTTTCAGGCTTTCCATCAACGTAATCTTTTGCCCCTAAAGTCGTGTCATAAGCATAATTATAAGTTGCTGATGGTGTTGCTTCTGATTTACTTGGAGTTTCTTGCAATGCATCTGAAACAGCTTTTTGAACTTCTTGATAAATAGCTTTTTGAGCATCAGTGTAACCGCTATCGTCTCTATGATTTTCATTATTTTTGGCATCTGCCATTGCTTTTTGGCTAACTGCTACTGCGTTATACCCATCTTGATAAGCCTTTGATTCTTTAGATAGGTCATTTGCTGATTTAACATTGCCATTGTTGTAATCATTTGCGGCTTGTTGAGCACCTGAATAAGCTTTTTGGTAAGCATCATTTTGAACACTATCATTTTTGTAATCATCAGCTTTTGTTTGCTTGCCATCATTCAAGTAGTCATTCATACCTTGTGCAGCCGCTCTTGTTGCGTTAAAACCTACCTTATATGCTTGTGAGCTTCCATCTGGAATTGTTGCTGTCGTTGGATTATCTGTGTAAGCTTTATAACCCTTCGCTGCATCTGCATAAGCATCTTTATAAACTTGTGATTTTGTATTATCTGAACTAGGGTCTTTTACTCCAGCATTAAAGTCACTAATTCCGTTTTGATAATCGTTATATCCCGCTTGATAAAATGGTGAATTACTTGCTGCAGGATTAACACCATTTTGGGCGTCTTGAATTCCTTTAGCTGTTAATTTATAACTATCAGACTGTGAATCGTCATTAGGATTAGAATGTGAACTTTCTCTTAAAGCTTTTTGCATCCCTTGTAAACTGTCATAACCTTTTTGATAATCATGACTTTGTTGAGATTTATCTTTATTGTCATAAGACGAATCCAACGCCTTAGAAGCACCATCGTAGGCATCGTTGTAACTTGGTGACTGACCATCTTGTTTTGAAACTTTTGGATTAGCTGTTACATCTTTTATTGCTTTTAAAACATCTTTACCAGCATTATATCCATTTGTGTACGCTGATTGAACAGAAAGATCTTGGCTAGCTGCGTTATTCTGTTTATCAGCTATGGCATCATTATAACCTGTGGTATTAGCAGTATAATCTGCTTGACCTTGATTAAAACCTGTATCATAAGCTGTTCGTTGATATCCGTCTGGATAATTATTAGATCTATTGTTAGTAGTATTGCTTTGATAGCCATCAGTATATCCCGCTTGAGCTATATCATAACCATTTTTGTAAGCGGTATTCGCTGGGTATCTTGAATCAGATGTTGGCTGATAACTATTATTATTACGATTATTAATAAAAGTTTGAACTCCTGCTCTGCTGTCAGCAATTGTTGTATCTTGTGCTAAGTTATTAGCATCACTTGCACTAATTTGTAGCTGTTGGTTATCACTACCAACAATATACTGACCTTGGACAGATAATCTCTGAATTTGAGCAGCTGTTAAGTTGTTAGGAAGCGTAATAGCAAATGGAATCGAATTATTATCACTATAATCTTGATCTTTCGTTGATTTTAGATTATAGGAATTCTTATCAATTTTATAATTATCATTAGTGTAGGTCCCACCTTGCGAAGTATTTCCGACAAATGCACCTAAATATATAGGATAACTCTTGTTACTGTAATTGGATTTAGCAGAATCCATAAATTGGTAAGAACCCGACAGAACTAAGTTACCTGTGTTTTGATCTCTATTTAACTTCAAGCTATTGGAATCAAGCTTAAAGTTAGGAGTGGCTAAGAAATTCATAAACCTTGTCTTACTTGTATCACCTGCATTATCTGAAGCTCCAGCTCCCCCATAGTAAGCAATGTTATTCTGATCATTTACTTGACTACTATTCAAGTTAGTTCCCTTAATCGAATCACCTGTATTATTACTTGAAGGTATTAAGACATTACCATAAGGAACCCCATTCAACGTTACGTTATTTAGGTTTAAGTTATTATTTGTAAATAAAGAACTTCTTGTTCCGGTATTATCTCTCAAATCAAAAGTTAAGCCATTAGCCTGTTTTCCACCTAATGTATAGGTTTTATCAGCAGGATTGGATATATTTACATTTGATCCTACACTAAGTAATGAGATATTAGAACTCCCATTCGCATACATTCCAATATTTGCTTTATTTTTTATATTCAAGCTACCAGACACATAAGCTAGAGTATTTGATGCACTGGAACTATTATCATTACCTAGTTTTTCTACAATAAACTCACCATTATCCTGAGCAGTTAAATTACCTCCAACATAAATAGGAATCTGACCATTAGTTAAAGATCCATCTAATTTAATACTAAAAGCTGAATTGCTATTAACATTAATTGAACCACCACCTAAATAAAGTGCAGAAGAGAGTTGAGGGTAAGTATTAGTAGTCTGTGGTTCAATATTTAAATGCGCACCGTCATTAATGTTTAATACACCGCTATTCATATAAAGACCAACTGCGTAGCCGTTATATGCATCTTCAGGATTAGTAGCACCATTATTTCGAGGATACAAGTTAACTCTAGACCCTGAATTCAAGGTAACGTTAGCTGTACCATTTAATTCTAAGACATTCCCATTATTTGTATATCCATCGTATTCACTATCTTTTTCAAAAATAAGTGTTGCAACTTGCAAATTTTGTTGATTAGTGTATCCTGCAGGCATATTAATTGTCCCTGTTCCTGGATTATCTGCAGGGTTATCAAGTATTTGGTTACGGTCATAGTTAGGATTTCTTGAATCAATATAGACTTTGTTGTTGACATGGACTTCCGAAGCAGTAGCATAAGCTAATTGCGGACCATAATAATTGATATTATCATACCAAATTTGGCCACTAGCACCTCTTTTTGTAATTGGACCATAATACGCTGTCCCATACATTGTAATGTCTTGGATTTTTAAAGGGTCTGTAGAATTTTGTGAATAGTTATAACTTGCAAAATCTACAGTATGACCACCACCATTGATAGTTAAAGCCTTATTATAAGCTTGAGATCCTAAATCTCCATTTGCAAATCCAGGTACATTAGATTGACCACTTAATTGCCACATACTAATATCACGAACTACTTTGATATTTTTAATACTTGTGTCTAACATAGCAGAATTTAATTGAGTAGCATTAGATGCCATTACTGTTTGAGTAGCGTTTCTAATATCTTGACCTTTAGCATATGCACCTAGGTAATCATCATTATTAACTAACGTTGCATCATTTGCTTTTTTATTATTAGTACCATCAACTACTGCGTTGTAGGCCATGTTATAACCATTTTGATACTCAGGTGATTGACCTGCTAGATTCTTCAATCCCGCTTTTGATCCATCAAGATATCGATTGTTCATATTAGCATCATTCTGTGCTGCAGCAGTACCTTCTGAAATTCCTTTTTGATAGTCAGATTCAGGATTCTGTTGTTGGTTAGGTACTTCTGTACCTGTTGTAGAGCCTCCATTGTCACTTGTATTTGTTGTAGAGCCTCCATTGTCACTTGTACCTGTTGTAGAGCCTCCATTGTCACTTGTACCTGTTGTAGAGCCTCCATTGTCACTTGTACCTGTTGTAGAGCCTCCATTGTCACTTGTATCTGTTGTAGAGCCTCCATTGTCACTTATATCTGTTGTAGAGCCTCCATTGTCACTTGACTCAGAAGTATCAGCTAATACGTGATTTTCAACATTTGAAGTATTAAGAGCAGCTCCCCCAATTAAAGCAAAAGTTGCTAAGGAAGCCACAACCCATTGTTTCTTAACTTTTTTCATTATTTTTTTTTCATTCGTTTTTTGTATTTTATTTTTATTATACATCCGGTTCTCCTTTTAAAAAAATAAAACATCATAATAATTGATGTAATTATAAGTACGCGTTCATTCTACATCGTTACATTAGAAAAATCAAAACTATATATTAATATTATCAAACTAAAAAGCTTTGAACCGTAAGGCCCAAAGCTTTTACAATATTAATTATTCCCACTCAATAGTTGCAGGTGGCTTAGATGTAATATCGTAGACGACGCGGTTAATGTTTTCAACCTCATTTACGATACGAACTGAAATGTGTTGTAACACATCCCATGGAATTTTAGCAAAGTCAGCTGTCATGCCATCAATTGAAGAAACGGCACGAATACCGATTGTGTAGTCATAAGTACGACCATCACCCATAACACCAACTGAACGGAATCCAGGTAATACAGTAAAGTATTGCCATACTTCACGTTCAAGACCAGCGTTTTTAATTTCTTCACGTAAGATGTAGTCACTGTCACGAACAGCTTTTAATTTTTCTTCAGTTAATTCACCGATAACACGAATTCCAAGACCTGGTCCTGGGAATGGTTGTCTCCAAACAAGGTCTGAAGGCATCCCTAGTTCTTCACCAAGGTGACGAACTTCATCTTTAAATAATGTGTTAAGTGGTTCAATCAAGCTAAATTGCATATCTTCTGGCAATCCACCAACGTTATGGTGACTCTTGATTGTTTCAGCTGTAGCTGTACCACTTTCGATGATATCTGTGTAAAGTGTTCCTTGAGCAAGGAATTCAATTCCATTTAGCTTAGTTGCTTCATCATCGAAGACACGAATAAATTCATTACCAATAATTTTACGTTTCTTCTCTGGATCACTAACGCCTTCAAGTTTAGACATGAAACGGTCTTTTGCATCAACCTTAATAATGTTAAGTCCGAATTTTCCCTCTAAACTTTCCATCACTTGGTCAGCTTCACCTTTACGTAGTAAACCATGATCAACGAAAATACTTGTTAGTTGGTCACCAATTGCTTTGTGTAGTAAAACACCAACAACACTTGAATCAACCCCACCTGAAAGTCCAAGAAGAACTTTTTTGTCGCCAACTTTTTCACGGATTTCAGCAACTTGTTGTTCAATAAAGTCACCCATTGTCCAGTTAGCTTCAGCTTTAGCGATTTCAAATGTGAAGTTACGTAAGATATCCATACCATAATCAGTATGACGAACTTCCGTATGGAATTGAATACCGTACATATTCAATTCTTTGTTTTCGATAGCTGTAATTGGGGCATTTTTACTTGTTGCCACAATGTCAAAGCCGGCAGGTGCTTCGATTACTAAGTCACCGTGGCTCATCCATACTGTTTGCTCTTTTGGTGTATTCGCAAACAAACGGCTTGTTTCATCTGTTACTTGAATTGGGGCACGACCATATTCGCGGTTATCTGCGGCTTCAACACGTCCACCCAGTTTGTAAGACATTAATTGAAGACCATAACAAATACCCAAGATAGGAATACCTAGATTGAAGATTTCAGGATCAATACTGAAAGCACCTTCATCATAGACACTCATTGGTCCACCAGAAAGAATAATCCCTTTAGGATTAATGCGTCTGATTTCGTCGGCAGAAGTTGTGTTAGGTAGTAATTCTGAGTAAACACCTAAATCTCTAATTCTGCGTGTAATCAATTGATTATATTGACTTCCATAATCAAGCACGATAATTTTATCTGCTTGCACACTGTCGATTGCTTTTGACAAATTGGCCACTCCTTTATACTAATTAATAAAAATTATACGTGATATTTCATCACGTTTCAAATAAACTTTTTCTAATACTTGCGAAGTAAAACCCGGTCAATCACGTGATGTTCACCCTTATGCAAAATCACGTTTGCACGTGACTTTGTTGGGGCAATGTAGTCACGCAAATTGACTAAATTGATATTTTTCCAGACATCTTTGGCCACTTGATAAGCCTTTTCTTCACCCATTTCAACAAATTTCGCATAGAAGTTTGTTGAATCTGTTTTGGCATAATCAAATAACGTCTTAAATCGCTTCAAGAACCAAGATTCAATTAACTCCTCATCAGCATCTAGGTAAATTGAAAAGTCAAAGAATGCCGTTAGAAAAATATCTGAGTTAGGTGGCAACTGTAAAATATTGATTCCTTCAATAATCAAAATATCAGGACAATTCACAACCTCATACTCATCTTTAACAATATCATAAATGCTATGAGAGTAGACAGGATATTTTACATTTGATTGCCCTTGTCTAACTTGCAATAAGAATTCATAAAACTTCTGCATATCATAGCTTTCAGGGAATCCTTTTTGTTCGGTTAGGTTTTGACGTTTTAAGTCTTCATTAGAATACAAAAAACCATCAGTAGTCATTAACTGTACACTTAGTTTTGGGAACAAGCGATCAATCAACGTTCTCAATAACCTCGCCGTTGTACTCTTACCAACTGCCACACTTCCTGATATTCCAATAATAAAAGGACTTTTGTGTTGGTTAGTTTGTAAAAACTGATTTTGTTTTTGGTGTAAATCACGACGATTATTCCAGTGAATCTGCAAGAGTTCAATCAATGGATAATAAATTTCACGTACATCTTGCAATGAAATACTATCGTTCAATGCTTTGAGTTCTTGCAATTCCTCTTCACTAATAATTTCTTCAAAATGGTACTCAATTAAATCTTGCCAATCTGCTCTTGAGAAAGCATGGTAATTTTTAATGGACATTATAAGTCACCTTTTTTTAGTAATTTGAATACGCGTTGATGTGTTTTTTCACGCGTCGTCACACGATTTTCAAAGTTTTCTTGTAATAATTCTTCAATGTCAGTTTGACCTTCAATTGTCGGTAAAACCACATCTTTGTCAACAGTCACAAACGTAAATACCGCATAGTTAGTCAGCTTATTGCGACTATTATAGACCGCAGCAAGTACTTCTGCTATCCGCTTTTTAGTTTGTAAAACTTGTGCACGAATCGTAATGGTTTCACCCAAATCAATCGGACGCATAAAGCGAATCGTATCGACACTTCCAGTCACCATTCGGGCAGTTGTTAAAGTTTGGGCAGCACTTGCCATCGTATTATCTAAAATAGCCATCAAGCGACCGCCAAACAAGATGCCACCACTATTCAAATCTGATTCTTCTACGGTAAATTGGTATTGAACCAAAGTTTCTTTCATTAACATTTTTAATCTCTCTTTAAAAAAATTTGTCATTAGGTCTATTGTAATCTACTATTAAATAGATAGAAAGTTTTAAACTCAAAAAGTTAGGAGGGTTCTCATGGCCAAAATCTTACTTTTTGGTGATTCCATTATGGGCGGTTTCAAGAATGGTCGCCACACTTCTGCCATCACCAAACCGATTCAACAAGCTTTTCCAAAAGACACCGTCATCAATGTTTCCATTTCTGGTGCCACAACTGATGATGCTTTAGATTACTTATCATTAAACGTTTTAAATGCAAAACCACATGTTGTGGTCCTTGCTTTTGGTGCTAATGATGCGGCTGTTAAACTTGGAATGACACCTGGCCGATTTAATACTAATTTGAATCGCATCATCGAAAAAATCGGACCTAAAAAAGTTATCTTAGTTTCACCACCATACACTAACTGGCGTGTTGCTTCAAACCAATCATGGCCTCGCATTTTACAATTTGAATTAGTGGCAGAGCATGTGGCTCACACTTATCATTTACCTTATCTTGATCTGGCTGAAGAAATGCAAAAAAGTACACATGTTAATCGCTATCTTCAAAAAGATGGTATCCATTTTTCTGATTCTGGTAACCGTTTACTAGTGAAAAAATTAATTCCATTGATTGCTTCTAAAGTGAAACGTAAAACTTTTAAAAAACGTCCTTATTCTGCTAGTAAAAATACCGTAACTAAACAAAAAAACCAACAAGTTTAAACTCGTTGGTTTTTTGTTTTAACTTAATTTAGCAAATTCTGCCTGAATCCATTGGTTTTCATTACCAATTCGGTAATAAGTTTGGCCACCGATTTTCTTTTGAGCAAAGACTAACCAAGAAGTGCCTGGCATAACCGTTTGACTTGTCATATCACCTCTGGCATCCCTCAAGTATACAGCGTAATTCGTAGTTGGCGTGTTACCTACTGTCGCGATTGCTGTTAAATCCGTTTCGACCGAATCCGATAGATACTGCCTTTGTACCCAAGTTTGACTATTTGCACTACCAATTCGAATATAGCTCATACCATCCACAACTTTAGTGTCAAAGCCCGTTACTTGACTATTACTTGGTGTATAACTACCAGTTAGTGGTTGAAGTTGACCATTTTGATCAAAAGTCCAGTTTTGCACACCATAGTTTGGAATATAGTGAATGGTTCCTGACACACCGATTAACTTTTGAATTAGGGCTTCAATATCACTTGGTGATGTCTTGAGTTGTGATTGATTTAGGATATCTCTTAATCCATTAAAAGTAGTTTCATCATCAATTTTCTTCAAATCTGACTGTTTCAAACTGTCAACGTAGTTATTGACTGTTTGTTTTTGACCAGCTTCTAATGAAGTTGATTGATTAACGTAGTCTGTAATTTGTTTAGCTTTTTGATTGGTTTGATAACGTGCTTGTGATTTTGTATTCAACAATTGATTTTGTGAATCATCAGTGTTGTCTGTTTCCTTAGCTGGTTCTTTGACCGTAATCGTAGCTGTTTTCTTTTGACTACCGTAACTATAAGTTAATTGATAAGTCCCCACTTTTTGCGTATCTACGGTACCTTCAACACTAATATCATTGCCAAAGTTCACATGTTCTCCATAATCATCAGTTGCTGAAACAAATGCGTCTTGCTTATCGAATGATTGACCCTTTGTGAGGGTAACATCTTTAACAGATAGACTTTGGCGGCTATCTGTGATGCTATATGTTACAAGTGTCTGTTGGTGCCCATATGATCCTTTAATTTCAATTGTAAAAGATTGTGGTAGTGATTCGTTATCTAACACCTTCATCAAAATTTGATTATTTGTTGCATCATACTTAAATTGAATACCATATAAAGATTCACTCCAGTCATCGCTTTTAATATTATCACCAATTCCACTATCCGGACCGGTTGAAAAAGAGACATTCATTTCACGCGAATCATCCTCTTTCACTGCCTCTCCTGTTCCTGATTCACCAAAGGACACACCTGTTGTAATTGTTAAATTTTTTATTGGAATAATTGTATTATTTTTAAGAGGTTTAATAGGTAAATTTTTACTTATTTTTTGATTTCGACTAGATGGATAATCACCATAAGATGTGTCAAAGTTCATCCCAACAAATGAACTCCAATCCGTTATCTGATTATTGTCTGCCGTCCAATATCGCAAACTATTTCTATTAGCAATCATTTGCGAGCTTTGATTTGAAAAAACACTAACATCTGATATTTGGTTATCATCCGCTCGAACTACTTTCAGATTAGATAAATTAGATTTAGCATAAAAATTGATATCTGTAATTTTATTTTGACTGACATTTAACGTTTTTAAATCAGATAAATTAAATCCCGTACTTAGTTGATTACTTGATAAATTATTACCACTCAAATCTAATGTATCCAAGCTTTCAGGTAACTCACTATAACTAAACATCTCATAACTATTTAAATCAGAAGCAAAATTAACATTATGAAAACGCAATTCTTTTAAATTTATTGCTTTTTCAAGTCCTTTCAAATTAGTGATATTTGTATCTTGAACATTTAATTCTGTTAAATTTTCAATGTTAGCTTGTGTTATATTGTCCGTACCCAACTGCCTTTCAACAGCTTGTTGTAAATTCTTATCCGGCATCCAATTATCAAGTGTTTCATCAGCTTGAACTACACTAGTAGATACTGAACTATTTGTTAACTGCTGTGCACTCATCAACAATGTCGAAGCTAACAGACCTGTTGATATGTATTTAAAACTTTTTTTCATTATAATTACCTCAATTCTTAATAAAAATAACCCGTTTACTTCTACATATAATCATATTTTAATAGCTTAATCTTTACAATTATAAAGTTTTAAATTAAAAAGCAAAAAATTAACTATCTATAAGTAAAACCATCAATGATAACCTAATTAGGCTAAAATTGTAACAAGACACACCCATAAGTAAATCCTGCGCCAAATCCAACTAATAGTACTTTTTTGCCAGTCAAATCAACTTCACTATTCATTAACTGGGCTAATCCAATCGCCATACCTGCAGCTGAAGTATTTCCATAATACTCAACATTTCGAGAAAATTTATCTATTGGCTGGTGGATTAATTCGGCTAACTTTTCAATCAACCGTAAATTAGCTTGATGGGTAACGTAATAATCAATATCATCAACAGTTAGCTCGTTTTTGGCTAGGAAACTTTCAATATAACTTGGAATTGTTGACACAACTTGTTGATAAACGCCACGACCATGCTGGTGGAAAGCCCCAATTGAGGGATAATTATCCACAGATAAATCGTCGATTGTATTCACACGACCTGAATAAATCAAATCTTGATCATCGACTGTGTATAAATTCTCATTGATAAATTGTGGCTGATTACCAGTTCCTAACAAAACACCACCTGCACCATCACCAAAGAACACACTACTTGTTCGATCTTTAAAATCAAGCATTTTTGAATTGACGTCTGAAGCAATTACCAATACTTTTTTATATTGACCTGATTGGATGAATTTATCCGCCGTACTTAACGCTGACATAAAGCCTGAACAAGCTGTATTTAAATCAAAGGCCCACGCATTCTTGGCTTTCAATTCTTTTTGGATAATGGCTGCTGTGGCTGGTGCCAAACTATCGGGAGTAAAAGTGGCCACAATAATCAAATCAATCTCTTCTGGTTTGGTGTTTGTTTGTTCAACAAGTTCAAGTGCGACGTCTGTTGCAAGCTGGCTTGTATTTTCACCTTCAAGACTCATGCGGCGTTCTTTAATGCCAATATGAGACTGAATCCAGTCATCTGATGTCTCCATAATTTGTGCTAAGTCGTCATTTGTAACAATTGTTTTTGGAACTTTATGAGTTGCTCCAAGTATTTTTGAAAAAACCATGCGGACTCCCTTTTCTTAATTTAAAATTCAATCATTAAAATTATAGCTTAATCATACCCCTTTGACCAAGGCATTTAAAATTTCTTAAAGGTTATGTCAAGCGTTCATGTAAATTACCTTTACAAAAAAAAATACTATGTTATATTTAACTTATTATAGAATAGAGTTAAAAACGACAAGTTAGACGAGTACTGTTTGAACCCTATAAAGCGAATTGAGGATAGTGAAAGCTCAATCTAGGCTCTTTGAACACGAATAACACTTTCTTTGTTTCTAGCTGAACTAATCACTGATTACAGTAGGACTAGACGTGACTAACCCGTTATCGTTAGAGAGCATTTTTTGTGCTTTTAAAGTGGTTATTCGTAACAATTTGGGTGGTACCGCGAAGTCTTTCGTCCCTTTACTGGATGGAAGGCTTTTTATTTTGCCTTTTTAGCTTTAATATTCATAACTTAATGGAGGTTATCCAATGGAAAATGTTTCAGTAAAATCTTTATACCAAAGTCAAACACATGACCAAGAAGTTGAAATCAGCTTAACCGGTTGGTTAAAAACACTTCGTTCATCTAAAAAAATCAGTTTCTTAGAACTTAATGATGGGTCATTTTTGAAAAATGTGCAAGTCATTGCCTTAAAAAACCTAGAAAACTATGATGAAATCACTAAAATGCCAATTAACACAACAGTTAAGGTAACTGGTCATGTTGTCGATACACCTGATGCTAAACAACCTTTTGAAGTAAAGGCTACTTCAGTTACAGTTGAAGGACAATCAGATAGCGATTACCCACTTCAAAAGAAAAGTCATTCGTTTGAATATCTACGTTCAATCGCTCACTTACGTCCCCGTACAAATACATTCTACTCGGTGTTCAAAATTCGTTCACTAGCTTCATTTGCTATCCACCAATTCTTCCAAGAGCATAACTTTGTTTATGTTAACACGCCAATTATCACAAGTAGTGATACAGAAGGTGCTGGTGAAATGTTCAGAGTAACGACACTTGATATGAACAATTTACCAAAAAATGATCAAGGTAAAGTCGATGATAGTGAAGACTTCTTCAAAAAACCAGCTAGTCTAACAGTTAGTGGTCAATTAAATGGTGAAGCTTTTGCCCTAGCCTTCCAAAACATTTATACATTTGGTCCTGCTTTCCGTGCTGAAAACTCACATACTGCTCGTCACGCTTCAGAATTCTGGATGGTTGAACCTGAAATGGCATTTGCTGACTTAGATGCTAATATCGAAGTTGCTGAAGCGATGCTAAAATACGTGGTTAACTACTTACTTGATCACGCTAAAGAAGAACTTGAATTCTTAAATGAAAACATTGATGAAACTTTACTCGAACGTCTAAAAACAACAAGTGAAGAACCTTTTGCTCGTGTTACTTATACCGCTGCAATTGACCTTCTTCAACAAGCTGATGCTGACTTCAAGTACCCAGTAAGTTGGGGAATTGATCTTCAAACAGAACATGAACGTTACCTATCAGAAAAAGTCTTTAACCGTCCAGTATTTGTAACTGACTATCCAAAAGACCTAAAAGCCTTCTACATGCGTGCTAATGAAGATGGCAAAACTGTTGCCGCTGTTGATATGTTAGTTCCTGGAATCGGTGAACTAATCGGTGGTAGTCAACGTGAAGAACGTTATGACGTTCTTGAAGAAAAAATCAAAGACTTCGGTCTAGATTCAACAGAATATGAATGGTACCTAGAACTTAGAAAATACGGTGAAACTATGCACTCAGGATTTGGTGTTGGTTTTGAACGTCTTCTAATGTACGTCACCGGTATGGAAAATATTCGTGATGTTATCCCATTCCCAAGAACACCAGGTAACGCTGAATTTTAATTTGACTCAGTTTTTTCATTGTAATAATGAATCCATTTTTTCATAACATCAACCAATTAGGAATTTTTTATATGGTATGTAGTCAGTCGTAACTCCAGCTTTTATTATATAAGAAAATGAGACCATAGCGGTATTGTATAAACAATTACTTTCGTAGTGGTGATATACTTTATCTAATCGCATTATAACTTTAATATCTTTTATCAAATTAACATTCAACATGAAATTCTTGACTACTATATAAAATAGAATATATCTCTGCTTGAGGTAATCGGTTAATCAACATTTGGACTAGTTTTAAAGTGAACTTCAAAGTCAATTATGAACTAATTTCATAATTTAAGACCTCTCGATTTAGTATTAACGATGAATAAAGGCGATGGCTACTATCTAATTTACCATATCTAAATTCACTGACATCTGTTATTAGGTTTTGATAAGGTTTTTGAGTATCAAAACGATACTTAAGATGATTCTTTACAATTTTATCAATTTACTATAGTGACGTTTTTCTTACCTTAAGTTCTTATTCGCAAGTAATTGAGCTACATGATGTATGGCTGGCTGGCAAACGCTAATGTCCATAATTAGATGAGCCAATTTAATGTAATTAAGCAGTCGCTCATCTTTTTGTTTATATTACTTTAAGTAGTTAATAATACACACTTTTAGCTAGGTTGATTGTAAAATGAATACTTTGGTAATTGTTGAGTTAATTTTGTCTCAGCATTGATAGTTAACTTTGCTTGATGTCTAATTCTTTCATGGTAATATTTAATAAAGAATGTAAATCTTGTGGTTTCATTTAACTTTTAGGACAATATTATTAAATTACTTAATCATCAAACTAATATTTTACCTATTCTAACAGATTAAAATTAAAACCCCTTTAAGTTATTTTATAAACTTAAAGGGGTTTTTACTATAAATAATCAGATTCACTTTCTAATAAATAAACTTTTAACTTGAAGCGCTATATTTTCAAGTTTATTTAACTCTAATCATTTTAATCGATTGAAGTAACATAGGTATCTTCAATCCATTGGTTATTATTGCCTAGACGATAATAAGTGTGCCCATAGAATGATTTCTTAGCAAATACTCTCCATGAGGTACCAGGCTCAACAACATTAGAGGTTAAATTACCATTACTATCACGTAATGAAATATTATAAGGTGCATTACCTGCAGTAAGTGTCGTATTGAGAATTGTTTCGGGTATATCTCTAGGATTTAAAAGGTATTGAGCTTGCATTAATGTTGTCTGGTTTGTACCAGCCAATCTAAGATATTTAATATTATCCACTACTGTAAAATCACCATAGTATGGGACATAGCTGTTAGTAGGTTGATAATTATTTAATGCTGTCACTTTATTATTTTTATCTAAAGTCCAAAGCTTAACTCCATAACCAGTAAAGTAATGAACTAATCCTGATTGTAGAGATCTTGGATTGGACTTATGAATATTATATATCACTTGTTTACCATTATTTGTAGCATCTTGAATACCTTGGGCATCTTTTGAGTTATCAATATTATCTTTTGCCTTATTAGCTTCTTGATCTACTTTATTCTTTTGATTTGTTTTTTCTTGATTTGTTAAAGTATCATCTTTATCAATATCATTTTTCACCTTATTGGCTTCTTGATCAATGGTATTTTTAGCATCATTCTTTTGGTCATCTACTGTTTTAGGGTTTGATTGATGACTATCATCTATTGCTTGTTTACCATTATTCGTAGAATCTTGAATACCTTGGGCATCTTTTGAGTTATCAATATTATCTTTTGCCTTATTAGCTTCTTGATCTACTTTATTCTTTTGATCTGCTTTTTCTTGATTTGTTAAAGTATCATCTTTATCAATATCATTTTTCACCTTATTGGCTTCTTGATCAATGGTATTTTTAGCATCATTCTTTTGGTCATCTACTGTTTTAGGGTTTGATTGATGACTATCATCTATTGCTTGTTTACCATTATTTGTAGCATCTTGAATACCTTGGGCATCTTTTGAGTTATCAATATTATCTTTTGCCTTATTGGCTTCTTGATCTACTTTATTCTTTTGATTTGTTTTTTCTTGATTTGTTAAAGTATCATCTTTATCAATATCATTTTTCACCTTATTGGCTTCTTGATCAATGGTATTTTTAGCATCATTCTTTTGGTCATCTACTGTTTTAGGGTTTGATTGATGACTATTATCTATTGCTTGTTTACCATTATTTGTAGCATCTTGAATACCTTGGGCATCTTTTGACTTATCAATATTATCTTTTGCCTTATTAGCTTCTTGATCTACTTTATTCTTTTGATCTGTTTTTTCTTGATTTGTTAAAGTATCATCTTTATCAATATCATTTTTTACCTTATTGGCTTCTTGATCAATGGTATTTTTAGCATCATTCTTTTGGTCATCTACTGTTTTAGGGTTTGATTGATGACTATCATCTATTGCTTGTTTACCATTATTTGTAGCATCTTGAATACCTTGAGCATCTTTTGAGTTATCAATATTATCTTTTGCCTTATTAGCTTCTTGATCTACTTTATTCTTTTGATTTGTTTTTTCTTGATTTGTTAAAGTATCATCTTTATCAATATCATTTTTCACCTTATTGGCTTCTTGATCAATGGTATTTTTAGCATCATTCTTTTGGTCATCTACTGTTTTAGGGTTTGATTGATGACTATCATCTATTGCTTGTTTACCATTATTTGTAGCATCTTGAATACCTTGGGCATCTTTTGAGTTATCAATATTATCTTTTGCCTTATTGGCTTCTTGATCTACTTTATTCTTTTGATCTGTTTTTTCTTGATTTGTTAAAGTATCATCTTTATCAATATCATTTTTTACCTTATTGGCCTCTTGATCAATGGTATTTTTAGCATCATTCTTTTGGTCATCTACTGTTTTAGGGTTTGATTGATGACTATCATCTATTGCTTGTTTACCATTATTTGTAGCATCTTGAATACCTTGGGCATCTTTTGAGTTATCAATATTATCTTTTGCCTTATTAGCTTCTTGATCTACTTTATTCTTTTGATCTGCTTTTTCTTGATTTGTTAAAGTATCATCTTTATCAATATCATTTTTCACCTTATTGGCTTCTTGATCAATGGTATTTTTAGCATCATTCTTTTGGTCATCTACTGTTTTAGGGTTTGATTGATGACTATCATCTATTGCTTGTTTACCATTATTTGTAGCATCTTGAATACCTTGGGCATCTTTTGAGTTATCAATATTATCTTTTGCCTTATTGGCTTCTTGATCTACTTTATTCTTTTGATCTGTTTTTTCTTGATTTGTTAAAGTATCATCTTTATCAATATCATTTTTTACTTTATTGGCTTCTTGATCAATGGTATTTTTAGCATCATTCTTTTGGTCATCTACTGTTTTAGGGTTTGATTGATGACTATCATCTATTGCTTGTTTACCATTATTCGTAGAATCTTGAATACCTTGGGCATCTTTTGAGTTATCAATATTATCTTTTGCCTTATTAGCTTCTTGATCTACTTTATTCTTTTGATCTGTTTTTTCTTGATTTGTTAAAGTATCATCTTTATCAATATCATTTTTCACCTTATTGGTTTCTTGATCAATGGTATTTTTAGCATCATTCTTTTGGTCATCTACTGTTTTAGGGTTTGATTGATGACTATCATCTATTGCTTGTTTACCATTATTTGTAGCATCTTGAATACCTTGGGCATCTTTTGAGTTATCAATATTATCTTTTGCCTTATTGGCTTCTTGATCTACTTTATTCTTTTGATTTGTTTTTTCTTGATTTGTTAAAGTATCATCTTTATCAATATCATTTTTCACCTTATTGGCTTCTTGATTAATGGTATTTTTAGCATCATTCTTTTGGTCATCTACTGTTTTAGGGTTTGATTGATGACTATTATCTATTGCTTGTTTACCATTATTTGTAGCATCTTGAATACCTTGGGCATCTTTTGACTTATCAATATTATCTTTTGCCTTATTAGCTTCTTGATCTACTTTATTCTTTTGATCTGTTTTTTCTTGATTTGTTAAAGTATCATCTTTATCAATATCATTTTTTACCTTATTGGCTTCTTGATCAATGGTATTTTTAGCATCATTCTTTTGGTCATCTACTGTTTTAGGGTTTGATTGATGACTATCATCTATTGCTTGTTTACCATTATTTGTAGCATCTTGAATACCTTGAGCATCTTTTGAGTTATCAATATTATCTTTTGCCTTATTAGCTTCTTGATCTACTTTATTCTTTTGATTTGTTTTTTCTTGATTTGTTAAAGTATCATCTTTATCAATATCATTTTTCACCTTATTGGCTTCTTGATCAATGGTATTTTTAGCATCATTCTTTTGGTCATCTACTGTTTTAGGGTTTGATTGATGACTATCATCTATTGCTTGTTTACCATTATTTGTAGCATCTTGAATACCTTGGGCATCTTTTGAGTTATCAATATTATCTTTTGCCTTATTGGCTTCTTGATCTACTTTATTCTTTTGATCTGTTTTTTCTTGATTTGTTAAAGTATCATCTTTATCAATATCATTTTTTACCTTATTGGCCTCTTGATCAATGGTATTTTTAGCATCATTCTTTTGGTCATCTACTGTTTTAGGGTTTGATTGATGACTATCATCTATTGCTTGTTTACCATTATTCGTAGAATCTTGAATACCTTGGGCATCTTTTGAGTTATCAATATTATCTTTTGCCTTATTAGCTTCTTGATCTACTTTATTCTTTTGATCTGCTTTTTCTTGATTTGTTAAAGTATCATCTTTATCAATATCATTTTTCACCTTATTGGCTTCTTGATCAATGGTATTTTTAGCATCATTCTTTTGGTCATCTACTGTTTTAGGGTTTGATTGATGACTATCATCTATTGCTTGTTTACCATTATTTGTAGCATCTTGAATACCTTGGGCATCTTTTGAGTTATCAATATTATCTTTTGCCTTATTGGCTTCTTGATCTACTTTATTCTTTTGATTTGTTTTTTCTTGATTTGTTAAAGTATCATCTTTATCAATATCATTTTTCACCTTATTGGCTTCTTGATCAATGGTATTTTTAGCATCATTCTTTTGGTCATCTACTGTTTTAGGGTTTGATTGATGACTATTATCTATTGCTTGTTTACCATTATTTGTAGCATCTTGAATACCTTGGGCATCTTTTGACTTATCAATATTATCTTTTGCCTTATTAGCTTCTTGATCTACTTTATTCTTTTGATCTGTTTTTTCTTGATTTGTTAAAGTATCATCTTTATCAATATCATTTTTTACCTTATTGGCTTCTTGATCAATGGTATTTTTAGCATCATTCTTTTGGTCATCTACTGTTTTAGGGTTTGATTGATGACTATCATCTATTGCTTGTTTACCATTATTTGTAGCATCTTGAATACCTTGAGCATCTTTTGAGTTATCAATATTATCTTTTGCCTTATTAGCTTCTTGATCTACTTTATTCTTTTGATTTGTTTTTTCTTGATTTGTTAAAGTATCATCTTTATCAATATCATTTTTCACCTTATTGGCTTCTTGATCAATGGTATTTTTAGCATCATTCTTTTGGTCATCTACTGTTTTAGGGTTTGATTGATGACTATCATCTATTGCTTGTTTACCATTATTTGTAGCATCTTGAATACCTTGGGCATCTTTTGAGTTATCAATATTATCTTTTGCCTTATTGGCTTCTTGATCTACTTTATTCTTTTGATCTGTTTTTTCTTGATTTGTTAAAGTATCATCTTTATCAATATCATTTTTTACCTTATTGGCCTCTTGATCAATGGTATTTTTAGCATCATTCTTTTGGTCATCTACTGTTTTAGGGTTTGATTGATGACTATCATCTATTGCTTGTTTACCATTATTTGTAGCATCTTGAATACCTTGGGCATCTTTTGAGTTATCAATATTATCTTTTGCCTTATTAGCTTCTTGATCTACTTTATTCTTTTGATCTGCTTTTTCTTGATTTGTTAAAGTATCATCTTTATCAATATCATTTTTCACCTTATTGGCTTCTTGATCAATGGTATTTTTAGCATCATTCTTTTGGTCATCTACTGTTTTAGGGTTTGATTGATGACTATCATCTATTGCTTGTTTACCATTATTTGTAGCATCTTGAATACCTTGGGCATCTTTTGAGTTATCAATATTATCTTTTGCCTTATTGGCTTCTTGATCTACTTTATTCTTTTGATCTGTTTTTTCTTGATTTGTTAAAGTATCATCTTTATCAATATCATTTTTTACTTTATTGGCTTCTTGATCAATGGTATTTTTAGCATCATTCTTTTGGTCATCTACTGTTTTAGGGTTTGATTGATGACTATCATCTATTGCTTGTTTACCATTATTCGTAGAATCTTGAATACCTTGGGCATCTTTTGAGTTATCAATATTATCTTTTGCCTTATTAGCTTCTTGATCTACTTTATTCTTTTGATCTGTTTTTTCTTGATTTGTTAAAGTATCATCTTTATCAATATCATTTTTCACCTTATTGGTTTCTTGATCAATGGTATTTTTAGCATCATTCTTTTGGTCATCTACTGTTTTAGGGTTTGATTGATGACTATCATCTATTGCTTGTTTACCATTATTTGTAGCATCTTGAATACCTTGGGCATCTTTTGAGTTATCAATATTATCTTTTGCCTTATTGGCTTCTTGATCTACTTTATTCTTTTGATTTGTTTTTTCTTGATTTGTTAAAGTATCATCTTTATCAATATCATTTTTCACCTTATTGGCTTCTTGATTAATGGTATTTTTAGCATCATTCTTTTGGTCATCTACTGTTTTAGGGTTTGATTGATGACTATTATCTATTGCTTGTTTACCATTATTTGTAGCATCTTGAATACCTTGGGCATCTTTTGACTTATCAATATTATCTTTTGCCTTATTAGCTTCTTGATCTACTTTATTCTTTTGATCTGTTTTTTCTTGATTTGTTAAAGTATCATCTTTATCAATATCATTTTTTACCTTATTGGCTTCTTGATCAATGGTATTTTTAGCATCATTCTTTTGGTCATCTACTGTTTTAGGGTTTGATTGATGACTATCATCTATTGCTTGTTTACCATTATTTGTAGCATCTTGAATACCTTGAGCATCTTTTGAGTTATCAATATTATCTTTTGCCTTATTAGCTTCTTGATCTACTTTATTCTTTTGATTTGTTTTTTCTTGATTTGTTAAAGTATCATCTTTATCAATATCATTTTTCACCTTATTGGCTTCTTGATCAATGGTATTTTTAGCATCATTCTTTTGGTCATCTACTGTTTTAGGGTTTGATTGATGACTATCATCTATTGCTTGTTTACCATTATTTGTAGCATCTTGAATACCTTGGGCATCTTTTGAGTTATCAATATTATCTTTTGCCTTATTGGCTTCTTGATCTACTTTATTCTTTTGATCTGTTTTTTCTTGATTTGTTAAAGTATCATCTTTATCAATATCATTTTTTACCTTATTGGCCTCTTGATCAATGGTATTTTTAGCATCATTCTTTTGGTCATCTACTGTTTTAGGGTTTGATTGATGACTATCATCTATTGCTTGTTTACCATTATTCGTAGAATCTTGAATACCTTGGGCATCTTTTGAGTTATCAATATTATCTTTTGCCTTATTAGCTTCTTGATCTACTTTATTCTTTTGATCTGCTTTTTCTTGATTTGTTAAAGTATCATCTTTATCAATATCATTTTTCACCTTATTGGCTTCTTGATCAATGGTATTTTTAGCATCATTCTTTTGGTCATCTACTGTTTTAGGGTTTGATTGATGACTATCATCTATTGCTTGTTTACCATTATTTGTAGCATCTTGAATACCTTGGGCATCTTTTGAGTTATCAATATTATCTTTTGCCTTATTGGCTTCTTGATCTACTTTATTCTTTTGATTTGTTTTTTCTTGATTTGTTAAAGTATCATCTTTATCAATATCATTTTTCACCTTATTGGCTTCTTGATCAATGGTATTTTTAGCATCATTCTTTTGGTCATCTACTGTTTTAGGGTTTGATTGATGACTATCATCTATTGCTTGTTTACCATTATTTGTAGCATCTTGAATACCTTGGACATCTTTTGAGTTATCAATATTATCTTTTGCCTTATTAGCTTCTTGATCTACTTTATTCTTTTGATTTGTTTTTTCTTGATTTGTTAAAGTATCATCTTTATCAATATCATTTTTTACCTTATTGGCTTCTTGATCAATGGCATTCTTAGCGTCATTTCTCCTATCATCTACTGTTTTTGTACTAGATTGATGGCTATTATCTATTGCTTGTTTACCATTATTTGTAGCATCTTGAATACCTTGGGCATCTTTTGAGTTATCAATATTATCTTTTGCCTTATTGGCTTCTTGATCTACTTTATTCTTTTGATCTGTTTTTTCTTGATTTGTTAAAGTATCATCTTTATCAATATCATTTTTTACCCTATTAGCTTCTTGATCAATGATATTTTTAGCATCATTCTTTTGGTCATCTACTGTTTTAGGGTTTGATTGATGACTATCATCTATTGCTTGTTTACCATTATTTGTAGCATCTTGAATACCTTGGGCATCTTTTGAATTATTAATATTATCTTTTGCCTTGTTAGCTTCTTGATCTACTTTATTCTTTTGATCTGTTTTTTCTTGATTTGTTAAAGTATCATCTTTATCAATATCATTTTTTACCTTATTGGCTTCTTGATCAATGGTATTTTTAGCATCATTCTTTTGGTCATCTACTGTTTTAGGGTTTGATTGATGACTATCATCTATTGCTTGTTTACCCACACCGGTTGCAGTTTGAATACCTTGGGCATCTTTTGAGTTATCAATATTATCCTTTGCCTTATTGGCTTCTTGATCTACTTTATTCTTTTGATTTGTTTTTTCTTGATTTGTTAAAGTATCATCTGTATCAATATCATTTTTCACCTTATTAGCTTCTTGATCAATGGCATTCTTAGCATCATTCTTTTGATTATCTAAAGAATAATTGCTGTCTCTCACATAAGTTACCGCAGCATCTATAGTTTTTGTTTGAGCACTAATATTTCCTTGCACAGGGACTGAGGTAACAACACTTCCATTCAAATACGTTGTATAGCCTTTTAATTGTGGAATAGCAACACTTTCAAATGTGCCCTTACTTTGCGATTTGTTATTTGTGACATACCAGTTACCAGTTGTTGTACTTTTAGTTACATTATCATAGCTGCTATCTTGGCTAAATCCAATACTTTGACTTACATTTTGAATAGGATTCCCATCGGCATCTTGCATAACATTTCCATTAGAATCTTTAAAAGTAATATTACGTCCAACTGCAGATTGTTTTGTAGTCACATTAGTAGAATGTTTCAAATAAATATTATAGTCTTGATCGCTAGTATTATCTGAGTCAAACTTATCGCTAGTATTAAATTGATTATCAACCTGTTCGTATCCTTTATTAACATAATTATTGATGTTATTATTAATCAGACGTGAAACAAGATACCGATTTCCATTATCATTAATTTGATAATTAACAGATGTTCCATCATTACCTCGTAATACATCAGTCTGCATAGTTTGACCTGTTGTTTGATCGATATAATTGATATTGGCTCTTTGAACAGGGGTATAAGAAATTTGGTGTAGGTTTACTTGTTGTAACCCAACATTTTGGCCAGTTGCTCCTGCTATATTAAACCGATTAATGGGTGAACTAGGATCAAAATTTATATTTTGACTGAAGGAAGCAACTTTTGTAAGTCTTCCAGTATTACCATATGGATCTGAATAGAGATTAACATTAAAAACCCCTGTAGAATTAGTCCTAGGAGTATATGAAACTTCAATTTGATTACCATCGTTTGATGTACTTGCTAAGTTAAAGATTCCATTGCGAGTAAAGTCTTGAACTGAGTTTTTATCAATAATTCCATATCCCGTATCATTTGTACGAACCATTGCTCCATAAATATTAGGAAGGCCAGTATCTAAATCGCCATTTAATGCACGTGAACTAACGTTAGTAGAACTATCATCTTTATAAGTATCTAACTTGAAAGCATAAGCGTTCTTTAAATCATTTATTCCAATTTTACCACCATCACCTCCACTAATATCATGATCAGAGTTATATAAAACAATAGCCATCCCATCAGCAAAAGAAGTAAAACTACTACCCTTTATTTTTATAGATCCCGTCATACTAAAAGGTCTACGAGTATCAAAAACACCATCGTAGTTTACACTATTAGATTGACTCGGTGCATCATTAGTTAAATATAAAGTATTAGTTGCAGTATTCATATATGGATACCCATCTATCTCGTTACCCGAAATACGATTTCCATTTTGATAAAAATTAAGATGACTCTTAAAAACTTCAGCTGCCCGTTGGCCTGCAGGACTCGTGGGATCTTGTGGCACTCCCAATGTAACTGGCTGTCCAACTATATTACTAGGTGCAATAGTATTCACTACAGTATTACTTTGAGTTGCCGATGATTGAGAAGTATCAGCCATAACTACGTTATTTTCTACTTGTGCAACTCCACCTATAAGTGCAAAAAGACTCATAGAAACAACTACCCAGTTTTTTTTAACTTTTTTCAATTTTTTTTTGTCATTAATTTTTTTTAATTTATTTTTATTAAACAAGAATTCATTCCCCCTAATACATTTTTGCATCGTTTATTTGATTATACTACTTAATTAAATTAAATTTCAAATTTTTCCCCAGATACAATATATCACAAAGTCTCTTTGAGCTTAACTAATAAAACTGCTAATACTCACAATATTCTTACAGCTATTATATTTTAACTTCATAAAGACTTTCATCTATATCTCCTAATAATCGGCTCTTTTGATTTGTGTATAAAATAGCCAAGGTGTGCATAGCACGAGAAGCAATCGTATAAACCAGTTGGCGTTCACTTTCTTTTTGGTAAACGGCATCTGAAGCGTTATACATTACAACACTATCAAACTCAAGTCCTTTAGCTAAGTAGGCGGGTACGATTAAAGTTCCTTCAACTAAACGTTGGTTTTCAGAACCAATCAGGGTACTTTTGACACCTTTTTGCTTCAATAAGTTGAAGACATCTTTACTTTCTTGTAGTGATTTAGTAATAACGGCTGTTGTTAAGCCTTTGTCAGCTTGTGCGGTCAATTGATCAGCTAATTCGTCAATCATTTCGCTTTCATCTGAACACGAAACCATCACAGGTTTTGGCCCGATACGTTCAAAAGCTGTGATTTTTTGACCATTACGCAAAATTCCACGTGTAAAGTCTGTAACTTGTTTAGTTGAACGATAAGATGTCGTCAACTGTGCCACACTTGTTTTTTCAGGATCAAATAAGTGTGAAATATCAGCCAACAAACGTTGATTAGGTTCTGTTGCTAAAATCGTTTGGTTCAAGTCACCTAGCATGGTAAAACGAGCATTTGGGAAATTGAATTTCAAATAAGCAATTTGGAAAGGTGTGTAATCTTGAATTTCATCAATAAACACAAATTTCATTGAACGCTCACCTGTTTTACCTGTTAATAAATCATACAGATACAAGTAACATGAAACATCTTCAATTGGCAATTCTTTTGCTTTCATTTTAGAAAGTGTTTGTTTCACTTCTGCTTGCCACTCAGCAGTTGTAACCCCATGTTCTTCTAAATCAAAGATACGAGGTACTTGTTGCATAAAGTGATTGTATTGAGCAGAAAAGTTAATAAAGCGGAAGTTATTGATATATTTAGCAACCGATTCTAAGCTTTCAGTTACAATACGTTTAGCAATAAACTTGTACTCATCATCACCTGACTCAAATTCTTGATCAGGTTGTTGATAAAACATACGTAGTTGTTCTTCACTTAATCCTTCAATCATTTCTTGCACCCATTTTTTCTTCATTTCAGAAGATACTCGACGGTTCAAGATTTTGATTAATTCTTCTTTTGTAGCTTCAATACGGTTCATTAATTTATAGTTACTGTTAAATCCGTAGTAAATTTCTTTGATTTTTTCCTTATCAATAAAAGGTTCGCCTCGGAATTTAATATCTCGGAATTGCACGCCACCACGAGCAAGACGATTGCCATAACGAGTTAGCAAATTAAAGAACGCGTAACTTGATTTTAAGTTTGTGATTTTTTCACTAGCTGGTGATTGTTCTTGTTCAAACTGTTGGAATAAGTTTTGTACTTTGAAGCTCGGAACACGACGGGATGCAAATTGCCAATACGTCATCTGCACCATGTTTTGTTCACCCAATTCAGGTAAGACATTTTGTACGTAGTCATTGAACAACTGGTTAGGTGAAAACATAATCACTTGATCACTCGTTAAGTTTCCACGATAACGATAAAGCAAGTAAGCAATACGCTGCAATACCGCACTCGTTTTACCCGAACCGGCCGCTCCTTGAACAAATAATAAATCAGAATCGGTATCACGAATAATTGCATTTTGTTCTTGTTGAATCGTTGTGACGATTGTTTTCATTTGTGATGATGATTTTTCATTCAACACTTCAAGCAACATTTGATCACCAATCGTTTCTTGGGTATCAAACATGTTTTCAATTTGGCCATCTTTAATGATAAATTGACGCTTCAATGATAAGTTTACATCTTGCTTACCTTCAGGTGAATTATAAGTGACATCGCCTAATTTTCCATCATAATAAATAGATGAAATCGGTGCTCGCCAGTCATAAACCAAGAACTCATCTTTATCATTGGTAAATGAACTCAACCCAATATAAATGGTTTCAGGTCCTGGTTCCCCTTTTTCTTTAAAATCCACGCGAGCAAAATAAGGATTATTTTCTAATTTTTCAAGTACATCTAGTCGGCCACTAGCATGTTGCCAACTATTATTTCTTTCCATCAACATTTGTTGTTGCTGACGGATGGATAAAGCGGTTTCAATCGTTGTTGAATCACCGACATAATTAATTTTTACATCATCATAAAAGTGCTCATTCAGATTCTTTTCTTCTGTTTTGGCACGTTTAATTGACTGAGTTAATTTTTGTTGACGCTTTTTAATTTCCCCTATCACATGGTCCAAACGAGACTGTTCAACCTTGCGACTTTGCGTATTGTTACTTGTCATAAACTCACAACCTTACTATAGTTTCCTTAAAAAAATTTACTAAATATAATACCATAATTTTTTTGTGAATAGCAACGACTATTCACTATCCTTAACCAAATCATTAAAAATAATTTTTACTTACGTCAACCTATCTTAATGTTGTATACTATTCTCAATTCAAAAAAGGAGTCGTTTGAACATGACAAATAAAGAATTAGTTAAACAATTTTATGAAGATGTTTTTACCAATGGTGATCTATCAAAACTTGATGAATACATGAAAGAAGACTATATTCAACATAATCCTACAGTTGAAGATGGCCGTGCTGGTTTTAAAAAATTCATCGAAAAATTCCTAACATTCAATCCTACCATTGAGATTATTCAATTATCGGGTGATGATGACTTAGTCTACGTCTTCTTCAAATGTACGATGGGTAATGGCCACATCAACAAAGTTTGCGATATTTACCGTCTGGAAGATGGCCAATTAGCTGAACATTGGGATATTTTACAACACAATGTTGAAAATGTTGAATCAGTTAATAATAATGGCATCTTTTAAATATAAAAAACAAAAGAGCAACAACCTTAACTGGTTATTGCTCTTTTTTTATTGCTCATAAAAATCTCTGATTTCTTGAATCACCTTAATTGGAATAAACCGTAATTTAAGTTGATCACCGTGATCATTATTCATTTTAACAGGCAACTTAATGTGTCCGATTTTTTGACGATGATATAACAACGGTGTTGTTCTTTGCGTCACATTTTGCACTTTGTTTTTATCTAAAAAGTTAATTTCTTTAGTAAATAAATGATAACGCTGAATACAGATAAATCGACTTTGACTAAAGCCATAGCCTTGTCCTTTGGCTTCTAAATACTCATCCAATAGCACAAGTGCAAAGAATAAAATGACTAAACCAACAACCCAAATGGGTACCACTTGCCAAAAAATAATTTCAAGTACCGCCAAAATCCCAATCACTAGTAACGTCCAACGAACAAAATACCACAAACGATTTTGTGTGAGTAAGGTGATTTTTGGTGAATGAAGTTGCCATTCAGGTAAGTAAGTTGCTAAAAATGGATAAACCTCTGCATTCTTAATAATCGGAAACAGATAAGTATGATTGTTGCTACTATCTTCTTTACTCTGTTTATCTTGCCCACTATAAACGTAAACCAGAATCGATGAAAACCCAAATAAACGACGAATCGGATGTTTCTTAACTTGTACATTTTGAATTTTGTGAAGTGGAATTTGTTGGGTTTTTTCTTTTAACAGACCACTTTTAATGACCAATGTATTCCCAGTTCTAGCAATACGAAAATCGTAATAAGTCAGCAAAGTTCGAATAAGTGAATAGATAAATCCTAAAAGTAAAACACCAAAGATACTCAAAGCAATATAAGCCACACTACTAAAAATAACTCGTGACACTTCACTATTCAATTTACTACCCGCATGATTTAAAAAACGACCACCTAAACCTGCAATTACTGCCGATGAAGCTAAAATATTCAAATTAGTAATAGCAAAAAGCAAAATATGTGAAGCAGGTAATTTTTTAAATTGCGGTTTTGTGGCAGTTGCATCCCCATCCGTCTGATTAACTTCACTTGAGCTTTGAGTAGCTGTCTTCACTGGTGCTTCTTGACTACGATAAGATTCAATCAAATCAAAAACCGCAATCGGCACGACTGTGAGTACCCCCTCAGACTTAGAATCACTACCACCAGCTGTTTCAATATTCACAGTCGTTAAATCAAATGGTGCCAAAAAGAACCACTGACTTTGACGCACGGTTTGAATGCGGTCATAAGGAATCACCGTTGTCGATTTATTAATCAATCCTTTTTGAATTGTGACATTCTGCTCATCAACTGTGTAATAAGTGGTCATATAACTGATAACCTCAACTGAAATATAAATAATGGGAAACAATAACAACCAAAAATGGCCACTAAAAATCCCAATAATTCCTGCAATTAAAGCCCCCAGTATCGATGTAATAGACTCAAAAAATCTAATCACTAACGCCAACGGATGAAATCGTTTGTGGTTATACATTCAAATCAGCCACCTTTACACGCTTAGTCACTTCTTCTCGCAACTTACCTGCTGTTGCTGGGTTGAGCCCTGAAATGCTGTGCTTGGTTGCAGCAGTATGAATAATCAACTCTTCTAAATCAAACACTTTCAAAATAGGGCCTTGTTCAATTTCAATGTGTTGGACACGGTTTAAAGGCACATAAACTGTCTTTCTAAAGAAAACGCCACGTTGAAAAGAAATCGCTTCATCATCAATCTGATAACGATGAAAGTGGTAACGATAAGGAATCAAACTCAAACTAACCGCAAAGAAAACGACAATGGCTACCAAAGCAATTGGTCTTACCCATTCCTTGTGGGGAATTGGCAATAATGTCAAAGCTGTCGTAGCTATGGCTAATGAAATAATAACTCCCAAAATGTCTGAAACGAGCCAAGCCCTTTTAATTCGGCTTGGCATTTTTTGTGTTAATAATTGATAATCCATCTTAAACTCCTCCTGTGTTGTGGCACCTAGTATATCACAGAAGATCGATTTCTTTTATAGCCAATAGCCTAATGCCACAAAGATTAGACCTAAGCTATACGTTACAAGCAAGTGAATGACAAACAATAACAACTTTCTTTGTTTAACTAACTGCACTAATTCAGAATTAAATGTTGAAAAAGTCGTATAGCCTCCCATTAATCCTGCACCAAGTAATGGATATGCCCACCATGAACTATAGTTTTTGGCAAAAATACCAAGTAAAAAGCTGCCAGAGATATTGATTATCATCGTTGCTAAAAATGAATACTTAAATCGAGGGCGAACATTTAAAAACGCTGTCAAATTACGACGACAAAGCGTCCCAAAACCACTCGCTAGCCCAACTAAAAACCACATTAGCGATCAGCCTCCTCTTCATGTTGAATCACTTGTTCATCAGTTTGTTCGTGACTAAATCCAGTTAATGATGTCCCTAGATAAGCCAGCAAAAAGCCCCCGAGTACAGTAATTAACGTGTAAATTAATAAAGCAATAAACTGTCCACGAATAATCAGCGTTAGCGTATCAAGCATCGCACTTGAAAATGTCGTGAATGCCCCAAAGAAACCTACACCTATAACTTCTTTAAGTAGTGGGCGTTCTTTTTGGCGGTCATTCCAAATTGGTAATAAAAATGCCCCCATTAAATTGGTAATTAGCGTGGCAATAGGAAACCCATTGAGCATTAACTCTTGCCCGATAAAATAGCGACAAATACCACCAATCGCCCCAAATATAAATAATAAAACTTGTAAAATCATGTTTCTTCCCCCAGTTAATCTGTTCAAGCAACAAAAAAACACCTGTTGAAATAAGCTTCAACAGGTGTCATCAGCAATACTTGCATTTAATGGCGAACACCATCACCGTTTATTTTGAAAGTGTCTTTTTAGTTGTGGAATCCAAAAGACAATCACATAACCGACTGCCATTCCCATTAACGTAAAGACAAGTACAGCACTTTTGTGTTGGTTCATTAGGATAATCCCAATAATTAAACCAATTAATGTACAGATACCTAATATCCATCTATTCTTTGTCATACTGTATCCCTCAATATCTTTACTATTATTATTCCACGATAATGACTTCTTTGCAAGGGATGACCTAACAGAATAGCTTTTGCAGATAGCCTTTTTTCAGTTGTTTAAGCTGTTCAATCTTTTGTTCGTATAGATTAATTTCTTGATCAAGTTTTTGAAAAAGTTGACCAATTTTTTGTTGTTCTGGAAGGGAGGGGATTTTAATAGATATCGTTTTTAAAACGTTCCCGTTTAATTTTTTACGACCACCGCCAGTTACATATTTAGAATAATCAACACACTTCAAAATGACTGACAAAAATCGTGTATCTGCTACGTGATTTTTACCTGATAAAACATGTGCATGGTTATTAACCCATATTTTTCCTTCAACATAGTAAACAGGATAATCTAAAACATCACTCGCACCGTCTTCAGCAATCAATGTAAAAAATCCCTCATGTGTATAGTTTTTAACATAATCTTGAATACCATTAGCTCCATAATATGGAATCTTTCCATTTTCTCTCTTTGATGCAGTAATGGGAACACGTTTATTATCCAAGATATCTGCTATATTTTTAATTTTTTTTGAGTTCCACTTATCAGAAAAATAATTGAATCTTAGCCTTGCAAAACCACTTTCTTGTCTAGGTATTATCTTTTGCAAAATAGATTTCTTATATAAAATCTTATTTTGAATATTTGATTTATAAAATTCAATCAACTTATCCATTTTTTCAAAAAAAGAGCCAATTTTTTGTTGTTCGTCTAAGGGAGCAACTTTTATTTTAAAAGGTTGTACAACAGATATATAATGTCGTGAATGTCCCTCTTGATTAATATGAGTACTTGCTAATAACTCATATAAATATCTTAAATTGCCTTGTTTAGCAGTTAAAATTTTTAAAGCTGATGATTTTACTTTGTAGTTAAAGTCTACGTATTTACTATCCAAAGTGAAATCATCAAAAATTACAGAATCTCCCTTGTCATATGCCCCATCTTCATGTGTGTACCCTAAAACAAATGACTTATTTGCAGTCAATACAGGCGTTCCGACAGTATCATATTCATCGCTATCAACAATATACTTATCAGGTCTCTCGTAGTTGAAAACATCACCAAATGTTTTCTTCTCCCACTCACCTTCAAAGCCCTTAAATCTTAGTTGTGGCACTAGTCTTTCTTTATTCATCAACATCAGTCTCCACTAATTGGGCTTCCATTTCAGCAAGTTCTGCTTCAATTTTGGCGATTTGTTGGTTCACTTCTTCAATATCAGCTTTCACTTGGTTGATATCAATTTCAGGTTCAGGTTCAAAAGTATCCACATAACGTGGGATATTTAAGTTAAAGTCATTTTCTTTAATTTCATCAAGTGAAGCCACGTGTGCATACTTATCCACATCTTCACGAGCTTCATAAGTTTGTAAGATTTTATCAATGTGAGCTTGAGTTAAGCTATTTTGATTTTTACCCTTTTCAAATTCTTTTGAAGCATCGATAAATAAGATATCAGTTTGAGGACGGTTCTTTTTGAAAACCAAAATAGTTGTAGGGATTGAAGTTCCAAAGAATAAGTTAGCAGGTAAACCGATAACCGCATCTAGCACGTTATCTTGTTCAATCATATACTTTCTAATCACACCTTCTGCAGCCCCTCTAAATAACACACCATGAGGTAATACAACTGCCATCGTTCCGTTATCATTCAAGTGGTAAAGCATATGTATCACAAAAGCTAAGTCAGCTTTTGATTTAGGAGCCACTTTACCATATTTACGGAAACGTTCGTCTGTTAGCTTATCAGCATTATTCCAGTTGGCTGAATAAGGTGGGTTTGCCACAACGGCATCGAATTTTTCATCAGGGAAGCGGTCGTTTTCAAGCGTATCCCCTTGTTTAACACTAAAGTTACTGTAATTAATCCCGTGCATTAATAAGTTCATACGAGCCAAGTTGTAAGTCGTTGAGTTCCATTCTTGACCATAGTAATGTCCGATTCGAGCTCTATCTCCAACTGTTAGTAGTAATGATCCTGAACCCATGGTTGGGTCATAGATAGATTTGATTTCATCTTTACCTGCAGTTACCACACCTGAAATGATTTTTGAAACTTGTTGAGGAGTGTAGAATTCTCCAGCTTTTTTACCAGCAGAAGCAGCGAATTGACCGATTAGGTATTCATAAGCATCCCCTAAGACATCAATTTCAATTTCACTTGAGCGGAATGAAATATTGTTCAAGTTCAATAAGACTTTACGCATTAATTCACTACGTTCAGCCACATTGTTCCCAATTCTTGGTGATTGTAAATCCATATCATCGAATAAACCTTGGAAGTCTTCTTGTGAGTCTTCGCCAATCGTTGAACTTTGAATAGAGTTAATCGCATGTTGTAATTTTTCAATATCGAATTCATTGGTTTGGCAATCTTTGATAAGTGAACTGAATAAGTAACGCGGTTTAATCGTGAATCCTAAATCTTGCACAATGTCTTCATCTAGTCCTTCGTAATCAGGATTATTGTAGGCTTGTTCATAGGTAATATCTTCACCATCTAATAACATGGTAACTTCATCTTCTACACGGTCTGATAAAAAGCGGTAGAAAATAAGTCCTAGAATATAGTTTCTAAATTCACTCGCATCCATGTTCCCACGCAAGTCATTTGCGATAGCCCATAGGTGTTTTTGTAATTCAGCTTGTTGTTGTGATTGTACGTTTTGGTGTTCTTCTGTCATTAATTTACTCCCTTAATCTAGTGCTTTATAATGGTCGCCAATATCTTGAATAGCCAGCATAATGCGTTCTCTACGTTGGCGTTTTTCTTTGAATGGTATCCCTTTCAAATCATTATTAATACTACGAGAATCGCATTCTCCTCTGAAATTATATTCATCTAGTTGGTGTTTTAAGCTATCCACTGGCACTTCAACTTCTTTTGATAATTGGTTAAAACGGTCTTCTTTTTGTTGATTAATATATTGATTGAATTCAGTTAGGACATCAACATTAGCTTGCTCTGCATATTGTGGTACTTCTTCTTCCAAAAATCTCAGCAATAATTCTTTTTTAGTATGTAGTTGCGATTGTGCAGCTTGTTCAATTTGTTGTTTGATTTTTTCAGTATGGTCAACAATATCATCAACGGTCGACATGAAATCGATGTTTTGAACTAATCCCATAATGTAGCTCACATCGATATCATCTTGTTGAATCAACGCTAATTCAAAATCTAAATCATCCACAATAGAAATCTTTTTATTATTTTTAGCTTCACGTTCTAAATACTCAACGGCTTCTCGATATTTGCTTTGGAAGGATTCATATTGTTGTGGTGTGAGATCTAAAGCAAAGTTTTCCCATTTAAATTCATCATAAACACGTATTTTATTATAGATACGTAACACATCACGAAAGGCTTTGATGAATTCACTAATATGGTCTTCACCCATATTATATAGATTGTCCACATCTTTTGGCTGTTTAATAATATCATGTAACTTTTCAATGGCTTGTCTGAAGTTTTCAGCCATTTCTTCATAACTTGGTGCAAGGAAAGCTTCTCTTGAACCATCTGAGAATAGGCGAATGGCATCATCGGTTTCAGTTTTTAGATTGCGATAGTTCACAATGTTACCAAACGGTTTATTCAAGTTATCAATTCGGTTAGTTCTTGAATAAGCTTGAATTAAACCATGATATTTTAGTTTTTTATCCACATATAACGTGGATAGTTTAGGTGAATCAAACCCAGTTAAGAACATGTTAACCACAATTAAAATATCGATATTTTGTTCAGGTGTTTTCACATGGTGTTGCTTCATTCTTATGGAGATGTCATTGAAGTAATCTTTAAAGTCTTCAACTGAGAAGTTTTCACCATAAAGTTGATTGTAGTCAGCCACAATATGTTCAAGTCCATGGCGAGAAGTTACGTCGTCTTGGTCTTGATACTTTTCATTATCTTGTTCATTAGCTGCCCAAGTAAAAACGCTAGTGATATTGAGCTTTTCACCTTCTGGATTTTGTGCTTGTAGTTTTTTGAAAATATCATAATAAGCCAAGGCTACACGTGTATTTGGCACAGTCAAAATCGCATTAAACTCACCATTTTTAGTATATTGGCGATGATTCAAAATAATATGTCGAGCGATTTGTTCTAGGCGGTCAGGATGTTCCATAACCTCTTTCTTGTCGATAGCGTTAGCATCAGCCTGTCCATTATCATCAATATCTTCAGCATCAAAAGTTTGTAAGTATTGCACATTAAATCCGAGAACATTTTGATCACGAATCGCATCTTTAATTAGATAATGATGCAGTTCTTGATCATATAAATCTTGTGTTGTTCGTCCATCTGACCCGATATTTTCTTTAAAGATTGGGGTTCCTGTAAACCCAATATGTTGGGCATTTTTGAACCAGTTATTCACATTTTTACGCATATCCCCAAATTGACTACGATGAGCCTCATCTTCAATAAAAATCACTTTTTTATCACGATAAGGAGCTAATAAATTTTTGTAGTAGTCTTTTGAAACAGCATTATTCATCTTTTGAATAGTCGTAATCACAAGCTTTTCGTCAGTTTGTTGCAATTGTTTCACTAATGTCTTGGTGTCATCTGTTCGATCAATGGCTAAATCACCGTTTTTGGCACCTAAGTAAGAGTTAAAGTTTTTAGACGTTTGCACATCCAAATCATTACGGTCAATTAAGAAGATAACTTTATCCACATCTTCACGTTGTTTTAGCAACTGACTCGCTTTAAATGACGTAATGGTTTTACCTGAACCCGTGGTATGCCAGACATACCCATTTTTATCGGGGTGGTTTTCAACTTGATTGATAATTCCTTCCACCGCATAAATTTGATACGGTCTCATAACCATCATGCGACTGTGACTTTCATCAAAAATCACGTATTGCCCTAAGATAGAATGTAGCCGTTCTGGTGGGAAAAACGATTCCATAAATTCCGTAATTTCATTGAGCCACTTATTATGTTTATCTGTCCAACGGAACATAAATTTTGAATTCAAGTTCCCATCACCATTAGCAAAATAGCGGGTATCTTCACCATTTGAAACCACAAAAAGTTGCACCATTCTAAACAAACTATCCTTAAAGGTTTCATTACGATAACGAATAATTTGATTGAATGCTTGGCTGAACTCAACCCCTCGACGTTTCAACTCAATTTGTAACAAAGGCATCCCATTAATTAAAACCGTCACATCATAACGATTTTCATAACGGCCCATCATCGTGATTTGGTTGGTCACTTCATATGTATTGGCTGCTGCATTTTTGACATCAAAAATGTTTAAAAATAGCGGTTCACCACTATCTCGTGTAATACTAATTTTACCAATAGGAGAATTAATTGATCCTCTCAAGTCATAACTAATTTTGTAATGTGACTTAGTCCCAACTAATTCCGTATAGACACGTTGAAATTCTGCATCTGTTAACGGCTTACCCTTTAAGTTCGTTTGGTTACGCTCGTTTAAAATCTTTCTGAAATGGGCTAATAAATCATCATTATCTTTAATGGTGACATATTGGTAGCCTAGAGTTTCCAGTTGTTTAATAAATCGATTCTCCAGTTGAGCTTCTGATTCGTATTGACCCATCAAAAGTCGCCTCCTTATCCTCCATGTTATTTACTTACTATACTACTATAATTAGACCTAATAAAAAAGCACACCGACTAGTTGTCAGTGTGCTTTTACTCTTTATCTTGCTACTTTTTCAGCTAATAGCAATGACCCGATAATACCGGCATCGTCACCTAGTGAAACAGGAACAATGTAATCTTTTAAGTCTGGTAATGTGATGTATCCATTCATCATTTTAGCGAATTCATCACGAATCATATCCATCAAGTGTTCTTGTTTAGAAACACCACCACCAAAAATCATAATATCTGGTGAGAATGTTAGCGTGAAGTCTAAAGCAGCTTGTGCTAAGTAGTAGGCTTCAAATTCCCAAGCTTTGTGGTTTTGATCTAAGTTGAAGGCTTTTTCGCCCCAACGAGCTTCAATCGCAGGACCACAAGCTAGACCTTCTAAACAGTCTTTATGGAAGGGACAAATCCCTTCAAAATCGTCTTCTGGATGTTTTCTCATCATTAAGTGACCTGTTTCAGGATGAGCACGACCATTATAAACTTCACCACGTGTAATCACACCACTACCAACACCTGTTCCAATAGTTGTGTAGAATACATTATCGAAGTTTTGGCCAGCGCCTAAAATGTGTTCACCATAAGCGGCAACGTTCACATCTGTTGTCCAAAGCATAGGCACGTCATAGCGAGCTTTCATATCACCAATAAAATTATAGTTTTGCCAAGCCACTTTTGGCGTATCTGTAATGTAACCGTAGTTTTCTAACTTTTCGTTTACACCGATTGGTCCAAATGACCCAATACCAAATGAAATGATATCATCTTGATATTGATCAAAGAAATCAAAAACTTGTGCCATTGTTTCTTCTGGTGTTGTAGTCTTGATTGTCCCATGTTTTACAACTTCACCGTTTTTGCGACCAACTGCCACAGCAAACTTTGTGCCTCCAGCTTCGATTGCGCCATATAATTCTGTCATGCTCTATTCCCTCCGTCAAACTTTTACACTTAATTACGACATAATATTGCTTACTTGCTTAAGTAAGAAAAAAATTTCAATTAATCACAACGACTAGATTATCGTGAAAACGTTATCACGTCAATATCAATCACCATAATCTGTTTTTATGAAAACGTTTTCTTTTTTACATTATAACGTATTTTAAGTTAAATCCAAGACCATTTTTTCGCAATAACTGTACTAAAGCCAAGTAAAGCAAAATAACAGGCTGAAATCGTTAGAACTGACGTCATGAATAATTGCATATCAACTGATGAACCGCCAAGCGCAATAAAGTTGACAAACGCAAATCCCGCACCTAGTGCAACAGGGAGTAAAAATCCAGTAAACATTTCCAAATAAATGGAAGGTGTCTTAATGTGATTTTTTCTAGCCAAATAAACCCGTTGATATAAGTAGTTAAGTACTTGGTAAAGTCCCACTAACGCTAAAACGATTGTAAAAATAAAACTTAAACTGTAGCTTAACCATTTTAATTGGCGATGTTGGGTCATAATTTGATTGTATTTTTGACTTTTTACAAAAGAAATAATTTTATTTGGTGGTAAGTTTAATTGTTGTTTTTGTAAGCTATCAATTGTTTGATAGGTGTCAAAATCTTGTGCAAAATTATCTGACTTCACTAACCTCAACTGTTCAGCATCGCCCGGAATTTGATTAAATCGCAATCCCGTTACGGCTTGAATCTGGTCAAAAGAAGCCACACCTTGAAAGAGCTGTGATAAATATAATTTAACTGTATCAGGTAATTCACCTAAATTAAGTTGTGGCACCGTTTGCCCACCTGATAATTTAAGCGGGTAACTATTTAACTCATCGATAGAGACAAACAAATTACCATCTTGAATCTTATAACCATAGTAAACAGACTCTTTTAAGTTCAATTGTTTCAATTGTTGATCAACTTGTGGGCTGGTACTATAAATCGCACCATCATAATAAATGTTTTCTAAGTTTGACTCGGTTGTTTTAGCAATCTGCTTACCTGCAATTAATAAGCTCGTTGCAAGTCCAATTAAGAGCATCAATCCAAATGTAATGGAAACTAATTTTCTAATTGAAAAATAAGGTGTTGCAAACGAACGCGTATCAAACCGTGCTTTTATTTTTTGTTTCAATGTTTCTCTTTGCATAATCTAGTCCTTTCATTAAACTCCTCCACTTATAATGATACCGTAAATTGATTAAAAGTTAAATTTTTATTAACTCGAAAATAAAACTGACTCCCCTTTAATCAGCTGTTTTCAATAGTTTCTTTTGGTAAACAAAAGCGACTAATACCGCTATAACCAGATATAAAACAACACAAATTGTGATTGGCAAAATACTTAATTGATAAATATTCACAGTTAAATAATTGAAGACTTCAAGTCCAATTAGTGTCGTTATTACTCCTGGGATCAATGGCATGATAAAGAGTGCTAGAACTTCTTTGAACAATGCCTTTTTGATAACTGATGGTTGAAAGCCTTGAGTTTGCATAGTTTGGTAGGTCGCTTTATCTTGTTTGAAAGATTGCCACTGTTTGAAGATTAAGATTGAAATGATTGTTATCAGTAGTGCCAAACTAATTCCAATTGCAAAAGTTTTCAAAATAGCAAATTCAGTACTTAAATTTCTAAAGTAAGTAATTCCTTGACCACCAACTTGGCTATTTCTCATACCGCCAACTCTATCGTTACCCATCTTGTCGCCAAGCTGTAACTTTTCAATAGCCATTAGTGCTGGCCAGTTTTGTGCAATACCACCTTTGGTTTTAATAAGTTGAATTTCATTTGAAGTTGCTTGAACTTGATCAAATTCTGATTGACTCATATCTTGATAAGTCACGTCTGTTGGTAATTCAAATGTGTTGATCCAGATGTCATTATCGGGTTGAATAAGTTCATAAGATGAAGAAATGGTATGCTTCAATTCCGCTTTTGCATTTTCACCTTGATAACTTGTAGTCTTGTATCTTAAACGATTGCCATTAATCAGCGGTTGACCAAAATCAACAACTTTCAATTTTAACTGCTGTGTTTCTAATTCGTTTTTTAGCATGTATACATTCTTACCATCAACTTTGTAATGATAGGTGGTTTTTTCTTCAATAGGTAACTGCTTAACTGCTTCAGTAACTTCGGGCTGATGATTATAAATGACCGTATCATAAAAAGTATTATCGTTAGCTCTTTCAATACTTACAGTTGTGACAGAATTTGTGACTGCTATAGCACCTACTGCAACTGCCAATAGTAGCGTTACTAAACTAAAGCCTTTAACGTGGTGAATCAATTTAGTGTTGAGTTGATTCAATGTGTTTTCATGAAGTTTACGTTTACTAAACCAAGGCCACTTCAATAGTAGTTGAATAACAGTTGGATAAAATGCATTAAAGACGCAATAAACTCCTGAAAGAATCGCAACAGATGTGATGATTAGTGCGAGAGATTGTGTTTGATAATTCAAAATATCGTGGCTTGCATAATAGGCAACTAAAAATCCAATAACACCTAAACCTAATTGAACAACTACTAGCCAAGGATTGCGATATTTTCGACTTTCTTCTTTGTGAATTTTTGGCATGATGCCACTAATGTGAACCTTGTTAACGATTAGACCTACAATGGGTAGGCCGACAAAGACAAGGATAAGATCAATCAAACTCAACAAGTGAAAACCAACGAATCCTTTAAGGACAACTCCTTGTGTACTAGCTATTGAGAATCCAACTAGTTGTGACACTGCAATACCCACAAGAACGCCCAAGAATACCATCGAAATGCTAATCATTAATAGCTGAACTAAAGCTACCATGATTACTTTCGATTGTTTGTCACCTAAGCGCTGAGTAAGTTGCTTATTTTGTTGTGCCTGATTTAATAAAAATCGGTTCAGATAACCCATGTATATCATGGTAATCATAATTAAGACGACTTCTCCCGTGATAAAAACGGGCGCGTCTTGTGTCATAATTAGCGTCTGATTGGTGCCTAATGTTTTAGTTAATGTTGAAAAAGTATAAATTAAGGTACTTAAAACTAATAGTCCTAAAAATAAAATACTGTATTTTTTGTAGTTTTGACGTAAATTTTCAAACGCCAGTTTCATAATTGCGCCAAACTTAATATGCTCTTGTGTCATAAATGATACCCCCCTGATTTGTTTACAATTTCTATGCTAACAATCAGCAGCAGGTTGTTACATCGATTTAACTTACAATTTAGGCTTCAATCTTACAATTTTGTAAGATTTGGTTAAGAAACTAAAATTTTATTAATCCAAAACAAAAAGCCAACTCAATTAAGTTGGCTTTTATTATTTTCTTTTTCGTAAAACAATTGAACGATATATAAATAGTGTTAGTAGGTAGTATAAAAAGTATAACCCTAAGAAAATCGCAAGTGGAAACGGTATACGACTGTAAATGTTTGAAACCATTTGTTCAAATAATTTAAGTCCAAACAGCATATGCATCACACCCATGGCACCAGGCAAGATGAACAAAATTGCTAATTCTCGTGCAATTGATTTCGTCATAGTACTTGATCTTGCACCAATTTTATCAAGCATTTCATAACGCTGTTGATCTTGATGTGCACCACTTAAAATTTTGAAAATCAAAATCGAAGCTAACATCGTTAAAAATGAAATTCCTAAGAATAACCCGATAAATTGGAAAATAGATAAGACACTATTAGCCTGTTGATAAACATTAATTCCTTGTTGCATCCCAAATCCATCAGTTGGATTACGTACTTCGCCTTGCAAGTTAGTTATTTTCTGCAATGGTATCAGATTTTGACGCATACTTGTTGTTTTTACAAATTTGATTTCACCCGCTGAACCAGATAACTGATCAAACGCTTGCTGCGACACAAAATTAGTTTTAACAACATAGTCTCGTGACTCATTATCAACGACACCTGTACTTAATTGCTGACTATCATCTTTTTGTTGTGAATTGTAAGCACTTATCATAGCTTGCCTAATATAGTCTTCAATTTCTTGTCCACTATAAGACTTCAAAGCATAGGTTAACGTTGTATCTGGACCAACACTTGTGTTTTGTAATTCATTTATCGTGAATTTTTGATTATTAAGTTCTGAATCAATTCCATATAATGACCCGTCTACTATTTTATAGTGATAGTGTACTTGATCCGTGATAGATAGTTTTGAGAGTTGTTCGCTAACTTCTGGTGTTTCTTGATAGATTAAAACATCATAATATTCATGATCAGCCTGTTCAAAAGCAGTATCTCTCATCATCAAAGCAAGTGTGATTGCCCCAACTGCCATTGCAAATAAAATAGAGACAACTGATAGAATACGTGTGTAACTTGTAATTCTAAATTTTAACTGATTAAGGGTGAAATTATTTAGTTTTCGGTTATTGAACCATGACCACTTCTTCAGTAAGTTGATAATCACTGGAAAAGATGATTTAAAAACAAAATAAGTTCCTAAAACAATACCAAATAAGATTATCCAAAACGCATTTAAAGCATTTGGAGCTTCTCTAATATGCAGAGATTCATAATAAGCCACTACTAATCCAGCCACACCAATAACAGCTTGGATTGCCAGTAGCCAGTTATTGCGACGATACGTCACTGGCTTTTTGTTACCTTTTAGCAAGCTCAAAACGGAAGTTGCTGAGATTTTAATTCGATTAAATAAAGCCGCTAATAGAAATAAAACTGCAAAAAATAGTAATGTCCATAAAACAGCTGGTAAATGAAAACCGATGAATCCTTTAATAGATAGTCCTAGACTTGAAACTAATAAAGCACCAACAGCTTGTGTAACAAAAATCCCTAAAAATGATCCTATTAATGTTGCTAAAATCCCTAAAAATAGCGTTTCAATAAAAATCAAATTACCAATTTTAGAACTTTTAGCACCTAGCATCATAAATAATCCATAATCACGTTGTCGCATACTAAGTAAAAAGCTATTAGCGTAGGTTACATACACTAGGGTAATAATTCCCAGCAAAACATTTCCAATTAAAAATAATTGTTTGACGATTTTAACGGTTGGATTATCATCTAAAAATCCTGGATTAGTCGAAAGTGACAAGAACATATAAAAAATAGCACTTGTTACAATTAATCCAGAAAATAAAACTAAGTAGTCTTTAAAACGGCTTTTCATTCCCGTTAACGATAGTTTAAATAGCATAGTTCTCCCCCCTTTGTGTTATTGTTCATATGTCCCAAGTGTTTGAATAATTTGTTGGTAAAAATCAGACCGTGATTGTTGTCCCCGCTTCAATTCACGATGAATTTCACCATCTTTAATAAATAAAATACGTTGTGCATAACTAGCTGCTGCAGCATCGTGTGTAACCATCAAAATCGAAACTTGATCTTGCTTATTGAGTTGTTGCATGGTGTTCAATAATTCTTTGGCGCTTTTTGAATCCAATGCTCCTGTGGGTTCATCTCCAAAAAGAATTGATGGTTCATGAACTAAAGCTCGACTAGCTGCCACACGTTGCTTTTGTCCACCCGATATTTCAGATGGATATTTATCTAAAATCTCAGAAATTCCCAGCTTAACTGCGATTTTTTCGATTTTTGGCTGAATAGTTTTTGAAAAAATATTTTGTAATGATAAAGGTAATGCAATATTTTCACGACAAGATAAGTTTTCTAATAAGTTGAAATCTTGAAAGATAAACCCAATTTCACGTCCACGAAAATCAGCCATCTGATTTTTCTTTAATTGTGTAATATCTTGATTATTAATTTCAATTTGGCCACTTGTTGGCTTATCTAATGTTGATAATAGATTCAATAAGGTTGTTTTCCCTGAACCTGAAGCCCCCATAATTCCAATAAATTCACCTTTAGCCACTGAAAAATTAATCTCTTTTAAAGCTTGATACTGCTTTTCGTTACGCTTTCCATAAATTTTATTCACATTATGTACAGTTACAATTTGATTATCTGCCATAGTAATTCCCCCTTGATTTGTTTACATCTCTCATGCTAACAATCACGCTAAGGAGTTAACATCGATTAAGCTTACAATTTGAAGGGTTAGTCTTACAATTTTGTAAGGTAAGACAATAAAAAAGCCAACTTAAATTAAGTTGGCTTTTTTACTAGTTTCTTTTTCGTAAAACAATTGAACGATAAATTGACAATGTTAATAAGTAATACAAGAAGTAAAGTCCTAAGAAGATAATGATTGGCAACCAAGCCATACCATATATTCCTGGCACCATTAATTCAAATAATTTAAGACCAAACAGCATGTGCATTAATCCCATTAAACCTGGCAAGATAAATAATACAGCTAATTCTTTAGCAATAGATCGGGTCATAACTGAACGACGAGCACCAATCTTATCAAGCATTTGGTAACGTTGTTTGTCTTGGTGTGCACCACTTAAAATCTTGAAAATCAAAATTGAAGCTAACATTGTTAAGAAAGCAACACCTAAGAAGATACCCATAAATTGAAAACTAGATAAGAGTGCATTAATATCTTTGTAATAGGTAATACCTTGACCACCAACATGATTTGATGCCATTCCGCCAGCAGAACCATTGGCAGCAACTGTACTCAATTGTAAATTATCTAAATCAGTTAATGCTCGCCAATTTTGACGCATACCACCGGTAGTTTTAATTAACTGCACTTCATGTTCTTCTGCAGGAATACGATTGAATGTGGTTTGATCAACATAATGATACTGAACACCATTTGGTGTTTCAAATCCGCCAGACCAAATCTGATTATCTGGGTGAATCATACTATAGGCAGATGAAATAAAATTATTAATGTCATTTTTGGCTTCATCACCTTGGCGAGTCACTAATTTATAAGCTGCTCGTCCACTATTTACTGCCCCTTCATTATCAAAAACTCTAGTTTTCACTGTTTGATTGGTTGCTTCACTAGCCAAAGCATATACATTTTGACCATCAACTTTGTAGTGGAACGTACTTTGTTCTTGAATCGGTAATTTTTCGGCTGCTGCTTTAACACTAGCTTCATCACTATAAATCGCTGTGTTATAAAAAGCAGCATTTTCAGTATTATCAAATGCCATATTACGCATTGATAATGAAACGGTAATCGCACCGACTGCCATCGCAAACAAAATAGAAACAACGGATAGAATTCGAGTATAATCTGTAATTCTGAATTTTAATTGGTTAATTGTAAAGTTATTTAAGCCATGATGATTAAGGCGTTTCCATTTTCTTAACATGTTAATTAAGACAGTGAAAAATGACTTAAAGACTAAGAAAGTTCCCACTACAATTCCAACTAACGCAATCCAAAAACCAAATGTTGAAAACTTATTGATGTTAAACATCGTATAATAAGCGACTGCTAATGCGCCAATACCAACGACTGCTTGTAACACCAATAGCGCTGGGTTACGACGATAGCTAACGGGTTTTTGATCACCTTTTAATAATGACAAAATCGGAATTGTGGATAATTTCAAACGATTAAATAGTGCTGCTAAAAAGAATAGCACAAAGAAAAATAAAATCGTCCACAAGACAGCGGGAACATGTAAGCCAATAAAACCTTTAATTGAAAGGCCTAAATTATTGACCAACAATCCAGCTACACCTTGTGTCGCAAAAACACCAATGACTGAACCAACAACGGTTGCCAAAACACCTAAGAATAAGGTTTCAACAAAGATTAAGTTACCAATTTTTGAGCTATTGGCCCCAAGCATCATGAATAACCCATAATCTCGTTGTCGCATGCTGAGTAAGAAGCCATTTGCATAGATAACATAGACTAATGTAATAATTCCCAGCAAAATATCACCGATAATAAATAATGTCCCAATCGATTTAACAGTTGGATTTTGATTTAAAAAGTCTGGATTGGTTGAAAGTGATAAGAACATATAAAAAATCGCACTTGTCACAATTAGTCCAGAAAATAAGACCAAATAGTCTTTAAATCGACTTCTAAGGCCTGATAATGCTAATTTGAATAACATGTTAACGCTCCTTTTTATTGTTCATATGTTCCCAGTGTTTGAATAATTTCTTGATAAAAATCTGAACGTGAACTTTGCCCACGTCTTAATTCACGATGAATTTCACCATCTTTAATAAATAGAATGCGTTGTGCATAACTAGCTGCTGCTGCATCGTGAGTTACCATTAAAATTGAAACCGCATCTTGTTCATTTAATTGTTGCATTGTGTTTAGCAATTCTTTAGCACTTTTTGAATCTAATGCTCCTGTTGGTTCATCCCCAAATAAAATTGATGGTTCATGAACTAAGGCCCGACTTGCTGCAACACGTTGTTTTTGTCCACCTGAAATTTCGGATGGGTATTTATTCAAGATATGTGTAATCCCTAGTTTTTGAGCTATTTTTTGAATTTTTGGTTTGATTTTTTTGGCCGAAACATTTTGTAAAGATAAGGGTAGTGCAATATTTTCGTAACAAGATAAATTTTCTAACAAGTTGAAATCTTGGAAGATAAAGCCAATTTCACGACCACGAAAATCGGCCATCCCGTTTTTTTGTAATTGAGTGATGTCTTGATTATTAATATAAATATGACCACTTGTTGGCTTATCTAGCGTCGACAACATGTTTAGTAAGGTCGTTTTACCAGAACCTGAAGCTCCCATAATCCCGATAAACTCTCCTTTTGCTACTGAAAAGTTAATATCTTTTAATGCTTGATATTTTTTTTCATTGCGTTTGCCATAAATTTTATTGATATTTTGTACTTTTACGATTTGATCGTTTGTCATTTTCGTAACCTCCTAATTGGTTTGCATCATAATCATATCACTTAGAATCTTTTCATTCCCATTTATTTACCTTACAAATTAATCAAAAAATCTTACAGTTTTGTAAGATAGTTGATTTTTTGTGTTTTATTCGCTTTTTTGACCCATATTAGTTATGATGAGAATACTAAACTTATATAGATGAGGTGACTTAATGCTCACAACTAACATTGAGAAAACAAAAGTCGTTGTGGCTGGTGTTGATGCTCAAAAATTCAACTTTGACTATGCCATTTCAGAGCTAAAAGAACTCGCTTTTGCCAACAACATGACAGTTAGTGCCACAATAACCCAAAAATTAGATAATCCCGTAGCTGGAACTTATTTTGGTAAAGGTAAATTAGAAGAATTAAAACAATTATGTGAACATAAAGATGTTCAAACGGTTGTTTTGAACGATGAATTAACGCCAACACAAATTCGCAATATCGAAAAGATAACAGAGCTCAAGGTAATTGATCGTACAGAATTAATCTTAGAAATTTTTGCACAACGTGCCAAGACTAAACAAGCAACTTTACAAGTTGGTCTTGCTCGTCTGCAGTATGCACTTCCTCGATTACACCCTTCAGAAAACACACTTGATCAACAACGTGGGGGTTCTGGCTTTGCTAACCGTGGGGCTGGTGAAACTAAACTTGAAATCAATCGTCGAACCATTCAAAAAGAAATCACTAGAATCAAACGTCAACTAGCAGATATTGAACAAACCACTTTTACACAACGTCAAGAACGTCAAAAAAGTGATTTACCAAAAGTTGCTTTGGTTGGGTATACTAATGCGGGTAAATCTTCCACGATGAATGCCCTGATTAAAGCCTTCATCAAAAATCAAGAAGATAAAGCTGTATTCGAAAAAGACATGCTGTTTGCCACGCTTGATACTAGTGTGCGTCAAATTCGTTTGCCACACCACCGTGAATTTATTTTGAGTGATACAGTTGGTTTTGTTAGTCGTTTGCCACATAACTTGGTCGAAGCCTTTAAAGCAACATTACTTGAAGCCAAAGAAGCCGATTTAATTATCCAAGTTGTCGATTATTCTGACCCTAATTACCGTGAAATGATGGCAACGACTGCTGAAGTCTTGAAAGAAATTGGAGCTAATGAAGTCCCAATGATTTTAGCATTCAACAAGGCAGATAAAACAGATACCCCTTATCCTCAAATCAACAGCGATGAAATTATTTATTCAGCAATTGAAAAACCATCAATTTTACAATTTTCTGAATTTATCCAAAAACAAATTTTCAAAGATTATGAAACAGTCGATTTAAAAATACCCGCTTCAGATGGTAAAACTTTAGCTTATTTACAAGGTAAAACCGAAATTATTTCACAAGAAATTGAAGAAGCTGATTTTTATATCAAAGCTGTTATTAATCCAAATGACAAAATTTGGTTAAAAGACTATCTCAAATAAAAAATCTCACCTTAAAAGGTGAGATTTTTTTATTTGACTTGATTTTCACGTCTGATAAATTTAACTGAATTTGCTAAACGTTTCCAGACTGATTGATCACTATACATCAAAACATTTGAAGAATATAATTTTCCTCCAAAGTAAATTACTACCATTAAAAATAGTACAGAAATAGCTAGTGAACCAAATCCTAGTCCAATATTCATAAATCCTAGACCTATTTGTGAAGGTGTAACAAATGAAGACAAGAATGGAATATAAGATAAGATTTGAGAAATGATATTGTCACCCTTTACTGCGAAAAATGCGGCAAAATAGCCAATTAAAATCAAATAAGTTAATGGTGCAACCATTTTAGGACCATCTTCTGGTTTGGATGACATTGAGCCTAAAATCGCAGCTAAGACAATAGTATAAATAATCGCTACCAACATAAATAAAACAATAAACATAAAGAATGGTGTTGCAATGACTTCATTGATAATGAAGCTTCCAATTTCATTATCTTTAAAGTAAGTTAAGCCAATCGCGGCAAGAATCCCATAGAAGCCAACATAAACAGCAACCATCATCAAGACACCAATAATTTTGCCATAGAAATGTTGTTTAGCAGGTGCACTCGAAACAAGCACCTCCATAATTCGGGTTCTTTTTCTGAACCAATTTCTTGAGCCACAATATTAGCAAATGCCAGCACAATGAAGAATAGTAAAAAGACTGCTCCCATAGCAACACCATTATAAACAGATTTTTTCGTTTCAGGATTAGATAACGTTTGTGCGAGCGTTTGCGTATCGTTAACATCTTTAAACTGAACCGTTGCAGGTTGACTCAAAGTGGCTAATTGTTGATCTGAAATACCAGCTTGCTTAGCTGTTAGATAACTTTGAGCTTGTGTCACAATTCCTGATAATTTTTGTTGAATTTCATTATTAGCATTATCCGTCATAATTGTTAAATTATTAACTTGTTCAAAATCCACATAAGCTTGTACTTTTTTATCTTTCAACTCTGTTTTAGCTTCGTCGATGGAGCCAACTGGTTGAAAGTCTTGATTAAACGTTTTTAATGTTTCCTTAGTCTGTTCATTTGTTGAAACAACAGCAATCTTTGTGGATTCGTTGGGTTTTGAGTCCGATTGAGATACTGAACTTGCTGCAAAAAATCCAAAACCAAATGAAAGTGACACCATTAATATCGGTAAAATAATCATAATCCAAAACGAAACCGTTTTGGCATTTTTCATAAACACATTACGGGCAATAATCCATGTCTTATTCATTTGACGCACCTGCTTTCATTCTAAAGATTTCTTCAAGTGTTGGCGGTTGTTGATTAAACATTGGAATATAACCATTTTTAGTTGCTAGATCAAAAATAGTTTTTCCAGCTTTTTCATCTGTTAAAACAACTTCCAACACATCATCTTCATGAACAAATGCATCTTTAACACCTTTAATATCTAAAACATCTTGAGGCGTTAAATCAGATTCTAAAAAGATTCTCGTCCGACCAAATGAACGACGGATTTCAGAAACTTTTCCTTTTAGGACAGTTTCACCACTTCTAAGCATAATTAAATGATCACAAATTTGCTCAACATTATTCATATTATGACTTGAAAAAATAACACAAGCTCCTCGTTTTTTAAGCTCTAAAATCCCGTCTTGTAGAATCCCCGCATTAACCGGGTCTAGTCCACTGAAAGGTTCATCTAAGATAACAAGTTTTGGATCATGCAACAACGTTGCAATCAACTGAACTTTTTGTTGATTACCTTTTGATAACTTTTTCAATTTGTCTTTTTTATTTCCTTTAACTTGAAACTTTTCCATCCAGTAATCAATTTTAGGTTCAATTTCTTTACGTTTTTTGCCCTTTAATTCAGCAAAAAAGATTAATTGATCACGAATCGATAGTTTAGGATATAAGCCTCTTTCCTCAGGTAAATATCCGATAATATTATAGTCGTCAGCACTAATAGCTTGACCATTCCAGAAAATTTGACCTTCATTTGCTTTTAAAAATTGCAAAAGCAGACGGAAAGTGGTCGTTTTTCCGGCCCTATTCTGTCCAATTAACCCCATAATTTGACCTGCTTCAATTTTGAAAGATAGGTCGTGGACAGCTGTCATATCACCAAACTTTTTGGTGACATTATTAAACTCCAACATAGTTGTAACTCTCTTTCCATAGATATTAAAAACACGTCCATCATATCATAGAACGTGTTTTTTAATATCTTTATTAATAATTTATTTAAAAAAGTTTAATTTTTTAAGCGACGATCGATAAATCCTGCAACTAAGGACAAGACATAGTTAACCACAAAGTAGGTTATGGCGACCAAAATAAAAATTGGAATCATATAATTCGTATCTTGGCCATAAATAACCTGTGCTCGTTGCATTAAATCTGGTAATAAAATAATCGTTGCAAGTGACGTATCTTTAACTAATGAAATGAATTGACTCACAATCGGAGCAATCATTTTTTTCAATCCCTGTGGAAAAACAATGTAGCGTAAAGTTTGCAAGTAAGTCATTCCATTTGCACGTGCTGCTTCAGTCTGACCCTTATCCACAGCTTCAAGACCCGAACGGAATATTTCAGCTAACATCGCTGATTCAAAAATTGTAAAAGCGAAAATTGCAGCGGCAAACGTATTAAACCGAATCCCTATTTGTGGTAATCCAAAGTAACTGAAAAAGATAATTAGCAGTAAAGGTAAGTTACGCACAATATCAACTAAAAAACCAACAATTGCTGATACCTTTGGAATTTTACTATAACGAATAATCCCCAGTATGGCACCAAAGATAAAACTTAAAATAATTGAAATTACGGAAACTTGAATTGTAATCCACAATCCTTGCAGTAAGTAATTTAAATTAATCCAAGTATAAGCTCCTGACCAGTTCATTGTCTCACTCCTTCCACCTAGTTAGTTATTTTCTTTTCCAAATGACGCATATAGTAACTTAACGGCATTGTCAAAATTAAATATAAAACACCAACGACCAAGTAAGTTTGATTAGTTTGGAATGTTGATGATGCAATACTATTAGCTTGGTACATCAAATCTGCACCAGCCACGAATGCTAAAATACTTGAATTTTTGACCAAATTGATAAATTGATTACCTAATGGTGGAATCGTAATTTTAAAAGCTTGCGGTAAAATAATATGCCACATAGCTTGTAAATAGCTCATACCATTTGAACGAGCAGCTTCCATTTGGCCTTTACCAATACTTAAAATTCCAGCTCTAACCACCTCAGCAATAAAAGCAGAGGTATAAATCGTTAACCCGATACTTCCGGCCATAAAACCGTTAATTTTAACGATATACATTGGAATAACAATATAGAAGATTAAAACAATCACTAACAATGGAATATTTCTAAAAACTTCAACATAGACTTTTCCAATAATTCTGAGTAATCGATTAGGACTAATTTCAAATAAGGCAAAAATCGTTCCTAAAATCAAACTACCAACTAACGCAATTAAACTAGATAAAACGGTATTCAATAATCCAGTTAATAATTGGGGTAAATGTTCTTGTATAATCGTAATCATTTGACTTGGCTCACCTCAAATCCTGGAATTGATCCAAACCATTTGTTAATCAGTTCATCATAACTACCATCTGATTTGGATACTTTTAATGCTTCATTTAATTTGTTAATTAAATCTTCTTGTCCTTTGTTAGCCGCAATACCATAAGGCTCAGTTGTAAAAGCACCCCCAACAACTTCATAGTCTGGATTGCTTGCAGCTAGCCCGTACAAAATACCATTATCAGACGTTAACGCATCACCTTGACCTGATTTTAATGCTGTAAAAGCTTGGGCTAGGTCACTTAATTCTAAAACCTTAGCTTCAGGTGCCGATTTCTTAATAGTTTGAACTGAACTAGATCCTTGCATTCCTAAAACTGTTTTAGAACTATCTAAATCTTTAACATTTGTAATTGGACTCCCTTTTTTAACCAGTAAAGATTGTCCAGCGTTGAAATAAGGTTCTGTGAAATCTAACTGTTGTTGTCTAGCAGGCGTAATCGTCATTGTTGAAATAAGAGCATCGACGTTACCATTTTTTAACATTGGTACACGACTAGAACTCGTTACCGTTGCAAATTCAACTTTGACATCGTCTCCAAAGGCTTTTTTAGAAAGTAATTGGGCTAAATCACCTTCGAATCCTTCATATTGTCCGTTTGCAACATTAATCAAACTGAATAATTTTTGATCACCTTTAACGCCCCAAGTAATTGTTTTCGTTTTTTCGACTCTTTCAACAACGCTTTGCTGTGCCAAACTTTGTCCACAAGCAGTTATTAGTAATCCTAGGGTTAAGATAACAGCTAAAGCGCCTAATTTTTTGAGTACTTTTGGCATATTTATCACTCTCCTAATGACCGATAACTTTACTTAAGAATTGTTGTGCACGAGGTTCTTTAGGCTTTTTAAAGAATTCTTTTGGATTGTTTGAATCCTCTAAAATTTGACCACTATCCATAAAGACAATTCTGTCGCCAACTTCTCTAGCAAATCCCATTTCATGAGTTACGACAACCATTGTCATATCTTGGCCTGCAACTTCTTTCATAACATTTAACACATCACCAATCATTTCTGGATCAAGTGCACTTGTTGGTTCATCAAATAAAATTGCTTTTGGTTTCATCGCAAGTGAACGTGCAATAGCAATACGTTGTTGTTGTCCACCTGATAGTTGAGAAGGATATTTATTAGCTTGGTCTTTCAAACCCACCATCTCAAGTAATTTCATAGCTGTATTTTCGGCTGTTTTGGCATCTTCTTTTAAAACAATTCTAGGAGCTAATGTGATATTTTCTAGTATTGTTTTATTGGCATATAGATTAAAGTGTTGGAATACCATCCCAACATCTCTTCTTAACTGATTAATATTAACTTTAGGGTTAGATAAGTCATGCCCATCTACAATTAAATGACCTTCATTAATTTCTTCGAGTCCATTCATCGTTCTAAGTAAAGTACTCTTCCCTGATCCAGAAGGTCCAATAATAGAAACAATTTGTCCTTGATTGATATCCAAATTGATATCTTTCAATGCTTTAAATTCTCCGTATGATTTCCCAACATTTTTGAAGCTAATCAATGACATTTTGCTACATCCCTTTCTACTTCTTAATAAAACCAAAAATGAACATTGGCTTAAATTGTAATGCTACTCACATCATTATACTATAAATTACTAATATTTACATAATTTTACATAATCATCCTAATTTACGGCACAAAAAAAGACCGCAACAGCGGTCTTTTTAAAACTTTTCAACATTAAATTTAAATGATAGTTATTCGTAATATTAAAGTACACGCACACCAAATGAAGGCATGAAGTATGATGAAATTGTTGAAGTTTTAACGCCTTCACCTGGTTGAGGAGCATGGATATATTTACCATTTCCGATGTATAATCCCACGTGGTATGAGTTACCTTGGCTTCCCCAGAACACAAGATCTCCAGCTTGTAATTGAGAAACTGAAACTTTACGTCCAGCTGATTCTTGAGCAACTGTGTATCCACCAATTTGACGACCAGTTGCTTGTGCAAATACGTATTGCATTAAACCTGAACAGTCAAATCCAGCAGGTGTTTTTCCACCCCATACATAAGGGATACCACCTTGTGCTTGAGCCATGTTAATAACTGATTGTACTTGACTTGATGCAGCTTGAGAAACAGCACCTGCATCAACAACGTATTGACCTTTAACCCATTGGTTGTTGCCTAAATCGTACCATAGGTTACCTTGGTAATCGTAAGTTTTGTTGGTTACTTTCCATTGTGAACCATGTGGTAATGTTTGGCCTGTTACACTTCCACCTTGGTAACCATTCCAAACGGCTACAGAGTAACCTGAAACATAGTTAATTTGAACAGTTTGGTTAACTTCAGCAGCTTGTACCTGTTGGTTAGCGTTATTGTCCATACTATTTACAGCTGCTACTCCGGCAATTCCAAGAAATGCTGCTGATGTAATTGTTGATAGTCGTTTAGTAAAGTTCTTCAAAAGTGAATCCTCCGATAATTATAGTTTAAATTTAATGTTTGATTTCTTAATTGATGAATTCATTATATCTAATGAATGTTTCAATTATGTTACAGAGATAATCCGATAGTATTACAATTATTAATCATTGAAATTACAACTCAAGTTTATTATCTTATATAATATGTGTTAAAATTCATAAAAAGGATGGATGAATATGGATAAAGAAAAACTAGCCGTTGGCCAAACTGTTAAAGCAAAAGTTGAAGAAGACATGAAAAAACCTTTTTCAGGTACTATTGAAAAAATTTATGAAAATTCTGTTATGTTAACAATTACCGATAATGATAAAGAAGACGATAACAACGTTATGGAACTCAACAAAAAAATTATCGTCAACTTAAAAAATATCAAATTAAAATAAAAAAAAGCTAGCCGATTGGCTAGCTTTTTTATTTTAATAAATAACTTGAACATTAGCGTATAAGATACCTGCTGATGGAATTGCGTAGTTTGGCATTGCCACATCTAATTGACGTGGATTACTGTAAGCAAAACCACCAGTATCATTAACCGTACGATACCAAACAGTACCATCAGATAACGTGATTTTTAGCTTAGTTCCTTTTGGAAATACTGATAAGTTAGCAGCAACACCGCTGTAACCCATATTTGAGCCTAAAACTTTTGGATCGTAAAAACTCAATTTAAAGGTTCCTTGATTTGAAGTTTGTTCAGCAGCTTGAGAAACGGCTGCCGCATTTTGTGTATAACGGCTATTAATCCATTGATTTGCACCTAAATCATACCATAGGTTACCACTAGTATCTGTTGCCGTATTTAGGACTTTCCATGTTGTCCCATGACTTAAATATTGTCCAGTTAGTGACCCTTCAATATAGCCGTTCCAGACAGCAATACCATATCCGGGTACATAATTGATAGCAACATTTTCACCCTTTGTTGCAGCTTGGACTTCATTTGATTGTGTTGGTTTTGCGATAATAACCATTAAAGCTGCAATCAAGCTTATAAAAATTGTTTTAATTGTTTTATTGTTTAAATTTTTCAAGGAAATTCCTCCGAAATAATTGTTTTTTGTTTTTAAATAACAGAAACCATTGTAACGAATGAATGTAACAAACAGGTTACAAAACCCCCTTTAAACAATTACAATTATGTAACAATCGCTAACTTTTCGATTTTTTAAGGTAAATAAACGCAAAGATATAACCTAAAACACTTGGCATTAACCAACCGAATCCCTCTGATCCTAGTGGAATATATTGATTAATTAAGCCAAATGGACTACTTGGAGTTGCCAAAGCCAAAACATTACAAATGATTGGCAATATCGCAAAGGTAATGGCAAATCGATAATACAATGCATGATTGCCAAATTTTTGAGACGCAAACATAATTAATATTAAAATAAAGACAATTGGATAAACAAAGTTCAATAAATAAGTGGAATACATCAAAATAAAGTTCAACCCGCACATTGCAATGATAAAAGAAACAACCGCACTAATCTGATTAAAATAACGAGAATTAACACGCGGATAAATTTCACTCAACCCTTGTTCAAAAGAAGACATTAACCCAATTGCCGTCTTCAAAGTTGCGGAAATAACGATAACCATTAGCAAAATACCGCCGGCATCACCTAAGTAATGCTGCACTACTTTGACTAAAATCTGACTACCGTTAGTCATTGGTAACATGATTCCCGAACTCGTTGCACCCAAATAAACTAAGCCAAAGTAAACGCCAGCAATCAAAACAACTGCCACAAAACTGCTCTTTAAACTTTCGATAGCCAACTGTTTTGAATCTGTAACACCTAGATTTTGATAGGCTTTAACAATAATAAAACCAAAAATAACAGAAACTAGCGCATCTATTGTATTATAACCATCTAAAAAACCTTGAAGTATAGGATTTGTTGCATAAACCATACTAAGTGGTTGAACTGGATTCCCCATTTTAAAAATAAAAACCAAACCAAAAACAATAGCTAATGTCACCAGTAGTAAAGGTGTAAATATTTTACCAATAATCGTTACAATATTATGATTTTCTTGACTCAAGTAATAGACGATTGCAAAGTAAATCGCTGTATAAAGTGCCATCACCACAACATAATAATTTTGTGGTATAAAACTTCCAAGCCCCATTTCAAACGACACACTTGCTAGTCTAGGTAGTAAAATTAAAGGTCCTATAACCAAATAAAGCAATGTGCCAAATAATTTGCCCAGAATTGGCGAGAATTTTGTTAATATCTTTTTAAATTGATAAGTTTGACTAAGACATAGGCTTGCAATTCCCAGCAAGATAAACCCACAATCCGACAAAATAAAGCCAAAGAAGGCTTTTAGATAGTTGGATTGGGCTTGTTGGCCTAAAAAAACAGGGAATATTAGATTCCCTGCTCCAAAAAAAAGACCAAAAGTCATTAAACCAATCAGCAACGTTTGCTTAATTGTTATTTTTTTTGTATTCATTTGTTTACCTCTAAAAATTTTATTGAATAATTGGCAACTTATCACCTGCATAAAAAACAGACGTAATAAAATGACCGTATAATGGCATGACAATTTTAATTTGTTGATCTTTTTCAGTTAAGTCACCGACTTGACTAATTGTTAAAGTTTGACTGAAGTCTGTATGATTTTCAATTTTTTGTGATTGAATTGCCACTTTAAATTGCTGAGTAATGTCATCGTTATTTTGGTTATATACTTTAAAGTCTAGCGCTTCAATCGTTTCACTAGATGTGTTGAACTGATAAGTAAATGGCTTATCTTTTGAAATCTCTGAACGATTAAGGACAACATTTTTATGCTTCGTTAACTGACTATCTTGCAATGCTTTTTTTGAAGCCATCATATACTGGGGATTATCAAACCGATAACTGATGGTTTTTCCTGCATTTTTCTTTAAAAATTCAGAGTCATTGATTAACTGATCCTTATCAAAATTAGTTCCGGTTAGAACACGAACTAATCCTTGATTACGGTAATCCCAGTCTGTGTTGAAGTTAGTCCCATTATAGGTTAACTTTTGACCATCTGAATCTTCAAAGACTAAAGTCGCGTCATCTGAAAATGAATCAATATAAAGTGGTGTTTTAATTTCTAAAATGTGCCCTGCTGAAATATCTGAAGGAATCGTCAACTGACCTGCACTATGTTGGTACAGCATGCCACCTTCTTGTGAAGTATAAGCCATTTGATCAGTATGACTTTTAGATTTATCAAAATATAAATCGGGCTGCAAGGCATCTCTCCCCAATTTAGTTAAATGATACGTTAAATTTTCTCCCGACTTCAAACTGTCAGTCGTTTTTGCTTTTTGGTACATGTCACTAACAACAGCTTTTTTTTGGTTAGCAGCGACATAACGTGCACCTTTGTAAGCACCAAACATTGCTACCAAAACAATCACTAGTAAAGATGCCGCCTTCAAAACTGACACCAAGAATTTTTTCATATATTATAAACTCCCTCAATTTAGCACTCATTTAGAATTATAAAATAGATAGCAAACTAAAGTCTAGCTATTCTCAACTTTTGCTCTCGTTTATTTAGCAGATATTCTTAGCTCACCATAAATCTGTTGACATTTACCAAAATTTTTACTTAAATTTATTATTGTGGCTTAACGTAAAAGTCATTATTTTACAGATGCAATTAATTAAAAAAATTATCTAAACTCTACAAAGATGTTGGGATTACGATTTCTTATCTGTCAACCTTTTTTTATTCAATTTATCGCTTGACTTTAAGTCGTAATCATCGCACAATCTACATCATGAGGTATTGAGTTACCTTGATCCCCACAAGATATTGTGGGGTATTTAATTTTCAAAATACACTTTCAAATGGCCATTATCGTCGCATTTAATGGGCATTTAATAATTTCTAGGGGGATTTTTATCATGACAGAATCAATCATGTACACTAAAAACAACTGCATGCAGTGCAAAATGATGAAACGTTTGCTTGCTCAAAAAGGTATCAAATTTAAAGAAGTTAATGTTGATGAAGATGCAAAGGCTTTAGAAGAACTAAAAGCCCAAGGTTACCGTAGCGTACCTGTTTTCTTCTCACCTGATCAAGATCCTATTGTTGGTTTTGCACCTAACAAAGTGAAAGACTTGGTTTTATCATGAAATTAGCTTTTTACACATTAACTGGTCAAACCAGAAGATTTATGAAGAAGTTAGATTTACCTTCTTATGAAATTAGTGATGAAGATCCATTTCATGAGATGAATGAACCGTTTATCTTGATTGTGCCGTCATATGAATTAGAACTTGTTGAAAGTATTCTTGAGTTCTTGGATTATGGCTCCAATGCTGAAAATTTAGTAGGTGTTGCTGGTGGTGGTAACAAGAACTTTAACCATCTTTACCTTCACACTGCTAAGAAAATTTCAGAACACTATGACGTTCCTATTATTTTTGATTTTGAATTTAATGGCACCAACAAAGATGTCGAAGAATTCAAGAAAGTTGTGAAAGAATATGAGTCTTAAAGATTTAAATATCAGTGACATTTCTTACTTTGTTTTAAACAACGAGGTAAACCGTCCTGTTGATAATCAAATCCCACTTAATAAAGATAAAGAAGCCTTGAAGGCTTTCTTCCACGAAAATGTAATTCCTAATGTTAAACAATTTAATAACTTAAAAGAAAAATTAGACTTTTTAATTGAACATGACTACATTGAAGCTGAATTTCTAGAACAATACTCTCAAGATTTTCTAGAAAACTTGCATAAGAGAATGGAAGATGCAAACTTCCGTTTCAAATCATTTATGGCAGCTTACAAGTTTTATAATCAATATGCTTTAAAAACTAACGATGGTGCTTATTATCTTGAGACCTTCATCGATAGGGTCTTTTTTAATGCCCTTTATTACGCAAATGGCGATGAAAAACTTGCAGAAGCTTTAGCTGATGAAATGGTTAGTCAACGCTACCAACCTGCGACACCTAGCTTTTTAAATGCTGGTAAAAAACGTCGTGGGGAATTTGTTTCTTGTTTCCTAATCCAAATGACTGATGATATGAACAGTATTGGGCGTGGAATTAACTCAGCACTTCAATTATCACGAATTGGTGGTGGGGTTGGGATTGCGCTATCAAACTTGCGTGAATCTGGTGCCCCAATCAAAGGAATCGAAGGTGCTTCTAGTGGTGTTATTCCCGTTATGAAGTTACTTGAAGATTCATTTTCATACTCAAATCAATTGGGCCAACGCCAAGGTGCTGGTGCTGTTTACTTAAACGTTTTCCATCCAGACATCATCCAATTCTTGTCAGCTAAAAAAGAAAATGCTGATGAAAAAATCCGTGTTAAAACACTCTCTTTAGGTGTTGTCGTACCCGATAAATATTATGAACTTGTACGTACTAACCAAGATATGTACTTATTCAGTCCTTATGATGTTGAACGTATTTATGGCGAACCTTTCTCATATGTTGATATTACAAAAGAGTATGACAATATGGTTCAAAATGATGAAATTCGCAAATATAAGATTAAAGCTCGTGAACTTGAAAATGAGATTTCAAAACTTCAACAAGAATCAGGTTATCCCTATATTTTAAATGTGGATACTGCTAACCGTGAAAACCCTGTTGACGGTAAAATTATCATGAGTAACTTATGTTCTGAGATCCAACAAGTTCAAACACCTGCTATCTTAAACGATAAGCAAGAATTTGACCAAATGGGAACTGATATTAGCTGTAACCTTGGTTCAACAAACATTGGTAACTTAATGACAAGTCCTGACTTTGGTAAATCAGTTAAAACGATGACTCGTGCTTTGACTTTCATTTCAGATACTTCAAATATTGAAGCTGTTCCTACTGTTGCTAAAGGAAACCAGTTAAGTCATTCAATTGGTCTTGGTGCTATGGGACTTCACTCATTCTTAGCTAAAGAACATATTCACTATGGCTCAAAAGAAGCTTTAGAGTTTGTGGATACTTACTTCATGCTGCTAAATTACTGGACTTTAGCTGAAAGTAACCAAATTGCTCGCGAAAGAAAACAAACTTTCCACGATTTTGAAAAATCAACTTATGCAACAGGTGAATACTTTGATAAATACCTAACTCAAAGTTTTGCACCAAAATCAGACCGTGTAAAACAATTATTTGATGGGATTATGATTCCATCTCAACAAGACTGGCAAGATTTAAAAGAAGCTATCCAACAAGATGGCCTTTACAATGCTTATCGTTTAGCAATTGCCCCAACAGGTTCAATTTCTTACATTAATGATACTAGTGCTAGCCTTCACCCAATTACTCGTCTAATTGAAGAACGTACAGAGAAGAAAAATGGTAAATTATACTTCCCTGCACCTCACTTGGATAACGAAACAATTAAATACTACACTTCAGCTTATGATACAGATATGCGTAAAGTTATCGACACTTATGCTGTTGCTCAACAACATATTGATCAAGGGATGAGTTTAACACTCTTCTTACGTTCAACAATTCCTGAAGGATTGTATGAATGGAAAGAAGAAGAAGAACAAACCACACGTGATTTGAGCATCCTACGTAACTATGCTTACTACAAAGGTATTAAATCAATTTATTACGTACGTACTTTTACAGACGACTCACAAGAAGTTGGCTCTAATGAATGTGAAAGTTGTAGTATTTAACCAATAAAACAGCTAGACAGCCTTTAGCTGTTTTATTTATAATTAAAGTCTAAAACCCCCTATGGAGATGATATTTTGGAACAAGTAGATAATTATTATAAAGCGATAAACTGGAATGAAATTGAAGATACTATTGATAAAGCCACATGGGAAAAACTAACTGAACAATTTTGGTTAGATACACGTATCCCATTATCTAATGACTTAGACGACTGGCGTACACTGAAACCTGAAGAAAAGACAGTAGTTGGTCACGTTTTTGGTGGACTAACTTTACTTGATACACTTCAATCTCAAGATGGTATGGCTAAATTAAAAGAAAATGTTCGTACTCAAAAAGAAGAAGCTGTTTTAAATAACATTCAATTTATGGAATCTGTTCATGCTAAAAGTTACTCTTCAATCTTTAGTACTTTGAATACTAACGAAGAAATTAAAGAGATTTTTGATTGGACAGACCACAACGAATACTTGCAGAAAAAAGCAAAATACATTAATGATATCTATCAAGATGGCTCCCCTCTTCAAAAGAAAGTTGCTAGTGTTTTCCTTGAAACTTTCTTATTCTACTCTGGATTCTACACACCACTTTACTACTTGGGTAACAACAAATTAGCTAATGTGGCTGAAATTATTAAATTGATTATCCGTGATGAATCTGTTCACGGAACTTACATCGGTTACAAGTTCCAACTTGGATTTAATGAACTAAGTGAAAAAGAACAAGAAGAAATGCAAGATTGGATGTATGACTTACTGTACAAGCTTTATGAAAATGAAGCCCTTTACACTCAAGATCTTTACGATGAAATTGGCTGGACAGAAGAGGTTATGACCTTCCTTCGTTACAATGCTAATAAAGCCTTAATGAATCTTGGTCAAAATCCACTCTTCCCTGATACTGATGAAGATGTTAATCCAATCGTAATGAATGGATTATCAACAGGAACTTCAAACCATGACTTCTTCTCACAAGTTGGAAATGGTTACCTATTAGGTCACGTTTCTGCTATGAGAGATGATGATTACAATATTGGTTTAGATGATAAATAAAAATAAGAAAGATACTCGCATCAACGAGTATCTTTTTTTGTTTGTTCTTTAAAATTATTAAATAAAAATCCAGCTAAGATAAAATAGTAAGGTAAAAATTGAATAACATATCGTCCTCGACCTGATTCAAACAATGATAAGAAAATAAATCCACCTAACACAGTTAAAAGCATCCAATCAGTTGCTCTTGACTGTGTTTTTTTACTCAACAAGCGTAATAGTGAACCAACTATCAATAACCACAAGATAATCCACAAGACTTGTGCTAAATATTTTACTACAGGCGTCTTTGCTCCCTGACCATATAACAACTGTCTTAAACTATTCTGGTTACTTTTATCTTTTGACGGCGTATTTTCAACTACTTTTCCGCCACCTTCTTCATACCAACCAAGCGTCCCATCATTAAATGTCAGCCCATTTTTGTACTTTAAGAAATCGATATAGCCATTAATACCTCGATCATTTACTCTTTGAACATACTTGTCCATGTTCTTTTGTGAACGTTCTTGATAGCTACTAAATGATCTTGTGAAATCTTGGTCAGGTTGATTCCACCAGCCTTTTTCAGAAGCTCCTATGGCTAAATAGTGAGTCATTGGCGTCGCTAGTGAACGATTGAAGGTCACCAAAGTTTGCGATTGATTAACTTGTTTAATTGTGTAAAACCCTCCAACAAATCCAATAACTAATAACAAGAGCAAACTACATTGCTTTAATCCTATTTTTGATTTTCGAAGCAAAGTCATTAAAATCGCTCCAATAAAGGCAATCAAAAAAATAACAGAAGAGGCCTTAGTATAATAACTAATTGCTGATATAAATCCCGCTACAACCACTAACAATGCACAAGAAATCGGATGACTTCGATAATGCTTCGCTAACAAAAGTAACGAGATGGCTAATAATGCCGGTAATAGCGATAAAGTATCTGAATAAGGTACAACAGATAAGGGCGACCAAGTGAAATAAAGTGCAAATAAAACAACCGAAAAAAGTGCTGCCAGTGAACTTAAAAAATGTCTAACAATATACGCAAATAAAAATGTCGCGATAATCATAACTATTGCATTCATTCTTGAAAGTGCCAACCAACTAAGTGGTCTTCCAAATAAGTTTTGAGTCATTTTTGTAAATTGATAAAAATACATCGTGACCATGTTATTTGGATTATAAGAAAAATAGTCTGGATAAACTTCTCCATGTCCTGTGACCCATTGAAAAATAGTCCAAGGGTCCCAACCTTCAATATTTAAATTGACAGCTTTAGTTAAAATAAATTGCCAAACAAAAGCGATGACTAAAACTATGCTAATAACTAACCAATAGCTTTTTGATGATAACTCAACCTCTTTGAATTTAATGAGAATACAACTTATTGCGATAAATAAAATAACCAAAAACAATGACAGCACTAATGTTAATTTACCTGGATAAGGTAAAACTTGTAGTTGCTCCCATGTTTTTGGCAAAAAATTGATAATATAAATTAATATAGCTAATAAAATAAGGAATCTAAGACTCCGATATAATCGTGACAAGATTAATCCCCCCTAATAATATATGCGTACTCCCCATAATATTATTAAAGACCTATCTTTCTTATTTGTCACTCATTTTTTATTTTCCTAAGTAACCCACAATCATTGAGATAATTAAAATTACAAATACAATGGTTGTTATCCACATATAAAGATAATCTGATTCTTTAAAAAAGGCATATATTGAAATAACCACACGCAACACTGGTGTCAAAATCAACAGCAGTATACCTAAAGCCATCACAGCATAGGGCTTCAATGCAAAAGAACCCATAAATACCTCTGAAAGAGTCGCAGGCATATTATTGTCTGCATAACCACTGTTTCCTTGGACAAGTAACAATAACACACCCAAAGCCATCACAACAGCAGCAATAATAACTCCTATTCGTAAAATTTTTCCGATAACTAACTCGACATCTTGCATTTCTTTTTGTTTATCGTTCATCTTACATCACCCCAAATCCTTTTAGTGCCATTTGAATTCCCATGTATAAGATAATTGGGATAAAAATCATTCTAATTACTTTTGGCTTCAAGTGAACCATAATACGTGACCCAATCATTGCACCTAACAAAATTCCTAAAGCAAGTGGGGCCGCAATATCAAATTTCATTGAGCCATTAAAAAAATAAACGGTAGCACTAGCTGCAGCTGTAACTCCCATCATCAAATTACTGGTTGCCGTAGAAGGCTTAAGGGGCATTTTCATAATGGTATCCATCGCAATTACTTTAAAAGCGCCACTACCAATTCCAAGTAACCCGCTGGCAAACCCGGCACCGGTCATCATTGCAAATCCACCTGGGACATTTTTAACTGCATAAGAAACTTCTTTTTGCTCTTGGTGGTCATAGTATTGACCATTTAGTTTAAGCTTTTTAGACCATTTATCGTCTTCATTTTGGACGACATTTCTTTGTTTATTACGCAGTTTGCGATACATGTTGTAAGCTGAGTAAACCAAGAGTAATCCAAATAAGACCGATAAGAAACTAGAAGGAACTAACCCTGTTAAGACCGCTCCAATAATGGCTCCTGTTGTTGTTGCTAGTTCTAAAAACATCGCTACACGCAGGTTCAATAATTCATCTTTCAAATAAGCAACACTGGCTCCTGAACTGGTCGCAATAACGGCCACAACACTGGCACCAATGGCATATTTAATATCTAATCCTAAAGCAATGGTTAAAAACGGAGTAATAATCATTCCTCCACCAATACCAAGAATTGACCCTAGTGTTCCTGCAAAAATACCGACTAACATCATCAATAAAACTTGTGTAATCATTTTTTAGCCTTCTTTGTTGTTTTTTTAGTTGTCTTTTTGGTTGTTTTCTTCGTTTTTGTTTCTTTTTTAGTCTCAGTTTTTTTGGGTTCTTCAACTTGATAGTCTTTGACTAATTGAATTTGTTCTTCAATCCAGTCATCCATCTTTGCAGCTGCTTCTTTACTACCTGCTAGTAGTTCATCAGCTGTTACTAGTTGATCAATTCTAAAACCTGTTCGATTTAAAAAGTCTGAAGATGCCGTTAAATAAAGTGACACTTCACGGTTTTCTTCTTCAGTCATGATTTTTGTGACTTTATCCACATTTTCAAAAGGTAAGTTCACAATACCAGTCTCAACACCAACTGTAAGTGGTCTGCGACCTTCCAGATGCAACTGAATTTGTGACATATAGCCTGAATTCAGATTATCTTCAACCTTTGTAAGTGTTTCTTGAATAAATTTTTTAAGTTTTGTTTTGTTTAACTCACTACGTTTCATTGTCGTTAAATCTGTTTGATAGTTACCTTCTTTTATCAGTTCGACAAAATTTAATACGTTCATTTCCAATAGAATAACCTACTTTTATTTGAATTATGAATAAGTGTGCATCCCTGTCACCAACACAACTTATCGCAATATTCACAATACCCTACGACTATCAGATATGCAAATTTTGTTTGTAAATTTTGGCAATTGTGCCTCAAATAAAACCGCATATAAAAAAGACCATTATCAACTAATGGTCTTTTTGTATCACTTATTATTGAGCTTGAATAGCCGTTTCAAGTGCAAGTTCTACCATTTTACCAAAACCTTCTTGGCGTTCGTCTGAACTTGTTTGTTCACCTGTGATTAAGTGATCACTGACTGTCAAGATACCTAATGCGCGACAGTTATATTTAGCAGCTAGCATGTACAATGCTGGGATTTCCATTTCAAGACATAATAAGTTGTATTCACGTAATTTATCTTTGTTCATTTCATCATTGTAAAAACGGTCTTCACCAAATGTATTCCCAACATGGTAATTTAACCCTTCTTCTTCAGCTAATTCAACTGATTTACGTAGTAATCCAAAGTCTGAAATAGGTGCGTAGAAAATACCATCACCAAAAGTGGTACGAATAATGTTTGAGTCTGTACTTGCAGCTTGTGAAATCACAATATCACGTACTTTAACTTCTTCACGAATAGAACCCGTTGTTCCAACACGAATTAAAGTTTTAACGCCGTAATCACGCATTAATTCGTTTGCGTAAATACTCATTGAAGGCATTCCCATTCCTGTTGCTTGAACAGAAATTTCAACGCCTTTGTAAGTTCCTGTATAACCAAATGTGTTACGCACACTGTTATACAGTTTTGCATCTTCTAAAAAGTTTTCTGCGATAAATTTAGCACGCAATGGATCTCCTGGTAAAAGTACAATTGATGCGATTTCGCCTTTTTCAGCTTGAATATGTGGTGTTGCCATAAGTTTTAGTCCCCCCGTATTATTTTAATTGATTTAAAAAGCTTGTGCCGTGTTCTGTTCCTTTAACCTCAAAATTATCTAAAATAGTTTGTCCTAAATCAGAGAAAGTTTGACGTGTGCCTAGGTCTTGACCACCCATTAGTGATGGACTGTAAGCAAGGAGTGGGACAAATTCACGTGTGTGGTCCGTTCCTTTAAAGCCTGGATCATTACCATGATCTGCTGTAATCATCAGTAAGTCATCTTCTTTAAGCAATGGTAAGAGCTCACCTAAACGACGGTCAAAGTCCATTAAAGCATCTCCGTAACCTTGAATATTTCGACGATGACCATACATCGCATCAAAGTCTACTAGATTGGCAAATAAGAAGCCTCTAAATTCACGGTCACTCAGTTCAATTACCTTGTCCATACCATCCATATTACTTGTTGTATGGAATCCTTCAGTAATTCCTTGCCCACTAAAAATATCTTCCGTTTTACCGACTGCAATCACTTCATAGCCTGCTTCTTTTAAGCGGTCTAAATCAGTTGGTTTTTCAGGTAGTAAGGCATAATCGTGACGATCACTGGTTCGTTCAAAATTATCTTTATTTGTACCAAAATAAGGACGCGCAATAACACGACCAATACGGTAAGGGGCATCGATTGTGATTGAACGCACATAACGACAAAGATCATGTAATTCTTCAAGTGGCATGACTGCTGTGTTTGCTGCAATTTGCAGTACAGAATCACCTGATGTATAAACAATTAAATCACCTGTTTTTAATTGATGTTCCCCGTATTCTGCAATAACCTCAGTCCCAGAATAAGGCTTATTTACAATTACTTTGCGTCCGCTGTAGTCTTCAATTTTTTTGATTAAAGCATCATCAAATCCATCAGGGAAAAAGCCAAGTGGCTCAGTAACAGGCAGTCCCATCATTTCAAAGTGACCATCCATACTGTCTTTACCAACTGAAACTTCTTGCATTTTACCAAAGCTCGCAAGTGGACTTGGGGCAATAGGTACATTTTCGATTGGATTTTCAGGTCTAATATTTGATAATCCTAATTTTTGTAAATTCTTTAATTCAAAGTGACCTTGATAACCGCTTCCAATATGACCTAAAGTATCAGCACCTTCATCATCATATTTTTGGGCATCAAGTGCTTGTCCAATTCCAACTGAATCAAGCACAATCACAAAAACACGTCTAAATTGACTCATGTCTTGGCCTCCAAAATTTTTAACTCTTTTCATAAAATGTTCGGATTTTATTCCAAATATTCTTGAATACTTCTCTATTTTACCAAAAAAACGACCGTTTTGCCCGTTTTTTACTTAAATATCCGAATTATTTAACAAAAAATAAAGCGATTAGTAAACCTACTGCTGCAATTACAATCGCAACGACAAAAGACAAAAAGTGACTCAATGCTAGTAGAGTCATTAAAACTGTCATTCCTAGTGCGGCTGCAATTTCTCTAATCGTTGAAAAAACCGCATTACCATCGACTGTTTCACTTTGAGGTAGCTTTGCCATGGCATGAGGTAAAGATGGAATCAATACCAAGCCCAGACCCCCAATTCGAATCATATAAAAAATCGTAATCGCTACTAAAGATAATGATTCAATCATTAAATAAGGTAAAGTTGCTAAAATTAAAATCGAAAATCCGACAATAGCGAGTTTTTGATATCCAAATTTTTGATACAACTTGCCAGAAAATGGACTAATCACACCTAGCAATAATGATCCTGGTAGTAACACTAATCCGGTTGTTAACGCATCTAAATTGTGTGTTTGTTGTAAATATAATGGAATCACTAACTCCACACCAAGCAGTGAAAAATTACAAATAGAAGCTAGGGTCATTGATGCGGTAAAAGTGCGATTTTTTAAAACCGCTAGATTCATTAAATAATGACTAATCTTAAATTGACGTCTGCAAAAAATAATCAACGCAATAATGCCAATCACAAGCATCCCTAGTGTTAGCAAATCGACTTGTTGATGCTCGCCCATTAGCGAAAATGACAATAACAATAACCCAAACCCAACAGTCGAATAGCAAAGTGACCAAAAGTCTAGTGGGCGTTTTTGATGAGGACTAATATCAAAAACAAACCTTATCCCCAGCCCTAATAAGACAAGACTGAGTAATAAGACGATTAAAAATAAACTTCTAAATGAGGTATAGTGCAAAATAAATCCAGAAAGAACTGGACCAATAGCTGGACCGATTGCGACAACCATTCCAACTAACCCAAAAATAAAAGGTCGGCGGTTTTTGTCATAAATGGCTAAAACGACGTTTTGAACCAATGGCACTAATACCCCTGCAACAATGGCTTGAAGTGCACGCCCAAAAAGTAAGACATAAAAGTTAGGTGAAATTAAGCAAATAAGTGAACCGAACGCAAATAACCCCATCATAGAAGTATAAATCCACTTAGTTGAAAAATTATAAAACACAAAAGCAGAAGTTGGAATCATCAAACCTAAAACCAAAATATAAAGCGAGCTCAACCAATGCACCACCGAAGATGACACACTAAACGTCTGCATAACTGCAAATAAAGCATTATTCAAAAAGGTTTCTGTCACTAAGGCAATTAATAAGCTCGTTAAAAATAATCCCATCATGCTATTTTTTTGATAAGTTGTCATGTTGATTCTCCTTTTTTAAAAGCTAAAAAAAATCACCTAACGTTAAAAACGTTAGGTGATTAAAATGAAGCACTCTACTCAAGTAAAGTGTGAAAAGCAGTTCACATCTACTTTTCAACGCCGCACTTCCTGTGCTGTGATTAAACACTAGGTGTCTTCTTGCTTGAAATTGTACATCGCTGTACTTTTTCGACTCATCGCATAGCTTAATTATAAGCTATTTTGATTTGCTTTTCAAATTTTCTTACCATAAATATCCACACTGACAATTTTATCTTTAATCTTGGCAATATCTGGATAGTTACCATAGTGTTGATAGTTATTTTTTTCAAATAAATGCTTACTAGCTTCATTATGTGAAAAAATTAATGCCACAATATTTTGATAACCCAATTCCTGAGCTTTTTTCTCACAAAATGTAATCGCCTTTGTGGCTAGACCTTGGCCTTGAAAAGCTTCATCAATATAAATACTGATTTCCACACTGATGTCGTAGACTAGTCTGTCATACATTTTAGATAAACTCACCCAACCCATGACTTCTTGGTTTTGATTTCTAATTACCCATAATGGATGATTGGTACCTAAATGTTGATTAAACCAATCTTTCTTTTCATCGACTGTAACAACCTCAACATCTGGAGCGGCTTTTTGTGTTAAAACTCCTTGATTATAAATTCTAATCACTTCGGGTAAATCGCTTTTTTCTGCTAATTTAAAATCAATATGATGCATTCAAAAAACCTCCTAAATTTCTTACAACAAATTACTTGCACGCAATTTTAAATAAGTGGTAAAGTCTTCTATATGACTATTTAACCCAAAAAACAATATTTAGGAGGAAATATTTTATGAAGACTTTAATACCTTTTTTAAAACGGTATAACAAAGATATCTTCTTTGCAAGTCTTGGTGTTATCATTGTTGCTTTTGCAACGCTTTGGCAACCCCACTTGCTTCAAGATATGATTAGTGCCATTATCTCAAGCGACCGTTCTAACGTCGTTAACTTGGGAACACAACTAATTGCACTAGCGGTTATTGGTATTATCGCTGGTGTCTTTAATACCTATTTTGCAGCCAAAGTTGCACAAGGCGTGGCTGCTGATATGCGTGAAGCAACTTATCGTAAGATTCAAAGTTTTTCACTTTCAAATATTGAAGAACTTTCATCCGCTAACTTGGTCGTTCGAATGACAAACGATATTAACCAAGTGCAACTAATTGTCATGAACTTCTTACAACAAATTATGCGTGTGCCAATTTTGTTTATTGGTGCTTTTATTTTGGCTGTTATGACACTACCGCAACTTTGGTGGATGATTATTGTGATGATGATTGCAATCGTTTTAGTTTGTGCATTTGCCTTTACTAAAATGGGTAAATACTTTGCTCGTATTCAATCTTATATTGAAAATAATAACCGTCTTGCCCGTGAAAACTTAATGGGGATGCGTGTGGTTAAGTCATTTGTTCAAGAAGATAGCCAATTCAAAAAATTTAGTAAATCTTCTGATGATATGACTGGTTTGACTATTGTCATTGGGAATTTATTTTCAATTTTAATTCCTTCATTCTTCTTAATTGGGAACTTAGCTGTTGCGGCTTCAATTTTCCTAATTGGTGATATTATCAACACTAACCCAGCTTTACTTGCTTCAATTAATGCTTTCACGCAATACTTAATGCAAATCTTATTCGCTATTATTACAGCTGGGCTAATGATGACGACTTCTTCTCGTGCGTTTGTTTCTTTAAAACGTCTGCAAGAAATTTTTGAAACAAAACCTGGACTACAATTCCCAGATGTTGCCCCTGAAAAACTTGATGGTGCTGTAGAATTTGATCACGTTTCCTTCACTTATCCTGGAGATGATGAACCTACCATTAAAGATGTTAGCTTCACAGCTAAACCGGGTGAACAAGTCGGAATCGTCGGTGCAACGGGTTCAGGTAAATCAACTCTAGCTCAACTAATCCCTCGTCTTTATGATCCACAAGAAGGAACAGTTAAAGTTGGTGGTAAAAATATCAAAGATGTTAACCAAAAATCTCTTCAAAATGCCATTTCATTTGTTTTACAACGTTCAACACTATTTTCAGGAACAATTGCTGAAAACTTACGTCAAGGAAATGAAAATGCCACACTTGAAGATATGAAATGGGCTGCAAATATTGCACAAGCTGCTGAATTTATTGAAAAATTAGACGGCAAGTATGATGCAAAAGTTGAAGAACGTAGTGCCAACTTCTCTGGTGGACAAAAACAACGTTTATCCATTACACGTGGTGTTATCTCTCATCCTGAAATTTTAATTCTTGATGATTCAACCAGTGCTTTAGATGCCCAATCTGAAAAGAAAGTACAAGAAGCTTTAGATCGTGATCTAAAAGGCACAACTACTTTTATTATTTCAGAAAAAATTTCATCAATTATCAATGCAGATAAAATCTTAGTTCTTGATCATGGACAAATTGTGGGTGTGGGTACCCACGAAGAACTGGTTCAAAACAACCACTACTATCAAGAAATCTATAACACACAAATTGCAAAAGACAAATAGTGAGGAGGAAATACTTTTATGAAAGATTTAAAGGGTGCGGCAAAATTTTACGGCCATTATCTTAGTCCGTTTAAATGGATTATGCTAGTGGTTATCTTACTAACTATTGTGGCCACCTACTTACAAGTTAATGCTCCTATTTATATGGGACAAGCCATTACAAACTTAACGAATTACCTACAAGAATGGATGAACCCAGCAACTCGTGGTAATGCTAGTTTAGGTGCCTTTCACGGTGCATTACTGATGATGGTGTTATTTTATGTCGGTTATGCTATTTCAATGTTTGCCAGCACACTACTGATTTCACAAGTTTCAGGTCGTGGTGCAGGTAACATGAGAACAGGTCTTTTTGGTAAAATGCAAAAAATGAGAATCAATTATTTTGATTCTCATTCAGATGGTGACATGTTATCACTTTATACTTCTGACCTAGATAATATTTTCAATGCCATGAACCAAGCTTTGTTTGAAATCTTTTCTTCATTAGCTTTATTTATCGGTATGATTTGGATTATGTTTACCAAAGATGCCACTTTAGCTTGGGTGACAATCGCTTCAACACCGATTGCCATTATCTTAGGTGCGGTTGTGATTTTGAAAGCTCAAAAACACGTCAATGAACAACAAGATGAGATTGGTCAACTAAATGGTTATGTTAATGAACAAATCGCTGGTCAAAAAGTCATTATTACAAATGGTCTTCAAAAAGATTCTATTGCTAAATTTACCAACTACAATGATAACGAAGTAAGACCTAAGTCATTTAAAGGACAGTTTTGGTCAAGTGTGCTAAACCCCTTGATGAATGGGTTTGCTCTACTTAATACGGCACTTGTAACCTTTGTTGGTTCTTGGTTAGTTTTAAGTGGTAGTATGTCAGTTGCAGATGGATTAGGTTTAGTTGTCGTTTTCGTGAGTTACGCTTCTCAATATTATCAACCAATTATTACGATGACTTCACTTTACAACATGATTCAACTTGCTGTAACGGGTGCACGTCGTATCAATGAAGTTTTAGAACAACCTGATGAAGTTCGTCCACAAAACGGTAAAACTTTTGATGGTGTTAAAGATAACGTTAAAATTGATGATATTCACTTTAGTTACGTTAAAGGAACTGAAGTTTTACATGGGATTACAATTGAAGCCAAACGTGGTGAAATGGTTGCTTTAGTAGGACCTACTGGTTCAGGTAAAACAACTGTTATGAACTTGATGAACCGTTTTTACGACGTTGATTCAGGTGCTATTACCATTGATGGTGTCGATATCCGTGAAATGGATCTCGATAATCTAAGAAAAAATGTGGGAATTGTGTTGCAAGATCCTCAACTATTCTCTGGAACAATTGCTGAAAATATCAAATTTGGTAAACCTGATGCTACGCACGAAGAAGTGGTTGATGCTGCAAAACAAGCCAATATCCATGACTTTATTGAAGGTCTTGAAAATGGTTATGAAACTGAAATCAGTGATGATAATGCCATCTTCTCTGCCGGTCAAAAACAATTGATTTCTATTGCGAGAACCATTATTACAAATCCTAAGATTTTAATTTTGGATGAAGCAACATCAAATGTGGATACGGTTACCGAAGCGAAAATTCAAGCTGCTATGGACAATGTGATTGAAGGTCGTACCAGCTTTGTTATCGCCCACCGTTTGAAAACAATTTTGAATGCTCATAAAATTTCTGTTCTTAGAAATGGTGAAATCATTGAACTTGGTTCACATGAAGAACTTCTAAAAGAAAATGGATTTTATGCAGAACTTTACCATAACCAAATGGTTTTTGAATAATTCACATACAAAAAAGCTGACGATAACTCCGTCAGCTTTTTTATTATAGTCGATATTTTTTTTCATAATAATTATGTTGAATGTGGGAAGTTAATTGACCACAAACTTGAGATAGCATAAATCCAACTGCTATCGCTCCTGTAATCATCAACACAGTAAAACTTAATCGCATCGCTTCATCAATGCCGCCCGTAACAATCTGTCTAACTGCTTGATAAGCGGTTACTCCTGGAACTAATGGCACAATTGCTGGAATATTAAAAATGATAACGGGCATCTTTTTAGTTCTTGCAAAAACAATACTTAAAATACCCACTGCAAATGCTCCTAGCAAGTAAGCCATTAGGTGACCTGATCCTGAATTTGAGCCAATCCAGTAAACCATCCATCCTAACATTCCTGAAAAGCCACAATAAGGTAAGGCTTTAGCCGGTACATCGACCACTATCGCAAACCCGACTGTCCCTAAAAAACTAAACACAATATTAATCAAAACTTGTTGAGGCATGGTGAGATAAAGCGAAGTTGAAAGTGTGCCAATTCCTCCAAAAAATCGTAAGACTGTTGCCACACCACCACCAATTGCAGCAGCTGTAATCAAGGCTTCCATGCCTCGAGCAACACCCGTTAACAAGTGTCCTGCAAATAAATCTCGCAACGAGTTCATAATCGCAAGTCCTGGAACCAGTGGCAAAATGCCACCTACAATCATCGCATCCATATTTTGAGCAAGTGATAGCCGCACCATAATGACGGCAAAAAGTGCCACAATCATCGAAGCTACCACTTGCGATAAGAATTTAATATTAGTATACCGATTGACTAGGTCATTTGTTAGATAAGCGAGCATTCCTGCAAAAGGTACTAAACAAAATTCTGATAAATTAAATTGTCCTACAGCAAGCACCATCAATACTGCACTTAATAAAGCAGTTGATAGTACTTTGAGGTAGTGTGAAAACGATGGTGTATTTTCATGAATATCATGCAACCCTTTGTGCAATTCATTAAGCGTAATTTTTCTTGCCCCAAATTCACGTGATAATCGATTCACACGATGAACTTTTTCTAAGTTGATAGTGCGAACATAAACTTGCGTTAGCTGCACAATCGGATGGTGATTAACCCCGACAAACAAGCCTGTTGGCGTTGAAAAAACCACTGGATCTTTCAATCCTGCATTTTTAGCAATATGATTAATGGTATCTTCAACACGATACATTTCTGACCCACTTTGAATCATGATTTTCCCCGCCATTAAGCAGGTATTTAAAACAATATCAACATAGCGTTTGTTCATCGGCTACTCCTTTATTTGTTCATTGCTTCGATATCGATAACTTTATCTACCCAGTCACCTTCAAAGAAGTCGGCTTCGTGACTTACGATAATCACGCCACCTTCATAATCTTGAATAGCACGTCTTAGTGCACCTTTTGTCGCTGCATCCAAGTGGTTTGTAGGCTCATCAAGGAACATTAAGTTACTGGTTTGATTCATTAAACTAGCTAATTTAACCTTCATTTGTTCCCCACCAGAAAGTGTCCCAACTTCAGACATCACTTGCTGAGCCGTTAATCCTGTACGGGCTAAAATTTGACGTAGATGTTTTGCTTCTTGATCAGGGTATTGAGCCTGTAAAATTTGTAGTGGGGTATCTTTTTTATTTGCCCATTTTAGTGTTTGTTCAAAATAGTTAATTTTGACATTATGAGCTAATTCAATATCCCCTTCAATTTTTGGAATAATATTCAATAATGTTTTAAGTAGCGTTGATTTCCCAATTCCGTTAAATCCTTTAATCGCAACAATTTCACCATTTGCGACTGAAAAGTTAAACGGATGCTCTACCAATGCTTGACCATCGTAACCAATTTTTAAATTGTTAGCATTTACTAAAATACGGGCTGAAATTGGTTGATAATCAAACTCTAAGTTAGCTTGTTTATTAAATTTAGGTGGTGTCATACGTTCTAGTCGATTCAATTGTTTTTGACGACTTTGTGCACTTTTTGAACGTGAACCCGCTTTAAACTTACGAATATAAGCTTCGGTTTTTTCAATATGTTTTTGTTGGTTTTCGTAAGCTTTCATATACGTAATTTGGTTAGCTTCTTTTTGCTTCATTGCTTGTTCTAAGCTACCTGTATATTTGGTGATTTTACCGAATTCAATATCGGCAATTACATTGGTAATTTTATCTAAGAAGTCTTGATCGTGACTCACCACAATAAAGGCGCCTGCAAAATTATTCAAGAAGTCAGATAGCCAATCAATATGGTTCGTATCAAGGTAGTTCGTAGGCTCATCAAGTAGTAGCACATCTGGATGTTCAAGTAATAGTTTCGCCAAAATTAGTTTTGAACGTTGTCCACCAGATAATTGACTCACATCATGATCATACCCAATAGCATCAATTCCCAACCCACTGGCAACAACTTCGATTTTAGTATCAATATCGTAAAATCCACGTTCTTCTAGTAAAGTCTGAATTTTACCTGCTTTTTCTAGGTAGTCATCATCCATTTCAGTCGCATATTGCTCATAGAAACCTTGCATTTTTTGCTCTTGTTCATAAAGCCAATCAAAAGCTGTCCGTAAAAATTGACGGACACTTTGACCTGGTTTTAAGTTAGCATATTGGTCTAAATAGCCAATGTGTAAATTCTTTTGCCAAGTAATATTACCTTCATCAGGTGTCATTTCACCTGTCAAAATTTTAATTAGGGTACTTTTACCCACACCATTTTGCCCAGTAATTCCTAAGTGGTCTTCTTTATTTAATTGTAAATTGGTATCGCGATAAATCTCTTTATCGATAAACGTATGTGATAAGTTATTAATTGTTAAAACTGCCATTAATTTTTTGGATGCTCTCTTTCGTATTGTTCTAATTTTGTCAAAATTTGTGCCCAGTATCGATAAGGGACAATCAATTGAAGTTTGCCTTTTGTGATTGGAAAATCACGTTCACGTCGACCCGTAATTTCAGCCAATTCAGCGGCTGTTAGGTCATATTTTTCAACAATTTTTTTAATTTTAATTGAAGACTGTGCACGCATGTAAGTAAATCCAAACATCAATACTGCCAACAGAATTGCGATTCCTAGTGAAATTTCTGCTGACAAATTGAAGTTCTTGTAAGCAATAAATAATCCCATTATAAATGTGATGATAGCAGCTATAGCGCCCATAATAAAGGGAAAATAAGTTTTTGTTTTCATGTGTATTCCTCTTTTCTAATTGATAACGATGTTATATTACAGCAATGTTTCGATGTAACAATTATAACGCATTTTGTAATGTTATCATCACTTATCCGCAATAATGATAACGTATAATGATCATTATTCGATAGTGGAATGATCACAAAGGAGAGATTATTATTTTTAACAATAAAAAATCAATCATAATAACGTTAACAACATTAACCATCTTATTAATTATTGGCTTAGGTAACCGCCTAACAACCGTATTTGCAACAACTCAACCTAAAACTTATATCGTTGACCAACAGCTTGTTAGTGAATTGACTCACGCTAAACAAATTATCACTGATTATGATAATCAGCAAGCCGAACAAAAGAAAGAAGCCTTTAAAGCTGCTGTTTTAGCTGAACAAGAACGCCAAGCTCAAGTGAAAGAACAAGAACGCTTAGAAGCTGAAAAACAAGCACAATTACAAGAACAACAACATCAACAAGAAGCTGCTGCACAAGCTCAAGCACAGCAACAAGCTGCTGTTTCTCAAGCTGCTGAGCAAACTTCAAACCAAGGAACGTTTAAATTGAGTTTTTATGATCCCGCTGTTTTAGGATCAAACATGGGTTACAGCGGTGTTGCTGCTAACTTATCTGTTTTTCCAAAAGGTACAAAACTTAAAATTACATTATCTGATGGTACAGTTTGGTACCGTACCGTTAATGATACAGGAACTTTTGCTTATTCAAACCCACGTCAATTAGATGTGGCAATGCCAAATAGTCAAATTCCTTCTGCAGGTATTTTATACGCAACGGTAGAAGTGGTTTCTTAATTGAAAAAAGACTGGATGAATTCCAGTCTTTTTTGTTTGTTTTCAAAAAACTAATGACTACTTGATTGAGAAGATGACTGTTGTTGGCTAGATTTTGGCAAATTCTTTAACTTTTCATCTGAGTAAATCGTATAGTTGTATTCCGCATCTAAATCCTTCCAGTCAACTTGTTTATTCAATTGATTCTGTTTAGTTTCAGTATTATCAACCGTTTCAGGTGAAAGTTCAAGATTTTGACGCAGTGCATTTGAAATACGCTGTAGTTCATCAGTTGAAGCTAATTGATAAGATCCCCCAGAAAGCCAAGCATCTTTACCATGAATATAATCAGAGCTAATGGATTGGGCAGCATGACGGTAATTGTTGAATAATCCTACCATGTTGTCAAAACTTAAATTTGTTTGCATATTTGATTTGATGACGTTAAAAATCGATTCAAAATTAGCAACCGAATCTAATGATAACGCTTTTTTGGCGATGGCTTCAATCACTTGACGTTGGCGTTTTTGTCGACCATAGTCTCCTTCTGGATCATCATAACGCATTCTAGTGTAATCTAGGGCCCCATGACCAGTTAGTGTGCGTGGTCCTTTTTCAAACTGTGTCCAGCCATAATAAAAGGCAAATGGCACATCTACCTCAACACCACCAATAGCATCAACAATATTTTCTAAAGCTCCCATATTAACGGTAACATAATAATCAATTGGAACATTTACTAATGAAGAGACAGTTTTCATTGCCAAGCTTGAACCACCAATATTATAAGCAGAGTTTACTTTTTGCATCCCTGTATTATCATCTTGTATCTCCGTCAACATGTCTCGAGGTACTGAGGTCAGAGTTGTTTGTTTAGTTTTAGGGTTGATTGTCGCTAAAATTAATGTATCTGAATTTCCACGATCATCACCTCGATCAAATGCTCCTGTATCCGTTCCCAAAAGTAAAATTGAAATCGGTTTTTGTTCTTCGATTGCTGTTGTTTGCTTGTTATCAACCGGATGATAAGTTTGATTAATCGCACTTTTAGCATGTAAATAAACTTTGGCTAAGTTAGCACCTGTTAAAGCAATAACTAACACCAGTGCTAATCCTAAAATATGAGTGAATTTTGTCTTTCTTTTCATTTTTTTGGTGCGTTTTAAGCTCTCATTGCGTTGATAATCATCTCTCATTAGATAAACCTCCCTATTTCCCTATTTATTCTATCTAAAATCAACGCTAAATGCATTGATTTTACTGATATTTATCAATCTTTTAGTTTTTTGATTAAATTTAAATGAATCTGTGGTACCCTATTCTTAATAATACGACAGGAGGATTTATTATGAGCGATGCATCACATTTACCAAAACGACAAGATGTTCCTAAAGAACTGACTTGGGACTTATCGCTTGTTTTCAAAACAGATGATGATTTTGAGCAAGCTTTCAAAGAGGTTGAAGCTGAAATCCCAAAAATTGAAGCTTTAGAAGAAACTTTAATTAGTTCAGCTGATAACTTACTCAATGGGATTACCGAAATTCTAGCCACTTGGCGTAAACTCGAAAAAGTTTATGTTTACGCTAGTATGAATAGTGATGTGGATACTAACAATGCCAAATACTTAGCTTTTGATGCTAAAGCAGGATCTTTAGCAGCTAAAGTCAGTGCTGCAACTGCCTTTTTAGTACCTACATTAATTCAACTATCAGATGATAAATTAGCACAATTTTACCAAGATAACGAAGAACTTAAACACTACGACCACTTCCTTGAAGAAGCTCGCAATGAAAAAGATCACACACTAGATGCTAAACAAGAACAACTTATTGCTGCTGCAGGCGATGCTTTTGGGGCATCAGCTAGCACTTTTAACGTTTTAACCAACTCTGACATGGAATATCCATTTGTGGAAGATGAAGATGGTTATATGGTTCAATTGTCCAACGGACTTTACAGTCGTTTACTTGAATCTGTTCATCAAGATGTCCGTCAAGGTGCGTTTGCAGGACTTTACCAAGCTTATGGCCAGTTCCAAAATACATTAGCTCAAACACTTTCAGGAGAAGTTAAACGTCATAATTACTTGGCTCAAACCCACAACTACCAAGATGCACGTGAGGCAGCTTTATCCCACACACATATCCCAACAACCGTTTACGATACATTAGTAGAAGAAGTTAATAACCATCTTCCTTTACTTCACCGTTACGTTAAACTTCGTAAGAAGCTACTGGATGTTGATGAACTTCATATGTACGATATGTATGTTTCTCTAATTGGTGAACCCCAGCTCTCTTATGATTATGAAAGTGCCAAAGCTGAAGCTAAAAAAGCACTAAGCGTTTTAGGGGAAGATTATTTAGAACACGTTGATGAAATTTTCAACAACCGTTATATCGATGTTGTCGAAAACAAAGGTAAACGTTCTGGTGCTTATTCAGGTGGTGCTTATGACACACCACCTTACCAATTATTAAACTGGCAAGATAACTTGGATAACTTATACACATTAGTTCACGAAACCGGACACTCTATGCACAGCTGGTATACGCGTCATAATCAACCTTATGTTTACGGTGATTATCCCATCTTCATTGCTGAAATTGCCTCAACAACTAACGAAAACTTGTTAACAGAATACTTGCTCAAACAAGTAAGTGACAAAAAAACACGTGCCTTTTTACTTAACCATTACTTAGACGGATTTAAGGGAACTGTTTTCCGTCAAACACAGTTTGCAGAATTTGAGCACTTTATCCACCAACAAGATCAAGCAGGTCAAGCTCTAACAGCTGACCTACTCAGTGATTATTATGGCGAATTAAACGCTCACTACTATGGTCCTGATGTGACACGTGATCCAGAAATTGCACTTGAATGGTCTCGTATTCCACACTTTTATATGAACTACTATGTTTATCAATATGCGACTGGTTTTGCGGCGGCTTCAACCCTTTCAGAAGGCATTATGAAGCAAGACCCACAAGCTATTGAAAACTACTTAAACTACTTAAAATCTGGTAGTTCAGATTACCCAATTGAAACCATGAAAAAAGCTGGTGTGGATATGACCAAACCAGACTACTTGAAAAAAGCATTTGCAATTTTTGAAGACCGTTTAAATGAACTTGAACAACTAATTGAAGAAGGATTCTAAAAAATGTTTTTCATTTTTGCTTTGCTTGTGATTCTTCAATTTTTAACAGGCAGAATTGACCACCGATTATTGCAACATATTATCCCTATTGGGTTAGTGATTGTTGTTGGTTATCGTTTGATAACCGTAAACCACCTGTTCACACTAAAAACTATTTTACTGACAATATTTGTGGTCATTTCACTTTATTTGACTTCATTTGTAGCAAAAAAGCTTAGATAATTTTATCTAAGCTTTTTTTGCGTCTGCGTTATTTTGAATTTTTTGTAAGAAGTAACGTGAAACTGGGCCGACAATAATTAACTGTAAAGGCAGTGCCATAATAAAGTTAAAGCCCCATGCTCTTAAGTATTTAGGCAAGATATCGCCATGAAGTTGACCTTGGGCAACTAGACCATAAATAGACATTAGCGTTACCATTCCTAAAACCATGAAAAATGATAGAGTGATAATCACTTGCCATTTCTTTTCTAAGTTAATCGGTAGTTTGAACGTGATTTTTTTCGCTAAAATTCCAACAATAAAATTATCTAAAATAAATGCAACAATGAATCCGGGAATAAATCCAATTAATACTCTATCAATTGCAAATGCATTGTGAATAGTCAAGTTGTAGGCACTCATTCCTAAAACCATCAATCCACACATAATTGTTCCAAAAATTAATTCTTCTTTGTGATTTCTTGGCATTAAACTCTCTCCTCTGTTTTAAACTCACTAGAGATTACAATAGCATAATAAAATTTTGCTCGTAAGTTTTTTTTTGAAATTTTTGACTATACAAAAAAGACTGCCAGGATTACAATTAGGACTAATTATAAATCAGAAAGGACGTCAATCAATGCCAACAATTTATGATTTTTCTTTAACTGAAATGAATGGTCAACCCATCAATTTATCAGATTACAAAGACAAAGTGCTATTAATTGTCAACACCGCTAGTAAATGTGGACTTGCACCACAACTTGAAACAATTGAACAATTATATCAAGACTATAAAGATAAGGGTTTTGCAGTGATTGGGTTGCCTTCTAATCAATTTCATCAAGAACTAGAAAACGATCAAGATACATCCGATTACTGTCAACGTCATTACGGCGTAACTTTTCCAATGACCAAAAAAGTAAAATTAAATGGTGATGAGGCTGATCCATTAATCAATTACTTGAAAGAGCAATCTGGTAAAGGTGCCATCAAGTGGAACTTTACTAAATTTTTAATTGGGAAATATGGACAACTTATTCACCGTTATGCACCTATGACTTCGCCTAAGAAAATGGAAGCTGAAATCGTACAAGCTTTAAAATAAAAAGAAGATGACCCTAAGGTCATCTTCTTTTTTATTTGATTAATCGATATTGATTACCCATTGCTTCAATTAAATTAATAAAGTCAGAGAATCTCACCATTATGGTCTGATGATTAACATTAGGATGGAACCCCAGTAATCGATTTTGATTAAGACTTTCATCAACAATGACTTGAACTTGATGATTTTCATCATTCAACAACCCAAATGGACTAACAGTTCCTGGTGTTAATTTTATCAATGATTTCATCAATTCCGGACTAGCAAATGACAATCTTTTTTCGCTAAGTTGAGTCGCAATTGACTTCAAGTCAGCTCTTTTATCACCGGCAATAACCAGCAAATAATAATGATTATTTTGCGTTTTTAGTAGTAAGTTTTTAACAGTTAATCCTGGAATAACAAAATCCGCTTCTTTAACTTTTTCGATTGCTGGATGATTAATAAGTTGATAATCGACTTTATGTTTATGCAAAAACGCAAACACACTATCATTGGGTAACATGGCTATCTCCTATTGTTTAGCTATTTTTAGTGAATAATAATTAATAAAGTAAAGAATTGATGCAGTCAGCGTTACAATTCTTCCAATTAGCGCAATTGAATTTGCTGCTTGAATATTTTTGATTGTCGTTGCTTGTTGCATAAATGGGTTAGAATCAAATGGATTCTGTGACCCATAAATCGTAAATGATGACGGTAATGTTTTGTCAGCATTCATCATGGCATATAGTGTTGCACCAGCAACAATTACTACACCTATTACCATCAAGATAGAAATCCAGTTCTTGACTTTTGGATTACTTGATTCAGAATCAAGCAATACCATGCTCATAATAATGATGATAACTGCTGCAAAAACCATTAACCACCCTGGCAATAGTAAAAAAACTAATCCTAAAATAGCATTAATTAACACAAAGTTAGATAAACTGCTGTTTTGTTTAGTCATAAACCACTATGCCTCTTCTTCAATTTTCATTACTTTATGATACTCAATAAACGCAAACACGACAGCTACTATTCTCAATACACCCACAATAGCTCCTAAAACTAAGACCAAATTAGCATCTTGTGATTGTAATAAACTTAAAGCATTAGTTTCAGCCGGTACTCTAGATGTCACAATGAAAAAGTTCCCCCAACTGATAATAGCACTAATAATTAGTAATACTGAGCTCACATTGATAGTGCGTAACTTATAATGTTTGTAGCTTTGGTACAAAACAAAAGCTGACGTCAAAGCAATAATGACATCTGTAAATCCTTTCAATGAGATTGTGTTTGACACCATTGGTAAAACTAGCAAAATATTAACAATAGCATTAAATAACAGCACCCATGCTGTTGAACGATATGTTTTCATTCTTAAATTCCTCCTTATTTTCATCATCGTAACATACTTTTTTGTATAATTGGCTGCTGCTATACTAAAAAAGACTAGCCACTAATAGCTAGTCTTTTGTTTCTTCAATTAATTTAGTGATTGATTCATTAATATTTTGATCGTTGTTATCTGGGCTCTTAAATCCCTTGGGACGTTTATATACATTGTCATCGTCTTTAAAGAACACACTTCCTGGGGCCACAAACATCCAAAAATCATCTTTAATACCATTAGTTCCAGTTGTAGCTTTATTCATAATACCTGCTAATTGATCGCCAACTTCGGGTAATTTAGTTCCGCTATACTCAACTGTAATCGTTTTATTTGATGGGGCTATTGGGGATTCGCCCATATTAGTTTTGAAATCACTTTCTTTAATATCGCCACCCGCAAATAAAACATTAATAGTCTGCCCGCGTAAACTTGGATCTCCTCGAAGAACTTTATCAACTTTGACCTTTGCCAAAGTCATTGGGTAGTTATCATAAGGAGCTGGTTGTACGCCTACAACATTACCACTGTAAACAAGATGACCACTTTGAATTAGCTCATCGAAATTTTTAGGATAGTAATAGTATGAGACCATCCAAGACATTTGTGTCTTGCTAGCCGCATAACTACCTTGGATAATATCACTTGATTTATTTTGATGACTCTCATTAGCCGCAAAACTACCTGGCATCACAAAATAAACCAAAGCTAGTAGTAAGACACTGAAAATAATCAGTGCTAATCCCCTTTTTTTATTCATCCATATCTCCCCCAAAAAAGCCAACACTAAGTTTTAACTTAATATTTCACTATACTACTTTATCTAATAATCAACAGTAACGCAATTTTATTACACAAAAATTTAATTCTTTTGTCAATTTGACTAGCAAAAAGTAAGTATAACACTTATTATTGAGATAATTAATCGAGTTTTACTATTTAGGAGGATTTTTTATGACACAACCCATTATTGGTATCTCAGGTAGCTTTATTACGGATGAGGGTGCTCCTTTTCCCGGATACAGACGTAGCTATGTTAACGAGGATTATGTCACTTCTGTGAGTGATAATGGTGGTATCCCTTTTATCATCCCATTAACTAATGACGCATCTGTTATTAAGCAACAAATTGATGCTGTCGATGCTTTAATTTTATCAGGTGGCCATGATGTTTCACCTCGTTTTTACCATGAAGAACCCAAGGCAAACTTAGGCGATATTAGCCCTGAACGTGATGAATTTGATTTTGCTTTACTGAAATACGCTGAAGAAAAACAAATTCCCGTGCTTGGAATTTGTCGTGGTGCTCAAATTATGAATGTCTTTCATGGTGGTTCTTTACATCAAGACCTCTCTTATCGATCAGAAGATAGTCTCAAACATAACCAACAAAAACATCCTGATATGACGACACACTCTGTTAACATTGCACCTGATTCAAAGCTGTTTGACAGTTTAAAAACAACTCAAACATTAGTTAATTCCTTTCACCATCAAGTTATCAATCAACTAGCTGATACATTTGTAGTCTCTGCTACTGCATCTGATGGTGTTATTGAAGGATTTGAAAGTCCTACTCACCCCTTCTTATTAGCAGTCCAGTGGCATCCCGAAATGCTACATCGTCGGTCTGAATTAATGAATCAGTTATTCAAATCACTCATTAATCATACAAAATAAGGGGAGTTTATCATGAGTAAGAAGTTAGGTTTTTGGTCGATTGTGCTACTGACAATCAACTCAATTATTGGATCAGGAATTTTTATTTCACCAGGTTCTGTTGTTAAAATGGCCGGGACTTACACCCCTATTGTGTATGTTGCTGCTGCCATCTTTGCTTCACTACTAGCCCTATCATTTGCTTCAGCAGCCAAATATGTTTCAAAAGGTGGGGCAGCTTACGCCTATGCCCGAACCGCATTTGGTCGAAACGTTGGTTTTTATGTTGGGATTACCCGTTTTATTGCCGCAAGTATTGCTTGGGGTGTAATGGCAACGAGTGTGGTTAAAACTGTTCTTGCTATTATGAAATTAGATAGTAGCAACTTTGGGTTGTTAACACTTGGTTTTATTATTTTGATGGCACTACTTTTGGTTATCAATTTGCTTGGTCCTAAAATTTTTGCCATTATTAATAACTTATCAACAATTGGGAAGCTATTAGCTTTATTAACGATTATCATTTTTGGTGTTTACATATTAATCAGTACAGGTGCTAACCATTTCTTGGATGTGAATAACTTCCAAAATGCTAATGGTCAGCCTTTAATTTCTTCACTTAATACCTCTACTTTTGTGATGGCTACTATTACAGCTTTTTACGCGTTAAATGGCTTTGAGAGCATTGCAAGTGGGTCAAATGATATGCAACAGCCCGAAAAGAACTTACCTAAAGCGCTACCACTTGGGATGCTTATTATTGCATTAATTTATATTGGGATTGTATCTATTTCAATGATGATTAATCCGCATGCTTTGGTGTTTAGTAATCAAGTTGTCGCTTTAGTTGATATCTTTGATAACGGTATCGTTAAAAACATTGTGCTTTATGGTGCATTAATTTCCATGTTCGGTATCAATGTCGCTTCTTCTTTCCACACACCACGTGTACTAGAAGCAATTGCTAAAGAAAAACAAATTCCAGCTATTTTTGCTAAACGTAATCAACAAAATATTCCATTCATTTCATTTTTGGTTACCATTGTCATTGCGATTGTGATTCCTATGGCTTTTCAATATAACATGACTAACATTATTATTATCAGCACTATATCTCGCTTTGTACAATTCATTGTGGTTCCTCTATCAGTTATGATGTTCTTTTATGGCAAAAACACTGAAAAAACACTTTCAACAGCTAAAAGAAATTTAGCAACTGATGTGATTGTTCCTGTTATTTCACTTGTTCTAACTGCCTTCTTATTGTTCAAATTTGATTGGGTAGGTCAATTTTCAATTGTCGATGCAACAGGTTCACATCTTAATCTTTATGCGATTTCAGCTATGATTATTGGCTACGTTATCTTACCAATTGTTTTATATTTATTTAATCGCAAATCGAAAACAAGTTTAGACTAAAAAAAATAAGCGTGTAAATACACGCTTATTTTTTATGCTCTTCTTTTAATGAGGTAAACCATAATATAAATAATCACTTCAATGGATGAAATAAAGAAAGTAACAGGCCAGTTGGTAATATAACTTAAATATAATCCGCCCCAAACACCAAGCAGAGCTAATCCGACAGACCAAGCAATCATTGATAAAACTGATTTACCTAAATATTTGGCGGTTGAAGCTGGCAATGTAATTAAAATAAATACCAGTAATGATCCCACGACCTGAGCCCCGACACTAACACTCATCGCTAGTAGGATTAAAAATAAAATCGAAATTAAGAACGTTGGCAATTTTTGAGCAGCGGCTCCAACCGTATCAAATGAATCAAATGCTAACCAACGATATAACACGAATACGGAAATTAGCACAATAACGGACAAGCCAATTAATTGATAAACACCTTGTTGATCAATACTGATGATACTACCAAATAAAATATTGGTGGCATATCTAGAACTTGCATTTGATAGTGATAAGAATAAAATTCCTAAACCAGTGAAAAAGGCGGAAACAACACTAATTGCTGTTTCTCGTTTTGAAGACTTCAAACTCAATGTCCCCACACTCACTGAACTTAATAAAGTAAAGAGCAACATTCCTAGCAAAGGCGAAATCCCCATAAATACCGCAAAAGAAGCACCTGCAAAGCCAATTTCAGACAATGTATGCGCCAAAAAGCTCAATTGACGGGCGATTACAAAAACGCCAATGATACCACTTACAATCGCAATAAATGTACTAGCAAAAAAAGCATTTCGCATAAATTCATAAGCAAACATTAACGTCCCACCCGACTTTCATCAAAGTTTTTAATTTTACCAGTTTCATAACTTCCTGGTTGCATAAAGATATAATCCTCCGTAAATTCTTTTGCTAGTTCAATATCGTGTGTCGCAAATAAAACGGTTATTTTTCGGGTTTCATTGAGTTGCTTAACTAGACTCATTAAACTCAACTTAGCTGTTGGATCAAGACTAGCTGTTGATTCATCCAAAATAATAAAATCAGGATTATCAATCAAGGCTTGTGCTAAATAAGCCCGTTGCTTTTCCCCACCAGACAATTCACCCATAGATGAGTTTTGAATGCTGGTCAGGTTAGTTTCTTGAATAATATGATTCACACTTTGTTTATAGGCTTTACTTTTAAATAACCCGGCATTCAATTGAATAAAGTTTTTAACAGATAAAGGATAGTCCTTATCAATATTACGAAATTGTGGCACATATCCGACTTTAATTGGTTCCCCATTTTCTTTCTTTGAGTAAGTCACATTTCCAGTTGTGGGCTGTAACATTTGCATGAGGACTCTAATTAGCGTCGTTTTTCCCACACCATTTTGACCAATTAAACTTGTTGTGGAACCTTCCTTTAACTTAAAAGATAAATCTTCAAAGACAGGTTGTCCCTCAAAAGAGACTGATAAATCTTTGACAGTTATAACATCCATTTATTCTGACACCTCGGTTGATTTAAATAGTAACTATTACGATATAACACTTTATCATAATATTAACAAAATGCCTACATGAAAACAAAAAATCGAGAATTAAATCTCGATTATTTCGACATGCTTCAATTGTTGATTGATTTGTGGTTCGGTTGCGATATCTTCTGTAAATGCCGTAGCACTCCCACAAGCAACGCCCATTTTGAAGGCTTCAATTGCATCTTGGGTTTGACTATAAGTCCCAACAAAACCTGCAACCATTGAATCACCGGCACCTACTGAATTAACGACTTTTCCTTCAAGTGGTTTCGCATAATAAACTTCGTCTTCTGTTATCAAGTAAGCACCGTCTCCTGCCATTGATACAATCACATTTTGTGCACCGAGTTGTTGTAATTTTCGTCCATGTTCAATAATAGCTTCTTGATTTGTAAAGGTTGTATCAAATATATCAGCTAGTTCATGATGATTGGGTTTGACCATTAACGGTTTTTTAGCTAGACAATCTAATAAACTTTGGCCACTTGTATCAAGTACAAATTGACTACCTTGTTCTTTAATCAAATCGATTAATTGGAAATAAAAATCATCAGGCAATCCTTTTGCCAAACTTCCTGACATCACCACAATATCGTCTGGTGTTAGTTGCGTTAGTTTTGTCTTAAAAGTATGTTGCTCTTGCATACTAATTTTAGGACCACTTGCATTAATTTCTGTTTCTTGATCTGCCTTAACTTTGACATTGATTCGGGTCTTTTCAAGAATAGTTGTGAAATCGCTTTTAATTTTCTTTTGATTTAATTGTTGCAATAATTCTTGTCCAGTTGACCCGCCAAGAAATCCTAATGCGCAGTTTTCAACATCCAATTGCGTCAAAATTTGGGAAACATTAATTCCTTTTCCACCTGCAAATAAAGTTGCCTCAGTCGCTCGATTGACCTCACCTAAGTTAAGTGAATCAAGTGACATCACGTAATCTAATGATGGGTTAACTGTAATTGTATATACTTTCAAAATCTCACACTCCTAAACCGTATAATACTGTAATACTAGCATAAAAAGTTTTGCACGATAATGCAAAAAAATAGTTTTAAAAAAGCTTAGACAATTTTGTCTAAGCTTTTTGATAATGATTAATAAGTGATTGCTTGTCTTGTCCTTTGCGAATACGAGTTGCCAAATCAATTGTAACATCTGCAATAATACTTTGAGCATCAATTACTTGATACTGATGATTGGAACCTTTTTCTTGTGCTAAGGATAACTCTGTACAACCTAAAACAATCACATTAACACCATAATCATCATGCATTTTTTGCAAAATTTGATGATAAAGAGCTACATCCACAATGCCTTTTTCTTTGATATTTTGATAGATTAACTCATCAACCAGTTCTTGAATTTCAGGACCACCAAGCACAACTTCTTTGCCCACTTTTTCAATTTCATTTTTATAAATGCCATCTGCAATTGTTCCACGAGTCGCAATTAATCCAATTTTTTCTTCCGTTGGATATTGTGAAACCATTTGTTTAATTGCAATGCGAGGCATATGTAGGATAGGTGCTTGGCTATTTTTTTGTAGTTCTTCATAAAAATAATGAGCCGTATTGCACACCATCACAATAAAATCAGGACCTAACTTGTTTTGTTGTTCGATATCCTCAATTAAATAAGGCAAAAAACTTTCGTGCTCACTAGGATTTAAAATGTACGATGTTCGGTCGGGTACAGTCGCATGATTGACTAAAATATAATTAAGGTAATCTTGATCACGACTTATTTTGACACGGTGATTGATTAAACGCACATAACTTTCAGTCGCAATCGTTCCCATACCGCCTAGTATACTAAAAAATGATCTCATTACTGAACATCCTGTGCGTTAATTGCAGCTTTAGCAATAACTTGATCAGTTTCATAAGGTGTGTCAATCCCTCTGACTTTTTGATAAGCATCATTTCCTTTACCTGCTAAGATAATCACATCATCTTTTTGGCTGGTTTGAAGAGCTTTTTCGATTGCTGTCTTTCGATCTAACTCAATTTCAACTGTTAATTGATCATGATGTAATTGTTCATCAATTTCGTTAGCAATGTCTTGTGGATTTTCAAATCCTGGATCATCAGTTGTTAAATAAACTTGGCTTGCAAATTCATTTAAAGCCGTCGCAAAATCTTTACGACGAGAAACGCCTTTATCACCAGGACTCCCCACGACAACCGTCATTTTAGGATTATTAAATTCGGTTTTTAAGAAGGATAATAACGCCCGCATACTAGCTAAATTATGAGCGTAATCAATGATAACGTTTGCGCCATTTTTTAGCTTCAATACTTGCATTCTTCCTGGAATTTGAACCTCTGAAATACCTTTTGCAATTTCAGATTGATCAACGCCAACTAGATTACCCGCAATAATTGATGCTGTAGCATTACTTTCGTTAAAATCACCAATTAAACTCAATTGGTAGTCACCTGAAATTTTAAGTTCAGGCTTTGCAGTTGTTACTTTGAATTGGGATTTTGCCATATCAAATTCGATATTTTCAAAAGTTACATCAATTGGTTTTTGATAAAAATGACTCTTAAGTTTATAGCTTTGACGACCATACGTGAAAATACTATCTGGATTGGTTGTCGTTTTTGCTGCCAAATAAATCTCATCAAAATGATCTGTTTCGGCATTAATAATCACTTTGCGAGAATTAACTAACAACTGTAACTTACAATGCAAGTAATCATCGAAGTTTGGATGTTCATTGGCACCAATATGATCAGGCGTAATATTCAAAAAGATACCTAAATCATAAGTTAAACCAAACACACGACTTTTCTTGTAAGCTTGTGAGGAAACCTCCATTACTAAGTGTGTCATCCCATTATCAGCTGACCTTCTCATATCACGGAATAAGTCAAGTGATTCAGGCGTTGTTAAATCTGATTTGAAGGTGTCCTCTGGCTTTGGACCTACAATACGATCAACCGTTGAAAATAAGGCTGTTTTGTTATTATTTTGTTGATCTAAAATTCCCTTTAAGAAATAAGAAGATGTCGTTTTACCTTTAGTTCCTGTAATCCCCACAACAAATAAATCATCTTGTGGATAGTTGAAAAAAGCTGCTGAAAGTAGTGCCATTGCTTTTTGAACATCCCGAACAATCAATGCGTGCATCCCATTACCTTCAATATGAGGCTGTTCAGCCACATAAGCAATCGCACCATTTTCACGTGCCATTGTCAGATAAGTCGGTCTGAATTTTTCACCCTTAATGAAGAATAAGGAATCAACATCTACATTACGTGAGTCATAGCTGATATTTTGAAATTCCATCGGAACTAAATCTTGAACTGCACTACTTTTAAGTAGATGGTGTTCTTTTAATATTAAAATGCTGGTTTGTAATGATAGTGTCATACATTTGACCCCTTAACTTGTTAATTTTACTCAATTATAAACTAATCCTTAACTTGTTTGAAATTATTTTCCAAATAAACTACTGAAGAATGATGAAATGGCGTGCCAAATTTTTTCAAAAAAGTTCATTTCGTCAACAGAATCTTTAGTAACAATGGCAACTTCATCACTTTTTGTATCTAAATATCCTAAGCCATCATCGTTCAATTTCACATGACCGACTTGTTGGCCTTTATTAACGCTGTTTAATTCGTTATCTTTAACAGTCATTTCAATAGAAGTTTTTGGTGTTTCATCATTTGCTTTTTTAAATACAACAACAGGTGCTGCTGTTTCAAGCTTTACTTCAGGTGATTTAGCATAGTTTAACTTCAATGGTGTTGTGATTTCTTGATGTGCATCATAAACTTTCACTTTAGTATAGTTTTTGAATACATCACGCATAATATCTGCTGTAACTTTAAAGCGTTTACCTTTATCATTATCGTCTCCGTTGGCGTGCATGACAATTGTAATGACACGGTAACCATTTTTTTCTGCAGTTCCAACAAAACATTCTCCTGCAGCATCAGTAGTCCCTGTTTTAAGACCATCAACAGGTAAATCGGCATAATTATCTGGCATACCAGGTAGCATACGGTTGAAACTTGTCATTTTATAAGAATCTGTACGTCCTGAAGCAAAAATTTGTGAAGATTGTTTAGTAATTGCCAATGTATCAGGATAATCGTTGATGACATGTTGCGCAATTCTAGCTAAACTTTGCGCAGACATTTCGTTTTCAACATTTGAACTAACACCAGGTACGCGATATTTTTCAGGAATATCAGAATTAGATAGCCCACTCACATTGACAATTTTGGCATCGCGAATATTCCATTGTGCAAGTTGTTTGTTCATCATTTCAACAAAATCTTTTTGAGAACCTGCCACTTTATTAGCCAACAACATTGCGGCAGCATTTGAAGAATAAATCCATCCCGATTCATAAAGTTCTTTTACACTGTATTTTTCACCTGCTGTTAGTGGGATATTTGATAAGCGCGTATCTTTTGTCCACTCAGCAATATCTTGTGGCACTGTTAGTTGATCATCAAAGGATAACTTACCGTTTTTAATCTGATCACGAACAATATAAAGTGTTAGCATCTTTGTCATCGAAGCAATTGGCAAAACTTGGGTTGACTCTTGATTAAACAAGATTTTTCCTGTTTCAGCCTCAACAGCTAATGCTGATTTTGCACTTACTTTTGTTTGACTGTTTGCAGTTTCAACTGCTACAACTGTTTGTGATGATGTGCTTAAGATTGGTGCAGTAAAAAACGACAATAATAGTGTAATTATTGTCATTAATGTCATTTTTTGAGTTTTTGTTTTCATAAACTCTTTTCCTACCTTCAATTTTTTTCCATAAAATACTGGGGCATTTCAATTACAAATTTAGTCAATTTTGCATTGGATTGTGCAAAAATCTGACCATGATGTAACGTAATAATTTCTTTTGAAATAGCAAGACCTAGCCCTGTTCCTCCTGTTTGTGTTGAACGTGAACTTTCAACACGATAAAAACGTTCAAATAAACGATTTAGTGAAGCTTTGGGTATTTTTTGACCATTATTTTCGACAGTCATCTCTACTTGACCGTTTTCTGCTTTAGCCGTTAGTTTAATTAGCGTTGCTTTTTTCCCGTATTTCAATGCATTACTAATCAAATTATTAAATACACGACCTAATTTTTCATTATCTGCGTTCATTTCCAGTCGGCTAGGTGAAACCTCAACTTCAATCTTGATACCTTTTTCTTTTGCTTCTAGCTCAAAACTAGCCGCTAATTGATTTAACATATCATCGACAACAAAATTATTGGGATTGATATTCACTTGGCGTTCGTGAACCGTTGTATAGTCAAATAAATCATCGGCTAATACCTTCATTTGCTGCGACTTAATATAGGCGATATCAACGTAATGTTTGATATTTTCATCATTAAAATTCATTGTCTGCAAAAGTCCCAAATAACCAATAATCGAGGTTAGCGGTGTGCGAATATCGTGACTAACGTTTGTGATTAGTTCTTCGTTTCTTTTTTTAATCGCACGTTCTTCATTCATTGCGGTGACTGTACTATCAACCAATGAATTGATACTATCCACCATTCGCTGAAGATCATTTTCAACCACAAAATTAATACGGTGATCAAAATGACCTTGTGCAATATAATGCAATTCTGAAATGACATGGCGCATTTGCATTTGGCGATAACGTCTGAGTAATCGCCAATACAATACAACAATATCTAAAACAACCATAAAGCTAATTAAAAAGATTTGAACTGGCAAACTATCAAAATTATATCGAAATAAAATTGCATCTTTCAAAAGTTCACTTAAATTAGTGTGGTTAATAATCGCCGAATTAATTAAGATTGTGATCGATAAATTCAGTAGTAACAGTAAGATAACTGTGATAACACCTTCAATAAAAAGCTCACTTTTTTCTTTTGGCGTCAACTGAACCTTTGGCTTAGTCATATTAGACCTCCACTTTGTATCCGACTCCCCAAACCGTTTCAATTACTTTTTCACCATCTGTGGCTTCTTCAATTTTATCACGCAAATGACTCACATGAACCATAACGGTTTTAGCTGAAACGACACTTTCTTGTCGCCAAACTTTTTCAAAAATTTCGTTAGCTGAGAAAACACGATTAGGGTGTGTCGCTAATAAATGTAAAATCCCAAATTCCAAAGCAGTTAATTGAATTTTTTTACCTGCTTGTGTTTTAACTTCGTGTGAATCTTTATTAATTTCAAGTGGGCCAACCTTCAAAATAGCTGGTTCTGAAGCTGTCACTTTCTTTTCACTACGACGTAGTAATGATCGTACACGAGCCATCACTTCAAGTGGGTTAAATGGTTTTGAGACATAGTCATCAGCACCTGTAATTAATCCCTTAATCTTGTCCATATCAGCTGTTTTGGCGGAAACCACAATAATTGGAATGTCTGAATCACGTCTAACTTGCTTAATAACATCTATTCCACTCATATTTGGCATCATAATATCTAAAATCATTAATCCAATTTCAGAAGATAATGTACTTAACTTTGAGACTGCTTCTTGACCACTGTGAGCTGCAACAGGTTCATAGCCTTCATTTTTTAGGTAGATACTGAGTAGTTCTACAATTTCTTTATCATCATCAACAACTAAAATTTTCAATTTTTAGACCTCTTTTCATTTTAATAAATTACAACAGGTGTTCCCATAGCAACCGCTGAGTAAACTTGTGGCATTACACTTGGTGAGATATTGATACAACCATGAGAACCATGAGTTTGATACCAAGTACCTCCAAATTTTGGTTGCCAATTTGCATCGTGCAACCCAACACCTGTATTGTCGATTGGCATCCAGTAATTTACTGGCGAAGCATAAGATGTCCCATCATTGTTAAGACCTCTAAGTACTGCATTTTGTTGTTTAGACCAAACGGCCCAAACACCTTTTGGTGTATCTTGTCCTGGCAATCCTGTCACAACATCTGTTGTAAGAACTAATTGGCCTTGTTTATAAATCCATAGCTTTTGTGAAGCAATATTAACTTCAACATAAGTATCCCCAATGTCAGTTCCATTAGTGTTGTAGCCAGAACCGACAATTTTAGGTTGTCTTGAGAATTTATTACCATTTAAAATATCTTGTTTTAACTGGCTAAGTTCAGACTCAATGTTAATACTCCACCCATAAGTTCCAGCTGGAACCGTTACAACAGCACCAGATGTTGTTTTAAAGATTCTTGATTTATTAACCGTACTATACTTTTGATTCAAGCTACGTAGGTAAGTTCTCATTGCGGTTTCATCAAAATTAATGTTGTTATCTTTAAAATCAACCCAAGATAACACTAAGTTGTTAGAAACAACTTCTGTATTATTACCAATAGTATAGTTTCCTGAAACATTAGCTACACCATTCAATGTTTTAAGGTTATTTTGCAAATCAGCATTGTCTGACATCACAGCTGGTTTAACATATTGTTCATTTAGTTGAATAGTTTGATTACCTTTTTCAATGTTTTCAAAAATATAAGTCATGACTTGATCAACATTGAATTGGTTACCTTGCACTTCAGATATCAGTTGAAAACCTTGGTTACCGGTTCTTTGAATGCTGGCATTTTTAGATTCAGTTCGATTTTGATTTTCTTTCGTCAAAAGAGCTGATAAGTATGCCTTAGCTGATGCTTCATCAAAACCTTGATTTTGTGTCGCACTGACAGTTTGACTACCTTTAAATAGCCAAGGATTTTGTTGATTCATACGTGTTGTTAAGTCAGTTGTATAATCAACTTTTAATCCAATATCTTTGCCGGTAAATTGGCCCACTACTTTATCTCCATCGCGTAATGTGTATGTCGTTTCATTCAATTTATTTGTTAATTTTGTTTCTGCTTCGTCTTTAGTCAATTGACCAATAGATTGACCGTAAACGGTTGTTCCTGGTAAGAATCGACTGCTGTAATATGATCCAAAGCCGACGTAAACAACTAGTAAACTCAACAAAAAAACAAAAACCCCGATTGTTACTTTATTTGTTTTCTTCATATGTATACCTCACTATTTATTACTTAATCACTCATTATTAGTTCATTATATACTAGTTTACTTAACGCTATCAATCTATCCCAGCAAAACAAAAGAAAAACTAAAATAAAAAAAGGCGAACAACGCCTTGCTGTCCGCCTTTTATGTAATTATTGAACCCAACCTAATGTTTGCAAAATCAAAAAGATATTGAGCCCTGTTAAAATAACAGCTACTAAGCTTGAAGTTATGGTTACCCATTTCTTATTAACAAAAGGTCCCATAATTTTTTTGTTAGCTGTAAAGATAACTAAAGGAATAATTGACACCGGTAATGCAATACTTAAGAAAACTTGTGAAAATACCAGCAAATCTTCAATCTTAGCTTCATTACTGTGGTAAATTATTGCAAAAATTAAAACAGGAATCACTGAAATTAAGCGAGTAATCACACGTCTAGCCCACATTGGCATTTTTAAGTGAATAAAGCCCTCCATCACAATTTGTCCTGACAAAGTTCCGGTGATTGTGGAGTTTTGACCTGAAGCTAGTAAAGCAACCGCAAATAAAACACTTAAGACAGGGCTGGCAATAACACCAGCAACTTGTGGATTTTGAAGCGCATTGTACAATTCAGAGAAAGTTCCTAAGTCTGTTTGTGAACCGTAAAATAACGCTGCCCCTAATAGTAAAAGCAAAGTATTAACAACAAAAGCCACTGACAACTGAATATTTGAATCTAAAACTGTAAATTTAATTGCACGTTTTTTCTCTGAAAGGTCATGACGATCATATTGTCTAGCTTGAGCAATTGAAGAGTGCAAGTATAAATTGTGAGGCATTACGGTTGCCCCTACAATACCCAAAGCAATATAGAATGCACCTTTATTTGTTACTACTTCAGGTTGTGGGACATAGCCAGCAAACATGGTCCCTAGGTCTGGTCTAGCTAAGATAACCTCGTACATAAAGATGACTAAAATAGAAACAATTAAAGCCGCTACAATTGCTTCAATTTTACGAAATCCTAATTTCATCAATAGTAACAACAACATCACATCTAAAGTCGTCAAAAATATTCCGACAATCAAGGGTAAATTAAATAGCAATTTAAGTGCAATCGCAGCTCCAACAATTTCGGCAATATCTGTCGCCATAATAGCAAGTTCTGTAATAATCCAAAGCGTATAACGTAACCATGTTGGTGAATGCTTAGCTGTTGCTTGAGCTAAGTCCATCCCACTAGCAATTCCCAGTCTTGCTGACATGGCTTGTAGTAACATCGCAATTAAACTTGAAATTAAAATAACGCTAAGTAGTAAATAACGATATTGTGCTCCCCCAGCAATCGATGTTACCCAGTTACCAGGATCCATATACCCAACTGCAACTAAAGCACCTGGCCCACTAAAGGCAAAAAGTGTTTTCCAAAAACCACCTTTTTTAGGTACTGCTACCGTCCCGTTAATTTCTTCAAGTGAAGGCCCATCTGCATAATGAAACAACTTCGCTTCTTCATTAGTCATATTATCCCGTTCGCTTTCTTCCTTACTCATTAAAGCTCCTCCTTAAACCAAATAAACTTATCTAAGATGCATCATACTCTTTTATTAGGGATTTGTACATAAAAAATTAGGCTAGCTTAATTTTTTTGTTTAATAAACAAAAAAATAACATGCCTCAGCATGTTATCTTCTTCCCGCATTAGTTGGATTAAGCGGACTATATTTAATATTGTAGTATTTTCTAAATCCATAACGAACCGCAAATAAGACAGCAGCCAAAATAATAAATCCAAGACCCGATGGTGTTGGGTTAATGACTGGTGGCAAGTACATGGTGGCACTCGTTAGTCCCATGTAAATCACAATCACTATTATGAAGTAAAGTAATAATTTCCACCATTTTGGACGCTCTGATTTTGGTTTTTGCATCATGATATTATAGTAAGGCATCATCACCCCAAATAATATGGCAATCATTAAAACACTCAAAACACCAAATTGACTAGCAGCTGGACGGTTGGCTGTAAATAAGGTCATAATTCCAAGTAAAACTGAGAACATCACCGCATAAAACAGACCAGAGTCAACAGCTAATTGCCAGTATGGATAATCCGCATAAGTTGCACCTTCAGGTTTTGCCTTTTTGTTTAATAACTGATTGGCAAATTGACTAGCAGAGCCGTAAACCTTATTAGCTGGACGGCCTTTTCTTTGTTCTTGAATCATTTCTTCAAGGTGATCATTAACCTTTTGTTCAGCTTGCTCAGTTGTTAACTGTTGCCCTTGGAGAAATTTTTCCACACGATAAACGTATTCTGCATTACGCTTAGTAAGTTCTTGTCTTAAAGCAGCATGGTCAACTGCTTTAGGTTCTTCTTTTTGAGATTGTGCCAACGAAATCGCTCCTTATCGTTATTAAACGTTAAATCTAAATTCAATAATATCGCCATCTTCAACGATATATTCTTTACCTTCTAAACGAACACGTCCTGCTTCTTTCACTTTTTGCATAGATTCATATTTGTCTAAGTCATCAAAAGCGACAACTTCAGCACGGATAAACCCACGTTCAAAGTCGGAGTGAATAACACCAGCAACTTGTGGGGCTTTCATGCCTTTTTTGAATGTCCAAGCACGGGTTTCTTTTTCACCAGCTGTAAAAAATGTTTGTAAACCTAGTAAGTAGTAAGCTGCTTTAATTAAACGATCTAGACCTGATTCTGTCACACCTTCAGCTTCTAAGAATTCTTGACGTTCATCTTCATCCAGTGTCGCAATTTCTTCTTCAGTTTTAGCAGAAATAGCTAAAGCATCGGCACCTTCATTGTTTGCATATTCTTTGATTAACTTGAAGTATTCAACTTCTTCAGGGTTAGCCATATTTTCTTCAGCAATGTTACCTACATAAATAATCGGTTTTGAAGTTAACAAGAAAAGACCTTTAACAATTTTTTGTTCTTCTTCAGTGAACTCGATTGAACGAACAGATCCACCTTCTTCAAGAACAGGTTTAATTTTGTTTAGCACCTCAAGTTCTGCTAAAGCATCTTTATCTTTAGTACGGGCAACTTTTTCAACTTTACCTAAACGTTTTGTCACACTGTCTAAATCAGATAGACTCAACTCTAAGTTGATTGTTTCAATATCTTCGATTGGATCAACTTTACCCGTTACACTAGTAATATTATCATCATCGAATGCACGCACAACGTGTACGATTGCATCCACTTGGCGAATGTTTTCTAAGAATTTGTTTCCTAGTCCTTCACCCTTACTTGCACCTTTTACAAGTCCTGCAATATCAGTAAATTCAAAAGTTGTTTTGATAATTTTTTTAGCGGGGATTAAATCTGTAATACGGTTTAATCGGTCATCTGGAACTTCAACCATTCCTACGTTTGGGTCGATTGTCGCAAATGGGTAGTTCGCCATTTCCGCTCCTGCTTTTGTAATTGCGTTAAAAAGTGTTGATTTACCAACGTTAGGTAAACCGACAATTCCTGCTGTTAATGCCATGAATAAAAATTCTCCTTCTATAATTTTGGTTGTTGTAATTGGTCAAGTGTCACATAATGTGACTCTTGTTCAATTTTAACATCGGGGTGTTTAGTTGCAATTTTTTTCAAACGTTTTGAAAAATCGCGACGAGGCATCATAATAATATGCCCACACCCCATACAACAAATTTTGATATCTGCACCTAATCGAATCACTTCAAAACGATTCTGACCACATGCATGTGACTTTTTCATTGTCACTAAATCGCCTAATTCAAACATATATACCACCTATAGTTAATCAATTGAAATATCTAAAATATCTAAAATCCGGTTTAAATCTTCTGTTGATAAGTAGTCAATTTGGATTTTTCCACGACCGCTTTTATCGGACTTAATCGCAACTTGTGATCCAAATTTGTCTTCTAGTTTTTTCTCACTTGAAATTACAAAAGGTGACTTTTTGGCAACCGCTGCTTTCTTGGTTTTTTGACTTTGTTCATTTAACTGTTGAACTAAAGTTTCTAAACGACGTACTGTCATTCCTTCAGATGCGGCTTTTTTAGCTAATAAGTCAATTTTTTTCTTGTCTTTTAGTCCCAGTAAAGTTCTCGCTTGTCCCATTGAAATTTTTTCAGATTGCAATAGTTGTTTAGTTGCCACGGGCAGTGCTAATAATCGCAAATAGTTAGCAATATAAGGTCGACTTTTACCTAAACGTTTAGACATTTCACCTTGCGTTAAATTCAAATCATTTTGCAAAGTTTGATAGGCTTGTGCTTCTTCAAGTGGCGTTAAGTTTTCTCGTTGTAAGTTTTCAAGTACCGCAATTTCCATCATTTGCTTTTCGTCAAGTTGACGAACAATAGCGGGGATGGTTTCTTTTTCAGCTAACTTGCTAGCACGTAATCGACGTTCTCCTGCAACTAAATCATAGCCACTCACACTTTTTCTAACGATAATAGGTTGAAAAACACCATTTAACGCGATTGATTCTGCCAGTTCCTTTAAAGCAACTTGGTCAAAAGTTTTTCTGGGTTGGTAAGGATTAGGTCTAATATTTTCGAGTTTGATTTCTTCTACATTTTCGTTTGAGTCAGCATTATCGAAATCAGAAAAAATAGCATCGATTCCACGCCCTAATCCAGATTGTCTTTTATCCTTCATTGGCTGAAAGCACTTCCTTTGCTAATTCTTGATATACCAGTGTACCACGTGATCGTTTATCGTAATCAATAATCGCCTGTCCATAACTTGGTGCCTCAGCAAGGCGTGCGATTCTTGGGATAATTGTTTTGTAAACTTTATCTCCAAAGTAAGTTTTCACTTCTTGAATCACTTCCGCCCCTAAATTGGTTCTAGCATCATACATTGTCATTAAAACCCCTTCAACACCAAGTGCTTTGTTGAAGTGTTTTTGAACTAAACGAATAGTGTTGAGTAATTGACTCAATCCTTCTAAAGCATAGTACTCACTTTGAACAGGAATTAAAATAGTATGACTAGCTGTAAATGCATTAATCGACAATTGACCTAAAGAAGGCGGACAATCGATTAAAATATAATCATACTTGTCGATAACTTCATCAATTCCATTTTTCAATCGTGTTTCTCTTGCCATCAATGAAATCAATTCCGTTTCAGCGCCTGCCAGCTGAATAGTTGCAGGTACCAAATCTAAGTTTTTGTGAGAAGTTTGATGAATCGTATCCACGAGTGGGACTTCATTAATCAACACATCATAAACATCTTGTTCAACATCTGCTGGTGAAACGCCTAAGCCACTGGTCGCATTACCTTGTGGATCAGTATCGACAATCAACACGCGTTGGTTTTCATCTGCCAAACTGGCTCCCAAGTTAATGGTCGTCGTTGTCTTGCCAACACCACCTTTTTGATTAGCAACTGATATAATATGTGCCATAAAAAATAATCACCTTACCCCTTATCTAATTCAATGACAATTTTGTAATTACCTGAATCTTCAGATTCTTCATAGCGAACTTTTGTCCCGGTTTGTTCAACTAAATTAATCGTTTTCTTAATTGTATTAATTGGGACTTTTAGATTACGTGCGGTTTTAAGTTGCACATTTTTCTTAGCCTTACTATACAAATTAGTAGCTTGTTGTGGATGATCTAAAAAGTCTTTAACTAATTGTCTAGACTGCTCAACTGTTAAATTATCCTCTATAATAGTTTGAGCTAGCTGATTTTGTTGGTCTCCATTTAAACTTATTAAAGTTCTCGCATGATTTTGTGTGAGTTTTTGAGTAACCACATAATTTTGAATTTCAGGTGAAACGCGTAATAACGATAATTTTGCTGAAATGTAAGATTGTGTTTTACCCAAATAGTTTGCCAACTTAATTTGGGTTAAATCATACTTATCTAGTAACCGTTGATACGATTTAGCTTCTTCTATTGGATTGAGTGGTTCTGTTTGAAAGTTCCCAATAATTGACAATGTTGCGGCTTGAAAATCATCAAACTCATCGATAATAGCTGGAATTTTATCCCAATCAAGTAGCTTTGCTGCCCGAATTCGATGCTCTCCTGAAATAACTTCGTAACTATTTTCTGCTAAAGTTCTCACGACAATAGGTTGAAGCAAACCATAACTTTGCATTGTATTTGCTAGTTCTTCAAGCATCACTTGATCAAACTCTTCATGAGGTTGAAAAGGATTTGATTTAATCTGACTGACTGGCAAATGGTCAATATATTTTCTGTTTTCGATTTTATTTTCTGGTTCTTTTTGCTGCTGTTTTTTTCTCCTAAAAAAAGAAATACCCATGATCATGCTCCTATAAAGGTTTTCTAGTTGGTGTCCCTGCTTTTCTTGGGTAAGCTTTAGGTATTTGGCCAACTTTTTGAATTAAAGTAAGCGCTCTTGGTTCGTCACTTAACGGTAGACTAATTTCTAAATTATCAACTAGCTTGCCGTTCAACAAATCTAAAGCTCTTTTTGAATCTGCAATTTCTTCTAAGCTGCTTGAGCCTTTTAATGCTACCATGTAACCATTTGGTTTCACAAATGGTAAACAGTACTCACTCAAGACGTTCAGTCTTGCCACTGCACGAGCCGTAGCCAAATCATATTGTTCACGATGATTTTGGTCACGACCAATATCTTCTGCACGACCATGAACTAATGAAACATTATCTAAGCCTAATTCATCAACTAATTCGCTTAAAAACTTCAATCGCTTATTTAAAGAATCGACAATTGTTACTTCTAGTTCTGGTTGCAAAATTTTCATTGGAATAGAAGGAAATCCTGCGCCTGCACCAATATCGGCTAGCTTTTTAGACCCTTGAAAATAATCTTTAAAATGAATAAGTGGTGTAATTGAATCAAAAAAGTGTTTTAAATAAACATCTTCTTCATCAGTTATTGCTGTTAAGTTAACAGATTCATTAACTTCGACTAATTTTTTGAAATAATGATGAAATTGTTCGATTTGTGTTGGTGTCAAATCGAATCCATTTTTTTGTAGTTCGTTAACAAATTGTTCTGGATTCATAGTTCCTCCATAAATTATTTAATTTGTATTTTTGTGTTAAAATTGATTAAAGCTATACCATTAATCATAACATTAATGCCGTCGTTTTTCGCTCAAAAATTAGAGTTTGTTACCAATTTAGGCAACAAAATTAAGGAGTTTTATCAATGATTTTAAGTATCATTATTCTAATCTATTTGATTTCTAAAATTTACAGTGGGTATAAAAAAGGATTTACTAACCGCTTGCTTTCTTATGTTGGTAAGATTGTAACGTTTGTCTTAGCACTTTTTCTACAAGCCCCAATTGGACAAATTGTCTTTCAACTAATCTATAACCAAGACATTCAAACAAGCAGTGATATTTCAAAAATATTAATTGCACGTTTCATTGCTTTCTTTGCTATTTTAATTATTGGTTACTTAATTATTATTTCTCTCAAGGCAGTAACATCACCTATTACTAACTTTGCACCAATTAAACTTGTAGATAGCCTAATTGGAATGGCTTTCAACTTTATTATTGGCTATGTTTTAGTATTTATGATTGTTTCAATGCTTAACATTTTAAAAGTCGATTGGTTTATGAGCCAAGCAAGTCAAACACCCCTAATTGATTTCATCTTGCATCAAACACCAATTTTTACACAGCAAGTATTCAATGAAATATTTGCACATTTTAATTTTAAATAAACACACTAAAAAACTCTTAAGGTTTTCCTTAAGAGTTTTTCTTTTGTTCCAATTAATTTAAATACTGAGTTTGAACCCAAATATTTTTATCTGCAGAACCAATTCGAGTATATGAGATACCATCTGAAACTATTGTATCAAAAGTTGTAATAAAAGATTGACTTGGCGTGTAGCTACCAAAAATCGCCTGAGCTTGACCTTGGTTGTCAATCATCCAATTTTGAACACCATATCCTTTGACATAGTTAACTTCTTTTAATACAGGATCTTGTAAATATTTCTTTTGAATCCATCTATTTTCACTAGTACTACCAATTTGAACATAGGTATCACCATTAATTACACGTTCTTTATCTAAAACTTTAATTGTTTCACCTGTTGGAATTAAAGAGTCTGAACCTGTCAGAGGTGTTGCTTGGTTATCCATAATAGTCCGAATACGTACACCATATCCAGGTACATAATGTACAGCTTGATAACTACCTGATTCAATGTATTGTGCTTGAATCCATTGATTACTATTTTTTGACTTAATTTGCACATATTTTATACCAGCAACAATTTTTTCATTAAATATCTTAACAGTAGTACTCGTTGGAATATAGACACCATTATCTTGAGTAAATGTTCCTTTTTCAGTCAAAATCCATTGCTGAACGCCATAACCTGGAACATAATGTACTTCTTTTGTCTTAGATTGATTTCTACTCTCCTCTAAGATACTTCTTATATCATTAAATGTTGTTGCCTGTTTAATTTTATTAATATAAAAGTCACTGTTTGGATAGTCTTTTACTTCATAAATAGCTTTTGATTTTTCATTTAACAATTGATTTTCAGTTGGGTTAGGGTCATATATCGTACTATTGGATTTATGTTGTGCCACAATATTCTCTATACCTAGATTTTTTAAATCAAGGATATTTTGCGATGTTAAGGCATTCTTGATATCATTCTTAACCTTTTCTGCCACAGTATTTACATTCTTGCTTTGATTACTTTTTTCAATAGGACTTAATGTCTGATCTGCATCAATTGCTTTTAATGTTTCAATTGCTTGATTCTCAATTGCCTTAATGGCAGACGTTCTTTGTAGTTCCAAATTAGCTGTCTGATATTGTTTAATGATATTAGCTTTTCCATCATTAACTGCATTTGATATTGTCTGTGCATCATAAGCTTGTTTAATAGCTGTTTTTGCATCTTCTGCCGCTTTTTTAGCTGCTTCAATTTGCGTTGCTTTTTGGGCATCAGTTAAGCTATTGTCACCAGTAATTAATGTAACTGTATCATTTAATTGTTTTTCAATATCTTCAGTTGCTTTTGTCTGCTGGTCTGAAACTGCTTTACCAGATTGATGAGCTGCTTTGATAGCTGTTACACCTTGAGTTTGTGCATCTACTATTTCTTGAGCTTTAGTTGCGGTATTGATTGCTGTCCTTGCTTCTTTTGCTCTATCACTTGCTGCCTTACTTTGTCTTGCTTTTTCAGCATTATCCAAAGTACCATCTTTTTCAATGTCAGCTAGTGTTTGAGTTTCGGCTGCATCGATACTATCCAATGCCAATGCTTTTTTGCCATCTAAACTTCCTGGCTGATGTTGTTTGATAATATTAGCTTTTCCATCATTGATTGCATTTGATATTGTCTGTGCATCATTTGCTTTTCCAATAGCTACTTTTGCATCTTCTCCAGCTTTTTGAGCGGCATTAATCTGCGTTGTTTTTTCTGCATCAGTTAAGCTATTGTCTCCACGAATTGCTGTTACAGTAGTGTTTACTTGTTGATCAATATCTTCAGTTGCTTTTGTCTGCTGGTCTGAAACTGCTTTACCAGATTGATGAGCTGCTTTGATAGCTGTTACACCTTGAGTTTGTGCATCTGCTATTTCTTGAGCTTTAGTTGCGGTATTGATTGCTGTCCTTGCTTCTTTTGCTCTATCACTTGCTGCCTTACTTTGTCTTGCTTTTTCAGCATTATCCAAAGTACCATCTTTTTCAATGTCAGCTAATACTTTTGCTTCTTGATCATTTATTGCTTTTACTGCTTTCACTTGTTGATCCAATAGCGATTCACTATTAGTTTGATGTTGACTAGCAATTTGTGCTTTCCCTTGCATCGTTGCTGCAATAATTCCCTGCGCATTTTGTGCTGCCTTTATCGCATCTTCTGCTTTTTTAGCTTCTGTATTTACTGCTGCGACTTGGTTGGCCTTTGTTGCGTCATCTAATGTCTTATCATCTGCAATATCTTTTAATGTTTGCGCTTTTTGAGCGTCAATTTGTGCCAAAGCATCTGTTTGTTGTTCAGAGACGCTCTTTTGAGATTGATGTTTGCTTTGAATGGCTGTAATTCCTGTATTTTGAGCGTCTTTTATGCTTTGCGCTTTTTGAGCATCTTTTATCGCTTGTTGACTTGCTTCAACTTGTTTAGTTACTTCTGCTTTTTGCGCTGCTTTTTGTTCGTTATTTAAAGTATCATCAGTATCAATTGCACTATTGACTTTTGTTGCTTCGGCATTAATTGCATCAATTGCAGCACTTCTTTGACTTTCTAATGTATTACCTTGTACATGTTGACTATCAATTTGTGCTTTTCCTTGCATCGTTGCTGCAATAATTCCTTGCGCATTTTGTACTGCTTTTATCGCATCTTCTGCTTTTTTGGCTTCTGTATTTACTGCTGCGACTTGGTTAGCCTTTGTTGCATCATCTAATGTCTTATCATCTGCAATATCTTTTAATGTTTGCGCTTTTTGAGCATCAATCTGTGCCAAAGCATCTGTTTGTTGTTCAGAGACGCTCTTTTGAGATTGATGTTTGCTTTGAATGGCTGTGATTCCTGTATTTTGAGCATCTTTTACACTTTGTGCATTTTGAGCATCTTTTATCGCTTGTTGACTTGCTTCAACTTGTTTAGTTACTTCTGCTTTTTGCGCTGCTTTTTGTTCATTATTTAAAGTATCGTCAGTATCAATTGCACTATTGACTTTTGTTGCTTCGGCATTAATTGCATCAATTGCAGCACTTCTTTGACTTTCTAATGTATTACCTTGTACATGTTGACTATCAATTTGTGCTTTTCCTTGCATCGTTGCTGAAATAATTCCTTGCGCATTTTTGGCTGCCTTTATCGCATCTTCTGCTTTTTTGGCTTCTGTATTTACTGCTGCGACTTGGTTGGCCCTTGTTGCGTCATCTAATGTCTTATCATCTGCAATATCTTTTAATGTTTGCGCTTTTTGAGCATCAATCTGTGCCAAAGCATCTGTTTGTTGTTCAGAGACGCTCTTTTGAGATTGATGTTTGCTTTGAATGGCTGTGATTCCTGTATTTTGAGCATCTTTTACACTTTGTGCATTTTGAGCATCTTTTATCGCTTGTTGACTTGCTTCAACTTGTTTAGTTACTTCTGCTTTTTGCGCTGCTTTTTGTTCATTATTTAAAGTATCGTCAGTATCAATTGCACTATTGACTTTTGTTGCTTCGGCATTAATTGCATCAATTGCAGCACTTCTTTGACTTTCTAATGTATTACCTTGTACATGTTGACTATCAATTTGTGCTTTTCCTTGCATCGTTGCTGCAATAATTCCTTGCGCATTTTGTACTGCTTTTATCGCATCTTCTGCTTTTTTGGCTTCTGTATTTACTGCTGCGACTTGGTTAGCCTTTGTTGCGTCATCTAATGTCTTATCATCTGCAATATCTTTTAATGTTTGCGCTTTTTGAGCATCAATCTGTGCCAAAGCATCTGTTTGTTGTTCAGAGACGCTCTTTTGAGATTGATGTTTGCTTTGAATGGCTGTGATTCCTGTATTTTGAGCATCTTTTACACTTTGTGCATTTTGAGCATCTTTTATCGCTTGTTGACTTGCTTCAACTTGTTTAGTTACTTCTGCTTTTTGCGCTGCTTTTTGTTCATTATTTAAAGTATCGTCAGTATCAATTGCACTATTGACTTTTGTTGCTTCGGCATTAATTGCATCAATTGCAGCACTTCTTTGACTTTCTAATGTATTACCTTGTACATGTTGACTATCAATTTGTACTTTTCCTTGCATCGTTGCTGAAATAATTCCTTGCGCATTTTGTGCTGCCTTTATCGCATCTTCTGCTTTTTTGGCTTCTGTATTTACTGCTGCGACTTGGTTGGCCCTTGTTGCGTCATCTAATGTCTTATCATCTGCAATATCTTTTAATGTTTGCGCTTTTTGAGCATCAATCTGTGCCAAAGCATCTGTTTGTTGTTCAGAGACGCTCTTTTGAGATTGATGTTTGCTTTGAATGGCTGTGATTCCTGTATTTTGAGCATCTTTTACACTTTGTGCATTTTGAGCATCTTTTATCGCTTGTTGACTTGCTTCAACTTGTTTAGTTACTTCTGCTTTTTGCGCTGCTTTTTGTTCGTTATTTAAAGTATCATCAGTATCAATTGAACTATTGACTTTTGTTGCTTCGGCATTAATTGCATCAATTGCAGCACTTCTTTGATTTTCAAGAGAAATTCTTTCAGATTGTCCTTTGTCATAAGCATACTTATAATCTGCTGTACCATTTGTATATTCTACTGTTTTCGAACTAGGATTTTCATATCCTGACTTAGCTGCATCATAACCTAATTTAAAATTGGAACCATTTACATATCTTGAATCAGATTTAGGATCATAATTTTTGTTCAGAATATTATCAAGAAAAAGCTTAATTCCTTCATCAACCTGTCTTCTATTTTTTTGTGAAATAATATCTTCAATTTGAGATTGAGTTAATACAATATTAGATGTTGTATCATTAATAACGTATTTCCCTTGTAATTTATAATTATTTAGTTCTTTCAAGTCAAATCCCTGAGGCAACACAAGAGAAAAAGGAATTGGTGTCCCATCACTATATGCTGGATTGTTTTTTAGTTTTAAATTATACAAGCTAGTTTGGTCATTTTTATTCTCTTCATTTTTATATTGGGGGTTAAATGCCACATTACCGTTCTTGTCTAAAAATTTAATGTAAATACTATTATTGGCATTATTATAAATTTTATTTGATGCCTCTGTTCTAACAGAACTGTTCAACACGTAATTATTCTGCTCATCTAAACTAAGACTGTAATCATTACTAAATTGAAAAGTCGGAATAGCTGCAAACTGCAAAAACTTAGTCTGTGAACCTGATGTGTTGGAGTAAGTAAATGCTTTTTGATTTTGACCATTCATATTTGAACCAACTGCATCCCCACCATTCATAGAAAATGATATTGATGAGTAAGGTACAATCCCATTACCAGTATCTACTCCCACATTCTTAGAAGTTAAGTTGTTAGATCCAGAAAATAGCTTACTATTAGGAGAATTTTGCATCCCTCTAATATCAAAAATAGCTCCAACTTGACTTGGCGAATCAATAGACATTCCGGCCCCTTGTACAAGGGTAACATTTCCACTTCCTGCTGCTGATACATTAAGTGTTGATAAATCATTTGCCTCTAATTTACCTGTTACGTTAACTAAAGTATTATTATTAGATATCAAATTTTGACCTATAACCTTAAATTTACCTGCATTTAAAGTCATAGTCCCTCCAATATATACACCTACTCTATCAGTATTTCTTGAAGCCAAAGGACCATCTAAAATAACGTTAAATTCAGCATTTTTTGCCAAAGTAACGTCTCCTCTGTTAAGATAAAACGCTGCAGCTAGATTGCGATATCCATTCGATTGTTGTTGCATAGCAGTATTAACTTGAGGTTTTATATTAATTTTTGCCCCTTCATTAACCTGCATACTCCCATTAGGCATATAAATACCATAAGCTACTCCGGTTGGAGAACTGCCGGCTCCACTAGTTCCATCTCCCATAGGACTCAAATCAACAATAGCACCAGATTCAAGAACAACATTACCATTAGTATTAATAGCTAGAGCCGTACCGTTGAAAGTGGAGCCGACATAATGACTACCAGACAAGAAAGTTAAAGAAGATACTTCCATATTTTCTTGAGTACTACCAGCGTTAGGATTTGCTTGATTCAAGTTTGCTTGTGAAGCAACATAATCTGGTGCTAAACCATTATTAACTGCTTCTAATCCTGGAATCTCTTTAGGTCTATAATTTTGACCACCATTTACTGTAACATTGTTTTTAACGTACACTTTGGTTGCTGTTGCACTGATTAGCTGAGGTCCAGTATAGGTAATGTTGTCATAAGTCAAAGTCCCACTACCCTGGTTTTTAGTTGGGCCATAAAAATTACCACCATACATTGTAATGTCTTTCATCGTTAAGTTTCCAACGGAGTTATTTTGAAAACTATAACTTGAATAATCAACAGTTTTTCCTCTACCATCTACAGTTAAATTTGTATTATTAAAACCAATATTAAGTTCACGTTCAGGTAAATAACTTTGCCGTGGACCATAATACGCATCACTCGTACCATATCCGATTACAGCACCATTTAACTGCCATAAACTAATATGATTCATCACCAAAATTTTGCGAGTACTTGAACTTAAATAAGCATTTCTTAACTCTTCTGCTGTTCTAACAAGTCGAGTTCCTTGTGTATTGTTAAAAAAGGCTTGCCCTTGTTGATATGCCGAGGTGTAAATTGATGAAGTATAATCTATTGTATTATCGTTTCTAGTGTTTTTAAAACTAGCATCTGGATCTGTACCATCATTAGTTCCATCAACAAATCCTTTATAAGTTAAATTATATGCTGTAATGTATTCTTGAGTTAATGTTTCACTTTCAGTTTTACCAGCTACTTGATTGTCTTTTAAGGCTTGAACATCAGCTAAAGCATCACTAACACCCTGACTAGTTGCAGATGCATTATCAGATCTAGGTTGTATTTCTAAGTCTTCTGAATGCAATAATGATTCTGTTGAAGAAGTTGTTTTAGGTTCTTCAACAACCGATTGTTTAGATTGTTCTTGATCGACAGTTGTTTGCTTAGGCGTTTGATTTTCCGACGATGAAGTATGTTGTTGAGCCCCCTCTTGCGCTTTAACAGTTAGTCCTAAATTGGGCATAGCACTTATTGAACCCAACAAGAAAAAGCTTGATAATGATACAATTACCCAGTTTTTCTTTTTTTTGCGTAAAATTTTCTTTTCTTGTGTTTTTTTAAATTGATTTTTATTGTACATAATTATTCCTCCTATTATATCGGAAACTACTTAAAATCCAAAATAATATTACTATCAGCCACTTATGCCAAACCATCTAACAAATTCAAAATACTACTAATTATTTGGTTGGACAAATAATAAGGTGCGTAAGTAATAAAATTATACATCTATCCAAAAAACATGATATATAATACATATTCATTTAATGTATTCTTAAATTTTAAGCTCACTCTCTTTAATCAACCTATCCATTATTTTTAATTAAATATTAATTTAAAGGTCGATTTTTCTTTAAATTAATAATAAAATAACGATAACAATAAGTTTAAGGAGTATATTACTATGATTAACGACTATCCACAGGTTCTAAGCATCGCTGGTTTTGACAGCGATGGTAGTGCAGGTATGCCTGCTGATTTACACACATTTTTTGCACACAAAGTTTATGGTATGGGGATTTTAACGGCCGCTGTTGCTGGTAACTCCTATCAAATTGAAGATGCCACCATGATGCCACTTTCTTTTATTGCTCAACAATTTGATACTTTAGCTAAAGACTTTGACATCCGTGCAAGCAAGACAGGTATGCTTTCAAGCAAGGAAATGATTAAAGTGGTCGTTGAAAAATATCAAGAAGTTAACTTTGGCCCATTAGTTGTTGATCCTGTTATTGTGACAAAACACGGTAACAAATTAATTGATGATGATGCGATTGATTTCTTCAAAGAAAACTTAATTCCACTGGCTGAAGTGATTACACCTAATTATTTTGAAGCTCGTACTTTAACCAACCTAGAATTAAAAAATGATAAAGAAATCCATCAAGCGGCCAAATACTTACACGAGCTAGGGGCTAAAAATGTTATTATTAAGGGTAAACATCATAAAGAAGATGGCCCTGAACAAGTAAGAGATTTAGTTTCACTTGAAAATGGTGATATTTTCTGGCTAGAACATGACTACTTAGATACTAACCGCATTAATGGAACAGGTGATACACTAGCAGCAGCTATTACGAGTCACTTGGCCTTAGGTGACACAGTCAAAGAAGCCATTACTAAGTCTGTTAACTTCACTCATGATGCGATTGCTCATGAAATTCAGGTTGGTCATCAATACGGTCCAATCAATCATTGGGCTGCAATGGATCGTTTAAATTAATACCCATTAGGAGAGGATTAACTTGACCCCAACTATCAAAATTGCTTACTTGTATGAAGATTTGATGAATACTTACGGTGACAGTGGTGATGTCAAAATCTTACGTTATTACTTAAACCAAAAAGGCTATGACGTTGTTGTTGATAACATTTCACTGGATACTCCAGAACTTGATACCACTCAATATGACTTCTTGTTCTTTGGTGGTGGCCAAGACTTTGAACAAACCGTTGTGGCTAAAGATATCCACCGTTTCTATGAACCTATCAAAGAGTGGGTTGAACAAGCTAACCCGATGCTTGGCGTTTGCGGTGGTTATCAATTTTTAGGTACGCACTATCAAATGGTTAATGGCAAAACCATCAAATGTCTAGGAATTCTCCCTTTTCATACGGTCTTTCGTCCTGAAGCCCGCATGATTGGGGATACAAAGTTTGAGACACCATTTGGTGAGGCGATTGCTTTTGAGAACCACTCAGGTTGTACTTATTTTGATGATGATTCACTCAATCCACTCGGTAAAATGAGTGAAGGTTACGGTAATAATCCCGAAGATGGTAATGAAGGTCTTTTATATAAGAATACGATGGGGACTTATGCCCATGGTCCTATCCTGAAAAACTTAAATATTACAGAATTCTTTGTTGAAAAAATTATTGATCGATTTAATCAACGCACACAAAAAAACGTCTAACAAATTGTTAGACGTTTTTATTTTGCTTAAATTTATTATTTTTCGATTGAATTTACATAAGTATCTTCAATCCATTGTTGATCTGTACCTAAACGGTAGTAAGTATGACCGTAGAATGTTTTCTTACCAAATACTCGCCATGCTGTACCTGGTTGAATCATTTGTTCAGTCATCTTACCTTCTGAATCACGCAAGAAGATTCCGTAAGGAACATTCCCAGCTGTTAAAGTACCTGAGACTGATTCCTCATGAGCTTCTGAGGCTTCGTGTAAGTATTGTTCTTGAATCCATTGGTTCTTATTATTGGCCATTCGAACATACTTAACACCATCAACAACTTTAATATCATCTGTCAGATCAGTTTTATCATTGTTATGTAAATATTCTGTAGATGGTTTCATTTTACCATCTTCAAATTTCCATTCTAACACGCCGATACCTTCAAAAACTTTAATCGCTTTTGTTGCTGCAATAGTTGGTTTTGCTGGAGTAGGTGTTGGGTTGTATGTTGGGTAGTAACTGACATAACTATTTTTTGTATATACGTAAGATACTGTAATATCAGAACTTGCTATAATACCCGATGCCTCACCTTTCACCTTACTGAAAGTATATCCAGGAATATCAGCTTGTTCAGTTTTATACATCTGTCCTTTTTGTAACTTTTGAACAGTTGGTTCTTTTAACTTATTACCTTGATTATCAACATATTGAGTAGTTATTGTGAAACTCAAAATGTCTTCTGCTTCTCTTATTTCATCTTGATAACGCTTAATACTTTCTTTAATTTGTGCATTATCACTGTTTAATTTCTGTTCTACTAGTGCTTGCGAGAGATTGTGTTTAGCTTCGGCTAACCTGACGATATCCTGCTGATCGCGTTGTTTTTTCATACTTTTAGCGATAACATCTTCATTTTCTGTTGGTTTAGTCAAATCTATGTTTATGTAGTTAACGCCCTCTTCTGCTGCAGATTTATTAGCAGAAGCTAGTTCTACAGCTGCTTTTGCTTCGTTGTATTTCAACAAAGCAATATTGTATTCATCTTTTGCTGTTTGAGTATTATCGTTTGCTTCTTGTTTTTGACGTAAATTTTCTTGAACTTTTATCAATTCTTCATTTTTACTGTCCAATTCTTTTTGTGCTTTTGCTAATTCAAGTTTAGCAGCTGCTTTTGTAGAAGCTATTTGTGCATTAATAAGATTTTGTTTATTTTGTTCAGACTTATCAGAATCATATTTTTTTTGGGCATTTTTAATTGCTGTTTGAGCAATTTGCATAGATTCTTGCGCTGACTCTAAAGCAGATTCATCATTAGCTTGTACTACTTGTGTGTTTCTAGTATTTTCTACAGATAATCCTGCCATTCCTAGTGCCACTGAACATGCCAGTACAGCCACAAGTTTAGTTGATTTTGATTGATTTTTTTTCATTTAAAATATCCCCTCTTTGGTTTTACTACAATTTACAAATACGACTTACTATAATTACTAATACTCTCCCCACTTTTGTTTTACTCTATCTCCCCCATAATTTATTAGAAAATGATAATATACTTCTTAAGCATTCCATAATATTTTTAAAAAATCAAGAGGCAAAGAACAAATGATGATAATATAACTAATCAATTATAAAAAGCTTATGACAAATTGTCATAAGCTTTTTAGTTATATAATTTAACATAAGTATCTTCTAGCCATTGTTGATCTGTACCTAGTTTATAGTAGGTATGACCAAAGAAAGTTTTAGTCGCAAATACTCGCCAAGTAGTTCCTGGCTCAATAATCTGCTCAGTCATATTACCAAGGCTATCTCGTAAAAAGATTCCATAAGGAACATTTCCAGCTAACACTTTACCATGTGCAGGTGTTTCTGCAATATCGGCTGGATTTTGCAAGTACTGTGCTTGAACCCAGTAGTTTTGATAAGGATTGGCTAAATGTAAGTACTTAATCCCGTCAATCATTTGGTAATCACCATAATAAGGAATATAGTAATTATTTAACTGTACCTTATCAGAGGGTACCATACCTGCTGCGGTTAATTCCCAAATACGAGCCCCGTAACCATTAAAATAATGAATAGTTGATGATTGTAGCTGCGGTTCAATAGATGTCGTTGATTGCTGCTCATCATTTGCTTCTACTGCTGATGTAAATAACCCAGCAACACTTACCGCTAGTAAAGCGGATGCAATTAATCCTAAAAGTTTTCGATAATTGTGATGCATAATTTAATCTCCTTAATTAATTATTACCCAACAATTATCCTAGCCTTTTGAGTACCTGTCAATAAGACAAATAAAAAACGATAACCTATCGAGTCTATCGTTTTTTAATTAGTTCATTGATTGAATATAAGTATCTTCTAACCATTGTTGGTCATTACCTAAACGGTAGTAAGTGTGACCATGGAATGTTTTCTTAGCAAATACTTGCCATGAAGTACCTGGTTCAATAATTTGTTCTGTCATGTTTCCTGAACCATCACGTAAGTAAATACCATAAGGTACATTGCCAGCTACAGCCGTATTATTCATTGGAATTTCTGGTAATTGTGTTGGATCTTGTAAGTATTGAGATTGAATCCAAGTATTTTGGTTAGCAATATGCAAATACTTAATTCCGTCAATAATTTGGTAGTCACCGTAATAAGGTACATAGCTATTGGCAGCTTGATATTGTGTCGTTGGTTCTAGTCCATTAGCTGTTAATTGCCATAAAAGCACACCGTATCCTTTAACGTAATTGACTAATCCTGATTGAAAACTAGGAGTTGACCCTTCTAGTTTTTTCAACGCATCAACATCTGCTTGGGTTAGTTTTTTAGCCTTTGTGACAGCAGAACCATTAACACCATCTAAAGCAGCACTAACAGTAATAACATCATCAACTTCAGGTGTATAGTTAGGATCCAATTTTAATGATAAAGGTTGATTTAATTTTGAGGTTTGATCTAATTTATCTTGTTGTGAATTGGATGTGTCTGAATTATGTTTTTGTACACTAACTGTTACATTCGCTTTATCTTGGTCATCAGTATTTTCAGTATTTAAAACAAATCCCGTTGAAATCGTATCTCCTGAACGAGATAACGTTAAATCATTGTTTATGGATAATGTTGGTTTGTAAAAACTTCTAACATCATCTCTCGTTACTGTGTAAGTTTGTGATGATCTTTCTAATCCAAAATCAGAAACAACTGTGATTTGATCATTAACTTTTGGAGTATATCCGTCTCCTAAACTTAAACGATTGTTACCTTGATTTGCTGATACAGTTTGACTAGAATGAGCATTTCCATTAATCATTACACTAACGGATGTAGTATCTTTTGGGGAAACATTTTGAGCATCAAGATCGAAATTAATATTAAAACTATTGCCTTCTTTGCTCAAAGATAAATTATCAGAAGAAACAGTTACACTCTTTGGTTTGGGTGTAATAGTCAAATCTGTAACTGTTTCATCATAATTATTAGGATCTGTGATAGTTTCTTGTGAATCAGAACCCTTTTTCATACTCCACGCATAACTATTATTTTTAAATCCGGTTAAATCAGTTGCTGGTGAAGTAGTATATGACCCAGGATGGTTTGTTGTAACTTTAAAACTAGAATTATCCCCTGATAAAGAAAGATTGCTACTTGTAATGCCAGTAACTAAACTGATATCTGCATTTCTATTACCATTAACATTAAGAGAACTTCCATTATTAATTGCTATCTTATTACTACCCACGCTTAATAATGGAGTTGAGATTCCGCTCTCAGGTGCATTAATGTTAAGAGAAGCGCTATTCATTGAAATTGGGTAAGAAGTAGTGACGACAGTTTGAGGATTAATAGTTAAGTTTGAACCCGAATTCAACAAAATTCCACCATTATTAATATCAGCTGATATACCGATAATAGGTTGATTAGTGTTTCCTGCATTAGGAATCAAACTAACTTTTGCGTTTTCATCTAAAGTTATCTTACCACTACTTAAATTGAATAATACACCATTTCCAGTACCTGTATACTGACTTCCTTCAAGAAACTCAATATTTTTAGCTTCTATATTCTCTTGTCTATCAATAATTCCTTCCTTGTATTGTTTACCTGAAGCAACCTGAACGTTATTTTTAATATAAACAGTGCTTGATGTGGAATAAGTTAACTGAGGGCCTTGATACGTAATATTATCAAAAGTTATTCCACCATCAGTTGATCGATTATTAACGGGACCAAAGTAATTTTCTCCTTGCATTTTTATATTACTTATTACAATCTGACTTTGAGTATTATCTTCTGAACTGGAAAAATTGTAATTGAAAGAAAGTTTTCCAAAGTCTATTTGTGGATTTTCTGTAACTTGGTCAGCTTTTTTAATGAGTAATGGTTTTGTTCTTTGTATTGTTGGAGTGTCTGCCGTGTTTCCTGGCTGATTTCCTAACGATGACATATCAATATCATTCTCAATATTAATCTGAGTTACACTTGTATCATTTAAGGCATCATATAATTGTTGTGCCGTACTAATATTTTTTACGCTATCATCTGTTTGTTGTTCCTCAGCTAAAACAGTTTGTCCTGTATTAACCCCTGTATGTGTTAAAAAACCAGTCGCTAAAGCCACACTACATAGTGCTACTGAAGCAACCCCCGCTAGTTTTTTATAATTTTTTGTTTGTTTATTCATCTGCGTTACTCCCATAAAATTAACTATTTTAACTTGATTATTATTTTTTTTCATCTATAAGTCAATTATTAATAACTAAAAAAGACACCTTTCATCTGAAAGGTGTCTTTAATTATTTTATTCGTGATTTTCGTTTGACTCTTCTTTTGTTTCAGGTTTTGATTCTTCTGCTTTAGCTTTTTCTTTTTCTTGCTTTGGCAATTCCGCAATTTTTTCATCATTCATCATCAAGAAGTTATCTTTAACTGTAAAGTTAATTTCTTTCAACTTAGAGTCAGCCAAAATAGCTTTGGCAGCGGGTGTTTGTAAATCTTGTTCAACAACACGACGCAATGGACGAGCACCGAATTTTTCATCATAACCTTTTTCAACCAAATAGTGTTTAGCTTCATCTGAAACCGTCATTTTAACGTGGCGTTTTTCAAGACTATTAGCCATGTGGTCTAAGTAAAGATCCACAATTTTAATTAAGTCTTTTTGTTTCAATGAGTTAAATGGCACAATGGCATCCAAACGGTTCAAGAATTCAGGACGGAAGTAGACTTCTAGAGCCTTCATCAAGTCACCTTTATCTTTAATCAAGTTATCTGAGTAACCTGCATTAGAGGTCATAATCAAGATGGTATCTTTGAAGGATACGGTACGTCTTTGAGCATCTGTTAGGCGACCATCATCCATAATTTGTAACAAAGCGTTGAAGATATCTGGATTTGCTTTTTCAATTTCATCCATCAAAATCAAGCTATAAGGTTGGTGACGAACTTGTTCAGTCAATTGACCGCCTTCTTGGTAACCAATGTAACCAGGAGCAGAACCGATTAATTTGTTAACAGATGTTTTATCTTGATATTCACTCATATCTAAACGAATAAAGTGGTCATCTGAACCAAACATGCTTTTAGCCAATTGTTTAGCTAATTCAGTTTTACCAACACCAGTAGGACCAGCGAATAAGAATGAACCAGTAGGACGGTTTTCATCTTTAAAGACTTTCTTACGAGCAATCGCATCGGTAATCGTATCGATAGCTTCATCTTGGTCAATCACAACATCTTTTAAGTGTTTAACCAAATCTTCGGATTTTTGACTTTCATCTGCATGAATTTCGCTCATTGAAATTTTTGTCTTTTGTTCAATTAGTTGATACATATCTTTTGCGGTAACACTTGGCAATTCGGTATCATCAACATTTTGCAATTGTTTGTGAGCTTTTTCGACTTCGCCTTTTATTTCTTGTGCTTTCTTAAAGTCTTCTGCTTGAACAGCCGCATCTTTTTCATGCTCTAGTTTTGCAATATGTTCACGTAATTGTGTTTCATCTTTTGGTGCTTGGTATAAGCCCTTTTTAGCACCTGCTTCATCAAGTAAGTCAATCGCTTTATCTGGTAAGTAACGTCCTTGAATGTAACGTTTTGATAATGTAACTGCTAATTTGATTGCTTCTTCATCATATTTAACATGGTGATAACTTTCATACTTAGGAGCTAAGCCTTCAAGAATTTGGATAGCTTCTTCAACTGAAGGTTCACCAACTTTAACTTCTTGCAAACGACGAGCTAATGCAGGATCTTTTTCAATGCGTTGGAATTCACTGATTGTTGTGGCACCGATTAAACTCAAATCGCCACGAGCAAGTGCAGGTTTCAAAATATTAGCTGCATCACCATTATTATTTTCACTATCAACACTACCAGCACCGACAATATTATGAATTTCATCGATGAATAGGATAATGTTTGGATTCTTTGAAGCTTCATCAATAATTTTTTGTAATTTTTCTTCAAAGGCACCACGTAGAGAAGATCCTGCAACCAATTCATTGATATTCAATTCAATAATGTGGGCATCTTTTAGACGTTCTGGTACATTACCTTCTGCAATACGTTGAGCTAATCCTTCAACAATCGCTGTTTTACCAACACCTGCAGGTCCAACTAAAACGGGATTATTCTTATTACGACGACTCAAAATTTCAATTACATTTTCAACTTCTGAGTCACGTCCAATAACTGGATCATATTTATTTTCTTTTGCTTGTTTAACTAAATCAGTTCCGATTGATTGTTCTTGTTGTTGTGGGTTTTGAACTTGTGTTTGTTGTTTCAAACCATCTTGATTGGAGTGAATGGGGATATCTCGACGGGTAGAGAAAGTGCCTGAGTTTGAGAAGAAATCTCTATTCAAAGAATCAAATAATGCATCAAAATCACTAAAACCATTACTGTAGTTAGCCATATCTAACACTCCTTATAAACTATGTAACAAGTTTTTAGCACTTGGTTGTTTCGAGTGCTAATCTTTTGTTCGACTTTATAATACAACGGTTATGTAAAAGATACAACTAGAAAAACTCAAAATTCGAAACTTTTTTATTTAGCTATTGGAAACCCCATCTTAACTGTATTAAGATGGGGTTACTACTTAATTTTGAGGTGAAATAATGTCACAATCTATCCATAATATCGTTAAAAATTTAAACTTGCCTGAGCCAGTTGAAAAGTACTCAGCTGTGACAGGTGGCGATATCAACCAAGCTTTTCACGTTTATACACACAGCTATTCCTTCTTCTTACTTGTTCAACAAGATGCTACACGTCAGTTTTTTAGTCATGAAGTTGCTGGATTAAAGGCTTTAGGTAAATTTGCTAAAACCCCTCAAGTGCTAGATTTCGGTGATAATAGCCAAGATGCTTATTTACTACTTGAATATATTGATCACTTACCACACGGTAACCAATATGAGTTAGGGCAAGCTCTAGCTAAAGTGCATCAATCAACTAGTCCTAATCAACAGTTTGGATTCGACAGTAACTTTGAATTAGGCAATTTTACCGGTGACAATCAATGGCAAGATAATTGGTATGATTTTTTCGTTAATCAACGATTTGAACCGCTACGAAAACTCATTATTCACAATCATAATGGGTCCGTTGAACTCGAACATCTCTATCAAAACATGCTACAACAATTTCAACATGACTTAGCTAATCATCAAAGCATCCCCAGCCTATTGCATGGTGACCTTTGGGGAGGCAACATTATGTTTGACCTAGACCAGCACCCTGTTTTCATCGACCCTGCTGTCTACTACGGTGACCGTGAATTTGATATCGCCATTACACAAGTCTTTGGCGGTTTTGACCAGAATTTTATTCAAGGTTATCAAGACACTTACCCGCTTGATGACGGTTATCAAGATAGACTAGTTTATTACAAACTCTACTATATGATGTTTCATTTAAGTGAGTTTGGATCTATCTACCAGCCAAGTGTATATCGCTTACTCCAACAATTTATTTAAAATACGACTGTAACAACGTTGACGCCAATAAGTAGTTAACGTTGTATTTTTTTGTCATTTCTGCTAAAAAAGGGCCTAATTCATCATGGTTAAGCGTAAAGTCAGCTTGTAGTTGTCTAAACTGTTCCTTTTCAGCTTCCGTGGCAATTTTTTTAAAGTATCCCCATACATGTTGATAAGCATTCATCATATTGCCACGATCTAATGGCGCGACTTTTGCTTCTTCAATAATCTCTTCATAGCGTTTCTTTTTATCGTCAGTCCAATTATTACCTTTAGCCAATTGTCTGACTTCGTTATAAAACTTTTGAGAGCGTGACATCAGCCAATATTTATTTTGAGCCCACTCTTTTTGCCAATTTTCCAAATTAAACGACTCCTTTTAAATTACTTTCTACAATTATAACGAGCTAGAGTAAATAATTGAATATTTTTAAGTTTAGTTCTACAATAGTCGCGAAAGAGGGTAATATTATGTCAAAAAATTTAACAACTAGTGAAGGCCAACCTTGGTCAGATAATCAACATTCACAAACTGCTGGCAAGCGTGGCCCGGTTCTTATTCAAGATTATCAATTACTTGAAAAATTAGCTCACTTTAACCGTGAACGCATCCCTGAACGTGTCGTTCATGCTAAAGGTTCAGGTGCTAAAGGTTACTTTGAATTGACACATGATATGAGTGCTTATACTAAAGCCGATGTTTTCAATGGCAAAGGTAAAAAAACACCTTTAATCACACGTTTTTCTCAAGTAGCTGGTGAAAGCGGTTATCCTGATACTTATCGTGATGTTCGTGGCTTTGCGGTCAAATTTTATACACAAGAAGGAAACTATGATATTGTGGGTAACAATACACCCGTCTTCTTTATCAATGATCCATTGAAGTTTCCTGACTTTATTCACTCACAAAAACGTGATCCAAAAACACATACTAGAAGCCAAGATATGCAATGGGATTTTTGGTCACATTCACCAGAAACGCTTCACCAAGTCACTATCTTAATGAGTGACCGTGGGATTCCTGCAAGTTATCGTACAATGCATGGTTATGGTAGCCATACTTTCAAATGGGTTAATGATAAAGGTGAACAATTCTTTGTGAAATATCACTTTAGAACTAACCAAGGTGTTCATAATATGTCTAATGAATTAGCTGCCAAACTTTGTGGTGACGACCCTGACTATCTTCAAAATGAACTTTTTAACTCTATTGAAGAAAAAGACTTTCCTTCATGGACACTTTACGTTCAAGTTATTCCTTATGAAGAAGGACTTAACTACAAACATGATATTTTTGATGTCACAAAAGTTGTTTCTCAAAAAGACTATCCACTAATGGAAGTCGGTCAAATGGTCTTAAATGAAAATCCTGAAAATTACTTTGAAGAAATGGAAGAACTTTCATTTTCACCTGCTAACTTGGTTCCCGGCATTGAACCTTCAGCTGATAAAGTCTTACAAGGTCGTTTATTCGGTTATAAAGATGCCGCTCGTTACCGTTTAGGTGCTAACTATGAGCAATTAAAAGTTAACCGTCCAATTAATGAAGTCAATAACTATCACCGTGATGGCTTTATGTCACAAGGTCATGATGGTTCTGCAAACTATGAACCTAATAGTGTTGATGGCCCAACAGAAGTGCCTTCTGCAAAAATTGCACCTGATCAATTAACTGGTGAAACCGGTCATTTCAAACCTTATGACACGGATAACTTTTCTGCTGCTGGTGAATTATATCGTCTATTTGATGAAGGCGAAAAAGAACGCTTAGTTGAAAATATTAAAAGCAATCTTGGTCAAGTAAAATCACACGACATTAAAGTTTTAGAAGCCAAACAATTCTATCAAGCTGATCCAGACTATGGTGAACGTGTTGCCAAAGCCCTTAGTTTATCAGTTGATGAAATTAAATAAACTAAACACAAAAAAAGAACTTACGCAATTTGCGTAAGCTCTTTTTTTATGCTTTTAGTTAAGTACTTGTTGCCATTTTTGAATCATATTTTCAGGAGCATAAGTTTTGGCTGTATGATAAGCATTTTGACTCATCTTATGTAATCGTTTCTTATTTTCTAATGTTTTGATGATAGTTGAAGTCAATTCATCAATACGATGTTTATTGACAATAAACCCGTTTTCACCATCTTTAATGATATCTTGAATACCATATAAACTATTATAAGCAACACAAGGTACACTGTAAGACATGGCTTCAATTAAACCTAATGGTTCAACATCAATATTACCCGTATACACTAATAACTCAGCTGATTGATAAGCAGACGTCAAATCCGCTTGATAACCTAATAATCGAATTGAGTTCGATAGTTTCAATTCTTCAATTTTAGTTTTGATTGTGTCGTATTCTGTCCCATAACCATAAATATCAAGTGTAGCATTAGGTAAAACAGCAACAACTTTGTTGAAAGCTTCAATTAGTTCATTAACATTATTTTTGGCATCTAGTTTACTTGTATAAATCACTTTATTTTCTTTGTGAGCCGTATTTTCATCCAAAATAGTATCTTGCTGACTTTCAATTTGAACAGATGGTGAAATAACCGTAATTGGAATCGGTGATTGACCGCCATACCATTTTGTTAAATCATTTTTCTGCTTATCTGTAGCAACAATAATACAGTCCCATTGCTTTGGATTTTTATAAATAGCATTTGTATATAAGCCACTCATATCTGCATAAATTCCATCATTTTCATCAACCGTATGAGGATTTGGCATATATAATAAGTTTTTACCTCTTGTTTTCATCCCCATAATCATATCGTATGAAATAGTAGGACGATCACCAATAAAAGTAGCTTGCAAATTATCTTGTCGATTGAGTTCATCTAAGAAAAATGAGGCAAGTTCAGTATCATTTTCAAAATAATAAGTTTTACCTAAATAATCATACAGAATCGTTCTAATAATAAAGCCTTTATCGTCAAAATAATGTTCAATTTTACCATGACCAAATCGATCATAGTGTTTTTCGTAAATAACTAATCCTTCTTTTGAAAAAAGTTGGTCACGAGCCTTAAATCCTCGACTGTCATAATCACGTCTTTTGGTTAAATTTCCCAAATAATCCAAATAATCAATGAAATGAACGTGGCCAAAAGTTCCCGGGACATGATGAACTTGCATGACGACTTGTGACCCTTTAACGACTTCGCTCACATTAGCATCGGGTTTGACATCATACTCTTTTGAAAAAGGTAAATCATAAGTCTTAATCACTTGAGTTGGTACCTCTTGAGTTTGTCTGAAATAATCGTACATATTAATCATATTCTGTGGACTCAATCCAAAATTTTTCAAATTATCAGTCAAGGTTGTATTAAAATCTCGAGTGACTATTTTGGCTGGCACATGCTCATGATTAAACAACTTTATTCGCTTAATTTGAGTATGTTCAATACTTGTATTTAACGCCATCAAATATTGATTAACAAAGTAAATCATCGGATTACCTCCTGTCGTTGATAAAATCTTCTAACCTGATTAAATAAAGGTTGCCAAGTTTTAAAAACCTCAGATTGAGAAAAACGCTGACTATTTTGATAAGCTTTTTGACTCATTTGTTTAGCTTGATCTAAGTTTTTAAAGTAATCAATAATTTTGTCTGCTAACGCATTACTGTCATTAGGTTTGACTAAGTAACCGTCCTCATTATCGGTAATAATATCACTTGGGCCATATTTAATATCGTAAGATACTTGTGGAACACCGTGAGACTGTCCTTCTAATACGGCCATCGCAAATCCTTCAACAGATGAAGTCAAAAGTTGTAATTGCATATTTTGATAAGCTTTTTGAATGTCATCTGTATACTCTTCAAAAATAACGTGCTGTGCGAGATTTTTTTGAGCAACCAAATCTTTTACTTTTTGACCATAATTACCATTTGAATAACCAAATAAGTGTAATTGCACTTGTGGAACCACTTCTAGAACTTTTTCAATAGCTTTGACTGCTTGTAATTGTTGCTTTTCATGAGCTAAACGTGCAACTAATCCAATATAATAGGGCACTCTGTTTTCAAAGGGTTCAATCGTGATATTATCTTCAATTGTTCCTACAGGAATAGTATAAGTTGATTGATTATGACCATAACGATAGGTGAAGTCAGTCCTTTGTGCTTGAGTTGACGTGACAATGGCATCCCAATTATTTAAGTGATTTAATGAATAATAAAAATTATTATTCAAGTTAGCTGATAAAGGATGATCATTATCAGCTACATGTGAACTATGTAGCACTAATACTTTAAAAGTTTTTTCTGTCATATGAAATAAACTATAAGCATATTCTGTGGCTCGATCACCTATCAAAACTGTCTGTCTATCATTTTTAGCTAATTCATCTAAGAAAAAAGTCATTAAATCTTCTTCCGATGAAAATTCTAAATCTAATCCCTGATAACCCAACAATTGATAAAGCGTCGGCTTAACTTTATTTTGTTTATCAACTTCATAAAAAATTTGACAAACCGCTTTCCCCGATGGAGAAAGAATTTGTTTAACAGACAAGTGATTAGTTTTATCAAAATACTCTTCTACACCAATAAATCCACGTCTATCATACCAACTCGTCTTAACTAATTTACCATCTTTAGATAATAGCCTAATATTATCAATTCTTAAATCAGATGAGGACACAGTCATCAAAATCATCAATGTCTTGCCTTGGTAATCGATTAAATACTCGTCATTAACTTGCCTCATTGTCATTCCTGCGGGTATTTTAAAATCGCTTAGCATATAAGGACTATTTTTAATCGTTTCTTGTCTAAAAAAATCATACATATTTAAATAGTTAGCTAGTGGAATCCGACTAGCTTTTAAAATATCAACTGCATTTAAAACCAAAGCTTTAGTTACAATTTTATTTTGAATTTGATGCTGATTGAATAAATTCATTCTTTTAATTTGAGCATGTTCTATCCCAGATTTATTAATATCTACTTTTGTATTTAAAAAATAATACAAGCCAATCACTCCTCTACAAGATTGTTGACTTTATTATACTAAACCCCTATCAATACTTAAAAAAAAAGGTATTAAAAAAGACTAGCTTTTAGCTAGTCTTTTCTTTTGGTGAACCCAAGCGACCTAAGTGTTGAAAAATAATTCCGAAAACTAAGCCGACTACAGCTGGTACTACCCAACCTAGGCCTAAAGTATAAAAGGGTAAATATTTTGTAGCAAATTGAACAATACCATCAACAAATGCGGTTACCGCTAATAAATTTAGGAGCATTCGTTAATAAATCAAAAAATGCGGGAACTAATGTAAATAGGGTTGTAATACCATACACCCATTTATCAGGTTTTAAGATTGGTGTTAATACTGAAATGAAAATTAGTACCACAGCTAATGGATAGATAAACATCAAAACAGGTACTGAATACTCAATCATTTTGGACAATCCAACATTTGCAAAAATTGCAGGTAATACTGCGGCCCCTGTCATAAACCATTTGTAAGAAACTTTAGGGAACATTTTGTTCATGGCTTCCCCAAATGACGTTACCAAACCAATAGCGGTTTTTAAGCAAGCAATCAATACTAAGACTGCTAGCAAGATATTACCAAAATCACCCATATAGAAACGTGCAACTTGTGCAAGTGCTGTCCCACCATCTGGTGCAATACCAAACTGGTTCAAGCTTAGTGTTCCCATTAAAGCAAGTAACAAGTAAATGACACCCATCAAAATCAAGGCTACTAAGCCAGATTTTGACATTTCACGAATTAAATCTTTAGGTTGATTGACACCTAAACGACGAATTGAATCAACAACAATTACACCAAAAGCAAGTGATGCTAGGGCATCCATTGTGTTATAGCCTTCAGTGAATCCTTTTAGCAAGGCGCTACTTTGGTAAGCTCCTTGAGGATCAAAATTTAGTCCGCCCATTGGTTTGAAGAAAACAAATAGCAAAATAATACCTAATAGTACTAAGAAAATTGGTGTTAAGTATTTTCCAACATATGTCATAATTTTTCCGGGTCTCGTTGCAAAAAAGTAAGTTGCGCCAAAGAACGCAACCGAAAAAATCCCTAAAAATAGCGGCGTTTGACCTTCACTGATAAAAGGTGCAAACCCAATTTGAAATGATGTTGTTGCAAGTCTTGGAATGGCAAAAAATGGCCCGATGACTAAGTATAATAAGACGGTAAAAATATACCCATACGTTTTATTAACTTTTTTGGCCAAAAAGAATACACCATTAGATTGTGATAATCCAAGACCAATGATTCCAAGTAATGGTAAACCAACTGATGTGATTAAGAATCCGACGACGGCTAACCACACATTACCCCCTGCTTGTTGTCCCATTGCAATTGGGAAAATAATGTTCCCGGCCAAAGAACAAACCGAAAAGCATCATCCCAATATACATCGTATCTTTAAAAGATAACTTAGAATTCATTTTCATCATCTCCTTCTCTTTTATTTATTAAAAAAATATTAAAAATAAACTCTTATTCAATACAATACTAGAATCAGCCTAATTAATCAATAAAAAAAGTATAACTCTTTTGAGTTATACTTTTAATCTTATTTCAAGTATTGGCTTTGAATCCAGATATTACTATCCGGAGAATCAATTTCAGAATACCAAATACCATCTATCATCTTAGTATCAAATACAGATACTGGAGAGTCTGAATGCGTGTAACTGTCTGAAATACCAACCATAACCTTTTTGCCATTTTGTTCAACTTCTTGCCAGTTTTGAACACCGTATTCTGGTGAGTAGTTCACTTTTTTCTCCTGTGGTACATTCAAATATTTAGCTTCAATCCAAATATCTTTAGCTACGTCACCAATTTGAACATATTTAACACCATCAATTATCTTGCTAAAACCAGTTAAGTTAACACTTTGGCCACTTTCAATATAATGATTGTTCATTACACCAGTATTATCATCTGTAAAATGCCATGTTCTAATACCGTAGCCTGGAACATAATGAACTTGTTTTTGATTTTCGGCTTGTAAATATTGTGTTTGAATCCATTGACCGCTGAATCTACCATATATTTTAGTATATTTAGTACCATCCACAAATTTTATTTCATTAGAAACTTGGATATTTTCGCCAGATTCAACTAGTTCTCCAGGTTCAGGGGCGTTATTCTCACCTATATCCCAAATTCTTACTGAATATCCTGGTACATAGTTCACAGTAACTATCTTCAAATTTTCTTGAATGTATTGATTATATCCTTCTTGATAAGACTTTTGAAAGTCCAAGGATTCATTCGATACATCGCGAGGTATTCCTTTCTTAGCATCTGATATCCCCACATCAAACCCATAATCATCATTTTGCCAATATAACGAGCTTCGACTCTTAGCTTTGGAAAAAGCATTTTGACTATCTGATAAAGCGACATTAGCCAAACCTAACTGTACTTGTGCTAATTGTGATGCTTGTGATGCAACGGACGCAGCACTCGATGCCATACTTGCAGCATCTCTAGCTTGGCTGGTATAGCTTACAGCTTCTTGATTGTCATTTTCAGCTGCCACGACATAACTCTCTGCTTTGCCTTCATCACCAGCATTCGCTGCTGAAACAGCATTGGCATCAGCTTCACTTGCTGCAGTAGCTGCACTAATTACATTTGAGGCTGCGGTAATTGCATCTGCTTTTGCTTGATTAGCAATAATTACAGCGCTTTCAGCTTTATTTGTCGCACTTGTAGCTTGTTGGGAAGCGTTTGCAACAACTTGTGCGTCACTTTGTGCTTGGCTTGCAGCACTTTTTATTACAAAATCATTAGGATATTGCTTAGCCAAATCATTAGTATCTTTTGTGACTTGATTTACAGTATTCACTGACCGGCTAATATCTTCATTAGCAGCACTTGTATCTTTAGAACTTTCAGTTGCTTGACTTGCACTATATTTTGCTGACTGCGCATAATCTTGAGCATTATTAGCATTAGTGTTAGCCTCATTTACTACACCATAACCCTTTTCAAGATTTTTGAGTGCTTGACTAGCAGCTGCTTCATGATCTTTTGCTGATTGGCTAGCTGTTTGAGCTGTTGCGTTTGCCTGGCTTGCTTGGTTAGCAGCTGATTCTGCTACAACTGCTGCACTTGAAGCTACTGTTGCTGCACTTGAGGCTGTATTTGTATAGCTTGTGGCACTTGCAGCATCTGATTGTGCTTCAGCTACATAGCGTTGGGCATCTTGTTCGTTTCCAGCTTTTTCTGCTGAAATAGCGTTAGCATTTGCGACACTGGCCGCATTGGCTGCACTGCTTGCACTTGAGGCTGCTGTACCTGCGTCTGCTTTTGCTTGGTCAGCAACTGTTGTGGCACTTGTTGCTGTACGGCTTGCACTTTGTGCTGTTGCATTTGCTTGACTTGCTTGTGCTGCTTCATCTGTTGCTTGACTTGCTTCATTTTTAACAACCGCATTATCTGGATATTGGTTGCTCAAACTATTAGCACTAGCTGCTGCACTTTGCGCTGTTGTATTAGCATCATTTGCACTTGTTGCCGCATTTTGACCTACTGTGTTGGCACTATTTGCACTACTTGCATTGTCACTAGCTGATTTAGCATAGTTATCTGCTTGTATTGCAGTTGTATTAGCCGTTGTTACAGCATTAGTTCCTTGATCTTGATTGGCAGTTGCTTGACTAGCAGCTGCTTCATGATCTTTGGCTGATTGGCTAGCTGTTTGAGCTGTTGCGTTTGCTTGGCTTGCTTGGTTAGCAGCTGATTCTGCTACAACTGCTGCACTTGAAGCTACTGTTGCTGCACTTGAGGCTGTATTTGTATAGCTTGTGGCACTTGCAGCATCTGATTGTGCTTCAGCTACATAGCGTTGTGCATCTTGTTCGTTTCCAGCTTTTTCTGCTGAAATAGCGTTAGCATTTGTGACACTGGCCGCATTGGCTGCACTGCTTGCACTTGAGGCTGCTGTACCTGCATCCGCTTTTGCTTGGTCAGCAACTGTTGTGGCACTTGTTGCTGTACGGCTTGCACTTTGTGCTGTTGCATTTGCTTGACTTACTTGTGCTGCTTCATCTGTTGCTTGACTTGCTTCATTTTTAACAACCGCATTATCTGGATATTGGTTGCTCAAACTATTAGTACTAGCTGCTGCACTTTGCGCTATTGTATTAGCATCATTTGCACTTGTTGCCGCATTTTGACCTACTGTGTTGGCACTATTTGCACTACTTGCATTGTCACTAGCTGATTTAGCATAGTTATCTGCTTGTGTTGCAGTTGTATTAGCCGTTGTTACAGCATTAGTTCCTTGATCTTGGTTAGCAGTTGCTTGACTAGCAGCTGCTTCATGATCTTTAGCTGATTGGCTAGCTGTTTGAGCTGTTGCGTTTGCTTGGCTTGCTTGGTTAGCAGCTGATTCTGCTACAACTGCTGCACTTGAAGCTACTGTTGCCGCACTTGAGGCTGTATTTGTATAGCTTGTGGCACTTGCAGCATCTGATTGTGCCTCAGCTACATAGCGTTGTGCATCTTGTTCGTTTCCAGCTTTTTCTGCTGAAATAGCGTTAGCATTTGCGACACTGGCCGCATTGGCTGCACTGCTTGCACTTGAGGCTGCTGTACCTGCATCCGCTTTTGCTTGGTCAGCAACTGTTGTGGCACTTGTTGCTGTACGGCTTGCACTTTGTGCTGTTGCATTTGCTTGACTTGCTTGTGCTGCTTCATCTGTTGCTTGACTTGCTTCATTTTTAACAACCGCATTATCTGGATATTGGTTGCTCAAACTATTAGCACTAGCTGCTGCACTTTGCGCTGTTGTATTAGCATCATTTGCACTTGTTGCCGCATTTTGACCTACTGTGTTGGCACTATTTGCACTACTTGCATTGTCACTAGCTGATTTAGCATAGTTATCTGCTTGTATTGCAGTTGTATTAGCCGTTGTTACAGCATTAGTTCCTTGATCTTGATTGGCAGTTGCTTGACTAGCAGCTGCTTCATGATCTTTGGCTGATTGGCTAGCTGTTTGAGCTGTTGCGTTTGCTTGGCTTGCTTGGTTAGCAGCTGATTCTGCTACAACTGCTGCACTTGAAGCTACTGTTGCTGCACTTGAGGCTGTATTTGTATAGCTTGTGGCACTTGCAGCATCTGATTGTGCTTCAGCTACATAGCGTTGTGCATCTTGTTCGTTTCCAGCTTTTTCTGCTGAAATAGCGTTAGCATTTGCGACACTGGCCGCATTGGCTGCACTGCTTGCACTTGAGGCTGCTGTACCTGCATCTGCTTTTGCTTGGTCAGCAACTGTTGTGGCACTTGTTGCTGTACGGCTTGCACTTTGTGCTGTTGCATTTGCTTGACTTACTTGTGCTGCTTCATCTGTTGCTTGACTTGCTTCATTTTTAACAACCGCATTATCTGGATATTGGTTGCTCAAACTATTAGTACTAGCTGCTGCACTTTGCGCTATTGTATTAGCATCATTTGCACTTGTTGCCGCATTTTGACCTACTGTGTTGGCACTATTTGCACTACTTGCATTGTCACTAGCTGATTTAGCATAGTTATCTGCTTGTGTTGCAGTTGTATTAGCCGTTGTTACAGCATTAGTTCCTTGATCTTGATTGGCAGTTGCTTGACTAGCAGCTGCTTCATGATCTTTGGCTGATTGGCTAGCTGTTTGAGCTGTTGCGTTTGCTTGGCTTGCTTGGTTAGCAGCTGATTCTGCTACAGCTGCTGCACTTGAAGCTACTGTTGCCGCACTTGAGGCTGTATTTGTATAGCTTGTGGCACTTGCAGCATCTGATTGTGCTTCAGCTACATAGCGTTGTGCATCTTGTTCGTTTCCAGCTTTTTCTGCTGAAATAGCGTTAGCATTTGCGACACTGGCCGCGTTGGCTGCACTGCTTGCACTTGAGGCTGCTGTACCTGCATCCGCTTTTGCTTGGTCAGCAACTGTTGTTGCACTTGTTGCTGTACGGCTTGCACTTTGTACTGTTGCATTTGCTTGACTTGCTTGTATTGCTTCATCTGTTGCTTGACTTGCTTCATTTTTAACAACCGCATTATCTGGATATTGGTTGCTCAAACTATTAGCACTAGCTGCTGCACTTTGCGCTGTTGTATTAGCATCATTTGCACTTGTTGCCACATTTTGACCTACTGTGTTGGCACTATTTGCACTACTTGCATTGTCACTAGCTGATTTAGCATAGTTATCTGCTTGTGTTGCAGTTGTATTAGCCGTTGTTACAGCATTAGTTCCTTGATCTTGATTGGCAGTTGCTTGACTAGCAGCTGCTTCATGATCTTTGGCTGATTGGCTAGCTGTTTGAGCTGTTGCGTTTGCTTGGCTTGCTTGGTTAGCAGCTGATTCTGCTACAGCTGCTGCACTTGAAGCTACTGTTGCCGCACTTGAGGCTGTATTTGTATAGCTTGTGGCACTTGCAGCATCTGATTGTGCTTCAGCTACATAGCGTTGTGCATCTTGTTCGTTTCCAGCTTTTTCTGCTGAAATAGCGTTAGCATTTGCGACACTGGCCGCGTTGGCTGCACTGCTTGCACTTGAGGCTGCTGTACCTGCATCCGCTTTTGCTTGGTCAGCAACTGTTGTGGCACTTGTTGCTGTACGGCTTGCACTTTGTACTGTTGCATTTGCTTGACTTGCTTGTATTGCTTCATCTGTTGCTTGACTTGCTTCATTTTTAACAACCGCATTATCTGGATATTGGTTGCTCAAACTATTAGCACTAGCTGCTGCACTTTGCGCTGTTGTATTAGCATAATTTGCACTTGTTGCCGCATTTTGACCTACTGTGTTGGCACTATTTGCACTACTTGCATTGTCACTAGCTGATTTAGCATAGTTATCTGCTTGTGTTGCAGTTGTATTAGCCGTTGTTACAGCATTAGTTCCTTGATCTTGATTGGCAGTTGCTTGACTAGCAGCTGCTTCATGATTTTTGGCTGATTGGCTAGCTGTTTGAGCTGTTGCGTTTGCTTGGCTTGCTTGGTTAGCAGCTGATTCTGCTACAGCTGCTGCACTTGAAGCTACTGTTGCCGCACTTGAGGCTGTATTTGTATAGCTTGTGGCACTTGCAGCATCTGATTGTGCTTCAGCTACATAGCGTTGTGCATCTTGTTCGTTTCCAGCTTTTTCTGCTGAAATAGCGTTAGCATTTGCGACACTGGCCGCATTGGCTGCACTGCTTGCACTTGAGGCTGCTGTACCTGCATCCGCTTTTGCTTGGTCAGCAACTGTTGTGGCACTTGTTGCTGTACGGCTTGCACTTTGTACTGTTGCATTTGCTTGACTTGCTTGTATTGCTTCATCTGTTGCTTGACTTGCTTCATTTTTAACAACCGCATTATCTGGATATTGGTTGCTCAAACTATTAGCACTAGCTGCTGCACTTTGCGCTGTTGTATTAGCATCATTTGCACTTGTTGCCGCATTTTGATCTACTGTGTTGGCACTATTTGCACTACTTGCATTGTCACTAGCTGATTTAGCATAGTTATCTGCTTGTGTTGCAGTTGTATTAGCCGTTGTTACAGCATTAGTTCCTTGATCTTGATTGGCAGTTGCTTGACTAGCAGCTGCTTCATGATTTTTGGCTGATTGGCTAGCTGTTTGAGCTGTTGCGTTTGCCTGGCTTGCTTGGTTAGCAGCTGATTCTGCTACAACTGCTGCACTTGAAGCTACTGTTGCTGCACTTGAGGCTGTATTTGTATAGCTTGTGGCACTTGCAGCATCTGATTGTGCTTCAGCTACATAGCGTTGGGCATCTTGTTCGTTTCCAGCTTTTTCTGCTGAAATAGCGTTAGCATTTGCGACACTGGCCGCATTGGCTGCACTGCTTGCACTTGAGGCTGCTGTACCTGCATCCGCTTTTGCTTGGTCAGCAACTGTTGTGGCACTTGTTGCTGTACGGCTTGCACTTTGTGCTGTTGCATTTGCTTGACTTACTTGTGCTGCTTCATCTGTTGCTTGACTTGCTTCATTTTTAACAACCGCATTATCTGGATATTGGTTGCTCAAACTATTAGTACTAGCTGCTGCACTTTGCGCTATTGTATTAGCATCATTTGCACTTGTTGCCGCATTTTGACCTACTGTGTTGGCACTATTTGCACTACTTGCATTGTCACTAGCTGATTTAGCATAGTTATCTGCTTGTGTTGCATTTGCTTGTGCTTGTGTTGCTGCAGTATTTGCTACAGAAATTTCATTTTCTGCTTGGGTGGCATCCTCATTTGCTTTGATAGCTGTTATTGCTGCATTTGATGCTGCTATTTTAGCGTTATTAGCATCTTTTGCTGCACTACCTGCGATTAATTCTGCACTTGATGCTTGACTTGCTGCCATCGATACTTGATTTTGATTATCAACAGCTGTACTTGCTGCACTTTGTACAATTCCCATATAACTTACAGCAGCACTGTAATTACCAGCACTTTCGGCTGAAATTGCGCTTGATTTTGCTGTGCTGGCCATTACCTCTGCACTACTTGCGTTTGATGCAGCTTGACGAGCACTTAAATATGCACTTGTAGCTGTATCTGCTGCACTTGTAGCTAAAACTGACGCGCTTGATGCTTTAGCTTGTTCATCAAAAGCTGTACTTGCTGCGCTCGAAGCTATACTTGCTGCGCTTGAAATAACTGTATTATCGAAATTTTCATTTGCTATACTTGCTGCATTTGATGCAGCATTACTTGCTGTATTCTTAGAATTATTAGCACTTACATTAGCATCTTTTACATCGCTTGAGTCTTCACCAGCTTGATCAGCACTCGACTTAGCTTTTGCAACATAGCTTTGTGCGCTAAAGTTGGCATTGCTTGCCTGATTGAAGGATGCGTTAGTCGTATCAGGTATATAATTGCTTCTCTTATTCATTACATCGTTAATATCTGATTGACTGAAGTTAAATGGATTTAGATGGCTACTGATAACATAATGACCATTAATCTTATAGTTATTTATCTTTGTTAAATCAAATCCTTGAGGTAACGTAATACTATAAGGAATATCTTGCCCATCTTGCTGTATTGCATTTTGAATAATATCACTATATTTACTATTTAAATCCTGCTTGTCTTCTCTATTAGTTATTATGTTTGTGGATAAGGGACTCCCATTTTGATCAACTATTCCTAAATAAATGCTATTGGATGATTTATTATTTACAGGTGTTGAATTCAAAGTCTGCAAGTCTCCACTCACAATATAGTTTCCATTTCTGTCAATGTCTAATTTTAATGTATTAGGTGTAAAACTAAAATCGGCAATTGACATAAACTCAACGTATTTTGTTTTAGTATTATCCGCAGCATTTGAATAATAAAAAATTGGACTACTACCGCTTGTACTATCTTGCATCCCTTGACCAGTTACTTGACCACCGCCCATGGGGATTGAAATATTGTGATAAGGTGTATAGGTGCCATCGTGATTAACATTCACGTTATTAGCTGTCATGGACCCATTAGTAAATAATTGGCTTGCTGGTCCACTATTCTTGCCTAAATCAAATATAGCCCCCTTAGAACCTGGGTTGTTAACCAAAACGTTACTACCATTTAACAATGTCATATTTCCTGTACCATCAACAGTAGTTACTTTTATATTTGAATGGTTGTTTATGTTAACTGCACCTCCAGCGTACATAAGTGTACTGTTACTATCTGCTAAATGTTGACCAATAACATTTATCGTTCCCTCATCCACATTAACTTGACCACCAGCAATATCTACAGCATACAATGCATTTGAACTAGTATGCCCATCCATTGTTATGTTCAAGGAACCCCCTCTTATATTTAGAGTTCCTCCATTTTGATAATAAGCATTTGATAAATTTTTAGTTCCTCCGTTTTGACTGACATATTGATTTATCTGAGGTTTAATATTAACGGATGCACCTTGGTTAACATAGACATTATTACTATTTTCTAAGTACATTCCTACTGCTACACTGTTTGAGGGTGTCGATGCACCACCAATATCATCACCAGAAGGATACAAGTCAACAATGGCTCCATCATCTATTATTACATCACCCGTACCTGTTATAGCTAAAGCTGTTCCAGAGTATGTTGACCCGATATAATGACTATTTTTAGTAAAAGTAATAGATGATATTTCCATGTTTTCCTGCGTACTACCACTTTTTTTAGAAATATTACCTATCCCTACAGGTGCTTCACTATTAACAAAATCTGGTACATAGCGCTGGGGACCTTTAACAGCGCTATCAGGTAAGTCGATACCGATATCTGTAGGAGAGTAATTCTGTCCGCCGTTAACTGTTAAAGTATTATATACGGTAACATTAGCATTTGTAGCACTTATTAGCTGGGGACCTGTGTAAGTAACATTATCGTAAGAAATATTTCCCCCATTTTGTTTTTTCATCGGGCCATAAAAATTACCCCCATACATCGTTATATTCTTTATATTCAAATCATTATTGGAATCATCAGTAAAAGTATATGGACCGTAATCAACAGTTTTTCCCTGTCCATCTATGGTCAAATTACCTGCCGTGAATTCTTGAACAATCTCTGGTTGATCAGAATACAATTCTCCATCACTTGCAACTGTTGACTTATAAATATTTGTCGGCCTACCATCTAATCCGTATCCTGTTTTCCCATTTATTCCGGTTGTCTCCCACATACTGATATTATTTAATATTTTTATAGCTTGGACGCTATTGTCTAAATAGCTTTGGTAGAGTTGAAATGATGTTGAGACCAGCTTTACTTTCGTACTATCATAATATGACTTACCCAGATTATAAGATTGACTATACAGTGAGTCGGTCAAATCAGTGGAATTTGGCTTCAAATTGTTCCAGTCAGATAAAGTTATACTTGCAGGAAGTGGCGAACTATAATTTGTTCCATCTGTGAAACCTTTATAAGCTGCGTTGTAACCTGCTACAAACTTTTCATCTTGGGTCTGATTTCCTTTATTGAATCGATTTTCTTTGAATGTTTGAATATCATCTAGACCTTCGTTGTACCCAACAACCGTAGGATTATCACTGTTCCCTGATTCGTATCCTTTTTTAAACTGAGGTGAAGCATTTTCTGGTGGAATTTGAGATAGCTGACTTTTAGTTTGACCCATTATATATCCACTAAATGCATCATTGTACCCCTGTATATATTCTGAAGTGTACTGATTATTAGGTTCTTGATTGGCTAATGGACTAGTAGTTAATCCCGTACTAGCTTCATACTGACCATCTCTTTCTCCTTGATCAGCAGTCTGAGTCATATATGATGGCTGCGTTGTACTCATTAAATTCTCGTCAAATTTAGTACTAGAATTGTCATTTGTCTGAACTGAATCAGTTTCCAATTTACTTTTCTCACTAGATTTAGTGTTTGCACCTTGAGAAGATTTAGTAGTACTTGAACTTGGTTCACTCGCTAGACTTTTTGAGTTCGAATTAGATGTTCCAGTTCTTAGTGTTTGTGTTGAAGATACCTGAGCAGCTGCAACAGGAACACTGTATGAAGCAATAGGGGTCCCAAGAAGTGCAAGCGTTGCAAGCGAAACAACAACCCACTGTTTTTTATGCTTTTTCATTACTTTTTTTTCATTAACTTTTTGGTATTGATTCTTATTATACATAAATGCTTACCTCCGTAGGCTTCAACTTACAATCTAATTATTTAAAGTCGATACTTTATGTCACCAGTCTAGTCCTATGGTGATTATTAGTAAATTATTTGGTCCTCAAATCACCAATAGTTTCTCTTAATTTGTTTATGGTTTATAATAATATGATATATGTACTATTTTGATAGGAGATTTTATGAACAAACGCGTTTTAACTACTGTCTTCATTTATATTACAATCATTGTTTTACTTCTGCTTTCTATGATTATCAGTTTAAATACAGCCAGCCGTATTTTAAAAACCAAGTCGATTGAACAACAATTTGGACAATCACATATTTTAGACTTAAAAGATCAATTATCATCAAAACAGCAAACAATAAACACCTCTAATAATAATGAGCCCATATTGTTAAGTTCACATTTTTACGCTATAAAGTCCGATAAATTGGAAACTAGCGGAGACTATCATAATATTAAAGCCGATCTTTCAATTTTTAATACAAGCAACCATTTAGTGGGACATTTTACAGTCTTGAATAGTTTTTTTGTCGCAAACAATCATGTTTCTATAGTCGATATCACAAACGTCAACAGTGAATTGCAACCCTGGTTTATTCAGTATGGCGGTTATGGACCAGCTTTAAAAACAAATTATAATGTCACCGCTTCTTTTTCGTTTCAAGCTTGGATTAGCAGTTTTTCTGAAAAGGATTTTACAATAACAGCTAATACTACTCTGAATGTCGATAAAAGTCATACAATTGAGTGGGTAATATCGGACTTCTATTAATTATCCAATATAGCTGTCATTTCAACTTTAAACTAATTTTTAGCTTTTACTTTCATTAAAGTTACCTGTAAAATAATTAACACTATATTAAATAAATTTGAAAGGATTGTCTGAACCTTGAATTCGAATCGCTTATCACTTAAAAACACCATTTACATTGGATTATTATTATTTGGAATCTTCTTTGGTGCTGGTAATGTTATTTTTCCAATTTCTATGGGGCAACAAGCTGGATTCAACACACCCATGGCGACAGCCGGATTTTTAGTCACCTCTGTTGGGTTTTCACTACTGGGTGTCTTGAGTGTCACTTTTATTAAAGAAACTGGCCTTTATGAAATTGCTAGAAAAGTAAACAAGCCTTATGCTTATTTGTTTACCATCATTGTCTTTTTAATTTTAGGACCTTTGTTTGCAACTCCGAGATTAGCGACAACATCTTTTGAAGTTGGGATTCAACCACTTATTGGTACTGATTTATCAAAACCTGTTTTAGCTATTTTCTCCATTGCTTTTTTTGCTTTAACTTTTATTTTGGCTTTAAGACCTGCTAAATTAATGACTTATATTGGTAAATACCTCACACCTTTATTTCTGATTTTGCTAGGTATCTTATTATTATTTGCTTTTATTAACCCGATGGGAAATCTAAGTCATGGCCCACAAGCAACCTACCAATCAGGTAGCTTTTTTACAGGATTTTTAGAAGGTTATAACACCATGGATGCATTGGGAGCACAATTAATGGCGTTTATCGTCATTAATGCGATTAAAGAATTAGGCATTACGGAGCCTAAACAAATTGCAAAAGAGCTCACCAAGTCAAGCGTGGTCTTCATTGTGGTCATGAGTGTTATCTACATCTTGTTAGCTTTAATGGGAGCTTTAAGTCTGGGTACACTTTCGCCTGCTGCTAATGGTGGAGCTGCTTTAGCTCAAATTGCAACTCATTATTTAGGCCGTCTAGGAAATGTTTTACTAGCGGCTATCATTATCGTAGCTTGCCTGAAAACAGCAATTGGCTTAATTATGGCGTTTGGTGAAACCATGAATCATCTTTTCCCTAAAGTTTCTTACCAAACTTTTATCGCCATTGCTTGTATCTTACCTGCCCTTTTTGCCAATATTGGGTTAACTAACATTATTGCTTATTCTGTTCCAGCATTAATGTTTATCTTTCCATTGGCATTGGTTTTAATTTTTGTGGCTTTATTAACTCCTCTAGTCGGTGATCACAGAATTTTATACCAAACCACAACATTATTTGTCTTAATTCCAGCTATTATGGATGGACTAAATAATTTGCCAAAATTTTTAAGGACAGAAACAATCACATCTTTAGTTGAGGGGTACCATGCTATTATTCCATTTAGTTCAATTGGACTAGGTTGGGTTGTCCCAGCAATTATTGGATACATTTTTGGATTAATTATTTTAGCTACAACGCAAAAAAGCAAGGCTTAATGCCTTGCTTTTTTATTTAGTATTTATCAAATATGATAAAATGAGTTAAACGATTATCAGAAATGAGGTCTGATTATGGATCAACTATTGAAAGAAATTGGTGACTTTTTCAACCAAAATCCAAAAGGCTTTTTTGCCTTTGTTGTATTTATCTTTGGTGTTATTTTATTTGGATTTGGTAAGAAAGCCCCAGTATTACGGTTGTTTTTAGGCGATAAAAGTGTTTTCTTTCAACTTTTTTGGGGAGCTATTATCTCCCTTATCGGAATTGCCCTAATCTATTTATTTAGATAAGAAAAGAGGTTTCAACATTGATTATTTTTTTACTATTAGTGGTAGACTTACTGGTTATAACCTCTTTTGTCTACAGCTACAAACAAAATAAAAGTAGACTGCGAAATGGTCTTCTACTTAATTTATCAATTTTCATGACGGGATTACTATTTGGGGCTATTGTGCTCAATATTAATTATCAACCACTGACCACAGTTAGTTTAATTATTGCAGCAATATTAGCTTTAATTATTGTTTTCTTTTCCGTCTTTTATGGTGTTTTTTTAATTTGGAACGGGATTATTGTTTGGCGAAGAGAATCTCATTCTTTAGCTAATACATTGACCCTTATCTTAGGAATCATGAGTATCCTTTATCCTTTTATTTTTGGAACAATACATTGGTTGTTGCCCGAAAAAGTATTTATCTTTTTTGACAATATACTCAGCGTTATATTAGGTTACATTATCCTTTGCTTATTTAGCTTTTTAAGCTCATTATTGCTTTTTTACTTTTACAGACCCAAAAAAGACAAAGATTTCATCATTGTACTAGGTTCTGGACTAATCAATGGCAATCAAGTTCCGCCTCTACTCGCTTCAAGAATTGACCGCGCAATTTGGTTTTACCAAAAACAAATCGGTAACCAAAAATCAGCGCCTTATATTATTTGTACCGGGGGTCAAGGCTCTGATGAAAGCACATCAGAAGGTGAAGCAATGAGAGAATATGCAATTGCACATGGCGTTGATAGTAAACGCGTAATTGCTGAAACCAAAGCAAAAAATACAATCGAAAACATGCAATTTTCCAAACAAATTGTTGAACAGCTTAACCTCAATCCACAAAACGGAATTTTTGTTACAAGTTACTACCATCTTTACCGAGGCGCACAATATGCCAGAGATGCCGGTATGCTAATTAACGGATTAGGGGCTAAGACAAGATTTTTCTTTGTGCCAAATGCTATTATCAGAGAATATATTGCAGTTTTACTCGCACATCGAAACTTTCACACTATCGTTATAACGGGATTAGTATTAGTCGCACTTATCAAATCGCTTTCTCAAATTCTATAAAAAAAGACCTAAGCAATTCGCTCAGGTCTTTTTTTATTAATCTTTTTTACCACGGAATTCGTCAACTTTTTTACCAGCTTCGTTTAATCCGTCGCTCACTTTTTTGTGAACATCATCAGTTGCTTTTTTAGCTTTGTCAACAGCGTCACTGTTTTTTACTGAATCAATGCCCTTTGATACTTTGTCTTTCATTTCGTCAAAATTAAATGCCATAATGTATTCCTCCTCATTAATTTAATTCTATTATAGCGCCATCATCCGAATTTGTTAACTAATTTATCTCAAAATTTTCAAATTTATTGACTCATTAAATTAAAATGATATGATAAAAACAATAAAAACATATTAAAGGAGATTCGCTATGTCATCACTGATTAATCGCTTAAACAAAAATCTATCTATTTTGAAACCTAATTCTATTCTGGAATTCAATGCTGAAATTTCACAAATTGAAGATATTGTTCACCTTACAATTGGAGAGCCTGACTTTAATACGCCGAACCATGTCAAACAAGCTGCCATTAAAAGCATTGAAAACAATGAGAGTCACTACACTAATCCACGTGGCACAACCGAACTTCGGACAGCTGCTAGTCAATTTTTGAAATTAAAATATGATTTAGACTACAAACCTGAAGATCAATTAATTATTACGGCTGGTGTGACTGAAGCTATTTACGCTACGTTGTCTACTATTTTGAATCCCGGCGATAAAGTTATCCTACCTACACCTATTTTTCCTTTATACATTCCTATCATGGAATTCTTAGGCGCTTCTCCACTTTATATTGATACTTCTAAAACAGATTTCAAATTATCAAAAGACCAACTACAAGAAGCACTAGATGAAAATGGTGAATCTGTTAAAGCTGTTGTCTTAAACTTCCCAAATAATCCAACAGGCGTAACTTATACTCAAGCAGAATTAGAAGATTTAGCAACCGTTATCTCCAAAAATGATATCTTTTGTATCAGTGATGAAATTTATAGCGAATTATCTTATCAACATGATCACGTTTCAATGGGGACTATCTTGCCCGAACAAACCCTTGTATTTAATGGTGTTTCTAAATCACATGCGATGACCGGATGGCGTATCGGTGTAATTGGGGGACCAGCTCTCATTATCAACGAAATCAACAAAGTACATCAATTCTTGATTACCTCAGCTACAACTAACGCTCAAGCAGCAGCAACTGAAGCCTTTAAAAATGGACTTGAAGACGGTCCACAAATGCGTGAAGCCTATGCAAAACGTGTCGCTATTTTAGAAGCAGGATTGAGTCAGTTAGGATTCGATTATGTCAAACCAAACGGCGCATTTTACCTATTTGCAAAAATCCCTGAACAATTTACGCAAGACAGTTTTGAATTCAGTCGCCAACTCGCTTACAGCGCAAAAGTTGCCGTTATTCCCGGTTATTGTTTTGGACCTGGTGGAGAAGGCTATGTTCGTATCAGCTTCGCTGCCAGCGAAAAAAATATCAAAACTGCATTAGACCGTATTAAATCATTTTTAAACCAGGTAAAATAAAAACAAAGACGTGAGTCACTAACTAAATCTCAGAAAAGGAGCTTTATTTTGAACAAAAACTGGCTTGAAATACTCAAAAAAATTACGATGACCACTTTAAACGGTGTTTCCATTGGGGTTATCGTTGCTTTGGTACCGGGAGCTTTATTGAATAATATCATGAAAGCTCTAGCCCCAAATTTTGGCTTTGCACAAACTGTTTTAAATTTTACAGCTATCTCGGCTGTCTTGCTTCCTGTTGTCAGCGCACTTTGTGTAGGCCTAATTGGTAAATTAACACCGATTCAAAGTGCCTCAATGGTTCTTGCAACCGCTATTGGTGCTGGTAATATCAAAATGACCGCTAATGGACTGACTGTTGCCGGATCCGGTGATGTCATTAATGTGGGGGTTACCATCTTTATCAGCTATATTTTAATTCTACTTTTAGGTAATCGACTAAAATCTTATACTATTTTATTACTACCTTCGATTATTTTGATTATTGGTGGCGGGTTAGGTCAACTAACCTTACACCCTGTTGGTAAAATCACACAATTAATTGGCGATTTTATTGCACAAGTTACACACTTACAGCCAATTTTAATGGGGATTTTGTTAGGAATTTCATTTGCTTTAATCATTATTTCCCCAGTTTCTTCAGTGGGTATTGCTTCTGCAGTGGGACTTCAAGGAATTGCTTCAGGTTCAGCTAACCTAGGTATTGTTGCTGCTTCATATGCTTTGGCAGTCTACGGTTTCAAAGTCAACTCTTTAGGTGCATCCCTTGCACACATTATTGGTTCACCTAAAATCCAAATGGCGAATATTTTAAAAAAACCAAAAGTTATGTTGCCAATTGCGATTAACTCCGGGATTTTAGGCGGTCTAGGAGCTCTACTTAATATCAACGGAAATGCCATGAGTGCTGGTTTTGGATTTTCAGGACTTATTGGACCAATCGCTGCATTAGAACAAGGAGCAAACATCTTAACCCTATTGGTTATCTTCATTGTTGTGCCATTTGTCTTAGCACTAATTAGCCACTATCTTTTCATTTTAAAATGGCATTTTATGGACATTAAAGACTTTACACTGAATTACGATTAAAGGAGACCTACGTGAAGCCTCTCAATTTTGCCCAATTCAAACAAATCTCGATTAATATTTTAAATGGGATTTCAATTGGTGTTATTACAACACTTGTACCCGGCGCTATTTTGAATAATTTGATGAAACTATTCACACAGTATTCTTGGTCGCAGTCTGTTCTTTTGTTTACAACTATTGCGACAACCTTATTACCAGCTGTTAGTGCTCTTTGTGTCGGGATGATTAGTCAGTTCACCCCCATACAAACCGCTTCCCTTGCTCTAGCTACAGTGGTTGGTGCTGGTAATATCAAAGTAACTTCAAATGGTCTTGCTATTGGTGGAACCGGTGATGTGATTAATGTCGGAATTACCATTTTAATCGCTTATCTACTGATTATTAGTTTAGATAATCGGCTTAAATCATACACTATTTTATTAATGCCTTCATTGGTCTTGTTAATTGCTGGTGGAATCGGTCACTTAACATTAACACCTATTAGCCAAATTACACTTATAATCAATAGTGTAATCACACAATTTATGCAGCTGCAACCTTATTTAATGGGCGCCTTACTTGGCGCTTCATTTGCTTTAATTATGATTTCTCCAATCTCTGCTGTTGGTATTGCAACTGCGGTGGGAGTTTCAGGTATTGCATCTGGATCAGCTGGTCTTGGGATTGTAGCTACAGCTTTTGCATTAGCCGTCTATGGCTTTAAAGTCAATTCCTTTGGGACAGCAATAGCTTTAATTTTAGGATCGCCCAAAATTCAGTTAGCTAATATCTTGAAAAAACCAAAAATCATTCTTCCTATTGCAATTAACGCCGCTATTATGGGTGCATTAGGACCTTTATTCAACATTCAAGGGACGCCAGTTAGCGGTGGTTTTGGTTTTATTGGGGCAGTTGGACCCATTACAGCGTTAGAATATTCTACTAGTTGGTTAGTGGTTGTTTAACTTTTGTTGTAATTCCAATCTTATTAGCTTTACTTAGCCACTACTTTTTTATTCAAAAAAGTAACTATATGTCGCAAAATGATTTTAAAATTGATTATAAATAAAAGGAAGCTCAATTATGAGCTTCCTTTTTATTCGCCAAATTCACCATATTTTTGGACAATATTTAAAAATCGTTCAATTGTATTCAGTTCATCTTGTGAAAAAGAGCTAAAATCTTGCTTAACTCTTTCATAAGCTGACTCATGAAAAGCTAAATTAGCTTTTGCTAAATGTTCACCCTTAGAAGTTAACTTCACATAAACATTACGGTAGTTTTCAAGGCCTCTAAATCGTTCAAGATACCCCAGCTCATTCAACTTCTTGATACGTCTAGAAACGCCACCTTGCGTGATTGACATCTGATTAACAATATCTGAAATCATCACTTCTTTCCCCAATATCAAAGTTAAAATCTCTAAATCATGATGCGTTAACTGTGCGCGAACTTCTTCCGCATATAAAGAACCATATTTCTTTTCGAAAAATTGTAATTTATCAGTTAATGAACTTTTTTGTAGTCTTTCAATAACTTGCCAAACAATATGATTACGACTAATTTGAACCAAACTAATGTCCTCCTCACTATAACTTTTATTTTATATTTATAATAATTATCAAATACTAATTATATCATAATTTTAATAATTATTTACTTAAAATGCTATAACAAGAAAAACACTGTCTCAAATTAGACAGTGTTTCGTTTAATGACTTACTTTTTTTGTGATGCGGTCGCCAATGAATTGAATAAGGAAAACAAACAATAGCACCATTAGTGTTGCCACGATGGTGACATCGTTTTGAAAACGTTTATATCCAATGTCTAAAGCAAGGCTTCCCAGTCCACCAGCACCTACAGCACCAGCCATTGCAGTTAGATTAGTTAAACTAATCATAGTCAACGTGCTTGCTCGGATTAAGTCAGGTAACCCTTCTTTTAGATAAACGCTCCAAACAATACCAAAGTTTGATTCTCCCATTGATTGAGCTGCTTCAATGACACCTTTGTCAACTTGGACTAAAGCATTTTGAACCTGTCTAGCATAAAAAGGAAATGTTCCAATAACTAGTGGAACAAGTGCTCCTTGTGGACCTATTGTAGTGCCAACAATAAGTTTAGTCAAGGGACCAATTAAGGCTAGCAAGATAATAAACGGAATTGATCGCAACACATTCACAATTTTATCGGTGATATTATAAATTGTTTTATTTTCAGCAATCGCACCATCTTCTGTGATAACTAAAATCAATCCTACAGCTAGACCAATAACACCTGCGATAACCGCACTGACTAAGGTCATATAAAGTGTTTGTGAAATCGCCCCTTCAAAACCATAATCACCGTACCAGTTATCAAAAACATTAGGAATATATTGTTTTAAAAAGTCCATTAGTCCTCACCTCCAAAGTCAGCTAAATTTAGTTTTTTAATGCGAACCCCTGATTGTGTTAGAAATTCTAATGAGTCTGCCACTTTAGCTGCATCCCCACTTAAAATAACAATCAAACTTCCAATCGGTGTTCTTTGTAAGATTTCAACGTTACCATACAAGATGTTAGCACTCACCCCAAATTTTTGGTAAAGACTAACAATAATAGGCTCGTCAGTGGTTTCTCCCGAATAAGACAATTGTACTAACTGTTCATTATCTTGTAAGTGTTGCAAGTTTTCTTGTTGAGCAAGACCTTTTAAAGTGGCATCTAGTCTAGTTGTCGTATCAATAAATGATTGCGTTAAACTAGTTTTTGGATTAGCAAAAATATCTAATACCGAGCCACGTTCAATCACTTTTCCTTGTTCCATAACCGCAACTTTATTGCTAATTTGTTTAACTGCTTCCATTTGGTGAGTAATTAATACAACAGTTAAGTTCAACTTTTGATTTAATTCTTGCAATAAGTTCAAAATTGATTCGGTTGTTTTAGGATCTAGTGCACTTGTTGCCTCATCAGAAATCAAAATATCCGGATCATTTGCCAGTGAACGAGCAATCGCGACACGTTGCTTTTGTCCACCTGATAATTGTCTTGGATAGGTATCTTTTTTGTCTGCTAGTCCAACTAAATCAAGTAATTCGTTAACTTTATCTTGTTTTTCTTGCTTAGAAAGTGGACTACCTTTTAAGGCATAGGCCACATTTTGAGCAATAGTACGTGACATCATTAAATTGAAATGTTGAAAAATCATTCCAATTTTTTTACGTGTTTTACGTAATTTTGGGGCATCATATTGGCAAATATCTTCACCATTAATTAAAACTTCACCACTAGTTGGTCGTTGTAGCAAGTTGATTACTCGAACAAGTGTACTTTTACCTGCTCCAGAATAACCCACAATACCAAATATATCACCACGCTGGATATCTAAGTTAACATCATCAACTGCTAAAACATCACGTTCTTTATTTTTAAAATTAACACTAATATTTTTTAGTTGAATTAAGGGCTGTGCCATCCTTTACACCTCGTTTAATTTAAAATTTGTAATCCCATGCAGGAATTGTTGAACCTTGGTAAACTTCTTTAATTTTATCTGCAACTTCTTGTGTTTGATAAGCTGCTACAATTTTTTTGTAAGTTTCGTTATCTTTGTTTTCTGGTTTAGTTGCGATCACGTTAATCCAAGGTTTTGATTTTTCTGTAATTGGTTCTCTAAAGATTGCTGAGTTTAAATCTAATTTTGCATCTAATGCGACCGTATTATTCACAACTGATGCACTTACTTCAGATAATGAACGTGCAGTTTGTGAAGCATCTAAAGGTAGTAATTTAATATTTTTTGGATTATCGACAACATCGTTAGGTGAGGGTAGTTTTACATCACTTTTTAGTTTCAAGACACCTGCTGATTCCAGTAATTGAAGTGCACGTGCTTGGTTAGTTACATCATTTGGTAAAGCAATTGTCCCACCATTTGGTAAGTCGTTTAGACTCTTGATTTTGTCTGAGTAAACACTCAATGGTGCAATTACTGTATTTCCAATTGCCGTTAGATTAGTTTTACGTGCGTTGTTCCAGTTTTCTAAAAAGTAAACATGTTGGTAAGCATTCAAATCAATATCGCCACCAGCAAGTGCTTGGTTAGGTTGATCATAATCATTAAACTGAACAAGTTTAATATTGATACCTTCTTTTTGCAGGTTAGTTTTGATAACGTCCCAAATACGAGTATCTGAACCCATGATTCCAACTTTAACTTCGTTGCTACCGCCACCTGATGAACATGCTGTGGCTACTAACGCGACAACTACTGTAATTAATCCTAACAAAATATTTTTAACTGACTTTTTCATGACTAATTCCTCCTGAAAATAAATTTAATAAATAAAAAAACTCGCCTCTAATATTAATTAGAAACGAGTTTATCGTGATTACCATTCTACTTCGAAATAAGCTTACACTTACTTCCTCAACAACGTACAACGAACTCAAAAAAGAGCTGTGATACGCGTGCACGAATAATGGGTGCCAGTCCATCGTTACTTAAACCATTCAGTAACGCCAATCATGAGCCATTTTCGCTTTGTGTGAACTACCTTACTCTCATCAAATGTAAGTTTTCTGTACAGTCTTTAACAAAGTTACTTTCTCAATCAACTTGTTTAATTTATTTCGTTGTTGGCTAAATAATAAGTCATTTTTTGTAAGTTGTCAACACCCTAAAAACAAATTTGATTTTCATTTCATTTTAATTTATCCTTTAAATTACATAATAATAGTCATAATGATTGGAAGTTAACGATGGACAAAATAGAAAAAATTAAAATACTAAGTGATTTAATTGAAATTAATACTGTTGATCAAAATGAAAAATTAGTCGCTGATTATATCGGTAATTTATTTACTCAACATGGCATTTCTTTTGTTATCAATGAAGTAGAAGAAAATCGAGCTACCCTAGTTGCTGAAATTGGCGTGAAAAAATCACCAAAAATTTTAGGTCTATCTGGACATGCGGATACGGTATCAGCAGGTGATTTAAACAAATGGACCTATAATCCTTTTGAAGCGACAATCGAAGGCGACCGCATATATGGACGCGGATCTAGTGACATGAAGAGTGGTCTCGCTGCACAAGTGATTGCTTTGATTGAACTCGTCGAAGAAAATAATCTACCTGAAGGTACTGTTCGATTTTTGATGACTAATAATGAAGAAGATGGTGCCTCTGGTGCTAAAGTCCTAACAGAACAAGGCTATAGTAAAGATTTAGATGGCTTGATTATTTCTGAACCAACAGGCGGCAATGTGGTTTACGCTCACTGTGGATCTTTAAATTATCGTGTCAAAAGTCATGGAAAAGCTTGGCATAGCTCAGCTCCTCAAAATGGTATCAATGCTATCACTAATTTAATGGCTTTTGCTGAAAAAGAACCGACTCTTTTTGATGAGTTTGAAGACGATCCTATACTCGGAAGTCTTGCTCACAGTATCACCAAAATTGAGGGTGGTCACCAGATTAACTCTATTCCCGAATATGCTGAGCTCTCAGGTAATATTCGACCTACTGCAACAGCATCCAATCAGGCAATTATCGACATTTTGACTCAAACAATTGAACAGTTAAATCAAAATCTTGCCGGTCACTTGGAACTTGAGATTATTCATGATTTTTATCCTGTTGTTACAAAACCTGATAATCCACTTATTCAACAACTTGCTTCACTTTCAACAACTAACTTTAATCGACCAGCAGAACTTAAAATTATTCATGGTGCTACAGATGCTAGTGACTTTGTTAAAGTTAATCCTACAGTTCCTGTGGCCGTATTTGGTCCAGATGCTTGGGAAAACGCACATCAAGTGGATGAATTTACCACAATTTCGAGTTATTTAAGTGCGATTACAACACTTAAACAAATTATTTCTCAATTTTTCAATAATTTTGAATAAAATGGTCACACTTTTTTCACATTTAACACGTATATTGTAACCATAGCCAATAGGTTACCCCCCTTGAGGCTTGTTATAAACAAATATGACCCAACTTTTGTTTTCATTCATTCTTACTCCTCCAAGTAGATTGAACGTTGCGTCGACTGCAAGTCGACCCAAAAGAAAAAGCCAGCCTCCCCGGGCTGGCTTTTTTATTATGGGATTTTTTTCTTGACAAAAAAGACAATAAGTAGCACTATTAGGATTAAAGATAAACTTTTAGTTACTATCTGTTTGGATGACATAAGCTCAATTATCTCGTACATACAAGAAACTGATTTGATTTATTATGTTTTTTTTAAAATGCAATTTTCTAGTTGTCTTTTTAATAGCATAATATTAATATTACTATTAGTCCAAACGTGATGACATTAAAAGCTTATTTATATATATTTTATTGGAAATATTCGGAGGGAATATACTATGAAAAAATTAGTTGTACTAGGAAGCACATTATTTGCTTCAGCATTGTTATTAACAGGTTGTTCAAACGGTAACAGCTCAAACAACTCATCATCAAGTGATGCACAAACTTCACAATCATCAAGCTCAGCTGCTGATTCATCAAGCTCACAATCATCATCAAGTGATCAAGCAAGCTCACAATCATCAAGCTCAGCTGATTCACAATCATCAAGTTCAGAAGCTGCTTCATCAGAATCATCATCTAACTAATTTGATTAAAAAAAGACGTTCGATTAAATCGAATGTCTTTTTTATTTTTGTCGTTATTTGATTATGGTAGACTTAGTAATAGATTACTAAAAACCATATAGATAAAGGGACTGTCACTATGCATCGATCGCGCAAACAAGTCAGACGACAACGTCGAAAAAACAATCGTAACTTCAAAAAATGGGCCTTATTTGTTTTAGCCTTTTTATTATCTTAGCTCTAATCCTCATTGCGGTTCTAAAAATTACCCCCTCTTCTTCAACCCCAAAATCTGAACAACTCATCGAACAAAGTTATCCTACGCTAAAAAAACAAGTCCAAACAATAGATAACCAAACTAAAACTTACTTCTTACCTGATAATGACCTTATTGAAAATCAAGCCACAAGACTTATCCATAACTCCAAAGAAACCGATGTTACTTATTATCTAACTTCAAAAGATAATCAAACTTTTTGGGTTAATACCCTTTACGTTGTGTCAAAAAATAGTCAAAATTTAGACACTGATTCAAAGATAGTTGCACAATTTAATTCTACAAAAGATAACACAAAGGTTTTAAAACTATCAGACATCATCAAATCAGATGACAAAAGTCAGGCTGCTTTCAAATTAGCTCTCACTCGATATGTCTTTGAGGCAACTAATGTTACTTCTGAACAATTTATTCCTTTGAAAAATCAATTACAATCCATTTCTTTAGACACAACTGACTTTAGCTTTAATCAAAATCAACTAGACTTTAGTCTTCCTGATACTATTTCAACTGTCAAAAAGGTATCTTTAGCTATCGATACTATTAATTACTTGTTAAATTCTGATTATCAAATTGCTGATAAATCACAAAACCAAACACCTAAAAAAGTTGTTGCCTTAACTTTTGACGATGGACCACGTCCTGGATCAACAGATAGCATTTTGTCTACTTTAAATCAATTCGATATTAAGGCTACTTTCTTTATGCTAGGACAAAATGCCAAACGTCATCCGGATTTAGTTAAAAAAGTTAAAGAAAATGGTCATGCTATTGGTAGCCACAGCTATAATCACCCGATGTTAACTAAACTAAAACCTGATGAGCTTATCAAGCAAATCAATCAAACTGGTCAAGCCATTTATGAAGCAGCTCACATTTATCCTACGTTATTCAGACCGCCTTATGGCGCAAGAAATCAAGTTGTTGATCAAACTATTTTAAAACCACTGATTGAGTGGAATATTGATAGTGAAGACTGGAAAAAGCCTGGCACAGAGACACTGCTTAAAACTATTCAGCAAAATGTGCGTTCTGGCTCTATTATTTTGATGCACGATATTCATCAAACAACAGCCGATGCCCTGCCTACAGTAATTAACTATCTTAAAAATGCAGGCTATGAATTTGTCTCAATCGACCAACTTTATCAACATCAACTTTATCCATTAACTAACTATTATAGTCAACATGACGCACGCTAAAGCATTCACCTTGAATGCTTTTTATTAACCCTAATTAATTCACTTTTATAAAGACTTGTGTTAGATTTTAGTTGAAAAGTTCCTTTCAGACTATGGTCTAACAATTTAAGACATTTTAGTTGCCCTAAACCATAGTTTAGGGCTTATATTATGGTGTAGACAATTTAAAAAGTATTACTTTAGGGAGGAATAATCTTGAAACATCAATGGAAACTAGGCGTCACACTTTTAGTCGGTGTGATAGCACTAATTTTAGAATTCATCTTTCACTCACCGATTAGCGCTCGAGTTTTGATTACTATCGTTGGGATTTTAATGGCGATTTCATTGGTCATTGAAATGGTCAAAACTATCAAATCTGGCAAATATGGGGTCGATATTTTAGCGATTATGGCAATCATTGCCACAATGCTTGTTGGTGAATATTGGGCCAGCTTAATGATTTTAATTATGTTAACCGGTGGAGATTCACTTGAAGACTATGCTGCTTCACAAGCTGGTAAAGAACTGGAATCCCTACTCAAAAACGCACCACAATCTGCTCACTTATTATCAGCTGATTCAAAATTAAAAGATGTGCGTGCAGATGATTTAAAAGTTGGCGATTTGGTAGTGGTTAAACCCGGCGAACTCGTTCCTGTAGATGGCGTTATTACACAAGGATCTTCAACTTTTGATGAATCTTCTTTGACTGGTGAATCAACACCCGTTTCAAAAACACAGGGACAAAAATTAATGTCTGGGTCAATCAATGGTGACGCTTCGATTACAATGTCAGTTGAAAAAATCGCTTCAGAATCACAATATCAAGCCATTGTACATTTGGTTCAAAGTTCTGAAGCAAAACCCGCCAAATTCGTTAAAATGGCTGACCGTTATGCGGTCCCATTCACGATTATTGCTTTATTGATTGCAGGTATTGCTTGGGCTGTCAGCAAAGATCCTGTACGCTTTGCAGAAGTTTTGGTTGTCGCTTCACCTTGTCCTTTAATCCTAGCTGCCCCCGTTTCCTTAGTAGCTGGTATGAGCCGAATGAGTCGGAACCATATTGTCGTTAAAAGCGGGACTGCAATTGAAAAAATCGCACTAACTAAAACCGTTGCTTTTGATAAAACAGGAACGCTAACTAAAAACCAATTAAAACTTAATAAAGTCAAATTGTATGCCGATATTAATAAAGATGAGTTTTTAAAATTAGCAGCTAGTGTTGAGCAAAACTCATCTCATATTTTAGCGCGCTCTTTACTCAAAGAAGTTAATCATGACACCCTTTATCCCGTTTCTAATCTCAAAGAAATTACAGGTAATGGGGTTATCGCAACTGTTAATAACCAAGAAATTAAAGTTGGAAAATTAGACTTTGTGTCACTCAATCATCCGGAATTATCATTAACGGAAACTGCCATTCATGTTGCTATTGACGGAAAATACGCCGGCTATCTAACATTTTCAGATCAAATCAGACCTGAAGCTAAACAAACAATTGCTGATTTAAAAGCCTTAGGCGTTGAAAATATTATCATGCTAACTGGTGACGATCGCTTAGTTGCAAATAAAGTAGCCAAAGAACTAGGGATTAATCAAGTTAAGGCCGAGTGCTTACCTATCGATAAAATCAATCACCTTAAAGCAATTAAATCTGATAATCGTCCTGTTATGATGGTAGGTGATGGCGTTAACGACGCCCCATCTCTTTCTGCTTCTGACATTGGTGTTGCAATGGGAGCTACTGGTGCGACTGCTGCTAGTGAAAGTGCCGATGCAGTGATTTTAGTTGATAACTTAGCTCACGTTAGTCGTGCAGTTAAAATTGCACGTCGAACGATGAATGTTGCCAGAACTGACGTAATCACAGGTATTGTGATTTTAATTATGCTCATGTTGGTGGCTTCATTTGGACTTATACCTGCTTTATTTGGTGCTATTTTGCAAGAGGTTGTCGATACCATTACCATCGTTTTAGGCTTACTTGCAAAACTTCCTCCACGTGGCGAAAAATATTGAGAGTCTATTAAAAATTTAGTATAATAAAGATAAATAATCGTATTTTGGTTGGAGTGCAACGTACTTTCAAGACTTCCTCTCATTTGGGTAGATGAGAAGTTTTGAAGGTGCGTTTTTTTATTTGGAAGGAATGATTATCATGCATCTTATTTTTAGTTTATTTTTGATTTTAATCGTAGCTACTTTATTCAAAGCTGGTTTTCAAAAATTGAGTTTGCCATTAGTGATTGGTGAATTATTGACCGGGGTTGTCCTTGGTCCAGCCCTGTTAGGTTGGGTTCATACAGATGAGACCATCAGTACAGTTTCTGAGATTGGCGTTATCTTACTTCTCTTCATTGCTGGTTCACACAGTGATTTAAAGACACTTAAAAGCGTTTTTAAATCGAGTTTTACGGTTGCTTTACTCGGGGTTATTGCACCCATTATTTTAATTGCTGCAGCAAGCATTACACTATTTGCTGTTGGCTTTAATGAAAGCATCTTCTTAGGCATTGTGCTTGCTGCAACCAGTATTTCGATTGCATTAGAAGTTTTAAAAGAATCAGGGCTACTCCAAAGCAAAATGGGAAACGTTCTAATTGGGGCAGCAATTGTCGATGATTTCTTAACACTATTCATTTTAAGCCTTTTCATTAACTTTAATAGCACGGGTAGTTTTGATCCTATAGCACTAGGACAAACCCTTGGTTTACAAGTTGTTTTCTTTGGGTTTATTATCTTATTCAAAAAATTCTTCCCAATTATCGACAACTTCTTGAAACAAAAAGCAATTAGTCTTCCTTATTTCTATGAAGTCTTATCATTGGTCATGATTTTTGGTCTGTCACTTCTAGCTGAAAAAGTAGGCCTTAGTGGTATTATGGGGGCATTCTTTGCGGGTATTATTTTGAAGGATGCGACATTCTTTAATCAAGTATCCAAAAAACTATCAGCAACAGCTTACTTGATTTTTATTCCACTATTTTTTGCTTCAATTGGCCTTAATATGACGCTTGATGGCGCTTTAGATAACTTGCCTTTAATTGGTATTTTCACTTTGCTTGCTATTTTATCAAAATTCTTACCTGGCAAATTAGTCAGTCAATATTTTGGCTTACCCAAAAACGAAGCAAATATCGTAGGAAGCGGTATGATTGCTCGTGGAGAAGTAGCTTTAATTTTAGTCCAAACCGGATTAACCAAATCGATTATTTCACATGACTTATATGTGCAGCTCATTATTGTTGTGATTTTGACCACTGTTTTAACACCATTTATGTTAAATTACTATATAAAAAAAGCAGGATAAATTATCCTGCTTTTTTTATTTGGCAAATAATATGCCAATAAATGATAGTAAGTTGTTCAACATATGAACACCTGTTGAACAGCGAAGGTCTTTGGTTTTAAGATAAACACCTGCAAAAACCATTCCCATTACAGCATAAGTCACTAGACTTAAATTAAATTGAAAGCTGGTGTGGGCTAACCCAAAAAGTAACCCGTTTAAAATGATTCCTAGTGTATTCTTCAAAGTCGTACTTTGCTTGAAAAACAAATCAAAGAATAATCCTCTAAAGATAATTTCTTCAAGAATCGGACCAATCACAACAACAAATAACCCAAATAAGAAGTTATTTCCTTTTACAAATTCAATAATTTTAACTTGGTTTGCTGACTCTGGTTGATTTCGTAGCAAAATTAAATTAATCGCAACTTGAACAATAATTAAAACGACAAACAACCCAAAAACAAGCATAACTTTATCAAATCCAAATTTGGTTTGCTTCGTTATAAATTGTCTAGGATTATCTTTTTCTAGCAAGTAACGATAATAGCGATAAATACCATAAACGACAACTGCTGCAACAACTAAACGTATTACTATTCCTAAACCATAGCCAAAACTCATCACTTCTTTTGGCATTTGTAAAAAGACCAACAACAATTGATCAACAAAGAAAACGATAACTGCCATAATCAAACGAACAATATAACTTACACTTTTTGACATGCTTTAACCCCTTATCTATAAACTACTTATCACATTATTAACAATATGCACAACGATTGACGATTTAATATCCTTGGTGAATAAGTATACTGAAGCCAAAATCATACCCATTACCGAATAAAGCAGCAGGTAAATGGAAATTGACGTTTCATGCATTAAGCCAAATAACAAACCGTTCACAATAATGCCGACAACATTATTTAATCGAGTTTCTTTTTTGAAAAACAAATTGAAAAACAACCCTCTAAACAGATATTCTTCAACAACTGGCCCAACAAACATCACAAATAGTGGAAACAAGAAATTCACTTTTGAAAGAATTTCATTTAAACTGGCTTCGTTTGTTGACGTTTGATTGCCTGATAAAGCTAATGAAATTAACACTTGAAAACCTAGCATAATAACGATTCCACTAACCATAATCAGTAAGTTACGTTTGCTAAATCGCCAATTAAATTGAAAATTCCGCTGATTATCTGTCTTTAATTCATGGCCATACTCAACTGTCATGACGTACATAATCGCAATAGCAACTAGTATTCTAATACCATTATTGATAATATAACCAATACTAATCGGTTCAGCTTTTACAGTTCCCATTAGCCCTGTTAATAAAATATCAAAGAAAAAAAAGATGAAAATCATCAAAACTTTTTCAAATGTTCCGCGCTTTTTAAACATAAAAAACCTCCTAACAGATTCTAAATCTCATTATAGCATTTAGAAACATGTTGGAGGTTTTGAAAAAATGACTTATCAAAATTAGTTCATTAATTTTGAAATGTGATCGACAACATCTGTCATCCAATCAATATAAGAGGTGTTATTTGGTTTCGTTTCGGTCACTTCAAGAATTGGCAAGTTAGCTGCTTTAGCTTTGTCAGCCATTTGATCAGCTAGTGGGCTGTGACTTTGGGTATTGTAAACAAAGAATGAAACCGTTTTTGATTCGAAATCTTTTTGCATTTGAGCAATATCTTGAGCTGAAGGATCAGTTTCTTCTGCAATTGCTTGTTCAAAATGCTTGTTGTTAATTTCAAATCCAATTTGTTGAAGGAGATAATCAGCAACTGGTTCTGAAACGTTAACTTTCTTATTAGCATCAGATAAATGACTTTTGACATCGTCAATTTTTGCGGTTAGCGTATCAAACTTCTTCAAGTAAGCTTGCGCATTTTTTTCGTAAGTTGCTTGGTTAGCTGAATCAATTTCAATTAGCTTTTGCGTAGTTGTTTCAACAAACTTTTTCATTAAGCTAACATCATACCAGATGTGTTCGTTATCGCCATCTTTAAGTTGGCCAATGTCTGTTGCAATTGAGATTTTTTGAGCTTTAGTATCGGTTGATTTCACTAGTTTTTCAAACCAGCTGTCATAACCCAAGCCATTTTCCACAATTAAATCAGCATTCGTGATTTTTTTGGCGTCATTAGCTGTTGGTTCAAAATGGTGAGGATCTGCACTAGAACCTGAAATAATTGGCGTTACATTGGCAGAAGTTCCTTGTGTGATTTCTGATACAATATCACTATAGACATCTGTTGAAGTAATCACGTTGATTGCTTTTTCTGAATCTGAGCCGCTAGTAATTGTTGATTGTTGAGATTGACTTTGACATCCGACAAAAACAACGGCTGCAAGAGCTAGTACGATTGTCGCAAATATTTTTTTCATAATTATAGTTACTTCTCCTTTAAATGATAATCATTACGATTTATAATTATATAGGATTATTGATCAAAAGAAAAGAGGAAATTAAATGAATCACTTAAAACAGCAGGTTTTAAACAAGATGAAACAAAACCAACTTAAAATAACCAAACAACGTGAAGTCCTAATCGATTTACTAATCAAACATCGTGATACGTATTTAGATATTACAAAAATTGATCAATTAATGCGCCAAACATTTCCTTCAATGAGTTACAATACTGTTTACCGCAATCTTAAACAACTTGAAGAAGCTGGATTACTTGAGCAAAATAACCAAATGGGACATGCCATGGTCAAAGTCATTTGTGAATTTGACCACCACCATCATTTCATTTGCCAAAACTGCGGCATCGTTACCGAGTTGAAAGAATGTCCGATGTCAATTTACCAATCACAAATTCCAGGAGCTGAGATTTTGTCTCATCAGTTTGTTCTTGAAGGATTATGCCAAAACTGCTCAAACTGCAAATCTAAAGAAAACTAAAAAACAGACCCGAAAAGGTCTGTTTTTTATTCTATTCTTCATCATCGTCTTTTCTTCGTTTAGCAATTAGCCAGAAAATACCCCCAATAGCGACGATTAAAGCACCTATATAAGGAACAGCATTCCACCAATTATTAGATTGACCTGAGTCATTATCTTTATTTAGGTTTGCCACTTTATCGACAGAACCATTGCTTCCACCATTAGCAACAGATGAACGGTTATTCCCTTGGTTTGATCTTTGAATTAAACCGCCAGTATCTCTGTTACTATTGCCGTTTTGCGTTTGGCCTGAGTTAGCTGGTTCAAGTTGTCCTTGAGAACCACCTGTTTGAGCTGTTGTTGCTGGATAATAACGGTAGCTATTGCCTGAATCGGTTCTAGTTGTGCCTGCATTTTGAGTAGGATTACCATTTCTATTATTTGCAATAGTATTATTACCCGTATTTTGAGTATTAGCTGTTATATTAGTATTAGTTGATTGATTATTAGGTGTTGTGTTATTTGGGTTTGTTGGTTGACTCTTAACAAAATCATTGAAACTCGTTAAAATGGCTTGCACATTTTGATTTAAATTAGGCATATTGAACGTACTTGGATCAAATCCAAGTTGATTCAATTGATTATTCGACTCAGTTTGCAAGTTAGTTAAAGCATTTAAATAATTTTGTTTTTGTTGAGGAGTTAACGTTGTATTTTGATTAATTGTATCTTGTGCCTGTTTAACTGCTTGACCAACTTCTTGACTCACTTCACTTGCAGTTAGTTTTTGATTGGTTGGCTGTGGCGAGTCATTATTATCATCAGTTGGAACTGGTGTTGGTGTGGGAGTTGGTTGTTGATTGTTATTAGTCAATTTAGCATTTTTAATGACATCTTGCGCCACTTTATTCATCGTATTTTCAATGTCATTCATATCTTTAAATGATAGGGCTTGTTGCAAATCATCATTGGCATTGAACAATGAGGTATACAGTTGATTAATATACTGTTCTTGCTGTTCAGGGGTTAAGTTGGGCTGATTGATAATTTCATTTTGTAAATTATCAACTTGTTCAGCTAATTTTTCAAATCTATCCGTTCTTTCTGACTCTAAATTAGTTTGTTTGATATCTTCAACTGATTGATAATGATCTACCATATCTTTTTGTTTTTGGCTTAAAACTTGTATGATTTCTGCTTGTGAATTTGCTGAACCAAAGTCTGCTTCATCAGAAATAAGATTAATCAAATTCTTAGCATTATCTTTATCTGTTTGATCTACTGGTTGTAAATTATCTAATTGACCTGTCAATTTTTGAGCATAACCAAGCAATTGTTGGCGTGCATTTTCACGTTTTTGGTCTAAGTCAGCACGTCTTTTGACATCTGCTACTTTGAGTTTGGCTTGTGCTAATTGATAAGCGATATCACTTGGATTATCGTTATCTTTTATTGAATTTTCCATATCAAATTGTATTTGATCAATTTCATCTTGATAACTTTGAGATAGGTTACTATTTTTCAATTGTGGAAGAGTGTTACTTTCAATTTCATTTTCCAATTGTAATTTAGCTTTTGCTCTAACATCATTAATTTTATCTCGATTTTGTTTTTTAGCATCGTCCATAATTTTTTCGATAGCAGCATTATTATCAGCTACTAAGGATGTAATTTGTTCACTAGAATTGACACCAGAAACAGATTCTGAATTGTCGGCAACTAATGCATTAATGCTATTATCAATTTGACCTTTCAAACCGTTTTTATCTGAATCACTTAAGCCTAACATTTGATCAATAGCCCGTTTTTGATTATCTCGATGTTGGTTTGCTTTAGTAATAGCCGTGTTCTTATCGGATTGAAGTTGTGCTTGCTCTAAAGTAGCTTGCATCCCTTGATTTGCCGAATTTTTGTATTGAGAAATCGTTTCAAATTCTTTTGAATTATTTATATTGGCTTCACCATCAGATAACTTCTGATTAATTTGATTGTCAAATTCTTGTCTTTGAGTTTCAGTTAAATTCAATCCATCTAAAATCGGCGATTTTAACTCAGATTTAGCAGAAGATTTAGCATTTTCTATGTTTTTTTGACTCGTGTTAGCTGCTTCGTCAAATCTTTGATTGATTGCAGCTAACTGTTGATTAAACGCAGATAAAACTTCTTGTTCGCTTTTGGCATTGGTTAAATCTACCGTTGTACTTGCTAAATTATTCAACTCATCTTGCAATTGTCGTTTAGCCTCTTCCGTTAAACCAGAAAGGCTATAATCAGATTTGATATCGCCATTTGATTGATCAACTGAAGTTTGTTGATTTCGTTGCAAGTTTTCGAGTTTAGCTTGTTCCAAGAGTTCGGCGGCTTTTTGCTTTTTCAAGTTTGCTAATTTAACTTGATTTGATAAATCAGTAAGTTTAGCTTTTGTGGCTTGTTCAAGATAACCGATAGCTTGTGTCGAATCAGATTTATCAATTTTTGCATTATCTTGTGCTGTTTCATTGAATGCATCGTTAACTTGCTCAATATAATTTTGTTTTTCTTCTGCAGTTAAGGCATTAAAATCTGTATGATTATCAATTTTATTTAGTAAATCATCATATTGTTCTTTTAATCTTGATTTAGCACTTGATTTAGCATTTTCAAGATTAGCATTGCTCTTTTGATTATATTCATTATAAACTTGATTAATTTGATTTTGTACTTCCAGTTGTTTTTGGGCAATTGCATTATCACTATCTAGACCATCAAATGCTGTTGGTAGTTGATCTTTAATCGTTTTTAATTCAGCTTTTGCTGCTTGTTGTTCATCTGAACTTAATCCTGTCAAATTATCAATTCGACCATTTTCACTATCAATATTTTCAGATAATGTTGCACTAGCTTTAGCCTTATCATCTGCTAATTTGAGTTGATTATATTCATCTTCCATATTAGCGAGAGCTAAATTAGCAACTTGTTCAAGTTGATTAATAGATTCAATTGGAACTAAATCGGTAACGGCCTTACTTTTCAGGTCACTAACTTTATCAATACCAGAATTAATCTGGCTTGAATCTAAGTGAGATAATGCCTTAATTTTAGTTTCTAGTTCACTTCTTTTATTTTCTAATTGTGATTCTAGATTTGTACGTTTATCAGTTAATACTTGGTTAGAGCTTTGCGTTTTTTGACTCAAAATAGCATCTAAAGTACTTGCAATACTTTGTTTTTTACCATTAACGTCTGTAGTTTCTGGTTTACTTAAATCAGCTAACCCATCATTTAACTTATCATCGATTAATTTTTGGGCACTTTTAATTTGCTCTTTTGTTAATCCCGGTAACTTATCAAGATTATTCTTCACTTCTTGTGCTTTGGTTTTCAAATCATGAGATGCTTTTGCTTTATCGTTTGCTAATTTTGTATCTTTAGCAAAATCATCTAGTTGACCAATCTCACTTTTCTTAATATCTAAATCAGCAGGATTTTGAGCACCAGAAATTGATTGACGTAAATCACTTGTCTTTTTAGCCAAATCTTGGGTTAATTTCGCTCTCTGGTCACTATCCAAGTTATAGCTATTATCAATAACTTTTTGAGCATCAGCACTTTTTTGTGTAATTTGACTATCTAAAACTTGCTTTTGATTAGCTAAATTAGCTGCTGATTTTATTTCTTCAAGTTTTTGAACAAAACTAGTTGATAAAGCATTAACATCGGAATTATCAGCTGCCAATTTAGTTTGGTAGCTAGTTACCAAATCATTAACTTGTTTGTTAAACCCTAGTTTTTTATCATCTGAAAGTGGTTGTAGAGCTTGAATATAGTCTTGAGCAGATTGAGCTAATTGTTGATTGTTATTAGCTGCTTGTTGACCAGCTTTTGCTTGGTTTGCTTTTTGTTTAAGAGATTCTAAATCTATTAAAGAATTATCTTTAGCAAGTAACGCATCTGCGGATTTTGACACACCATCTACATTATCTCTGCCCGCTTTTGATTTAGCATTTAACTCTGACTGTAGCTGTGCTTTTTGTGGATTAGCTAATTCGCCAATAATAGCTTGAACTTCATCAGTTTTTTGATTGATAGCTCTTTTTGCGTCATTTTTAGCCTGATCTAAGTTACTTTGATTCAAAAGACCCGCATCAGCTTTAATTTGATCAAAAGCATGGCTAACTTTTTCTTTATAAATTGCTAAGTCTGAAAGTGTATTAGGAATATTATTAATTAAATTGTTTTTAGTTCCTGTAATAGAACTTAAAATATTAGACTTATCAGTGATGTTTCCCATTTCTTCAACAGCGTTTGTAACATCTGTAGATTTAGTAGTAATTAAATCTGTTATTTCTTGTTGTAACTTTGCAGTATCTAAGTCATTAGCTAGTGTATTAAATGTTTGTATCAAATTAGTCTTTGCTTGAGCTAGACCTCCTTCATCAGGTGCTTGAGTTAAACTATCTTGATTAGATTGAGAGTAAAAATCTGTTACTCGTTGAGTTAAACCTGATTTTTTAGGACTACTATCTGGTAAGCTGTTTAATTTAGCCTGTAGTTGTTGATATTGGTTATCCAAGTCTGCTTTGGCTTGATTTCGACTAGTTGCTAAACGATTATCTTGATTAGATTTTTGATCATTTTTAGCTTTTGCTAAAACTGCTTCTAAATTGCTAATAGCCGTTGATTTTTTACTATTAGCATCGTCTGCTGAAGAAGCTCCTTCAATAGCTGCATTTCCAGAATTAAACGCATTAGTAAGTTCTGTTTGTAAACTGCTTTTATCTGTTAAGTCAGACATCATATTAAGTTGCTCATTTAAGCTATCATACTTTGTTTGTAATTCTTTTTTAGCTTGATTTTGTGCTGACTTTTTAAGTGCATCTGCATTAGCTGTATCTGTTATGTCTTTTGTTTGATTAAATTGTGTAGTTGCATTGTTGACGATTCGGTCAACCTCACCCATTGAATTGGCATTATTAATATCGGTTTGTGCTTTATTCAAGGATGAATTAATTTGATTAATTAAAGAAGTTTGTCTTGCTAATTCTTTGGGATTAAGTAAAGTCATCGGATTTCTCCTAAACCAAGACATAATCCAATCAATTATTTCTTTACCTTTTTGCTTTAATTCAGATTGTTTTTGTTTTTTATATTGATTTAAAGTGGCTAAGTCATTGGTGGCTTGGGATTGATTTACAATTGTATTAACTTGAGTTGTATTTTGACTATTTTCAATTTGAGTCTTGTAATCTTCAGACTGTTGAGCAGTTAGATTAACTAAAGCGTCAATACTTGATTTCCCTTGCTTTTTAGCGTTCATTAATTCGGACGAATCGATGGCCTTACTATAAGGAATTTTTATACCGTTATCTCCATCAAATTTTAGTTCAAAGGCCATAGATTTACCAACATTTTCAGAGTTGTTGATAAAATTTAAATTATCTGAATTAGTAAATGTAACATCGAAATGTTTCTTATCTGATGATACTTTAACTGAAGAGGCACCCCAAGAAAGCCAATTCCCCGTTTTAGGGGACTTTACACCAATAGAAGAAATAGTATGATTTTGTGCCCCGGGCACATAAAAGCTAATATTTCTTGTATTAGTTACCAACCCATCCAAGCGTGCAACCTGCAAATCAGTAGCTGCTTGAACAACAGGGTTAACCCCTTGCATATTTTGTCCTATATCAGATGAGGTAACAGTTACAAATGCCGTAGCTGCAAGTAATGCAGAACTGGCATATATTACTTTTTTAGATACTTTTGAGTCGAAATTCTTTTGTTTATTTTTCATAAAAATACCCCCTAGATTTTACATCTAGGAGGGTACTCTTCTTAGTCAAAAATGTCATCTATTTTAAACATAACTAATCATATTTAAGTATTATATTAACCAATCATTTATTTTTTATAAGTGGAAAATCCACTTCTAGCTAATCAAGCTAATCATATAAACATTGTTTTAACAACATTTATAAAATTAACCATTAAATTATTATACCTAAATATAATGATTTAATTATTTTTTCAAAACTTAAATTTTATATTAATATTATTGGTATTTAGTTTACATTCGCAAATTTATTTGCCATTTCTCTTCAATATTTCAACTGCTTGACTTAAATGCTGATCTAATTCAGCCAAATCAGTTTTAGAAACGCTCGCCATTTCTTTTTCAAAATTTTGACGCCATTCTTCTGACTGTTCATGCACATAATCATAACCATATTGGGTCATCTCAACTTCAACTACTCGGCGATTATCAGGGTTAGTTTTTCTAGCAACAATATTTTGTTCTTCAAGTGACTTAACTAAATGACTCACTTGCACGCGTGAAATCCCAATTAAGTCTGCCAATCTTGACATTTTGACTTTTTTTTCATCGATTACAACGAAACACGTTAATAATTGCATTCTTGAAAGCGAGCCATTCAACTTCATATTATGAAACAAAACTCGCATTAAAATACTCACAACTTCAAGTGAGGAATTGGTTGGGTTATTTTCTTTATTTTCCATTAAGTTTTCACGTCCTTTTCTAAAAAATAATATAGTGCATTGACAATTTTGTCAAACAGTTTACAATTGTTAATAATTAATATATATAAATCATACTATATGGAAGGATATTAACCATGTTAGAACTTAAACATCTTAAAAAGTATTTCCATGTTGGAAATACAACAACCAAAGCACTAGATGATGTTTCACTTTCTTTTCGGGACAAAGAATTCGTTTCGATTTTAGGACCTAGTGGTTCTGGTAAAACCACTATGCTTAACATCATTGGTGGACTAGATAAATATGATTCTGGTGATTTATTAATCAAAAATAAATCAACTAAGCATTTTAAAGAAACAGACTGGGACGCTTATCGTAATAACTCAGTCGGCTTTATCTTCCAAAGCTACAACTTAATTGGTCACTTATCTATTCTGGATAATGTTGAACTGGGTATGACGTTAAGTGGGGTTTCCGCTGAAGAAAGAACGCAAAAAGCCAAAGATGCCTTAACTAGAGTTGGACTTGGCGACCATATTGATAAAAAAATCGCTCAACTTTCTGGTGGTCAAATGCAACGTGTGGCAATTGCGCGTGCGATTGCAAATGACCCAGAAATCCTGCTAGCTGATGAACCAACAGGAGCTTTAGATAGTAAAACCAGTGTTCAAATTATGAACTTGATTAAAGAAATTTCTAAAGACCGTTTAGTTATTATGGTTACCCATGATGAAGAACTCGCCAAAGATTATTCAGATCGTATCGTCCGTTTTGCTGATGGTAAAATTCAAGATGATACTAATCCTTATGATGATAGCAATCGTAACCAACAATTCAATTTAAAACGCACCAAGATGAGTTGGTGGACCGCACTTAAGTTATCCTTCACCAACCTTAAAACTAAAAAAGGGCGTACTTTATTAACTGCTTTTGCCTCAAGTATTGGAATTATTAGTATTGCCATTGTTCTAGGATTATCCAATGGTTTTCGAATTCAAATTGGACAAACTCAAGGTGAGACGTTATCGAAGTTTCCGATTACAATTTCACAAGTAGCTACTCAAACTTCTGCTGGTTCTTCACTTACGCAGAATAAATCCGATGCTTCTCAATCTGAAAATGTTAACTATGTCATTGCTGAGCAAGATCAAAACGAAGCCGCAACGCATACTAACAAAATCGACAGCAATTATCTTGATTACCTTAACAAAATGAATCCTAATGATAGTAATAACATCAGTTATAGCCGTGCTACTGGGATGAACTTACTTCGTGAAGTTAATGGTAAAGTTCAAGCTGTTAAATTCTCAAATCAATCCGACAATGGCAGCAGTATGGCTCAACAAATGTCTGCTATGACAGGAATGGGCGTATCCGTTTTCCCTGAACAACTTGATCCAAATAAAGGTAATTTCTTAAAAGATAACTACCAACTTGTAAACGGTGACTATCCTTCAAACCCAACTGATGTGGTTTTAATTGTTGATAAAGACAATAAAACAAATATCAACTCACTTAAGAACTTAGGATTTGATGTTTCAAATGATCAAAAACTAGACTATAACCAAATTATTGGGACAAGTATTAAGCTAGTCAATAACAATAACTACTATCAACAATTACCAACAGGTAATTTTATGCCCACACAAGATTTAACAACGGCTTACAATAACTCACAAAATCGTGAAGTTAAAGTTGTCGGTATCTTGAAATCAAATGAAACTTCAAGAACGACTGCACTTGCTCCTGGAATTGCTTACTCTGACAAACTAGCGCAAGAAATCATTCAAGATAACGCAAACTCAGAAATCGTCAAAGCACAAAAAGAAAGCAACAACAATGTGTTAACTGGTCAACCTATTACAAGTGATATGGCTAAGACCCAAACACTTGCTTTTCTTGGGGGTAATGACATTCCATCAAGTATCTTAATTTACACTGATAACTTCAAAAACAAAGAAAATGTCTTAACTTACCTAGACAAATATAATGAAGGCAAATCAGACGAAGATAAAATCATCTATACAGATATGGCTGGTACTGTTTCAAGTCTTACAGGTGGTTTAATGGACGGTATTACTTACGTTCTAGTTGCCTTTGCTGGTATTTCTCTGGTAACAAGTATGATTATGATTGGTATCTTAACTTATACTTCCGTTATTGAACGTACAAAAGAAATTGGTGTTCTAAAAGCACTAGGTGCAAGAAAATCAGATATCACACACGTCTTTGATGCCGAAACATTCATTTTAGGACTAGGTTCTGGTGTACTTGGTGTTGTTATTGGTTATTTAGCGTTATTCCCAATAAACGCATTACTTTACCAAATCACCAACCTTGAAAATGTTGCTAACCTTAACCCTGTTCATGCTATTATTTTAATTATTATTAGTACAGCATTAACAATGTTAGGTGGTCACATTCCATCAAAAATGGCTTCCAAAAAAGACGCCTCAACCGCTCTCCGTAGCGAATAATAAAAAAGACCCTGTTAGGGTCTTTTTTATTTTGTTAAAATCTTAATAATCTACAAAAATTATGGCGAAATGGTTGAATTATTAAAGAAAAATAAGCATAGTAGTATAGGAAGGGTTTTAACCCACTATCGTTTTTAAATATATAAGTATTGGGGTTGTGTCAATGAAGAATCAAGCAACAACTGAACTCATTCAAAATGGGTTAAGTTCAAAGCTAGTCGAACAAAAAAAATCAGAAGGTAAAGTTAATGTACCCGTCAAATCGCTGACCCGAAGCGTTGGTCAGATTATTTCTGAAAACACGTTAACCTTATTTAATGCCATCAACCTATTCTTTGCGATTTTGGTCGCTATCACTGGCAAATATGCCAACCTCTGGTTTTTAGGCCCCGTTTTATTCAACACTGTTATTGGCATTTTCCAAGAACTTCGTGCAAAACGCCAAGTTGATGCCATGAGTTTAATCACGATGCAACAAATCACGGTCAAACGTGATGGTAAGTCAGTTCAATTGTCACAAGATGAACTTGTTGAAGGTGATATTGTCACTTTAAAACGTGGAAATGAAATTCCTGCCGATGGGATTGTGCTACAAACTAACGGGCTTGAAGTCGATGAATCCCCTTTAACTGGTGAATCTCGTAACATTATCAAGAAAGATCAAGATGAAGTATTGTCTGGTTCTTTTATTAATAGTGGGCAAGCGATTGTTCAATTAACAAAAGTTGGACATGAAAGCTTTATTTCAAAATTATCACTTGAAGCTAAAACTGAAAAAAAAACTTCAAGTCAATTGCTCAATATGATTAACAAAATCATCAGAATACTAACCTATATTATTATTCCATTAGGAATTATTTTAGCTATCTCAAGTTACTTAAAAGGTGGCGGTTATATCCAAATTATTCTGGGTACAGCAACTGCTGTCATCGGCATGATTCCTGAAGGACTTGTACTACTAACCTCTGTTGCATTAGCTGTTGGTTCATTGAACCTTAGCCGCAAAAAAGTGTTAACACGTTCAATCAATGCAATTGAATCACTCGCCCGTATTGATACACTTTGTTTAGATAAAACAGGAACTATCACAACGGGTAATCTGCATATTCATGAAATTGAACCTGTTGCTGATTTAACAAAAGAAGAATTGATCAACCAAACACAAGCTATTGTTCAAGCTAATCAAGATGATAATGCTACTGCACGCGTGATTTTGGGTTACACTCAGACACCGGCTATCAAAGAAACTACTGCAACACTGCCTTTTTCTTCAGATCGAAAAATGAGTGGTGCAAGCTTTACAGATAATCCTGATGAATTTTGGTTAATGGGAGCGCCTGAATTCATCTTTAAAAACCAAAAACTTCCGATTGATATGGCTGAAAAAATCGCACAAGCTACAACTGATGGTTTTCGTATCATTTTAATTGCTAAAGGGACTGGTGACTTAAAGCAATTAGATGATGCATCCCTTACACCAATGGGATGGCTCAAAATCGCTGATGAAGTTCGTCCCTCAGCTAAACAGACTTTTAATTACTTAGCTGAACAAGGCATCGACTTGAAAGTGATTTCTGGCGATAATCCAGTAACGGTTAGCAACGTTGCTCAACGCGCTGGCATTAAAGGATCAAAAGATTATGTCGATATGAGCCAACAAACCGATAACGTCGATTTTACTTATTTAGTCCAAAACTACAATATTTTTGGTCGTGTCTCCCCTACGCAAAAACGCAATTTAATTAAGTCTTACCAAAAACTAGGTAAAACTGTCGGGATGACAGGAGATGGCGTCAATGATGTCTTAGCCCTTAAACAATCTGATTGTGCAATCGCTGTAGCTGGTGGAAATGATGCGAGTCAATCAGTTGCTGATTTTGTGCTATTAAATGCTAATTTTGATAACATGATTAATATTCTAAATGAAGGTCGTCGTGTGATAAACAATATCGAACGAGTGGCTTCTATGTACTTGAATAAAACGATTTATTCGATTATCTTAGCGGTTATTTTTATCTTTGTTAATCTACAATATCCTTTCCATCTTAGCCAATTGACACCAGCGACAATGCTAACAGTAGGAATCCCATCATTCTTCTTGGCATTAGAACCTGACTTTAGTCGCCCAAATGGTCGTTTTATGGATAATGTCTTATCGATTGCAGCGCCTGCGGCTTTCTCAATTGTGACTTATGTCATCATTTTTTCATTTTTACAAAGCTATGCTCAAGTCCCATTTGCTGACAGTTCAACCATGGTCTCACTGATGATTACCGTAATTGGTTTTATCACTTTGCTATATCTAAGTAAGCCTTTAACACCTATTAAGTATGGGCTTTTATCCCTTGTGATTATTGGGATTATCATCTCTTATGGTTTCTTAGGTAACTTGTTTGAACTCACTTCAATTTTTAACTTTGATTTAGCTATCTGGTATATCCCACTAATCCTAACAGCATGGCCATTATTCGTGTTATACCGAATAATATTCAAAAAATTAAATAACTATTATATTTCAAAAAAAGGAGCTTAACAGCTTCTTTTTTTAGTGGTAAAATCGACTAGTCTTGCCTATTTCATGAGTATTCATATTTGAAAAGCTAGGAGGAAAAATATTCTTGAAAAATAAATTAACTTATATAATTAACGTTTTAATGATTGCTGTATTAACTTTGGGCTATTTAGTCCCACTCACTCAAATTAATGTTAGTGCAGAAACAACTGAAACAGCTGATGTTAAGATGACTCCAGAATCTTATTCTGCTTCTAGAGATGGTCAAACACTCAATTTTAATTCAAGTGTTAAAGAATTTCATCCAAATGATCAGATACATTTTGAATATAATTGGTCATGGAATCGACCTAGTGATTACGAAGGTAAAACCTATCAGTTTTCTTTCAAACTACCTGAAAATATTAGCTATACACCTGGTGGCGGAAGTATCGGTAACTCTCCTTCATTCGGTTCTTATTCTATCAAACAAGATGGTACAGTAACCTTTACTTTTTCTAAAAATTTAGATAGGTTTGAAAACTTATCATCTGTATTAAAGACTAAAGGAACAGTCAAAGGCGATATTCCTAATAATTCTTCTATCTCTTTTGAGAAGTTTCCAAATGGATCTATTCCGGTAAAAGAAGAAAAGCGAAGCAGTATTTCTAATAACTTATTTCCAGTTACAACTGTTGAAAGTACTACTAACACTTTTAAAAACTTACAAAGTATCAGAGGAGTTTCTTATATTAATCGAACAAGAAACACACTTTATCAAGGGGCTTCACTTATTTCTGAGTCTAGCTCTATTCTTCAAACCGATTCCAATTCAATAGTTGTAACACCTGTTTATTTGAACGCTGATGGTTCAGAAAATCGAGCTGAAAAGCCCTTAGTGAAAGACTCAGATTACAGTATTGATGGGACAACTATTAAGTTACTGAAAAATACAGAGCACGTACTAAAAGTAGATTATAATTTTAATGTCGATACTAACAAACTTCCTAATGAATCTACTACTGAACAATTTAAACAGACCATTACTTTAAAGTCAGCCGAAGGTCTTCGGCTTGGACAATCAACAAGTCCAGACTTTGTAGTTAATTATGACCCATTTATTGTTAATAACGATAAAAGTATGTATGAAAATAACTACTACTGGCAAACTCTATACAATTTTAATCACAAATCAGTACAAGAAATGTCAATTATCACATCTGCTGATGCTGATTCTCCAAAGGCTCACAAACTAAGCGAAAATGGCTTTTATGTAGAATCTGTACGAGATACTTCCAATAACAATGGTAATAAGACTAGACTAGTTAAGAATAAAGACTATACCGTTACTTTTAATGAAGATGGGACAAAAGTAACAGTTCATTTGACAAATCCAACTGACGATGGCATTATCATCAACTACCGAACAACCATGGACAGTTATGGTATCCCAGATAATACTAATTCTATTAAACTAAGTACTACGGCTTTAGCACCAAATATTGAACCTTCCCAATCATCATCTAACTTACCACTTACAGACTCTCGCTCAATTAGCAAATCCACTAGAAATAGTTTGTTTTTCGCTCTTGCACAAGAAAAGGAGAATATCGATTACAATCAAAGAATAGCAACATGGCATTATGATATCAATACAAATAGATATGATAATCAAACATACGATATTGAAAACCCACTACCAAATGGAATTACAATTGCTTCTAATCCCAATTTAGTATTAAGATATGGTTCAGTAAGACGTCAAGCTACACCGATTCCCAATACTCAAAATCAATATCAAGTAACTGGTGCTGACGGTGCTTCTTTCAAAATAACTATAAGTAATGACCGAAAAAGTATCACAACTAATGGAACTAATATATCTACAAGATACTTCTTATGCTATGACACCAATTTTGATTCAAGTCAAACAAATGAAACAGAGGTTACAAATCAATCAAGAAAATATAAATTTGATTATAATCAAGCAACTGCGACAATTACTAAAAATGATTATTCGTCAAGAAAGACAAGTAGTCGAGATCAACTAAAAATCAATACTACATCTAAAGATGGCTTTATGAGCAGATACCCTAATGTATCAAGTCGAGAAATTACCTGGGATACAGTTATTAATCCTAGTCGTTTTACTCTTCCAGCCCAAACTATTATTGATCAAATCTCAGATGGTAAAATTACAAATTTTGAAGTCTATAAAGTTAACTTAAATCAATACGGGACTCTTGACGAATCAAATAAAGAACGCATTACCCAAAACATCACCATATCAGATAAAAAAGCTACTTTTACACCTGATAACGGATCTAATGAAATCTACTTATTAAGAGTGACTGCTTCTTTAGATAACATGATTATCGATAACGGAAAATATATCACTAATGAAGTTAAAACAAACACTAATTCAAATCCTCTTTTCCTACATGATACCTATAATCTACCTAATAGAGGCCAATTTGTTAATAAATCCGGTGTATTTAATCCCTCAACCAAAGAAATCGAGTGGACTATCGAATTTAATAAGTCACAATCCAAACTTTTTGATGCAAAAATCGTTGACGATCCTTCTAATAATCAACTAGTCTACTATGATGACTTTACAGTCGAAGAACTTAATGTTGATAAAAATGGAGATTCTACTACCGTTAATCGGGAACTTAATAATGATGAGTATAGCGTGGAAAAAGAACGGCCAGACGATCCGACTTCTAATAAATTTATTATTACTTTTGAAGATCCCATTGAAAAGCCTTATAAAATAACTTATAGAACATCTCCAATTTTTCTAAATAGTCCAATTACTAATAATTATAAACTCTATTACCGTGATAATAATCACAACATTAACTATTATGAACCTGAACACCATGCAGAAGTTCAAATTCCTACTTCACAAGATATGAAGGTAAACGGAAAGAATAGTCTTTTAAAATTAATATTAAAAGATGATAAAGGTAATCTTTTAGTAGGCGAAAAATTCAAGTTCAAAATTGAACTTCTTGTCGAAAATAATAATAGTATTACTTCTGAAGCTTATACCGATGATAAGGGTTCAATTTCATGGGAAGATTTGAAAAGCGGTTATTATTTGATTAAGCAAATATCTACTGATAGTCAATACAAAATACCTGATGAATGGAAAAATGGAAAAGAAATTAACCTAGGAGCTCCAGATACAGATTCAGGTAACTTAACCTATGAAGTTATTAATTTACAAGCTAATTCTTCATCAAAAGACCCTAACACAGGTGAAAATAATGATTACAAAGATGATGACAAGGGACAAAGTGGAACAACTGAAGATACTTCTGTTATTCCTAACAATAAGGACAAGGAATCTTCTCAACCACAACTAGATTCATCAAGTACTAACGAATCATCGCAATCAAGTGATTCTGATTCTTCTCTTCCACAAGATAAAGAATCCGCTCAATCGTCTGAAAATAGCCAGTCAGACTCAAGTACGACAAATAGTACAACTCAATCAACAACTACACAATCAAGCTCTAATAAGCCAACATCAAACTTACCTCAAACAGGTCAAAAACATGATTTAACACTTAAATATGTTGGCATTATTATTATTTTAATCAGCGGATTCATCTTATATCCCGCACTAAAAAAACGTCGCTAATTAATTAGCGACGTTTTTATTTTGTCTTTTTTAGATAACTTTTAAAATCATTTTGCGATCAGGAGCTGGATAGTCTTGCTCTAATGCAGCGAGTTCATCTGGTGACAAAACAATATCAGTAGCGGCAATATTTTCTTGCATATGCCCTACTTTAGCTGCTTTAGGTATTGTAATTAAATTGTGATCACGGATAACCCAAGCGAGTAAAATTTGGTGTGGGGTAGCTTGATGAGTTTCGGCAATCTCTTTTAAATTATTCGTGATTGCAATTGAATCTCCAAAGCCAGAGCCAAATGGTGAATAACCAACTAAAGCAATGTCTTTTTCCTTTTGAAATGGCATTAAATCATACTCAATACCTCTTGATTCAATATTGTATAAGACTTCGTTTGCGGCAACTTTATCGCCACCTTCAACGGCCAGTAACTCTTTCATATCATCAACATCAAAGTTTGACACTCCCCAGTGACGAATGAGACCTTCTTGTTGCAGTTCATTTAATCCTGCAACAGTTTCTTCAAGAGGCTCTTCACTTCGCCAATGTAGCATATACGTATCCAAATAATCGGTTTGTAAGCGTTTTAAACTAGCTTCTAAACTTTGTCTCATATCATCTTTTGAAGCATTATGAGGATAAAATTTAGAAGTTAAAAATAAATCTTCACGTTTATAATCTTTGATAACTTTTCCAACGAGTTCTTCAGCTGAACCATTACCGTACATCTCAGCTGTATCAATCATATTAATACCACGATCTAAGGCATACTTCATCGCTGTTATTTCTTCAGCGGTCTTAAGGTCTGAACCTTCGCCTAAGTACCAGGTTCCAATACCCAGTTCACTGATTTTTTCGCCTTGATAATCTAAAATTCTCATGATATCACTCCTTAATTCTATTATACCAAATCTGCTTCATAAGCCATAATTTCAACTAACTTCCTTAATAAAACTTATTAATTAATTGAGGCTGATTTTTGGAAGATTTTGCGGTAAGATAAATAATGTTTTCTCAAATTAATATTAATCAGAACAGAAGGAATGTGATGACCGTTTTAGTACTAAGTGGCGCCATTGGTGCCGGAAAATCAACCCTTACCCAAATTATTGCCGATGAACTTGGCACAACACCTTTTTTTGAGGAAGTGCAAGATAATCCTATTTTACCGTTATTTTATGAAAATCCAGAAAAATATGCTTTTTTATTACAAATTTTCTTTTTAAATAAACGCTTTGCTTCTATTAAAAAGGCATTATCACATCGTCATAATGTTTTAGATCGCTCAATCTATGAAGATGCCTTATTCTTTCAAATGAACGCAGATATGGGACGTGCAACTGAAGTTGAAGTCGATTTATATAATGAATTACTGGACAACATGATGGAAGAACTTGAAGGCATGCCCAAAAAACACCCTGATTTGTTAATTCATATTAGTGTCTCTTATGAAACCATGATTAAACGCATTAAAAAGCGTGGCCGTTCATATGAACAAATTGATCAAAATCCTGATCTTGAAGATTACTATCAGCGTTTACTAGACTATTATCAGCCTTGGTATTCAAATTATCATTATTCTGAAAAAATGGTAATCGATGGTGATAAGTACGATTTCATCGCAAATGAACAAGACCGACAAACTGTAATTCAACTTATTAAAGATAAATTGAAAACATTAGATCAAGACTAATCATCAGATTAGTCTTTTTTCGTACGCTTTTTTTGTTTTCGATGATAATGTTTGGTTTTCAAACGTTTAAGAAAGTGTTAAGATATTAGTATATGATTTTAAAAATAAAAAAGCGAACATTAGACTTCGCAATCGGAGGAAAATATGGATAAAGTTAAATCTTATTTCATGTTTGATAAATTTAAAACAAGCTGGCAAACCGAAATTATTGCTGGTTTAACGACTTTTATCAGCATGTCCTACATTCTATTTTTAAACCCTAACGTCCTAGGTGACGCTGGTATGGATAAAGGAGCTGTCTTCACAGCTACGGCTTTAGCAAGTGCTTTAGGTTGTATTTTGATGGGGGTATTTGCTCGTTACCCATTCGCCTCGGCACCAGCTTTAGGTGTTAATGCATTCTTTGCTTATACCGTTGTTATTGGAATGAAAATTCCTTGGGAAACTGCTCTTGCAGGTGTATTTATTGCTTCAATTCTATTTCTTTTAATCACAATTTTTAGATTACGTGAAAAAATTATTGATGCTATCCCAGGTAATATCAAACAAGCTATTTCAGCTGGTATCGGAATGTTTATTGCCTTTATCGGACTTAAAAACGGTGGGTTAATTGAAAAAAGTGACTCAACTTTAGTGGCTTTAGGATCTTTAACAACTCCTACAACATGGATTACTATTTTTGGTCTTTTAGTTACCGTTATCTTGATGGTTAGAAATGTCAAAGGTGCTGTTTTTATTGGTATGGTTCTAAGTGCTATTTTAGGAATGGCAACTGGCTTAATTGCACTTCCTAGTTCAATTGTCGCAACACCGCCAAGTCTAGCCCCAACATTTGGTGTGGCACTTGCTCACATCGGTAATATTAATACCTTACAGTTAGCTATTGTTGTCTTGACCTTCTTATTAGTAACCTTCTTTGATACAGCAGGTACTTTGGTGGGTCTTGCTGAACAAGCCGGCTTTATGAAAAATAACAAAATGCCTCGTGTCGGTAGTGCTTTGATGTCTGACTCAGTTGCGATGATGGTAGGTTCTCTACTTGGAACATCTCCAGTTGGAGCTTATGTTGAATCTTCAGCAGGTATTGCTGCTAAAGGTCGTACAGGTGTTGTGGCTATTGTAGCCGGTATTATGTTCATCTTAAGTCTGTTCTTCTCACCACTGCTAGCTGTTATTATTAACCAAGTAACAGCTCCTGCATTAATTATTGTGGGTACATTAATGGCAAGTTCATTAGCCAAAATCGAGTGGGACAAACTAGAAATCGCTGTTCCTGCCTTCTTGATTATTATTGGTATGCCACTAACTTACTCTATCTCAGATGGATTAGCATTAGGTATGGTTGTTTACCCTGTAACAATGCTTGCTGCTAAACGTGGTAAAGAAGTTTCACCAATTATGTACGGCTTAGCTGTTGTCTTCATGATCTTCTTATGGATGCTAAACGTTAAGTAATTATCAAACTAAAATAAGGTTACCAACTAACTAGTTGGTAACCTTATTTTTTATGACTCATGAAGGCAGTCAACCATAATTGTTTAAACATCATATTATAAACCGTAACGTTACATATCCTCTAGCTTATGCTTTACTTATTTACGGATTGAATTAAGTTTTTATAAGTATACATCATTAATAACAAAATAACTAATACCTTTAATGGAATAACAATAGTTTAGCTTTTTCATTATAAAAGAGCTTAGTAATCAATGTTAGTACCCAAAGTTGAACTACAATATAATATTATTAAAAGGTGTTAGACTTTCAAAAAAGACATCTATTAACTTATCTAAAAAGCACTTTATTTTAATATCTCGACTACTAGTACAATTTTTAAAACTAGCTAAAAGATGGGAGTTGTTATGCCAACAAGCTTTACAGTCACGTCTTAGTCATCCAAAAATCAAATGAGCATAATCCGCACTACTTTAACTCACGACAGATGTCAGTGAATTTAGATATATCAAAACTAGTATTAAACAGTGCATTTATTTATCACCAGTACCTGACTTTTATTTTTGAGAATTTTCAGATATCAATATAGGATAAAGCAGTCTAACATCTGGTATAAAAAAAGAGCATAATCATAATTAATACGATTATGCTCTTTTAACTTGTTAAGTTCAACTCCGGTTGTCAGACTCGAACTGACGACAGCTTGATTAACAGTCAAGTGCTCTACCAACTGAGCTAAACCGGAATAAAAAAAGCGTGGCAACTTCCTATCCTCGCAGGTAGTTACCCACCAACTACTTTCGGCGTTAAGAAGCTTAACTTCTGTGTTCGGCATGAGAACAGGTGTAACCTTCTTGCTATCGCCACCACACTTTTATTTACCTTGAGTGTTGAACACTCAAAACTGAATATGATTTATTTTCCAAAAACCCACCGCTTAACTTGGTTAAGTCCTCGACTGATTAGTACTAATCCGCTCCATATATCGCTATACTTCCACTCTTAGCCTATCGACCTCATCATCTTTGAGGTGTCTTACTTCCTTAAAGGAATGGGAAATCTCATCTTGAGGGGGGCTTCGCACTTAGATGCTTTCAGCGCTTATCCCGTCCATACATAGCTACCCAGCGATGCCCTTGGCAGAACAACTGGTACACCAGCGGTATGTCCATCCCGGTCCTCTCGTACTAAGGACAGCTCCTCTCAAATTTCCAACGCCCGCGACGGATAGGGACCGAACTGTCTCACGACGTTCTGAACCCAGCTCGCGTGCCGCTTTAATGGGCGAACAGCCCAACCCTTGGGACCGACTACAGCCCCAGGATGCGACGAGCCGACATCGAGGTGCCAAACCTCCCCGTCGATGTGAACTCTTGGGGGAGATAAGCCTGTTATCCCCAGGGTAGCTTTTATCCGTTGAGTGATGGCCCTTCCATGCGGTACCACCAGATCACTAAGCCCGACTTTCGTCCCTGCTCGACTTGTAGGTCTCGCAGTCAAGCTCCCTTATACCTTTACACTCTGCGAATGATTTCCAACCATTCTGAGGGAACCTTTGGGCGCCTCCGTTACACTTTAGGAGGCGACCGCCCCAGTCAAACTGCCCACCTGACACTGTCCTCTGACAAGATAATTGTCAAAAGTTAGAGGATTCATAAAACAAGGGTAGTATCCCAACAATGTCTCCATGAAAACTAGCGTTCTCACTTCCTCGACTCCTACCTATCCTGTACATGTTTCACAAATACTCAATATCAAGCTACAGTAAAGCTCCATGGGGTCTTTCCGTCCTGTCGCGGGTAACCAGCATCTTCACTGGTAATATAATTTCACCGAGTCTCTCGTTGAGACAGTGCCCAAATCATTGCGCCTTTCGTGCGGGTCGGAACTTACCCGACAAGGAATTTCGCTACCTTAGGACCGTTATAGTTACGGCCGCCGTTTACTGGGGCTTCAATTCAAACCTTCGCTTACGCTAAGCTCTCCTCTTAACCTTCCAGCACCGGGCAGGCGTCAGCCCCTATACGTCATCTTTCGATTTAGCAGAGACCTGTGTTTTTGATAAACAGTTGTTTGGGCCTATTCACTGCGGCTGATTTAAAATCAGCACCCCTTCTCCCGAAGTTACGGGGTCATTTTGCCGAGTTCCTTAACGAGAGTTCACTCGCTCACCTTAGGATTCTCTCCTCGACTACCTGTGTCGGTTTGCGGTACGGGTACAATACATCTAACTAGAAGCTTTTCTCGGCAGTGTGACATCAACGACTTCGCTACTTTAATTTCGCTCCCCATCACAACTCATCCGTATAATTATAAGCATTTGACTCATAATAAAACTTGTTGCTTGGACGTGCTCTTCCATTCGCACATTCGTTTAGCCTGCTGCGTCCCTCCATTGTTCAAACAATGCATCATAGTACAGGAATATCAACCTGTTTTCCATCGATTACGCCTTTCGGCCTCATCTTAGGTCCCGACTAACCCTGGGAGGACGAGCCTTCCCCAGGAAACCTTAGTCTTTCGGCGGATAGGATTCTCACCTATCTTTCGCTACTCATACCGGCATTCTCACTTCTAAGCGCTCCAGCAGTCCTTACAATCTACCTTCTTCGCCCTTAGAACGCTCTCCTACCACGTGTTATAAATAACACATCCACAGTTTCGGTATTATGCTTAGCCCCGGTACATTTTCGGCGCAGCGTCACTCGACTAGTGAGCTATTACGCACTCTTTAAATGAATGGCTGCTTCTAAGCCAACATCCTAGTTGTCTACGCAATGCCACATCCTTTTCCACTTAGCATAAATTTTGGGACCTTAACTGGTGATCTGGGCTGTTTCCCTTTCGACTACGGATCTTATCACTCATAGTCTGACTCCTGGATATAGATCAATGGCATTCGGAGTTTATCTGAATTCAGTAACCCTTGACGGGCCCCTAGTCCAAACAGTGCTCTACCTCCACGATCCTTTACTCCAAGGCTAGCCCTAAAGCTATTTCGGAGAGAACCAGCTATCTCCAAGTTCGTTTGGAATTTCACCGCTATCCACACCTCATCCCCGCACTTTTCAACGTACGTGGGTTCGGTCCTCCAATGCATTTTACTGCATCTTCAACCTGGACATGGATAGGTCACTTGGTTTCGGGTCTACATCATGATACTTATTCGCCCTATTCAGACTCGCTTTCGCTTCGGCTCCGTCTCTTCAACTTAACCTTGCATCATAACGTAACTCGCCGGTTCATTCTACAAAAGGCACGCCATCACCCATTAACGGGCTTTGACTACTTGTAGGCACATGGTTTCAGGATCTATTTCACTCCCCTCCCGGGGTGCTTTTCACCTTTCCCTCACGGTACTGGTTCGCTATCGGTCACTAGGGAGTATTTAGCCTTGGGAGATGGTCCTCCCGGATTCCGACTGGATTTCTCGTGTCCAGCCGTACTCAGGATACTACTTTGGTATAAACAAGATTTCAAATACAGGGCTGTCACCTTCTTTGGCTGAGCTTCCCAACTCATTCTTCTATCTTATTTAAGTCCGTTATTGTAGTCCTACAACCCCAAGAAGCAAGCTTCTTGGTTTGGGCTTCTTCCGTTTCGCTCGCCGCTACTCAGGAAATCGATTTTTCTTTCTCTTCCTGCAGGTACTGAGATGTTTCAGTTCCCCGCGTCTTCCTCCTGCATGCTATGTATTCACATACAGATACTAAGATTACTCTTAGTGGGTTCCCCCATTCGGATATCTCTGGATCAAAGCTTACTTACAACTCCCCAAAGCATTTCGGTGTTTGTCCCGTCCTTCATCGGCTCCTAGTGCCAAGGCATTCACCATGCGCCCTTTATCACTTAACCTGTGATTTCTCTTTAATTTACTCTTAAAAACGCGGTGTTTGATTATCTTTTCGATAACCTCGGCTTTTGGTTCTTAAATCATATTCAGTTTTCAATGTTCAACCGACAACTTTCGTTGTCTATGGAGGTTAACGGGATCGAACCGATGACCTTCTGCGTGCAAGGCAGACGCTCTCCCAGCTGAGCTAAACCCCCAGGTTTATTAACTATTTAGTTAAATGGGCCTAAATGGACTTGAACCATCGACCTCACGCTTATCAGGCGTGCGCTCTAACCAGCTGAGCTATAGGCCCAATCCATTATGCTCCATTTTGAGAAGTAAACCTCTCAAAACTAAACAAAGTTTCAGATGTGTGTTTCCGTATATCCTTAGAAAGGAGGTGATCCAGCCGCAGGTTCTCCTACGGCTACCTTGTTACGACTTCACCCTAATCATTTGTCCCACCTTAGACGGTTGGCTCCAAAAGGTTACCTCACCGGCTTCGGGTGTTACAAACTCTCATGGTGTGACGGGCGGTGTGTACAAGGCCCGGGAACGTATTCACCGCAGCATGCTGATCTGCGATTACTAGCGATTCCAGCTTCATGCAGGCGAGTTGCAGCCTGCAATCCGAACTGAGGATGGTTTTAGGAGATTAGCTAAACCTCGCGGTATCGCTGCTCGTTGTACCATCCATTGTAGCACGTGTGTAGCCCAGGTCATAAGGGGCATGATGATTTGACGTCATCCCCACCTTCCTCCGGTTTGTCACCGGCAGTCTCACTAGAGTGCCCAACTTAATGCTGGCAACTAGTAATAAGGGTTGCGCTCGTTGCGGGACTTAACCCAACATCTCACGACACGAGCTGACGACAACCATGCACCACCTGTCATTTTGTCCCCGAAGGGAAAACCTAATCTCTTAGGTGGTCAAAAGATGTCAAGACCTGGTAAGGTTCTTCGCGTTGCATCGAATTAAACCACATGCTCCACCGCTTGTGCGGGCCCCCGTCAATTCCTTTGAGTTTCAACCTTGCGGTCGTACTCCCCAGGCGGAGTGCTTAATGCGTTAGCTGCAGCACTGAAGGGCGGAAACCCTCCAACACTTAGCACTCATCGTTTACGGCGTGGACTACCAGGGTATCTAATCCTGTTTGCTACCCACGCTTTCGAGCCTCAGCGTCAGTTACAGACCAGAGAGTCGCCTTCGCCACTGGTGTTCTTCCATATATCTACGCATTTCACCGCTACACATGGAGTTCCACTCTCCTCTTCTGCACTCAAGCTAATCAGTTTCTAATGCACTTCTCCGGTTAAGCCGAAGGCTTTCACATCAGACTTAATTAGCCGCCTGCGCTCGCTTTACGCCCAATAAATCCGGACAACGCTTGCCACCTACGTATTACCGCGGCTGCTGGCACGTAGTTAGCCGTGGCTTTCTGGTTAGTTACCGTCAAATAATAAACAGTTACTCTTACTATCTTTCTTCTCTAACAACAGAGTTTTACGAGCCGAAACCCTTCTTCACTCACGCGGCGTTGCTCCATCAGACTTTCGTCCATTGTGGAAGATTCCCTACTGCTGCCTCCCGTAGGAGTTTGGGCCGTGTCTCAGTCCCAATGTGGCCGATCACCCTCTCAGGTCGGCTACGTATCATCGCCTTGGTAAGCCATTACCTTACCAACTAGCTAATACGCCGCAGGTCCATCCTAAAGTGATAGCCGAAACCATCTTTCAAATAAGAAACATTCGATTCTTATTGTTATGCGGTATTAGCATCTGTTTCCAAATGTTATCCCCCGCTTTAGGGTAGGTTACCCACGTGTTACTCACCCGTCCGCCACTCGTTTGGATTCTTAGTCAAGTAGTGCAAGCACTACCATCATAAGAGCAAACTCGTTCGACTTGCATGTATTAGGCACGCCGCCAGCGTTCGTCCTGAGCCAGGATCAAACTCTCATTTTAAGATTGTTTGACTTGCTCTTTTTAAAACTTACTAGCGAATTGACTTCGCTCATTGCTTGGGGTTAATTACCCCCACACATTTATGCGAAACTTTGTTCAGTTTTCAAAGGTCTACTTGTTTAACAACTTCTCTATTATATCAAAGCTGTTAATCAGTGTCAAGAAGTTTTTTAAATTATTTTTTTCTTATGAATCAATAACTTATCGCTCAACTTGACGACTTAATTAATATACCATGTTCTCTTTCGCTTTGCAACTCTTTTTTAAATCTTTTTCAAATTTGTTTAAGTTGCTTAGCTATCGCTTTTCAACGACAAAGAATATAATAGCATCCCTGTTTCTATGGGTCAACCTTTTTTCCTATTTTTCTATAAAAAAAGAAGCACTATGACTTCTTCTTGTACAAGAAGGCACAGGCTCCCAGAAACATCCCTAAGTAATAGGTGATAAAACGCCATAAGAACAAGGCTAAAACGAGCTGAGGTTGAGCCAAGCCAAATGTTGAAAATAACATCTTGAAGCTATACTCGGCTCCTCCTGCTCCCCCTGGTAAAGGAAAAATAGAAGTAATCATGACAATCATAATATGCATAAAGATAACTGTCATCACATTTGCTTGTACACCAAGTGCAAGTAAAACAAAGTAAGGTATTAAATAAAAAACAATCAACTGGAGCATTGTGTACAATACTGCCCACATCACTTTTTTCTTTTCGTTTTTTAAATGTTGTCCTTCATTATAGAAAGTATCAATTTTTTCATCGACTGCTTCTTCCCATTTTACTTTTTTGTCTTGAAGTTTCGTTTTCAAACTTGACAGTTTTTCGGTCTTTGAACGTACAAGAAATCCAATAAAGTCATAAAACTTGTCAATTAAGTAAACACCGATATTTAAAAAAGTGTGCATCATTGCTTTTGTAAATCGGTACTGAAACATTACTAATAGAAGAAACACAATAGCAAACACGTGAATAACAAACCCAAATAAGATTAAAAAGGCTAGTCCACCAAAATGTTGTGCCACTAATTGAAACCCAAAAATCATCGTCAAAATAAAGTTCACAAGTACAGCCAACTGATAAATGATAAATTTAGTCATCAATAAAGAACTAGCTCTCCCAACTTCCACGCCCATAGTTGAAAGCGCATAAAGTTGAGCAGGCTGTCCACCTGATGAAAATGGTGTAATTGCGTTGAATAGGGCCTGTACTAATGGTATTCGATAAAATTGCCACATCGAGTAATTTGATTTTTCTCGGCCAATTAATAATACTTTGAGGATTAACGACTCAAAGTAGTACGCCACAATCATACATAAAAAGGCTATGGCTAAATAAAACCAGTTAAAATTCTTTGTGGCATTTACTAAATGTGAGAACGGCACATCTTTGGCTTCTAGCCAAAAAATGAACGATCCAAACAGTAGCATCCCCACAAACCATAATTTATTTTGTCTAGTCATAAGTCCAGCTATCCTCTACTTTGATTATTTTTTTTAGCAATTTCATATTGTTCCTCATAAAATTGCTTCCAAATTTTCGTTAAGTTTTCTTCTGAATAGCGGTCTGAAGCTGTTCTAGAAAAAGATTTTAGTTCATCTAATCGTGCTTGGTTATTAATTAATTCACGAATTCTTGCCTGCATTTCATCGGCATCCTGACAAGATTCATAGTAACCGTCAATTACGGCGCGATACAATTCTAAATCTCTTAACATAACAGGGGTTCCTGTACTAAATGCTTCTAGTACTGACATTGGGAATAATTCATCAAATGAAGGCAACAAGAATAGATTGGCCATGTTCAGATAATCAACCAACTGGTCTCTTGGGATAATCCCTGTGAAAATCAAATTCTTGGGGGGATTTTTGACCACTTTGTTTAATTGTTCATACCCATCTGTAATTTTTCCAAAAGAAAATCCGCCTGCCCAAATAAACTGTAAATCAGGATTTTGTTCAGCCAATTTAACAAAATCTAAGACACCTTTTCGTTGTTGAACCTGACCATCACCAAAAATGACAAACTTATCTTGGTCAATGTTGTAAGCTTTTCGCAGTTCAGCTTTTTGCTCAGCTGTCTTTTCATAGAACACATCTTTTGTCACAAAGTTTGGAATATATTTAATCTTTTCACGTGGAATACCATATTGTGTGAGTTTATCAATAAAAATTGGATTGACGACCACAATTTGATCCATTCGTTTATAAAAAGAAATCACATATTTATAAAATACTTTTCGTGCAATCCAAGGTAATTTAATACTACCCTCAAGTGTTTCAGGTAAGAAGTGAACATACCCTATTTTACGTCCTCTTTTACGACTGAACGAATTCAAATAAAAAGAGGGATTAATGGTGTGATAATGTGTGAGGTCTACTGGTTGTTTTTGATTAATCGTTACGTCAAATGTCTCTTTTAAATGTTGATCTAGTAGTCGAATCAATTCTTTATACGCACTACCGACTCCTTGTCCTTGAACTGAGTCTGCATGCGAAAACATATTAATTTTAATCACTTGTATACTCCTTACGCCACTATGATAATTGATAGTCTGCAATAACTGTTTGATAAAATTTTTCTATTTTTTCACCAAAAGTATCCGCTGATATTTCTTCCAGTTTATCTTCTAAAAATTCTGGCTTAATTTTGCCTGGACCTTCTTGTAAATAGTTGACAATCTCTTGATACATCTCTTCATGATCTGTAAATGTACGACCATACTCTGGTGTGTTAAATAATCTGTCAGTATATTCACCACTAAAAACAACACATTTAGTCCCTGTCGCCATTGCTTCAATATAAGTTAGACCTTGTGCTTCAGTATCACTAGCTGATACAAATAAATCTGCCATTCGATAATAGCTGCCTACCTTTTCATGAGAGACTGCACCAATAAATTTAACTGAATCAGCCACACCTAAATCCTTAGCTTCATTTTGTAATGTTTTTAAATCAGGGCCATCCCCAGCCACAATTAAAACTAACCCTTTGATTGAGTCCGTGAGTTTTGGCATTGCTTCAAGAATACGGCTGATTTTCTTTTCCATTGAAATACGACTCAATGTCAAAATAACTGGTGTATCTGATTGTAACCCCAATTCTT
>NZ_JAWMWG010000001.1:237500-1199619 GCF_037546065.1 Holzapfeliella saturejae
ACAATCTACCTTCTTCGCCCTTAGAACGCTCTCCTACCACGTGTTATAAATAACACATCCACAGTTTCGGTATTATGCTTAGCCCCGGTACATTTTCGGCGCAGCGTCACTCGACTAGTGAGCTATTACGCACTCTTTAAATGAATGGCTGCTTCTAAGCCAACATCCTAGTTGTCTACGCAATGCCACATCCTTTTCCACTTAGCATAAATTTTGGGACCTTAACTGGTGATCTGGGCTGTTTCCCTTTCGACTACGGATCTTATCACTCATAGTCTGACTCCTGGATATAGATCAATGGCATTCGGAGTTTATCTGAATTCAGTAACCCTTGACGGGCCCCTAGTCCAAACAGTGCTCTACCTCCACGATCCTTTACTCCAAGGCTAGCCCTAAAGCTATTTCGGAGAGAACCAGCTATCTCCAAGTTCGTTTGGAATTTCACCGCTATCCACACCTCATCCCCGCACTTTTCAACGTACGTGGGTTCGGTCCTCCAATGCATTTTACTGCATCTTCAACCTGGACATGGATAGGTCACTTGGTTTCGGGTCTACATCATGATACTTATTCGCCCTATTCAGACTCGCTTTCGCTTCGGCTCCGTCTCTTCAACTTAACCTTGCATCATAACGTAACTCGCCGGTTCATTCTACAAAAGGCACGCCATCACCCATTAACGGGCTTTGACTACTTGTAGGCACATGGTTTCAGGATCTATTTCACTCCCCTCCCGGGGTGCTTTTCACCTTTCCCTCACGGTACTGGTTCGCTATCGGTCACTAGGGAGTATTTAGCCTTGGGAGATGGTCCTCCCGGATTCCGACTGGATTTCTCGTGTCCAGCCGTACTCAGGATACTACTTTGGTATAAACAAGATTTCAAATACAGGGCTGTCACCTTCTTTGGCTGAGCTTCCCAACTCATTCTTCTATCTTATTTAAGTCCGTTATTGTAGTCCTACAACCCCAAGAAGCAAGCTTCTTGGTTTGGGCTTCTTCCGTTTCGCTCGCCGCTACTCAGGAAATCGATTTTTCTTTCTCTTCCTGCAGGTACTGAGATGTTTCAGTTCCCCGCGTCTTCCTCCTGCATGCTATGTATTCACATACAGATACTAAGATTACTCTTAGTGGGTTCCCCCATTCGGATATCTCTGGATCAAAGCTTACTTACAACTCCCCAAAGCATTTCGGTGTTTGTCCCGTCCTTCATCGGCTCCTAGTGCCAAGGCATCCACCATGCGCCCTTTATCACTTAACCTGTGATTTCTCTTTAATTTACTCTTAAAAACGCGGTGTTTGATTATCTTTCCGATAACCTCGGCTTTTGGTTCTTAAATCATATTCAGTTTTCAATGTTCAACGTTTGAGAGTAAACCTCTCAAAACTAAACAAAGTTTCAAATGTGTGTTTCCGTATATCCTTAGAAAGGAGGTGATCCAGCCGCAGGTTCTCCTACGGCTACCTTGTTACGACTTCACCCTAATCATTTGTCCCACCTTAGACGGTTGGCTCCAAAAGGTTACCTCACCGGCTTCGGGTGTTACAAACTCTCATGGTGTGACGGGCGGTGTGTACAAGGCCCGGGAACGTATTCACCGCAGCATGCTGATCTGCGATTACTAGCGATTCCAGCTTCATGCAGGCGAGTTGCAGCCTGCAATCCGAACTGAGGATGGTTTTAGGAGATTAGCTAAACCTCGCGGTATCGCTGCTCGTTGTACCATCCATTGTAGCACGTGTGTAGCCCAGGTCATAAGGGGCATGATGATTTGACGTCATCCCCACCTTCCTCCGGTTTGTCACCGGCAGTCTCACTAGAGTGCCCAACTTAATGCTGGCAACTAGTAATAAGGGTTGCGCTCGTTGCGGGACTTAACCCAACATCTCACGACACGAGCTGACGACAACCATGCACCACCTGTCATTTTGTCCCCGAAGGGAAAACCTAATCTCTTAGGTGGTCAAAAGATGTCAAGACCTGGTAAGGTTCTTCGCGTTGCATCGAATTAAACCACATGCTCCACCGCTTGTGCGGGCCCCCGTCAATTCCTTTGAGTTTCAACCTTGCGGTCGTACTCCCCAGGCGGAGTGCTTAATGCGTTAGCTGCAGCACTGAAGGGCGGAAACCCTCCAACACTTAGCACTCATCGTTTACGGCGTGGACTACCAGGGTATCTAATCCTGTTTGCTACCCACGCTTTCGAGCCTCAGCGTCAGTTACAGACCAGAGAGTCGCCTTCGCCACTGGTGTTCTTCCATATATCTACGCATTTCACCGCTACACATGGAGTTCCACTCTCCTCTTCTGCACTCAAGCTAATCAGTTTCTAATGCACTTCTCCGGTTAAGCCGAAGGCTTTCACATCAGACTTAATTAGCCGCCTGCGCTCGCTTTACGCCCAATAAATCCGGACAACGCTTGCCACCTACGTATTACCGCGGCTGCTGGCACGTAGTTAGCCGTGGCTTTCTGGTTAGTTACCGTCAAATAATAAACAGTTACTCTTACTATCTTTCTTCTCTAACAACAGAGTTTTACGAGCCGAAACCCTTCTTCACTCACGCGGCGTTGCTCCATCAGACTTTCGTCCATTGTGGAAGATTCCCTACTGCTGCCTCCCGTAGGAGTTTGGGCCGTGTCTCAGTCCCAATGTGGCCGATCACCCTCTCAGGTCGGCTACGTATCATCGCCTTGGTAAGCCATTACCTTACCAACTAGCTAATACGCCGCAGGTCCATCCTAAAGTGATAGCCGAAACCATCTTTCAAATAAGAAACATTCGATTCTTATTGTTATGCGGTATTAGCATCTGTTTCCAAATGTTATCCCCCGCTTTAGGGTAGGTTACCCACGTGTTACTCACCCGTCCGCCACTCGTTTGGATTCTTAGTCAAGTAGTGCAAGCACTACCATCATAAGAGCAAACTCGTTCGACTTGCATGTATTAGGCACGCCGCCAGCGTTCGTCCTGAGCCAGGATCAAACTCTCATTTTAAGATTGTTTGACTTGCTCTTTTTAAAACTTACTAGCGAATTGACTTCGCTCATTGCTTGGGGTTAATTACCCCCACACATTTATGCGAAACTTTGTTCAGTTTTCAAAGGTCTACTTGTTTAACAACTTCTCTATTATATCAAAGCTGTTAATCAGTGTCAAGAAGTTTTTTAAATTATTTTTTTCTTATGAATCAATAACTTATCGCTCAACTTGACGACTTAATTAATATACCATGTTCTCTTTCGCTTTGCAACTCTTTTTTTAAATCTTTTTTAAATTTATTTGAGTTGCTTAGCTGCCGCTTTTCAACGACAAAGAATATAATAGCATTTATTAAGTTGTTTTGCAATACCTTCTTTGAAATCTTTTTGATTTCTTTATTTCGTATTGCGTCGTTATTTAACGACAAAAAATATAATACCATCGATTTGTGTCCTTAGCAACACTTTTTTGATAAAAAATAAAAAAAGTTGATTCAAAAGGGCGAAAATCCTTTTAAATCAACTTTTATTCCCGTCTTACAAGTATTAAAATACCAATCAATAACATCATTGGAAAGAAAATTGCGTTAATTCCAAACCAGCTGGAAAGCCATGAACTGAGAATAGCACCCAGTACAAAGCTCAAAATAATAAGTAGGCAGTCAATAAATATCGTTTTATTTTGACTTTTGTTCTCTCCCAATAAATAAGCAATAGCAGAGTTCCCAACTTTTTTTAGATTTCCTGTGTTCATAGCTGAAGCATATGGGTGATCGTTTACCACTCTAAAAGAGTGCACTTGAAACGCCATAAAGAATGACAACATACTAACTATAACAGTAGTATCTAGCTGGTTAATTAATAAACGAGTAATTAATAATCCTATCAATTCAATATAAATCACGATTTCTTGCCAAACAAAACTGGTTAACTTTGGTCCCGATAATTCGACAAAGTTAGCTATCGCACTTGCAATTAAAAATGAAATGATCGGCAATAGATAGTGAAAAATCGCTCCTATATTAAATGTCGCGATATTTAACCCAAGCAAAACAATATTCCCTGTCTGCAAAGCAGAAAAGACGTGACCAAGATGCAAGTAACTAAAGGCATCAACAAATCCGCCGACTATTGATAGCATAATCGCAATTGGTAACGACTCAAACTTATGTCCTTTTTTCATTATATTCTCTCCAAATATGATCTAAACCTTACTATTCCACTGGGTTTTCTAATTTTGCAATCCGACCTTGTTGAATGTAAACACTCAAAATACCAACATCAGCAGGATTCACCCCACTAATACGACTAGCTTGAGCGATAGATTCAGGTCTAATTTTCATCAATTTTTGGCGAGATTCTGTGGCTAAGCCATTAATAGCTTCATAATCGATGTTCTTTGGAATCTTTTTAGACTCTAAGCGACGTAATTTATCGATTTTACCTTGTTCTTTTTTGATATAACCTTCATATTTAAGTGAAATTTCCACTTGTTCTTTAACATAACGATCAATATCGTGATCAATAGCCATAAACTGTTCAACATCACCATAACTAATCCCTGGACGTTTTAGCAATTCACTAGCCAAAATACCGTCTTTCAATTTAGCTTGGTTGTTTTCTTCTAAATAAGTTTGTAATTCATCAGTTGGTTTAAGACGTGTTGTTTGAAATTGTTTTAAAACAGCTTCGATTTGTTCTTTTTTCTGTGTGAATCGTTCAAATTGAGGTTCTTGTACCAAACCTAAGTCATGTCCTTTTTGAGTTAAACGTAGGTCAGCATTATCATGACGCAAAATCAAACGATATTCAGCACGACTAGTTAGTAAGCGATAAGGTTCAGCTGTTCCTTTGGTTACTAAGTCGTCAATCATCACACCAATATAAGCTTCATCACGTTTCAAAGTAAAGCCTTCTTTACCTTGAGCACGACGTGCAGCGTTAATTCCGGCCACAATTCCTTGTCCGGCTGCTTCTTCATATCCTGAAGTTCCGTTCATTTGACCCGCTGTAAATAAGTTTTTAACCACTTTAGTTTCTAAGGTATGAGTCAATTGCCAAGGCTCAATCACATCATATTCAATTGCGTAACCTGGACGCATCATTTCAGCTTTTTCAAGTCCTTCAACCGAGTGCAACATTTTCAATTGAACGTCTTCTGGCATTGATGTTGAAAAATCACCGACATAGTATTCTTCTGTGTGGCGACCTTCTGGTTCTAAAAATAGTTGGTGACGAGGCTTATCTGCAAAACGCACAATTTTATCTTCAATAGATGGACAGTAACGAGGACCCACCCCTTCAATCACACCTGAAAACATTGGGGCACGGTCAAGATTTTGACGAATGATGTCGTGAGTATTTTCGTTAGTATAAGTCATCCAACAACTAATTTGATCAATTGCGTAATCTTCATCTTTGGTTTGATATGAAAAGTGATTTGGTTTAGTATCTCCTGGTTGTTCTTCTGTTTTAGAAAAATCAATCGTATTTTTATCAACACGAGGAGGTGTTCCGGTTTTGAATCGGTTTAACTTGAACCCTAAACGTTCAAGACCTTCAGATAGTTTAATAGAAGGAAGTGAATTATTTGGACCTGATGAATACATCAATTCACCGATAATAATTTTTCCACGTGAAGAAGTTCCGGCTGTTAAGACAACTGATTTAGCGTAGTATTTAGCCCCTGTATTTGTTAAAACGCCTTGGCAAACACCATCTTCAACAATTAAATCTTCAACCAATCCTTGTCTTAGCGTTAGATTGTCTTCTTGTTCAATTGCCTGTTTCATTGTTTCGTGGTATTGATTTTTATCAGCTTGTGCACGTAGTGCTCGAACCGCTGGTCCTTTACCTGTATTTAACATTCTCATTTGAATATAGGTTTGGTCAATATTTTGGCCCATTTGACCACCTAAAGCATCAACTTCACGCACAACAATTCCTTTAGCAGGACCACCAATTGATGGATTACATGGCATAAAGGCTACCATATCTAAGTTGATTGTTAATAATAGGGTTTTTTGACCCATTCTAGCTGAAGCAAGTGCCGCTTCTGAACCCGCATGTCCAGCACCTACGACAATAACATCGTAATCATATGAATCATATGTCTTCATGTGTTTAATCTCTCCTCATTATTTTCCTAGACAGAACTGGCTAAATAGCTGGGTGATTAATTCATCAGGTGCACTTTCACCCGTGATTTCACCTAATTTATCCCAACAAGCTGTCATATCAATTTGCACTAAATCAATTGGCATGCCATTTGCAATTCCAGCAATCACTTCATCTAAACTGTGTTGCGCTTGCGTTAACAAGCCAATTTGACGAGCATTTGTCACCATCACATCAGTCTGATTAGTTTCAATTCCACCAAAGAACATCGTTGCAATTTGTTCTTCAAGTTGATCGAGTCCTTGGGTATTTTGTACACTAATTTCAATTACAGGTGTTTCACCAACCGTTTGTGTTAACTCAGCAGCCGTTAATTTTTGATCTAAGTCAATTTTATTTAACAAAATAATTCGATTCTTGTCTGCAGTTAACTCAAGTAATTGGCGATCTTCATCCGTTAATTCTTCTGCTGCATTTAGTACCACTAACACTAAATCCGCATCGTTAATTGCTTTTTTAGAACGTTCTACACCAATCTTTTCAACAACATCTTTAGTTTGACGAATCCCGGCGGTATCGACCAACTTCAACGGCACATCACGAACGTTGACATACTCTTCTAAAACATCACGGGTTGTCCCTTCAATGTCCGTTACAATGGCTTTGTCTTCTTTGATTAAATAATTTAACAAGGAAGATTTCCCAACATTTGGACGTCCAACTAAGGCTGTTGCTAATCCATGACGTAAAATTTTTCCTTGCTTAGCTGTTTGAAGTAGACTATCGATTTGAGTTTGGATATGTTGGGCTTTTTCAAGCAGTAATTGGGTCGTCATGTCGTCCATATCGTATTCAGGATAATCAATATTAACTTCAACTTGAGCTAAAACTTGTAAAATTTCTTCTCTCAAATTATGAATTAAGTTATTCAATTGACCATCTAATTGATTAACCGCCACTTGCATGGCTTTATCAGTTTTGGCACGAATCAAATCCATCACAGATTCTGCTTGTGTTAAATCAATACGCCCATTTAAAAAGGCTCTTTTTGTAAATTCTCCAGGTTCAGCTAAACGAACTTCTTCACCAAGAAAGTTTTGTAAAATTTTATTAGTTGCCACCACACCACCGTGACAATTAATCTCGACAATGTCTTCACGGGTAAATGTTTTAGGTGCACGCATCACACTTACCATCACTTCATCAAGTGGTTTTTTTGTAGTAGCATCCAAAATATGACCGTAGTGAATGGTATGACTATCAACTTCCGTCAAATCTTTTCCTTTAAATAAGCGGTTAACTTGTTCTACTGCATCTTCACCAGACAATCTCACAATTGAAATTGCACCTTCACCTATCGGCGTTGAAATCGCAGCTATCGTATCGTATTCCGTAACAGCAGTGGCCATAATTCCTCCTTGAAATAAAAAAGGTGCTAGATATCCACTGAAAGCTCAATCTTTGAGTGGATAAAGCACCTTGACTACTTTATCGATATTCATTTATTTAAAATATAGCGATATTCGCCAAATTTGTCAATGTTTCGATGTTTTCACGTGAAACATTTTTTACTTTTTTACGAGTTTCTACCATTATATGTTGTAAAAACTTAGATTATTTCTTTGCTTATTTTGCTTTAATTATCTATGATAGTATCAGACTATAAAAAAGGAGCTCACAATGAATCAAAAAAACAGTATGGCTTCGCGACTATTTTTTCTTGCGTTTGCTATTTTTATCAATGGATTGGGTAATGCGTTAACCGTCTCAATGAATTTAGGTTCAGCACTTTGGACGGCTAGTGCCGTTAATATTAGCAATTTCTTTTCATGGAATCTAGGAACAACACTTTTTGGAACAGCACTTTTTGCAGCCGTCCTCACCGTTATTTTACTTCGAAAATTCAAATGGAAACAGGTACTAGGTAACATTATCTTTATGGTCCTTTTTAGTTTGGTCGTTAACTACTTGACCTCTCTACTGATGATGACACCACTTCCTGAATTACCTTACATTATCAAGCTAATTATCGATTTAATTGGTATTGTTTTTATTGGCTGTGGTATTTCACTTTATCAACGTGTTAATTTAATTATGCATCCTGTTGATGATTTAATGAAAGTTATTCGTTTTAATTACACCAAAGGTAACCCTGTTAGTGCACAACTACTAACTTTTACGCCACCTATCATTGTTATTATCATTATTTTTGCAGTTTCACAACAACTATCAGCTGTTAATATTGGGACAATTTTCGCTTTATTCTTCCAAGGAAAAATTGTTGATTTAGCGGATAAGTTCTTGTTCCCAAATTTCAAATACGACAAGATGGATTAATTAATTTTAAATTTAAGGAATGTTCTCACTATCACGATGAGACGTTCCTTTTCTTTAGCACTAAAATAAAGGAGGATTTCATGACTTTTCAAAATAAAACAATTGGTGTTTTTTCACACGTTGATGGTGGCAAAACCACATTGATGGAAGCTATACTCTATAAAAATCACATCATCGAACAAGTTGGTAATGTTAATAAAGGCACAACCGTTTTGGATAATGAACCGATTGAAAGACGACGCAAAATTACTTTTTCAAGTAAACCTGTCAGTTTTAAGTCTCACGACCAACCTTATACTTTTATTGATACCCCGGGACATATGGATTTGACTTTTGAAATGGAGCGAATTTTACAAGTTGTCGATATTGCTATTTTGATTGTTAGTGCGACTGATGGTATTACAGGCTATACGGAAACAATTTCTGAATTATGTGAACAATATCAGGTTCCTGTTTTACTTTTTGTCAATAAAACAGATGTTGAAACCGTCGATATTCCTGCACTTAAACAAGAAATAAGCCGTTTTTCTGCTCAAACATTGCCCTTTGATCATACTTCTTTAAATCCTGATCATCAATTTTTAGAAGATTGGGCTATGTTAGACGATGATTGGTTAGAGTTGATGTTACAATCAAAAAAAGTATCACAAACAAAACAACACCAACTTTTGAGTTCGGCTATTAAACAACGAAAGATTATGCCCACTATTTACGGTTCAGCCGTTACTTTTGCTGGCGTTTCAGATTTATTGATGTTGCTTGATATCATTGAACTAGATGAACTCAACCAAGACAATCCTATCGCTCAAATCTATAAGATTTCTCATGACAAAAATAATCTTACCCAAGTCCACGCCAAAATTATTTCAGGTCAATTTCATTCAAAAGAAAAAGTAACCTTAGCCCAATCAGAAAATAATCTTAAAATTAATGAAATTTTTTATCCTGAAGGTCGCAAACTAACTAAAACGACAACTGCTAAAACAGGCGATATTGTGGTTATGACCGGTTTGACTGAAGGATCTCCTGGTGAATTTATGGGCGGGACAGGTGTTAATCAAACCGACCTACCAAAACCTATTTCACTAACTCGTGAACCAGTTTATGAAGTGCAAGTTATCGCAAAAGATACTAGCCAATTCGATGAGATGATTAGCCATTTTTATTTACTTGCTGATGAAGATCCGATGCTACATTTAAGATACAAAAAAGACCTCAACGAACTTTACATTAGTATCGTGGGGACAATTCAAATGGATTATTTAAAAGAAACGTTCTTAGAGCGATTTAATATCGCAATCGATTTTCTGTCACCTAGTGTACTTTATAAAGAAACCATCACTGAACCTGTTATTGGTTTTGGACATTTTGAACCGTTAAGACATTACTCTGAAGTGGCTTTGAAACTTGAACCAGGTCAACCCGGTCAAGGTATTATTGTCAAAAATAATTGTAGTCGAGAAGAATTAGATATTAACTTCCAATCTCGAATTATGACTCATCTCACTGAAAAAACACATCTTGGTGTTTTAACCGGTTCACCAATAACCGATTTGACCATCACTTTACTAAGTGGTCGTGCACATTATCCTGAAACTAAGGGGGGCGACTTCAGAGAAGCCACTTACCGTGCCATTCGCCAAGGATTAATGAAAATAAGAGCAACTAATCACCTACTTGAACCGTGGTTTGCTTTAAAAATCACGGTTCCAAGCGACTTAATTGGTAAAGTCAGTGCAGATATTACACGAATGGGTGGTGAGTTAGACCCTACTACTGAAATTTCAGCGGATTCTACTCTCATTGAAGGTGCAGTTCCCGTTTCCAATTTTACCGACTATCCTTTAACTTTCGCTTCCTTTACTAAAAATAAAGGACGTCTTACGACACAGCTAAAAGGGTACTTCCCTGCCCAAAATCAAACTGAACTGATTAACACTATCAATTATGATCCAGAAAGTGACCTAGAAAATACAGCTAATTCAATCTTTTTTAAAAAAGGAAAAGGTTATGATGCACATTGGTCAGATGTTGATGATCTTCGTCATATTCAGCTATAAAAAAATCTCAGACTTAAGTCTGAGATTTTTTTATTATTTTTTGTAAATTTTCTTTTTAGCTTTATTTATTTTACGACGACGATCACGTTCTTGTTGTTCTTTTTCACGCATTTCACGTTGATATTTGAACGGATTTTGGAAAATAAATGTTTGTGCCAATTGGAACAAGTTTGAAGCTACCCAGTAAATAGTCAAAGCTGACGGTAAATTCAACCCAACAATCAAAATCATGATTGCCGGTACGAAAGTCATAATCTTAGTTGTCGCATTACTATCAGGCTGTTGCATTGAACTAATATATGAAGTAGCCAGTGTTAATAGTGCTGAAAGGATTGGCATGATAAAGTATGGATCTGCTTTTCCTAACTCCATCCATAAGAATCGACCCACTTGTAGTTCTGGCGTTCTTAAAATTGAAGAATATAACGCCAGCAAGATAGGTAATTGCGGTAGCATTGGTAAACAACCCGAAATGGGATTAATTCCTTGTTCAGAGTACAATTTTTGAGTTTCAACTTGAACTTGTCTTTGACTTTGAGCATCTTTACCTGGATATTTTTTCTTAATTTCATCCATTTGCGGTTTCAATTGTGACATTTTTTTCATATTACGCATTGAAATTACATTTAATGGTAATAAAATAATTTTCACAACGATAGTAAAGATAATAATCGCTAGTCCAGGATTATTGCCGACACTTTTTGAAATCCAAATCAATAATTGAGACATGTTATATAAAATGTAACGATCCCAAAAGTTTGTGGTGTTTGGATCAATTGGCTGATTAGTAGATGAACAACCGGTTAATACTAATGTGAACAACATCAACGTTGCCATCAGTAATATCTTTTTACGATGTTTCTTTATAAACTTAGTCAATTCTATCTCCTTGAGTAAACATTTATTTTTCTAAAATATGAGCAACTTTTAAAGCATGTCTTAGATTCTGTCTAACCTCTGCCATTGTAAAATCACGAATATATGGTCGAGCAATCACTAAAAAATCCAATTCTTTTGGTAAGTCTTGTAACTCTTCAGTTAATGTTTGACGAATATAGCGTTTCAACCGATTTCTAACAACAGCATGATGACCCACTTTTTTTCCGACAGATATGCCAACTCTAAAATGCTTTTGATTAGGCTTAGACATCTGGTAAATAACAAAAGCTCGATTCGCACAAGAGTTTTTACCTTGATACACAGTCTGAAACTCTTGTTCTTTTTTTATACGATACTTTTTTCTCATTTGAGTATTTCCACCTTATATAACAAAAAAACCACTGAAGTTTATTCAGTGGCCTTAAGCAGATAATTCTTTTCTACCTTTACGACGGCGTCGTGCTAAAACTTTGCGGCCGTTCTTAGTACTCATACGTTTTCTAAAACCGTGAACACGTTGACGGTGACGTTTTTTAGGTTGGTAAGTTCTTTTTGACATGTTTTTGCACCTCCTAGTTGTTTCGAGTGCTTTCGACTGTTACGTCATTATTTTATAAATTACTGTAATGTATATAAGCACAATACTGTTAAATTTTAGCATATAAAAATAAATAAGTCTACTTTATTTCAAATTAACTCCACTTTATTATAGGTACAATAATAGTGGATAACTATGTGGATAAAATAATTACTATTTTTCTCGTTTTTTTTATCCACAGATTAACTAACAGTTTTATCCACAAATAAAATATGACTATATTTTTTATCCACAGGCTTAGATTGTTATTCTATAAATGTTTTTATCTGATATTTAGAAATTAAAAAATAATTCTTCTATTCTCTCTGACTTTATCCACAACCTCGTTATTAAAGTTATTCACACTTGTGTTTTTGTGGAAAAGTATTTTTTGACACTGTGGAAAAGTGCCTTATAAAATGTTAAAATAATTTTTGCTATTACTTTTATTTTTATAAGATTGGAGGAACAACTGATTGTTTAACTTAAATAGTTTTTGGGAATATTTTACTAACGAGATGAAAAAACGTTATAACGAAGTGACTTACAACGCTTGGTTTAGAAACACTCATCCCATTTCATTTGATGAAAACACTAAGCAAATGACAATTAGTGTTGAAACAGCTGTTAGTAAGGGCTACTGGGAAAAGAATCTGTCTTCTGACCTTATTCAAGAAGCCTATGGTTATGCCGATTTAGAGATATCACCTATCTTCTATGTTGAAAGTCAACAACAACCTGAAGCTCAATCAACTACCTACGCATCAAAACAACAGCCTATTCAAACATCTAAAGAACGTCCTGAAACTAGTTCTAACGATACCCAGCATGCAAAATTAGCATCTGATTTACGCCTAAATAATAAATATACATTCGATACCTTTGTTCAGGGAGAGGGCAACAAGTTAGCTGCGGGAGCTGCCATGGCTATTGCTGATAACCCTGGTGATTTTTATAATCCACTCTTTATTTTTGGTGGCGTTGGTCTTGGAAAAACGCATTTAATGCAAGCTATTGCTCACCAAATGTTAAGAGAAGATCCTAATTGTCGCGTTGTTTACATTCAAAGTGAAACTTTTGTAAACGACTTAATTAATTCCATCAAAAATAATACGCAAGAAGCTTTTCGCCGTAAATATCGTAATGCTGACCTCTTCTTGGTGGACGATATTCAATTTTTTGCTAATAAACAAGGTATTCAAGAAGAATTTTTCCATACATTTGAAACGCTTTATAGTAATCAAAAACAAATTGTTATGACAAGTGATCGCCTACCTAACGAAATCAAAAGTCTTTCTGAAAGGCTAAGCAACCGCTTTGCATGGGGATTACAGGTCGAAATTACACCACCTGATTTTGAAACACGAATCGCGATTTTGAAGAAAAAAGCAGATGCTGAAAAAATTAAAATCAATGATGCAACGATTAGCTATATCGCTAAACAAGTTGATACTAACATTAGAAATCTTGAAGGTGCATTAGTTCGCGTACAAGCTCATGCGACAATTAAGCGTCAAGATATTAACCCTCAACTTGCTCAAGAAGCCTTACAGAATCTGAACTTAGTCCAACAATTTAGCAGTGTCACAATTGCAAAAATTCAAGAAGTCGTGGCTAACTATTATCAAGTTTCTACAAGTGATTTGAAAGGTAAAAAGCGAGTTAAAACAATCGTTCTTCCTCGTCAAATTGCCATGTATCTATCACGCAATATGACCGATAAGTCATTACCTAAAATTGGTCAAGAATTTGGTGGTAAAGATCATACAACTGTGATGCATGCACACGAGCGAATTACAGAATTAGTTAAAATAGACTCTGATATTAAGAATCAAATTAACGATATTACCCAAAAACTTACACACAACTAGTGTGGAAAAACACCCTGACTTATACACAGTTTATACACAGGTAAAATACTGATATAATCAACTATCAACATACTTATTAACAGTATCCACAGTACCTACTACTATTACTAACTATATATAAATATAAATTAAATAGAGAAAGAGGATTTTTGAGATGAAATTTACAATCGATCGTAATAAATTTATTAATCATTTAAACCATGTTATGCGGGCTATTTCTTCTAAGACAACAATTCCTATTTTGACAGGAATTAAATTAGACTTATCTCAAGAAGGATTAATTTTAACTGGAAGCAATTCAGACATTTCAATTAAATCAACTATGATTAAAGATAATGAACTACAAATACAAAGCGAAGGTAGCATTGTTTTACCTGCTAGATTCTTTAGTGAAATTGTTAAAAAATTACCTGAAGCAATCTTTACATTTGAAGTTAAAGAAAATTTACAAACAGTAATTAAATCAGGCAGTTCTGAATTTTTAATTAATGGATTAGATGCAGACAACTACCCTCGTCTACCACAAGTATCAAAGGATCTTCAATTTGAATTAAATGGTAAAACTTTGCGTAACTTGATTAATCAAACTAACTTTGCGGTATCAACGCAAGAAAGTCGTCCAATTTTAACTGGGGTTCATTTTGTTATTTCAAATGAACAAGTCAAAGCTGTTGCTACTGACAGCCACCGTTTATCTCAACGTATTTTAAAAATTGAAAACGGTCCAGATACGATTTTAGATTTTATTATTCCAGGTAAAAGTCTAACTGAACTTTCAAGAATTTTAAGTGATGTGGATGATAATATTCAAATTCAAATGAGTGAAAACCAAATCTTGTTTACAATTGGTCACTTATCTTTTTATTCTCGTTTACTTGAAGGTACTTATCCTGAAACTGACCGTTTGTTGCCTGACAGTTCAACAACTGATATTACATTTAATAGTTCAAAAATCTTCAGTGCTTTAGAACGTGCTAGTCTGTTAACGCATGAAAGTCGTAACAATGTGGTTCGTTTAGTTATCAACCCGGAACTACATCAAGTTGTCCTTTATGGAAACTCTCCTGAAGTGGGTAATGTAGAAGAAATTTTAAACGTTGAAACGTTAGTGGGAGAAAGCCTTGAAATTTCATTTAACCCAGATTACTTAAAATCGGCTCTCAGAGCTTTCAAGACAGATCAAATCACTATGAAATTCACACAACCGCTAAGACCCTTTACAGTTGTTCCAAAAGAAAATGATGGCCAATTCGTGCAATTAATTACGCCAGTTCGAACATTTTAAAAAAAGACCACAAAATTGTGGTCTTTTTTTATTTTCCAAATTTTCCCTATTCTCAGCGATTTTATATTTTTTGGGTAGTTTACAAAGTCAAACGCTAAAATTTGTCAGAGATTAAAAATATCGGTTTTAAGTTTGTGCTTTACTCCAAAAAAACGTATAATAGATAGTGACAAACCGACTGTTTTTACGAAGATTGGGGGAAATGACAATTCAAGACTTAACAATTAAAGAGACCTATATAACATTGACTCAGGCATTAAAAGAATTAGGTTATATTTCAACAGGAGGGCAAGCCAAATGGTATTTGCAAGAGTTTCCTGTGAAATTAAACGATGAATTTGAAAATCGTCGTGGCAAAAAGTTATATCCAGGAGATATTGTCAATATTAATGGTGATTTAGTTCGAATTAAGAATTAGGTTGTTTTGGAATAATCGCAATGTACTTAAAACAATTAAACTTAACTAACTACCGTAACTACAAAGAATTAAATGTTCAATTTTCGCCAACTATTAATATTTTTATTGGAAAAAATGCACAAGGTAAAACTAATTTACTGGAATCGATTTATTATTTAGCCTTTGCGAGGTCTCATCGAACGAATAATGATCGTCAGTTAATTTATTTTGATTCACCTTTTGCCAAAGTTTCTTCCCGAATTTATAAAAGACAAACTTCCAACGTTTTGGAGTTAGTAACCGCCAATCGAGGTAAAAAAGCAAGTATCAACCATCTGGAACAAAAACGTTTATCTGCTTATATTGGGCAATTAAATGTGGTTTTGTTTTCTCCAGAAAACTTAAACTTGGTTAAGGGGTCACCCGCTCAACGCCGACGATTCATTGACTTAGAATTTGGTCAAATTGATAATCGTTATCTGACGTTACTAGCCCGCTATCAGCGATTGTTAAAGCAACGTAACACGTTTTTGAAGAAAATGAGTTATCAAAAAGAACCAGACTTTTTATATTTAGAAGTTTTAACACGTCAGTTGGTGGAAGTTGCGGCAACTGTGATTGAGTTGAGAATGAAGTATGTGGCTCATCTTGAAAAGTTAGCTCAAAGTATTCACTTTCAGATTAGTCAGCAAACCGAAAAGTTGTCCTTTAATTATCAAACTACAAATTACGATTTTAAACACAAAAACGACAAGCAATCAGTTGTCGATTTTTTAATTGAACAATTTTCAAAAGTTCAAAGTCGTGAAATCAAACTGGGGACAACACTGTTAGGTCCTCATCGTGATGATATTGTGTTTGAAATAAATGGGAAAGATTTACAGTCATTTGGCTCACAAGGGCAGCAAAGAAGCTGTGTTTTGAGTTTAAAGTTGGCTGAAATCAAGTTAATTAAACAAGTAACCAAAGAAAGTCCAATATTACTGTTAGATGATGTTTTGTCTGAACTAGACAGTAAACGACAAGCAGCCTTAATTGAGATTATTGACGAAGATATCCAAACTTTTATTACAACAACGGATTTAGCCAGTGTTTCAAAAGAACTCAAGCATCAACCGACTATTTTCGAAGTTAGTAATGGAAATTTAGTAAAAAAAGGAGTTAAAAATGACCCAAAACAATGATGACCGCTTAAAGCAACAGCAAGTTGAAGCATTAGAAGAACGTGCTAAGTCTTATGACGCTAGTCAAATTCAAGTTCTTGGTGGACTTGAAGCTGTTAGAAAAAGACCCGGAATGTACATCGGATCAACTAGTTCACAAGGTTTACACCACTTAGTATGGGAAATAATCGACAACGGGATTGATGAAGCATTAGCTGGTTTTGCTGATGAAATCAATGTTGAGATTGAACCTGATAATAGTGTGACCATTACTGATAACGGACGTGGAATTCCGGTTGATATTCAACAAAAAACAGGACGTCCAGCTCTTGAAACAGTTTTCACCATCTTACATGCCGGTGGTAAATTCGGCGGTGGCGGATATAAAGTTTCAGGAGGACTTCACGGGGTGGGGGCTTCTGTTGTCAATGCCTTGTCAACTGAACTTGATGTAACAGTTGTGCGTGATGGCAAGAAATATTATATCGATTTCACCAGTGGTAAAGTGAAAACACAAATGAAAGAAATGGGCGAAGTGCCAGAACATCGCCATGGAACACGTGTTCACTTTGTACCTGATTCATCTATTTTTACTGAAACGACAACTTTTGATAGTAAAGTCTTAACGACACGTATTCGTGAGTTAGCCTTTTTAAATAAAGGGTTGAAACTAACTTATACTGACAAGCGAATCGAAAACCCTGAAACGCTAAGTTACCACTATGAAGGTGGAATTAGAAGTTATGTTGAATATTTAAATCAAAATAAAGAAGTGTTATTTGATACGCCAATTTATGTGGAAGCTGATCAAGACGACATTCAAGTTGAAGTTGCTTTACAATACACAGATGACTATCATACCAACTTGATGAGTTTTGCCAATAATATTCACACTTATGAAGGTGGAACACACGAAGCTGGATTTAAGTCAGCACTGACACGTGTTATCAACGACTATGCTAGAAAAACCGGTCTATTAAAAGATAACGATGCCAAGCTTTCAGGTGAAGATGTCCGTGAAGGGATGACAGCCGTTATCTCAATTAAACATCCAGACCCACAATTTGAAGGTCAAACGAAAACGAAATTGGGGAACTCAGATGCAAGAACGATTACTGAACGTCTTTTCTCTGAAATTTTTGCCAAATTCTTAATGGAAAATCCAACTGTTGGTCGTCGTATTGTCGAAAAAGGTCAACTAGCATCAAAAGCTCGAGTTGCAGCTAAACGTGCTCGTGAAGTAACCCGTAAAAAATCAGGTCTTGAAATCAGCAACTTACCAGGTAAGTTGGCCGATAACTCAAGTAAAGACCCTGAAATTTCTGAATTATTTATTGTTGAGGGTGATTCTGCTGGTGGTTCTGCAAAACAAGGCCGTTCACGCTTAACGCAAGCCATTTTGCCTATTCGAGGTAAAATTTTAAATGTTGAAAAAGCCAGCATGGATAAAATCTTAGCTAACGAAGAAATCAGAACATTATTTACAGCATTAGGAACTGGTTTTGGAGCTGACTTTGATGTATCAAAAGCTCGTTATCACAAGTTGATTATCATGACCGATGCCGACGTCGATGGGGCACACATTCGAATTCTGCTACTGACACTATTTTATCGCTACATGCGTCCAATGGTTGAAGCCGGATACGTTTATATCGCAAAACCACCATTGTACCAAGTTCGCCAAGGAAAAATGGTGAAATATGTTGATAGTGATGAAGAATTAAAAGAACTACTTAGCACACTATCACCAAGTCCAAAACCTGTTGTTCAACGTTATAAAGGACTTGGAGAAATGGATGCTGAACAACTTTGGGAAACTACAATGAATCCTGAAAATCGTCGTTTAGATCGTGTTGATCCACAAGATGCTGTTGAAGCAGATAGTATCTTTACGATGTTGATGGGTGACAAAGTAGACTCAAGACGTCAGTTTATCGAAGACAATGCCAAGTATGTTGAAAACATTGACGTTTAATCAGGAGGTCAAAAATGGATAATACAAATGATAGACGAATAACGAATGTTAATTTATCGGAAACCATGCAATCCTCGTTCTTGGATTACGCCATTAGCGTTATTGTTGCCCGTGCATTGCCTGATGTCCGTGATGGAATGAAACCGGTTCACCGCCGTATTTTATACGGTATGCATGAATTGGGGGTAACACCGGATAAACCTTATAAAAAATCTGCTCGTATTGTCGGAGACGTTATGGGTAAGTATCACCCTCACGGTGATAGTGCAATCTATCAGTCAATGGTTAGAATGGCACAAGATTTCAGCTACCGTTACATGCTAGTTGATGGTCATGGGAACTTTGGGTCTGTCGATGGTGATGGGGCTGCTGCGATGCGTTATACCGAAGCGCGTATGAGCAAAATGGCCCTTGAAATGCTACGTGATATTAACAAAGATACGATTGATTATTCTGACAACTATGATGGTTCAGAACGCGAACCAGATGTTCTACCTGCACGTTTTCCTAACCTGTTAGTAAACGGTGCAACCGGGATTGCGGTTGGGATGACAACCAATATTCCACCTCATAACTTGAATGAAGTGATTAGTGGTTTGCATTTATTAATGAAAAACCCAGATATCAGTATTTTAGAGTTAATGGAAGCCATCAAAGGACCTGACTTTCCAACAGGTGGTTTAGTTATTGGTAAATCTGGTATCAAAAAAGCTTATGAAACAGGTAAAGGAACCATTACTTTACGTGCTAAAACCGATATTGAGGTCGACAAAAAAGGCAAAGAACGCATCATTGTAACGGAAATTCCTTACATGGTTAATAAAGCCAAATTAGTCGAAAGAATAGCCGAATTGGCTCGTGATAAACGCATTGAAGGTATTGTTGACTTAAACGATGAATCTGACCGTGATGGTATGCGTATTGTGATTGATGTGCGTCGTGATGCTAGTGCTAATGTTATTTTGAACAATCTTTATAAACTAACTTCACTACAAACTTCATTTGGATTTAATATGGTTTCTATCGTTGATGGTGTACCACGTCTATTAAATCTAAAACAAATGCTAACGTATTACTTGAAACACCAAGAAGATATTATTCGTCGTCGAACACAATTTGAATTGACACGTGCCCAAAAACGTTTACACATTGTGGAAGGTTTGCAAATTGCGTTAGATCATATTGATGCAATTATTTCAATTATTCGTAAATCAAGTACGTCTGAAATTGCTAAAAATCAATTGATGGATGATTACCAATTATCTAACAAGCAAGCCCAAGCTATTTTGGATATGCGTTTAGTTCGTTTAACCGGACTTGAACGTGAAAAAATTGAAAAAGAATATCGCCAACTTAAAGAAAAAATTGCCGATTACGAAGCAATTTTAGGTAGTCAAGAACGTATCAACGAAATTATTTATCAAGAATTACTTGAAATTCAAGATAAATTCGGTGATGAAAGACGTACTGAACTAATGGTTGGTGAAGTGCTAAGCATTGAAGATGAAGATCTAATCGAACGTGAAGATGTGTTACTAACCTTGACTCACAACGGCTATATTAAACGTTTGCCAGCAGATGAATTCAAAGTTCAACGCCGTGGTGGTCGTGGAATTAAAGGAATGGGCGTTCATAAAGATGACTTTATTGAAAAACTGATTTTCACATCTACTCATGATGTGGTCCTATTCTTCACAAACACGGGTAAAGTTTACCGTGCTAAAGGTTATGAAATTCCAGAATTTGGTCGTGCGGCTAAAGGAATTCCAATTATTAACTTACTCGGCATTGACTCTGATGAAAAAGTTCAAACTGTTATTAGTGTTGAAGAATCAAAAGCAGATCAATTCTTGTTCTTTATCACTAAACACGGAACAGTAAAACGCACACCAATTAGTGACTTCCAAAACATCAGAAGTAAAGGTATTCGTGCCATTACACTTAAAGATGATGATGAATTAAACAACGTATTGCTTACTGACGGCCAACAAACTATTTTTATTGGCACACACAAAGGTTACGCTGTAACTTTTGACGAAGAATCTATTCGATCAATGGGTAGAACTGCTGCAGGTGTTCGAGGTATTCGTTTGCGTGAAGAAGACGCGGTTATTGGTTCTGATATCATTACACCAGATTCAAACGTATTGGTTATTTCTGAAAAAGGTTACGGTAAACAAACTAAAGCCACCCATTACCCAATTAAAGGTCGTGGTGGTAAAGGAATTAAGACCGTTAATGTTACTGAAAAGAATGGTCCACTTGCAGGTATTCGTGTGGTTAATGGGGATGAAGATATCATGTTAATCACTGATGAAGGTGTTTTGATTCGATTCAAAGTAGCTAATGTTTCTGAAACAGGACGTGCAGCCTTAGGTGTTCGTTTAATTAAAGTCGGTGAAAACTCAAAAGTTGCAACCCTAACAACTGTTCCAGAAAGCGAATCTGAAGAAGAAGTGGCAGAAAATAATGTAACTGAAGATACTTCAAGTAATTAAAGATAACTAAAAAATTACCTGATAATTAACTAGAAAATTACACGATCTTGTGGTAAAATAAATGCTCGTGAGTAATCGGTATTTATTACCGGCTGAAGTAATTCAGTTTACTCCTTGTTCTTGATCACAAATATCGGGAGCCATAGACCATAAGGAGGTGACAGTCATGGCAACAACAAAATACGAAGTAACTTACATCATCAAACCAGACGTTGATGAAGAAAGTAAACAAGCGCTTGTTGAACGTTACGACAACGTTTTAAACCAAAACGGTTCAGAAGTTGTTGAATCCAAAGACTGGGGCAAAAAACGTTTTGCATACGAAATGAACAAGTATCGTGAAGGTACTTACCACATTGTCGTTTTAAACGCAGAAAATGCAGATGCAATTAACGAATTTGACCGTCTTGCAAAAATCGATTCAGCGATTTTACGTTCAATGACAGTAAAAATCGAAGCTTAATTAACTGAGACTTTAAGGGGTGAGAAATTATGATAAATCGAGTAGTTCTTGTCGGACGTTTAACACGTGATCCGGAGTTGCGTAGTACAGGAAGCGGTATTTCCGTTGCCTCATTTACGATGGCAGTTAACCGACAATTCACAAATGCTCAAGGTGAGCGTCAGGCTGACTTTGTCAACTGTGTAATTTGGCGTAAAGCTGCTGAAAACTTTGTGAATTTCACGGATAAAGGTTCTCTTGTAGCCGTTGAAGGACGTTTGCAAACGAGATCTTACGATAATGCTGATGGTCAACGTGTATTCGTGACTGAGGTAGTCGTTGATAATTTCTCATTGCTTGAATCTAAATCTCAAGCTGATGCTAGAAGAAGAGAAGGTGGCGGTGGTTTTAATCAAAACCAATCCCAACAAACTTCTAACTACTCAGCACAAAATAATACGCAACATCAAACTAATAATGATAGTCAATCATTCACAGATCCTTTTGCGGATTCAGGAAATACAATTGATATTTCAGATGATGACCTACCATTTTAAATAAAGGAGGGAAACACTCATGGCTCAACAAAGAAGAGGTGGAAGACGTCGTCGTAAAGTTGATTTTATCGCGGCTAACCATATCGAATACATTGATTACAAGGATACAGACTTGTTGAAACGTTTTATCTCAGAAAGAGGTAAAATTTTACCACGCCGTGTGACGGGTACAAGTGCAAAGAACCAACGTAAGTTGACTATTGCCGTAAAACGTGCACGTATTATGGGACTATTACCATTCGTAGTCGAAGACTAAAATGTTTCCTAATAGATAAAAATAAAAAGCTTTGCACATTCTGCAAGGCTTTTTATTTTTATCTAGCACCTTATACTACACGAAGACGATTTTTTGACTTTTATGATAGAATAGGCATAGATATTAATTAAATAATGTTAAATAAAAATATCATTGGGGATACTTTATGAAAAAACTACTACAAAAAATAGAGATACCAACCTTTTTAAAAGATATACGATTAGCTATTGCAATGATTGTTATTTTTGCTTTGTGCATTATTGGTGCAGTTGTTGGTTTAGCATTAAACTTATTCTTCGGTATGATAATTTTTATTATCTTCTTACTACTGGTGATTAGTTTTATTTACGGTACGATGATTTTATCGGAAAATACCACTAATTTTGTGTCAAATTTGAGCTACCGGATTAAACGTGGTGAACAAGAAGCGTTAATTAAAATGCCAATTGGTATTTTACTTTACGATGACCAAAAACAAATTCAATGGGTTAATCCTTATCTACAACTTTACTTTGGAAATAAAGAAGTAATTGGTAAAAAGATTTCAGCCGTTGATTATGACTTGTCCACACTAGTGGAAAAAACTGTGGACAGCCAAACAATTGAAAATCAAGTTGTTACGTGGGGAAAACGTCAATTTGAAATGAGTATTCAAGATGACTTGGGTGTACTTTATTTACTTGATGTGACCCGTTATGCTGAAATTGAACAACGTTATTTATCTGAAAAAATGACGATTGGACAACTATTTTTAGATAATTATGATGAATTATCTCAAAGTATGGATGATCAAACGATTTCATCACTAAATAACTATATTACGCATACCTTAACGTCATGGGCCAATCAATATCAAATGTACTTAAAACGTGTTGATGATGACCATTTTCTAATTTTGGCTCATTTTGATCAATTAAACGATGCTGAGCGTGATAGATTTACTGTCCTAGATAAAATTAGAGAAGAAACTTCTAAACAAAATTATCCGATTACATTGAGTATCGGTTTTGCTTATGGTGTCGATGATTTAAGTGAACTTGCCACGCTTGCTCAACGTAACCTTGACCTAGCATTAGGTCGCGGAGGAGATCAAGTAGTGATTAAAAACCAAACTGATTCTGCTCGTTTTTACGGCGGAAAGTCTAATCCAATGGAAAAACGCACACGAGTACGTGCTAGAATGGTTAGCCAAGCACTTCGAGATACGATTAAAGATCGTGATGAAATCTTTGTGATGGGTCACAAACATCCTGATATGGATGCTATTGGGGCAGCACTTGGAATTAGTCGAATCGCAAAAATGAATAATAAAAAGGCGTATGTTGTTTTAGATAACGCACATCTTAATTATGATGTTCAGCGATTATATGACTTATTTTTAGATAAAGAAGAAGATGCTGAACGATTTATTACCCCTCAACAAGCCTTGAGTATGGCGGATGATAAATCGTTATTAGTGATGGTTGATCATTCAAAACCTTCGATGTCAGAAAGTTCTGAATTGTACGAAAAACTTGAAAATTCAACGGTTGTTATTGATCACCACCGTCGTGGAGAAGAGTTTCCTGAAAACCCAATGTTGGTTTATATTGAACCTTATGCGTCATCAACTTGTGAATTAGTGACAGAGATGCTTGAATATCAACCTAAAAAAGCTGATAATATTACCAAGATTGAAGCTTCTGCTATGCTTGCTGGAATTATTGTCGATACGAAGTCATTTTCACTTAGAACAGGAACCAGAACCTTTGATGCGGCAAGTTATTTACGGTCAGTTGGGGCTGATAATAAATTGATTCAAGATTTATTGAAAGAAGATTTAAACCAATTTATTAATCGTAATCACTTGATTTCAACAATTGAAATTATCAAGCCTGGTATGGCATTATTAAAAGGTGAAGATGATCAGATTTATGATCCAATCGTTGCGGCACAAGCTGTTGATATGAGCTTATCTTTAGATAATATTGAAGCTGCTTTTATTATCACTAGACGTGATAAAAACACGATTGGTATTTCTGCTCGTTCTGTAGGTAAAGTCAACGTTCAAGTCATCATGGAAAAATTAGGCGGTGGCGGTCATTTATCCAATGCAGCTACCCAGCTTAAAGATGAAACGATTGATGTGGCTAGTGAGCAATTAATCGAGGCAATTGAAACATATCAAGCAGAAGAAGAACCAGAAGAACAAGAATAAGGGAGGACTATCATAATGAGAGTTATATTTTTAGAAGATGTACGAGGCAAAGGAAAACGCGGGGAAATTAAAGAAGTCCCTAATGGCTATGCTCAAAACTTTTTGATTAAAAATAATAAAGCAAAAGAAGCAACACCTGCTGCAGTTAGTGCTTTAAAAGGTAAGAAAAATGCGGAAGCTAAAGCTTACCAAGAAGAAAAAGATGAAGCATTAAAATTGAAGGATTTTCTTGAAGAAGATGAAACCGTTGTTGAAATCAAGGCCAAATCAGGGGAAGATAGTCGCTTATTTGGTTCTGTACCAAGCAAACAAATTGCTAAAGCACTAGAACAACAATTTAAAGTAAAATTAGATAAAAGAAAAATTGAATTATCAAACCCAATTCGTACATTGGGCTACACAAACGTTCCAGTAAAATTATTTACAGGCGTTGAAGGTAAAATCAGAGTACATGTTGTTGCTGAATAAAAGTCACGTGAGTGGCTTTTTATTTAGTTATAAAGAGAAGGTGAATTATGGATAACCAATTTATTGCACAAAATATGCCACGTGATGAAGAAGCTGAAAAATCAGTTTTAGGGGCTATATTTTTAGATCCAGAAGCAATTGTGGAAGCTTCTGAGTTAATTACGACTGACGATTTTTATCGTCATGCTAATCAAGTAGTTTTTGCTGCGATGCTTGAATTAAATGGGCAAGATAAAGCAATAGACGTTGTGACGTTGACAGATGAATTGAAACGACGTAAACAATTAGAAGATATAGGTGGCGTTTCATACATTAGTGAATTAGCTGAAGCGGTGCCAACGGCGGCTAATATCGTTTATTATGCAAAAATCGTCCAACGTAAAGCCCTACTTAGGCGATTGATTTCGGCTTCACAATCAATCATTTCAGAATCTTTTGAAGAAGATACTGATGTGACGACAATTTTAGATGATGCCGAACGTAAAATTTTAAATGTTTCTCAAGCTAATGGTCAAAACGGCTTTAAAACGATTCATCAAGTATTAGATACGACGTTAACACAAATTAATTCAATTCCTGAAAATGCTGAAAATATCACGGGACTTGGCACTGGATTTAAAGCTTTAGATAATTTAACAACCGGTTTTCATGAAGATGAGCTGATTATTTTAGCCGCTCGTCCAGGTGTGGGTAAAACTGCCTTTGCTTTGAATATTTGTCAAGCTATTGGTATTAAAACCGAGAAAACCGTTGCTATTTTCAGTCTTGAAATGGGGGCAGAGCAATTGGTGAGCCGAATGCTTTGTTCAGAAGGTCTAATCGATGCCCAGCATTTAAGAACTGGTAACTTAACTGATGAAGAATGGCGTCGATTGGTTGTGGCTGCTGGGTCACTTGATAAAACTAATATTTTTATTGACGATACTCCGGGAATTAAAATGGCAGAAATTCGTGCCAAAACAAGACGTCTCCAAAAAGAACAAGGTGACCTTGGCATTGTGGTAATTGACTACTTACAACTGATTGAAGGAACCCGTAAAGAAAGTCGTCAACAAGAAGTTTCTGAAATTTCAAGACAACTTAAAAAACTAGCAAAAGAATTGCACGTACCAGTTATTGCACTGTCCCAACTTTCTCGTGGGGTAGAACAAAGACAAGACAAACGACCAATTTTATCTGATATTCGTGAATCAGGATCAATCGAACAAGATGCTGATATTGTGGCTTTCTTATATCGTGATGACTACTACCATAGTGATGACGAAGAAGAACAAGAAAATCAAGATACAAGTGTAGTTGAAGTAATTATTGAAAAGAACAGAAGTGGTGCTCGAGGGACTGCTAATTTAATCTTTACTAAATCACATAACCGTTTCTCAAATCTTGATTATCAACATGAACCTAGCTAAAAAAGACGCCCATTAAGGCGTCTTTTTTGTTATAGAAACGGTAAAATAATATCTAAGTTTTGGCGAGCATTATTGAAGAGATGAATAGCCACTTTGATAGCTAGTTTTCTGGTTTTGGTATCCAGTCCACTAAAGGCACGAGTGAAGCCAATCGCACTTTGAATTTTACCGTCGGTTAATTGAGATAAATCGGTAATATCGGCTTTTTCAAAAGCTTCAAAAACAGCTTTCCAAAGTAACTTTCTTTGAGATCTTGGGACTTCTTCAACCCATTTTCGAAGTGTTTTATCAATGAAAATACTACCATTGGTAACTTCTGGCATTTCAATAAAGTTTGTTCGACCAATATCCCAAGTATCAGGGACATGTTGAGCAAGTAAATTTTTGGTGCTGGATTTTACGATAATATGCGGTTCATTATGATCGAGCATCCGACCAAAAATAGACCCTTGAGGAATAAAAGTTAAAATTTTATCTTGGATATTTTTATAGCGTTTATTCTTAAGCAAGTCTTTTTCAAATCCTGGTCCGTCTAAGTTATAAACGTAGTTAATCCGTTCTTGAACTTTCATCGAAACATGCGTTGCTGCAAAAATTGCCAAGTTGCCACCTTTTGAATGACCCGCAACAAACAAATGACGCTTGGGATACTTGATTGCCATCCGTTTGAGGTAAAGCGTGGCTAAAAACTGACCATTAATTGTCGGCGCATAGCTCATCACCATATCTTCATTCCACCCCACCATTGTGGTATCAGTTCCTCTGAAGACAATGTAGGCCGTTTTATTTTCAAATAAAACCGTCATCGCTGCAAATTGAATCGCAGGATTATAGTTGAATTTGGTTTCCCAATTCGTAATTCGTGCAGAGCTAAATCGAGGACTTCTTCTAAGAAGTTCAAGTAGTGTTTGTTCAACTTCAGGTAAATCAACACGATATAATGGATTATCAAGTAGTAGTCGAGCCGCTTCGCGAATGGGAACGGATTGACGGTACTTCATAATATCATCTAAAGGTAGATAAACTAGTGCACTCAAAATTGCTGAGTCAATGGGATTGAGTCGGTCTTGTTTAATGGACAAATCCCCTCTAAAACGTAAATAATCTAAATAATTTGCCACTAGCTAACCCCCTTAAAGTTTCATTTCTTCTATCATCATAATCTTATTATAGAATATTTTCAAAGTTTAAATTAACTGTGCTATAGTTTACTTAAAATATGATTAAGAAATGGAGCCAAAACATGACAGCACAATCAGATATTAACTTATTAACACAATTAACTAATGCTAGTGGGGTTTCAGGATTTGAAGATGAAGTCGTTGACTTGTTCCAACAAGAAGTGGCAACAGCTGGTAAAGTCACAAAAGATGCAATGAACAATGTTTATGTTGAACCCGAGCAAAATGAGGGTAATAGACTACGTTTGCAAATTGATGCTCATTCAGATGAAGTGGGTTATGTTGTAAAAAACATTCGACCTAACGGCTTAATTGAATTTGTTTTAATTGGTGGACAAACTGCAATCACTTTATCATCTACTAAAGTTAGAATTTTAAATGATGAGGGTCAATATATTTCAGGGGTTATTTCAAGTATTCCACCTCACTTTATGACACCTGAACAAAAAACACGTCTACCAAAAGTCGACGAACTCACAATCGACGTTGGGGCAACTTCTGCTAAGGAAGTTGAAGACTTAAAAATCAAACGTGGTGCACCAGTGACCATTGATGTCAAAACACAATACAACGACTACAACAAGACACTAGTTGGAAAAGCTTTTGATAATCGTGTGGGGACAGCTTTACTTGCTAAAACAATGAATTATCTAAAAGATAAAACTTTACCTATTGATGTCGTGGGCGCTTTAGCTTCCCAAGAAGAAGTCGGCGCTCGTGGTGCACAAGTCACAGTTAGAAAAGTTCAACCTGATTTAGCAATTGTATTTGAAGGTGCACCTGCAAATGATACATGTTTCCCTGATTACGCGATTCAAACGGGAATTAAACGAGGCCCGATGATTCGTCACATGGATTCAACGATGATTACTAACCCTCGATTCCAAAAGTTTGCTTTAGACATTGCCAAACGCTATAATATCCCTCACCAAGAATATGCAGATACTCGTGGTGGTCAAAATGGGTCAGTTATTGCAGGCTACAAAGGTGCACCAACCATTGTCATTAGTGTACCCGTTCGTTATGCCCATACACCACATTCTTATATTGCATTAGAAGATTTTCAAAATAGTTTTGAATTGGCTAAAAAAGTTATTGATCATCTTACACCAGAAATTATTCAAAACTTCTAAAAAGTTTCATGTGAAACAATAAAAAAGGAGACTTATCATGCCAAATATTCCAACCGTGACTCTAAATAATGGCGTTAAAATGCCACAAGAAGGTTTTGGCGTTTTCCAAATCCCTGATTTTGATGAGTGTAAACAAGCAGTAAAAGAAGCACTGGAAGTCGGTTATCGTCTTATTGATACTGCCCAAATTTATCAAAATGAAGCGGCCGTTGGACAGGCAATTCAAGAAAGCCCTGTTCGGCGTGAAGATATTTTTATTACCACTAAGATTTGGGTAACAGATTATGGATTTGAAGAGACAAAAGCTGCCGTTGAAAAATCAATGGAAAGATTAAAAACAGATTACCTAGATTTGGTATTATTACATCAACCGTTTAACGATTATTATCGTGCCTATCAAGCTTTAGAAGCTTTATATGAAGCTAAAAAATTACGAGCAATTGGTGTTTCAAACTTTTATCCAGACCGTTATATTGATTTAGCAAACTATGCTAAAATCATTCCGGCAGTTAACCAACTTGAAATGCATGTTTTTCATCAGCGTGCAGAAGACCAGCATTATCTTGAAAAGTATGGTACTCAAATTGAATCTTGGGGACCGTTTGCTGAAGGTAAAAACGGCTTGTTTACTAATGAAACATTGATTGCAATTGGCAAAGCTCATCAAAAAACAGCTGCTCAAGTTGCTTTGAGATATTTGATTCAACTAGGAGCGGTCATTATTCCAAAATCCGTTCATAAAGAACGAATGCAACAAAATATTGAGGTATGGGATTTTGAATTGACTGCAGATGAGATGACAAAAATTAAAGCGTTAGACCTAAAACAACCTTTATTTATTGATCATCATAGTCCAGCAGCGACTGAACGATTTGTCGATTTGAAGAAATAGAAAGAAGTCAGTTTATGACCACAATTAATATTATTTTAGGTAGCTCAAGAAGCAACTCATTAGGTCGACACGTTTTGAACTATCTTAAAAAACAGCAAAAATCTTTTGAAGAAGAACTATCAGTCAAGCTTAATCTGATGGAGATTGGTGACTATCATTTACCATTCTTCTATGAAGCATTGCCACCTCTTGGTAATCCTGATCGAAAGCTTAAAGATAATGAACAAAAATGGGTGGATGACATGGCCCAAGCTAATGGCTTTATCTTTTTAACACCGGAGTATAATCATTCATTTCCTGCTGTTTTGAAAAATGGCATTGATTATTTAAGTACACAGCTTGCTGATAAACCTAGCTTAGTAATGACTTATGCAAATAATGCACGTGGAGGGCAATTTGGTGGGCTTGAGTTAACACCAGTACTTGAAAGACTAGGGAGTTTAGTTTTACCCACACCAATTGCTATCGGGAATGTGCAACAAAACTTTAGTGAAAATGGTGAACTACTTGAAGAAGGACCTTCAATTGATTTTTATCAAAAACGCCTAAAGCAAGGAATTCATAAAATCACATTTTATAGTCAATTACTTAAAGATAATCCTTATCCAGGGTTAAATTAAAAAAGTTACCTGTTAACAGGTAACTTTTTTGGTATAAAAAAAAACCTCGTCAATTGACGAGGTTAAGTGCTTTATGATGGGTGGTCAGGGGCTCGAACCCTGGACCCACGGATTAAGAGTCCGTTGCTCTACCAACTGAGCTAACCACCCGGTTTGCTTCAACATTGTTATACTATCACTTTACTAATAGAATAACAAGTATTAATTTATATAAAAATTTCCATCATGCTAATAATTGGTTTTTAGGCTGAACTGGCTTAAAATGAATAAGTGAATACCTAAATCAAAAAAGTTAAAATTAATTTAGAGGTGAAAGATATGAGTAAGAAAATACTAGTCGTTGATGACGAAAAACCTATTTCAGATATTATCAAATTTAATCTTAAAAAAGAAAACTATGACGTTGTGGTTGCCTATGATGGTGAAGAAGCGGTAGCCCAAGTTGAAGCTGAAAAACCAGATTTAATTATCCTAGATTTGATGTTGCCTAAGATGGATGGGATTGAAGTTGCCCGTGAAGTTCGTAAAAAATACAATATGCCAATTATCATGGTAACAGCCAAAGATAGCGAAATTGATAAAGTATTAGGTCTTGAAATCGGGGCGGATGATTATGTGACTAAGCCTTTTTCAAATCGTGAATTAGTCGCTCGTGTTAAAGCTAATTTAAGACGAGAAGTGACAACTTCAAACGATGAAGCACAAGAGCAAAAATTGCTTAAAGTTGGGGACTTGGTAATTAACTTAGATGCTTATAGTGTTTCTAAAAATGACGAAAAAATAGATTTAACCCATCGTGAATTTGAGCTTCTCCATTATCTAGCCGCTCACATTGGTCAAGTGATGACACGTGAAAACTTGTTACAGACAGTTTGGAGTTATGATTATTTTGGTGATGTGAGAACGGTTGATGTGACAGTTCGTCGTTTACGTGAAAAAATTGAAGACGATCCAAGTAAACCGCAATACTTAGTAACTCGACGAGGTGTCGGTTACTTTATGAAAGACCCCAGTCAAGAAGACTAAACCAGCTAAATAGTGACTAGGAGAGTTGAATGTTTTAATGAATAAAAAAATTGGTTTTTTTCAATCGATTCATTTCAAAATTTCGATTGTTTTCATTTTATTGTTACTAGCAACAATTGAAATTATCGGGGCTTACTTTACCCAGCAATTACAAAGAGAAAATATGGATACGTTCAAAACTTCACTGCAAGTAAAACCGTATACCAATACGCAATTAGCCGAACAACTGAATAAAACCGATACTAAAGCAGCAAATACTGAAATTGCTAACATTATTTCTGATATGAGTAATTCTCAAATTACGGATATTCAAGTGATTGACAATAAAGAAACAATTCGGGGGATTAGTAATTACAGTTCGCGTGATTTAATCGGTCAAAGATCGACCGACCCAGATATTAGATTGACGGATAATTCTAAAAGTCTTTATAAAACGAGGGTAATTAATGGAGAAAACTACTATATTCAAGTGTTGCCCATTACCTCTAATACTGGTGATAATAATGGCATTGTCGGTTTAATCTATATTAAAGCTAGTATGAGTTCTGTTTATAGCAGTATTCAAAATGTCATGGTGATTTTTCTAACAGCGTCTTTAGTAGCCTCACTACTAGGTGCAGTTATTGCGCTATTTATTGCACGGGCCGTGACGATGCCGATTGATGAGATGAAAAAACAAGCTATTCGTATCGCCAACGGCGATTATTCTGGACAGGTTAAAGTTTATGGCCAAGACGAACTCGGTCAATTAGCTCAGGCAGTTAATAATCTCTCCATTCGCGTTGAGGAAGCACAAGAGGCTTCTGACTCTGAAAGAAGACGGCTTGATAATGTTTTAGCGCATATGACGGATGGCGTTATTGCGACTGATCGACATGGTAAAATTACAATTATTAATGAAACAGCCATGCAACTTTTTGATTGCACACAAGAAGAAACAATCGGAGAGTCTGTGATGACGCTATTAGATGTTGAATCAGAAGATAATATTCAAAAGTTCTTAGAAAAACGAACTGAAATGTTTATTACGTTGAGTGAAGGTCATGGTCAAGAAATTATTTTGCATGCTAATTTTTCACTAATTCAAAGAATTACAGGATTTGTTTCAGGGATGGTTTGTGTGTTCCATGATGTTACAGAACAACAGCAAAACGAACAAGAACAGCGTCAATTTGTGTCCAATGTTTCACATGAATTGAGAACACCACTGACCTCTGTTCGTAGTTACATTGAGGCTTTAAATGATGGTGCTTGGCAAGACCCAGATATTGCACCAGAATTTTTGAAAGTCACTCAAGAAGAAACTGATCGGATGATTCGAATGATTAATGACTTGTTGAATCTATCCAGAATGGATCAAGGAACATCGAAGATGAACTTAGAGTGGGTGAACTTAAATGAGTTTGTTTCCTATGTTCTTAATCGTTTCGATATGATTATTAAAAATAATCAAGAAGATCAGCAAAAAAGTAAAGACTATACGATCAAAAGAGAACTCGGTTCCCATGATTTATGGGCAGAAATTGATACGGATAAGATGACACAAGTGATTGATAACATTGTGAATAATGCAATTAATTACTCACCAGATGGTGGTGTGATTACGGTTCGTTTAGTTAAAGCTGCTAATCGTGTCATTATTAGTATTTCAGACCAAGGACTTGGTATTCCACGAAAAGATATTAACAAAATTTTTGATCGTTTTTATCGAGTAGATAAAGCTCGTTCTAGACATCAAGGAGGAACAGGACTTGGGTTAGCTATTTCAAAAGAAGTAGTAGAATCTCATAAAGGACGTATTTGGGTTGAAAGTACGGAAGGAAAAGGCTCTACTTTTTACATTTCGCTACCCTTTGAACCATTAAATGAAGGAGAACCGTGGGATGCAGTTTAGAAATTATATTGTCAGGATTTCTTTAGTTGGGTTGGTTGCTTTGAGCTTATTTTTAACTTTTTTAATTTGGACTAGCAACCAAAGTTTAGAACAAGAAAATTATGAAAATCCGGTAGTAACTGATGAGACTAATCAGTTAAATAATCAAAATTTTGCGCGAGTATTTTTACCAACACAGGTTGTAAATGCGCAAAATGGTCAAAATTATGTCTTAATTAACCAGCAAAATGACTTAATTAGTAGCCTAATCGCGATGTTAAAATCTTGGAGCTTAAAATTAAATCAAATCCAGACTTTAGATGATAAGCGTTATTTAGATAAATTAAACAATCAAAACTATACTCAGGTTGCCTATACAGACAGCATGTCATTAAATGTCTTTTCAGAGGTTATCGATAAAAAAGAATTACGACAAAATAATGATTTTATGTTTAATCGTATCTTTATTCCCAAAGATTTAGATAATCATATTTACTTTGCTAATGATCAAACAAAAGAAATTTATACGGTTGAACGTGGGGGTTATGATGCATCAGGATTTAATCAATTAGTTGATGATTATGGGTTTAAAACACCAGCGAAGTTTATCAAGTTAGCTTCAAATCGATACGTTCTTAATTACACAACTGAACCCAAACTTTCAGTCTATAGCTATATGATTTATCGTGAAATGGAAGATAATTATGTTTCTCGGTTATTAGGGAATAATATTGCTCCCCCTCAAATCAATTATGTAACAACTTATAAACTAGGAAGTAGTAAGCGTTTAGTTGTCGATAAAAATAATGATTCATTGCAGTACAGCGATGTTTCAGTGACCAAAATTCCTCAAGACTTACAAAATTTATTCGACCAAAGTTTTCAATCTATCTCGAATTTAAAAACAAGATTAGTTGAATGGCGGTATTATAGTTCTTCAGATGAAGCAGCTGATAAGCAAATTACTTACCGAAATTATGTTGAAGGGCTACCTGTATTTAGTCAAACTGAAAATGGGGTGGCAAGTGTCAGGTATTCAAATAGTGGCGAAGAAATGAACTTTACTAATCAAATGTTACAAGTTCCGATTCCACCAGATGGCAAAGTCGTCACCTTACCGACAACATCTGAATTACTTAATCTTCTTAAACAGGTCGGCTATGATTATCAAAGTATTCAAGATATCGAATTAGGCTTTGAGTGGCAAAAAGATTCAACTAATGATAAATTGATTGATCTGGTTCCGACCTACTATGTTAAAGTGAACGACAAACTGGTCAATTACGAAACGTTGATTAATAAGTCATCTGCTAATGATTTATCTACAGATAATAAATAGAAAGGAATTGCTATGGATTTTAGAAAAATAGAATATATTTTCATTGCGGTCTTTTTATTTATTAATATCTTTTTGAGTATTTCAGTTCAAAATCCGCCTTTTTTTGAGAATAGTGCAGCTAATAGTAATGACAACACCATTAATTCAATTCAAAAAGATAATATTAGTCTTCCAGAATTGTCGACGACTACCGATGAAAGTCAATACTTAGCAACACGCAATTTGAATAGTTTGGCTAACTACAATCAATACTTAAAAAATCAGCGTGTAAGTTATGATACTGATAAAAATGTGCTAACTAGTCAGCTTAATCAAGTGATTCATTATCAAAAAGAATCAGTAGCTAATGACTTAGCTCAATTTATGAGAAATAGTGAAAATGTCATTTATGGATCAGAGTATGTTTACGCATCTGAACTCTCAACAGATACGGAGGTTGTTTTTGTACAACAGTTAAATCTAGGTCAAAGTAAACAAATGACAGGACTCATTTATGATGATAAAAGTCAGATTCGTTTTCAAATTAAAGGAAACAATATTACAGGCTATACGCAAAGTTATGTTAGTGATTTGGCTCAAATAGGTGAAAAACAAGCTACAATTAGCCAACAAAGTGCCGTTATTAATCTCTACAGTCAAAAGTCAATCAGTAACAACTCAAAAGTGCTTTTTTTGAAGTTAGGTTATAGTCCACTTTATAATACAACGATTAGAGGTAGCGAAATTTATGTCCCAACATGGTATGTGGGTGTTGTTACTAATAATGATAATCGTTTCTTTGTCAAAGAAGTCAATGCATTTGATGGAAAAGTAATGAACTAATAAGGGAGCATTCATAAAATGAAGTTATCGGTTTTAGCTAGTGGGTCAAAAGCCAATGTTACGTATATTGAGACGAGCCAGCATAAAATTTTAATTGATGCAGGACTTTCTGCTAAAAAAACGAAAGAAGCACTCGCTAAAATTAATCGAGATATCGCAGATATTGATGCGATTTTTATTACACATGAGCATAGTGATCATGCTAAAGGATTAGGTGTTTTGATGAGAAAATATCACATTAAAGCCTATACTAATCAAAAGACTTGGCAGGCTTTACTACCTAAGATAGGAAAAGTGGATACCGAACTCTGCCAAATTTTTGAAACTGGAGAATTAAAGCTATTTGATGAACTTCAAGTCTTGAGCTTTGCTACTTCTCACGACGCAGCTCAACCGCAGTGTTACAAAGTTACAGAAGTTAATCAATCTGCTGTAGTAATAACAGACACGGGTTATGTTCCCCAAAAAATCTGGCCAACATTATGTGATTCAACGGTTTATGTGATGGAGTGTAATCATGATATTGATTTATTGCGTTCAGGCCCTTATAGTTGGGATTTGAAAACGAGAATCTTGTCTGATCAAGGCCATTTATCCAATTCAGATAGTGCCAAGTTACTAGCCAATTGGGTGGGTGATAATACGCAGTACATTTATCTGAGTCATTTAAGTAAAGATAATAATACACGTGAGGTTGCTTTTGAAACTGTTGATGAAACTTTACAGAAAAATCATATTCACCACGTTAAATTGATGAAAACACAGCAAAATCATGTTCAAGAATTAATTACTTTATAAAATTTGTAATTATTTTGTCATACAATTTTCTAAATTTAGAGTTAAAATAGGTGTAAATAAGGAGGAATTGTTATGGCTAAAAATCAAGAAGGTCAAAATTCAACTAATAAAGGATGGAAATTAGTAACTGTGAGTGCTGTTGCTGGTCTTTTGGCAGGAAGCATTCCTTTTGCAAGTGTTGGTGCCTATAATGCACTGTCAGGTAACCAATCAGTTGTACAAACTAGCAATGGTGTTAGTTCAAATACCAGTGGAGCTACAAAATTACAAAATACATCTACAGGATCATCAAATAGCGGATCAATGACTAGTGCATTTAATAAAGTAAGTGCAGCTGTTGTCTCAGTTTCTAATTTACAGCCCGCTAAATCTAGTCAAAATAGTTTGTCATCTTATTTCGGTCAAATGTATGGAGATGATGAAAAAGCAAAAAGTACTCTTCAGACTGCAAGTGAAGGTTCAGGACTTATATATCAAACAGCTAATGGAAAGGGTTACATAGTAACAAATAATCATGTTATTGAAGGCGCAACTAAACTTCAGGTTATTTTGAATACTGGTGAAGCAATTGATGCAAATGTAGTGGGTTCTGATAGCGTAACTGACTTAGCTGTCTTATCAATTGACTCTGCAAAAGTTCCAGCAACTGCTGACTTTGGTAACTCAGATAACTTAGAACCCGGACAACCTGTTATTGCGATTGGTTCTCCTTTAGGTAGTCAATATGCAACAAGTGTAACTCAGGGTATTATTTCAGCTAAAAGTCGTACTTTAAATAGCAATTCAGGAACTCAAACAACTGTTATCCAAACAGATGCAGCTATTAACCCTGGTAACTCAGGTGGTCCACTTGTAAACTCTGATGGTCAAGTAGTTGGAATTAACTCTATGAAACTCGCTCAAAGTCAAGATGGGACTAATGTTGAAGGTATGGGATTTGCTATTCCTAGTGATGAAGTTGTAACAATTATTAATCAACTCGTTGAAAAAGGATCAATTACTAGACCAAAAATTGGTGTTAGAGTGGCTAGTGTTAGTGAAATGACACAACAACTACGCCAAAAAGTTCAACTACCAGACTCAGTAACTGGTGGGGTTTACATTGCTTCTGTAGATGACAATACATCTGCTAAGCAAGCCGGCATTCAAAGTGGTGATGTTATTACTAAATTTGAAGGTCATGCTGTAAACTCAGTAACTGAATTACATTCATTGCTTTACCAAAAACAGGTTGGCGATACAATTAGTCTTGAAATTGTTCGTGCTGGACAAACACAAACTGTCAGTTTAAAACTTAACTAAAGCTTTGCTATAATTGAGGTGGCTATCTTTTGATAACCATCTTTTTTGTATGTATAAAATGTGAAACATGAATAATGTTCGTGTTTAGCCATACAAAACATAAAACTAGTAAAGTATAAAATCAACAAAACCTGTGGATAACCTTGTGAATTGTGGATATCTAGGTTGTTTAAAATGGGATTAAAAATAGTTAAAAACGTCTATAAACGTTATTATATTAGGGTTTATAGCTATTATTAAAAAAACGAACTAAAATCACAACTTATCAATTATTAAATTTTTTATAAGAGGCAATATCAACTTATAGTGGTCTAATTGATTGCTATATACAAGATATATGACTAGTGTTTCACGAAATAAAGGAGTTTTTGATAAAATGCCACAAAAAATAGTGTGTGTAGGAAAATTAAAAGAAAAGTATTTGAAGTCAGCAATTGATGAATATCAAAAGCGGATGCAACGCTTTGGTAAACTGAATATTGTCGAAGTCCCTGATGAAAAAGCACCTCAAAATATGAGCGATAAAGAAATTGAGCAGGTTAAAGATAAAGAAGGTGAAAAGATTTTATCTAAAATTAATGATCAAGATTTTGTCATTACGCTTGAGATTTTAGGTAAAGAAATTTCATCAGAAAAACTAGCTCAAAATATTAAAGACTGGACAACATATGGTCATAGTTCGCTGGTTTTTGTGATTGGCGGCTCAAATGGACTGAGCGAAGCGGTAATGAAACGTTCTAACTATGCATTGAGTTTTGGTAAAATGACACTGCCTCACCAACTAATGCGTGTTGTATTATGCGAACAAATTTATCGTGCGTTCATGATTAATAGTGGTAGTGCTTATCATAAATAAAATTGTTGAAGGAGTAGGTTAATATTAATTATTTTTTTGTCGATAATAGGTTAGTTATGGATGAACTTAGCTATTTTAATAAAGGTATAGTTTTTTTGGCAGATAATTGGGATGACTATACCTATAAAACAACATTCCATGGTTATTTTATAAATGAACAAAGGAGTTATGACGATTTAGGTATTATTAAGATTGGGGTAAATAGCCAGATACCTTATGCTTATTCTGATTCTGGTGATGGCTATGTTCATAGTACCTACAGATATATACGTTCTATTTTGCCTGATGGTATTAATTATTTTGAAACATTTCCTTCAGAACTTTTTATGTTGGGGGAACTTCCTTATTATGAATATTTAAATAAGAAGCTGACTGAAAGGCAAATAAATTCAATTTTAAGAGAGACAAATGATATTGCTTATAGTAATGATAATTTTGAAAACGTAAAAAACTTACCGGTTATCATGAAATCGTTTTTTAGAACGAAATCTATGTCTTCGATTGAACAAATACGAAGGGTTATCAATGGAGAACATAAATTTGAAAATTTTGAATTTATATTAAGATATGAAAATAAAAATGATGGAAACTCGGTTAATATGTACTTGAAAAATGATATAAATTCTCTCATTCCTAGTAATTCTTTTGCTATCATAGGAAATAACGGCGTTGGTAAAACATCAATTTTGAAAGATTTAGCAATGGCGGCCTCTTGTGTTGGAAATTATGTGGATTCATTATTTCTTGAAAATTGGCGTGTAATATTAATTAATAAGAAAGGTATTGATATAACAAATTCAATGTTTATTACATACAGTACATTCGACTTTTTCGAACAATCTTTTTCTGACTTATTTAAAGAAGATAAAAATAAGTTTGTGGGTATTAGAAGTTCAGATGACTTCAACAAAATAACAGATTTAGATGAAATGAGTGCAAATTTAGCTTTGTGTATTGAGTGGGTTTGTTATGATCCGTGGAAAAAAGAAATACTACTAAATTCGTTAAATAATTTTAGATGGAGTAGCAGCTTGCTAGATATTGTTTCAGAAATTGATGTATCTAGTTATACGACTGATGCTGATAAAATTAGAACAAAGGTTCAAAGTAAAATAAAAAGAATGAGCTCAGGACAAAAGATAGTTCTGTCTATTGTTTCCAATTTGATACAGCATACTAGTGAAAATTCAATCATATTAATAGATGAACCTGAATTATATCTACACCCACCTTTTACGTTAGGCATTATTACATCTATAAATGAAATAGCTTCTCAAACTAACTCTATATGTTTGATGACGACACATTCTGCTGTGGTTTTGCAAGAATTGACCCGAGAAAATGTTTTTATTATAAAAAATAATGAAGGATATAACAAATTTTATAATCCAAAAATCCAAACATTTGCTACTAGTACCGAAACAATCAACGATGAAATATTTGGACTCGATATTAGAAGTACAGGATATTATCAAATACTAAAAAATATCTTTGAAAAATACCCAAATGAACTTGTTGATTTAAAAAATCAAGGATTTTTGAGTGAAGATGCGTTAATATATCTTTCATCTTTTAGGAGCGAATAGTATTGTTTGATGGACTTGATAAACCAAATCTGGTGTTACATGATATTTTAAAAGATATTACACTTCCCAGTTGCTTCAATAAATATGAAAAAGATAGGCTATTATTTTTTGAAAAAAGATATATAAAAGCTAAAAACTGTTATGATATAAAGCCATGTAATCAAATTGGCAAATTAAATATCATAGAGTCTAAAAAAATGTATAAAAATAAAATCAAAGGTCAATTAAGAGAAAAAATATTGAAACAATACAATGAGTCTAATTGTCCAGTTTGCGGCAGAGAATACTTTAAAATAAATATTGATCACGTATTGCCCCAAAGTAAATATGTTCAATATTCAATAACTCCAATTAACTTGGTTCCTATGTGTAGTGACTGCAATAAAATAAAAGGGGATGTAAATTATGGTTTCCATCCATTTTTTGAAGACTACAGTAGGTTGGAAGGACTCTCTTTTGATATAAGATATAATACTGTAGATGAAGATATTAAAATTAATTTAGTGTATGAAAGTGATATAAGTGAAAAATTAAAAAAGTGTTTAAATTTTTATGGTATGGATATAAAAATAAAGATAGAGTCTAAAAAGAAAATAAAAAAGATAAAAAAAAATTTAGGGTCAGGTATAAAAAAGAAAGATCTTATCGCTTGTTTGGAATCATTAAAAAGTAATTTGAAATTTGATAATAATAATCGTCACAATATGATATTATTTGATTATTTATTGAATAATTCAGACGACTTATATGACTATATAGTTAATTAGGTTGATTTAATTAACAAAATGAGGTGACAGTAATGGAAGAAGATATTCGACAAAAAGTAAAAGAAAGAATTCAATCAGGTGACTTTGACTGTGCCAAAGAGCTGACCATGTCGATGTTTATGGGCAAACATAAATTATTTATTCTATGGGAACTAAGAAAGGGCAATCCGATTCACTTTAATGAATTTACACGTCTCATTCCAAATGTCAGTCGCAAAGTATTAACTAATCAGTTAAATGAATTAATTCAAGATAATATGATTAAAAAAAGGGACTACGATGAGGGCAATGTTAAGCGAGTGAGTTACGAATTGACTGCCACTGGTCAAACCATTATTCCAATTCTTGAAGCGATGTATCAATGGGGTGAAAACCGCATTGAAGAGCTAAAAATTAACCCACATTATCAAACCAATTCAAGCGAAAATAAGGGAGTTACCTCAAAGTAACTTATTGTATCCAATCTGTTCTTTCGATAGACTTTTAATTACAAAAAGTTAGTAGGAGGAACGATTAATTATGAAATTACAACTCGCAATTGACTTAGAAGATGTAAATGGTGCTATTGAACTTATCGAAAAAACAAAAGATAATGTTGATGTATTTGAATATGGCACCCCATTAGTTATTAACTTTGGTCTTGAAGGACTAAAGAAAATTCGTGAGCGTTTTCCAGATATTACGTTATTAGCTGACGTCAAAATTATGGACGTTGCTGGTTACGAAGTTGAGCAAGCAATCAATTATGGTGCAGATATTGTGACAATTTTGGCTGCTGCTGAAGATCAATCTATTAAAGATGCTGTGGCTAAAGCACATGAACATGGCAAAGAATTATTAGTAGATATGATTGGGGTTCAAGATGTTGAAAAACGTGCTAAAGAACTAGATGAAATGGGTGCAGATTATATTGCAACTCACACCGGTTATGATTTACAAGCACTAGGTCAAACACCACTTGAAAACTTCAATAAAATCAAAGCAACGGTTCAACAAACTAAAACAGCTGTTGCAGGTGGCATTAAAGAAGATTCTGCGCCAACAATTATTTCACAACAACCTGACTTATTAATCGTTGGTGGTGCAATTTCAACTGATGATAACCCAGCTGAAAAAGCAAAAGTGTTCAAGGATATGATTGACAATGCCTAAGCAATCTAGTTGGCAATTAATTTTGTCAGAGTTGCAAAAAGGGGCAGTTGAAGTGAGCGATTCACAACTGGAATTAGTTCGCCAAGCCAATCGTGTCTTTGTGGCAGGAGCAGGACGTTCTGGGTTAAACTTGAAATCGTTTGCGATGCGATTAAATCAACTTGGAAAGCCAACTTATGTTGTGGTTGAAACGACAACCCCTGCTTTTGGCGAAGCGGATTTATTAATTGTCGCAACGGGTTCTGGGACAACTAGTCAAATGATTCAATTTATGGAGAAAGCAGCTAATTTAGGTGGCAAAGTATGGCTCCTAACCACTACTAAACAGACACCCGCTACTGAATTAGCTTCAGAAATCACGTATTTAGCTGGTAAAGGTAAATTCGATTCAGGTGAACAATCAAGCCAACCGATGGGGTCGCTGTTTGAACAATCACTATTGATTTTTGGAGATGCTTTTACACTTTCATATATGAACAAATTTGATATTTTGGAATCAGACATGCAACACAATCATGCAAATTTAGAATAGAAAAAAGCTGCTAGTATTTGTTAACTAGCAGCTTTTTTTTGAACTTAATAAATTGTAAACAATCTAATTTGGTGTTATGATATTCTAAAATAAATGACAGTCATGGAGGCAATCAAATGACAGCAAAATATGATTATGATGTTCTTTACTTAGGTGCAGGTCACGGGACTTTTGACGGTGCAGTGCCACTCGCACAAAAGGGCTTTAAAATTGGTGTAGTTGAAGCCGATAAAATGGGTGGAACTTGTCCGAACTGGGGCTGTAATGCCAAAATAGCGTTGGACGCACCTGTTTTGATTCGTCATCAACAACAAAATATGTCTGATTTATTCGAAGGTGAACTTCCTAAAGTAAACTGGGAAAATAATATGAAACACAAACATGATGTGATTGATGCACTACCTGATATGATCGAGGGATTAGTTCAATCCGTAGGAATTGATGTTATTCACGGCTTTGGTCAATTAAAAGATGGTCATACTGTACAAGTAAACGGCGAAGAAAAAACAGCTGAAAAAATTGTGATTGCAACAGGTCTACATCCACATAAATTAATGGTTGATGGTCATGAATTAGCTCATGATAGTCAAGAATTTTTAGCTTTGGATGAATTACCTGAGGATATTACCATTATTGGTTCTGGTTATATTGGGATGGAATTTGCATCAATCGCTCAAGCGGCAGGTGCTAATGTAACGGTTATGATGAGTCATGATATTGTCTTGAGAAACTTTTACCAACCTTACGTTACTCTAATTGTTGACCAAATGAAAAAAGAGGGTATTCAATTTATCGAAAACGCTAATGTTTCTGCTTTTGAACAAACAACATCAGGCTATGTTGTGAAATATGGGGATAATCAAGAACATGCTACTAAATGGATCTTAGATGCTACAGGACGTACACCTAATGTTGAAAACATGGGACTTGAAGAAGTTGGCGTTGACTATGATCAAACTGGAATTAAGGTTAATGGCTATCTTCAAACAAGCGTAGATAGTATTTACGCTTCAGGGGATGTCATTTCAAGTTCTCAACCTAAGTTAACACCTACCGCAGCTTTTGAAAGTGCTTATTTAACACAATTGTTTTCACGTGAAACATCAAAAGAAATTGATTTTCCAGCAGTTGCTTCAGTGACATTTACAACACCAAGAATTGCACAAGTCGGTGTTTCAGTCGACGAAGCTAAAGATAATCCCGATTATCGCGTAGTGGAATCAGACTTAGCACAAACAAATTGGTACTACCAAGCCTTTAAAGAGCCAATTGCTAAGAGAAGTCTTGTTTTTGACAAAAATAATCAATTAGTTGGTGCAACTGAAGTTAGTCAAAAAGCAGATGATGTCATTAATGCCTTGGTTCCAATTATCGAATTAAAACCAACAAAAGAACAATTGGGTCGGATGATTCACTTGTTCCCATCAATTGCTAGTGATGTTTTTAGTTCACTATAAAGCAATACAATACTGCACACAGTGGTGTGCAAAATACATAATTCAATTGAATAAGGAGATGTCAAAATGAAAACTCAACAATACGATTACGATGTGATGTTTATTGGTGCAGGTCACGGTTCAGATGGTGCGGTGATGCTGAATAAATATGGCTATAAAGTAGCTAAAATTGAAGCCGAAAAAGTCGGCGGAACTTGTACAAACTGGGCATGTAATGCCAAAATTGTACTAGATGGTCCAGTTAAATTAAGCCGAACACATGAACAATTAAAAGATATTGTTCAAGGCGATTTACGTTTAAGTTGGGAACAAAACATGGCTCACAAACATGAAGTTATCGACCCACTAGCTGATGGTATGGAAAAGAAATTTACAGGTTCTGGTATTGATGTGCTTCATGGCTGGGCTAAGTTTGTTGATAACCATACTGTTGAAATTGACGGAAAAACCTATACATCAGATAAATTTGTAATTGCAACAGGCTTGCACCCACATCAACTAGATGTTCCAGGAAAAGAATATGCTCATGATAGTAAAGATTTCCTCGACTTGAACCCATTACCAAAACGAATGACAGTTATTGGTTCAGGTTATATCGGAATGGAATTTGCAACAATTGCGAATGCTTTTGGTAGTGAAGTCACTGTTTTGATGCGTGGAGATCGTGTATTGCGTCAATTCAATGCTGAGTATGTTGACGAAGTAGTCCAAGATATGACAGAACGTGGCGTTAAATTCATTAAAAACGCTAAAGTAAGTGAATTCACTCAAGAAAATGATCACTATGTTGTGCATTACGATGATGACAAAACAGTTGAAACAGACTGGATTTTAGATGCAACAGGTCGTGTACCAAATACTTCAGGATATGGTTTGGACGAATTAGGGATTCACTATAGCGATAAAGGGATTCAAGTGAATGGTAAAATGCAAACTAATATCGATAATATTTTTGTTGCAGGAGATGTTGCTGATACAACTTATCCAAAACTAACGCCAACAGCAACTCACCACTCAAACTATATCGCACACTTTATTATGGGTGATACCAAAGATGATATGAAACCATTTGTGGTACCAACTGTAACCTTTACTTCACCAAGAATTGCTGAAGCAGGTGTAACGGTTGCTGAAGCAAAAGCCAATCGTGATCAATACGATATCTTAGAAAGTGATGTTACAGGCGATTGGTTCAGAAAAGTTAATGAAGATAAAATCGGTAAACAAACACTTATTTTTGATAAAGCTGGCCACTTAGTCGGTGCAACTGAAGTCAGTGAAGAAGCTGAAAACTTTATTAATGCGGTTCTACCAGCGATTGCGTTGAAATTAGAACGTGATCAAATTGAACAAATTGTGCCACTATTTCCATCAATTATGCACGAAGGATGGAAGAAACTTTAATTAACAAAAAATGCATCCAGTGAAGGATGCGTTTTTTATTTGGTCAGGTTATAGCATCAGTCAAGTAAACACGATATAATAAACTTATATTATTAAAATAAAATGAAAAACAGGAGAGACTCATGACAGAATTAAAACGTTTATATGATGTTTTTGAACCCAAACATTATGACTTATATATTGATGTTAATCGTGAAACCAAAACGGTTAGCGGAACAACAACCGTAGTGGGTGAAGCAAAAGCTAAAACAATTGCTTTACATCAAAAAGATTTGGCTGTTTCAGAAGTGAAAGTAGCTGGTCAAGCTGTTGATTTTACAATTGATAAAGAAAAAGACTTAATTAAATTTGAAACACCAACTACAGGTGAAGCAACGATTGAAGTGACTTATACAGCACCATTAACTGATACGATGATGGGGATTTATCCTTCATATTATGAACATGAAGGTGTCAAAAAACAATTAGTCGGCACACAATTTGAAACAAACTTTGCTCGCCAGGCTTTTCCTTGTGTGGATGAACCTGAAGCAAAAGCAACTTTTGAATTAGCACTAAAATTTGATGAAAAACCAGGTGAAATCGCTTTAAGTAACATGCCAGAAACTCGTGTGGAAGACGGTGTGCATTACTTTGATAAAACCGTTAAAATGTCAACTTATCTAGTGGCATTTGCTTTTGGTGAGATGCAAAGTAAATTAACAGAAACTAAAAGTGGCGTTAAAGTTGGGGTGTTTTCAACAAAAGCACATCAAGCTAATGAGTTAGATTTTGCTTTAGATATTGCCAAACGTGCTATCGACTTCTACGAAGATTTCTACCAAACACCTTATCCATTACCTCATTCATGGCAATTAGGGTTGCCAGACTTTTCAGCAGGAGCAATGGAAAACTGGGGACTTGTAACTTATCGTGAAGCCTACTTGTTGCTAGATCCAGACAATACAGCGTTAAGTATGAAACAAGTAGTCGCTACTGTGATTGCCCATGAACTAGCTCACCAATGGTTTGGTGATTTAGTCACAATGAAATGGTGGGATGATTTGTGGTTAAACGAAAGTTTTGCCAATATGATGGAATATGTGGCAATTGATGCGATTCAACCTGACTGGCATATTTGGGAAAGCTTCCAAACAGGTGAAGCACCTGCCGCTCTTCAACGTGATGCAACTGATGGGGTCCAATCTGTTCACGTTCAAGTTGAACATCCAGCTGAAGTTGATTCACTATTTGACCCAGCGATTGTTTATGCTAAAGGAGCACGTTTACTAGTTATGGTGCGTTCATTAATTGGTGATGATGCCTTAAGAAAAGGGCTTAAGGATTACTTTAAAGCTCATCAATATAGCAATGCAACAGGTCCAGATCTTTGGAAAGCTCTAGGTGACGCTTCTGGTATGGACGTTAGTGCTGTGATGGATTCATGGTTAGAACAACCAGGTTATCCTGTAGTTAAAGCTGAAGTAATTGAGGGTGAATTAACCTTATCACAACAACAATTCTTTATTGGGGAAGGTCAAGATGTTGACCGTAAATGGCAAATTCCACTAAATGCAAATTACAAAGAATTGCCAGAGCTATTAACTGAAAAACGCGTTTCTTTAGGTAACTACGATGATTTAAGAAAAGCTAATAATCAAGCATTGCGTTTGAATGTGGGCAATAATTCACACTTTATTGTGCAATACGACCAAGCTTTACTAGATGACATTTTAAGCGATGTAAACCAACTAGATGCAATTGCTCAAATGCAACTACTACAGGATTTACGTTTACTTGCTGAAGGTCGTCGCTTGTCTTACTCTGAACTAATCCCACTGTTACAAAACTTTGCAGATAGTTCATCAAATATTGTTAATGCTGGTCTTTACCGTTTAGCTAACAATCTAAAACGTTTTGTTAAAGAAGATAGTCAAGCTAAAAAAGATTTACAAAACTTATTTAACCGCTTAAGTGAAAAACAATTTGCTCGTTTAGGATTCACACCAAAATCAGGTGAATCAAATGATGACCAATTGACTAGACCTTATGTCTTGAGTGCGACTCTTTATGCTAAAAATGAACAAGCAATGAGTGAAGCTCACGATTTATTTAACGACCATCACGATAACTTGATCAGCTTACCAGCTGAAATTCGTTCTTTTGTTTTGAGTAATGAAGTTAAGAATTATGGCTCAAAAGAATTATTTGATAACTTGCTAACACAGTATCAAAAATCAACCGATGCCAGCTATAAACGTGATTTAACTGCAGCTTTAGTTTCAACTACTGATGTGCAGTTAGCCCAAAAATTAATTTCAAACTTTGAAAATAGTGATGTTATTAAACCGCAAGATTTAAGATCATGGTTTAGTGGTTTGCTTTCAAATGATAAATCTCAACAACAAACTTGGGATTGGCTACAAAATGATTGGCAATGGCTTGAAGATACCGTGGGTGGCGACATGGAATTTACTAGCTACATTACGGTTGTTTCAAGTACTTTCAAAACAGCTGAAAGATTAGCTGAATTTAAAGCTTTCTTTGAACCAAAAATTAATACACCAGGTTTAACTCGTGAAATTAAAATGGGAATTAAAGCAATCGAAAGTCGTGTAGACTTAATTGAATCAGAACGTGAAGCAGTTGAAAAAGCACTAGCTAACAACTAATCTATGAAAAAAGCAAGATGGGCTTAAAGCCTATCTTGCTTTTTTATTTTGCCATTCATCTCGCAGTAAAGACCAAATTGTTGAATCGTGAAAACCATCTTGTAATAATTCACCCGCACGATGAATACCATCAAAATGAAAACTGGCTTTTTTGGCAACATTGTTACTACTGTCATTTTTAACACTGGCATGAATTTCAATTTTGTTAATGTCATAATCGGTAAATGCAATATCACATATGGCTAACACAGCACGATGCATAATACCCTTGCCACTAGCATCTTTATCGAGCTAGTAGCCAATCTCAGTACTTTTATCGCTCGCATGAAATCGGTTTAATGTAAGCGTACCAACAGGTTTGTGATTGCACCAAATAATGGTTAATAACATCTCACCTTTACCGTATTTTTGTAGACAATCTTTCAAAAATTTTTCTTCATCTTTTGGACTTTTAATGTTATTTGCCCAGGGCAACCATTTTGCAAATTCAGTGCGATTTTTTTCAACTAATTGGTAAATAGCCTCAGCATCTAGTTCGGGTCTAGGTAGAGCAAGTTCTAATTCATGATCAATTTTGTAGGTAAACATAATTTATTCTCCTTAAAAAATTTTTCAACAAAATTTATAATCGCAAACCTTTACTGAATAAGCTTTTTGTTGATAGAGGCTGTTATTAATTTAAAAAAGAGTTTGACATTCGATTATAATCTCGCTATAGTAGTCATCAACAAAGCAAATAATTAAATTTTACTGAGAAAAGATGAGTAAATATTTATCTTATTTTAACAGAGAGCCATGTTAGGTGAAAGATGGTACTTAAGAAAATATTGAAGATGGTCTTGGAGTAAGTTTAAATTGTGAGCCAGTTAGGTTAGCAATTTACGGGATAACACACGTTACTGTGTTGAAGGATAGCTACCATGAGTGTCCGGATCGAAGATGGTGATAATAGCACTGTATAATTATCACTAATATAGGGTGGTACCGCGTTTAACAACGCCCCTAGGTTTAAGCATAGTCTTAGATCTAGGGGCTTTTTTTATGGTCTTAATCAAAAAAGGAGAGTTGAAAGTATGTCAGTGAATGCGTGTAATGGATTTTTAAAACAACAAAAAGAGTGGGTAAATAGTCAACAAAGCAATCCTATTACTATCGTGATTTTGAATTTAATGCCTAACAAAAAAGAAACGGAAAGACAATTTTTGAATTTATTAGACAGTTTAGATGCTGAAATTGCGGTGCAATTTATTTATCCCAAAACACACCATTCAAAGCATACACAGGCTAAAGATTTAGTCGCATCTTATGCCACATTCGATGAAATTAAGCACCAACAAATTGATGGTCTAATTATTACCGGAGCACCTATTGAAAAGTTGGCGTTTTCAGAAATTGATTATATTGATGAATTAATCACTATTCGAAACTGGGCCAAAACACATGTTAAACAAACCATCAACGAGTGTTGGGCTGCACAACAAGGTCTTAATCAAGATTTTGAGGTAGAAAAAATCAATTTGAAGCAAAAATTATTTGGTATTTATCAAGCCAGTTATTTAGCTGAAGAAAACGAGTTAACGCAATATTGTGAAACGATAACAATGCCACAATCACGTCATACTAAATCTCTTGTGGATGAACAAAACTTACCAAAAGATTTAACAGTTATTGCCTCGAGTCCAGAGGCTGGGCCATTTATTTTATACTCTAAAAAATATCGCCAACTTTACATTAGCGGTCATCCAGAATATGACACTCATACGCTTCATAATGAGTACTTAAGAGATTTAAACCAACAAAAAAAGATTCAAAAACCAAAAAATTATTATACTAATCAACAGCCAATTAATACATGGCAAGCTAGTAGTCAGCAATTTTATCAAAACTGGCTAGACTTAATTAAGAAAGAGGTTTTACTTTATGACACAATTTAATTTTGAAACTTTGCAAGTTCATGCAGGACAACAAGTTGATAAAGAAACAGGTGCTCGAGCTGTTCCAATTTATCAAACAACCTCTTATGTTTTTGATAATCCCAAACAAGCTGCAGATCGTTTTGGATTAAAAGAACCAGGTAATATTTATACTCGATTAACCAATCCCACAACAGATGTTTTAGAAAAAAGAATTGCAGCTCTTGAAAACGGCACATCTGCTGTCGTTCTAGCTACAGGTGCAGCCGCAATTACGTCTGCGATTTTAAATATTGCAGGACAGGGTGATGAAATTGTATCAGCTAGTAGTTTATATGGTGGTACATACGAATTGTTTTCGGTAACCCTACCTAAATATGGAATTACAACTAAATTTGTTGATTCTGATAATCCTTTGAATTTTGAAAAACAAATCACCGAAAATACCAAGGCTATTTATGTTGAAAGCATTGGGAATCCTAATATTAATCTCGTGGATTTTGAAAAAATTGCAGAAATTGCACACCGACACAATATTTTATTTATCGTTGATAATACCTTCGGAACCCCTTATTTAGTTAAACCATTAGAACATGGAGCTGACATTGTGGTCCATTCTGCTACCAAATTCATTGGTGGTCATGGCACAACGATGGGGGGTGTGATTGTTGAAAATGGTCAATTTGATTATCGAAAAACGAAACGTTACCCAGAATTTATTACACCAAATCCACACTACGATGGCTTGATTTTTGCAGATATTGAAGGAGCTGTTTTTACAACTAAAGTAAGGGCAGAAACGCTAAGAGATTTAGGAGCCGCAATTAGTCCATTTAATTCATTTTTACTACTTCAGGGATTGGAAACATTGTCGCTAAGAGTTGAACGTCATGTTTCAAATACTGAAAAAATTATCGATTTTCTAAAACAACATCCTAAAGTTGCCTGGATTAATTATCCAAAATTAGCAGATAATCCTTACCACGAACTAGCCAATACTTATTTCAAAAAAGGAACAGGCTCAATTTTTACTTTAGGATTGAAAGGTGGAAAAGCAGCTGGTCAAGAATTAATTGAAGAACTTCAGTTGTTTTCATTGTTAGCCAATGTTGCAGATGCTAAATCACTCATTATTCATCCTGCTTCAACAACTCATGCTCAATTAAACGAGGAAGAACTAAAATCAGCTGGTGTAACGCCTGATTTAATTCGCTTATCAATAGGAATTGAAAATAGTGATGATTTGATTGCTGATTTAAAACAAGCACTTGATAAAATCTAAATTTTAAGGAGCAAAAAAATGGAAAGTCACTGTACATGGAAGAAAAAAATCGATACGATTCTTGCCCAAGCAGGAAATCGTCAAGATAACGTCACGGGTGCGATTTCGATGCCACTTTATTTTTCAACAGCTTATCGACACCACGGGTTAGGCGAATCAACAGGTTATGATTACTCACGAATGAACCAGCCAACACGACAAGTACTCGAAGAAGTATTAGCTAAACTTGAAAATGGTGTGCGTGCATTTGGATTATCATCAGGAATGGCTGCGATTCAGTTGGTTTTTACGCAATTTAAAAGTGGCGATCATATTGTTGTATCTGATGATTTGTATGGTGGGTCTTTTCGATTTTTTGATTTATTGAGCCAACAATATGGCATTGAATTTAGTCAGTGGAATGGTCAGGATTTTGACCAGTTTGCCCAATTGCTGACCGAAAAAACTAAAGCCGTTTGGATAGAAACACCCTCAAATCCAATGATGAAAGTCATCGATATCGAAAAGACAGCTGAATTAACACATCAAAATCAGGCTCAATTAATTGTCGATAATACGTTTTATACGCCACTCATTCAACAAGTTTTGGATGAAGGAGCCGATATTGCAGTTCATAGTGCAACCAAATATTTATCAGGTCACAATGATATTTTAGCTGGGGCTGTTATTTGTAAAGATGAGCAAACAGCTGAGGTTCTGGATAAAAATTTGATTACGATTGGTTCAAACATTAGTCCATTTGATTCATGGTTGCTACTTCGTAGTCTGAAAACTTTGCCTATTCGATTGAAGAAGCAACAAGAAAATGCACAGCAATTAGTCAGTTTGTTTAAACAATCAAAGGCTGTTACTAACGTTTTATATCCAGGTAAAGGCGGTATGATTAGCCTTTATACCGCAAAAAATATTAAAATCGATACGTTTTTAAAGAAGCTCGAAGTCGTTTCTTTTGCAGAGAGCTTAGGTGGAACAGAAACCTTAGTCACTGTTCCAGCTGTTCAAACTCATGCCGATTTAAGTGAACAGCAACGACAAAAAACAGGTATCACCGAAAACTTACTCCGAATCTCATGTGGTCTAGAAGATAGTGATGATTTAATTAAAGACTTCAAACAAGCATTTAAAAAAGCTGAAAGCGAGGAATAAAAATGAGTCAAGCAGAATTTTCAGATTGGACTAAAGTAGTCAAATCAACAGCTAAACCTGATCCCCACACTGGAGCGGTGAATCCACCGATTTATCTGTCTTCAACATTTGAACAACCTGGACTTGATGAATTTGGTCAGTGGGATTATGCCCGAAGTGGTAATCCAACTCGAGATGTTTTGGAAGAAAGTATTGCAGAACTTGAAAATGGTGACCGCGGGTTTGCCTTTGCTACCGGAATGGCCGCAATCTCAACAGCCTTATTAACGCTTAAACAAGGTGACCACGTTATTGTGACAAAAAATGTTTATGGTGGTACTTTTCGATTGGTAACTGAAGTTTTAGTTAATTATGGTATCAGTCATACATTTGTTGATTTAAGCGATGAAAAAGCCTTGAAAGATGCTTTTCAAGAGAATACCAAAGTGGTCTATCTTGAAACACCAGCAAACCCGACTTTACAAGTGACCGACATTCAAAAGGTTTCAAAAATTGCTCATGAAAGAGGTGCTTTAGTATTTGCTGATAATACGTTTATGACACCTATTTTACAAAAGCCATTAGAATTAGGAGCAGATCTTGTTGTTCACAGTGCAACTAAATTTTTAGCGGGTCATAGTGATATTTTAGCGGGACTCGTTGTGACGAAAACAAAAGCTTTATCAGATCAGGTTTATTTCTTACAAAATGCAATGGGAGCAACTTTAGGTGTTGCTGATTCCTTCTTATTATTAAGAGGGATAAAAACACTTGGTGTTCGAATGCAAACTTCGTCAAGAAATGCCCTAGAATTTGCCAAGTGGTTAACCGAGCAACCTGTCGTAACAAAAGTAAACTATCCTGGACTTGAAACATCTGACGGTTATGATTTACAGCTTAGCCAAGCAAAAGCAGGCGGTGCTGTCTTATCATTTGACATTGGAACTGAAGAAAATGTCAAAAAGTTAATTGAGGAAATTAAAATCCCAGTCTTTTCTGTATCTTTAGGTGCAACTGAGTCAATTTTGTCATACCCTCCGAAAATGTCCCATGCTGAATTGAACCGAGAAGAACGTCTAGAACGTGGAATTACTGATGGATTATTAAGATTATCAATTGGACTTGAAGACATTGATGATTTAAAACAGGATTTTGCCCAAGCTTTTGAAAAATTAAATTAATCAAACAATCTGAAGGAGAACCTTATTATGCCAAAAATTAATGGAACACTTAGTCACTATGATACAGTTGGTAGTTTTTTGAGACCTGAAAGTCTAAAAATTGCACGTGAAGAATTTAATCAAAATAAAATTACGCAAGCTGACTTAACACAAATTGAAAATGAAGAAATCAAAAAATTAGTCCAAAAACAAAAAGAAGTTGGATTAAAAATTGTAACAGACGGTGAATTACGCCGTAGTTACTGGCATTTAGATACTTTTTGGGGATTTGATGGGATTAGTCATACTAAACAAGAACATGGCTATTTATTCCATGGTGTTGAAACTCGTAATGATTCTGCTCAAGTGAGCGGAAAAATCAAATTTAACCCTAATCATCCTGATTTATTAGCATTTAAATATTTGCAAAGTTTAGTTGAACACGATGATGAGTTAGTTGCTCGCCAAAGTATCCCAGCTCCTGCTCAACTTTATGCAGAACTGGTCAGAGGACCTGAAAATATTGAAGCAATCGGTCGATTTTATTCAAGTGAAGATCAGTTAATTGAAGACGTTGCCCAAGCCTATCACGATTTAATTATTGCTTTATATAATGAAGGCTGTCGACATGTTAAATTAGATGACTGTACTTGGGGAATGATTGCCGATAAAAGTTTTTGGAAGACGATTTCAAAAGATTATCAAGATATTGATCGGCTAAAAGCCCTTTACCTAAGTTTTAATAATCGTGCATTAGCTGATTTACCAGAAGATTTAGCAGTGACAACACATGTTTGTCGTGGTAATTATGCCTCAAAATGGGCAGCAAGTGGGGGTTATGAAACCGTTGCTGATACGTTATTTGCAAAAGAAAATGTTTCCGCTTTTTATCTTGAATTTGATGATGATCGTTCAGGCGATTTTGAACCGTTACAACAGGTTACACCTGGTAAAGAAGTCGTCTTAGGATTAATTACTAGCAAAAATCCAGAACTTGAGTCAAAAGAAGTCATTAAAGCCCGTATTAAAGAAGCTAGTCAATATGTCCCACTTGAAAAATTATCTCTAAGCACACAGTGTGGTTTTGCTTCAACAGAAGAAGGGAACCATTTAACGGAAGAACAACAATGGGATAAAATTAAACTCGTAATTGAAATTGCAAATGAAGTATTTGCAGTTGATAAAGTTAAGTAAAACAAAAAAGACTTCAAATTGAAGTCTTTTTTTATATACCTAAATTTAAAATGTTGTTCGGGATATAAAAATGGGGATTAAAGATACTTTGAAAACTCAATTAAATGGAGATGATACACTAAATTTGATTTTTAAAAGAATTATAAAAAAGGGGAAAATCAAATGAAATTATCACATTTTAAAACTACATATTTACTATTATTTATTCTAGGAATTATATCCTTAATTGTTCCGGCAGCATCTGTTGGCTTTATTACAACAGCATTAACTATTATTATTGCCTTGTATGTCTTGATAAGAGCACCTAAAGAAGAAGTCAAAAAACGTGGGGTTATATTATTAATGGCGGGTTCACTATTAGCTGGCGTTTCATTTATGCTATTAAAATCAGTTAGTATAGATCAAGCTTTGTTAGAACAAATTAAAGCTAATATTGATATGGTCGATAATCAAAAACTGTCAGATTTAGTATCTTCATTAGCACCAGGACTATTAGTGATGGCACTTGGTTGGATTGTTAGATTAGTTGGAACAATCTATTCTAATAAAGAGTATCGCTTTCTAAAAAAATCAGTGAATAAAGTTGCTGAATAAAAAAATGTTCACGCTACTTGAAGTAGTGTGAACATTTTTTTATTATATGTGAAAAAGGAGAAATAATATGAATACACTTATCATTTTAGTTATTATTTTAATTTTAGCGTTTGGTATTTTTTCAACATATGTGTTTTCTTTAACTATTACAAGAGAAAAAGGTAAGTATAAGTCACAATATAATAAAAACGTTGATAATCGAAATTTTTCAAAGTGTTTTTTCTCAAATTTTCGGTATGAACTTTTATATATGATTAGTTACCTTTTATGATGAGATAATTCAATATATTTAAAAAAGGTTTTTCTAAAAAAAGATATTTTTCAGCAAACATCAAAATTTTAGTTAATTAATGTGTCTTACTTTTTTTGGGTGGAGGGTCACGACATAAATTAATGTGGACATTTTTTATTTAGAATATTAAGCATAAAAAAATAACCTTACAAATTATTAATGTAAGGTTATTTTTTGACTACTATTGTAATTTTTTTAAATCGTCTTTATCAACGAATAAGATAGTTTCGCCAGTTTCCATATCAACTTCTGCTTTCAAGTGAACTTGTTTACCTGGGAATATCCTTGAAACACTATTAACTACAGATAATTGTCCGTTCATAGGTGTGAAAAGGTTAAATGTTTTTTTCAATGTTAGAACTCCTTTGATTTTAAAAGATAGTATTACTAAGATGATTACAATTTATCATGATAAAGCGTATGAGTTATTTAAAAGTCTTAAGTTGGGGGAATAACTATCTTGAAGACACTAATTTATTAATAAATATCTTAATTAGGGAAATCACAGTCCTGACTGTTAAAATGTTTAAAAATAATCTTGAATGTCGTTTTTTGTATCTTGAACATTTTATTTTTCTTAATGTGTTAAAATTCATACTATAAAATGATATTCAATAAAAGGAGAAATAGAAGTATGGAAAAATTGACTAAAGAGGAATTATTAAAGATTACTGGTGGGCATATAACTATGAGAGATTCGCAAAGTAGTCCGAATAACCTATGGCAGTGTGTATTTTCATTATTTAAGAATTGTTAGTACGGTAGAAAAATGGTAACTGATACGAAGCTTTTTATCTTACGATATTTTTTTCTGATGATATTATATCCTATAACAGTAGTTGTTCTTCTAAAAAATAGGGTTACGGTTAAAAAGATTATTTTATTGGTACTTTCCTGGGCACCAATCTTCCTGTTATTGATGATTGGTGACGTATTTAACGTAGTAATGGCCATAGGATTGTATGCTATCTTTAAAAGTCACAAACCTGATTTATTTGTATTTAATAGTATTATATTAGCAATAGAGTTATGTGATCTAGTGTATTTTTCAACCGAGATAATATTAAAAAATTCTATCTATAGTATACCTAATATAGGTGATGTAGGAATTGTTAGTAGTACAGTATTAACTAATAGCCTACTATTGATGATACTTTTATATATAATTAAAAAAGTAAATTTAATAACTATTATTCATGATAAGAGTAATGGACTACTATCTTCGTTAATGCTTTATTTATATGTTGTGACTAGAGCTGCTATTTTCATTAGTGGTTATTTTGGTGTTTTCGCTACTACTATAACAATTATTAATATCATATTAATTGTTCAAGCCGTTTTCACGGTTATTGTATTTTTGATTACTTCACATAATCAACAAAAGAAATACGATTTTAAACTCTTGAAAAAGCAATTTGATACTTTGAATGACTACACAGCAGAGCTAGAACATAGCCAAGAAGTTAATGCTAAATTCAAACACGACTATAAAAATTTATTATTGAGCCTAAAAGGTTCAGTAGAAAGTGATAATAGTTCTGAACTGATTAATACTGTTTCCGATTTAGAACAATACTCAGATAATTATTTCAAAAAAATAGAAGTTGACTTTAGACACTGTCAAAATATTAAAAATGATTATTTGAAGAGTTTGATTATTTCTAAACTATCAAAAGCCAAACAAAAAGAGATAGCTTGTCATTTTGAATGTGAAATGGTGGTTGATAAGATGCCAATTGATCAATTTGATTGCGTTAGAATGTTTGGCATTGTTTTAGATAATGCTATTGAAGCTGCCGTAGAAACCGCTCATCCAAGAATTGATATCATGTTGTATCAAGATGATCATCAATTAGAGTTTTGGGTAAGAAATAATTATGTAGCTAATACAGTTGATTTGAAATCATTAAGACAAGCGAATGTTTCGACTAAAGCAGGACATTCTGGATTAGGATTAGTTAATATTGAAGAGATTAGTCAAAAACATCCTAATATTTTAAAAACTTTTTCTAAGAAAAAAGATATTTTTTCAGCAAACATTAAAATTTTAGTTAATTAATAGAAGGGAACGAGCAATGTCTTATCCAATTATAATCTGTGAGGATAATCCTGTTCAGTTAAAACAAGTTGAAAAGACGATAACGAATTATCTATTATTTCATGAAGGAAATTTTGAGATTAAATTGGCGACACAAAGTCCCGATGACGTTATACATTATTTATCACAAAACGAAGTTTCAGACGGTATATTTTTGCTAGATATTGACTTGAATCACTCAGTTAATGGAATTGAATTGGCTGTTCAAATTAGACAGTCATGTGTGGATGCAAAAATTATTTTTATCACAACCCATGACGAGTTAATGCCTTTAACCTTACAAAGAAAAGTCGAACCTTTAGGCTTTATAGCTAAAGATCAAGCATTAGACGTGTTTAGAGATGAAATCCTAGAGCTTTTAATTTTAGCTAAAGCAAGAAATGACAAGTCCAATACTGATAAAAATCAGAGTTTTAATTTTTCCATTGCTAATCAAACATTTTCAATTAATAAAGATGAAATATTATCGATTGAAACCTCAACTATTCCGCATAAAATCGTCTTATATACGATTGACGAGCAACATGAGTTTTATGATAAATTATCTGAAATATCTGCTAAACATCCTGAACTGTTCAAAATTAGTCGATCATGTTTAATTAACTTAGATAATATTGAAACGGTTAATCATCATGATAGAGAAATCACTTTTACAAATGGGATGACACGATATTATTCAATTGGAAAAAGTAAAAAATTGAAAAATGCAATGAAACGATAGGTGTCTAACTAACGCCTATTTTTTATGGTCTTAGAGGAGGAAGAAAAGAATGAAAGAAAAGCAGTCATTTATAAGACAACATGAACAAAAAGATTGTGGAGTTGCCTGTTTAGCGATGATTCTAAAAACATATCAAACAGACGTGTTATTTTCTGAATTAAGAGAATTATCTGGCACAAATTTAGAGGGAACAACAGCTCTAGGATTGAAAAAGACTCTAGAAGCTTTCAATTTTAAATGTGATGCTTTTAAAGCTGATGAATCAGTATGGCAAAATAATGAATTAAAATTCCCTTTGATTGCAAACCTAGTTGTTGATAATCAATATACACATTATGTTGTTATTTACGGTATCAAGAAAAATAAACTGATAATAGGTGATCCTGCTCAAGGAAAAGTTGAAAAAACAATTGAGGAATTCAATCAAGAATGGACGGGGATTTTACTTTTTGCTACTCCCAATGAAGACTATCAACCTGTACAACGAAAAAAATATCGCCTATCTTCATTTATGCCTTTAGTTATGCAGCAAAAGAAACTACTCTCTTTAATCGTTATCCTATCTATTTGTATAACGATGCTCGGAATTGCTTCTTCTTATTACTTTCAAAGTATTATTGATTTTCTAGTTCCTCGACAAGAAATTAATTTACTAAATATTATTTCGATAGGTATGATTACAGTTTATGTAGTGAAGACATTATTTGAATATTTACGTAATCTTTTGATGACTAAACTAGGTCAAAAAATGAGTTTAACTATCATTTTGGACTATTTAAAGCATGTCCTAAGACTACCTATGAGCTTCTTTAATACGAGAAAATCTGGAGACATTATTTCTAGATTCTTAGATGCTAATAAAATTATCGATGCACTAGCTAATATTAGTTTATCAATGATTTTAGACTTAGGAATGGTGATTATCATTGGGATAACATTACTTGTTCAAAATAGTACTTTGTTTTTGATTGTTTTAGGAACACTACCTTTTTATATGGTTGCTATCTTAGCCTTTGTTAAAAAGTCAGATAGAGCAAATCAAGAAGAGATGTCTGCTAGTTCTGAACTTAATTCTAATATTATTGAAGCGTTTAATGGTGTTGAGACTATTAAAGCTTATAACGGGGAACAGGTAGTAGATGATAAGGTTACACAATTATTTAAAAAAGCTTTGAACAAATCATATGACAACAATAAATTAAATAATCTACAGCAAACTTCCAAACAATTAATACAGTTGATCAGTAGTGTGCTAATTTTATGGATTGGTTCCTATTATGTGATGAACACTACCATTAGTTTAGGACAGCTAATTACGTTTAATGCTCTATTAGTCTTCTTTACAGAACCTTTGCAGAATATCATAAACTTACAAGCAAAATTGCAAACTGCAAAAGTCGCTACACAAAGATTATCTGAAGTTTTATCAATTGAACGTGAACAAAGTCATAACGAAACAAAAGTAAAAGTTGATACATTTAATCAAGATATCGCAATTAACAACGTTTCTTTTTCTTATAAAATGGGAAATAATACTTTGAATAATATTAATTTTAAGATTGCTGCTAAAAGTAAGGTTTCCTTATTGGGACTTAGTGGATCTGGAAAATCTACTTTGGCTAAAATTTTAGTTAACTTTTTTGAACCCTCAACTGGTAATGTGAGTTATGGCCATTATAAAAGTTCAGATATTAATAATTCCCAGTTAAGAACCCATGTTACTTATATTCCCCAAGAATCTTTCTTTTTTAGAGGAACAATACTAGAAAACTTAACCTTTGGTTTAGATGTCATACCGACTTTAGAAGAAATTAAAGAAGTTTGTGACAGAGTAAAACTAAGTGACTTTATTCAACAACAGGAATTACAACTAGGAACGATATTAGAAGAAGGGGCTTCTAACTTATCTGGGGGGACAAAAGCAAAGAATAGCCATAGCTAGAGCTTTACTCAAAAAATCCAATGTTTTAATACTAGATGAGGCAACAAGTGGTTTAGATGCTTTAATAGAAAAAGAAATTACTGACTACCTGCTATCATTAAATCAAAAAACAATTATTTTTATTTCACATCACTTACCTGTAGCTAAAAAATGTGATCAGGTTTTAGTTTTAGATAAAGGAAAATTAGTTGAACAGGGTAGTCACAGTGAGTTAATTAAGCAGGAACATCTGTATCATCAATTATATAACATATAAAAAAGGTATAAGTAATGCTACATGCCATTGAATTTGAATTTCTTCGATGCTATAGTAGCTGAGAAATGGAGGAGTAGAAATGAAAAAGAAAACGATTGTAATAACAGTATTAGCTGCCGTGACTTTGCTATTGGGGACGATATCTACTGGTGTTATGGCGAATGATTATTTGAATAGACACCAGTCGCCATTAAACAAGTTTGTTGATTACCCTTATAATGGTAATATTGCGATTAAAACTGCAAAACCCACTGAAAAAATAACACTGGCTGATGTGCAACCTAAGCCTAATAACATCGCAATTGCAGAGTCAATTTATCAAGATTTAACCACAAGGTATCCCAACCATAAAATTGATGTCTATTTGATAACAGGTGGTCAGTATAAAGATATGGTAGAACCACAACCACAGCAACAATTTATTACTGTAGATTTTGACCAAGAACTGATAAGACAGTTACTAGCTAATCAACAAGAATTAGTTAAGTTGAATAACTATGTTGCCGAAAAAGCTCAGCAATTAGATGATAGTTTGAAATATGGCAATCCGATTTCTAATGATCAAATTATTATTGACAATTCATTCAATCGTAATCTGCTAGACAGATCAGCTGCAGATTATCCCACATTTAATATTCAACATTCAAAACACACTAATATTCAAAAAATGTTAGGTGGAACTTATTACGAGTAAAAGGCCGATATAGGCCTTTTTATATTTCATTTAAAAGTTGGGAAGGGGTTAACTTATGTCTAAAAAACTATTATTTGGTTTTATTCTAGGAATTATTGCAATAGCTACTTTTGGAAGTCTTTTCTATTTAACTATCAACATGTTCTTGATAGTGCCTTCAATGCTAGTTTTATTTTTGGCTAGATATGGTTATGATAAAAATAATGAAGAAACAAGACAAAAAAGAATTTACTATATTCCAAGTCTATACTTATTTGTACTGATTTTTGTTCTGACAATCATTATCTTAGGATTGTCATTTTATTATCAACTTCGCTTATTATTCGTGATAGCATATGTCGTTACAATAGGATTATCTCTGTATGGCATGATAAAAGAGATTAAAACAGGTGACATCTATGATTGATTAAAGTTAATATAGTTGTAGAACACAGACTTAGAGGAGTAAATATGTCACTTTATCAATTTAAAAATAATCAACTAACGCGTCTAAAAGCCATTCCATTTAAAGTTGAAAAAGAAATTCAGCGTTTAGTCGAGGAAAATACTGAAGTTTTGCTGGGATTAACTTTTTTAGCGACTGAGTTTCACGTGGAACATTATCGCTTAGATACGGTTGCCTTTGATGAAACAACTAATAGTTTTGTAATTATTGAGTATAAAAACGATACTAAATATAGTGTGATTGACCAGAGATATGCTTATTTGAATACATTACTCAACCATAAAGCAGATTTTGTTTTGCTATATAACGAGGTTCATAACACGCATAGACGCGTGGATGAATTCAATTTCGAACAGACCAAAATTAACTTTATTACCAAAGGGTATACGAATTATCAGTTAGATGCAGTGAATAATCCAGAGTTGCCAATTGATTTATATCAAATCAAGCAATTTGAGAATGGTCAAATTCAACTTGATTATATTGAAAAAACAAAGCCAGCAAAGGTGGCTAAAAGTCAAACAACGTTAACTAAAGAGCAAGTTAACTTTACACAGATTAGTGAATTGAAAAACTATACTGAAGCGGATATGTTGAAGAAAGGTTCAGATGAAACAAACGACTTGTATCAGGAATTGAAAATCGAAATTTTGGATTTGAATCCCAATATTTCAATCAAAGCTCATAAAACTTATCTGGCTTTTTTGATTAATGATAAGGACTTCTGTGATATCACCATTCAAAAGAAGCAATTGAAGTTATTCTTGAATATGAAATTTGGTCAATTAAATGATAAACTTGACTATGCTCGAGATATGCGAAATATTGGTAAATATGGGAATGGGGATTATGAAGTGACATTCAATAATCATACTGATTTACCTTATATTATCGACTTAATAAAACAATCTATGATAAAAAATGATCAGTAAAAAACCTTTAGACAATAGTCTAAAGGCTTTTATTTTTTGTGAAAATAGTTAGGGATTGTATAGGAATTAATTGTTCAATTTATTATTTATTCTCGAACCTTTTTTGCTTATATTCGGTGTTTTTTCTTTAAATAAAATAACTGCAACTTTGTACAATGTCGTAACACCATATGTTACTTCTAAACATACAACGGTTAAGCCAAGCACCAATCCTAAATTATAGCTGACACCAAGGTGAGAATTGGCATGCACGAGGTTATTAGCAGATATGCCTCCTATCAATACATTGGTTATTAAAATTGGTATTAAAAATCCTAAATGTGTTATGTATATGGATAGATTTTTTATAATATTTTGAGAATAATTTTTAATGATTCTATTTAAATACACTGTCAAAATAATAAGAAGAGGTGTGTTAATAAAAGTATGTACACAGTCCATTAAAGTTAAGTAGCCAATGATTAACGATATGGTTTCTATGATAGAAATGATTTTAATTTTCAAAAGCTGTTTCTGTTTTAATTCAAACATATCAAAATTGATTTCTTTTTTTGTATTGAGAAGAGAGTCAGAATTGATATTAAATAATTGTTCAATAGCTTTAACTAAATAATAATCAGGAATTCCACGATTATTTTCCCAAGCAGAAATCGTTTTACGAGAAACATTGAGTTTATTTGCGAGCTGATTTTGAGTTAGATTATGATAGCTTCTGATATATTTGATTTTCTCACTAAATTCGATAACCGTAATCTCCTTTTATATGAGTTTATGAATCATTTTAATTATAGCGAAAAAGTTGTCGATAGAATAGGTAAATGTAACCCAAAATAGCTAAGTAAATCATTAATAATTTGTTATAGTCAGTTCAGATAGCAAGATGTTTCAAAAGAGGAGCGTCCTTTTTGAAATGGAATAATTAACAAGGAGGATTATTAATGAAGCGAGGAACAATTAAATTATGCGGTGCTGTATTAGCTGCAATATGTTTATTAGGCGTGGGACAAACAGCGAATGCTGCAACACAGAGAGTTGTAAAAGAGGGTGATGTTAATAAAGTAGCTACTGTCAATTACGTCAAAGGATATGGTATTTCTACTTGGCGAAATGTTGATGAAACACCTACAGGACACTATTTACCAACTGGATCCCAATGGATAGTCAATCATATGTCTATGTTTGAAGATAATACATTTTGGTATTTAGTAGGTAATAATGAGTGGGTCAGTAATAAGTATTACGACATAAAGCAAGATTGTGCTGAACAGAAAATGAATGCTGTAATTACTATTAAAAATCCAAAAATTTTCAGGAGAGGTGTACCTATTTTTTCTGATACTATCAATTATAATCAGACAGGTTTTGTAAACTTTGATAACGATTATCGAGTATTTAGTAGACAAGTTCTTGGTGGTGAAACATGGTATCAGGTTGGTCAAAATCAATGGATTGAAGGTCAATATGCGGATATTAAGAGTGAAGTTTCCCGAGATAATAAGCAAAGTTTAGTAAATTTTCCAGGTGCTAATCAAAAGAACTACGAAGTTTATCAAAATAAAATTAAAAGTCGACAACTATAACTAATGGAGGATAACGATATGAAAAAGAAAACAATTATCTCAGGGTTAGCATTATTAACTGCTATTATTGGACTTTCAACAAGTCAGTCAAAATCAGCAGAAGCAGCTACACCAGATAAAATAGCAACCGTTAATTATGTCAAAGGATATGGAATTGCCACATGGCGTGATGTTCAAACAGCTTCCAGTGTAACAGGTCATTATTTACCAACAGAATCTCAATGGTTAGTGAATACAACTGTTACAGGAGCAGATGGCCAACCTTGGTACTTAGTTGGAAATAATGAGTGGGCAAGTTCTAAATATTATGATTTAGGTGGTGAAAATTCAGTACAAGACTTAGATGCAGTTATTAAAATTGAAGCTGATGTTGATCCAAGAGGAACTGAAACACTTTTAAGTGCGGTGGGCTTTAGAGGTAATAAAGCTACTGGACGAGTTTATCCAAATATGGAATATAAAATACAGTCGCGAAGACTAGTAAGAGGCGAGGCTTGGTATGAATTGGGAAAAGATCAATGGCTTCGAGCAAGCATGGCTACTATCAAAACAGAAAAATCTAGAGGCAATAAACTAATGTCTGAACCAAGCTTTATTACAAATAATCAATAATCTAAACTTAATAGAGGACGTGTAACCCGAAATAGCTAAGAAAACCAACGATTATTTGATATAGTCAGATATTAGCAGTTCCATAACAACTGGTAGTCGTTAGGAATTGCAATACTTTTATCAAAACGCCAAGTACATTGTTGATAATCGGGAGGTTGTTATTTAAGTTCTATTATTATGGAAGATTGACGAGATATTAGTAAAAAACAAGCTTATATCATAGGGGTATCAGCAAGTAGTGGGTCAATATTAAGTCAATTGAATCTCATAATCTATTGGAGGTAATGAGTAAATGACAAACACTCATCGAAAACTAGTTTTTATTTATACGGGACTATTTCTAATTATGATAGCTATGATTTTAGCTTTAGTATCTTATTTGAGTATTTTGCCAGGTAATGATTATGTATGGCAAATACCAAGGGTTTTGCTTTTGATTTTCATTTTATCAAATGTAATTAAGTTAGGATTATGGCTATTTAGAAGTGGTCTAAAAATAAAAGAATAAGCAGTAATCGATAACCATAAAAGGTATCTTGCAAATAAATCAAGATAACTTTTTATGGTTATTTTTGTAAAAAAATAAAAATTGTCTTGAAATTTTATTTATATTTGATAATATATAAATCATAAAGATTGTACAAAACTTATTTAACGAAAGAGTGTTTAATTATGAAGTTAAAAATTAAAGAAAGTGCTGCAAAATATTTACAAGAAAAAATGCCATCTAGTGATAGCTATGTTTTCTTAGCTTTAGATGATGGATCAAATAAATTCTCTGATTTAGGTGGAACTTGTGCAATTGGTGATAAATTCCAATTTGTGTTTAGTAGTCAACCTGATGAAGACTATAACCAAGAAATTGAAAATAACGCTGGCTTAAAAGTGTCAACTTCTAAAGAAGAAAATGCCTTTCTAGGTGAAAACCTAATCTTAGATTACAAGAATGCATCACTTGTTCTAAGCGATGATAGTGGTATTTTAGATGGTGCAGTTTCTAATAAAAAATTCGATTAATTCAACAAAAATAAATAATTACTATAAGTAAAGAGAGCTCATTTGAGCTCTCTTTTTTATTTGGATATTTTAAAAATCATAATATAATAAATGAGTCAGACTAAATACAGAGGAGTATGTAAATGAAAACACCGAGGATTTATTATCTAGATATATTGAGGATTGTAGCAATTTTTGCTGTAATTGTTATTCATGTGTCATCTCAGAGCTTATACTACACAGCTAATGTTCAGAGTTTTACGTGGCAGAGTCTTAACTTTTGGGATGCTATTATGCGATGGTGTGTGCCAATTTTTATCATGATTTCAGGAGCATTATTTTTAAATCCGGATAAAAAATTTGATTTGAAGATATTGTTTCAAAAAAACATCAAAAAGATTTTATATTTAATTATCTTTTGGCATATCATTTATGGTGTTTTCAATTATATTGAAGTTGGCGATTTACGAGAAGCAGTTGTGACGACTATTGAAGGTTATTCACATTTGTGGTTTTTACACATGTTAATCGGACTTTATATTTTAGTACCATTATTAAGAAAAATAACTGAAAGTCTCAAACTAACACGTTATTTTTTAGCAATTGCCCTTATTTTTACCCTTTTACTGCCAACAATTTCAGAAGTTTATGAAAATTTAGTAGCTTATCAACCAATGCCGTATGCAGTTAAAGCAGTCCTAGATAGTTTTGCCATTGGTTTTTCAAGAATTTATTTCAACTTTACGCTAGGTTTTTCAGCTTATTTTGTAGCAGGTCACTATTTTAATACAGTTGATGTGCCACTTAAGTGGCGAAAACGATTATATATAACCGGTATCATTAGTACATTGCTAACTATTGTACTGACAGGAGTAATGTCCTATCATTACCAAGTTATTATGATTCCGTTATATAGCTACACGAGTTTAACAGTCATGTTCACGACTTTTGCAATATTTGTGTTTGTTAAACAATGGAGTTATTCAATTGATTGGGATGAATTGTCCGATAAAAAATGGTTAAATCGATTAATTCAGTTATCTCAAATGATCATGGGTGTTTATTTAGTTCATTTCTTCTTAGTCACAATCATCATTAAAAAACTGAATGGATTTGAATTCTTTAATAATGCATTGCTAGCAGTACCAATTATTTCAATTGTGATATTTGCGTTATCAATTATCTTAACGATTATTTTTCGAAAAATTCCAGGACTCAAAAAGATGATGATGTAATGCCTAATTTTATAATAAGATTTGCAATGATAAATCTAATATTGTATTTTAATAGTGTACTTTTTAAGTACACACATATACGTTTGATTTAAAACATACAAAAGAGACTTGCTGACTATTGTCATGCAAGTCTTTTTTGTATGGAAATACCTTTCTACTGACTTATATTTAAGGGTGATTAAGTTTTTCAATTCATGACTTCATTTAAGTAATAAGTTGACTCAAATAGTATCTTTTGGGTTTTACCATCAGTTATTTTCAATTTTATTGGAACTGAGGGGTCAATATGGTTATAAGACATAGATGTCGTTTTATAATCGATCGTGTTGAGTTCTGATTGACTAATATTAACACCATTGCTGACCAATTCTGTATCATTTTGAGCGACACTCATGTCTGTATAATTACCATCAATGTTATTCGTTGTATGATTGTAAGGCTCATCAATGATAAAAGTGAATTGATTATCTTGAGAAGCGGTACTTATTTTGATTGCTGTATCGAACATATTAACTGTATCGTCACGTCTGTTAAAAGTATTATTACTATTTTGGTAGACAATATGTTGATTAATTGGGGCAGCACTTTCATGGGTTTGGTTAATACTCGTATTTTTTGAACAGCCAGTTAAAGTTAGAATGAGGATTAATCCGAACAGTTTCTTTTTCATAGTGGTTCCTTTCTTCATCTTCATTTAGTTGAGATAGTATGTTCTTTCAAATAAAATTTGACTTGTTTGGATATCAGATAATTGGAAGTAAACAGGTGTTGTTGAATCAAAAAGTTGCCAATACATTAGCGATTCGTTTTGTCCGACAATTTCACGTTCTACTAAATTATGGTTACCTTGTTTGGCATAGACTCTAAAGAACTTACTACTGCTTATCTTAATAGGGAGTTCAATTTTACTTGGATTGTTATCATCCATAATAAGCGGTTGGTTTTGAATGATAATAGAGCTGGAACTTTTTGGTAAAACCAATTCGTCAGTTTTTAAGTTAGTGTCAACAGGCTGTGAACTTTGTGATGATTCAGCCGAGGGCAGTTCATAATATTTAACTGAGCAACCCGTAAGTAAGGTTAGGCTCAATAATACAGACACGGTATAGCTATACTTTTTAAGCATAAAAGTGTGACCTCTTTTCATAATTGTTAATAAATTTAAACTACTAAAGATAATCAAAAATGAACATCCCCAAAATGTTGATTTTTGATTATCTTTATTTTGTAGAGAAGTCCTTTGAATCCGATTTCAAATTATTAGAGAAGTTTAGTATACTGAAAGTACGATTGGAGGCGTAAGATGTATTTTAGTCATAATTTAAAAAGATTGCGAAAGCAACGATCACTCACACAAGAACAATTATCGCAAGAATTAAATGTTTCCAGTAAAGTTATTTCATCGTGGGAGAATAATCGCACTGAACCTGATTTTTTATCACTTCAAAAGATTAGTACCTTTTTTGACACAACAATTGACGAGCTGATTCATCATAAAGGCAAAATTGAAAATCAATCGACAAATTCTAGAACTAATAGAAGTCGCTTATTTAGTAAATTTTTTATCATTACGCAATTGATTTTAGTGTTATTGATGTACGGCGACGGTTTTGGAATCATGAATTTTATAGGTGCTTTTGTCTTGGGAATCGTTAATATTTTGGCTTATAGTATTTTTTATCGCAAAACAAAAATGCAAACTAAGGGATTTCTATTAATTAGTTGCTTACCATTTAGCTTAATATTGATTAACTTAATTATTTTATTTCAGCCACTCATTACAGGTCACATCACAGGGATTATGATTTTAAATATACCGATTATGCTAAATATTCGAATTTATTATGTTCTAGCAGCATTGCTGATAAGTATGAGTGAATTTTCGATTATAGTGGCGTTTCTACATAGAAAAAGCTAGTCCAAATGGGACTAGCTTTTTGACTAACAAGCGAATGTAACATACTAGTTGCTTGTGATGTGACAACATTTTGGTGTAAGTTAAAACAAGAGAGCGAGGAATAATGATGACATTAGGACAAAAGTTACAAGAATTAAGACAAGAAAATGAAGTGACACAGTCACAGATAGCAAAAGAACTATATGTAACTCGACAGACGGTTTCAAGATGGGAACAAGATCAGACCTTACCTAGTATTGAGACACTGAATCAGATTGCACATATTTATCAAACACCACTAAATACTCTGGTTTCAGATGAGGATTATAATGAACAAAAAAATCACAAGAGAATAAATATTTTAGCCTTGTTTGGTGTTATTTTGTTTAATTTGATAGTTGGTCTTGCTGTTTTTATTGTGGTTATCAGTATTTTATTTTCTTTTTGGGTAACTCTTATCGCCTTTATTTTATCGCCACTTGTATTATATATATCGACATTATCAGGGTTACAATCTTTTGCATTATGGCAGTTAATAAGTAGTGTATTACTTTGTATACTTGGAGCGGTATTGATTCCTTTATTATATCAAGTGACTATTAAATTGGTTAGTCTTATGAAACACTATGTGAGCGTAAATAAAAAATTGATTTTTAGTCATTAATAACAGAGCGTTTTTCTTAACAATAAAAAATAGCCTATTCAGGCTATTTTAAGTTTCACTATTATTTGGATTTTTAAGGTGTTGTTTACCTAAAAATTGAGCACCTTTAGTAGCAATCAAAGTAAAATCAGAATTATCATCTTTTAATGAATAAAACATAGAAGGATAGCGAAATTCATTACTGCTATCAATATTTTTTGCAGGAGAAGTCATACCGCAAAAATTTAATTTAACAGGCAATGGCTCATTATCCTGGTAAATATTAAAGAAATTATAGAAAGCTGAATTAGCATTAATTTCACTATTAGGAATATTGCTACTTGCATCAAATTTAACGATAAGCATTGAATATTGAGCAGTATCTTTTAGATAATCAGAGTATTCATTCTTTTTAACGATTTCATATCCTACTATTTTTAGTGTAAGCGAATCAGTTTTGAGTACCCCATTTTCAAAAGATCCTGTCTTAGAATTAGCTAGTTCGTTATCCAAGTTTATAGTTGTTGCAGCAGGACTTTTATCGTTAGTACATCCTGTCATAACTAAAGTTAATAATAATAACCCCATTAGTAGTATTGCTTTTTTCATTTTAAATCCTCCAAAATTTTATTATTTGCATTATAACATAGAGCTTACTTAACTGCTGATTGTCCCTATTAATTAGCGGTTATATCGGTTATAGTGGAAGATACAAGACTAATATTGGAGGATATGATTGATGGTGAATCGAAAACAACTTAAAGAAAGAGCAAGAGACTTGATTAGTCAAGATAGGGGTTATTACTTTAAATTAACATTATTGCCAGCATTACTACAGTTTATGGCAATTGTAGCCGTTATAATGTTACGGTCAGCTGATATTTCAAGCTTGTTTTCTGATATGAATCCACTAAAGGCGATGCGATTAGCTTATTCATTACTAGCAACTTTACTTAGTATTTCAGTATTTTTTGCATTAATTAAAATCTGGTTTGACTTTAGCATGAAAATGATTATGTTGCGATCTTATCGAAAAGATAAAAAACCAAAAAAAGTATCCAAAGCCATTACTTATGTGTTCACAGATGGCAAGTGGTTGTACGTAATTGGGTTATTGATTGTAACCGGAGTTTATACGAATATTGTGAATTGGATTACAGAGCTCTTTGTTGATTTAGTTGCAACGATTATGAGTTTTGGTAGAATTGCTGCTAATAATCAGACGCTATCCGTAATTTTGGTTGTCGTTTATATTCTCATTGCGATTGTATTGAATATTATTAGCGTTTTATTTTTAAATGTAAATGAACAAATTGCTTATGCTTATCTAGATAGTTATGATATAGGAGAAGGTGTTTTCTACGCTTTCAAAAAGGCGTTCGTTTTAATGACAAAAAAACAAAATATGCTACAATTCTTCTATTTACAGCTAAGCTTTTTAGGATGGTATATTCTAAATACGCTGACTTTAGGAATACTAGGAATTTGTTGGTTTAACGCTTACGCTGAAATGACTTATGCTGGATTTTATGATGAAATAACTAAAAAAGAAGATTAAAAAAAGACTTAACCATTGAGGTTAAGTCTTTTTAAGTAAATAATCACTGACATATTTTGTCAGCAATGTTGATAGCCATTAATTTAGCTCTACTTTTAATAATATTATTAACGAAAGCATCGTCGGAAGTATCCAGTGCGTTAAAAATGCTGTTAAATTCTTCGGACGTAAAGTAATTAGATTCAGTTATTAGTGTCTTGTAGTCTGATTGATTATATTCATATAAGGTGTGTGAACTTTTACTATTATTAAGAGATTTTGGAAGAAACATACCGTTTCCCAGATGACTCAAAATAACTCTGTTACTTACATTACTATTTAAGATCCTTGCTTTTGGAATGACATGTTCAAATTCGTAGTCCTCGATTTTAGGAATTTCACGGGACATATATGTTAGGTTTGAATGAATAGTTATTAAAGCTTTGATTTCTTTACTAAATGTTTTTCTATTTCCATCAAATTCCAATATCCAGCTATTAAAAGCTGAGATGAAACTATCTTTATTTAAAGGACTTAAATAATTTTTTGTTTGCCCACTATAATATTCAAATAAACGTTCATCTCCGTGAGCTGTCCAAGCTTTAGTTAGGTAATCATATATATAGTATGATGGAATATTTTGCAAACTAACTTTCACATCATTTTCAGACATATCCCATAAACTAGCAAAATAAGATAATACTTTAAAAGTAGTTGATAATCCATTCGAGTATTGTTCTTTTTTAGAATTTTTTTTATTACTAAATGAGATGTTTTGTCGTAATAATTTATCAAATGGAGCATTGATTTGATTAGCTATTGAGTTTAATCTTTGTAATATATTATCAATATTATTTTGGATAAAACTACTTTTATTTTTAAGAGTAGCAATTTTTTTATTGTGTGTTCCTGTGATGATTCCCATTAGTCCGAATCCAATTTCGTTGTTTGATTTATCTTTTTTAGAAACTAGGGAAGGTATTCTATTTACTACAAATTCACCTATTGCTCTACTTAATTCAGCAAGATTGATTGAACGATTAGATGTTATATCATCTTCTGAAAAATTCTCAAGTTCAAATGCACTATTATTGCGTATTTTGTTATAGTACTCTTTTACATATCTTAAAATTTCATCACCTAATACGTTGTTTTCTGGTATGCTTATAAACTCTTCTGACCATGATGCGTTTAGAACCTCGTATTTAGTCAAAGGAACGCCACCTCTATTAAGGTTTTCAAATACTTCTGGTAAATCAGCCTCATCTCCTAAAAATTCAATTACAGGAATGGTTAGTGTACTTAAGTTTATGTAATTTTCTATTTCTTCTTTTATTTTCGTTATTTGGTTTCTAAGCTCTCTTTTAGAAACATTTTGAAAATCATCTTTGTCATATTCATCTGTCCAATCAGCTAATTCGATTTCGTCACTTAGTAATTGATCAAACAAATAGCTACTTATAGGTTCGAGAGAATTCTTACTCAAGTTTAAATTAACATCTTCTAAAAGTTTATTATATTTTTCTGCATTTAATTGTTTCCAATAGAACAGTTTGTCATCTTCAAAGTTTTTAATTGTTGATAATCGTTGTTGTCCATCTAAAAGTCTATAGGAACTTTTATCAGAAGAGATGGGTGATACCAAAAGAGAACCAAAAGGAAAGTTTTTATGTAAAGTTTTTAACAGATCTAGTTTCTTTTGCTTAGACCAAACTAATGATCTTTGAAATTTAGGTATTTTAGTAAATTTTAATTGTTCTGCATAAGATAATTGATTAAATTGATAATTTTTTTTCATAAATAAAGTCCCCCAAAAGATTTGCATCATTTTTAATGCCATTCAAACACTACAATACTTGACATCTAGGGCAATTTCAATAAAAAGCTTGCTGAGCCTTCAGCAAGCTTTTTTAGATTAATTGAATTAAACCTAGTGAAATAATTCCAACAACAACCGTTATTAATAAACTTTTTGAAAAAATGGCAGCGAGTAAGGTGGGAATAGAAGCGAGTAGATTTGGAATATTGAGTTCGGGTAATTGACCTAATCTTTGAATAAACAAGTTTTCAAACCAAAGAGCAGACATAATAACAATCGGAACAAAGTTCAAAAACTCAATGGCTTTATCAGGTAAATTGACTTTTTTAAGAACGGCAAAAGGTAAGGCACGTGAGCACCAAGTGACAAAGCCACACAGAAAAATGGTTAAGATAACAAAGTTAGTTGAAGGCATTTTTAATCACCACCCCTAAAGAACAGCCAATCAATGTGACAATAATGATTAAAATATTTGACGGCAAGAAAATCAGCCCGATGTACATTAGAATTAATACTAAGGCAACAACCGTTAACTGCAATTTTTTACTTAATTTTTGATCACTTTCAACTTGTAAATAAAGTAGTCCAATAAACATGGCAACAATTGCAAACTGAAGTCCGAGTGATTGAGGATTAGGGATAAAGTTACCAACTAATCCCCCGATAATTGACGCACTAAACCAGGTGAAATAAGCAACGATATTAGCCGTATTAAACCAGGTAAACGACAACTGATTTTGCGTATAGTTTAATTTATTCATACTTAACGCGAAACTTTCGTCAGTTAATAACGTGCCAAGCCATAAATTTTTAAGTAGTGATTCTTTTTTGAAATAAGGTGCTACAGATAAACTCATAATAATCATGCGAGAATTCACTAAAAAAATAGCCAAAACAATTGAAGCAAGTGGTGCATGGGCTAGCAACATGCTCACTAATACAAATTGTGCTGACCCAGCATAAGTGATGAGTGAAATCAGTCCGATTAAGAAGATAGATAATCCAGAAGCTTGCCCAATAATCCCAAAAGCAATCCCAATTCCTATATACCCAAAAGTTGTCGGCAGTACATCTTGCATAGCTGTTTTAAAATCTAGTTTTGAATTCATAAAACCCCTCCTCAAGTTAGTCAATACACTACTTGAATTCGGTGTTAAATTCAACAAAAAAAGCCAACCAATTAAGGTTAGCTTTTAATAAAGAACGAGGGAATACGATTAATCAAAATCAAAAGAATAATAATGGCTAAAATTGTATCAGGAATAACATAACTACTATTGTAAACTAGCGAATATAACCAAACAGGTTGACCTTCAGGTGCAAAGCTTTGATAGAAGAAAATCCCGGCTAAAAAGTGGCTAATTAAAGAAAATAATCCCCCAACTAGTCCGCCAGCAATTACGGAAAATCCAGCTTTTTTAGATTGCTTTTGTTTCAGTGCTTTTTTGAATTGTGCTGAAAAAATTCCTGCTAATCCAATTAACGCAAAAGCCAAAATGTAGTCGAATAAGACTTGAATTGGATTTAAAAAGTAGCCCCCAAATACTAAAGAAATCACACCGGTAATTAGACCAGAAACACTTCCAGTTAATAAACCGTGCTTTAAACTGAGTAAAATAATGGGAACAAAGGTTAATGAAACGCTTCCGCCTTGTGGCATTTGAAATAAAACCAAATAGTTAAATACAATAGCTAATGCCGACATAATCGCCGTTTCTGTTAATAATTGAACTTTAGTTGTTATCATAAGTTATCCTCATTTAGTTAAATTAGTTGTTAGACAAAGTTTAACAGAATTCATCATAGTTTGATTGTAAAAAAACGCTTCTTAAAAGTAGAAGCGTTTTTTAATAATATTAGTGATTTTGGGCTTCAAATAATTGACCTGTTTTGATCAATTGTTCAGGGGCATCCATCACACCCATATTAGCTTGAATAACGATTAATTTGTCGGGGTTGTCATTAGCTTTTTGCATAGCATTAACTAAGTCTTTTTCAGTATCGACATTAATAAATAGATATTGCTCATCATTTGCACCAAAGGCATGAGGAATCGTATCGTAGTTTAATTGAGGAACATCGTTATAAGGTTCAGTTTCACCATGAATAACACGTTCAACTGTGTAACCGCTGTTTTCAATAATGAAAATAACAGGTGTTAAGTTTTCCTTGAAAGCAACTCCAAAATCTTGGATAGTTAAAAGAAGTGACCCTTCACCAGTTGAAAGGACAGTACGACGGTTATCTTTTTGGTTGGCGAATTGTGAACCTAAAGCAGAAGGGAAAGCATAACCAATTGATCCCCAAAGCGGTTGTCCAATAAAGTTAGTATTAGCTTTTAGTTGTTGACTTGCTAATCCAAAGAAGGAAGTTCCTTGTTCAGCAACTAGCGTATTTTTACCTTGAACAAAGTGTTGTAAAGCACGGTCATAGAATTCTTGTGTTAATTTGTTGTCTGTTGTTTTTAATTCGTTTGATGTAAGTTCTGGACGAACGACTTTGTCGTAGTTTTGGTTTAAGTTTGTTGCAGCTAACTGATTGATAATCGCCTCAAAGTTATAGGGTGTGGTTAATCTTTCGCCGTAAATCGTAACATTATCAAAGTTTAAACTAATTGTTTTTTCGGGACCAAAGCTTTGCGTAAATCCACCAGTGATGGAGTCTGTCAACTTAGCACCAATCGTAATCACGGTATCTGCTTCATCAACAAAACGATTAATAGCTTCATCAGAAATTGATCCGTTGTAAGTTCCAATAAAGTTTTCAAATTCTTCACTTACTGTACTTTTACCCATTGCAAGAGTAGCAACAGGAATATTATTGTGTTTTGAAAAGCCTTCGATTGCATCGCCTAAGTTAAAACGTTGTGCTTCATGACCAACGATGATGACTGGTTTTTTAGCAGTTTTAATTGCTGAAGTGATTGTTTCAACTGATTGAGAAACATCAGTTTGTTTGCTTTCAAATAAGTGTGGAATGTTAGCTTTTAAATGGTTATTAACAGGAAGAGCGACTAAATCTGTTGGTAAAACAAGGTAAGCAGGTTTTTTATTTTCGTAAATGTAACGAACGGTATCATTAATTTGATTAATCGCATTATCTTTGGTTAAAAAGGTAGCTTTAAGACCTAAAGCTTCGTGTGCATTAATGAAACGTTTGAACTGACTATCTGCAAATGTGTGGTGAACAAGTCCGCCATTATGTTGTACTTTTGTTGTTGGTGCACCCACAATTTCAAGCACAGGAACTTGTTCAGCAACACTACCAGCAAGTCCGTTGATTGCACTTAATTCACCAACACCAAAGGTTGTGACAAATGTCGCAAAGCCACGTTCACGAGCATAACCGTCAGCCATGTAAGAGGCGTTAAGTTCGTTAGTATTGCCAATCCATTTCATATCATGACGGTGAGTAATGTGATCTAGAAATTGTAAATTAAAATCTCCAGGAACTCCAAAAACTTCATCTGAACCAAGATATTTTGTTACATCTAATAAATAATCTGATAAGGTATACATAGTATATGTCTTCTTTCGTCTTAAAATTAATTAGTCAATTTAATTGACCTATTTACAAGTATTACTATACTACCTTAATCTAAAAAGTCAACCTAGTTGACCTAATATTTTTCAGGAGGATTTTTATGGAATCTAAAAATCGCTTAGCGACGATTTTTTTCGCTTACCAAAAATTTGCAAGTTTAATTGATTATGAGGCCTATGGATTAACCAAAAATCAACATCGGGTATTATTTTGCCTATACACACTAGAAGAGGCCTCAATCAAGAACTTATTGTTAGTGTTAAATATTTCAAAGCAAGCTTGCCATGTTTTAGTTAAAGACTTGGTTGAGCGAGAATTAGTTTATGAAGTTCCTTCAAAAGTGGATAAACGTATTAAACTATTGAAATTAACGACAAAAGGCCACGAGTTAAATCAACAAATGAATGAAGAACAATCACAAATTATTGATGCTATTTTTGAAGATCAAGATGATGATTTTGAAAAAGCTATGACTCAGATGGCTGATGATTATTTAGATGCTTTAAAATAAAATCCTGCAGGAGGTAGTTAAAATGAAAAATAAAAAGGCTCGCGAAAAAATTCAACAAGCACTGTATGATTTGATTGAATCAGGTAATCAGTTATCAGATATAAAAGTGACGACGCTTTGTCAAAAAGCTGGAATTAATCGCTCAACTTTTTATGATAACTACCTTGATATTTATGATTTGGCAGACCGATTAAAAGGTTATTTAGTTGATAGCTACTTAACTTTTTTGAAAAATGATCATGAAAAAAGTATTTTGTCACTATTACGACATATGTCGCAATATCCTGAAACTTATCGGTTGTTTTTTTGGTTCAACTTGGATGATCATTTAACCGAAAACCATGAAACAATTAAACAGCTAGCTTATCAAAACAATAGTCTGCAAAATTCTTACCAACATTTATTTTTTATTTCGGGATTAAATGCCGTAATTAAAAAATGGTTAGCTAATGGCTGTCAAGAGTCACCAGAAGAAATTGCCGATTTACTTGAACATAATTTATCGAAACTTTCGCAGTGATAATTTTGTATTTTGAAAGATAAAAATGAGGTTAATAATTAAAATAATTGAGCAGATAACAATCCCTGTATAACTCATAAATGAGCTTTTCATCAAGTCATCTTGGCTGTATCTAGCAAGCATCAAGGATTGCATATTATAAACAGAGACAAGTGCTGTCATAAAATTAATAATGGCGTAGAAATTGAAAAAGTCTTTAAAGTGATTTTGCTTTTTAAATAAAATGACGATGGATTTGATTAACATACCCAAGGTGTAACCTGAAATCAGATAAATCATTTCATCACGATAAACAATTTGATAATAGTGATTTAAAGTCAAACCAACAATTCTTACAAGCATCAAATTAATAGCTAGTAGAATCACACTGATTAAAAGTGTGGATTGTCGTAGGAGTTTGCGATTTCGAGTAAAAATAAGAACTGTGAGTCGAAGTAAAAGCACAAATAAATAATAAAGCCCCATAGTTGTATGCCAAATTGAATTGTAAGTTATCCCCAAAAAGAGTTCGTAACTCAAAATAAAGCCATTAATGACTAGGCTAATTAATAAGCTAATGCGTTTGACACTTTTATTTTGAGTTACTTTTTTAATCATAGGGGCAACTTTTTTGCTAATGATGAGACAATCTAAAAATGCCACAATTCCTGAAAAAGAGGAACAAGTTAGTGGAATCCAGTCTGCTACTGCTAAGTTTTCATTAAAAATAAAAGGTAAGATGAATAGCATCATGAGATTTAAAATAATTAAAGTAGGGCCAATTTTTTGATTAATTTGAGTCAATTTCAAGTCACCTTCACTCCAGTTTAAAAGTTCGTCAATCTTTATTTTAAGTTACGATTAGTCTGATCATAACCCACAATTTTTCTAAAAATGTTGGATTTGGATGAGTTGACAGAATGAAAAGTGTGCTATAGGTTAAATCTGAGGTGAATAAAATGAAAGTATTAATTGGTGTACCAGAATCAAACTCAAATTTATCTGCTGAAGAAATCAAACGACACTTTGAAGAAAGTGCCAAGACTTATCAATTTGATTTAGCTTTAAGTACTGATAATTTAACATCTTCAGAATTAGATGAAGTTGAGGTTTATGTTGGAAATAATATTGCTGTGTTAACCCAACTTCTTGAACGACCTCATAGTCGGTTGCGTTGGGTACAAACCTTATCAGCTGGGGTTGATAACTTACCCCTAAAACAATTACAAGAAAAGGGAATTCGATTAACAACAGTTAAAGGTATTCACGCTGAACCCATCTCTGAGTCCGTTATTGGCATGATTTTAGCCATGTATCGAGGTATTAATGAATCAGCCAAAGAAGGCCAATGGTTTAAATTAACGCAAACACTCAAAATGCTACAAGGAAAGCAAGTCGTGATTTATGGGACAGGACACATTGGTGGTCGAATTGCTGAAATCTTGACGGTTTTTCATGCTAAAACTATTGGAATCAACTCTAGTGGACATGAAGTTAAAGGCTTTCAACAAGTTGTTTCGATGGCTGATAGTCAACCTGCAATTGAAAATGCGGATATTTTAGTTAATGCATTGCCCTTAACACCTCAAACAAAGCATTTATTTAATGTAGATTTATTTAAGCAACTCAAACGTCAGCCATTATTTATTAATATTGGACGAGGCCCAAGTGTGAATACAAGTGACCTAGTACAAGCACTTGATACTAAACAGTTAAGTGGAGCGGCACTTGATGTTACTGATCCAGAGCCTTTACCAAAAGATCATGCCCTTTGGCAAAAGGCTAATGTTTTGATTACGCCACATATTTCAGGTATTCACGCCGAATATTTGGCTGAGTCATTAGCCATTTTTAATCATAATATGGCAGAATTTGTACAAAATAGACAAGTTGTTCAAAACCAAGTCGATTATAAAAAAGGTTATTAAAAGGAGTTTATGACATGATTATTGCAAATGTTAGATTGACTATTGACCCAACAAAACGTGAAGAGTATTTAGCTTTTATTGATGAATTGGTATCAAAATCATTAAAAGATGAAGGAAATAAACTTTATGCACACTTTCAAGATACTCATTATGAGAATCAATATTTAATTTTAGAACACTGGGAAACACAAGAAGATTTAGATAAACATAGTCAAACCCAACATTTAGTGAAATTTCAAAATCACATTGGTGATTACGTTACCCAAGAACCCGAGATTTTATTTTTGAATAAATAGAAAAAAGAGTTAGCAGTTGCTAACTCTTTTTTATTATCCTTGTTTCAACCCTTTTGAAAGTGGAATCAAACCAAGTAAAGCCATAATTCCGATGATAGCTAAAATAGTACCGACTACCAGTTGGTTGAACACCATAGTTAGTGATAAACCGCCACCAAATACAATAACACCAATAATAGCCACTAGAGCAATACCGATTGTTTTAAGTGATAAGTTAATTTTTGGTTTATTTGTTAGTTTTCGGTGAACCATAACGGTAATTAAACTAAAAATAATACCTAAACACCCAACAATGATACCTTGATTGTAAAGTCCTGAATCTGGAAGGAGTGCCATGCTCATGCCACTACCTAAGACTAAGGCACTAAAGATACCTAATACTAACGTTACAAAACTACTTTTTTTCATTTCTTTCACCTTCTAACTGATTGTTAACTATTAATGTTGATGTTTTTGTTTTTCTAAATCTTCACGACGTTTTTTGTTTTCTTGACTTAAACGTTTTTGAGCATCCTCAACTGATTCGCCATCACGTGTTAAATATAAATCAACGAATTTGTTTTCAACTTTTTTGTAGCTACCAACAACTGTGTCTTCGATTTTCTTATAACTACCGACAACACCGTTTTCGATTTTTTTATTTGCTTTGATTAATTTTGATTTTGCCATTTGAATAGCCTCCTTATAAATCTCTTTGCGTTTATCTATGTCTAGATTATAGTGCGGTTTTATCAGGGGATTCAATCAACAGCTTTTTTGAAATTGTTGGGTAAATATGATTATTAACTGGTCCAATTAATTGTTTCAATATGAGTAAAAAGTATTTTACTTCAAAGAATTGCGAGTAGTGAATTAGAGATACACAATAAAATTCATAAAAAAAACTAAATACGAAAGGTTATATATTATGTTTTGATTTTGTGTAGTTTAGAATATGATAAAATTAAGTTTATTGATAGTAATTATTTAGGGGGGTAAAAACAAGTAAAATGACGTTTTTTAAAAAAAATAGTAAATATATGCTATTAGTCGTTCCATTTATTATAGTATTAATAATTAATGTTTTTATAAAAGAAAATAATAAACAAGTAACTGTTTATACAATATTACAAAATGTTGCAAATTTGTTTGGCATAGTTAGTGCCGTTTTATCTATCATAGTAATTAACAGTGTTGATAAGATAAAAAGAGACCTTAATGAAGATAAAAATAATCAAATTATTGAAACGGAACAAAAAATAATATTAAGACAAAATTTTGATCAAAAAATAAATTTGTTAGAGGATTTTATTACCTCACTGTCTACCGTTCATATGTCAAATGAAAATGATGACATAAGTGAAGAAATCAATTTTTTATTTGACAATAAGACACGTATTTATAATCTTGTTAGTGCTAACAAAGAGTTACTAATTAATATAGCTAAAGATACGAAGAATTATAAAAATCAAAATTTTAGCCAAATTACAAATGATATTACTGATTTAGATTTTAAATTACCAAATAAAGAAATTTATTTAAGGTTAGAGCGAGATTTGAGAAATGTAGAAACACTATTAATGTTAATTAATAAAAAAGAGGAGAATTATTAATGCGTTATCAAGCAGTAGTAAACAATTTAGCAACTAAAGATTATTCTTGGAATAAGATAGATAAAAAAGCAAAACAGATAAGAGAAATTATCAATTTTAATAATGATGAAGGAAATAATATAAAAGAAATTTATTCTACCGAAAATATAGATAGGCTAGGAAGAAGAAATTTAGCATTAATATGTCGTGCTTCGTCAAGTCAACATAATGATGAGTATGGAGAGATGATAGATAATATTCCAATTTATATTTTGATTTTTATCGTTGATTACAAAGATACGGTTGCTGTAACAGAAGATTCTTTTTATAAAATAAGTGATCGTGATTTAGAAAAATCTAGAGTGCAAGATAGTTATACTTATACTCACAACATAACTTTAAGAGACCTGTTTTTCAAAGCAAAAGAAAAAGTAATGAAAATTGACACATTATTAGATAGCTTCTTAGAAGATTAAAATTAAAAATAAATTAATCTTACATTTGACTTTTTAATGATCAGGTGTTTTAATAATGACAACGAACAACACAGGAAGGGAATTTCAAAATGAATAATTTCAATCATAGTCGTAACTATTATTATAACTTTTATTACTTTAGCAAAAGCGTTTGCTAGTCCAGGTTTACTGATGCAAACGCTTCAAACAATGCGTTTGCATCTAAAGCATAAGAGTTATAATAATTCTTTGTCGGTTAGATGCAGCAAGTCATCTAATTCGATAAAGTGATAGTTAGTTATGATTACAGGTTTTCATATATGTAATTTAATTCTCTATAAACCAAAGTCGGTTAGATGATTATCATCTAACCGACTTTTTTATTTAGGAGGATTTAAAAATGAGTCATGGAAAACTGAAAACGAGTTTATTCTTGAACTACTTGGTGCATGGAATGGCCTTAATCATTGTCGCTCAAAATATTAAAGAGCTTGGAGCTAATTGGGCAACACCTTTGGCAACAGCATCTTATGTATTGTCAGGAGTTGGAATTGGTCGACTTGGGGCTTACCTTATTTTAGGTTATTTATCGGATAAAATCGGTCGCAAACAAGTTTTAATGTTAGGGATGTTGGCTTACTTCACCTTCTTTATCGTTTCACCGTTTAATCACAATATCACAATCGCTTATGGGTTATCGATTTTAGCTGGGGTAGCTAATTCAGCTTTTGATTCAGCAACTTACCCAACATTTTTAGAAATTGGCGATAAAAATAAATTTGCTAGTATTTTACTTAAAGCATTCATTTCAATTGGTGAATTTATCTTGCCATTAGTGGTTGCGAGTCTACACAACAATAGTATGTGGTTTGGTTGGTCATTTATCTTTGCAGCCATCATTGTTTTGATTAATTTTGTCACAATTTTAACAACCAAATTTCCTAAGCAACAATCAGCGATTGCTGAAGAAGTTGCCCAACAATCATCACTTTCGGTAAATAAAAAACGATTAATTGCTATTTTACTAGGTGTTTACAGTTACACCTCCATGGCAATAATGATTTGGTTCACACAGTGGATTAGCTTATTTGCCACAGATATCTTACATTACGATGCACTCACTTCACACACCTTAATTTCACTATACAGTGTCGGCTCAATCTTAGGGGTTTTAAGTGTCTTCTTCTTACTCAAAAAAGAATTTTCAGCAACAAAGCTACTAGTTTTAATGAATATGATTTCACTACTATCTTTGGTTATCGTTACACAAGTTGCACAACCGACAATTTCAATGATGGCCGCATTCTTATTTGGCTTTAGTGCGGCTAGTGGTGTTATGCAGATTGGATTGAACTTATTAATCCAGCTATTCCCACAAAACAAGGGTATTTTAACTGGTATTTACTTTATGTTTGGGAGTATTGCTTCATTCACAGTGCCACTTATTACAGGAAAATTATCACAATTTGGAATTGAAGTTGCCCTACAAAGTAATATTGTTGTCGCTATTATTGGTACATTAGCTGTTATTGGCATTTACTTTGCTTACAAAACTGTACACCAAACGGATGATTTAAATACTTCACGTGAAAAAATTAATCAAATTGATCAGCAAATTGTTGGATTATTACAACAGCGATTCGAAGCAGTAACTGCTGTTAGTGAAGCAAAACGCCAAACAGCGAAACCTGTTTTTGATCCTAAAAGAGAGCAACAAGTTTTAACGAAAATCACGAGCTATAGTCAAAGTGACAAGTTAGCACCTCATTTCAAAAAAATCTATCAAGGTATTATGGATGCATCAAAAGATTACCAAACAGAACTCAATAAAATCGGAGGAAAGAAATAATGAATTACTTAACAGCAGGAGAATCACACGGCCCACAATTGACTGGAATTTTGGAAGGTATACCAGCCGGATTAACAATCGATGTTGACGGAATTAATGATCTTTTAGCGGCTAGACAAGGGGGATATGGCCGTGGCAATCGCCAACAAATTGAACATGACCAAATTGAAATAACTGGTGGTGTCCGTCATAAACAAACACTCGGTTCACCTATTTCTTTAGTTATCAAGAATATCGATCATAATCACTGGAAAGATATTATGAATCCCTTAATTGATGCGACACCAGAAAACACAATTCGTAACTTAACTCGTCCAAGACCAGGTCATGCTGATTTAGCCGGTGCCATTAAATACAATCACCAAGATTTAAGAAATGTACTAGAACGGTCATCAGCTCGTGAAACAGCTATGAGAGTGGCAATTGGGGCTATTTGTAAGCAATTACTTAAACAGTTAGATATCGATATTGTTGGCTATGTTGAGCAAGTTGGGTCAAAAATTGCTGATAAAAAGGCGTTATTAAATGTTGAAGAAATTGAAAACCAAATTAAACAAAACGATTTAAGAGTAACAGACCAAGCACAAGTTGAAAGTATTCACGAGTTAATTGATCAAACCAAACGCAATCGAGATACCTTAGGCGGTGTGGTACGTGTTGTTGCCACAAATATGCCTGTCGGGATGGGAAGTTACGTCAGCTTTGATCAAAAACTAGATGGCAAAATTGCAGGGGCTGTTATGGCAGTGAATGCAATGAAGGGCGTTGAAATTGGTGATGGCTTTGCGATATCTAAAAATCCAGGAAGTGCAGTTATGGATGAAATTGACTGGCAAGAAACTAAAGGTTTTGGTCGCTTAACTGATCATTTAGGTGGTTTTGAAGGGGGAATGACAAATGGTATGCCAGTCATTGTTAAAGCTGCCATGAAGCCAATCCCAACTTTATACAAGCCCCTTCAAAGTGCAGATATTAAAACCAAAGAAATCAAAAAGGCAAATGTTGAACGTTCAGATACAACGGCTATCGTACCAGCATCCATTGTGATTGAAAGTGTAGTTGCCATTGAACTAGCTAAAGTTATTACCGAAACTTTTGACGGTAGCAATCTTGAACGTCTTAAACGCCAAGTCGTTGATTACCGAAAAGAAGTTTTGAATTTTTAAGGAGTCAATTATGAAAGAGTTAACAACAGCCCTAAAGACTGGGCTAACGGGTGAACTAACCGTTCCAGGTGACAAAAGTATTTCGCATCGTGCCATTATGTTGGGAGCTTTAGCTGAAGGAACGACAACTATTCACAATTTTTTACAATCACAAGACTGCTTATCAACACTTAAAGCTTTTCAGGACTTAGGTGTTGAAATTGATAATCAGATAGATGTAGTGACTGTTAAAGGTGTGGGATTAAATGGGTTAAAGCAGCCAAAAAAACCGCTAGACATGGGAAATTCTGGGACAACAACCCGACTTATTATGGGGATTTTAGCAGCCCAACGCTTTCAAACAGATTTATTTGGGGATGCTTCACTTAGTAAACGACCAATGGATCGAGTCTGTCAGCCATTGAGACAAATGGGAGCAAAAATTGAGTCAAAAACTGATAAGTTACCACTAACGATTGAACCTAGTCAGATTAAGCAAATCACTTATGACTTACCTGTTGCTAGTGCCCAAGTCAAAAGTGCTGTTATCTTAGCTGGACTTTTTGCAGAAGGTAAAACACAAATTATTGAAAAACAACCTACACGTGACCATACCGAACGCTTATTAAATGCTTTTGCACCGGATACAATCCAAACTCATGCGGACAAAATTACGGTTAATCCGCCTAAGCAATTAATGGGACAAACCGTTGAGGTCCCAAGTGATATTTCATCTGCTGCATTCTTTATGGTCGCAGCAGCGATTTTGCCCAATTCTAATTTAACGCTTAAAGCGATTAGTTTAAACAAGACTAGAACCGGATTGCTCAAAGTACTTGAAAAAATGGGTGTTCAGTTAACCTTTAAAAATCAGCGGAATTTAAGTGGTGAACCGGTTGCCGATATTCAAGTTAAAACGAGCCAGTTAAACGCCATTGAACTCAAAGAATCAGACATTCCTGCTATGATTGATGAATTGCCTATTATTGCACTACTTTGCAGTTTTGCTAATGGGACTAGCAAAATTACAGGTGCACAAGAGCTACGTGTTAAAGAAACCGATCGAATTGCAGCAGTGGTAACAGAATTTAAAAAATTAGGGATTGCAATTACCGAATTATCTGATGGTTTTATCATTGAAGGAAAACCAGAGCTAACAATTGTAAATCCTCAATTATCAAGCCATAAAGATCATCGAATTGGCATGACATTAGCGATTGCAGCTCTTAAAGCTAACCAATCGTTAGAATTAGCAGATGCAGAATGTGTGGGGATTTCATACCCTAGTTTCTTTGAAGATTTAGAGAAAGTGATGAGGTAGTCAGGATGGAAACAGTGTTTATTAGCGGCATGGGACTGATTGGTAGTTCTATTGCCCGAATTATTCGTCAAAAAAATAAAGCAATTAAGCTACTAGCCGAAGATGTTAAGGCCCAAAATACCGATTATCTGTTAAAAGAAGGGATAATCGATAAGGTTGTTGCCTTTGAACAGGGCGTTAAAGCTGCTAACTTTGTTTTTTTGGCAACACCTGTTTCCATTATCAAACAACAACTACAACAGCTGGGTGACTTACCATTATCTTCTAAAATAATTGTGACCGATGTTGGCAGTACTAAACTATCGATTATGGCAGTCGCAAAAACAGCTGTTCAAAAAAATAAGCAACTGCGGTTTATTGGGGGACATCCAATGAGTGGCTCTCATTTAACGGGCAGTCAAAATGGTCATGCTGAGTTATTTAAGCAGGCATTTTACTTTTTGATTAATCAAAATGGCAGTGGCGATGATATCAAACAACTGACTTCGCTTTTAAGTGAAAGCTGCAGTCGATTTGCACGTCTTTCTGCTGAAGAGCATGATCAGTTAGTTGGCATTACAAGCCATTTATCACATCTTTTAGCGACAACGTTAGTTAATACCGCAACTAAAGAATTAAAAAACCAAACAAGGGGTCTTGAAACTGCTGCTAATGGGTTTAAAAAAACAACTGAAATTGCACAGGCAGACGAAGTGATGTGGCAAGCCATTTTTTCAGAAAATAAAGCAGTTATAGCTGATCAAATTAACCATTTTCAAGAAGAACTAGATCAAATGAAGCAAGCTATTTTATCAGATGACCGAGCAACTATAATTAATCAGATCAAACAAGCAAAACTAATGAGACAATCGTTATAAGGAGGAATTAGAATGCCTGTTATTTTAATTGGATTTATGGGAACGGGAAAATCGACAGTTGGCAGATTGTTAGCTGAGAGTCTGAATCAATCATTTTGTGATTTAGATGACTTAATTGAAAAAGAAGCCGGAATGACAATTCCTGCATACTTCGACACTTATGGTGCGAAGGCTTTTCGACAATTAGAACAAGACTTACTTAAAAAAGCGATTAATGAGTATGATATTTTATCAACAGGTGGTGGAACGCCTACGATTTTAGCCAATCAAGAAGTTATTCAAGCGGCAACAGGATTAACAATTAAACTGGATGCACCGATTGATGAAATTCGGTCCCGGATTGGGGATGATGCAAATCGGCCTATTTTCAAAAAGTTGAGTCGACAAGCTTTTGATGAACTTAAGCAACAAAGGGATACCATGTATAATCAGGCTTCTGATATGAGTATTGATACCAATCAAAGACATCCACAAGAAATTGCGGATGAAATTAAAGCCCGTATTTTCCAAAATATAGACGAACTAAATTACGCTTCCCTTTAAACGAGAGTTAAAAATTGGCTTAAGGCATCAATTTGGTTATGATAATTTTTAACCTACGTCACTTAATAATTTTAAAAATAAGAGGCCATTATGAAACATTTAAATTATCAGCGACAATCTCTGTGGCAAAAACCAACAGATGTTTTATGTCAATCACCAATTTCTTTGACACAAGCGACTTCAACTGCTATCAAAGGTCAGTTTGTCACGATTGAATTTGATTGTGTCACAACAAGAAAAGACCAGATTGTAGGAGAACAGTTTATAAGCCAAGGCTTACTCAATCTATTTGGTAATCATTGGCATCTTGAACGTTTTCATTTTCATGAACATTCAGAACATCGTATCGAAAACCATTATCACGATATCGAAATTCATTTTGTGTTTAAACATGATGAGGCTATTTTGGTAGTTGCCGTATTAGGTGACGTTACAATTGACAGTCCATCAAAAATTACTAGACTTTTTGAAAATAATTATGCCCGATTTGAACTGTCACCACTCTTTCCAGATAAATCCAATTACTATAGCTATCAAGGGTCATTAACGACACCACCTTTTGAACAAACTGTTCAGTGGGTAGTAATGGCTGATTCTATCCAAATCAGTGCTAGTGATTTAGCGACAATTAAAGCGAGTTATCCTAGTAATTATAGAAATGAACAGCCACGACAAAAGAGAAAAATTTATTACCATATCACACCATAAAAAAAGAGCCCTTACGATAACGTAAAGGCTCTTTTAATCTTCCAAATTAGTAACAATATGATGCATAGTTTTTAAAAATGTTTGTTGTTCAGTTTGATTAAGACTTGCTAAGTTTTCTTTCCACCAATTATTTCTAATTTCTAAAATGTTAGGAATTAAACTACACCCTAAATCAGAAAGTTCTAGGCTTTGTGATCGTCCAGTACTTTCTTTTTTGTGAATATAGTCAATTTTGATAAGCTTGTTCACTTCTCTAGTCACCAATGCCCGATCTTGACCTAAAATCTTCGCAATTTGGTTTTTATTAATATTCTTATTTTGGTAAATCGTTAATAAAATATTGGCAGTTGTGGGGTTCAGTTTGATTTCAGCACATTGTTTGTGCGTATCGTTGTAATATTTTCTAGCGAGTATGGATACATATTGTGATAAATTACCTAAATCTTCCATATCAATCTCCTCAATTAAAGTTGCCTAAATGTACAGCTATAACTATAACATGAATTTAATATTTTTGTATGTTGACAAATCAACATGTCGGTTTTATGATTATGTAGACAACTCAACATTACAAAAAATAAGAGGATTTAAAATGAAAATAGAAAAAAACGGATCTAATACCTTAATTCAAACAATGATCAATCAAGGAATTGAATATATCTTTGGGATTCCAGGAGCTAAGATTGATCAGTTATTTAATGATTTAAAAAATTATCCAGATGCCAATAAACCTAAATTAATTGTGGCTCGTCATGAACAAAATGCTGCTTTTATGGCTAGTGGTATTGGACGATTAACAGGAAAACCTGGGGTTGTTTTGGTGACGTCGGTTCCAGGAGTCTCAAACTTAGCAACCGGATTAATTACGGCTACTTCAGAAGGTGATCCGGTTATTGCACTAGGCGGGCAAGTTCCAAGAAATGACATTTCGCGATTAACGCACCAAAGTATTCCTAGTCGGGAATTATTATCAGAAGCAACTAAAAGTAGTTATGAAGTGGAAATGGCCGACAATATTTCAGAAGTTTTTATCAGTGCATATATCACTGCAACTTCTCCTAAAGCCGGTGCTAGTTTTATTTCAATTCCACAAGATGTTTTAGCAGCACCAGTTGAAAAAGAAGCGATTAAGCGATTTGATTTACCAGATGAAAACGCTGAAGCGACAACCGCATCACTTAATAAAGTTATCGAAAAAATAAAGAATGCTAAATTTCCGGTTATTCTAGCGGGAATGCGTTCATCTGAACAACGTGTTACAGATGCTTTGCACCATTTATTAAGTCGATTTTCGATTCCAGTTGTTGAAACTTTTCAAGCAGCCGGAATTTTATCACATCAATATGAGCATCATTATTTTGGTCGTGTTGGATTATTTAGAAATCAAATGGGGGATACTGTATTGAAGCAAAGTGACTTAGTAATTACGATTGGTTATGACCCGGTAGAGTATGAGGCTCGTAATTGGAACGCAAGTGGTCAGCGTGAAATTATTAATATTGATACGGTTGATCCAGAAATTACAAATGAATACCAACCTAGTTTGATTATTAAGACTGATTTAGCAAACACGATTAATAAATTAGCCCGGTTACTACCCCAAGGTTTAAAAATAAAAGAAACTTCAAATCAAATTATCCAAAAATTACGTTATCAATTTGATTATGAAGAGCCAGATTTTAAATTTAAAAATCCAGATTTACTCAATCCGCTTCAAATTATTGAAGCCCTACAAGAATTCGCTGATGATAGTAATATTGTAACGGTTGATGTGGGCAGTCATTATATTTGGATGGCAAGATATTTTAGAAGTTATCAGCCCCGTCAATTACTATTTAGTAACGGTATGCAAACTCTAGGGGTTGCTTTACCTTGGGCAATATCTGCTGCTATTTTAAATCCTGATAAAAAAATTATTTCAGTTTCCGGAGATGGTGGGTTTTTGTTTTCTGCTCAAGAGTTAGAAACAGCTGTGAGATTACAATCAAATATTATTCACTTAATTTGGGAAGATAATGCTTATGATATGGTAAAATTTCAAGAAGAAATCAAGTATAATCAAAGCTCAGGTGTTGAGTTTGGACCTGTAGATTACGTTAAGTACGCACAAGCTTTTGGAGCTGAAGGTATGAGAGTTAATTCTCAACAAGAATTATCAGAGGCACTAAGAGCCGCTGATAAAATTCAGGGTCCAGTTATTATTGTGATTCCAGTTGATTATAGTGCTAATACTCAGCTTAAAACTAGCTTGATTGAAAATACCACGAACTAACAAGGAGTGATTGTAATCAGTTATATTGAATGGTCTGATGACACGATTAAACAATTTAGAAGAACACTATTAACCTGGTATGATGAAAATAAACGTGATTTGCCTTGGCGAAAAGACACAGATCCATATCACGTGTTTATTAGTGAAATAATGCTACAACAAACGCAAGTTAATACAGTAATTGATTACTATTTAAAATTTATTGAAGCCTTTCCAACTGTTTTTGATTTAGCACAAGCACCAGAAGATGAATTAATGGCTGTTTGGCAAGGATTAGGTTATTACTCTAGAGCTCGTAATATGCAAGCAGCGGCCAAACAAATTGTGCTGGACTATGAAGGTCACTGGCCCAAAACAGCTAAAGAGCTTGAACAGTTAAAGGGAATTGGACCTTATACGTCATGTGCGATTGCATCAATTGCTTTTGGTGAAGTTGAACCGGCTATTGATGGGAATGCCTTTCGAGTTTTTGCACGATTACTTAAAATCGAGGATGATATTGCCAAGCCCAAAACAAAAACCCTATTTTATAATATTGTTAAAAAAATTATTGACCCTGATCGACCAGGTGATTTTAATCAGGCTATTATGGATTTGGGTTCAAGTTATATGAAAGCAAAGAACCCTATTATTGAACAATCGCCTGTTTATGAATTTGATGCGAGCGGTCAAGAAGGGACTTACCTTGATTATCCAGTTAAAACAAAGAAGAAGCCGCCACAAAAAATACCGTACTATGCTTTTGTTATTAAAACGCCAACCGGTTATTTATTAGAGAAAAGACCTCAGACAGGGATTTTGGCTAATTTTACAATGTTTCCACTAATCAAAAAGTCAGATGTTGAAAAAGAAGCTATTGTTGATTATTTTAAGGCTAATTATTCAGTTGAGTTAGCTCATATCGAAGTAGATGATAGCCAAAAAGTGACACATACTTTTACGCATCAACAATGGCAAATTAATTTTGTTAAAGCCGATTTAGTCAGGTTTAACAACGCAAACTTTATCGAAGTGAACGAAAAAGAACTGTATCAATTGAACTTATCAGCCCTACAAAAGAAAATGAACAATATTTTAGCATAGAAAAAAGACTACTCAGTTGAGTAGTCTTTTTGTTTAGTTAGCTTTTTTATCATTGAATCTAATGAAGTAAATAATGGTCATAATAATTAAGAATGCCACCCCAACTAATAGCGAAGCACGTGTAGCTGGATTAATAAACATATAAACTAATGTTACAGCTAAAAATGCGAGTGTTAAGTAGTTAGTGTAAGGTGATAATGGCATTTTGAATGGGTGATCTTTTAGTAACTCAGGATGTTGTTTTCTAAATCTTAAGTGACTAATTAAAATGACAACCCAAGGAACCATACCCGGTAACACACTTGAACTATAAACAAGTTCAAAGATGTTGTTAGTACCAGGGAATACCATAGGAATAATCACACTTAGGAAAACACCTAATAAAATTCCCAATGTAATAGTAATAACCCCAATGTAAGGGACATTATGACGATTTAATTTTTTAAATACTTTTGGAATTTGGTTATCATTGGCTAAAGTATAAGACATACGGCTAGCACTATAGATACCTGAGTTGGCACCAGATAAAGCAGCAGTTAACACAACGAAGTTAATGATACCCGCTGCAAATGTAATACCGGCCTTTTCAAAGGTGGCCACAAATGGTGAACCAACTTCGTTTAAACCGTTCCATGGGTAAATTGTTACAATAACAAAGATAGCCCCAATGTAGAAAATCAAAATACGACTAACGGTTGATTTAATCGCACGAACTAAAGTGGGTTGTGGATCTTCAGCTTCACCAGCTGTAATCCCAACTAACTCAATACCTTGATAAGAAGCTAGCACTAAAGCTAAAGCAAACATAAAGCCGTTGAATCCACCAGTGAAGAATCCACCATGAGCCCAAAGGTTACTTAATCCTGTTGCAGGATGACCTGCTAGCCCAAAAAAGATAAAGATTAAACCAACAATAATCATTAAAATAATTGTGACAACTTTAATCAGTGAGAACCAAAATTCTAGCTCACCAAACATTTTAACGGAGATAAGGTTGGCAATCATTAATAATGCAATAGCAATGACACCTGGTACCCAAACTGGTAATCCTGGGAACCAAAATTCCATATATTCACCGATGGCAATAACTTCACTCATCCCGACTACAATAAATTGGAAAATGTTACTCCAAGCAGTTAAATAACCAAATACTGGGTGAATGTATTCAGAAGCAAATTTAGAAAATGATCCAGTAGAAGGATCAACATAAAGCATTTCACCCAAAGCTCTCATGATTAAATAAAGAAATAATCCGGCAATCGCATAGGCGATTAATACAGATGGACCAGTCCAACCGATAGTTGACTTGGCCCCCATAAATAGACCGACCCCAATTGTACCGCCGAGTGCAATCATCTGCATATGACGATGTGATAATTTTCTTTCCAAGTTCCGTACACCTACTTATCTTATTTTATTAATCCATTCTACATGAAAATAAAAATACCGACAATGTTTCAATTACAAAAAGTAATAAAAATTGAAAATAAAGGTTGTATTTGTGGCCACTTTCGATTAATATAATAAGTGTAAAAATTGTACACAATTTATTTTTGCGAAAGCGAGGCGCTAATTTATGAAATTAGTAATTAAAGACACAGCAAAAGACTTTTTGAAAGATAAACTACCATCAGATAAGAGACATGTTTTCCTAGCATTGGATGATGGCTCAAGTAAATTTTCAAAAATGGGTGGCTCTTGTGCAATAGGAAATAAATTTCAATTTGTGTTCAGTAACCAACCTGACAATGATTATACAACTCCTGTCGAAAATGATTTCGATTTAGACTTAACAACTTCAAAAGAAGAAGAAGCATTTCTAGGCAACGGTCTAGTACTAGAATACAAAAACGCATCACTTGTTTTACGTGATGACAGTGGTATTTTAGATGGTGCGGTTTCAGTTATTGAATATACTGAACCAGCTGATGCTGATCAACTTAAAAAAGATATGGAAAGATTCGGCACAAAAATCTGCTAATTTTTCTCGTCAAACGGCCATGAAAATCATGGCCGTTTTTTTATGTTTTGCGTTAAAAAAAGAATTATTTAGCGATTTATGATAAAATAATAATAGATTTAATAAAAAGGAAGTTGATATTTTGGAGAATTCTCGACCGAAACTGACAAGAAGAATCATGTTATTTGTATTACAATCGCTAGTCTCATTTGCAGGGATAACGGTGTTATCTCTTGGAGCTGCAATATTGAGATTAGGGTCTGTAGGGCTTGATCCGTTTACAGCTATCAATACAGCACTATCTTCTAAATTTCATATCGATTTAGGGATATTTCAACTTGGTTTTAACTTTATTATATTCGTATTTATTGTATTGCTTGATCGTAAAAAAATCGGGTTTGGTACTATAATGAATATGGTTTTAGTAGGATTTGAAATACAATTCTTTTATGAATCATTTAGCAATTTCTTTATTTTGACTTCAACACTAGTTTCAATCGGTTCAGCTGTTATCGGACTTCTATTATTTACACTAGGGAGTTCATTATATATGGGACCAGGACTTGGTGTGGCACCATATGATGCAGTAGCGCCGATTTTAAGCAAAAGATTGCATATTAAATATAAAATCGCTCGTATCATTCAAGATTTGATATTTATGGTGAGTGCTTATGTATTAGGTGGACCAGTTGGCTTTGCTACAATTATCATTGCTTTCTTTGCGGGTCCATTGATTACGATGTGGAATAAACGTGTAAGTTACCCCTTAGTTCGTAACGTTGAAGAATTTGCGGCGGAACCAACACCTAAGAGTTTGGGAACGCGTTTAGTAGCCGCTACAAAAGTTGGTTATGAAGCAGTTAGAAAGTCATATGAAGAAACCTTTGAAATTCAAAAGGAAATGACGGGATTTAGTGATGAAGAGCTACAAGAACGCATTAAAGTAGCTAAACAAAACTATCAAGATGCAGAACGTGTTGCTCAAAATTCACAACGTCAATATGAAATGTTAGAAAAAGAACGTGAAAATAGAAATGACTAGACACCTTAATGAAGGATGATGATAAATGAAAGAAAACCAAATAATGAAAACGTTAATGCGTTTTTTACTAATCGCAGTAGGTGTAGAGATTATTGCTATAAGTATTAATATGTTTGCGGCACCTCACAGTATTGCACTTGGTGGGGTTAGTGGGATTTCAGTGTTATTAGATGCTGTATTCTCGATTCCAACTTATGCCACTGTTTTAGTGCTTAATTTATTAATGTTAGTACTTTCCTATTTCTTTTTAGGGAAAAAAACAACGATTAATATCGCTTTTGGTAGTTTAATGCTACCAGTTGGCTTGGCATTAACGCCAGAAATTATGCTAGTTAAAGACCCATTTGTAAGTGTGATTGCTTCAGGTGCCATTTTTGGTGCTGGGTTAGCATTATTGTATAGATGCAACGCATCTAGTGGTGGGACGGCCGTTCCGCCAATGATTGTGAGAAAATATTTTAGAATTAAAGAGCCAATTACGTTATTAGTGATTGATTTAGTTGTCACTTTCTTTAATATTTTTGTAACGGGATTTGAAAGTTTTGTGATTGCAACTATATCACTAGTTATTTCATCTGCCGTTATCAACTATATTGAGACAGGTTTAGACCGTAAGAAAGTGCTTTATATCATGTCTCCAGAAAAAGAAGATCAAATTCGAAAAGCTATTTTAGCTTACGGGACGACAACAACACTATTTGATGTGACTGGTGGCCATAGTGGTGAGGAAAACCAAATGATTATGGTCGTGATTGAAAACAACGACTATTATGCTTTATTAAGTATTTTAGAAGATATTGATCCTAAGGCTTTTGTCTTAGTCTATAATGCTTCAGAAGTTCATGGTGGTTTTTCATTGAAAAGTTAATAGAAAAGGATTTGCTTAAATATAACAATATCGAAAAAAACCATTAAAGAGACAATTATCAGGTTATTGTTAATTGTATTGGGAACTGAGATTATTGCCATAAGTATTAATATGTTTGAAGCTCCACATAGTATTGGACTAGGTGGGGTGACTGGGATTGCGGTTTTATTAGAGGCTGTTTTATCAATCCCAACTTTTATTAGCGTTTTAGTCTTGAATTTATTAATGTTGGTTTTAGCCTATATTTTCTTAGGGAAAAAGACAGCTATTAATATTGCTTTAGGTAGCTTTTTACTACCAGTTCTCTTGGGAGTGACGCCAGAAATAAAGCTGGTTAATGATCCATTTGTCAGTGTAATTGCTGCTGGTGCTATTTTTGGTGTGGGGCTATCTATTCTTTATCGTGTTAATTCTTCAAGTGGTGGGACGGCTGTTCCGCCCATGATTATAAAAAAATATTTTAGAATCAAAGAACCGATTACACTGTTGATTATTGATGTTTTAGTTACGGTATTTAATATTTTCGTAACAGGATTTGAAAGTTTTGTGATTGCGACAGTTTCCCTTGTTATTTCATCTGCTGTGATGAATTACATTGAAGTTGGATTAGATCATAAAAAAGTGTTGTATATTATGTCTGCAGAAAAAGAAGATCAAATTAGACGTGCGATTTTAGAGTATGGGACAACGACAACATTATTTGATGTAACAGGTGGTCATACAGGTTATGAAAATAAAATGGTTATGGTAATCATTGAAAATAGCGATTATTTTTCAATGTTAAGTGTTATTGAAGATATTGATCCTAAAGCTTTTGTATTAGTTTACAATGCGTCAGAAGTTCATGGTGGATTTTCATTAAAAGATTAGCTATACTTGATTTTATTCTTAATTTTCTATATTATAGACTAGAAAGATTAAAATAAGGAGAGATATTATGGGACACAACAAAAGAACAAACGTGCACGTTGGTGTCGGTAATGACCGTCGTCCAGTAAATAGTACAAACTTGAAGAAACGTTTACAAGATAACTTAGATGTTATTAACTTTTTGAAATCAAGAAAAAATAACGACTAATAAAAAACAAGCGATGATATTTTAAATATCACCGCTTTTTTTTCGGCCCAAAGTTGTTTTTGTGAATTTAATTTGATAATATAGAAAAAATTTGTCAAAAATTAGGAGGATATTTTTATGGGAATGCATGCTTACTTACAAGGACTAAATAACTTAGAGACATTGAATCGAGCACCGGGGTACTTTCAATATCAACAACATTCTGTTTCAACTCACTCATTTAGAGTGACACAAATGGCCCAAATGCTAGGTGATTTAGAAGAAATTTCAGGACATATCATTAACTGGCGTGTGCTATATGAAAAAGCGTTAAATCATGATTATACCGAACGTTTCATTGGCGATATTAAAACACCGGTCAAATATGCAACATCAGAATTGCGTGAATTAATCGCAAATGTCGAGGACTCAATGACAGAAAGTTTTATTCAAAGTGAAATTCCACAAGAATTACAAGAACGTTACCGTAGACGATTATCCGAGGGGAAAGATGAGACGTTAGAAGGTCAAATTTTATCAATTTCAGATAAAATGGATTTATTATACGAAGCATTTGGTGAAATTCAAAAAGGAAATCCACAAGAAGTTTTTATGGAAATTTATCGTGAAAGTTTACAAAGTATCAAGCAATTTAATCACTTATACAGTGTGCAGTATTTCTTTGAAAATATTTTACCTGAAATGTTAGCAGAAGACTTTCCATTTAGAACACGTGTAAATGAAGTCACAAACTTGATTTTAGAATAAAAAAAAACACCGCTTTAAGCGGTGTTTTTTATTGGTTTAAATAACGTTTTAAGAACTCTTTTGTACGAGCTTCTTTTGGATTGTTAAAGATTTCTTGTGGCGTACCTTCTTCAGCCACAACACCTTTATCCATGAAAACAACGTGATCAGAAACGTCACGGGCAAAAGCCATTTCGTGAGTAACCAAAATCATGGTTAATCCAGTGTGTGCTAAAGCTTTCATAGAAGCTAGCACATCTTCAACCATTTCAGGATCAAGTGCACTGGTGGGCTCATCAAATAGTAAAACATCTGGTGACATTGAAACAGCACGAGCAATCGCCACACGTTGTTTTTGTCCCCCTGAAAGTTGGGCAGGTTTTGCTTTGATGTAAGGATCCATGCCGACTTTTTTAAGCTGTTCCATAGCCATTTTTTCAGCTTCTTCACGAGACCGACCAAGCACGGTTGTTTGACCAACGATACAGTTTTCAAGCACGTCCAGGTTGTTGAATAAGTTGAAGGATTGAAAAACCATCCCTACTTTAGAACGGTATTTTGTAATTTCAAAACCATTACCTAAAATATTTTCACCTTTAAAGTTAATTTCACCACTGGTTGGATCTTCGAGTAAGTTTAAACATCTTAATAACGTTGATTTACCAGAACCAGAAGAACCGATAATGGTTACCACTTCACCTGGTGTAACATCTAGGGAAATATCTTTTAAAACGAGATGATTTCCAAATTTTTTCTCTAAGTTACGAACACTAATAATTGATTCTTGGTTAGCCATTAGTTTTTCACCTCTCTTGAATTAGAAGTCACTTGTTCTTGATTAGCCATTAAATTGTAATCTTTAGGACCATTTAATTTCTTTTCGATAAATCTGAAGATACGTGTAATAGTAAAGGTTAGCACTAAGTAAATAAATGTAATCGTTAGGTAAGTGTGGAAGAACTGGAAGTTTTGACCAGCAATTGTTGAACCTGTGAAGAATAATTCAGAAACTGAGATAATACTCAATACTGAGGTATCTTTAATGTTAACGATAAATTCGTTAGCTACAGAAGGTAAACTGTTACGAACAGCTTGAGGAAGAATGATTTTTCTCATACGTTGGAAGTGGTTCATTCCTAAAGCACTCGCAGCTTCAAATTGCCCTTCATCAGTTGAAATAATCCCACTACGGATAATTTCAGAAAGGTAAGCCCCTGTGTTGATTGAAACAACAACTAAAGCGGCAACTGTACGATCTAAATTAAGTCCAAACATTTGGGCAGCACCATAGTAGAATACCGCTGCTTGTACAATCATCGGAGTTCCACGGAAGACCTCAATATAAACTGAAGCTAAGAAGTTGGCAACACGAGTTAACCAGCGTTTACCACGTGTTTTAGCAAGTGGAATTGTTCTAACAATTCCCACTAAAAGACCGATAAAGAATCCAACAATAGTCCCAATTAGTGAAATAAAAACAGTCATACCGGTTCCGCGAAGTAACATTGAACCATATTGTTGCCAAATATTGATAAACCAGTTACCTTCAGTTGCAGGTTTTGGTTGATTATGAACGGCATCTGTCATCATTTGATCACGTTCGTTTTCAGGAACTGTTGCTAGAATTTCGTTAACTTTTTCAAGATTTGGATCACCTTTGCGTAATCCAATAGCACTTTGTGTTTCTGAGGTGTCTAAATGAAATCCTTGTCCATTTTTAAACTCAATCATTTTAAGGTTAGGGTTAGCACCTGAAACGCTAATACCTTCAGGCTTCTCAGAAACATAGCCGTCGATAGTTTTTGATTCAAGTGATACACGCATTGCTGAGAAGTCTTTCATAGCTGGCTCTTTAATCGCACCTTGAATTTGGTTAATCGCATCATAATGAAAAGTACCTAATTGTCCTGTTATTTTAGCACCATTGAAGTCAGCTAAACTAGTTGCATTAGCATATTTTCCCTTGCTATTGACGACCATTATAATATTTGAAGTATAGTAAGCATTTGTAAAGTCGATAGCTTGGCGACGTTCAGGTGTTGGTGACATACCCGCAATAATCATATCTATTTTGCCAGAAGTTAGAGAAGGAAGTAGCCCATCCCATTGGGTTTTAGCAACTACAACATTTTTTTTGCCAAGTCCAGCGGCAATTTTTTTAGCCATTTGAACGTCATATCCATTTGCATAAAGTGATTCTCCGTCAATTTTGACAGCCCCATTAGAATCATCTTGTTGTGTCCAGTTGTAAGGAGGGTAGTTAGCCTCCATTCCGACACGTAAGGTATCACTTTCTTCAGCGTGCACTTGGTTGCTGGAAAAACCGGCTAGTCCAAGAAGCATGATAATAGCGGAAAAGAAAGTTAACAGCGGGTTAGCTTTCAGATTTTTCATAAAATTACTCCTTCATTTTTTGAATTTACACAATAAAAAAAACCTTTAAATAATAAAGGCTTTGAGGCATTATGAAATAAATTATTGGTGATTAAATAACATAATAGCACTCCTCAGATAAACTGAGACAGTCCTAGCCGTCTGTCGACTAGGCCCAGAAGACTAGCAGTGTAGTCTGCTAATGTTCTTCGGCGAAAATCCTGCTACAATTGGTCAATGTGAGCTACCCACTCGCAATTATTTAGTGATTACCGCAACCTCTATTGCATTTCTTATTAGATTTACTTATATATGATACCCTTAGAATAGATTATTGTCAACGAAAACCAGGAGGAACACCATGAAAGTCCAAATTTTTGTTTCACACCCCGATGTTAATAATTCTGTGACACAACAGTTTTTCAAATCAACACTCGCTTTAGCAGAGGCAGATGTTGAGATAACGGTTCTCGATGAAGAACTTCATTCAAGTCAGCAATTTAATGTTGCTGACCACCAAGAAAAAATTTTAGCTGCTGATCATGTCATTTTGCAATTTCCATTATATTGGTATTTGTCACCTTACTCACTTAAAAAGTGGCAAGATGATGTTTTCACTAATCGATTTATCAATGAGCTGAAAAAAGTCAATCGATTGAAATCAAAAAGCTTATCTCTAGTGATTAATACAGGACAACCTCAAAAGGATTTTCAGCCCGGAAAAAAATCACAATTTAGTTTAAATGAAATTTTAAGACCTTATCAGGTTTTCGCAAATGAATTAGGATTTGATTACTTAACACCGTTTATTGTGTATCAATTTGCTTATTTAAATGAGCAAGAGCAATACCATTTATTGGTTGATTATTTGATTCACGTAGAATTAATTAATCCAAGTTTTGTTGATAAAGGTCAGTATTTGTTAAATAAAGTCAAACAAACAATTGAATTAGATGCAAATATCCAACTGCAGGCAGTTGTCGATACCTTAGAAGAACAGCTAACCGATTATAAAGACTTACGTGAAGCATTAGATGAGGTGAAAGATAATGAAGAATGACTGGATGAAAGCCATTATTGAAGAAGCAACAAAAAACGAAAACAACTACGAAAAAAGAGCATTATTGAGTTATCTCAATCAATTTCAGCATCAACTAGAAGTGCGTCATGATTTAGCGGAAGGCGAATTAGATGGTCGACTCTGGAATCATGAACAATGGTAATAGTTAGCTGATAAAAAAAGAGAATCTATAACGATTCTCTTTTTTTATCAGGATTTATGTTGAGCTTTTAACTCGAATAATTTGCGTGTTCCAATTGCTACTAGAGAAGTAATAGATGCAGTTGCAACCATTCTTAACCAATATAGACTATCGAAAAATCCAACTAAACTTAAAACTAACAACACAATAAAAATAATAAATCCGACAGTTAATGCAACGATAACTTTATCATCTTTCATAGTATTACCCCCGTTTTCTTAATTAATCATCATCATTCATGCAACGGGGCAAGACTAACACTATAATTAAAGTGATTCAATAATATTGACTTTAAAAAAATGCCCTCAGTTTTCACTGAGAGCATTTTTATTTAACTAACGGACTTGTTTAGTCTCCCCATTCTTCAACGGATTCTTGGATGTCTCCGCCTTCCCATGAGAAGTCATTGTACCAAAGTGAACGTTTTTCTTGGTTCATGCTGTATAATTTTTGCATATCTTGAGCAGATAATTCAAAGTCAAAAATATCAGCATTTTGTTGAATACGTTCTTCATGAACAGATTTTGGAATTGTGATAATACCACCTTGGAAGTTCCAACGTAAAACAATTTGAGCAACTGTTTTGTTGTATTTATCAGCAATTTGTTTTAGTTCTGGGTCATTTAAAACAGCTCCACCGCCAAGAGGTGACCAAGCTTGTAAATGAATACCATGTTGTTGGTTGAATGCTAAAATGTCACGTTCTTGAATTAGTGGATTATATTCCATTTGGTTAACGGCTGGAATAATTGTTGCGTGATCAAGCAAGTTTTGCATACGTTCGTTGTCAAAGTTTGAGACACCGATTGCACGTGCTTTACCAGCTTTGTAAATTTCTTCAACTGCACGCCATGTGTCCACATATTTACCAGTTACAGGCCAGTGAACAAGTAATAAATCAACGTAGTCAGTTTGTAGACGTTCTAGTTGACCATCGATAGCATCAAGAGTTTCTTGGTAACCTTGGTCACCACCAAAAACTTTAGTTGTTAAAAAGATATCTTCGCGGCTTTTGCCAACAGCTTTAAGTCCTTCAACAAGACCTTCACCAACACCACGTTCATTTCCGTATTGTTTAGCAGTATCAAACATTTCATAACCATGTTTTAAACCAAGCATAACCGCTTCTTTGGCTTGTGTGTTGTTAGATTTCCAAACACCAAGTCCCATTTGAGGAATACTTGTACCATTATTTAAAGTGATACGTGTAGATAAATCAAAACTCATAAATAAAATCCTCCTTTAATTTTGCACTTCTATAAAAACATTTCAGGTTAAAAATTTCAAATAAAATCTTTGATTTACGAGGTTTCACATCAATTTTTTAAGCAATTATCACGAAAAATTCATATTAAGTTGGTAGGATAAACTTGAAAAAGTAGGTGAAAAAAGGTGTATTCAATCTTTAAATTTTTGTGTAAATTAGTGATAGAATTTTTAATTTTAGGGGCATTTTGTTGGTTTTTGTTTACCCAAGTTATCAATATCGGTATTATAAAAGGGCAATCAATGGAAAAAACATTACATGATGGCCAATACACGATTTCTTTAAAAATGATCAAACCTAGTCGCGGCGATATTGTCGTGATTAAGTCACCAGAGGACTCACAAGTGCGCTACATTAAGCGGGTAATTGGTGTTGGTGGCGATACTATTCAGGTAAAAAATAACCAGTTGTACATTAATGGTCAGCTAACCGATGAACCTTATTTAGCTTCTGATGTTAAGACAGATGATTTTGTTTTAGGTGATTTTACTGGACGAGCGCATGTCCCTTATGGCTGTTATTTTGTGATGGGAGATAATCGTGCTAATTCGCTGGATAGTCGCTCATTTGGTTATGTCACACCAGACAATCTAGAAAGTGTTGTCAAAGTCATTGTTTTTCCATTTCAAGATTTAAAATTTGTTTAATAGTGAAAGAGGAACAAGATGAGTACAAAAAATTCAGTTGCTGTAGTTGGTAGTTTAAACCGGGATATTATTTTGCAAATAACTAATTTACCGCTTGCAGGAGAGACGATTCATACTCAAAAAGCTGTGAGTTACGCTTTTGGAGGTAAGGGATCAAACCAAGCGGTTTCTTGTGCCAGAAATGGTAGCCAAGTGGCGATGATTGGCTGTTTAGGACAAGATAGTCATGGTGATGAGTTTAAACAAATGCTTCAAAAAAACGAAATTAATCACCGTTTTGTTAAACAATTACCTAATGAAAATACAGGCCAAGCTTATATTTTATTGCAAAGTTCAGGTCAAAATTCAATTGTTGTATCAGCTGAAGCCAATCATTTACTAACACCGCAGATGGTTCAAGATAGTGAAAGCGTTATTCAAGAAGCACAGTTTGTTTTAGCGCAATTTGAGGTTCTTTTACCTGCCATTGTAGAAGCTTTTTCGTTGGCTAGAGCCAATCAAGCTAAGACCGTGTTAAACCCGGGTCCAGTAATTGAAGCTGATTTTGATTATCTTTATGCGTTAACAGATATCATTATCCCTAATGAAACTGAAAGTGAAAAGCTAACAGGAATTACAATCAAAGATAATCAAACTTTGAGTGAATCAGCTGAATTTTTCCATCAAAAAGGGATTGAAGTGGTGATTATTACTTTGGGAAAAGCAGGCGTTTACTATTCAAACCGTAAACGACAAGATTCTGGTAAAATTGCGGCACATGTTGTCAAAGCTATTGATACAACAGCTGCAGGCGATACGTTTATTGGTGCGCTATTATCACAACTAGCACTAGATTATCAAAATTTATCAGAAGCGATTGCCTACGCTAATTTTGCATCATCATTAGCAGTTCAAAAACTAGGAGCCGTTGACTCCATTCCAACAGAAAAAGAAGTTAAATCAAAAATAAAAAAGCTTAACTCATGAGTTAAGCTTTTTTCTATAGCGTATGACCATCACGTAAACAGTAAGCAATGCTATACTGCTCAAAAACCTCTTTTGGTGATAGTTGATATAATTTTTGTATGTTTTCAGGCGTCATATCTACATTTTTAAGAACAAATGAAGCTTGATGATCAGTCTTATCAATTCCAACTAAATAAGTGGTTTCTTGTTGGCTGATTAAATCATTTGGATTCCATAATTCAAACAATTGTGAAAGGTGTTGGCGATTGAGTTGACGATCAGATAAAACAGGTGAAACCGCCATTGTCTGATTTAAAGCAGGTAATTGAATGCCCATGTTTTGATAAAATTCAGTTACTGCATTCAATCCTTTAACAATGGTGCCACGTAATTTTCGGTTGGTATCAATCGTGTTTTTGCGCATAGATTTAAGCAATTTTTCGGCGGCGTCAAAAGCTAAAGGATAAGTATAGTGTAACGTAGAATTTCTTGTTTTAAAGCCTTCACAAAAGATAAAGGTATCTAAAATTTGTAAAGCACGTGATAATTTCAAGAAAGCACTATCAGTTTCTTGTTCCTTTGGAATAACGGCTAAAACACGAGTTAAGATAGCTTGTTGAACTTCATAAGTTAAAACATCCAAGTCTTTTAAAGCTGGAATGATGAGTTGGTGAATAGCACAAGTGGTTGTGAAATCACCAACTTCACTGATAACTTGTGATAAATTATTTTGGTTCAGAGGAAAAGCAAGTGAAGCCGTTACAACGTTTAGGCCATATTGTTTAAGGTGCAATAATTCATGTGCGACACAAAAGTTTAAGAACTCTTTTTTAGGGACATGTATTTCATAGGTATTAGCACTGATAGGTTTAGTAAACGAAGCTTCTGGGTCTAATCCTTCTTTGTGGTCATCATTAATTTTGATAAGTAACTTAGCGTTTAATAATGTTTCGACTTCTTTTAATAAAGCCGCAACATTGGGGTATAAATCAGTAGTCAAATTTTTCTCCTTGTTGTTAAAATTCTTCATATACTGCTGGATCTTGATTTTTTTGACGGCCATCTGGTCGGTCTAGTGCACAAATTTGGTCAACTTCTGTTGAAGATAATTCAAAATCAAAAATAGCTTGATTTTGTTCTTGTCTTGCTCTTGAACTTGATTTTGGAATAGCAATGACACCTAGCTGGAAAATCCATCTTAGGATAATTTGGTAAATGGATTTATCGTATTTAGCTGCGAGTTCGCGCAATACAGGCTCTTCATCAACTAAAGAAGTGCGGAGTAGTGGACTCCAGGCTTGTGTAACAATCTCGTGTTTTTGATGGAATTCACGTAGTTCTGGTTGTGAAAAATAAGGATGCAATTCAATTTGATTGATTGCTGGATATTCCCCAGTTTCTTCTTTTAGACGAGTGAGGTGTTCAGGTAAGAAGTTGCAGACCCCAACCTCTTTGATTAAACCTTCTTTTTTAGCATCAAGCAAGGCTTGAAAGGCTTCTACATAAAAACCTTGTTTTGGATTAGGCCAGTGAATTAAGTAGTAGTCCACATAATCTAGTCCTAGGTTTTCAAGAGAAGTTGCTAGAGCTTGTTTAGCATCATCGTACCTTTGAAAACGTCCAGGTAATTTAGAAATCACTTGAATATCTTCACGAGCAACGCCACTTTCTTGAATGGCTTGACCGACTTCACGTTCGTTTTGATAATTATAAGCAGTATCAATCAAACGATAACCACAATTAAGAGCAGATTTAATACTTTCAATACCACCTGCTTGTGTTAATTTGTAAGTTCCAAATCCAAGTGCTGGAATAGGCTTGTTATTATAAAGTGAAAAATTAGGAATCATAAAATAACCTCCTTAAGTTAATTTATCAGGCAAACTATTTTTGTAAGAAACCGTATTAGGTTGATCGTTTGCTAGACTGGTTAAGATAGTAAAATTGCTATTAGTTGAATAGGGTATTTTGATGCCGGGAGAATTGTCGTCAAAGTCTTCTAGTACAGTAATTGTTTTACCTTGGGTATTAACTGAAAATTGTCCTGATTTTATTTTGACCATTTGGCTATTAAATTCTTCAAAACTACCATCAGGATTGTAATTGACATAATCAATAGTTTGGCCATCATTTGAAATGCGTGTCCAGGTTCCAATTAAGGATTCAGAGGCGTATTGTGGCGCAGATTTCAGACTATTTGTCATATAAAAACCAGGATTAACAGGTGAAACGTCGGTAGCTCTTGAAAATGTCCCTAGGTTATCTATGGAGACTTTAGTGTCACCATCATTAAATCTTAAATATAAATAGGTATCGCCAGCATTTTGGCGGAAATAAGATAGCTTTAATAAGATAATATCATCATATTCACCAGCTACCAAATAAGATCCAGATGCTGTGTAATCTGTATTTTGATAAGTATAGGTGCCATTGGTTTTGAATGAGAATGAGAGGTTAGACCCAGACCAATTACCAACCAAACTATGGTGTCTTGCTTCGAGCATAGAGGTTGAGGATGAGCTAGTATTAATTGCGGAAAACTGAGATTCCGAGACGATTTCTTGGCTCATCATTGCGACTTCTTTTTCGTGGTTACGACTGGAATTTGCGAGTAAGAAAAAGACTAATCCGGCTAGGATTGTCACCACTGCAAAAACAGCTAGAACGATTTTTTTTGATTGACTAAATTGACGCAACACATAACCTCCCTTCAATACTATTATTCATTATCTCTAAAAAAACCCTATTTGTAAAATAGGGTTTAAAGAATAGGTGACAATAAGCGTGAAACTTGTTGTTTTAATTTTAGTGTAGTTGATTGTTGGTTAATCATATTTTGAGTCAATAGTGTGCAGTCTTTCATATCATGTTTAAAATGCTGTGCGAGTTGACTACTAATTTTTTTGTCATAGAAAAAGGCATTGGCTTCAAAGTTAAGCATGTAGCTCCTAAAGTCTTGGTTCATTGAACCAACTGTTGAAAATTTATCATCAACAATAACGGTTTTAGCATGTAAGAAGCCATTGTTATAAATGTAAATTTCAATGCCATATTTTGTTAGATAATTCGCATAGTATTGCGTTGCCCGATAAATAAAGGGATGATCTGGTTTACAAGGAATCATAATCTTAACATCAATTCCTGAACGAGCTGCAATCACTAAGGTTGAAATCATCGAATCATCAGGAACAAGATAAGGGGTTTGAATCCAGATTTTATGGCGCGCAATATTCATGAGACGAATGACACCATTTTTTAAAAAATCTTCTTCTTGCTCAGGCCCATCTGAAATAATTTGAATCGCAGTATTATCACGACTTTTTAGGCTAGGTTTTGGAAATAAAGCGGGTCTAAACGTAATTTTATGCTGCTTATCTTGAATCGAGGCATTGAAATCTAAGACAAATCGTTCTTGTAATAACAATGTAGCAGGTCCTACAATTCGAACATGTGTATCGCGCCAGTAGCCAAATTTTTTCTTACGTCCTAAGTACTGGTCCCCCACGTTAAACCCACCGGTCCAGCCAATTTTACCATCAATCACAACAATTTTACGGTGAAGATGATAGTTTAGTCGATATTTGCGAATCATATTTCTTGAGGTAATGAAAGGAACAACAATGCCACCTAAACGCTCCAAATTATCAAAAAAACTGCTACTGTTACCAACAGACCCCCAAGGGTCATAAATTAACTTAACTTCAACGCCTTCGCGCGCTTTATCTTCTAATAAAGTGATAAAATCATGGCCAATAGCATCATCATAAAAAGAGTAGTATTCAACATGAACACTGTTCTTAGCCTTAATAATATCTTTAAATAGATTTTTGAATTTAGAAGAGCCATCAGTAAAAAAGTTCACATCATTTTCTTTTGAGAGTGGATTTTTGTGGCTGTAATTAAAATAATCAACAACTAATCGTGCCTCTTGGGTTGTATCATTTGGATTATCATAATTAAGGCTTTCTTTTTCAAGTTGTTTAGCGTAATCTAATCCCACTTCTTTTTGAGTGCTAATGGCCATTAAATTTTCTTCAGCTAATCCGCGACCAAAAAAGGCGTAAAGTAAAAACCCGAGGACAGGGAGTACGGTTAGCAAAATAAACCAAGCCCAAGTGGTTGCAATACTGCGGGGACGTTTGAAGACAAGGTAAATTGAAAAGATTGTATTTAAAAAAAGCAAGATAAACAGAAGGGGTCTTAGAAAATTCACGTTAAAAAATCTCCATTACTAGATAACTTAATCGTTGTTTCGATTACTAAACAATAACACTAAACGCAATAGTTGTAAGAAGGTACTTAGGGCCGATGCAATATAGGTGAATGCAGCTGCTGTTAGGACTTTTTTAACAGCCGAAAGTTCGGTTTCAGTTAGTAAATTCTGATTTCTAAGGGATGCAATAGCTCTTCTTGATGCATCAAATTCAACAGGAAGAGTGACCACTTGAAAGACTAGTACCGCAGCAAATGCCAGAATCCCAATATTAATAAGCATTTGGTTCATACCTAAGAAAATACCTAATAAGATAAGTGGCATTGAAAGAGATGCACCTAAATTTGCAACTGGGACGATTCGTGCTCGTAGTCTCATGGGCACATAATTTTGAGCATCTTGAATGGCATGGCCAACTTCATGGGCAGCAACGCCAATTGCTGCAACTGATGTTTGATTAAAAGTGGCCTCAGATAAATTCAATGTTTTATTTTGACCGTTGTAATTATCGGTTAAATTACCTGCGATAGCGTGAACGGTTACGTTATGAATAGCTTGATCTGCTAAAATAGCTTGTGCAGCTTGTTCACCGGTTAAATTAGATTGACTAAGTACGTTACTATAGCGAGAAAAAGTTGATTGAACCAGCATTGAGGCAAGAGCAGAAAGTCCCATTCCAATTAAAATTAGGAAAAAGTAAGGGTCATAAAAAAAGGGAAACATAAAACTCACTCCATTTCATTTGAGTATAAAAATCGATTTAACACATCAATAGCATAGCGATTATCATGAATTAAACTGTGTTCGCCAAATTCACCTAAGAGTTCAAATTCATGGAATTCTTTAACAATTGGTGAAAGAATATACTTGATAGATCTTGCTGAGATAACTGAAATGTATTTGTCAGTATTAGAGTCATCATCTACATTGCCATACATATTTAAAATGCGGACATTTTTAGGAAAGCGGCGACGTTTGAGCAGTAGTTGCAGATAACGTAAGTTCATTAAAATGGGCCGTCCTTTTTTAGTCAGCTGATTAACGTTTGGAAAATCGCCCAGGTAAACCACGCCATCAAAGGGCCCAGCAAGTAAGACGAGTTTATTTAGTCTGGGGAAATGCCGGGTGCGATGTTTTTTCATAGCTTGAAGTACCAAACTAGTAGCCCCTAAAGAATGTCCTACGGCGTTATACTGTGTAAAGTGATAAGTATTAGCTAAAGCTGGCAAAATCATATCTAAGTAACGTGTAATACCCACATTCCCCACAAATCTATCTTTAAAAACAACTTGTACAATAGGATGAGGACCATCGCCTAAATCACCATCATAATCGATATTTCCTAGTAAATCGATTGTAACACGTAAAAAGGTTTTATTTTGACTGTAAGCCATCGCAGCATCGACCATTTGTTGCGTCGAAGAGTCATTGCCCCGAAAACCGTGAACATAAAATGTTGGAATTTGTTTGCTAGGTTTAAAATCGGGTTCTCTTTTTTTATAGCGATACTTTTTGCTAAAGAGTCTTAAAAAAGGCTTGAGAATGCCAAAACTAGTCAAAATCCCCATTACAATAGAGAGGTAAGAATCTGATTTTTTCTTTTTCATCTGTATCTTCCTCCCTGTGTCATGTAGTAGTATTATTTTACATTAAACTTGTTAAAATGAGAAATATAAAGGAATTGTCTGGAGGAAAAAATGATGAAATATTATGCAGTAAAAAAAGGGCGAAAAGCCGGAATTTATCAAGATTGGGCTAGTGCCAAAGCTCAAGTCGAAGGTTATAAAGGTGCTAGCTATAAAAGTTTTGCGACAAAGCAAGCAGCTAGTGACTTTATTGCGGGGACTAACCAAGCGGTATCACCTCAAAATAATTGGCAAAGAAAAGAAACACAGCATACCATTAAAGTTTATACAGACGGTGGCTCGAGAAACACAGGTAATTATAAAGGTGGAAAGGTTCAAGCAACCGATAAAGCAGCGTGGGCATTTTTGATTCAAACACCAGGTCAAAATTATGAAGGAACAGGATTTGAAGCAGGTGCGACAAATAATCGGATGGAAATTATGGCTTTACTAAAAGCAATGGCAGGGATTAAATCGCTAAAGTTAAATCCAGATGAAGTCGAGTTTATCTTAGATTCCAAATATGTTTTAGATGCTATTAGACAGGGCTGGTTGAAGAGTTGGGCTAAAAATGGCTTTAAGCGTCAAAATGGGGAGTTAAAGAATAAAGAATTATGGCAAAAGGTATTTGAGTTATTGCCAGAATTTCAAAATGCAGCATTTTCTTGGACTAAAGGACATGCTACTAACGCAGGTAATGTGTATGTGGATGAGTTATTGAATAAAACAATGGATCAAAATTAAGAAAGAAGTTTAGGATTTTGACAAATCGTGCCGAAGATAGGCTTAATCAAGTTAAACAGTTAAGTTGCGAACAAAAGCGAGTATTAGATGAATTGTATGAAATCATTGTTGAGCATTTAGAAGATGATAATCCTTATGTTGTAAAATTAGATGGGGATGCAGGAACGGGCAAAAGTGTTGTACTTATGGCTTTGTTTAAGCGTCTTCAACTTGAAAGTCGCAAACATTCTGATTCGCCACTCTATCAAACAACTAATTATTTAACCGTTAATCACGCTGAAATGATTAAAATTTATAAAGAGATTGCAGGAAAAGAACCTTTTCTTTATAAAAAAGATATTCAAAAACCAACGCCGCTTATTAATAGACTGCAAAAAAATAATGAAAAAGCAGATGTTGTTGTGATTGATGAAGGTCATTTGTTGCTGACACAACCTGACCGATATAATAAGTTCAATCAAGACAATCAGCTAGTTGAGTTAATTAAACGAGCCCAGATTGTTATTGTAGTTTTTGATGACCACCAAGTTTTAAAAACGAAAAGCTTCTGGAACCAACAAAAAATGCAATCAATCTTAAAGTTTTATTCTCATAAAGAAATTGAATTGCGTGGTCAATTTCGAGTGCAAGCACCACCTGAAGTATTGACATGGATTGATAATTTTGCAAAAAAACGTCAGCTAACTTCATATCCGCAAACAAAAGATTACGATTTTCGGTTGTATACGGACTTATCTCAGATGTATGTTGATTTAAAGCAAAAAAATGAAAAGTATGGCTTATCACGCTTGATTAGTACAGCTGATTATCCGTATAAGATGGATGACAGGTTGCATTATATTATTGAACCAGGATTCAAATTACCTTGGGATCATGATATCAATCCTCATTTGCCATGGGCACAAAGACCTGAGACAATTGACGAGGTAGGATCGATTTATACGATTCAAGGCTTTGATTTAAATTATGCAGGTGTCATTTTGGGACCTGGAATTACTTATAATCAAAGTCGTAATCTAATTATTCCAAAACCAGATAAGTATCAAGATTTTGAGGCTTTCAAAAAACGGTCTGATCAATCAACCAATCAACAGCTATTAAAAATAAAATCGCAAATCATGATGAATGCAGTTAACGTTTTATTGAAACGTGGTGTAAGAGGACTATGCATTTATGCTAGTGATTCAGGGCTAAAGGGTGCGTTTGAAACGTTAAATGCGAACAAGTCGTTTGGATAAACCTTTAACAAAGTCTTAAAAAAGTGTAAAATAGTTTAAGAAAGCCATTTTTATATGTAGAATGAGGATGATAAACACGATGAAAGGTGAAGATAAAGAATGTATGAAAAGCCATTATTAACAGTTATAATGCCGGTTTATAATGTTGAGGGTTATATTAAAAGGGGTCTAGACAGTTTACTAGCGCAAACAAACAAAAATTTTGAAATAGTGGTTGTTAATGATGGTTCAACAGACAGTACACCTAAAATTGTCGAATCTTATCGTCATCAATTTAAATATTTGAAGATGGTGTCACAACCCAATATGGGATTATCTGCAGCTCGTAATACGGGTCTTGATAATGTTGAAACACCGTACTTAACATTTTTAGATGGTGATGATTGGGTTGAACCAGAGTTTACAGATCATTTTATCAAAAGCATGTCAGAACATCAGGTTGATTTAGCAACAAGTAGCTTTTTCATTGATTATGAAGGTAAGCCAAGCAAGGTTGCACATAAAAAAAGCGAGTCAAAAATTTTAGATAGAGGTCAGATGGCTACACAGGTGATTAGACCTGGTGGTAGCGTAAAGGGTTATACTTGGAATAAATGTTATCGAATTGATTTAATTCGCCAACATCATTTGAAATTTGATGAGACAATTTCAATTATGGAAGACCAATATTTTAATTTGAAGTACCTAGAAAAAGCGCAAGGTTTATTTTTCTACAGCACTAAACCGCTTTATCACTATATTCAACGTGATGACAGTTTGATACATAATATCGATTTAAAAGAATTTGCGGTGGCAATGGTGAAGTGTCACGGACTATATATCAATTTAAGCATGTCAAAAAAGACTAACCGTCCCGCTAAAAAACAAAAAATATTGCAACAAGAGATTGAAACGAGTATTGAAGAGGAAAAAAATGAATATCAAAGTCAATAATATTTCATTAAACTATCAAAAACTTGGATCAGGGCATCCACTCATCTTATTGCACGGTAATCAAGAAGACAGCCGCATTTTTGATCGACTAATGGCTGCTTTAAGTGCACAATATACGGTGTATATCATCGATAGCCGAGGACATGGCCAAAGTGAAACCCCATCAACGTTTTCTTATCAAGATATGGTTGAAGATGTTGCCAGTTTTATTCGCAAACTAAATCTCAAACAGCCTTACTTATTCGGATTTAGTGATGGTGGGATTATCGGGTTAATGCTGGCGAGTCAATATCCTAACATTTTACGCAAATTAGTAGTGGCTGGAGCTAATACTGATGTATCAGGATTGACTAGAAAAGAGCGATTGAAGTTAAAAGTCGAAAATCTAGTTAAACCTAATCCATTAGTAAAATTAATGCTCACGCAACCGCCAATCACAGATGCACAACTAAGACGAATTACCGTTCCAGTTATTGCAATGGTCGGTGAAAAAGATGTCGTTACGATTGAACATACCCGTGAGTTTTCTAGCAAAATTAAAAACGCAAGATTAATGGTTATGCCAAAACAAACGCACGATAGTTATATTATCCACAGTTTGTATTTAGCACCAACTTTAAAAAATTTCTACAATTAAAAAAATCCTAGCTATTAGCTAGGATTTTTTTAGTTTGATAAGTCAATGATTTCATCGACAACCTTTTCAAAATAATCAATCGTATTTTCAAGCGGTTGAGAAGTTGTGATATCAATATCAAGTTTTTTAGCAGAATCGATAGGGGATAATGAATTGCCAATGGCTAAAAAGTCTAACCACTTTTGGCGTTCTTCTGCTGGATTTTCTTTAAACTTTAAGAATTCTTGAGTTGAGATAGTTAATGAAGCTGAATAAGTGTAACTATAAAGCCCCATGTAATAGTGACTTTGACGCATCCAGGTCAATTCTGCACCCTCGTTATAGCTTAAGCTATCGCCATAAAATTTTTTAAGCACATCTAACTTGATTTGGTTAAGGACTTCAGCGTTAAAACTTTTTCCTTCATCCACTAATTGATAAACTTTTTGTTGAAAAGCAGCTTCTAGTAAGTGAGTAACAAAGTTGTGGAAATAGGTATTATTAAACAATTTACCTAAGGCAAATCGTTTTTGTTGTTTAGTTTGACTGGTTCTTGAAAGATAATCAGTTAGCAACAGTTCGTTGAATGTAGAAGCGGTTTCAACAATATACGTTGACGGATTAAAGTCTAAATAAGTGTGGTTTTCACTACTTAAAATACCTTGTCCAGCATGTCCTAACTCGTGAATAAGTGTATAAACATCTGAAAGTGTATTTTGCCAAGAAAGTAAGATTTTTGGTTTCTTTTGGTATGGTTGAGCACAAAAAGCACCTGTTTCTTTTCCTTTATTCGCAGTAAAGTCAACCCAACGCTCATCAAAACCTTTTAAGATAAGTTGTTGATAATCTGATCCTAGCGGTTCTAAAGCATTTTTGATGTAGTCTTTTGAATCATCAATTGAGACTTTTGGTGCGTAGTCAAAATCAATATCAATTAAACGATCAGCAAAAGTAAGTTGGTCTAGATGATGTTCATCCTTTAAAAATCGCAAATATTTTTGAACAATTGGCCCAAATTTTTTCATAATGAGATTAATTTGACGGTCAAACATTTCACGCGAAACTTCTTGATTGTACAGCAAGTAATCAATGACTGAATCAAATCCATATAAGTCTGCCAGTATTTTTTCGCTAGTTACTTTATTAAGATAATTGGCTGCTAGCGTATCTTGATAGTTTTTGAGTTGCTTTGAGAAAGCATCAAAAGCCCCACGTCTAACCTCAGTATCATGATGAAAGGCATAGTAATCTTCATATAAACTAAATGACAAGGGGTAAGTTTTACCATTTACTATAAAGTCCTCAAAAGTTAAGTCAGCCCCTATCACTTGCCCATATAGTCGGCTAGGTCCTTGTAGAACAGGCATTAATTTATTCAATGTTTGTTCTACTTTTTTGTTTGGGGCGATTTTTTGTTTTTGTTTAAGATTACGTAAAAAGCCTTTGAATTGAGGACTTTCTACCATCAACTTTTTGAAGTTTTCATTAGGCAATTTCAATAATAAGTCTTCAAAAAACTGTAAACGTGTTGTTAATTCCGCTTCGATTTGGTCACCACGAAAGGCAATCTCGTTATTTTCAGTATTTGATAAATCAACTGACTGATTTAAAAAAGCATAGTTTAATAAAATATCTGCTCGATACCATAAATCATTATAGTCACTAAGTGCAGTTTTGATTTCGTCCATATTGAGTGAGCGGTTGCCATATTGTTCACTAAATTGGCTAACTTGCGTAAGTAGTGCCTCAGTTTGATTTAAAAAATCGGTATTGTTTTCGCACAAATCACTTAAGTCATAAGTATAGTTAATATCGACATCTTGTCGGTTAAGATTAGCGTTTTTAATACTCATTTGAAACCTCCAAATAATAAATTTGAACTGATTATAGCATTTTTTAACTATTGACGACATTTATTTGGTAAACTAGAATTGAAAAATAACAAATATAAAGGTGAGATTTAATAATTATGTCGACATCAAAACATTCGATTAAGTTACTGGGACTAAATGGGAACTTGCCGTTAGCTGAAAAGATTGCAGCTAAAATCGGTGCTCCTTTACTTGAAACAAGTACACGTCACTTTAGTGATGGTGAAATTCAAGTGAACATTGATGAAACCATTCGTGGTGATGATATTTATGTGATTCAATCATTACAAGATCCAATTAATGAAAACATCATGGAAACATTGATTGTGATTGACGCATTAAGACGTGCTTCTGCACATGAAATTAACGTGGTACTTCCTTATTTTGCTTACTCTCGTGCAGATAGAAAAACGCATTCAAGAGAACCAATTACAGCTAAATTATTGGCTAATATGATTGAAGAAGCTGGTGCAGATCGTGTGATTACACTTGATTTACACGCTGATCAAATCCAGGGATTCTTTGATATTCCAGTTGATCATTTACAAGCTATTCCAATCTTAGCCAAATATTTCATCTCTAAACGTTTTGAAGAAGAGGATATTGTGATTATCTCACCTGATCATAGTGGAACAAAACTAGCGAGAAGATTTGCGGAATACTTTAATGCCCCAATTGCGATTATTGACCAACGTGGCCCACATTATGACACAGAGGCGGTCAAAGATGTTATTGGAGATGTTGAAGGCAAAAAAGCAATTATAGTTGATGATATGATTGATACAGGTGTGCGTTTTGCCTATGCTTCTAAATCATTATTAGCAGCTGGTGCAAAACAAATCTATGCTGCTGCAACTCACGCTTTACTATCTAGCGGGGCAAGCGATTTATTAAATGAAGCGCCAATTGAAGAAATTGCAGTTACGGATTCAATTGAGTTACCAGCAGAACAATATCCAGAAAAAATCAAACGTTTATCTGTGGATTATTTATTTGCCAATGCTATTGAACATATCTATGATAAAAAATCAATACATTCAGTTTTTGAAGAACAACAAAAACTATAAAAAAATAAAGTGCACGATGTGCACTTTATTTTTTTGCTTTAAATTTAGTTTTCAAAAACTTTGAAACGGTCGTCATCGTTCATTTCTGAACGTCCACCTGCAGGGTTTTCGATTGAACCAAAAGGCATTTCAGCTCTTAATACCCAGTTTTCTGGGATATCGAATGCTTCTTTAATTTTGTCATCGATAATTGGATTGTAGTGTTGAATGTTAGCTCCGATATTATTTGAAGCTAAAGCAGCCCAAACGCTATACTGAGCACTTCCAATACCTTGTTCGCTCCAATCGTAGATATTATCAGCATACATCGCAAAATCTTTTTTACTTTGTTCAACATCATTTGAGTCAGTAAAGTAAAGAATTGTTCCAATACCATTCTTGAAAGATGACACACGTTGTTTTGATTGTTCGAATGCAGCATCGTCTTTAATAATGCCTCTTAAAACATCAATGGTAATGTCCCAAACTCTATCTGATGAGTCACCAAACAAAATGACAGCACGTGTTGATTGGTTGTTAAAGGCTGTTGGTGATTCCTTAACTGCTTCTTTAATAACAGTTGAGATTTCTTCTTTAGATTGTGAAACGTTCTTTCCTAGAGCGTAGATGGTACGACGTTTTTTCATTAAATCGATAAATGAGTTATTCATATAAAGCACCTCTTGTATTTATTTTTTAGTTGTTACTTTTTATATCACAACTTTATTGTAAGAGTAGTTAGGTTATTTGTCAATCAAAAAGATTAATCAATTACTTCATAGACTTCAGATAGTGGTAGGCGTTTTTTAGGTGTGATTTCTTCGTCACGGTAACCAAAACCAGCCATTAACGAAACCCCAAATTCTTCGCGATTTAAGATACCTTTTTTGTTCAAGATAAGTTTCTACTTGATCAATATTAAATCCTTCAATTGGACAGCTATCAATATCTAAAAAGGCAGCAGTTGTCATCATATTAGCTAAGGCAATATAAGTTTGTTTAGCAGCCCAATGATAAAGGTCGTGAGCATTATCTAATTTAAAGTCATTTTTTTGGAAACTATCAACGCGTTTTAAAAAAGGTGATTCAGGGTCATAAGTTCTTTGACTAACGTTTTCGATAAAATGTTTAACATAGTCGCTTTTTGGTTGAACATCTTTGCGTGCTAAGAAAATAACAAAATGGCTAGCACCATTTAAACTTGCATTAGCTCCCCAAGCAATATCTTTTAAATCTTCTTTGATTGTTTCGTTTTCAATTAATAAAAATTTCCAAGGAGAAAAACCAAGAGAACTAGGAGATAAACGGCCAGATTCTATAATAGTGTGCCAATCTTCGTTGTTGATTTTTTTAGTACCATCAAATGATTTGGTAGCATATCTGCGGTTCATTACTTCTAAAATTTGTTCATTTTTACTCATGAAAAGGCCTTCTTTCTTATTTTTTATAAGTATAATTAGTTTAACGTACTTTTGTTAATGAATCAATTAGGGTATAGTAGTAAAAGATAGTAGACAATTATTGATGATTTAAACAGGAGGCTGGTATTATCGCAAATACTAAATTTAGTAATGCTGTTTATATTCTAGTAGCGATTGCGACTAGTGAAAATGAACAGTTATCTAGTCAAAAAATTGCAGCTCAATTCAATAGTTCAGCTTGTGTGGTTAGACGCATCATGTCTGAATTGAAAAAGAGCCAATTAATTAACTCAACTCGAGGGTCAGCCAAAACAACGATTTCAAAAGAGCCTCAAGAAATCACGTTATATCAAATTTTTAAGGCCGTGACACCTGATTATAAAATTTTAAATGTGGATGAAAAGGTTGATCAATCCTGTCCGTTAACACGTGCAGTGCCAGAAGTGTTGAAGACAAGATATGAAATTATGCAACAGACAATGGAGAATCAACTCAAAGAACAAACATTACAAGATATTATTGACGATATCAAAAAAACACAATCTCAATGAGATTGTGTTTTTTTATTTAGACTTAATAAAGGTTTCGCCGTCTGCTTTTGGTGCAGTAGATTTACCGATAAAGAAGGCAAGTACAACGATTGTAATTAAGTATGGGGCAACTTTGAAGACAACGTCGTTCCAGCCTGAAATAACTGGAATGTAAGCACCTACAATTGATAAACTTTGAGCGAATCCAAAGAATAAGGCAGCAAACATGGCACCAATTGGATTCCATTTACCAAAAATCATTGCAGCAAGCGCCATAAATCCTTGTCCAGCAATTGTTGAAACGTTGTAATTTAAGGTGATAGCTTGGGACATAATTGCACCACCAATACCACCAAGAAGACCTGAGATTAAAACAGCTGAATAACGCATTTTGTAAACGCTAATTCCTAATGTATCTGCAGCTTCTGGGTTTTCACCAACAGATCTTAAACGTAAACCAAAGCGAGTCTTGTAAAGAACCCACCAAGAAACAAAGGCTAGTAAGATACCAATCCAACCAATAATCAAAGTATTGCTGAAGAAAATCTCACCAATAATCGGAATATTAGAAAGAACAGGAATGTCAGTTGTTGACATATTTTGTTGGATAATAGGTGTTTGACCTTTACCTTCATAAATAACTTTAGTTAAGAAAACCGCAGCAGCAGGTGCTAACATATTTAGTACAGTACCACTGATAATGTGGTTAGCACGTAGGTTAACGGTAGCTACAGCATGGACAATTGAGAAAAGTAATCCAAAAATACCACCAACTAAAAGTGCCAACCAAGGTGTTGATGCACCAAATGTTTCATTGAATGAGATACTGAAAACAGTTGAAGCAAAGGCACCAATTACCATAATTCCTTCAAGTCCAACGTTAACAATTCCACCACGTTCAGAAAAAGTCCCACCTAGTGATGTAAAAATAAGCGGAGAAGCATAAATTAAAGTTGTCGAAACGATTGTCATTAAAATGGTCATAGTATTCATTATGCTTTACCTCCTTTAGCTTTGTTTGTTTTCATTTTTTTAGAAATATATTCGAATAGGTAACTTGCACCGACAAAGAAGATGATTAGTGCAATCACAATATCAACAATTTCTGAAGGGGTGTTTGAAACGACAGGAATATTTAAACCACCGATTTTTAGTGAGGCAAATAATAGTGAAGCAAACACAATTCCGATAGGATTACCATAAGCTAGTAAGGCAACGGCTAATCCATCAAATCCGACTGCCGGTGTACCAGCTAGAACTAAGATGTTTTGGTAGTTACCAATTCCATCAACAGCCCCACCAATACCAGCAAGTAGCCCAGATAATGTCATCGCTAAAATAATCACTTTTTTAGTACTCATACCTGCATATTTTGAAGCGTCAGAATTCAAACCGATAGAACGGATTTCATACCCAACTGTTGTTTTCTTCATAACAAAAGCAATAATAATAGCAATCACGATTGCGATGAATAAACCATAGTGGAAAGTTGAATTATTTGTTAATTCCATCAAAAACGGTGAACGTAATGAAGCACTTTGTGGGATTGATTGACTATAGTCAGCATCGCCATTTGCTAAGAATGATTTTACAATCCAGTTAGATAGGTATAAAGCGATGTAGTTTAGCATAATAGTTGTAATAACTTCATTTGTTTTTAGGTAAGCACGTAAGACACCTGCGATTCCTGACCAAATACCACCAGCGATTGCACCAGCAGCAATTGATCCGATAATCAAAACAAATCCAGGTAGTGAAGGGAAAGATAACACAAACCAGATAGAAGATAGCCAACCGACTAGGTATTGACCAGCTCCCCCGATATTGAAGAATCCAGCAGAAGTAGCTACAGAAAATCCAAGACCAGTTAAAATTAAAGGTGTTGCTTGACGAAGAGTTTCACCAATTGAGTTAGGATCTCCCCAAGCTCCCATGAATAGAGCTTCATAAGTCATGATAGGGTCATATCCTAAACACAACATAATAATTGCACCGAGTATAAAACCGGCTAGTATCGAAATTAAAGGTATACTTAAACGACTTTTCCAATTCTTTGACATATTATTTATCTGCTACCTTTCGTTTGCTTTTTTTGATTTTATCAAGCGGTGTTCCGGCCATCATCAAACCAAGTTCTTGTTCAGAAGTTTTACTTGCTTCAACAATTCCCATGTTTTCACCGTTATGCATCACTAAGATACGGTCAGAAACATTTAGAATTTCATCTAATGAAAAACTAACAAGTAAGACACCATTGCCTTTATCACGTTGATCAACAAGGCGCTTATGAATGTATTCAATCGCACCAACATCAAGTCCACGAGTTGGATTAGCTGCGATTAATAATTTAGGATTGCGTTCAACCTCACGAGCAATAATGACTTTTTGTTGATTACCACCTGAAAGTGCGGCTGTTGCGCTTTTTTCTGAAGAAGTACGGATATCAAATTGTTCAATTAAATGACGAGCATGTTCATTCATGTAGTTGTAGTTTAAAACACCGTGAGCAGAATCAGGTTTACGGTAGTAACTTTGTAGGGCAATATTTTCAGATACCGTCATTGGTAAAATTAACCCAAAACGTTGTCTATCTTCAGGAATATGACCAAGACCAGCTTCAGTTACTTGTCGTACTTTCAAGTTGGTAATATCTTGGTTATCAAGTGTAATAGAGCCAGATGCAGATTTTTCAAGCCCACTGATTGCTTGCACTAGTTCACTTTGACCGTTACCGTCAACACCGGCAATTCCTAAAACTTCGCCAGCATGAACATCAAAACTAAGGTTCTTAACACGTTCAACTTTTTGGCTGTCTCTAACCGATAAGTTTTCGATTTTAAGAACGGCTTCACCAGGTTTTGATTTTGTTTTATCGGTTTTGAAGCTAACTTCACGACCAACCATCATATCGGCTAGTTGCTGTTCAGATGAATCTTTAACTAAAACACTACCGATAATTTGTCCACGACGGATAACGGTACATTCATCAGCAACTTCTTTGATTTCATCTAACTTGTGGGTAATCAAGATAATTGATTTACCTTCTTGGACCATTTCTTTCATGATGGCCATTAATTCAGTGATTTCAGATGGTGTTAAAACAGCTGTAGGTTCATCAAAAATTAAGATGTTAGCATCACGATAAAGTAATTTCAAAATTTCAACACGTTGTTGCATACCTACGGAAATATCTTGAACTTTTGCATCTGGATCAATTTCTAAATGATACTTTTCGGATAAGTCCATGATTTTTTGTCTAGCTTGTTTAAGGTTCAAAATTCCAGCCGCTTTAGTTGGTTCTGCTCCTAAAACAATGTTTTCAATAACGGTAAAGTCGTCTACTAGCATGAAATGTTGGTGAACCATCCCAATTCCGAGATTGTTGGCGTCTTTTGAAGAAGTCATTTCAACTTTTTCACCATTAACGAAAACGTCACCACTAGTAGGTTGATACAAACCAGATAAAACATTCATCATGGTAGACTTACCCGCACCGTTTTCACCTAGAAGTGCGTGGATTTGTCCTTTTTTAATTTTTAAATTAATGTCATTGTTGGCTTTAAAATCACCAAACGCTTTTGTCATGTGCTTGAGCTCAATCGCACATGAAGCTTGATCAAAATTTGATTGCATCTGTTGTAACTCCTTCGTCATCCATTTATTACTACTATTATATCGAAAAATAACCAATTGTTAAATAAAGGTTAAGCATAAAAATAAGAGCTGAAGTTAGTTTCAGCTCTTACTATTTGGTGATGAGTTAAAAAACTAAGATTATGGTTTTTCAGGAACAGTTACTTTTCCATCAATAATATCTTGTTTAGCTTGTTCAACTTTGTTCCAAATATCAGTTGATAGTTGACCTTTTGAAATATCAACACCGTTTTCTTTTAGTCCAAAGACTTTATGTTGTTTACCAGGGAAGTTGCCAGCAAGAGTTTCATTTGAAACTTCTTCAACAACTGTATTTAAGGCTTTAATTGATGAAGTTAGTGTTAAGTTACCACCATCATATTGACCTTCTTCAGTTTGATCACGGTCACAACCCACAACGTAAACATCTTTACCACTCTTACGAGCATCTTTTGCACTAGAGAAAACGCCAAGTCCAGCACTACCGGCAGCTTGATAAATTGCATCATTACCATTGTTGTACATTGCAGTTGCAATTGATTTAGCAACATCGGCTTTATCAAATGCGCCAACGTATTTGACGTCAACTTGAATATCAGGAACAGCAGCTTTAGCACCAGCTACATAACCTGCTTCAAAACGATTAATAACTTCACCTTTAACACCGCCGACAAAACCAATTTTTTTAGTTTTACTATTTAAAGCAGCTGCCATACCAGCAAGGTAAGCTGATTCATTATCTTTAAAAGTTAATGAAGTTACATTATCTAAATCAGGAACCACAGTATCAATAATTGCAAATTTAGTATTTGGATTTTGTTTGGCACCATCAGTTACGGCTTTATCAAGCTTGTAACCGATAGCATAAATTAAGTTGTAATTGTTTTTAATGAGTTTGTTGATGTTAACAGGATAGTCAGAATCTTGATGAGATTGAACATAATCATAACCACCTAAACCTTTAGTTAAGTTGTGTTCTTTACCCCATTTGGTTAATCCTTCCCAAGCAGATTGGTTAAATGATTTATCGTCAACTCCGTTTAGGTCAGTTAATAAAGCAACGGCTAATGAGTTATCTTTATTTTTAGACTCAGAATTGTTTGAAGCCGAACGATTGGTACAGGCAGATAATGGAATGATAATTCCAAGGGCTAAGATAGCTAAGCTTATTTTTTTGATTAATTTATTCATGATTTCCTCCGTTATAGACGTATCGTCTAAAATGATTACATGAATATAATAACAGAACAGGATAAAATAAAAAAGTAAAAACTGTATGTTTTTTGATATAATTCGATTAATGTTCGTATTTTATTATTTTGGTGCTAAAAAAACAACTAGCTTCAACTAGTTGTTTTTTAGTTTTATCATTATTGAATAGTAATTTTATCTGCCATAATGTCTTGTTTAGCTTGTTCAACTTTTGCCCAAGCATCATCAGATAGTTGGCCCTTAACTAAATCAACACCATCTTCGTTAAGTCCATAGATTTCGTGTTTTCCACCAGGGAATTCGCCATTTGCATTTTTATCTGCAACATCTTTGATAACGCTTGAAAGGTTTTTAATAGAAGAAGTTAGCGTAACATTTCCACCACTGTATTGACCTTCGTCAGTTTGATCACGGTCAGCACCGATAACCCAAACTTTATTACCACTTTTTGCTGAATCTTTGGCAACAGAGAAGACACCTGTACCTGTTTCACCAGCAAGTTGATAGATAACATCAACACCTGTGTTGTACATTGCAGTTGCCATTGATTTACCTAAGTCAGCACGGCTGAATGAACCAGCGTATTTAATATCGATTGAAATATCAGGGTTAACTGATTTAGCACCAGCGCGGTAACCACGTTCAAAGTTTCCTAAAACTTCACCTTGAACACCACCGATATAACCGATTTTGTTGGTTTTTGTTGTAAGAGCTGCAGCAACACCAGCAAGATAAGCTGCTTGATCATCTTTGAAAGTAAGTGATGCAACGTTTGCTTGGTCAGCAATCACGTCATCAACAATCGCAAAGTTAGTATTTGGATTTTGTTTAGCAGCATCACCAATTGATTTAGATAAACGGTAACCAACACCAAAAATCATTTGGTATTTGTTCTTAATTAGATTGTTAATTTGAGAAGTTAAATCTGAGTCTTGTGTTGCAGCTGCATAGTTGAAACCACCAACACCTTTACTCAAGTTTTTTGATTGTCCCCATTGTTGAAGACCTTCCCAAGCAGATTGGTTGAAAGATTTATCATCAATACTACCTAAAACTGTAACAGCTGTAGGTGTTTTAAATGTTTGATTAACTTCACTAGTTGTTTGAGTGGCTTGCTTTGAGCGGTTTGTACAACCTGTTAAAGCTAGTGAAACAACAGCTAGTGTTGAAATAATTCCAAAAAGATAACGCTTTTTCATATATAGAGACCTCCGAAATAATTAAAATAGTAAAAATATTCAAAACCTCAAACATGTTACTAAATTTTTTTATTTAAATCAAGTAATATTAGAAATATTATTAAGGAAATCAAACACTAGCGGTCACAACAACTTAAATAGTCTGTTGTCACTTTGGGTAATCTTGTGGTAGTATTTCTAAGGAGTAATGTAAATTATGTCATCATATTATGGTAGGAGTTGTTTTTTATGGCGAATGCAACACAATCAGTACAGCCAAGATACCAACAAATTGCAATCGGCATTGCGGAAAGAATTGTAGAAGGTCGATATGTTGAAGGTGAAAAATTAAGAGCACGTTCAACGATAGCCATGCAATTTCAAGTTTCACCAGAAACCGCTAGAAAAGCAATTACAATTTTAGCCGATCTTTCTATTGTAGAAGTTAAACATGGATCGGGATTTTTTGTTTCTTCAAAAGCTCGTGCACAAGAGTTTATTAAGCAGCATCAAGATGTTAGAAGTTTAACAACGATTAAACAAGATCTTAATCACAGTATTAAACGTCAACAATCAGAATCAAAAGAATTCATTACATTATTGAACAAATTAGTTGATCAAACTAAACGTTTTAATGAAGATAATACGTTAATTCCTTATGAACTGTTAGTCACAGAGGATTTTGAAGATCATTCAAAAAATATTAGTGAACTGAACTTTTGGCACAATACAGGTGCGACAATTGTTGCAGTAAAACACAAAAATAAAATGATTGTTTCCCCAGGTCCTTTAGCTAAAATTGAAGTGGGCGATGTTATCTATTTTGTAGGTGATGAGTTCGCTTATCAAAGAGTCGTTAACTTGCTCATGTCGAGGTAGTCTGAGGGCGTTTATTTGACAAAAGTGACCCTAGGTGTTTTAATAATGTGGTCACTTAAGAAATTAAGACAAAAATATATGGAGGTAACCATGCCAGTAGTAGAAGTTAAAAATTTAACAAAAGTCTTTGGTAAAAAATCTAAAGCGGCTCTAGAAATGGTTAAAGATAAGAAAAGTAAAAACGAAATTTTACGCGAAACAGGGTCAACTGTAGGGGTCTATGATGCAAGTTTCAAAGTCGAAAAAGGTGAAATCTTTGTTATCATGGGTCTTTCAGGATCCGGTAAGTCAACATTGATTCGTTTAATCAATCGTCTGATTGAACCAACAGATGGTTCAGTTATGGTCGATGGCGATGATATTGCTAAAGTAGATAAAGACAAATTACGTGAAATTCGCCGTACTAAAATGAGTATGGTTTTCCAAAACTTTGGTCTTTTCCCAAACCGTACAATTCTAGAAAATACAGCTTACGGATTAGAAATTCGTGGCGTTGAAAAAGAAGAACGTAATAAACGTGCTGAAGAAGCACTTAAAAACTTACACTTATATGATTTTAAAGATCAACTACCTAGTCAATTATCAGGTGGTATGCAACAACGTGTGGGTCTGGCTCGTGCGCTTGCTAATGATCCAGAAGTTTTATTAATGGACGAGGCTTTCTCAGCTCTTGACCCATTGATTCGTAAAGAAATGCAAGATGAATTGCTAGAATTACAACAAAGACTACGCAAAACAATCATCTTCATCACTCACGACTTGAACGAAGCTCTTCGTTTAGGTGACAGAATTACAATCATGCGTGATGGTCAAATCCAACAAATTGGTACAGGAGAAGAAATTTTAACAAGCCCTGCTAACGAATATGTTAAAACATTCGTTCAAGACGTTGATTACTCACGTGTGTTAACTGCACAAAATATTATGGAACCTGCTTCATTGTTGAACATTCAAGCAGAAGGTCCAAATATTGCATTGCGTCGTATGAAGCACGATCGTGTTTCAATGCTGCTTGCTGTTGACCGTGACCGTAAGTTGCAAGGTGTTATCACAGCTGAGGCTGCACGTGATGCTAAAAATACAGGAAAAGATTTAGTAGAATATCTAGATACTTCAATTCCTACAATTGCAAAAGATACAACTGTTAACGATATCTTTAATATCATTTACGATGCAAAAACACCAGTTGCTGTTACAGAAAACGGAAAAGTTTTAGGTGTTGTTATTCGTGGTAGCGTTATTGAAGCACTAGCAGATGAAGATGCTGAAAGTATCGATACTAATGATATTGTGGATGTTCAACCTGAAAAGGGGGATAAATAATGTTATTCAACATGTCAGTTCCTCAACTGCCAGTTGCTGATTGGGTTGAAGCTATTACGCAATGGCTAACAACCACTCTTTCTGGTTTGTTTGGATTTATTCAAACAGTAGGTCAAGGCTTAATGAACGGTATTACTAACTACCTAACATGGATTAATCCTTTCGTGATGATTGCCATTGTTGTAATTGGTGCGTTCTTTATTTCAGGACGTAAGTTCGGTTTAGCCGCATTTAGCTTAATTGGATTACTGTTTGTTGAAAACCAAGGTGCTTGGAGCGACTTAATGAGCACATTTACCTTGATTCTGGTCTCAAGTTTACTAGCTGTAATTATTGGGATACCACTTGGTATTTGGTCATCAAAAAGTAACGGTGCACAAGCTGTTATTACACCAATTCTTGACTTCATGCAGACAATGCCAGGTTTCGTTTACTTGATTCCTGCTGTTGCTTTCTTCGGCATTGGTGTTGTACCTGGTGTATTTGCATCAGTTATCTTTGCACTACCACCAACAGTTAGAATGACAAACTTAGGTATCCGTCAAGTTCCGGGTGAATTAGTTGAAGCTTCTGAATCATTTGGTTCAACAGCTAGCCAACGTTTATTCAAGCTTGACTTGCCACTTGCTAAAAACACGATTATGGCTGGTGTTAACCAAACAGTGATGTTGTCACTTTCAATGGTTGTTATTTCATCAATGATTGGTGCACCAGGTCTTGGACGTGGTATCTTATCATCTGTTCAAAGAGCGCAAGTGGGTAGTGGGTTTGTTAACGGACTATCTATCGTTATTCTAGCGATTATTATTGACCGTTATACACAAGGTCTTAACCGTATTATGAGTGAAAATATTGCTGATGAAGCTGCTCGCCAAACGAAAAAACGTAACCGTCTAATTGGTACTATTGTTGCATTAGTTGTATTAGTAGGTGGATTTATTACACAAACAGTTGTAGCTAGTCAATCAGGTACAACATCAAAAGGTAATATCACACTAGCCTACTTTGAAATGGACGATGCTGTGGCAACCACAAACGTAGCAGCACAAATCTTGAGAGATGCTGGTTATAATGTTGATGCAACACCACTAGATAATAGTGTTATGTGGCAAGCAGTTGCTAACAAGCAAGCCGATGCATTACTTGCTGGTTGGTTACCATTAACTCATAAAGCACAATACGAAAAATTCAAAGATCAATTAGATTTATTGGGTGCAAACTATGAAGGTGCGCAATTAGGATTAGTTGTGCCATCATATATGAACGTTAACTCTATTGATGATCTTAAAGATCAAGCGAACAAAACAATTGTAACTAATGAGCCTGGTTCAGGTGCGACTGCCGCAACTAAATCAGTAATCGATCAATATGCTAACCTAAAAGACAATGGTTGGAAGATTGAATCATCATCTACAGGTGCAATGGCTGTTTCACTAGGACAAGCTATTAAAAACCACAAAGAAATTATTATTAGTGGTTGGACACCTCACTGGATTTTTGGTGAATATGATGTCAAATTCTTACAAGATCCCAAAAAAGGATTTGGTGAATCAGAAACAATTAATACCTTTGCTCGCCAAGGATTAAAAGATGATAAGCCAGAAGCTTACAATATTCTAAAACAATTCAAGTGGAGTGACCAAGATATTAATGAAGTAATGCTTGCAATCCGTGCAGGTAAGTCACCACAAGATGCTTCAAAAGATTGGATTTCAAAAAATCAAGATAAAGTTAATACTTGGATTAACAGTAGCAAATAACTAAAAAAATCACCTACAACACTTTTTGTAGGTGGTTTTTTACTAAAAAGTGACTATATTTGTCACTTTGAAAGTGACTATATTTGTCACTTGGGTACAAAATATGGTAATATATACCTGTCAAGAAATTCAGAATAACTTATCGAAAATTTTTGATTTTCAGATTATGAAAAACGTGAGTTTCCTTATTTAACAAGGTTTTTACTCGAGGTTATTCAGGTTGTTATTCTAAAATCAGTGTATTATTAAATTAATATAAGATGAAAAAACAAACTATACATTAGTAGTAATCTTGACAAAAAGTGCCTTTTTATGATTATATGTTATAGTCTGTTAATCATCTTAACAAAATTTATGGAGGTAACCATGCCAGTAGTAGAAGTTAAAAATTTAACAAAAGTCTTTGGTAGAAAAACTAAAGCCGCTCTAGAAATGGTTAAAGATAAAAAGAGTAAAAATGAAATCTTGCGTAAGACCGGTGCAACTGTAGGGGTTTACGATGCAAGTTTCAAAGTTGAAAAAGGCGAAATCTTCGTTATCATGGGTCTTTCAGGATCTGGTAAATCAACATTGATTCGTTTGATTAACCGTTTAATTGAACCGACAGATGGTTCAGTTATGGTTGATGGCGATGACATCGCTAAAGTAGACAAAGATAAATTACGTGAAATTCGCCGTACTAAAATGAGTATGGTATTTCAGAACTTTGGTCTTTTCCCAAACCGTACAATTCTAGAAAATACAGCTTACGGATTAGAAATTCGTGGTGTTGAAAAAGAAGAACGTAACAAACGTGCAGGAGAAGCTCTAAAGAACTTACACTTGTACGACTTTAAAGATCAACTACCTAGTCAATTATCAGGTGGTATGCAACAACGTGTGGGTCTGGCTCGTGCGCTTGCTAATGATCCAGAAGTTTTACTAATGGACGAAGCTTTCTCAGCTCTTGACCCATTGATTCGTAAAGAAATGCAAGATGAACTGTTAGAATTACAACAAAAATTACACAAAACAATCATCTTCATTACTCACGACTTGAACGAAGCTCTTCGTTTAGGTGACAGAATTACAATCATGCGTGATGGTCAAATCCAACAAATTGGTACAGGGGAAGAAATTTTAACAAGCCCTGCTAACGAATATGTTAAAACATTCGTTCAAGACGTTGATTACTCACGTGTGTTAACTGCACAAAATATTATGGAACCTGCTTCATTGTTGAACATTCAAGCAGAAGGTCCAAATATTGCATTGCGTCGTATGAAACACGATAAGATTTCAATGTTACTTGCTGTTGATCGTGACCGTAAGTTACAAGGTGTTATCACAGCTGAAGCTGCACGTGATGCTAAAAACACAGGAAAAGATTTAGTAGAATATCTAGATACTTCAATTCCTACAATTGCAAAAGATACAACTGTTAATGACATTTTCAATGTTATTTACGATGCTAAAACACCAGTTGCTGTTACAGAAAATGGTAAAGTTTTAGGTGTTGTTATCCGTGGTCGAGTAATCGAAGCATTAGCTGATGAAGATGCTGAAAGTATCGACACTAATGATATTGTAGATGTTCAACCTGAAAAGGGGGATAAATAATGTTACCTAACATGTTAATTTCACAATTACCAGTTGCAGACTGGGTTGAAACAATAACAGATTGGTTAACCAATACACTAGCTCCACTATTTAACTTCATTCAAACAATTGGTCAAGGATTGATGGATTGGATGACGGGTTACCTAACATGGATTAACCCATTTGTTATGATTGCAATCGTTGTAATCGGTGCGTTCTTTATTTCAGGACGTAAGTTTGGTTTAGCAGCTTTTAGTTTAATTGGACTACTATTTGTACTAAATCAAGATTTATGGTCAGACTTAATGAGTACATTTACATTGGTACTTATCTCAAGTTTGGTTTCTGTTATTATTGGTGTACCTCTTGGTATTTGGTCATCAAAAAGTGATCGTGCACAAGCTGTTATCACACCAATTCTTGACTTCATGCAGACAATGCCAGGTTTCGTTTACTTGATTCCTGCTGTTGCTTTCTTCGGTATCGGTGTTGTTCCTGGTGTATTCTCATCAGTTATCTTCGCGTTACCACCAACAGTTAGAATGACAAACTTAGGTATTCGCCAAGTTCCTGAAGAACTTGTTGAAGCTGCTGAATCATTTGGTTCAACAGGAAGCCAACGTTTATTCAAACTAGATTTACCACTTGCTAAAAACACAATTATGGCTGGTATCAACCAAACAATCATGTTGTCACTATCAATGGTTGTTATGTCATCAATGATCGGTGCTCCTGGTCTTGGACGTGGTGTTTTATCAGCTGTACAAAGAGCACAAGTTGGTACAGGTTTCGTTAATGGTATTTCACTAGTTATTCTAGCAATTATCATTGACCGTTATACACAAAACATTAACCGTCTAATGTCAGCTGAATCAAAAGCAATTGACAAAGATGCAAAAGTAAAACAAATGAAAGTACGTCGCGGTGTTTTAATTGGATCAATCGTAGTAATCGTAGTTAGTGCAATTGTTCAAGCAGTGATGGGATAATCATTTAGTTACACGAGATATGTTAATTTATTGAGAAGAGAAAAAAGAATTAATTTATTACTTTATTTGAGAGCATGAATCAATTCTTCTTATCAACTCTTTGAATCAGCATTTTGACATTTTGATAATAAATAAAAATACGCTCTCTGGCTTTTTTAGAGAGCGTATTTTTTTAGATACATAGGTATTTAAATATGGAGGATTAAGTTGTTTATGAGTAAGTTAAAAAAGATTATTGTTGGTCTTTTGATGGTAGCAATTGTTTTACCATTATCAGCGTGTTCATCTAGTGACAAATCAGCAGATTCAGCTAAAACTGTTAAGTTAGCTTATATGGAGTGGGACGATTCGGTTTCATCTACTAATGTTGTTGCTGAAGTTCTTAGAGAAATGGGTTATACAGTTGAAATGACACCATTAGATAACGCGATTGTTTGGAAATCTGTTGCTGATAGACAAGCAGACGCGATGGTTTCAGCTTGGTTACCGTTAACACATGGTCCACAGTATGACACTTATAAAAACAAAATTGATTTAATTGGCCCTAGTTTATCAGGTGCACAATCAGGATTAGTTGTGCCATCTTATATGACAGATGTTAACTCAGTAACAGATTTAGTGAACCAAGCTAACAAGACTATTACTGGGATTGAACCAGGTGCAGGAATTATGACTAGTGCTGAAAATGCTTTAAAACAATATTCAAATCTAAAAGATTGGAAGTTAATGCCTTCTTCAACGGGAGCAATGACTGCAACGTTAGATAAAGCTTACAAAAATAAAGATCAAATTGTGATTACAGGTTGGGAACCTCATTGGATGTTTACTAAGTATGACCTTAAATTCTTAGAAGACCCAGAAAAATTAATCAGCTCACCAGAAACCATTAATACTGTTGCTCGCCAAGGCCTAAAAGAAGACAAACCAGAAGTTTACAAAGTTCTTCAAAACTTCAAATGGGACATGAAAGATATTGGTGAAGTTATGCTTCAAATGAGTAACGGTAAAAAAGCTGATCAAGCTGCTAAAGAATGGATTTCACAAAACCAAGATAAAGTTAATAGTTGGAAAAATTCATAATTGTAGTATAATAATAAACGTGCGCTATCAACCGGATAGCGCATTTTTTATTGCCGAGATAAGTTGGAGGAAAAATATTTAAATGAAATTTGCTAGGAAAATTAGCATCATGTTGTCACTACTATTTGTTGGATTGAGTCTTACGGCGTGTTCCAAAAAAGAGCCACAGGCTGCCAAAGCATCGAATAAGATAACTTTGGCCTATAAAGAATGGGATGATGCCATTGCCTCAACCTTCGTTGTTGGTGAAGTGTTACAGAATATGGGTTACCAAGTTGAAATGGTACCGTTAGATAACACTTTCATGTGGAAATCTGTTGCAGATGGTAGTGCTGACGCCATGGTTACAGCGTGGTTACCGACAACCAATGGTCCAGAATACAAACGTTACAAAAATCAAGTTGATCTTATTGGTGAAAGTTTACCCGGAGGCGCAAAAGCAGGATACATCGTGCCATCTTATATGTCTGTAAACTCAATAGCTGATTTGAAAGATGAAGCTAATAAGACAATAACAGGGATGGAACCAGGTGCAGGAATCACAGCTAACGCCGAAAAAACGTTGAAACGTTACAGTAACCTAAAAGGATTTAAGTTAATGCCTTCATCTTCAGGTGCAATGTTTTCAGCACTAGATAAAGCGATTAAAAATAAAGAAGAAATCATCATTACAGGATGGATGCCTCATTGGTCATTTAATAAATATGACATCAAAATTTTGGATGATCCACAAGGAACAATCAGTGCACCTGAAACTATTTCAACTATTGCACGTAAAGGTTTGAAAGACGATAAGCCAGAAGCCTTTAATGTCCTTAAAAATTTCAAATGGGACTTAGCTGATATTAACGAAATCATGGTTAAATTAAGTGATAATGTCGATCCTAAACAAGCTGCGCATGAATGGATTGAAAAGAATCCTGAAAAAGTTGCAAGTTGGAAAGCATCTTAGTTTAAGATGAAATGATTCTTAAAAACTTCAAAAATTCTTTGAAAAAACTTCAAAACTTGCTAAAATAGAAGTGTTGATTTTCGAAAAATATCAAGGAGGAAATTTTAATGAAACTAATGAAAAAGATTTTATTAACAGCTTTTGTTGCGATTGCTGCTGTAGCTGTTACTGCTTGTTCATCAAACAACAGTAGTAGCTCAAGCAATAACAACTCAAACTCATCTAAATCAGTTAAACTTGGTTATGTTCAATGGGATAGTGAAGTAGCTTCAACGAACGTTGTTGGTCAAGTACTAAAAGACATGGGTTACAATGTTGATATTACACCACTTGAAAATTCAATTATGTGGAAATCGGTTGCTGATAAGCAAATTGATGGTATGGTATCTGCATGGTTACCAAGTACACACGCAGAACAATACAGTAAATATAAAGATAAAGTTGAATTACTAGGTGAAAACCTACAAGGTGCTAAACTTGGGTTAGTAGTTCCTAAATACATGGAAAATGTTAACTCAATTTCAGACCTTTCAGATCAAGCTAAGAAAACAATTACAGGTATCGATGCCGGTGCTGGTGTTGTAAGTGCTGCTGAAAAAACAGTTAAAGCATATGATAACTTGAAATCATGGCAAGTTCTTCCTTCTTCTTCAGGTGCTATGGCAACAGCCTTAGATAAAGCATACAAGAACAAAGAAGAAATTGTTGTAACAGGTTGGGCTCCACACTGGATGTTTGCTAAATACGACCTTAAATTCCTAGAAGATCCAAAAGGAACAATGGGTGCATCAGAAACAATTAACTCAGTTGCTCGTCAAGGTCTAAAAGACGACAAACCAGAGGTTTACAATGTTCTTAAGAACTTCAAATGGAGTAACGAAGACATTAACAGTGTAATGCTTGCAATTAGTAATGGTGAAAAACCAGAACAAGCAGCTAAAAATTGGATTGCTAACAATCAAGATAAAGTTAACTCATGGAAAAATGCTTAATTAACTAATAAAAACACTCAGGAAAATTCCTGAGTGTTTTTATTTTGGATTAATTTAAATTAATACGTGATATTTTTAAAATTATTGTTACAATGAAGGCATAAATTGATTATGTTTCAAAATTACTAGGAGGAAAAATAAAAAATGACTGCTAACATAGACGTCCCCCGGCTGCCGATAGCTGAATGGATTGACGTATTTGTGCAATGGTTTACACAAACGTTTGCACAACTGTTTAATGTTATTCAAACAATTGGACAAGGGGGTATCGACTGGATTAGCGACTTTTTAATTTGGATTAATCCATTTGTGTTAATGTTACTTATTGTTGTGACGGCTTATTACATTTCAGGTAAGAAGCTCGGACTGACAATTTTTAGCTTTCTCGGCTTGTTATTTATCTACAACCAACACTTGTGGAATGATTTAATGAGTACATTAACTTTAGTGATGGTTTCAAGTTTAATTGCACTAATTATTGGGGTTCCTTTGGGAATATTAGATGCCAAAAGTCAAACCGCATCAAAAATTATTACGCCGTTTCTTGACTTTATGCAAACGATGCCAGGATTTGTTTATTTGATTCCTGCAGTTGCTTTTTTTGGAATTGGCGTTATGCCTGGTGTTGTTTCATCAGTGATTTTTGCTTTGCCACCTGTTGTCAGAATGACCAACTTGGGGATTCATCAAGTTCCTAAGTCTTTAGTTGAGACATCTGCTTCATTTGGTTCAACAGACACACAAAGATTATTCAAACTGGATTTACCATATGCACGCAACACAATCTTAGAAGGAGCTAATCAAACAATTATGATGTCTTTATCAATGGTTGTGATTGCGTCAATGATTGGAGCTCCAGGACTTGGGCGTGGTGTATTATCTGCAGTTCAACGTGCTCAAGTGGGACACGGATTTGTTAACGGGTTAGCATTGGTGATTATGGCGATTATTATTGACCGATTTGCACATAACATCAATCGCCATATTGCTCATCGAAAACTAGCTGATACTAAAACACGAAACCACCAACATAAAGTACATATTATTGCAGCAGTGGCGCTGATGTTATTAACAGTAACTGGAGGTGTTGTACAAGCTGCAACTACCTCAGGTGCGCATTCAAAAGGTCATATTAAATTGGTTTATGTTGAATGGGACGATGCGGTGGCGACAACTAATGTGGCAGGTGAACTGTTACGTCAAGCTGGTTATGATGTTGATATTATGCCACTAGATGATGCGATTATGTGGAAGTCTGTTGCTACGAAACAAGCTGATGCAATGCTTTGTGGCTGGTTACCCACAACTCATAAACATGAATATGCTGAATACAAAGATAAGCTCGATTTGCTCGGAGCAAACTATGATAAAGCGCAAGTCGGTTTAGTTGTGCCTGATTATATGTCTGCTAATTCCATTGAAGATTTAAAAGACGAGGCCAACAAAACAATTACCGGAATCGAACCTTCTGAGTCGATTGTGGATTATGCACAAAATGCAACAAAAGAATACGCGAACTTAAAAGGTTGGCAAGTCAGCACATCTTCATCTGGTGCCATGGCTGTTGTCTTAGGACAAGCAATTAAAAACCATCAAGATGTCGTTGTGACAGGTTGGTCACCTCATTGGATGTTTGCTAAATATCACTTAAAAATTTTACAAGATCCTAAAAAAGTTATGGGTGAGTCTGAAAAAATCAATACGATTGCGCGACAAGGATTAAAAGACGATTATCCAGAAGCTTATAACTTGCTTAAAAACTTTAAATGGGATGAGCAAGATATTAGTGAAGTGATGTTAAGAATTAGAAACGGTGAAAATCCACAAGAAGTTGCAAAATGGTGGTTATCAAATCACGCATCTCGTGTACAAACTTTTAAGCAATAAAAAAAGACGACAGTTTTGTCGTCTTTTTTTATTGCCAGTCAAATCCTTGGTCTTTAAGTATTTTAGCGATATCAAGTCTTTTACCTTGAATTAAGTGACCACCTTGAGCAATTTGAGAAATAAACGAGTCAGTTCTATTGTGTGAATCACGACTAGTGTAGTAATTTTTGATGTCGGTGTCATACTCATTAAAGGATGTTGAGTTGATATGGTTTAGGTCATAACTATTTTGAAATAGTCGATGGTGATGATTTAGTTTAGGTTTAACGTCAGGATTATCATCAGGATACCCGAATGCCATCGCAAAGAGAGGGAAGGTGTATTTGGGTAGTTTTAATAACTCAATAACCTTTTGTGCATCATTCAAGATGCTACCGAGATAAACGGAACCAATTTCTAAACTCTCAGCAGCTAAGTTAGCGTTTTGAGCCATTAAAGAAGTATCAACAATCGCATTAATAAGCGAAATGGGTTTTTGATACATAAAGTGGTCTTGATTGTTAGTTTGTGCAATAGCAGTATTACGATATTCATCGGCTATGAAAACAAGCAGTAAACCATTATTAGCGACATATGATTGTCCAGAAATCTCAGCTAGTTGTTCTTTGATTACAGGGTCTGAAATTTCGATAATCGAACCAGCTTGTCTAAACTGAGTTGTTGGTGCGTTAAAACTGGCAGTTGTAATTTGCTCTTTATGAGTTTTTGAAAGGGGTTTATCTTGAAACTTGCGAATACTAGTTCGTTTGTTAATTAAATTTAGAAAATGATGACTTGGTTCTGACATAAAAAACACCTCTTGTTAAAATGATTAGCTAAGAGGTTAATCAATATTTTGTGTATTGTAAAGTGTTGTGATGGAATTTTAATGAGATTTTATAGAATATGTTATAATTTAGGAATAGTATTTAAATAAAAGGGCTGAGGTGCATATCAATGGCTACAAAAGAATTGAAAAGGTCTAAGCGGACAACATCAACAGCTAAAAAAGTTACAAAAACAAAGCCGAAGCGATTAACCGGTTTTTTAGTGAGTGACATTTTAGTGATTATACTGTCCGTTTTATTAATGGCTACTTACTTAAATCCCAATTTTGTAAAGTCTAATCTGAATAATTCAACACATATGACTAACTATATCAACCGTCAATTTGTTAAACTATCTAACTCTGTTACGACAGATCAAAATCAACTATCAGCAAAACTCTTAAATGAAGAGCAATCAAACGACGTGATGAATAATATGATTGATTACACTGCTGGTATTCACAACTTTAGAAATAATAGTTTACAAATTGCATCCGAAATCAAAACAACATTGATTAATGTGATTGATGATAGTAGTGCCACAAAAGCAAAACGCGTCAAAACAGCACTGCAAGAAAATGAACAAACTTCTCAATATGCGGTTTTAGGAACATTTGATTTAGATGGCTTAACAACCTTATCTAATGCAGTGACTCTATTTTGGATGATTGCAATTGGTGTTTTATTGATTGCTTTGATTCTATTAATTGTTATCTTAAATAGAATGAGAAAGTCAAAAATGACTTTGAAATTAGCAATCAAAGAGCTTCTATCAGTAGTTTCTCGACTAGGATTAGTTTTAACGATATTATTTATGATTTTAGCTGTTATAACTTCACTATTTGACTTTTCAGGTGTAATAGGTGAATTTGCCGCTGCAATTATTCAATATACCTCTTACTTGTCATTCAATGTCGTTTTAGCTGGGGTTGTTATGTTTATTTCTGCTAGTTTTTTATCTCTATTAACTAAGCCCTTAATCGACTAAAAAAGCTTTTCGATAATCTATCGAAAAGCTTTTTTTATTAATTAAATTAACTTTCTTCATCTGCTTTTTTTTCATCATGTTCATTCTTTTCATCATCTTCATCACCAATACCTGAGTAAGGGAAGATAACGATTTTGTGTGATAAATAATTAGCCATATAAATTTGGTTAAGTTCATAACCTCTTAGTTTAAGTTGTCTCATTAACCAATCTTCATCACGATTGATAACATCTAAAGCATCTTCATCAATTTGACCATCCATAATAATAGGATATTTAATGGTTTCATCGCCAACTTGAGTAACTGTCAATTGACCATTTTGTTCGACTACACCACGTTTAACTTTGCGGATATCAAAAGCACCTGTGGAACGTAGTTTGAAGGATAAGTCGTGAGCTGATAGACCAATACTATTTAAAACTTCGACATTGATTTTTCCATTTTTAATCACGGTTACGGGTGAACCATCGATAGCACGTTTGAAGAAGCGACTATGATTAGTTAGTAACTTAACGAATGAAACAATAAATGACCAAACTAATAAGACAATAAAGAATTGAAGTAACGTCACATCTTTACTGTAGAGCATTCCCCCGATAACCCCCCCTAGAACATAGTTTTGAAGTTGGTCAACAGCATTACTAGGTGCTAAGTTTCCTTTACCAAAGACGTTAATTTGAAGAATTACAGTTGCAAAGGCTAACGTTAATTTAAGCCCAATATCAACATAGTTTACCATTGTTTTTCCCCCTAGTTATTTATTAAAAGTAATATCTTTTGTGTTAATTAAGTTGGTTTCGGTTAAATCGTAGGAACTAACGGCGTTATCATTATTAAACTGCACTTTATAAAACCGTCCCTTGCTGCCACCAATATTCAAAATCATACCGCTAGAAAGTGAGGTTTGATTAACGAATATTTGATCAGTTTCGGTGTTTTGGTTGACCTTAACAGCATCAAGAAAAGTTTTAACTTGCGTTGAATTATTAAATGAATTGTGTGCTTGTTGAAAACTTGAATATTGATTAAGTACCAATAGAGCAGAAAAGATAACTAGTACCACTAAAATATCACGATTACGCATAGAATCTTTATTCCTAAAGTAATCAAAGGCTGTCCACGCTAAAAAGCCAAGGACAATAATAATTAGGGCGAAACGAATGATTAAGCTTAAATCGCTTTGATTCCCCTCAAAAAAGCTATATGACCAAAAATCTGTTAAAAAGTAAAACATTCTGTTCAATACTCCTTTACCTGTAGCTAAATTTAAATTACACTAATTGGTTGTGGGTAATTAAAATCATATTTTAATCACTAACATACTTATCATAACGCTATTTTAAAAAATTTTCTATTTTAAAATAGCAGTAAAAAAATAGGAGCGATTCATTTTGGATAAAGATTCAAATAAATTAGGATTTTGGAGTATCGTCCTACTTGGAATTAACGGTATTATTGGATCAGGAATATTTTTGCTGCCTAATAATGCCTATAAATCCATGGGAACAGCAAGTATTCTTGCCTTTTTATGTGCAATGATTTTAGCTTTATTTATTGCCTTAGTTATTGCTGAAAACGCCTCATTATTTAATGATGATGGCGGACCCTATCTCTATACTAAAGAAGCTTTTGGAGATTTTGTTGGTTATGAAATTGGAATTGTTAATTGGATTGCACAGATTGTCGCATTTGCAACTGTTGTGAATGGATTTGTAACGACTTTGTCAGGTGTTTCGTCAATTTTTAATGATTCGATAGTCAAAAATATTACGATTGCAATCGTCTTTTTACTGTTAGCAATTTTGAATATTAGAGGCCTTAAATTGAATCGAAATGTGAATAACATTTTGACAATTTCAAAACTAGTGCCACTAGTTCTTTTTTTAGCAATTGGTATTTTCTTTTTAAATGGGGCGCACTATCAACCAATAGTGGCTGAAGGTGTATTAGAACCAAATAACTTTTCGCAAACAATCTTTTTGATTTTTTATGCCTTCGGTGGATTTGAGTCTTTACCACTTGTAGCTGGTGAAATGAAAAACCCACGTAAGAATTTACCACGTGCGATTGTAGCAACCATTTTAATGGTTTCATTAATTTACGTTTTATTACAAATCGTTTCGATTGGAATTTTAGGAAGTGACCTTGCCAATAGCGTAGTGCCAGTACAAGATGCCTTTACTAAAATTGCAGGACCATTTGGTGGTGCAATTGTGGCTGCTGGAACGATTGTAGCTAGTGCAGGTGCTTGTGTTGCAGGCGCATTTTGGATGTCTCGTCCAGGAGTTGCGATGTCAGAAAATAAAATGCTACCGCAGTTCTTATCACAAAAAAATAAATTTGATATGCCACACTACGGAATTATAGTGTCTATGGTGATTGCGTTTCTAGTTTCATTAAGTGGCAGTTTTGTGTTCTTATCACAAATTAGTTCAGTAATTACCTTTGTTATTTTCATTCCAACCACTTTAGCGTTAATTGTTTTTAGATTTAAACATAAAGAAAGAAAAGGCGCTTTTACGGTTAAAGGTGGATTAACAATTCCTATTTTGGTTATTATTTTTAGCGTTATTTTACTGACACAGACCACTTTTGTACAATGGATTTCACTTATTTTAACATTTATGGTCGCAATTCCGTTTTATTTCGTATATTATAGAAGAAACTAACTTTTATATAGTTATCATTTAGAAAGGACGTTGAGATTGTTAATTAAAGAGACCAACTTAAAATTATTAATGACAATTCCATTTTGTTTAGTACATCATTCTAATATTTAAAACGCATATTTTAAATATTAGGAGCAGATGTATGACTTATCACCAAGTACAGGAATTTCTTTATGATCACCGACATCTTATTAAAATTGACAATTAACCGTTTAGTTATCAATAATTAATAGGAGAATGAAATTATGAAGAAATCAAATCAGAATCAAAATCAAAGTAAACTTGGCTTTTGGAGTATTGTATTACTCGGAATCAATGGTGTTATGGGTTCAGGAATTTTCTTGTTACCCAATAATGCTTACAAATCAATGGGGACAGCTAGCTTATTAGCTTTTGTCTTTGCTGCAGTATTAGTTTTATTAATCGCTTTGGTAATCGGTGAGAACGCGTCACTTTTCAAAGAAGATGGGGGACCTTACCTTTATACTAAAGAAGCTTTTGGTAATTTTGTTAGTTATGAAGTTGGAATCTTAAATTGGTTAGCACAAATTTTTGTGTTAGCCACAGTGGTTAACGGATTTATTACAACACTTGCAGGTGTTTCACCAGTTTTTGCTGGTGGTTGGGTTAAGACGGTTGCAATTATGATAACGTTCATAATTTTAATCGTATTAAATGTAAGAGGCTTAAAGTTAACTAAATATGTTAATAATTTAATGACTTTTTCAAAATTAATTCCGTTATTTTTATTTTTATGTATCGGTATTTTCTTCATTAAAGGTCAAAATTTTCAACCTTTTGCCTTATCTCAATCATTTGAGCCTGCAAACTTTGCTCAAACAGTCTTTTTAATTTTTTATGCTTTTGGTGGCTTTGAAGCGCTACCACTAGTAGCGGGTGAAATGGAAAACCCAAGAAAAAATCTCCCACGTGCTTTAATTGTGACAATTTCATTAATTTCAGCTATCTATATTGCATTACAAGTGGTTTCAATTGGTATTTTAGGACCAGATTTAGCAACGAGTGTGGTACCTGTACAAGATGCCTTTCAAAGAATTCTAGGTCCAGTTGGCGGTATTTTAGTTGCTGCTGGAACAATTATTGCGAGTGCTGGTGCTAGTGTGGCAACTGCATTTTGGACACCACGTCCAGGAATTGCATTGTCAAAAAACAAAATGCTACCAAGTTTCTTGTCTAAAGAAAACAAAAAGGGTATGCCTTACATTGGAATTATCATCACTTTAATTATTTCGATGCTAATTTCAATTAGTGGTAGTTTTGTTTACCTCTCACAAGTCAGTTCAGTAATTACATTCTTGTTATTTATTCCAACAACGTTGGCACTTGTTGTATTTAGATATACGAAAAAAGAAGAACGTACATTTAAAGTTAAAGCTGGAAAAACAGTAGCTGTACTAGCAGCAGTTATCAGTATTGGATTATTAACACAAGCTTCACTTGATCAATTTTTAGCGGTATTGATTGTGTTAATCTTAGCAATTCCATTTTACTTTATTTATGCTAGAAAAAATAATACAGAGAAAGGATAAAAAAACATGGAAACAGGACACCTGATGTCGGTTCTTTTTGCTTGATGTATTGGCGCTCCTAAGCCGTGAATCAAGTAAAAAATAAATTTAAAGGAGCCAGTAGTTATGAAAACTCAATTGCAAAACAGTATACAAAATAAATTAGAAATGGCACTTACTCATTATTATTGGCGTTACTATCAAAACAACTAAGAAAACAAATTAAATAATTTTTGATAGGAGTGCTTTAAAATGGGAAAAAGTGAACAAAAAGAAAAGAATAAGTTAGGTTTTTGGAGTATTGTATTAATTGGTATTAACGGAATTATAGGATCAGGAATTTACTTGATTCCAAATTCTGCCTACGGAAAAGTTGGGACGTTAAGTCTACTTACTTTCTTATTAGCTGCGATACTTGTTTTAACCGTAGCTTTATCTATTGCTCAAAACGCATCTTTATTTAAAGAAGATGGTGGACCATACTTATACGCTAAAGAAGCTTTTGGTGATTTTGTCGGATACATTGTTGGATTATTGAATTGTATGTTGCAGATTACTATCTTAGCAACTATCATTAGCGGATTAGTTAAAATTTTGGGAGGTTCATTATCGTTTTTAAGTGGAGAACTCACCCAAAAGATACTAACAATTGCCATTTTTGCTGTATTAGCAATTATTAATTTATCAGGTGTAACATTAGCGAAGTACATTAATAACATCATGACAATCGCAAAACTGTTACCATTAGTTTTATTTATCGTTATCGGTGTCTTTTTCATTAATCAAGGAAACTACACCCCAATCGTACCAACACAGGGCATTAGCTTTGATAGTTTTTCACAAGCTATCTTATTGATTTACTTCGCATTTGGTGGATTTGAATCATTACCACTAATTGCCGCTGACATGAAAAATCCAAAACGTAATCTACCACGTGCATTAGTAACAATTATTGCACTAGTTTCAGCGTTTTACATCTTGCTACAAGCGGTTTCAATCGGAATCTTAGGAACCGAGTTAGCTCAAAATACAGTACCTGTTCAAGCCGCATTCGGTCGTATTTTAGGACCTATTGGATCAGGAATTGTTGCTGTAGGTAGTGTTGTTTCGATGGCAGGTGCTGCTATGGCTGTTGCTTTTTGGGCACCAAGACCAGTTGGAGCTATGGCCCAAAATGATATGCTACCTAAAGTGTTAGCTAAGAAAAATTCTAAAAACGTTCCCGCAGTAGCTATCATTGTGACATACGCATTATCAATGTTATTGTCATTGTCTGGTGGATTCGAAATTTTATCACAATTAACATCAGTGATTTCCTTAGTGATTTTCTTACCAACGACACTTTCTGTAATGGTCTTTCACTTCACTAAAAAAGATGTTGAACGTCCAGTTAACATTAAAGGAAGCCTATACATTGCTGGGTTTGCGACAATTTTAATCGTTATTTTGTTAACTCAAACATCAGCAGTTCAGTTGATGAGTGCGGGTGCAGCAATTGTCTTTTCAGCAATTATGTACTTCATCACTCAAAAATCACGTAAAAAAGCTTAAGATAATTTAAAGAGTACCCATAATTGGGTACTCTTTTTTTCTAACATGTTACAGTTGAAAGGACTTATATTAATGGAGGAATTATTATGGAAAGTTTGTCAAAGTTTAAATCAATCTATTTATGGCTGTTTATTGTGGGGATTGTCTCATTAATCATACCAGCTGCAAATATCTTTTTTATTACAACTGCAATTTTAATTTTAGGAACAGTTTATATTATCGCTAAATCACCTAAAGACGCGGTTAAAAAACGAGGCGCAATTGTATTATTGGTTGGGGCAATATTTACAATTTTAGCTTTTGTATTATTTCAAGCTGTTCACATCGATTCAGAATTACTTAAACAATTACAACAAAATTCACAAGCTATCGATGAGCAAAAATTATCGCAATATATAATGGCGATGTTACCTGGTTTCATCGTAGCTTTTATCGGATGGGTGATTCGTATCGTAGGTGTTGTGTTGTCATTTAAAGAATATCGCTATTTAAAAAAAGAAGAGGCCTAAAGAGGCTTCTTCTTTTTTTAGTTAAGTTTACTTATTAATGTAATAATTCAATATTTTTTCAAATGTTTTCAGCTCTTCAATCGAAAAATTATCATATAATTCGACTTGTTCTTGCTTCATATAAACTTTAATAGAATCTAATAGTGATTTTGATTTCTCTGTTAAATAAATAAACTTTTGACGACTATCATCGGGATTTTCTAAACGATATATCAGGTCTTTTTTTTCCATCAATTTTAGTAAGTTAGTTGCCGTTGAGCGTTTAACGACAAATTCATGTTCAATTTCTTTTTGTAGTGTTGGTCCTTTTGCCAGACTAATAAAATCCAAAATTGACATTTGAGTACTCGTTAAATCGTATTGAGCAGCAAAAGTATTAAAACTTCTAGTCAAGTTATTTGATGCAATTTTGAGTAGACGACTCATATTTTTCTTCATAAATACCTCCTAGATTTTCGCTAGTTGACTAACAAATCAGTAGTTTAACGATTTATAAAACTAATGTCAATAAAAAAACCGCTCAAATATGAGCGGTTAAAAAATTATCCCTTAAAAGCATCTAGTGCACGCTGACGTGCAAACTTATGGTCGACAATTTCTTGTGGATAATTCAAATCTTTGCGTTGGTTTTCTGTTGGTTTGTGGATATCTTTATTTGATAAACTCCCTAGTTCGGGTAAGTATTGACGAATGAACTTTCCTTGAGGGTCAAATCGTTCACTTTGAGTTGTTGGATTAAAAATTCTAAAGTAAGGTGCAGCATCAGTTCCCGTTGAGGATGCCCATTGCCAGCCCCCAATATTTGATGCAGAATCATAATCAATCAATTGTTCACTGAAATATTTCTCACCCCAACGCCAATCAATTAATAAGTCTTTTGTTAAAAAGGAAGCGACAACCATTCTTAAGCGATTATGCAATTCACCAGTTGCTTTGAAATGTCTCATTGCAGCATCCACAAGTGGATAACCAGTTTCGCCATTTTTCCATTTGTTAAAGTCTTCTTCACTGTAGCGCCATTTAATATTGCGATATTCTGATTTGATTTCAAGATCATTAGCTTCTGGGTTGAAAGCATAAACCATATTATAAAAATCTCGCCAGCAAAGTTGGCGAATGAAAGCTTGTTTAGCATCGCTTTCTGGGGCATGTTGGACTAATCGCCAATACACTTCACGAATAGAAATCAAGCCTGTTGTTAAATCTTTTGATAAATCACTTGTACCATTTAAAGCAGGAAAATCACGGTCCTTTGGATAATCATCTAAACGATTATCAATGAAGTCATCGTAAGATTGGCGGACTTTTTTTAAATCAATATTATCGAATTGATGAGCTTGTTCAATTAGCTGTTGAAACTTTTGCTTACCTTGTTTGAAGAGTTCAGATTCTTGCTTTTGAATAGCCAATTCTTGAAACTTAGCTAAATCCGTTTTTTGAAAAGGTGGTTTGGTTAGTTTTTTCCATTGATTATAGTAAGGTGTAAAGACTTTAAACGGTGTTTCATCTTTTTTTAGTAATTCGTGAGCACCAATTAAATGATGATCCATAAATCCATGAAAAGCAATCTGATGATTTTGTGCTACTTTTTGAATAAGATGATCGCGTTTTAGCCCGTAACCACGTTCAGAAATATTAGTATAAATTGCAGTTGCATCAGGAAATTCTGCCAGTAATTGATCAAAACTTTCTTCAGTATCACCTGCAATAAAGTGCAAAGGTTGATTAATTTGAGTTAAATTGTTATTGAATGATTGAACTGATTGGAAGAAGTAATCTTGGCTTTTACTATCTTCAAGTAACTGTGGGTGATTAATTTGAAACACACACATTAAAGGTTGATTTGTTTTCATTGCCTCAATCAATGCAGTATTGTCGTTGAGTCTTAAATCGTTTTTGAACCAAACAATTATCATAAAAATACCTCCATAATAGTCATTAATTTTATTTTAGCATTATTGAAATTATTTTTTGCAAATTAACTCCATAAAAAATGAATGCAATTATTTTAAGTCGCTATAAAAACGATTTTTCGCAAAATTTTATTACACAAATGACAATATAAATGGTACGATAATAATTGATAAATACACGACGGAGGGGTTTCCATGTCAAAGACAGTTCGCGAACTTTCAGAAGAACTTGGCGTTTCAAAAACGACAATCAACAAACTACTTAAAGATGAAAGTAGACAACAATATGTTGAAAAAGTAGGTAACAAATTTGTGATTTCAGATGAAGGTGTTGCTTCAATTACAGCACATTTTGAAAAGTCTGATTCATCAAAAGCTAAGCCTAAATCAAAGGCTAAAACAACTGCTAAAAAAGAAGCACCAGTTGTTGAAGAAGTAGCTCAAGACGATAAAGCAGAAGTAGCACCAGCTGAAGACTCAGCAAAAGTTACAGAGCTTGAGGCAGAACTTGAACAAGCTAAAGCAGAGCTTGAAAAAACAAAAGAAGCTTTAGAAGAAAAAGAATCAGAATTAACTCAAAAAGATGATAAAATTGATTCACTTAAAGATAAAGTTTCAGAAGTTAAAGAAGCAACTTCATCACAAAAGAAATCAAAACCTTGGTGGAAAATTTGGTAAAAAAAATAATCGCATATAAATATGCGATTATTTTTTTATCCTTTACCGTCCATAAAAGCAGGATAAAGGGTCATACCACCATCAACGAATAAAGTGATACCCGTTACGTATTTCGATTCATTTGAAGCCAACCATGCAGCCGCTGCGGCAACATCTTTTGGTTCACCAATTTCTTTCATTGGAATCATGTTAGTTGTTTCTTCAAGTTGTTTTGGATCATCAAATTTTTCGGCGTTGATTGGCGTTTTAATTGCCCCAGGTCCAATATTATTAACTCGAATATGATGACGAGCGTATTCAGATGCCATGGTTTGTGTAAGCAACTTAACGCCACCTTTACTTGCAGAATAATGAGCAAAAGTAGGCCATGGAATTTGTTCATGTACACTAGAAATGTTAATAATGCTACCCGGTTTATCTTCATCTAAGAAGTGGTTAAGAGCTTTTTGACTACCTAAGAAAGTTCCAGTTAGGTTAACATCGATAACTCGTTGCCAATCTTTGAGTGTTAGTTTTTTGGTTTCATGTTTGTTTTCCATACCAGCATTATTTACCCAAACATCAAGTCTGCCAAATTCTGATACGGCGGTTTCAAGTAAGTGTGAAACGCCTTCTTCTGTTGAAATATCAGCATGGATTGCAATAGCATCGCCACCATGTTTTTTGATTAAATCAACAACTTTTTGAGCTCCTTTTTCATCAGAATTGTAATTAATAACAACTTTCATGCCTTCTTCACCAAATCGACGACTGATAGCTGTGCCAATTCCTTTTGAACCACCGGTGACAACGGCAACTTTTTGATTTAAATCTTGATACATAAATATAACCTCCTATTGATTTACTGACTAATTTGCTTAACCCATTGTTTTGGTCCTAAGTAGTACCAAATTTCTTGACCCACTGTAATTGTTTGACCATACGGGAGCGTTTCGCCAACATTTAAAAAGTGATAAGTAGATTCACGTTGGCTAGGATAAGGACTTGTATAGACTTGACGATCAAGCATTCTAGAAGAAATGTCAATTAATCCAGCTTTGATATCTGGATTTGAAAATTCAAAGAAATCTTTGAACCATTGATCATAACCTAAATTATAAACAGTATCGCCATCTTGATAAGAACGGCCAAAAACTAAATATTGAAAATTATTGCGAGGGGCTAAAGAATCACGAATCGATTCTGCTTTTTTCATTAAAGCTTCGCGAGATTTATTCGGTGAAATTTCAATTTTTGGTGTTTGTGTCGTTGGCTTTGTTTGAGGCGTTGGTTTTGGGGTTGGCGTTTGGTTTTTAACTGCCTCATCATCAGTTAATTTAATTTCAGGTTGATTAGCAGCAACTTGGTTAAATAACTTAAAGTTATAACTGTAGACACCTTCGACATCTACGTAGTATTCATGTGTTGAAACTAGGGGTAAATCACCTGGTGAAAAAGTCAAAATAGTGTGGAAGTTACCAAATTGATCTTGGCTATAGTTTGAAACATTTTGAGCTTCTACAATTTGACCAGTATCAACATCTTTGATTGTGATTTTTGGCGTTGTGAAAATCGCTTTATCAGATAAATAAATTGACCAAGGTGTGTTGCGACTGTTTACCATTTCAATTGGAAATAGTGTACTTGCTGGGTAAGTCACCGTACTTTTTGAAGGTTGTTTAAAAATATCATCACCATACATCACAGGTTGTACAAAATAACGAAAACCATTATTACCATAAGCTGCACCAATTCCAGTTTTGCTAATACGTGTTGACAGTAACCAAGCTCGATGACCCGTATCATTTCCAGATAAATTATAGTTATCGCGAACTAAGTCGGTAATAACATCTCCGGCACTTTGATCATAAATGTTAAAGTTCAGGTTAGATGAGTTGGAAACTTGCTGAGCAATTCGCCAATCTTCATCAGAAATAAAATCTGGCTTGTTAGCATTAGGTAAGCCATGTTGATTTTTGAAAGGGGTTGCTTGTGCTGCTGCCATAATTGAAGCCGTTAATTGGGCATCATTATTTTCTTCGGGTAAAGAAGTGATAGCAGGCAATCCAAATAAATCGCGGTAATAGTTGATATAAGCAATAGTATTAGAAATATAACTATCCGGTAATTTTCCGGCTTTAAACGGTTCGACTAAGCTTGGGACATCTTGATAAAGTGTCTGTGAGTTAATCGATGTTTTATCTAAGCTATTATAGCGTGATTGAATGTTTTCAACTTGTTGTTTTTCAGCTTTTGTAAATGTTGCCGCTTCTGGCTGATTATTTTGAGTACTGATGAGTAAAGTTACTGAAAATAACGCACCAAAAAGCAGTAAGCTCTTTTTCTTTTTAACGTGAATCATAAAAACACTCCTCCTATTACTGACATTATAAGCAAAAATTGTCAGAAAAGTTAACTTTAAAGTTTATAATTTAAAAAATATTTTTGAATTAAATTAACTCGTAGTATAATACAACCATACTACAGGAATGAACTGAGAGGAAATTTTAGATAATGAAAAAAACTAAGGTTGGCTTGATTTTCGGTGGAAACTCTTCTGAATACGAAGTATCCGTACAATCAGCTAAAAATATTTATGAAGCAATCGATAAAACCAAATACGAAGTTTACCCAATGGCATTGACACAAGCAGGATTTATGGTGGATTTAGAAACATCAAAACAACTATTTGATAATCCGCGTCTTGAAGTGGAAAACAAAGCTGCTGTTGCAAATATTGCAAATATCACACAACTAGGCGATTACCAAGACGTTGATGTTTTCTTTCCAATTGTTCACGGTAACATCGGAGAAGATGGGGCTTTACAAGGATTATTTAGAATTTTAGATAAACCATTTGTTGGATCAGACGTCTTAAGTACAGCAGTGACAATGGATAAAGACTTCACTAAAATTATCGCACAACGTGCAGGGATTCAAGTTGCCGATTGGGTAATTGTAAAACGTCATACCAAAGATGATTGGACTTATGACAAAGTATCACAAAAACTAGGGTCAACGGTTTTCATTAAACCATCAAACCAAGGATCTTCTGTTGGAATTAGCAAAGCGACTGATGAAGAAAGCTTCAATAAAGGCCTTGCAGAGGCTTTTGAATATGACGACAAGGTACTTGTTGAAGAAGCGATTAATGGCGTTGAAATCGAAGTTGCTGTTTTAGGAAATGAAAATCCTAAAGCTAGTGGTGTTGGTCAAATCACAACACCTGAAGGCGAGTTTTATAGCTATGAAAATAAATACATTGATGAATCAGGTGCAACTTTAACTATTCCTGCACCTATTTCAGATGAACTGACTCAAGAAGTTAAAGCGGAAGCTTTGAAGGTTTATGATATTTTAGAATGTTCAGGACTTGCTCGTGTTGACTTTATGTTACAAAAATCAGATTCAAAAATTATTTTTAATGAGTTAAATGCGTTACCAGGATTTACTAATATTAGTATGTATCCAAAATTGTTTGAACTTGAAGGTATTAGTTACCCTGATTTAATTGATCACCTAATCACTTATGCACAAGCTCGTTTTGCACATAAGAAAGAATTACATCATACTCGCTAAAGAAATCGCTGCTTAATTAAGCAGCGATTTTTTAAAGCGTAAGTTTTCTTAAAGCTTAAACGAATAATCTTTGGAAAAATAGTCGGAAAGCGTTAGAATATGAAAGTATGCAAAACGCATAAATTACATAATCGGAATAGGAAGAAAATTCATGTCGCCTGTAACTCAACGTACAAAAATTAATCGAGATTTTATTATTTATTGTTTAATTGGTGTCAGTGGCTTGGTCGTTGATTTTGGAAGCTTTTACATCTTACATACTATAATTGAGTCAACCCAAGTAGCCAACTTTATTAGTTCAACACTTGGATTGACCTCGAACTTCTTTTTAAATGCACACTTTAATTTCAAAGTAAAAGATAACTTGTTGAAACGTTATCTGAATTATTATGTTGTTGGACTGGTTGGAATTTTATTTAGTAACTTGATTTTGTTTATTTTTACGACGAAGTTAGGTTACAATGTCTTTATAATCAAACTGTTTGCGTTAGGAGTTGTGACAGTCGCACAATATACCTTTAACAAATTTGTCACTTTCAAACAAACAGCAGATGACGAAGTAACGGATAATTAAATTTTACAAAAAAACGTAATCAAATCTTGAACTTTGATTACGTTTTTTTTGGAGGGAACTTTTGTGGAAAAAAGCTTAATTTATAAAAAAATCATGCATGAATTACAAGAACAGATTTTAAATGGGGATTATCAAGAAACGATGAAACTACCGGATGAACGAACTTTGAGTCAAACTTTTGACGTTAGCCGTAGTTCAATTAAACGGGCTTTAAAGTTATTGGCTGACAAGGGTGCTGTTTTTCAAAAACGAGGATCCGGAACGTTTATTAATCCCTTATTTGTTAAAAATGATTCCGTTTTTCATTATAAAAACGGTTCTAACTTAGGAATTAGTGACAGTTTTCAAATGAATGGACAATCGCCTAAAATCAAGTTGTTGTCGTTTAATGTTGAACGTTGTCCTAAAGAATTAGCCAAAGATTTATTCATTAAAGATACGGATTTTGTCTATGCTTTCAAACGATTACGGTCATTTGACGAGCAGTCGTTTATGATTGAAACAGGTTATATTCCAATTAAAATTTTGCCACAATTAGAAGAAAAAACGCTAACTGAATCGCTATTTAAGTATGTCGAACAAGTTAAAAAGCAAGGGGTTACCAAGTCTTATCTTACAATTGGTGTTAGCCCTTCAAATGAGGAAGATCGAACAGAGTTGAATTTGTTATCAACAGAACCAGTTGGGACGCTTTCAGGTATTTTCTTCTTGGATGATGGAACACCATTTGAGTATTCACAAATGCGGTTGCGTTATGATTATATGAATTATCACACCTTCGTTTCGTTAGAAGATTAAGATTTTTTAAATTGGTACGCACCTTTTTTGTAAATGGTTGACTAATAACGTCATCAAACTTTATACTAAGGTTACCAAATCAAAGCGAAATTATTTCGGAGGAAGAATTACATGGTAGATTACAATTCAAAACAATATTTTGATTTAATGACAAAATACTGGCGTGCAGTGAACTACGTTTCAGTCGGTCAACTGTACTTGAAAGACAATCCATTGCTAAAAAGACCACTTGAAGCTGAAGATTTAAAAATCCACCCAATCGGTCACTGGGGAACAATTTCTGGTCAAAACTTCATTTATACACATTTAAACCGTGTGATTAACAAGTATGACTTAGACATGTTCTACATCGAAGGACCTGGTCATGGTGGACAAGTAATGGTTTCAAATGCTTACCTAGATGGTTCTTATTCAGAAATCTATCCTGAAGTTTCTCGCGATGAAGCCGGAATGACTAAATTATTCAAACAATTTTCATTCCCAGGTGGAGTGGCTTCTCATGCTGCTCCAGAAACACCAGGTTCAATCCACGAAGGTGGAGAACTAGGTTATGCACTTTCACATGGTGTTGGTGCAATTTTAGATAATAAAGATACTATTTCAGCAGTTGTAATTGGTGATGGTGAAACTGAAACTGGCCCATTGGCTGCTTCATGGTTCTCAAATGTATTCATCAACCCTGCTAAAGATGGTGCCGTTTTACCAATTGTACACATGAATGGTTACAAAATTTCAAACCCAACTATTCTAGCACGTAAAACAGATGCAGAACTCACACAATACTTTGAAGGTATGGGCTGGAAACCTTACTTTGTTGAAGGTGACGACGCTGACAAATTAAACCCTGAAATGGCTAAAGTGATGGATCAAGCGATTGAAGAAATCAAAGCTATTCAAGAAAATGCACGTCGTGAAGGTGCCGAAAATGTCACTCGTCCTAACTGGCCAGTGCTAATTGTACGTACACCAAAAGGTTGGACAGGACCAAAAACATGGGATAACAATGTGATTGAAGGCTCATTTAGAGCTCACCAAATTCCAATTCCTGTTGACCAACATCATATGGAACATGTGGGTGCTTTAACTGACTGGTTAAACTCATATGGCCCAGAAGAATTATTTGATGAAAACGGTCGCTTAATTCAAGAATTAGAAGACCTTACACCAAAAGGTAATCGCCGTATGGCAATGAACCCAATTACAAATGGTGGAATTAATCCTAAACCACTTAAAATGCCAGATTACCGTAAATACGCCTTAGACAACTCAAAACGTGGACAAGTTGTGGCTCAAGATATGTTGGTTATGAGTGACTTTATTGGTGATATTATTCGTCAAAATCCAGATAACTTCCGTTTATTTGGTCCTGATGAAACAATGTCAAACCGTTTATACGATGCGTTTGAAGCTTCACCTCGTCAATGGCTAGAAGCAACTGAACCAGGTGTTGATCAATACATTAGCCCTGAAGGTCGTATTATTGATTCTCAATTATCAGAACATCAAGCAGAAGGACTACTAGAAGGGTATGTGCTAACTGGTCGTCATGGATTCTTCTCATCATATGAAGCGTTCTTGCGTGTCGTTGATTCAATGATTACACAACACTTCAAATGGTTACGTAAAGCTAATGAAATGCCTTGGCGTAAAAAATATCCATCATTGAACGTACTAGCAACATCAACTTCATTTCAACAAGACCACAATGGTTATACTCACCAAGATCCAGGTATTATTACGCACTTGGCTGAGAAAAAACCTGAATACATTCGTCAATACTTACCAGCTGACGCTAACAGTTTATTAGCTGTGATGGACAAGACACTTCGTTCAGAAGAAAAAGTGAACTTGATTGTTGCTTCAAAACAACCTCGTCCACAATTCTACAGTATTGAAGAAGCAGCTGAATTGGTAGATAAAGGTCTTAAAGTGATTGACTGGGCTTCAACTGATAATGGTGAAGAACCTGATGTTGTGATTGCTGCAAGTGGTATGGAACCAAACGTTGAATCACTAGCTGCAATTTCAATCTTGCATGAACAATATCCAGACCTAAAAATTCGTTTTGTAAACGTTGTGGATATTATGAAACTTCGTTCACAAAAATTTGACCCTCGCGGGTTAAGTGATGATGAATTTGACCGTATTTTTACTAAAGATAAACCTGTTATCTTTGCTTTCCATGGTTACGAAACCTTAATTCGTGATTACTTCTTTGACCGCACAAACCATAATGTTTTCCCTCACGGTTACCGTGAAAATGGTGATATTACAACCCCATTTGATATGAGAGTTGTAAATGAATTAGACCGTTTCCACTTAGCACAAGATGTGGCTAACCAAGTATATGGTACAAAAGCAGCAGGATTTTCAAGTAAGATGGATAGCATTTTACAAAAACACCACGATTACATTCGTGATATTGGTGATGATCTTCCTGAAGTACAAGAATGGGAATGGAAACCATTAAATTAATAAAAAAAGAGAACGCTTAAAGCGTTCTCTTTTTTTAATTGAGATGAGTAGATTTAAAACTAGTCGTATATTTCAAACCATATCCTAAGCTTCTATCAGCAAAGATGTGTGAGTAAAGGATAATAGCAAACATTATAAATAAATCATTGCTTGCCATTAATCCAATAACAACTAAAATTGATGGTAGAATTAAATTATGAACACTATTATAGCTGTAAGCACCAATTTTACTGTTGATAAGATAGCCAATCATTGATAAATCAGGTGTTAATATCAATAATAAAAATAGCCACAAATTAAAGTGAAAAACGGAAAAGTAGGTAAATAAACTGACGACTAATAGACTAAGCATTTCTAATTTCAAAAGTGTTTTCATATTATCTCTGCTTTCTTTTATGTAACTAACAAGATGGAGGTTTTTATTCATGAAACAAGATTTACGTTCTTATAAAACTGAAAAGGCAATTAAATCGTCATTTTTTAATCTTTTGCGTAAAGAATCATTTAACAATATATCTGTTATCAATATTGTGAGATTAGCTGAGGTAGGTCGTCCTACTTTTTATAATCATTACATAGATAAATATGATTTATTAAACAATATTATCAAAGACTATGGAGATATTTTTAGGACGCTTATTAGTCAAAGATTCAAAGAAAAAGATATAGATAAAACACTCTATCAAGTTGCTGATTTTTTAATAGCTAATAAAAAAGAAATAAATTTGTTAAAAACAATAGATGCCCCCAATATTATTCATGAATTTAATGTCATTTTGGAATCTGAATTTAAGAAGTCTATTCCAAATAATCTCAATAAATTACCTATTGACTATGTAAAGGAGTTGTATATTTCGATTTCAATGGTGTTTATTAATCATGCTCTTAATACAGATGAGATTAATGAAGATGTGATTGAGAGTTTAAATCAGATTCAAAGAGACTTAAATTTTAATTCTGATGATTGATATTATAGCTTATTATTCAAAAACTCAGCGATAATCTGTGCAGCCATATATTTATAGCCAATTTGACAATGACCCGATCCGCCACTTTTTTCAGTGAATAATTTAGTTACTATAGATTTAGCATTTATTAACTCACGTTGTTCTTGACCTATGGTTTCAACAGGTACATAAATATCTTGTGTGCCAGCAAGTAATAGTACCTCTTGTTTGACCTCTTTTAAAACGTTTTTTAGTGTAAAATCGGAACAAGTTATGAGACATTCAGCGGGACTGGAAGTCAACGTAATATCCATACACTTGTTAATTAAAAAAGCGATATGATTGTTTTCACGCATAGATTTTTTGATCAAGGTATTTATGGTGGCCATATTACTATAAGACACTTCTTTATCATAGGGGTCAAAGTAGCGAGTTAATTCAGGAAGTGTAATAAATAAAGCAGAAAACATATCATACATAACATCATAGGCAATCACTTTTTTGATTCGGGGTTCATATGCTGCTGCTCTAAGTGACAAATAGCCTCCTAACGACATTCCTAATAAGTCAACTTTTGCTAATTTATAATAATCTAAGACAACTTTAACTGGTTTTTCCCAGTTATAAATCATAGGTAGCCCATCTTTTAAGGCTTTTCCTTGTCCAGGTCCTTCAAATAAAATAAAATTGTAAGTTGGTAAATTTTCCAATAGTTTTTGATTTTCGATAAATTGAATTAATTCTTCTAAATAGGAATCAAATCCACCATGGAATAATAATGTTTTGGTAGCATTTGAATTTTTAATTAACACAGATGTAAGAGATCTATTTTCATAAGAGATGTGACTAAAAGTCATGTTACTCGTATCAATTCCTTTGTAATAATTTTGGATAAATAGTGTATAAGTTTCGTTTTTGCGGTAATCATTTTCTCGCAGAAAAAAGTCTGCCATTTGGAAGAAAGATGCTGCAATAGCATAATGCTGTTGTCTTACATGCTTTTGTCCTAACATAAACCATTGTTTGTACCAATCTTCGGTATTGGCTATATCCTGACAGGCTGAAAATAGTTCTTCTTGAACTAATTGATTTTTTTGATGGCTTTCCATGAATCTATTGATTTGAAAATTGAATTGTTTATTGTCAATATAGTTAATAATCATAATGATAACTTCCTTTCAAGGTTAACTATAATTGAACTAATGTTGAATAAATAGATGCAAAATTAGGGACTGTGTCCATTAATAGACAGATTTAGTGTAATTGTCTATAAAAAAACCTAGAAACTACGATGTGGTTTCTAGGTTTTTTATTTGAATTAGTTAATATCCTCAGTAACAACCGCAGTTCCTGAACACATCACCATTAACATCTCATTGGCTAAATCATAATCAAACTTAACGCCAACAATGTCTGTAGCACCAACTGCAGCTGCACGGTGCTTCATTTCTTCAATTACTTCCGTACGAGCTTGCATCATTTCATTTTCATAGCCTCTTGAACGACCGCCAAAAACGTTACGAAAACTTGCCCCAATATCGCGAAACATATTTACACCGGCAACCGCTTCACCGAAAACAATATCGCAATATTCTGTTATCTGTTTACCTTCAATTTGATTTGTTGTTGTGACAATCATCATAAACCTCCTAAAATTTGTCTTGTATAGCTATTTTATAACTAAATTGATAATAATTAATTAAATTAGATACAAGATTAACGTAAATTTAATCTAATATGGTACGCTAGGAAATGAAGTGTTTACTACAAGGAGGAAAATTATGACAACAGAATTGAAAGTTAGTCATTTAAATAAGAAATACCGTACCAAAAAAGCTTTGGACGATGTTTCTTTTGAAGTTAAATCTGGTCAAATTGTTGGCCTGGTAGGACCTAATGGTTCAGGTAAAACGACTTTGATGAAAGCAGCTCTTGGATTGATTAAAGTAGATGGAGAAGTTGAAATTCAAGGTGAACCAGTCACTTTCTCAAAACACAAACAGCTTGAAAAGGTTGGACAGTTAATTGAATATCCAGCCATCTACCCATTTTTAACTGGGTATGACCATTTAAAGATGTTTGCTGATGGTAAGGAAAATAAAGCACGTATTGATGACTTAGTGCAGGATTTGGGGATGCAGGACTACATCAAAAATCGTGCCAAAAGTTACTCATTAGGGATGAAACAAAAGCTAGGAATTGCGATGGCTTTGATTAACAATCCTAGTTTAGTAATTTTGGATGAGCCTATGAATGGACTAGATCCTCATGCTGTTATTGAGGTTCGTCAATTGATTCAAAAATTAGCTAAACAAGGTGTCACATTCTTGATTTCAAGCCACATTCTAAGTGAGCTGGAAAAGGTAATTGATCACTTAATTATTTTTAACGAAGGTAAAGTTGTTCGTGATACAACACCTCAAGAACTAAATGGTTCCTACAAGATTCGTGTGGTTATTAAAACAAATGATGACCGTGCTGCTTGTGAAACCTTAAATAATGCAGGATTCAAAATGCCAAAAACGAAAGTTAGCTTTTTACTAAAAGACGATACAACTTTAGCTGTTGTGATTAAGTTCTTAGTTGAACAAGGGTTTGATATCTTGGATGTGGATAAACAAGCTTCTGACTTAGAGTCATCCTTAATGAAGCTACTTTATCCAAATGAATCAACTCAAGGAGGAGAAGCGTAAAATGGGGACATTAGTTAAAAACGAATTATTTAAATTACGTAAAAAAAGTACCACTAAAGTAATGCCACTGATTATGATTGGATTGATGATTCTAGTAACGGTTTTGATGTCATTATCAGGAGACATTACAGATTATAAAGATATCATGTCAGCAGGATCAGCTTGGTTAGTAATTACCTTAATCTCTGCAGCAGGGAGTATTCTATCTATGGAATATGAATATGGCACAATTAAAGAATTGTTCTCATCAAAATTTTCTCGATCAAAAATCTTGATGAGTAAGTGGTTGGCTATTTTTATCTATTCAGTCTTATTGAATGTTTTGATGATAGCGTCAACTTTTATTATCTATTTTATCGGTCGTGCAACAACTTCAAAGTTTGTCTTTAATTGGTCAGATAAAATGCCTAATATGGGAGATATTACGGTTATTGAAAACTTAGTAAAATCATGTGCAGGAATCTTTTTACAAACTTGGCTATTACTTTCTGTAGTTTTCTTATTAGCTAGTGTGATTAAAAAATCTTCATTAGCAGTTACTTTAGGTATTGTGGTTTACTTTGCATCTTCTATGATTTCAGGTATTTTAATGTCACTGATGGTAGTCTTTAAACTAGATTGGTTAAAATATTCACCATTTAATATGTTACTAGTAAATAATATTGGAGTACCTCATGATAAATTACTAGATTTTGCTCATTTAGATGCAGTAAGTCTAATTAGTGGTGCATTAATTTACACAGTTATTTTCTTAATTATCGGGTTATTATTCTACCGCAGAAAAGAAGTTTAATAAAAAAGCATTGAGTAAAAACTCAATGCTTTTTAGTTTGTGTTATTAATGTAAATAGATTTCACGTAACTTTTTGATTTTGTCGTCTGTTACGCCAAGAATATCTTTCAGGTAGTTGTCGATACCACCGAAATCTTTGTCCATTAATTCAAGTGCATAGTTAATGTAACCTTCTTGAACAGAAACCAAATCTTTAACAGCTTGATATGTCACAGGGTCGCCACCTTTTTCTTCCACAAGACCTAAGCGGTTGTCGATATAAGGTTTTGAAGCTTGGTTGGTTAATAAATAATCTTCTTTGATTGTTTCATAATCCATCCCAAGTGCGTGCATCAAGAAGACACCTGCCATACCTGTACGATCTTTACCTGCTGTACAGTGGAAAAGAAGGGCTTCGTTATCTTGGTCGTTTTTGAGTAAGTAGTCAAAGAACTTGCGATAAGCTTTTTGTGCTTTTTCACCTAAAACAATATCGTGGTAAGCATAAATCATACGGTTGAAACCGAATTTTGGATCATCTGTAGTTTCATCAGCTAATTCAGTTGCACTTTTTGAGTTGTCGGTTAAATCTTGTGAAAAAACAGGATTCCAAACGTACTCAACACCTTCTGGAACACGGTCAGGAACAGCTGTAATTTCTTCTTGTGATCTAAAGTCCATATCATAAGTTAGTCCGTGGTCTTTTAGGACTTTCATGTCTGCATCACTTAAATCACCTAAATGGCCACTACGTAAAAGTTTGTTGGGTTTAATGGTTAAACCATCTTTATTTTTGTAGCCGGTAAGTTCACGGAAATTAGAACCGTTTTTTACACCAATCATATTATATGCCATTGGATTTTACCTCGCTTTATTTTTAATAATGTTTCTACTTCTATTTTAAGCTAAAATCACCTAGACCTCAAAGCCTTAACGCTAATTAATGCAGATAAATTGCTTTTAACTTTTTGATTTTTTCAGGCGTTAGATTTAAAACTTGTTCAAGAAAAGTTGCCATATTGCCATATCTTTCGTTAATTAAGTTAAAGGCATAATCAACATAGTCGCTGCGAACAGTTGCCAGGTCTGTAATCGCTTTAATCGTGGTTTCGTCTGCATGATTCTCATAAGCAATATGCAAGCAACTCTCTAAATAAGCTGTAGTCGCTGAGTTCGTTAAAAGATAATCTTTTTTGATAGTTTCAATATCAAAATCAAGTGCAGATAATAAAAAAATAGTGGCCATACCCGTACGGTCTTTACCTTCAGAGCAGTGATATAACAGAGCTCGGTCATCTTGGTTATTTTTGAGTAGATAGTCAAAGAAGGTGCGGTAAGCGTTTCTTGAGTGCTCACTTAAAATAATGTCATGATAACAATTAATGAGATGTTGATAACCAAATTGAGGATCGTCGATTTTATTTTTAGCAATATCAACGGTACGAATGGCATGTTTGGCAACTGCTTCTGAAAAAACAGGATTTTTAATATATTCAGCCCTTTGTATTGTACAATCAGGCATAGCTTCGATTTCATGGTCTGTACGAAAGTCCATAACGTAGGCGACACCATAACTTTCTAAAAATTGAACATCATTGGCAGTCAACTGGCCGAGATGACCAGAACGAATTAATTTGTGAGGTTTAATCGTTAAATGTTCGCGATTAACATATCCCGTCAATTGGCGGAAGTTTAAACCTTGTTGGATAGGAAGTCGTTGATTTGTCATGATACAGCCTCATTTCACTTAAATAATCATCAATAAGTTGTCGACCTCAGAATAGCATAATGAGACTAAACGTACGATTTCTTTTTTGTTTAACGTATAATTTTTGTTGATTATCTGTTAATGTTCGTATATTATATAACCATAACGTCTAATTCGGAGGAATCGTTCATGAAAAAAATCAAAAATCTTGTCGCTGTGGTTGCCGTAGCTGTATTAGCTATCGCATTAACAGCTTGTTCAAAAAGTGGTTCAAACTCATCATCTGAATCAAGTACAACTGCTAAAAGCTACGTGCCAGAGTCACTTAACTTACAAGTAACGCCTAGTGTTCAGGCTGGTGAAATGGAAAACTTAGCTAAACCATTAGGTAAATTGTTATCTGATAAGTTGGGTATCCCAGTTAATGTTACAGTTGCAACTGATTCAAATTCTATGGTTGAAGCAATGTCATCCAAAAAAGTTGATGTAGCTTACCTTTCACCAGGTAACTATGTTAAAGCTCATCAAAGAGGGGCAGCAGACGTTATCTTACAAGCACAACGTTATGGTCAAAATGATGGTAAGGTAACCGATCAGTTAGTGGATAGTTATCGCTCAATGATTACCGTTAAAAACGGTAGTAGCATTAAGAGTTGGGAAGACCTAAAAGGTAAAAAGATTGCGGTGCAGGCTGTAACTTCAGCAGCTGGATACATGTTGCCAGTTCTAGAATTAAAAGATAAAGGACTAGATGTTGAAACTGATGCACAACTTGTAACCGTTAAAGGACATGATCAAGGAATTATCTCAGTGCTAAATGGTGATGTTGATGCTGCCTTTACTTTTGAAGATGCAAGATTAAATGTTCAAAAAGATGATCCAAATATTATGAATGATGTGAAAGCGGTTTACTTCACTGAACAACGTATTCCAAATGATACTATTAGTGTTCGTTCAGATATGGATGAAGCTTTTAGAACTAAATTAGCGGATGCAATGATTGAAATCGCTAAAACACCAGAAGGACATAAAGTTGTGAAATCAATTGCAAGTCACGAAGGTTATGTTAAATCTGACGATTCAAAATTTGCAAGTATGTACAAAATTGAAGAAGCTTTACAAAATAAATAATTTAAACAAAAAAACACGCCAAGCTTAAAGCTTAGCGTGTTTTTGTTTATACTTTAAAAGATTTCAAATAATTCTTTTTTGGTTTTGGTTTTTGATTTTTACTATTTTAATTATATTATTTTGAGTGTTTCCCACGTTAACATCTGTACATTTGAATTAATTCAAGGTAAGATATTAAAGATTGTGTTTTGATTCAAAATAATGAAAGGTTTTGTTATATGAAATAATTAAAGAATGATTTGGAATCTTCTTTTTCAATAAGGAGTTAAGGTGTCTTATTGAAAAAACTATTGTAATACATTTTTTTGAAAAATAAAAGTCTTTTATTGATTTTTATGAAATTTTAGCGCTAGGGTTAATGTTAATTTTTTGTTTATTATCTGAATGATTATAATCTTTCAAATTATAATAATGATAGAAAAACGAACATTAACCATGTATAATAGGTATATTGTTGGGTATTCCCATTTATCAAATGAATTTGAGGAGTTTTTATATGTCGAAAGGTTCAAATATGCAGCCAATTATTGAATTGACTAATGTAACAAAAGTTTATCCAAATGGTGTCAAAGGACTAAATAATTTGAATTTGTCCGTTGAAAAAGGGGAATTTGTTGTTATTGTAGGTCTATCAGGTGCGGGTAAAAGTACGCTACTACGTTCAATTAACCGTTTACACGATATTACAGAAGGTGATATCAAAATCGATGGCCAATCAATCACAACTGCTAAAGGTAAATCCCTACGTCATATCCGTCGAGATGTGGGAATGATTTTTCAAAGTTTTAACTTAGTTAAGAGAATGTCCGTGTTAAAGAATGTTTTAACAGGACGTGTTGCTTACTATAACTTCTTAAAATCAAGCTTAGGGCTGTTCTCAAATGAGGACAAGTTACGTGCATATGAAGCACTTGAACGTGTAGGACTAGAATCAAAATTATATAACCGTGCTGATGAGTTAAGTGGTGGACAACAACAACGTGTGTCAATTGCTCGTGTATTAACGCAATCGCCTAAAATTATTTTGGCAGATGAGCCTGTTGCCTCACTTGATCCTAAAACGACCACACAAGTAATGGATGATTTAAGAAAAATCAATCAAGACTTGAAAATGACCGTGATGGTTAACTTACACTCTGTTGAATTAGCCAAGAAATATGCGACTCGTTTCATCGGTATTCGTAATGGTGAAATCGTATTAGATTGTCCAGCTGATCAAATTACTGATGATAAAATCAAATCAGTTTATACGGCTTCAAAATCACAGGAGGCTAAATAATGGAACAGTTACCAAAAAAACCGCTTAATTTAAACAAATGGATTGTGACAGTGGTTATGATTTTGGGATTTGTCTATTCTGTTATGGTCACTCAACTAGACTTCACGCAATTATTTGCTAACTTTGGCGACTTTACCGAAATCTTAGTCAAAATGTGTTCACCAGATTGGGGATACTTAGATAAAATTACTAATCCTTTACTTGAAACCATTAAAATGGCTATCCTAGGAACTTTAATTGGATCAATTATTGCTTTTCCTTATGCCTTACTTGTTTCACAAAATATTGTTAAAAATAAAATTGTAACCGGTATTTTTCGATTCATTTTAAACATTATTCGAACAATTCCTAACCTATTACTGGGTGCAATCTTCGTTGCCATTATTGGGATTGGTGCCGTAACTGGGGTGTTTGCTTTAGCAGTTTTTACTTTTGGGATGGTCAGCAAATTGTTCTATGAAGCAATTGAAACCATTGATGAAGGTCCAATTGAAGCTTTAACAGCAGTTGGTGCAACAAAAATGCAAATTATCCGTTATGGTGTTTTGCCTCAAGTTATGAGTTACTATATCAGTTACGTGCTTTATGCTTTTGAAATCAATGTCCGTTCTTCAACTATTTTAGGTTATATCGGTGCCGGAGGAATTGGATTATTCCTAGAACGTGCCTTAAGTATGTACCGTTACGACCGTGTGGGGTTAATTGTACTGGTCACCTTTATTGTAATTTTAGTCATTGATGAAATTAGTAACCGTTCAAGGGAGGCTTTGACAAAATAATGCAATCAGTTAAACGTTTACCAAAGCAAGAAAAGTCGACAATCAAAACAGTCTGCAACATTATGATTACTGTATTAGTTATTGCCATTATCATTTGGTCTTTCACAGGTATTCCTTTTACGGGGATTAAAGATCAAGCAGGGAAAATCACAGCTTCTATTTTTGATGGCTTAATTCATCCAGACCTTGACTATGTTTGGCGTGGTGATGGCGAAGATTTAATCAGTAACTTAGTTGCAACAATTGCTATGGCGTTTTTAGGGACATCAATCTCTGCTATTATCAGTGTGCCATTTGCATTTTGGGCAGCTCGCAGCAAATATAAACATAAATTTACCTCCGCTACAGGTAAAATTGTGTTAACATTTATAAGGACTTTTCCAGAAATTGTTCTAGCCTTAATGTTCATCAAAGCTGTTGGTCCTGGTGCTTTCGCTGGGGTGATGGCGATGGGAGTTCACTCTATCGGGATGCTAGCTAAATTATTTAGTGAAGCAATTGAAAACCTAGATGGGGGAACAGATGAAGCGGTTATTGCATCTGGAGGCTCAAAACTAAATGTGATGATGTTCTCCACATTTCCACAAGTGTTACCAGAATTTATTTCAAACACCTTGTATCGTTTTGAGTTATCAATTCGTGCAGCGACGACTTTGGGGTTAGTAGGTGCTGGGGGAATTGGAACACCACTTGTGTTTGCGTTGTCAACGCGTGCTTGGTCTCGTGTGGGAATTATCTTGCTTGGAATTATTGTGATGGTGACACTTGTCGATTTTGTTTCAGGTAGCATCAGAAAACGCTTAGTTTAAAATTATTTATCGGAGGATTTTATGAAAAAGATTATTAAGTTAACAGCACTTGTTGGTGCGTTATTAGTAACCTTAGGGTTAACAGCTTGTTCTTCAGGTTCAAAAACAACTGAAAAACAAACTGAAGATCCAAAAAGTTTAACTGTTCAGTTTGTCCCAAGTCGACAAGCTGACACAATGGAAGCACGTGCAAAACCTTTGGCTGATTTATTATCAGAGAAATTGGGGATTCCTGTTAAGGTAAGTGTTTCAACAGACTACACATCAATGGTTGAGGCAATGGCTTCTAAAAAAATTGATGTTGGGTTCTTACCACCTGATGGTTATGTAAAAGCGCATGACCGTGGTGCAGCAGATGTTTTACTACAAGCTTTACGTTTTGGCGTTAAACAACCTAATGGCGAAGATACAACAGAGCTTGTGGATGGTTACCGTTCAATGGTTGTAACTAAAGCAGATAGTGGTATTAAAACTTGGGAAGATTTAAAAGGCAAAAAAATTGCGGTACAAAATGTGACTTCAACATCAGGTTATATGATGCCTGTTGCTGATCTTAAAGAAAAAGGATTAGACGTTGAGAAAGATGCCCAATTAGTGACTGTTAAAGGACACGACCAAGGAATTATTTCCGTTCAAAATGGAGATACCGATGCAGCATTTGTGTTTGAAGATGCTAGAAACATTTTGAAAAAAGATAATCCAAATATCATGTCTGAAATCACACCAATTTACTTCACTGAAATGATTCCAAACGACACCGTGAGTGTTCGTTCAGATATGTCAGATAGTTTCCGTCAAAAATTATCAGATGCATTTATCGATATTGCTAAAACAGAAAAAGGGCACGAAATCGTTGCTTCAATTTATAGCCACCAAGGTTATGAAAAAGCAGATGACTCAAAATTTGACCTTATTCGTAAGTATGAAAAATTAATTAATGACTAGTTAAGTATTGAAAAATCCTTTAAGTTGAGACTTAGAGGATTTTTTTTATTTTACAAAATAGTACAAATGTGACGTTATCTAAAAACTATTGACATTTTATATATAAAGTGTAGCATAGTACACATAATTAAGTAGCTTGCTACATATTTTTGGAAAGAGGTTTTGTATGGAAAAAGAAATGAAATCTGAATTCACCCAAACGTTGGGATTTAAAATTAAAATCTTGAATACCTTATTTGAAAAGTATTTAAATCATAAAGTTTCAGCAGTTGTTCCGGATTTAACTCATACGCAATTAAGTGTATTAATGCATATTTACTACGCGGATAACCAAAATATTTTACAAAGAGAATTAGAAGAAGTAATGTACTTAAGCCATCCAACCATTAGAGGGATTGTTAAACGACTCAATAAGTTAAGCTATATTGAATGTAAAAAAATATCATCAGATAAAAGACAAACGGTTTTAGAGTTGACTTCAAAAGGTAAAAGCCTGATAAAAAATAATAATGAAGATTTAACTAGAGCCTTAAAATATACAGAGTTCGTATTAGATAAAAATATGACGTCAAGTCAAAAAGAAGAGTTAATGAACCAAATGGATAATTTAATTGAGAACTTCATAAAAAGTAAGGAGGAATAAAAAATGTTTAATGAAAGAGCAATTGATATCAATGGTAAAAGTTATAATAAAACATTGATGATGTTCATTTTGCTTTTGGGATCATTTATCACTTTGCTAACTGAAACATTTTTAAATAACGCGTTATTAACTATTATGGAATCATTTGATATTGCCCAAAGTGAGGCACAATGGTTGAGTACAGGCTATCTACTAATTGTAGGACTAATGGTTCCTATCTCAGCATGGGTTTTTAAGAGATTCAAGTCAAAGACGATTTATGTGAGTATGATTGCGATCTTTTTGTTTGGTTCATTTTTAGGATATATCGCGCCAAATTTTGAAACATTACTAATTGGGAGATTTATCCAAGCTATTGGAACTGGGGGATTAATGCCATTTGTACAAAATATTGTACTAGTTTTATATCCACCCGAAAAACGTGGTGCAGCACTTGGAACGACTGGATTAGTCGTTGCGGTTGCACCTGCGATTGGACCAACACTATCAGGGTTAATTTTAGCTCATTACTCTTGGAGAATGTTATTTTTAGTCATGACCGTTTTAACAGCAATTATTTTTATTACATCATTATTTACTATTAAAAATATTACCAAAAACGAAGCTGAAAAAATCGATTTTCAATCAGTTGTTTATTCAACAATCGGGTTTGGATTATTACTTTATGGATTATCATCTTTGGGTACACCTACAACGATTGGTTCTGCGTTAATTTATATTAGTTTAGGATTAGTCGTTGTCGCGATTTTTGCAATAAGACAGAAAAAAATTAAAAATCCTTTGGTTAATATCGATGTTTTTAATAACAAGCAATTTTCATTGACAACGCTATTGACTTCGCTCATTACAATTAGTTTGTTAGCAGTTGAATTGGTACTACCGCTTTATTTACAAGATATTCGCCATGAAACAGCACTATTAACTGGACTGGTTTTATTACCTGGTTCCATCGTTATGGGGATTATGAATCCCATAACTGGAAGGATTTTTGATAAATATGGGATTAAAATTGTGACAATTATTAGCTTCTTATTATTATCTATTGGTAATATACCAATGCTGTTTTTTAATGAAAACACGTCACTTATAGTAATTGTTGTTTCTTATGCGATGCGAATGTTTGGAATTTCATTTGGGATGATGACCACTTTCACTGCCGCGATTAATTCATTACCCGAAAACTTATCGGTTCATGGAAATGCGGCGGCCTCAACTCTTAGACAAGTAGCAGGTTCATTAGGGACAGGAATTCTAACAATGGTTATTGCCCTTGTTACTAACGCAACATCTAATGCTGGAAGCTCAAACTTTGTATCAGCTTATCAAGCAGCATTTACTGTTTCATTGGTTCTGTCATTGGTAGGATTGGCATTATCGTTTAGACTATCATCCAAAAAATAAACGAAGACTCCCTTTTTATAGGGATGTCTTTTTTTGTTTATAGGTTTAGGTGATATAATAAATGATAAGAAATTTAAGAAATCAGGGTGGATAATCATGATAATGAAATCTGTTTTAAACATGATTGATAAAAAAACGGTGCGTTTATCAACAATTGATAAAAGGTCAAAAACCGGAACATATGCTGGTATTGTAGGATTAATTTTAAATATAATTTTAGTCGCTATTAAATTAACAGTTGGGTTAATATCAGGATCCGTAGCGATTATGGCGGATGCAATTAATTCGTTATCAGATGCAGGGTCTTCAATTTTGACGTTAGTCGGGTTCCATGTTTCAGGTAAAAGACCAGATTCTGGTCATCCTTACGGCCATCAACGATTTGAAGATATTTCAGGCTTAATTATTGCAGTGGTCATGCTAATTGTCGGTGTGCAATTTGTCTATGAGTCAGTTGGTAAAATTATTTCGCCAACTGAGATAGATCTTAGCTTAATTTCATTGATATTTTTAGTTGTTTCATTTGTGATTAAGCTATGGCAAGCTGTGTTTTACTATAGATTAGGTAATAAATTAAAATCGAAAACATTAATTGCAACCGGTGTTGATTCAAGAAACGATTTAATTACAACTGGTTCAATCATCTTCAGTTCAGCCTTATTCTACTTTTTAAATATTAATATTGATAGTTACTTAGCATTAATTGTTGCTGTGTTTATTGTTTATTCAAGTTTTAAATTAATTGCTGAATCAATTAACTTACTGATGGGTTCTCGCCCAGAAGACGACCTACTTAAAAAAGTTGATCAACAATTAATGTCTTATAAAAATATTTTAGGGTATCATGACTTAATGGTACATGAATACGGCCCTAATCGAATTTATGCCGTAATTGATATTGAGTTAGATAGCACCTTAAGCTTAGATAAAGCACATGAGGTAGTTGATCGAATTGAACGAGATTTTGGTAAAAAGTTCAATATTAACTTAGTTGCGCACATGGATCCAATTGATATTCGGAGTCGCAAAGCAACGCACATTATGCAAACTATTCGTGAAGTTATCGATTCGTATGAAACAGACTTAAAGATTCATGATTTTCATGTCGAAACCCTCAAAAATAATGATCATTTGATTCAGTTTGATATTGTTGTGCCAACAGATAGTCCTTTAACAGATGACGAATGGTTAGTTGAAATTAATCATGCACTTCGTAAACGTTTAGGCGATGTCACCGTTCAAATTAACTTTGATCACACGAATTTAGGGGTTGACCGCTCTTTAATTTAACTGCAAAAAAATAAAAAATTTGCTATAATCTGTAGTTATAAGTGCCCTAGGAGGATATTATGAGTAAATTAGCAATTTTGCAATTATCAGATGAAATAACAGAGTTAGAAAAAGAGATTGTTAGTCAAAACAAGGCGATTGATTTAGCCCAGTTATTTTCAGCACTTGACGATTTGAAAGTCTTAAATCAAAAAGCAGAAAATTACATTGAAATGAGTCAAGATGATTACTATCAGTCTGAATCAGATCATCGTTTAACATTAGAAAAAATGGACCAACCATTATCAACTTTATCAGACCGTGTCTTAACTAATCACGTTGATGGACTACCTGAAAAAGAAGCGTTAAACTTTGATTATAATCATGAGACTGTTTTAGAAGATGGTCAGTATAATCGTGAAATGGATTTTCATGTGTTATCTTACAGCCTTAAAGTAATTAGTGCAGCTGCAACAGTTGTTGGAGTTGACAACTTATCAGCTTCATTATCAAAAGATGCTGTTGTCTCAATTATTTTGGCAGCACATAATTTACAAAACCGCTAAAAAGTCACTTCTTTTGAAGTGGCTTTTTTATTTGGAATTGATTATCTAAAGGACTCTAAAGAATACGTGTGCTATGGTAAAATAAGAGAAAGTTATCAAAGTCTTTTAATCTGAATTACAAAAGAGGGAAATCGATGTTTGAAAAGATTCAATCTAGCTTGAAAAAACTAAAAAGAAAAGTTGATCCTTTTGACAATATGCAACGCTTTACAAAAGTTGGTCAATATCACGTAGGAGCCGTTGAAGCGACACCTCATCGTCAAAACTATTATTTAGTTGTGAAATATAATAATCAAAATATTTTGAAACAATATTTAATACCTGAAGATGATCATCAAGGACTTAAAACCTATCAACGTTCATGGTCCAAAAAATTAAAGCGATTTGAAGCATTTGAAGAAGTCGATTCAAAACGACGTTATACGATGCAAGAAAATATCGAGAAGTTTTCAGAAAGAGTTCAAAAATTTATTTCACCTGATACTTTAAATGTGGGATTAATTACAGATACTTATGATAAACAACATGTGCTTGCTAGACACTTAAAAAGTGATGGTCTACAACAGATTCAAGAATTCAACACATTAAGTGATATGGGATTGTTGGACTTGAAGGTGCATTTAGGTGACTGGATTTCAGGATGTGACGAGGGGTATACTTCACAAAAACGCTTGCGTGAAATGCGAGATGCATTCCAAGATGGCCTCGTACCTTTTGTTAACTTAAAAGGGAATTCAGATGATAATGATAGCTATGATGCAAAAGAATCAAAATGGCCTAGTTTTGGTGAACGAGAATTTGAAGATATCATGTGGCACCAGATGTATCAACAAGAAGAGTTAAATGCGATTTATTCAAGTAATGGTGTTAGCTACTATGATTATCAAAACTTTAGACTAATTTTTATTAACACGAGTGATTTACCTTATGAAATCGATGATCAAGGTAAGAAGCGGTTTAATACTAAGAAAACTTTAGCTGTAAGAGAAGATCAAGTCGAAGAAATTATTGAAATTTTGTCCATTAGCCATCATAAACGTCTTATTTTTATGGGGCACAGTGTTCCTGTTAATCGTCGTGGTGACAATGCTTTGAAATACAACGGGCGAACATTGCACGAGTTATTTGCGGCTTTTAATCAAAAAGCCACAGGTCATTTAAGCAATCATGGTGTCCCAGTTGAATTTAAACTTAACAATCAGTTTGATTTTTCAGCCATTGTGGATAGTCAGATTGTGGCTTATATTGGCGGCCATCACCAGGTTGAGTCCAACTACAAACTAAATGGAATTGATTATGTGACTTTAAATACCAGTTCACATTTGAAATCAGAAACCAACTTTAATAGAAGAGAAAAAAGAGATCTTGATACCCCTAATGAAGTTGCAGGATATATTTTAAACATTAATCCAAGTGCCGATGAGTTACAGTTGTTTGGTTATGGTGCGGCAACTTTTCGTAAAATTTTTAAAATATAGTCCACAAATTAACTAAAAAGGGTTACTATAGTTAATTGTGATAACTGATATCGAAAGACAGTGCAGAGGAGAGATAAGTATGTGTGGAATCATTGCTTTTGTTGATCCAAAGGGAACAAACAAAGAAGGATCAATTACGTCAATGATGGATATGATTCAACACCGTGGTCCAAATAGTGGCGGAAGTTTCATTAATGAAACGGCTGCTCTTGGATTTAGAAGATTATCAATTATTGATTTGGCGGGGGGAACTCAGCCAATTTATAACGAAGATGACACTAAAGTCATCACATTTAATGGTGAAATTTACAATTATAAAGAAATTCGTAGTGATTTAATTGAAGCCGGTCACGAATTTAAAACACAGTCTGATACAGAAGTCTTGCTTCATGGTTATGAAGAATATGGGATGGCTAAATTATTAGATAAAGTGCGTGGTATGTTTGCGTTTTTAATTTGGGACAGTGAAGAAAACCAATTAGTGGGTGCACGTGACTTTTTTGGAATCAAACCCCTTTACTATTACAATCGTGATGGTCAATTTATCGTGGGTTCTGAGATTAAATCCTTCTTAGAACATCCTGACTTTGTAAAAGAATTAAATATTGAAGCGGTTAAACCATATTTAATGAATCAATATAATGACTTAGAAGAAACTTTCTTTAAGGGTGTTTATCGTTTTCCAGCAGGTCATTGGTTTACTTACAAAGATGGTGAATTGAATATGCATCAATATTGGGATGCAGATTACACCCCAAATGAGTTAAGTTTTGAAGATACTGTTGAAAAAATTCATGAAGTAATTTCAGAATCTGTCAATTTACATAATGTGTCAGATGTACCAGTTGGTAGTTTTCTTTCAGAAGGAATTGATTCAAGTTATATCACCAGCATTTTAAAACCTGAAAAGGTATTTAGTGTGGGCTTTGACGATAAAACGTATGATGAAGTTAAAAACGCTCGTGATCTAGCTAATATGAAAGGTTTCGATTTTTACGAATCACGTGTTAAACGTGATGATGTCTTGCGTGATTTTGAAGAAATGCAATATCATATGGACGAACCAGATGGTAATCCAAGTGTTGTACCGCTTTGGTATCTGGCCAAATTAGCGCGTAAACATGTCACAGTAGCTTTATCAGGTGAAGGTGCTGATGAGTTATTTGGAGGATATGTGAATTACGGGATGCACTCGCACAACACAATCGTTAAGGTTTTTGCTAATGGGTTAAAACGCCTACCTAAAAATGTTAAGGCAAAATTGAGTCGTCGATTATCAAAATCTCGTAATTTCAAAGGTAAACTGCACTTATACACAAGTATTACAGAACCGAGTGAATATTACGTTGGACAAGCTAAAATCTATGACGCAGATTATCCGTCAATCTTTTCTGCACAAGATGCTAACCAAGTATTACAACCGGTATATCGTAATAAAATAACAGTTAAAAGTATTTACAAACCTGATTTTGAAAAAGTGAAGTCGTTAGATTACGTGCGTCAAATGCAATATATTGATTTACATCACTTCTTAGTAAATGATATTTTGCAAAAAGCAGATAAAATTTCAATGGCGCATTCATTAGAAGTTCGCGTTCCCTACTTAGACCGTAAGGTTGCGGATTTTGCTAATAGCATTAAGACTGAATATCTAATTAACAATAAAGATACGAAGTATGCGTTGAGAAAAGCTAGTGAAGCAGTTGTGCCAAAAGAATGGTCACAACGACCAAAACTAGGTTTTCCTGTGCCAATTAAAAAATGGTTGAGAACGCAATCATTTTATCAACAAGTTAAAAACTTATTCTCTGAAGAGTTCGTTAAAGATGTGTTTGAACAAGATAAATTATTGAATTTATTGGAACAGCACTATACTGGTGAAGCTGATTTGCAACGTCAAATTTGGACAATTTATAGTTTTCTTGTTTGGTACCGCGCTTACTTCATTGATTTTGAAGGCACAAAAGAAAAATATCGCCGTGTTCAACCAGAAGTTAAAGAAATGATTGATCAAGGAAAATTGGTTAATACTTAATTTTAAAAAAGTAAAAGCTTTCGATTTAAAGTCGAAAGCTTTTTTGTTAGTCATCATGTAACCAACTTGGTGCTAGGTTTTAACTTAAGAATGCAGTAGAGTGAAAGTTGTAAAGGAGGTTGATGAAATGAGTGTAGCTGACAGATTGAAGCAAATCAGACAACAAGCACAACTTTCTCAAGAAGAATTAGCTAAGAGATTGTATGTTACAAGACAGACAATTTCAAGATGGGAAACAGGAACTAGAGAACCGAGTTTGAGTGCCTTGACAGATATTGCCAAAATTTATCAAATAAGTATCAACGAATTATTAGGAGGGGAATTAATTGTGAAGAAGAAAAAATTAAATGGGTTTGCAATTTTAGGATTGGTGGTATTTAATCTTGCTTTCTTAGGTACAGTCGGATTTTTACTTGCATTTGTTTTGTTTACAATGTATTTCTTAGGAACCATGAGTTTAGTTTCAACAGTAATTGGTATTTATCAGATGATATTTCCATCAACTTTTCAAACGGTTGATATGGCAATGAATTATCCGTGGTTAATTTTACTACTTCCTATTTTTGGAATTCTGATTTTAATCGGGGCGGTTTATTTAACCAAATTTTTAACACGATATGGTTATCGATATTTTAAATATAGCCTTTCAAAATCTTATTATGAAGTTAGCTAATGGCTAACTTCTTTTTTATTGTCATTATTTCGACTATGATTAAGCTAAAAGAAAGTAGATAGGAGAAAACAAATGAGAATTAAACAATGTGAGTGGTCACAAAATGGTCATCAAAATATGGCAGATTATCATCAAAATGAATGGGGTTTTGCAGTTTTTGATGAGGAGAAAACATTTGAACTAATGATTTTAGAAATTATGCGGGCGGGTCTTTCTTGGCAAACGATTTTAAATAAAAGATTAGGTTTTCAAAAAGCGTTTTCAAATTATCGAATTCAAAAAATTGCTCAATACAATGACTACGATATGGAAAAATTGTTAAAAAATCCAGCTATTGTTCGGAACAAGCGTAAGGTTGAGGCTATTGTGTCAAATGCCCAGTTATTAGCTCAGAAGAATGCAACTAGTGAGTTTAGCTTGAATACTTATTTATGGTCATTTGTGGATGACAAGCCACTAGTTATGGATTATCAAACACAAGAAGATATGCAGGGATTCAGTGAACTATCCAAAAAGATTAGTCGTGAGTTGAAAAAGCAAGGCTTTAAATTTTTAGGGCCGACTATTGTCCAATCCTGGCTTGAAGCTTTAGGAATTATCAATTCTCACGTGGAGACTTGCCCCATTAAACAACAGTGTATTGACTTTTTTGCTAAAAACTACACATTGTAGTTTGACAACTTATTTGTGTAGGTGTATTATTTCAACTGTTAATTAAGGAGGTTATGAAGTGGCTAAAAGAAATACAGTTGGTTATGACAAAGTCATTGAAATGGCGATTCAAATTATCGAAGATGATGGCCCAGAAGAACTAACTTTTGGAAATCTGGCTAAAGCATTGGATATTAAATCGCAATCTTTGTATAACTATTTTAAAAATCAAGCCGAATTACTCGAAGAATTGGGCACTCAGTTTGTGAAATGTCTGCATCAAGAATTAACCGAAGGCTTAATTGGTTATTCCGGTAAAAAAGCATTAATTAAGTATGCTGAAATTATCAGAAACTATTTTTCTAACCGTGGGCAATCAATTTCATTAATTCATAAAGTCAAAAACTATGATAAAAGCTCTGACTTTTTTGTAGAAATGAAAAAAGTGATTGATTTAATTGATCGTATTTTAGATTCAATTGATTTACATGGTGTTGATAAAACGTCTTTTGGTGAAGGCTACATTAGTCAAATTTTAGGATTCTTACTCATCGAGCAATTGGGATTTCTTGACCAATATGGATTACCTCATAACGATGAAAGTTTTCGTCAGATGCTTGAACTTTCAACCAAGATTATTGATTAATACATAACGAAAGGATAAGAGATCATGAGTCAATTTTTCAAAAAGCATTATCATGCACTGATTGGTTGGCTACTGGCATTGGTGATTGCGATTGTCGCTTTACCTAATGTCGGAGAGTTAACTACTCAAAACTCAGCTATTAAATTACCTGATAATGTTCAAACACAACTTGCTGAACAAATGAAAAATCAGTGGAGTGACTCGCAAAAAGATACGACCGAAGCTGTTGTGATTTTCCACAATGAAGGAAATGCACTTACACAAGAGCAAAAAGATCGTATTAAAGCAACTGTGGATAAGTTACGCCAAAATGAATCTGAATACGGCATCAAGAGTATGACAGCTTCAATGGATAACGAATACACACAAAAACAATTGATTTCACAAGATGAAACAACCCAATTATTACAATTAAATATTGATAAAAACCATGGGACACTTTCAGAAATTGAGAATCAATTAAACGAAGCTGCCAAAACTGACGGTGTGACAACTTATGTGACAGGGGCAGATATTTTGACGAATGCTTTCAGTCAAAAAACACAAGATGGGATTAAGAAAACAGAGGTTATTGCGGTTATCTTTATCTTCATCGTGTTGATTCTAGTCTTTAGATCACCTGTTGTACCATTGGTGTCAATTGCAACGGTAGCCGTGTCATTTATTGTTTCACTAAGTATTGTAACCAACCTAGTGGCTCACTTTGGCTTCCCATTCTCAAACTTCACCCAAGTCTTTATGGTGGTTGTGCTATTTGGGATTGGAACCGACTACAATATCTTACTGTATGATGAGTTTAAGGATCAGCTGAGTCTGGGCGTTTCCAATTCAGAAGCCATGCAAGTCGCCCGTAAAAAAGCAGGCCATACGATTTTATATTCAGGAACTTCTGTTTTAATTGGGTTTGCTGTTTTAGGACTTGCTCAATTCTCAATTTATCAATCAGCTGTCGGTGTTGCTGTTGGGATTGCGGTATTAATTCCAGTCTTGCTAACACTTAATGCCTTCTTTATGGTGGTACTCGGTAAAAAACTATTTTGGCCAGCTAAAAGTTTTGAAGGTCACTCAACCAGCAAGTTCTGGCACATGCTTTCAAAAAATAGCGTTTTAAGACCAATCTTAAGTTTATTATTAGTCCTTGTGATTATGTTGCCCTTATCATTCATGTACTCAAATCATCTTAACTATGATGACTTAGATGAATTAGGTAATGACACACCAGCTAAAGTTGGGTTTGAAGTTGTTCAAGCACACTTTTCAAAAGGGACTGCTGAACCGACAACTTTATATGTTCGCAGTGATCAACCACTTGATAATACGCAAAACTTAAAAGGTATTGACAGCTTAACGCAAGCTATTAAAGCTGTTCCAGGTGTCAAAACAGTTACGTCAGCTACACAACCTGGTGGCGATCAAATCGATAAACTTTATGTTGATAGTCAAATGAAGACTGTTAATTCTGGACTTTCTGAAGCTCAAAAAGGTGCCAAAGATTTACAAACAGGATTAGTAGGTAATGGCCAATCAGCACAAAATAATGGTCAATTACCAACTGACTTATTAACAGGTGTTAACAACGCAAGCAGTGGACTCATTCAATTACAAAACGGGAGCCAACAACTTGTTGATGGGTTAACACAGTTAAATGATAAGTTAGCTAGTCAAACAAGTGGTCAATCTCAAAGTCAAATTACACAATTAGTAGATGGATTACCACAAATTAACTCAGCTATTCAACAATTGAATGGTGCTTTGCAAAATGCCGGAACTTCTGGTGTTGATACAAGTAGCTTAACGCAAAAATTATCTCAAGTTGCCGCACATACTAAAGCAATTGGGGATGAATTAACTCAAGCTGGTCAAGCCTTAACCGGTTTACAAGCTGAACAGCAACAACAAAGTGCACAATATCAACAAATGCTTAGCCAACTGCCTGAATCAGCTCGCCAAGCTATTGTGCAAAAAGATCAAAAAGTGCAACAAGCGTTAGCACAAGTTGGTCAAAATATTCAAAATGCGGGTAGTCACGATCAACAAATTGGTCAACAACTACAAGCAGTGAGTCAAGATTCACAATTATCAGGTATGATGCAACAACTTACAACCTTGAAACAACAAGTCCAAACACTTGCTGATAAATCAAATGTCGCACTACCTGGTGCAACACAAGCACTTAACCAACTTTATGGTGGGTTAACTCAAGTTCAATCAGCTGTTGCTCAAGGAAACACTGGTGCCCAAGCACTTAACGGTGGACTTGCAACTATGACTGAAAAAATGCCACAAATGATTGATGGTGTTAAAAAAGCAGGCGATGGTGCTGGTCAATTGGATACAGGTTTAGGTACTGCTTATGATTACTTGAACAATTACCAAAACTCAGCTTCTGCTAAAACTTTCTATATTCCATCTGATCAGATTCATGGTGAAGAATTCCAAAAATCATTAGATACTTACTTATCAGCTGATAAGAAGACAACTAAATTAATGATTATCTTGGATGAAAACCCAAGTTCTGATGCAGCTATTCAAAAAATTAATGAATTAACTAACCAAACCCAAGGTATTTTACAAAATGGTTCACTACACAATGCACAAGTCGCATTTGGTGGTCAAACAGCTAAAATTGCCGATACACAAAAAACAGCTAACGATGATTTTATTCGTACAGCGATGATTATGGTAGTGGGTATTGGTATTGCCTTAATTTTTGTAACACGTTCAATCTTGCAACCCCTATACATTTTAGGAACATTGTTACTTGCTTTCTTAAGCTCAATGACAATTACTAAATGGGTGAGTGCAACATTCCTTGGACATGACTTGTTAACTTGGAACACACCATTCTTTACTTTCATTATGATTTTTGCATTAGGAGTGGATTACAGTATCTTCTTAATGATGAAATATCGTGAATTTGGTGCAGAAGGGATGCAACCAAGTGAACAAATTATCAAAGCTTGTGAAATTATCGGGGCAGTTGTGATTTCTGCCGCAATCATTTTAGGTGGAACATTTGCCGCATTAATTCCAAGTGGTGTTTTAACCTTGATTCAAGTAGCTCTAGGTGTGATTATTGGTTTACTAATTTTGGTCGTTATTTTACCAATGATTCTATCTGCTGCTATTCGATTAACTTATGAAAAATTCAATTTCAAAAAGTTAATGAAAAAAGACAATAATTAAACTAACTCTTATATAGACAACTTTAAAAAGACAGACGAAACCGACTCTCATTTGAGAGTCGGTTTTTTATGATTAAATTTAACCACTTAGCTTGCGATTTCAACCACTTATCTTTATTTAAGTTACATCACAAAAATCTAGTGTTAGATTAAGGTTTGAGGTGATTAAAAATGAAATTAATTCAAGCCACTAATATAACTAAGTCATATAATCAGCATCTAGCTGTTAAAGGAATTAATTTAACGATTAATAAAGGGCAATTAACAGCTCTTTTAGGGACTAATGGTGCCGGGAAATCAACAACAATTTCAATGTTGATTGGCTTATCAAAACCAACTTCTGGTGAAGTTAAGTACAATGGTGAAAATAACCGATCTGTTAAAATAGGTGTTGTCTTTCAGCAAAGTGTGCTAGATGAAGAATTAACAGTTAAACAAAATTTGAAGATAAGAGCAAAACTTTATCAAAATCAATCAACTGATTATTTTGAAAAGTTAGTAAAGGCAACAGGATTAACTGATTTTATGGATCAAAAATATGGTCAACTTTCAGGTGGGCAAAAAAGACGTGCAGATATTGCAAGGGCACTTTTAAATCAGCCGGATATTTTGTTCTTAGATGAGCCAACAACAGGATTAGACATCCAAACGCGGCAAGCTATATGGTCTTTCATCCAATCCCTGCAAAAAAATGAGCAACTAACAGTATTTTTAACGACTCATTGTTTGGAAGAGGCACAGTCAGCTGAACAAATTTATATTATGTCAAAGGGAGAGTTGGTAGGATCAGGCTCTGCAGAAGAAATCAATCAAACTTATTCAATGCCAACTCTAAAGTTAGTAGCTAAAGATGTGAACGCATTAAAACAACGATTGTCATTAGATATTGCTAGTGAGAGTAATCATGTTTTAACCGTACATCCAAAATCGCCAAGTCAAGCAATTGAAATTTTAGAACAGGTTAAAGCGTTTATTGTTGATTTTGAATTTAAGCCAGGCGATTTAAATGATGCGTTTGTCACGTTAACAGGAAGGAAGATGAAGTGAAATGTTGAGTCTAACTTATCGTAGTCTAAAATTATATTTTTGTAGTCGATCTAACGTATTACTGTCGATGCTTGGAGCATTAATTGCATTTGTTTTGTATTTGGTTTTTATCAAACAAGCGATGGTAGATCAATGGCAAAACATGCCAGCTAAATTAGCGTTGCTTGATAATTGGTTAATTGGCGGTGTGCTGTCAGCTACTGCAATCACAACGACGTTTTCTAGTCTTAAACAGTTTGTTTTAGATAGGGAATCACAAGTCATAAAAGATTTGATATTAACAGACGTTAGCTACTTCAAAATTCAGATGAGTTATGTTTGTGCCTCAGCTATTGTGGGATTGTTGATGCAAATGATGATGGCTATTATAATGATGAACTATTTTGTAATTAGTGATCAAGTTGCATTTGATTTGGCTTTGCTACCACAATTAATTATCATTATGTTATTAGCCACAATTTTATCAACAGCGATTAATTTATTGATTTTACAATTCGTCAAAAAAGTTAGTACGGTAGCACTATTAAGTACAATTATTGGGACAGCTTCAGGATTTTTAGTGGGAACATATATGCCACTAGGTGCATTACCTAGTTTTGCACAATGGCTTGTCAAACTTACACCAGGAAGTTACGTTGCGGCTTTGTATCGACAACTGCTAATGTCTGATTTGTTGCAAAACAACTTGGGGAACCAACTCGATTTAAGACATGAAGTTGAGTTTAACTTAGGCGTTAAATATGATTTGTTCGGTTCACAATTGAGCACGTGGCAAGATTGGGTTATCTTATTAAGTGTTATTGTGTTGGCTATGGCTTTAATTGCGGTAGTATCAAGTTGGCAAAAACGTGAACAACGTTAGGAGTTGAAGATGTGAAGGTTGAATTTATACCAGACAAGCAATTGTCCAAAGATGTGATTGAACTCGATATTCGTGCGTCTGAATTAACACCAAATGTTCAAAATTTGATTAGTCAATTAATAAATTTAGATAATAGAGCGGATATTATCCCAATCAAGGAAGAAGACTGCGTGATAATTCTTAAACCCAGCGATATTATTTTTGTGGATGTTGTCTCAAATGAATTATTGATTTACACCCAAAATAAAACCTATCAGATAAAAGAAAGGCTAAATCGGTTTAGTGAGCGATTAGGTGGATATGATTTTGTCCAAGTTTCAAAACATGCATTAGTTAACCTGAATCATTTGATATCACTTGAAAATAGTTTTTCAGGGAATATGTTGGCGATTTTAACTGATGGTCATCAGACCGACGTTAGTCGTAAATACTTGAGTTTGTTAAAACAAAAGTTAGGAATTTAGGAGTGTGTTGTATGAAAAAATTGATTAAACATGTGAATCATCTGTTAATAGGTGCAGCAACATCCTCTTTAGTTTATATTAGTGCTTTAATGTTAAGCTTAGATGTACCTAGTTTAACAATTAAAAACGGATTAATCGTAGTTAGTCTTGGTGCAATTATTGGGTTATATTCTGCTGTATTCGATAGTGAAAAAATATCATTTCTAACAGCTCTAATCTGTCATTTTATTTTGACTTTATCCAGCGTATTATTTAGCTTGTTATTTTTTAATTCTTCAATAACAATTATTCAGGAGATTGGTTTTTGGGTTAGCTTTTTGATGATTTATTTGATTATTTGGGGTGGTGTGAGTTTATATCAGCGTATTAGTATTAAAAAGATTAATCGAAAACTACAAGATAACTATCATAAAAGATAAATTTTGGTTAATTTTAAACTTTTAAAATTGATTTTTTGTCATTAATTTGTTAAAAGTACTTAATATCTATTTCTTGTATGGTAAAATAGAATGGAATTTTTAAAAACCATATGACAATATTAAGGTGAACTAAATGAATGACAATCAACCAAAATTCACCCCGATATTACTTGGTAGTGATATCAATGTTTATGGAATGGCCCGCTCATTTCATGAAGCATACGGGATGAAAGTAAAAGCATGGTCTTCAGGCAAGTTAGCAGCAACACGTTACACTAACATTGTTGACATTGAAACAATTCCTAATTTTGAGGATGATAATGTCTTTATTGAGACAATGCGCAAAAAAGTAGAAGAATACAAAAACCATCCTGAACCAGTAATTTTAATTGCTTGTGGGGATGCGTATGCAGAACTATTATCCAAATACAAAGATGACTTAAAAGAAACGTTTATCGTCCCTTACATTGATTATGATTTACTTGAAAAATTAAATCACAAAGATACATTTTATCAAACAGCTGAGGAATACGATTTACCTTACCCTAAAACAAAGATTATTGATGAAGAACAGTTTAATAATGGTGACTATCAAACCTTACCATTTGATTATCCAATTGCACTTAAACCAGCAAATAGTGTAAAGTGGGCCGAAATTAGTTTTCCAGGTAAGAAAAAAGCTTACACAATTCAAGATGAAGCAGAATTGAAACGTTCTTTGGAACAAATTTATGCACATAATTATCGTGACCGCATTATTTTGCAAGAATTCATCCCTGGTGATGATTCAAATATGCGCGTTTTAAATGCATACGTTGATCAAGATCATCAAGTTAAAATGATGTGCTTGGGACATCCGTTACTTGAAGATCCAACACCGCATTCAATCGGAAACTATGTGGCGATTATCCCTGAATATAATCAGGCGTTATACGAACGTGTTCAAAGTTTTCTTGAAGCAATCAAATTTACAGGCTATGCCAACTTTGACATGAAGTATGATTATCGTGACGGCGAGTTTAAATTCTTTGAGATTAACTTACGTCAAGGACGCTCTAGTTTTTATGTCACACTAAACGGCTACAATTTAGCTGAATGGGTTGTGAAAGATTACGTGACAGGCGAGTTAAGTTCTCAACCGACAACATATGCTAACCAAGCAGGAAATAAACATATGTTATGGCTTGGTGTCCCTGAAAAAGTATTCAAGAAATACGCAGTGGATAATAAAGACAAAGACTATGCACTTGAATTAATTCGTCAAGGTCGTGTAGGGACAACAGTCTTTTACGATAAAGATATGGGATTCAAACGCTTCGTTTTAATGAAGTACATGTTCCATAACTACATTGGCCGTTTCAAAAAGTACTTTGAAGAAAACAAAGGTCAAAATATTTAAAAAAACGCCACTTGTTTGAGCAAATGTGCGTTTTTTATTTGCAGGAGGTAGGTAAGTAAAATGTTCAAAAGTAAACTAGGTATTGTAATAACGTGTTTAGTCTTAGCCATACCGCTAGCTTTAATCTACAGTCTAGCTTCGTTATTAGTGCATCCCCAAAATCTCAATTTTACAACAGATTTCATCCTTGCTTATTGTGTTATTTTACCCATTCAAACTTTAGCTATTATCGGCTATTTTATCCATCAAAATAAAAAGCGTTAATCTCAGCCGTTAATTTTTGACTTGCACAATAACAGGACTATAATAATCACCGTAAAATAAATTTATACATATTACACGGAGGCTTTTATTATGGTTGAAGAATTATCTTCAGAAGTTATGAAACACTTAAAGAAGTTATCAAATAGCGACAATGTTGTGAGTGCACTTGCAATTGATCAAAGAGGATCCTTGAAACGCATGATCGCAGCAGCCGCTAACCAACCCTCTAATGAAACTGAAATCGTTGATTTCAAGAAAGCAGTATCCCGTGAGTTAACAAAATATACCTCAGCTATTTTGCTAGACCCAGAATACGGCCTTCCTGCATCAAAGGTTAAAGCTTCAGATTCAGGATTGCTACTTGCATACGAAAAAACAGGTTATGACGCAACAGAACCAGGACGTTTACCTGACTTACTTGAACATTGGTCAGTACGTCGTCTAAAAGAAGCTGGTGCTGATGCAGTTAAGTTCTTACTTTACTACAACCCAGACGAAAGCGATGACATTAATCAAAGAAAACACGCTTTTGTTGAACGTGTTGGTGCTGAAGCTAAACAATATGACTTACCATTATTTATGGAAGTGGTAACTTATGATAATAATGTCACTGATGCTAGCTCAGCAGAATTTGCTAAATTAAAACCAGCCAAAGTGCTAAAATCAATGGCTGAATTTGCTAAACCACAATACAATGTGACTGTTCTAAAAATGGAAGTGCCTGTTAACATGAACTTTGTTGAAGGTTACGGTGATGGTGAAGTGGTTTACACGAAAGAAGAAGCTAAGAAATACTTCAAAGAACAAAGTGAAGTTACAACAAAACCTTACATCTTCTTAAGTGGTGGTGTTTCATTTGATATGTTCAAAGAAACATTGAAACTAGCTAAAGAAGCTGGTTCAACATTTAGCGGTGTCTTATGTGGTCGTGCAACTTGGAAACCAGGTGTTCAACCATTCGCTGCTGAAGGTGAAAAAGCTGGTGATAAATGGTTACAAACTGAAGGTCGCCACAATGTTGAAGAACTTAATGCTATTCTTAAAGAAACAGCTACTCCTTGGACTAACAAAGTACAAGAAGCTAAATAAGATTAATCAATCCCCAAATAAGAGTCAGCGAAAAATCGCTGGCTTTTTTGTTTTCTCATCTTTATTTAATTGTGTTATCATAGTAACCATACAAACAATAAAAAGGTAGGTTTAGTTATGACACATTATATGAACATTCGTGGTGGTGCAGGTGACATTACCGTCCCTGAAACAAAATTACCCAAAGATAATCTTTATTTGGCTGTTAATGCAGAATGGTTGAAGACAGCCGAAATTCCAGGAGACAAACCTGCAACCGGTAGTTTTAACAAAATTGCTGAAAATGTTGAAAAAACATTAATGGCTGATTTTGAAGACTTTGCCTCAGGCAAAAAAGAACCACAAACAAAAGAATTAAAAGAAGCAGTAAAGCTCTATCAACTAGCACTAGACTTTGATAAACGTAATGCTGATGGTGCAGAACCTATTCAAGAAGATTTAGCAAAACTAACTAACTTAAAAGATTTTGCTGAGTTTAACCAACAAGCTGGTCAATTATCAAAGACTGGATTTGCTTTGCCAATTGATTTCGGGGTTAATATTGATATGAAAGACACTAAACACCATATTTTATTCCATAGTGGCCCAGGCGTTTTCTTACCTGACACCACTCAATATGGCACTGAACAAGGTGATCAGTTACTAGCTGTTTACAAAGACCAATCTGAAAAGTTATTACAATTAGCAGGTCTTGATGACCCAACAGCTAAAGGTTACGTTAAAGATGCCCTTGCATTTGATGAAAAATTATCAAAAGTCGTTAAAAGTAATGAAGAATGGGCAGACCGTCCAGCTGTTTACAACCCTTATTCAGCAGCAGACTTCAAAAAACACTTCAAGAGCTTTGATGTTGAAGGGTTAATTACGGAACTGGTTGGTCATATGCCAGAACGTTTAATTGAAGCTGAACCAAGATTTTTAGAACATGCTGAATCACTAGTGAATGCAGACAACTTTAATGAAATCAAAGGTTGGATGATTGTTTCTTATATCAATAGTGTTGTAGGATCACTTTCACAAGAATTCCGTGAAACTGGATTTGCTTACAACCAAGCACTAACAGGTGTTAAAGAAATGGCTAAGCCTAAAAAACATGCTTATCATCTAGCAAACAGTCGTTTTGCAGAACCTGTCGGAAACTATTATGGTGAAACTTACTTTGGTGATGATGCAAAACAAGATGTGACACGTATGGTTGAAAAGATGGTACAAATCTACAAAAACCGTATTCAAGCAAATGACTGGCTTTCAGATGAAACTAAAGAAAAAGCCATTGTCAAACTTGAAAAAATTGCAGTTAAAATTGGTTACCCTGATAAAATTGAGGCCATCTACTCAAAATTCCACGTGACACCAGCTGAACAAGGTGGTACCTTATACGGCAACTTATCAGCAATGAGTCGCATTTCAATTCAAGAAAACCTAGATAAATTAACTAAAGAAGTTGACCGCACAGAATGGGCAATGCCAGGTAACTTAGTCAATGCTTGTTATGACCCAAGTCGTAATGACATTACTTTCCCAGCGGCTATTTTGCAAAAACCATTCTACGATTTACATCAATCCTCTTCTGCTAATTACGGTGGAATTGGTGCAGTTATTGCACACGAAATCTCACATGCTTTCGATAACAATGGGGCACAATTTGATGAATACGGTAACATGAACAACTGGTGGCAAGACCAAGATTTCACCGAGTTCAAAAAACGTACCCAAGATATGATTGATTTATTTGATGGCGTTGAATACGGCGATGGTAAAATCAATGGGAAACAAGTTGTTTCAGAAAACGTAGCTGATGCAGGTGGCTTATCTAATGCCATTGAAGCGGCAAAATCTGAACCAGATGCTGATTTGAAAGAACTATTTGAGAACTGGGCCCGTGTTTGGAGTCAAAAAGCTGAAAAAGCTTACATGCAAATGTTACTTGCAGTTGATGTTCATGCGCCAGGTCCAATGCGTGCTAATGTTCAAGCACAAAATATGGATGAATTCTATGAAGTCTTTGATGTTAAAGAAACAGACGGCATGTATTTAGATCCTGAAAAACGCGTTAATATTTGGTAGCATTAGAAAAACTCTACATAAATTGTAGAGTTTTTTTATTTTTCTAAAGGCTATCATCTATGATATGATAAAAATATGTAAATTTAATATTATATTAATATCCCAAAGAAAAGGAGGTAATCATGTTATCGAAATTATTAGAGAGTAGATGGTTTAAACGATGTTATCTTGCTATCCACAAAGTATTTATTTTTGATGTGACAGCCCTATTTTACAGTGGGCTATCCTTCATTTTAATTTTGTTATACTTTTATGGTCAGATGTATATTGTCAATCGTCTTGAATATCCAGAGAGTTACTTTATTGGACCGGGTAGTTTTTATGATGTTGTTTATCTACTGGGTAAGAATGATAACGTCATTGCCCCTTTACTAGTTACAACATTATTCTTAGTGATTCCCTTGTTACTCAGTTTAGGTTCAATTATTCGCTTTAAATCACGTGGTCGTTATTTCGTGATTGCCGTATTTGCGATGAGTACTATTTTTATTAGTTTGTATACATTTGTGATTAATAAAAGAGACTATCGCTTTTACCCCGTGAATTATTTTAATATGACAAGTTTAGTCATGTTCTTTATTTTGGCAATCATGTTACTCTATGCGGGGTATTTAAGTTATCAAAATCACAAAGAAACTAAGGGAGAATGAGAAGATGCACAAAGCTGAACAAGCAAAATTCTTAAACTTGATTATGATTACCCATCACAATCAAGTTGTCATTTTAAATCGACAAGATAAATTCAAGGGCTATACCTTTCCTGGCGGACATGTTGAAGCAGGGGAGTCGTTTGTTGAAAGTGTCAAACGTGAAGCTAAAGAAGAAACAGGATTAGCCGTTGATAAGGTTCAGTTAGTCGGAACTTGTCAGTATCAAGAACAAGATTATCGTCGTGTCATTTTATGTTATCAAGCACAAGCTATGACAACAGAGCTGTCAGCTAGTGGAGAAGGGGACGTTTTCTTTGCTGAACTAGCTGAACTTGATGAAGCGCATTATTCTAGTGGTTTTAAGGAACTGTTAGCTTTATACACCAATCCTCATTATACTGAGTTGATTTTTGAAACATTACCAAATGGCGAGACCAAAACACGTTATTATTAAAAAAACACCTGGCAATTTGTCAGGTGTTTTTTATTTGAGTTTGGTTAGTAATTGTGTCAGCATCCGTTTTTCTGTTGGCGTTAAGCCTCGTGTTAAGTCCCGTGTGGTTTGGGTGATGATGTTATCCACTTGTGGATAAATGCGCGCCCCTTTTTCAGTTAAAGCAATAATTGATGTTCGACGATCAACAAAGTCTTGTTGCTTATATACGAGGTCTAAATCAATTAGATGTTTAAGCTGACGTGTGACATTGCTAGCATTGACAGCGGTATCTTGAATCAACATCTCTTGTTTGATTTGTCTTTCTTTAGCCACTTTCAAAAAGAAAAAGTAGTTGGTGCTATTTAATTGAAAAGGCTTGAGGTTTTGATTTAATTGATTTTGAAATTTGCGAGATAATAAAGAAAATAACGGTAACATATCGTTTACTTTCGCCATAACAAGCCTCCTAAAGTGATAGTTTTAACACCCCTAAGTATACACTAATTTTCACCAAATAGGAAAAATCACGAGACTCGATATTGGTAAAAGTAATGAGTTGGGTGTAGGCTCAAGGTAACAAATTAAACATAGAAAGAAGTGTGCAGATATGTCTTTAACAACAAAAATTGGTAAAAGTGATATCGTAACAAAAAAATTAGGTCTAGGAACCAATAAAGTTGGGGGACATAATTTGTTCCCTAACCTAGATGACCAAGAAGGACGAGAAGTCGTTCAAACAGCCATTGATGATGGTATTCAAATGCTTGATACCGCATTTGCTTATGGCTTGGGTCGCTCTGAAGAATTGATTGGTGAAGTACTTGCTCAAAATCCAATGCGCCGCAAAAATTTAACAATCGCTACCAAAGCAGCTCAAGATCCAGCGCAAGAAATGGCGATTAATAATGATCCTGAATTTTTGAAGCAAGCAGTCCACGATGCTTTGAAGCGTCTACAAACCGATTATATTGATATCTTTTATATTCATTTTCCAGATAAAAATACGCCCAAAGATGAAGCAGTTCGTGCTTTGCATGAATTAAAAGAACAAGGGTTAATTCGAGCTATTGGGGTGTCAAACTTCTCACTTGAACAATTAAAAGAAGCTAACAAAGACGGTTATGTTGATATTGTCGAAGACCGCTACAACTTATTACACCGTGAAGCAGAAGATGAATTATTCCCTTATTTACGTGAAAATAACATTTCATTTGTGCCATTTTTCCCACTAGCTTCGGGATTATTAACAGGTAAATACCATGAATTGACTAGCTTTGCAGAAGATGATATTCGTAGCCAAGATGCTGATTTTCAAGGGACACGTTTTGAACAAATTATCAAAAATATTCAAGAAGTCCAACAAATTGCAGATGCTTATGGTGTGAATGTTGCTCAATTAATTCTAGCTTGGTATATCAAAAATCCAGATGTCTCTGTTGTTATCCCTGGAGCACGTGTTAAAGAACAAGTTGAATCTAATACACGTGCACTTGAAATTATTTTGAACCAAGAAGATTACGATAAAATTGATGAATTATTTAAGCTCTAAAAGCTGTGCTATAATAGGATTGTTTATAAAATCTTATTAGGAGGATGGGGTAGTCACAATGAGACAATTATTTGCATTATTTTGGCTAGTACTCGGTGTCATCTATTTGTTTTTTAACATTTCAGATTTGTTCACCGCATTTTCATTCAAATCAGTCTTTTTAAGTTTAGTCGCCTTATTTGTAATTGTCATTAGTATTGGTGATTTAAAAAATAATCGACAATAAAAAAACAGCTACTCAAAAGGTAGCTGTTTTTTTATGAATTTAATTAAAGGTGACGACTGGCCATCCATTTAATCATCTCAGGATCATGGTGATCAAAGAATTGACTCGTTTGGGTATCTAGTGTTTTGATTTGATCCATGTCTTCTTTTGACAATTCAAAATCTAACACATCAATGTTTTGTGCCATTCGTTCTGGGTTAACTGATTTAGCCAAAGGAATAATATTGCGTTGTACTAACCAACGTAAAATTACTTGGGCAACTGATTTGTGATATTTTTGACCGATTTCAGATAAGATTGGGTTTGTGAATAAGCCGTTTTTACCTTCAGCAAAAGGTGCCCAGGCTTCAACTGTTATACCGTAATCTTGTAGGTAATTTACTTTTTCAATATTTTGATTGAAGGGGTTCACTTCAATTTGGTTGACCATGGGTTTGATTTTGCTAAATTCTGCTAGGTTAGTTGCTTGAGCAACATCAAAGTTTGAAATACCAATTGATTTTAACTTTCCTGCCTCATAAGCGGCTTCCATTGCACGCCAAGCACCAAAGATATCGTTATAAGGTTGGTGAATTAAAAGTAAATCAAGGTAGTCAAGTTGTAGACGGTCTAAAGAGTCTTGAATAGCTTGAGGGGCTTTGTCGGCAGTTACATCTTCAACCTACAATTTTGACGTAACAAATAAGTCTTCACGAGTGACAAAGCCTGCTTCAATCGCTTCTTTAATAGCTTGTCCCACTTCGACTTCATTACCGTAACTGGCAACGGTATCGATTAAACGGTATCCTGTTTTAATCGCATCAAGAACAGCTTGTTTTGTTGCCCCTTCTTCACTGATTTGAAAAACACCAAACCCAAGTTCTGGAATAGAAATATTATTTGTTAAGTTAATCATTTGTTAGTCTCCTTTTTCATCTTTAGCATGATAAACTAATTTTTCATTTTCATAATTAAGCGTATGATCTTCAAAGTGATCAATTTTGTAAGAAAGATAGCTAATTGTTTTTTGTCTTTCTTCAACTTCTTTAAGTAGTAAGTCTCGTTGTTCAATCAATAACTGTTTGCGATAATCATTGGTATTGTCTTCACTGCGAAATAGTTCAACGAACTCAAATAAGGCTTCAATTGACATGCCCGCATTACGCAAGACTTTAATATAAAAGACCCAGTTCATATCCATTTCTGAATAATCTCGATAACCGCTGCTATTGCGTTTGATTTTTGGTAGTAAGCCAATTCTTTCCCAATAACGTAACGTATCTTTTGAAACATCGAATTCCTTACTGACAGCATCAATTGTCATTTTTAGCACCTCTTTTCAAAACAAGTTGTTTAATTGATAGACTCAGTCTAAACCTTTAAGTCCACTTCAAGGCAAGTGTTTTTTAAAAAATAAAAAAATGTTCAACTCACAACTTAATGAGTCGAACATTTTTTGGGTTAAAGTTCTTCAACTAAAACCTCAACATGAGGTGTCAGACTGTAGAATTTTTCGATTGAATAATTAGTAATTTGTTTAACATTTGAAAAAATAATATTTGTTAAGGCTTCACTCACACAAGAAAAGTATTGCATCAGTAAACCGTCAAACATCGGCTTAATCGTACCGTTAATCATGCCATTGCGTTGTCTAACTGGAATGGCCTTTGGAATTTGGTTGTAGATATGGACTGTGATTTTGACTGCACTAGCAAGAGGTAAGTCTTGGTACATCAATTTAGCTTCTTGGCTCAACCTGGCTGAATATTGTTGAATAGCATCTAGGGTTGATAGATTTTCAAATTGAAAATATTTTTGTTTAGTTTCGGTTTCATTAGCACCGAATGTTAAGTGGATCAATAAAAAACTCCTTGGTTATGTTCATAAATTCATGTTGCTCAACTAAGGCAACTTGATAAGTGTACCACATTTTTTAGTCAAAACCTAATAAAAAAGACAGTCACTTAAATGTGGCTGTCTTTTTTGATGAAATTAAGAAATTGAGTCGTGAACGGTACCACGTTCTTTGTGATACCAGTTATCCCAATCTGCTAAAGTTTCAAAGTCGTGAATATCTTCATTATCTTGTTCAGCAATATCATTGATTAACATTTTGAAACGGTCACCTTGATTGAATAAGCATTTACGCATTAATTCATGGTCAGGCACGTTAATGTTTTGGATGATGAAACGGTTTAAGTCCATTGTTAAATGGTGTGGACGATCGTAGTAAGTCAATAATTCAAGATTATCGTTCTTTAGACGGTCAATGTAGAATAGCACGAAGCTTTTGTCTTTATCTGAGTATTCAGGGTAGTCAACTTCTTCTTCAACATTGTATGTGAAAGGACGGTCAAAGATTGCACGATCTTTGTTGTAAAATTCGTCAGCAAAGCGTTCAGCAACACTTTCTTCAGTTGTTTCTTGTTCTTGTTGTAAGTCTTTTTCTTCAGCCATTTTTAGGCTCCTTTCTTAGTGTGATTCACCAAGGAATTCTTCTACATCTTCCATTGTAATAGAACTATGATGATTTGCAATAGAAAAACGGTGCAACTTCTGCAATTGTTCATCAGAAAATTCTTTTTCGTCAATACCAAGCCCAACTAAGTGTTTACGAGCTTGGATGAGTTCTTGAATATCAGAAAGATTTGTTAATTCAGTAGTGGGTTTAGGTTGAGGTTGTTCAAAAGCTGTGACTTTTTGTTGGGTTTTTAGTTTTGCTTTGTCAGCTTCTTGTTTATCCTTAGCAGATTTTAGAACGGAATCAAATTTTGCTTTGATATTGCTAAAAGCAAGTTGGTTGAAGTGATCATCCGTTAAAATTTGGGTCGTTTGATCAATAACTTCTTGATAACGTCCCTCATTCAAGAGTTGACGAAGTTGAGTTAACTTTGGATTGTAGTCAGATTGAATGGTTGTGAGTGCATCATCGATTGTACTCACCCAACTACTGGCTTTGTCACTCATCATGGTATCGCCATTAGCCAATGTTTTGGCTTGTTCAAAATAATCTTTAGCATTCATTAAATCGGCATTCTTGAAGTAATTCACGGCCGTACTTAAGAGTTGTGCTTGATTTTGGTAGGTTTTAGCGACGCCTTTATCATCGTAAATGGTGCTTGCTTCATTAAATTGTTGTTTAGCACTTTGATAGTTTTCTTTTTTAGCGGCATCTTTAGCTAAATTAAAAACAAGATTATAGTGGTTTTGTTCAGCATTTGCATTAATAGAACCATTAGCAAATAGCATGGCTGCTAGACCAACAGCCAGTATGCTGACAATTGTTATGACCACCGAAAAAATCGACTTTTTCATCTGTGTCCTCCATAAAGGTAAAAGTAAAACTGAAACTACAAGTTTCTATATTAGCGGTAATTATCAAAAAAAACAAGATGGCTTGTCCAGTTTATCCGATTTCAAACGTTACTAAAGATGTAAGCAATTTGAAGCTAGCTCAAAAAACTTACCATAATACAAACACAATAGAGGAGAACACAATCATGACCGATACAAGAGATTTCATCAGTGCTAATTTAGAACTAACTTATTCAAGTGAAGACAACAAGGCTTACAAAGACGGCTTACATACACGCCGCTTCAGTGATATTCGTGAATCTGCCACTTCAAGTGACATCAAGACATTTGGACAAGCGATTGAATCCCTCACTGCAGGAGATGTGATGCAAAAAGCTGTACTCGTAACACGCCAAATGATTCAAACTGATAATGGAGGACAAAACTAATGACTAATGAAACTTTAACTTTACAACTAGAATTCAAAGACGGTGAAAAGAAAACACGTCAATTAAACCTGGAACATACCAAACAAGACTTATCCGCTGAACTCGTGCAACAAGCCATGAACCAAATTGCAACGAGTCACTTGATTGACAAAAAAGGAGTCGATGCGTATCAATCACCACAAGCTGCTCGCTATATTCGTCGAACTGTATCTGATGTATTTGCTGCTGCAAAAGATTAGGGTGTTGCTTGAACTATTATTTCAATTAACTTAACTGAGAAAGTATCCTTCGTGATGAGGGATGCTTTTTTGTTTACAATTGTGTTTCAATTATTTTACAGTTAGATGATAGGAGTGCTAATGAATACAGAAATTACCTGAATTTCCTGATAAATCAACGATTAACAAAACTGTAACAACACAAAAAGCCTTTGCATTGTAATAATATTTTGTTACAATGTTCATGTGGTTATGCGAATGACCTAACTAGATAGACTTAATCCAACCTGTACAGCATGCGTGATCTTTTCATGGCGAATGACTACCCAGGTGGATTTATAGACCACCTGATTCGTAAGTAAGGGTTAATGTACATTATGGGTTTACCCAATATGTTAAGACGTCTAGTCAAGGCTTCGTAACTTAACAATCTAAAAGGAGGAACACCACATTATGAAAAAATCATCAATCAAATACTTTGGTGTGACAGCTGCCGCTTTACTTGCAGTTGCACCAATGGCTGCACAAACAGTATCATCTTCTCAAGGAAATACAGTTGCAGCTGCAGCCTTAACAGATAGTACAATTAAAGATCAAGTTGTGAAATCTGTAAATGCTCTACCAGCTACGGCAACATTTGGTGCTGGCGATACAGACCGTTCAACTGTATACAATGCTTTGACAAGTCCATACAAAAACTTTAACGGAAACTTTACAGATAATAACGATTCAGGTAATGACTTCATTAAAGCTATTTCAAATCCTAACTGGAAGATGAGTAATGCTGGACAAGATGGATTAAATAATGTTACATATTCAGTAACAGCTGCTAACGGTTGGTCAGCACAAGATGTTGTAAACAGCATTGCAGCAAATACAACTAATAATACACCTTATGCATTTAACTTCACAATTAAAGCATTAGATGCTGATCAAAATGTTGTTGCTTCAAAAAACATTACAGTAAACTTCACAGGTACAGTATCAGGAAACCTATCTTCAAACTTCTCAGCAGCAAACGCTAAAGTTAATGATTCAACATACAACTACTCATTAGCATACAATGCTGTTAATGACTTAACATTAACAGATGGTAATGGTAACAAAGTAGCTGCTAATGGTGTAGCTGCTGGTGTAACAAATAAAACTGGTGTTAACTCAGTTATTGATTCTGGATCATCAAAATTCAATAACTATGGAACAGCTACACAAACATTAGTATTTACAATTAATGCTAAAAACGATGTAGCCATTGATGGTGCTACTCAAGTTACAGAAAGTAAACCAGTTACTGTAGGTACTAAAACATATGATGGTACTACAGCTGGTACAGGCAAAAAAATGTACACAATTACACGTGATGTAAATGTATACAATGCTAATGTTAACTACCAACCTTACTTCTCAGTTAAGAACACAAGTACAACAGATTCAAATTCAACTTCCGTTGTTAACAATGCAATCGTAAATGTTCCTGATTATGCTAGTGATGCAAAAGACAACACATTAAATGGTAAAGATAAAACTGTTAGCGAATTAACAAACCAACTAAACAGCTTCCTATACTTTAATGTAAACGATGGTTCACATAATACTATCGAAATTGCACCATCATCAGTAGAATCAGCTGTTAAAAATGCTGGTGGTACAGTTAAAAATGGAAATATTAGTGGCTTAACAGGTATTTATTACTTAACAGTAACAGTCAATAGTCCTGCAAATAACAAGCCAGCAACTATTAAAGTACCAGTTAACTTCTCAAATGCTGCAACATCAACAGCATCACCAGTTTTCCAAGGAGTTAACAATGCTACAGTTATCCAAGGTCAAAACTTTAATGCATACGATAACGTTAAAGCATATGACAATGGAACTAAATCAGGTAACGACTACACAGCACCTCAAATTATGAGTGGTTACTGGACAGTTCAAAACTCAGTAAACACAAATGTTCCAGGTGACTATAACGTAGTTTACTCAGTTGTTAACTCACAAGGTCTAACAACAACTCAAACTCGTAAAGTAACTGTTTTACCAGTTAACGGTTTAGGTAAAGATCAAGTTGTTAACTTCGTACCTGGTTACGGTGTTATGGTTTGGTCAGCAACTGACAACTCAGTTAACGCTACAAGTGACTTCGTACAACATGGTACAACTGTTAAAACATTTGATACAAAAACTGTAGATGGCGTATCTTACACACGTATCAACTCAGCTAACAGCAACCAATGGGTACAAAGCAAATACTTTGACGCAAACGCAAACAACGCACCACAAAACAACAACAACACAAACACAAACACAGATTCAAACCAAGAAACACCATTTGAAGGTGTATTGACAATCAACTACGTACCAGGATACCGTGTATTCTTACGTGATGGTCAAGCAAACATGCAACAACAATCAGTTGCTCATGGTGAATCATTCAAAGTTTGGGCTAAGAAAACTGTCGGAAACCACACATACTACCGTATCGGTACAGATGCACAATGGATTGAAGACACATACGCTCAATTCTAATTAAGTGTTGATTAGATAAAAAGACAATCTCAATTGAGATTGTCTTTTTTTGTGTTTAAATATAACATTTTGGTTACAAGTCGGGGCTTAACCTTGTTTAGCTGGTCTAAAGTTGGTACGATTAAGATAATAAGATGATTATAAAGAGGAGAGTAACTATAATGAGTAAAAAGTTTCTAACAACTACGTTAGCTGCTGCAACAGTTCTGTCTGTGTCAGCTTTGCCAGCGTCACATTTGTTGTCACAACAAGCTTCAGGCAATACTGTACAAGCTGCAACTGATGATAATAGTCAATTTATCGAAAGAATCGCACCTTATGCTCAAGCACAAGCGATGAACTATGGTGTTTATCCATCTGTTATGATGGCACAAGCAATCCTTGAAAGTGCATGGGGAACCTCTGCTCTTGGACAAGCACCTAATTACAACTTATTTGGGATTAAGGGAGCTTATCAAGGTCAATCAGTGATGATGCCAACAAGTGAATGGGATTCAAATGCGGGTAAATATATCCAAATTCAAGCACCATTCCGTAAGTACCCTGACTTTGGGGCATCATTTGGTGACAATGGAGATAAACTTCGTAATGGGTTAACAACTAATTCTAACTTCTATAATGGAACATGGATTGAAAACACAACGAGTTACCAAGATTCAACTAAGTGGCTAACAGGTCGTTATGCAACTTCTCCTACTTATAATACAAACTTAAATCGTGTGATTGAAACTTACAACTTAACACGTTTTGATCCTCAAGTAACAACGGTTAATGGACAAGTCCAAACGAAGACAACAGCTAACTTATATAACACTTACACAGGTGTAAAGACCAAGTCTAATACAGCAACAGCAGGACAAGTTTTCTCAATCAACCAAAAGGTTGTTTTACCAGATAATAGTATCTACTACCGTCTAACTAACAATCTGTGGGTAAGTGACAAAGATGTGACTTCAAACATCAGCCAAGGCCCTATAAACAATAACCAAAATACACAACCTACAACTGATAAAGCACAAAGCTTTGCACCATTTAGTAAAGGTGCTCAATTAAATAGTAACGTTTCAGGTTATCAATTAAGTTCAGATAACACATTCAGTGCAAGCAAACAGCTAACAAGTCAACATGTCCAATTAACAACTAAAGCAACAACGACACAAGGTATTGTTTACTACTTATCAAGTACCAATGGTGTTTGGATTAAAGCTTCTGATTTAACTTTAGACAAAGACCAGGCAAGTCAAGCACCAGAAAACCCTGTGAATAAAACATCAATGGAGTCTAAAGATGTGCGTATGCAAGATAACTATAATATTTATAGTCTAAGCGGCAATACTTTTAGTTTATCTACTAACACGAATAATTTTAGTGACAAATACGTTAAAGCCATTGAAAAAGCAACACAAGGTAACCGTACTTACTACTTATTATCGGATGGTCAAAAACAATTAGGTTGGATTGATCAAATCGGTGTCATTGATGAAGTTAAAGTAGTTGAAGATTTTTATAAACAACAACCTATCAAAAAGTCAGATAATTTGGATGTTCCAGTATACATTAGGTTATTAGCTGATGATGTAATTTTTCAAATAAAAGACGATCAATTTGTTGAATCAAGAAAAGCAGGAGATCTTGCAAACAATACTAACCTAAGAATGATTCAGGTCGCAGCTAAGGGAGAAAATGAATTTTATTTAATTTCTGATGGTGAAAAAGATTTAGGATATATTGGACAAAGTGCAATGGGACATTTATTCAATATACCTAAAGCTCAAGATGTAACGCCACAAAAAGTTAGTGTTAACACTAATGTTCAACATTATTACTTGACTGATGCTGGATTTAGCAAAGCAAACGAGAAACTTTCATCAAGCATGATGGTTATTAAAAAAGCTACTTCTGGATATAAAGAATACAGCTTATTATCAAATGATGGTAAAACACCTGTTGCATGGGTACAAAGTTCAGATGTGAAAGCTGCTAATACAAACACACAACAACCAACAGATAATAAAGTTACAACGCAAGATGTAACGCCACAAAAAGTAATTATTAATGCAGGAGCAGCAAACTACTACTTGATGAACAACGGTTTTGTGAATGCAGGTGAAAAACTACCATCATCAATGACTGTGATTAAGACAGCGACAAAAGGGTCAACTCAATACAGCCTAGTTTCAACAGATGGTAAGACACCATTTGCGTGGGTACAAAGTTCAGATGTGAAAGCTGTTAATAATGTGCAACAATCAACAGATAACAACAAGGTCACAACCCAAGATGTAACGCCTAAGTCTGTTAAAGTAGCTTCTGGCTACAATACCTATTACTTATTATCAAGTGGTTTTTCACGTTTTGGTAATACGTCAGATATGAATGTCCAAGGTTCTACGGATACTAAGGTAATTCAAACGGCAACGCAGAATAATAAAAGCTATTCTCTTTTATCTTTAGATGGTAAAACACCATTTGCTTGGGTTTCAAGTGAAGCTGTGGAAGATGGAGTTTTATATGCTTCTACTAATAACAATCCAATTGGGTTATCTGATGTTTCAAAATCAGCAACTGTTGTAAACGGTGGTAATGCATATTATCTAACTAGTGTGGGAAATGGAGATACTTTAAACTTAATAAGTGCAGGCAAAAGTGATGATTATGCTGGTACTGTTAAAGTAATTAAGCAAGCAACTCAAAATGGTAAAAAATATTACTTAATCTCAAAAGATGGACAGTCAGGTCTAGCTTGGATTGATGAAGCAGGTCTTTACTTAGGTAATACGCAACAATCTTCTAACCAAAATACTCAAGCTCAAACTTCAAGTATGCAAACCTTAAATGGTACAGCAACAATTAACTATGTACCAGGTTATAGTATTAGAGTTTGGACTGATAGTCTTCAACCAACAGAAAACTATTTAAAACATGATACAGCTTGGCGTGTGTTTGGTAAAAAAGTGATGGGCAACAAAACATACTATCAAGTTGGATTAAATCAATGGATTGATAGTCAATATGCCAAAATTAGTTAATTAGTAACAAAAAACCTCTCTTACGAGAGGTTTTTTTATTTTGTCGCAAAATAATAGTACGCATTACCTATATATTATGCTAATCTTAAATTATTATAATATAAGGAGAGAAAAATGAAAATTAAGTCGCATCCAGCATTAGAATTTTTTAAAGGAAAAATCATCTCACACGAGTTTTTGCAAACGGAGGAAGCAAGACAACAGATTGAGTTTAAAGATAGTCACGTACTTTCAGAAAAAGTGATTGCTATGTACTCATTTTTTGATGCGCCGATATTTTCAGGAGTGAAAACAATTATTTTTGATTTGGATCATGGGGTTATCGGGGTTAAAGCCTCAACTAGACAACTAATGAACGATTTTGTGAAGTCAGGGACGTTGAACTTCTTGCATGATCGATATTTAAGACGCTACTTTAAAGCCTCACATTTACATACCTTTTGTTGCGGCACCTACACGTTCTTTTCATTAAAGGGCTATGCCAAGCAAGTGACAGATTGGGTCGGATTACATCATATTTTAGACATGAGTGATAATCAGCGTTTAGTTTTGTTTAAGTCACTTGTTGGATTAGACTTTCGTTTTCAAGGTTTATTTGCTGTGGTTCATAAATTCGTGAACGAATCGGTTTCGATGTCGGCTTTTGCTCACCAAATTCTGCGCCTATTTTTAGATGAGCGTGGATTATTATTTGCACCAAGGGATAACTTCGTTAAACGTTCCTTAGCATTCAACGATGACTATATTTTGCACCATTATCGACTGTTATTTCCAAGAAGTACGGAAAAAACAGTCTTTTTTTGTACGCTAATGAAAGATGAAGCCTTGAAGGTTGCCTATCAGTTGCTCAAAAAAGAATATGATTTGATTATTGAAGAACGAGAATGGTTACAATTGATTGATTATCGCCTAAAATCTAAACTTTATTTATGGTAATTTTGCCCGCTAGTGAGGGAGTACCAGGTGTACTGTTCTAGGTCGTGGTGGTTTTGGTAAGAGACTAAATGCTGGTTTAATGCGGGTTAAGTGGTACAAGTAAGCGGAGGAAATGCTGACTTGCTTCTTGTATTCTAAGACTACCACAAGCGCTTGTGGCAACTTTTAGATGAAGAGGTCACAATATGGAACAAGCATTCAACCAAGCACTACTTAATAGCCGAGTGATACATGGCGCAATTAAAGCTGCCGGCATTTACCATTATCGGATGGATTACCAAGATTTTGTCCAAGAGGGCATGATTAATTACGCTAAAGTTTACAAAAAGTACCATGCGCAAGAAGAGCTCACTAAGATTAATCAACTCGCTTTTCAAAAGATTAAGTGGCAGGCAATAGATCAACTAAGAAAACAGATGAGACAAAGTGTTGAAGTTATGACAACAGAAGAGCAGTGGGGATTATTTGAAGAAAATAGTCAATTTAAGATTGCTGACGTTATTAATCAGTTGTCATTTAAGTCGCAAGATAAACAACGACTCATTGCGATTTTTGATTCAGGCTACTCGATGCGAGATTTAGCCAAGCAAGAAGCAGTTTCAACTAAATATTTACAACGCCTGAAACAAGAATTGAGACAACAACTAACGAATAATTAGCTGTTAGTTTTCAATTGTATTACAAAACCGCCAACTGTATTGAGTCTCAACAGGTTAAATGTTAATTTAATAGTATCGAGACTAATTTTTGAAAAGCTCATGATGGAGGAAACATCTTTAAATGAAATCAACTAATAAGAAAATGCTAAAGCTAGTGAGTGCATCATCTCTAGCACTAACCTTATCTTTAGCTGTGCAGAATAATTTCAATAATAATCAAGAAAATAATCAATCACAAGTTGTACAAGCAGCAACTTCTCAAGTTAATGACTATATTAAAGCGAAAGGATTTGCCAATCCAGCTATTAATATTTCGCCTTCTACATTCACTTCTGATGGGACTTATCGTTACGGTCGCCCTGAAGGGGTTGTGATTCACGAAACAGCCAACCCAACTTCAACAATCTATAATGAAGTGTCCTATATGAAGAATAACTGGGATGATATTGGCGCTTACGTTCATGCTTTTGTAGATAAGTCACAAGTTATCCAAATTCACAACCCAAGTCGTAGCGTTTGGGGTGCTGGTGCAGTTGCAAACAAACGTTACATTCAAATTGAGTTAGTTCGTGAAAAAACGTTTGATGGCTTTGCACGTTCTGTGAATAACGATGCTTACTATGTGGCAAGTTTACTCAAAACTTATAACTTACCTGTGGATAGTGCAGAATACGATGGTGCAGGAACAGTTTGGTCACATAATGCGGTTTCTAAGTTCTTAGGAGGAACAAACCATACTGACCCTGTCGCTTACTTTAACAGCTATGGTTATAGCATGGATCAATTTATTGACCTTGTTAACCAAAAGTATCAAGCTCTAGGTGGCAATACTTCTTCACAATCACCAAAGCCTGAGCCTACACCAACACCATCTAATACAGTTTCACAATATGGTGCAACAGAAAAACAATACACAGTTAAATCAGGGACATCAGGTTACCTATATAGTTTATCTTCAGACAATAAATTTAACCAATCATCACCAGCGTCAACTTTAGCTAACGGTCAAATTTATTCAACGAATACCAAAGCGACTTACAACGGTGAAACCTACTCACTACTTAAAAACAGTAGCAATGTGCCATTTACTTGGATTAAAGATGCTGATTTAGTTGAATACATCAAAAACCAAGATCCAATTACGTCTCAAACTGGTACAAGTTTATTAGGTACAATTAATGCAGGACAACCCATTTACCAATACACAGACGAAGGGTACAAGTCAACAACTTCAGCAACTAACCAAGCAACATTAACCCTAACAACTAAAGCAGTAACAAAATCAGGTAAGACCTACTACTTAGCAACTTTAAATGGTCAAAACTATGGCTGGGTTAGTGATAGCAGTATTTCAGTTGTTAAACCTGAAGTGTCAAACTTTAACAGTCCCGTGACAGTTAATGGGAATCAACCTGTTTACTACCTAACAGGAACAGGCTTTGGTAATGCAGGATATTCAAATGCATTGAGTGATATTTCTCAAATCACACAAAAAGCAACCTACAACGGTCAAACTTACTACTTACTATCAAACAGCCAAGGCAGTCCATTAGCTTGGGTTAATAGCAATGGTGTATCTTTAAAAGCAAGACCTAAACCCGTTCTTTCAGATTTCACAAGTAATGCCACAATCAAAGGTGGTTACAATACTTACTACCTAACAAGTAACGGCTTCACTAATGCCGGTAACTCAAGTCAGTTAACAGGCATTAATCGTGTGCTTCAAAAAGCCACATTAGAAGGTCAAACTTACTACTTAGTAGGTAATGGTGCAACACCGATTGCTTGGATTGCTGAAAGTGGTGTGACACTTCAAAGTAATACGCCGGCTCCAACACCACAACCTGAAAAACCATCAATCACTAGTTTTAGCATGAGTAATATTCAAGTTGCATCAAACCAACCAGCTTATTACTTGGTAAACAACAGCTTTAGTGACGCTGGTCAAAAGAGCCAAGAATTCAGTGCAACTCAGGTAACTCAAAAAGCAACTTATGCTAACAAGACCTACTATTTATTAGCTGATAGTGCAGGAACACCAGTTGTTTGGGTATCAGCAGACGCTGTTTCTCAAAAAGCAACGCCAGCGCCACAACCTCAAAATAATAAACCAACTTATTCAGATGTGGATCAAGCGGCTTCATTGAATAGTAACTACAAAACTTACTATATGATGGATTCAGGATTAGTGGATTCAGGGATGCTAACGCAATCTGTTTCTTCAGCTAAACGTGTTGTTAAAAAAGCACAAATTGACTCAAAAACCTACTACCTAGTATCAGATGGTCAATCTCCACTAGTTTGGGTAGCTGAAGCAGGTGTGAACTTCAATACCACAACCAATACAACACCTCAAAAACCATCAGTTTCACAAGTAACACCGCAAAATATTACCTTGAAAGGTAACCAAAATGCTTACTACTTGATGGATAGTTTTGTGGATGCAGGTGGTTCTTCACAATTTGTTAACTTAGCTAAACAAGTGACTGCAAAAGCAAGTTACAATAATCAAACTTACTATTTAGTATCAGATGGTCAGTCTCCACTTGCTTGGGTACCTGAAGCAGCAGTATCCTTTAATGCAAATACGAATAGCAATGCAAAACCAACTGCTAGTCAATATACAATGAGTGATGTGAATCAATCAGCAACTATTCAATCTAACTACAAGATTTACTATTTAATGGCTGAAGGTATGGTAGAAGGCGGATTAAGTCAAAATCTACAAAATGCTAACTCAGTCATTAAAAAAGCAACTTACAATAACCAAACGTACTACTTAGTATCAGATGGCCAATCACCACTTGCTTGGATTAGTTCACAAGGTGTGTCATTGAACACTAATACAAACTCATCACAACAAGCAACAACATCAATGAGCGGTATCGTAACGATTAACTACCCTAATGCTTCAATTGCAATCTGGGATAAACCAGCTTCTTCAACAATTGAAGGACGTTACTTACCACATGGCTCACAATGGCAAATCTTCCAAAAACAAACAACAGCTGATGGCCGTGTTTGGTACTGTGTAGGTACTGGTCAATGGATTGATGCACAATATGCCAACTTAACAAACTAAACTCGTTTAAAAGCAAAACCAATTAAGGTTTTGCTTTTTTTATAGGGGTTGATGTTAGGTTTTCTGACAAAAATGATTTTTTTTTTGAGAGATTTGGGATAGGATTTAATAATGAATAATTATAATTAGTAGATTTTCGGAATATGATAAAATTGGTCTATCTGTTATTTTGTTAACATAAGACAACTTTTTTATGGTATATTAGAAAATATATTGGAAAAGGTGAGAGGGATTTTTATGAAGAAAAGCATCGTAGCAATACTTGCAGCGATTGTATCAGTAATATCAATTGCACTTGTAACGCCACAACATGCATCAGTTAATGCGGCAGAAAAGAAAGTTTACCAAATTGGTACAGATGTCACTTTCCCGCCGTTTGAATTTGCAAATAGTACAGATGGTCAATACGTGGGGATTGATATTGACTTAATGAAAGCAATTGCTGAAGAGGAAGGTTTTGAAGTCAAAATCTTACCACTAGGATTTAGTGCTGCTGTTCAAGCTCTTGATACGGGTCAAGTTGACGGTATGATTGCGGGAACAACAATTACAAACGAACGTAAGAACAAGATGGACTTTAGTACACCTTACTATCATAGTGGAATTGTTTTTGCTTCTGCCAAAGGTAGTGAAATCAAATCGATTGAAGACGCTAAAGGTAAGCGTGTCGCAGTTAAAACCGGAACTTCAGGTGCCAAATATGCAACTGAAAATGCTGAAAAATACGGTTACCAAATTGTGAACTTTGATGACAGTAACTCAATGTATCAAGATGTTATCACAGGGAACTCTGCTGGTGTTTTTGAAGATATGTCCGTTGTTTCTTATGCGATTAACCAAGGAACAGCTCTTCAAATTGCATCAGAAACCTTATCAAATGATCCTTATGGATTCTCAGTTAAAAAAGGTCAAAACCAAGACTTATTAAATGCTTTTAATCAAGGTCTTGAAAAATTAAAACAAAACGGTACATACGATCAAATCGTTGCGAAATATGTTGGTGAAGAAGCGATGAACAACCAACGTCAACAAAAGAGCGACGAAAGTAGTTGGAGCGGCCTATTAAAAGTTAATGGTTCTTCTTTAATGGAAGGGTTAAAACAAACCATGATTCTAACCGTGATGGCGATTTTCTTTGCGACCATCTTTGGGATTATCTTTGGTTTGATGGGCGTTGTCCCAAGTAAAATTTTAAATGGTATTTCAACAACAGTGATTTACATTTTCCGTGGTTTACCATTGCTAGTTTTAGCATTGTTCATTTATACAGGTATTCCAAGTTTAACAGGGGTTAGAATTCCCGCTGTTGTTGCCGGAATTATTACCTTAATGTTTAATGAAGGGGCTTATACTGCAGCCTTTATTGCAGGAGGAATTAAGTCTGTTGATAAAGGACAAATGGAAGCAGCACGTTCACTTGGATTACCATTTGGGAAAGCGATGAGACGAGTTGTGCTACCACAAGGAATTAAGTTAATTATTCCATCATTTATCAACCAATTCATCATCACATTGAAAGATACTTCAATCTTATCAATTATTGGATTAGTTGAATTAACCCAAACAGGTAAAATCATTATTGCTAGAAACCTTGAAGGGTTCAAAGTTTGGGCAATCATTGCACTTATTTACTTAGTGATTATTACCTTGTTAACATGGGCTTCTAAATACGTAGAAAGAAGGTTGAACAAATAATGGCTAAAAAAACCGAAAACATTATTAAAGTTCGTGACTTACAAAAAAGTTATGGTGATAATCACGTCATTAAAGGCGTTGATTTAGACGTTAAACGTAACCAGGTTATGGTTATTATTGGACCTTCTGGATCAGGTAAGAGTACCTTTTTAAGAATGCTAAACCATTTAGAAGAACCAACTGGTGGTAATATTAATATTGATGGTCATGATTTAAATAGTAAAGAAACTGATATCAATAAAGTCCGTGAAAAAATCGGTATGGTATTTCAACACTTTAACTTATTTAATAACTTAAACGTGATTGACAATTTGACTCTAGCACCAAGAGAACTTGGCTTAATGAGTCAAGAAGAAGCTGAAAAGAAAGCGCGTCAATACTTAAAACGTGTGGGTCTAAGTGACAAAGCAGAAGTCAAAGTTGACTCACTATCAGGTGGACAAAAACAACGTGTCGCAATTGCGCGTTCACTTGTGATGAACCCAGATGTGATGCTTTTTGATGAACCAACAAGTGCGTTAGATCCTGAAATGGTTGGCGATGTTTTAGGCGTTATGAAAGACGTGGCTAAAGAAGGAATGACCATGCTTGTGGTTACTCACGAAATGGGATTTGCTAAAGAAGTGGCAGATCACGTGCTATTCTTTGATCAAGGACACATTATTGAACAGGGAACACCTGAACAAATCTTTGATCATCCACAACATAAACGAACACAAGACTTTTTATCAAAAGTTTTATAAGGAATTAATTGTTATTGAAAAAGTAAATGTCAAGTATATATTATCTATTTATGAGTACAAAATTTGACCAAAATATAATACTAACGTATAATTTAGTAGTCATGAAATATTGAAAGGGGATAATTATGAATAAGAAAAATTTTTTAATATCAACATTAGCACTTGCAAGTATTTTCACAGCAACAGTTACTTCTACTGGCGTTAATGCCGCTGAGGATGCTGGAAGTGCACAAACAAAAGCTACATTAAAATTCAAGCAAGAATCACAAGATCCAACAGATTCTACAAAACCTGTCAACCCAGATAATCCTGGTGAACCTAATCCAGGTCCTGGTAATCCTGACCCAGGTGATCCAGGTAATCCTGGAACAAATAGTGCGGGTCCTTTAAGTATTGATTTTGCACCAGCTTTTGATTTTGGTGTAGGGACGATCTCTAATGAAAGTAAAACTTACTCACTACAAGACGCTGTTTATGATGATGGACAAACAAGAAATCATAAGCCTTTTGTTCAAGTTACAGATAGACGAGGAAATGGCCAAGGTTGGACTTTGAATGCTAATATTTCAAAATTTACTAATTCACAAGCTTCAGGTAATCCGCAAGAAAATTTAAGAGGTGCAGAAGTTAAAATTTCTCCAAAAAATGCTCCGACAGCTGGTTATGGTAGTGTTTCAGATGCTCCGACAGGATTTAGTAGCTCAATAAAATTGAGTGAAAATTCTCAAAATATCATGACTGCCTCCAACAGACAAGGTATGGGAACTTGGCTCCAGTTTCTTGATCCAGCGAACATAACATTAACTGTTCCAGGTGGTACTGCCATTAAAGGTAACGCTTACTCAGCAAATGTTACATGGACACTTTCTGCGGGACCTACGGTGTAGGACAACCATTTAATAAGTTAAATTATATTTTGTTAAAGTATTAATAATTTATTTCAATTAGTTTAGATTTGGCTTATTCGTAAGTCAAATCTATTTTTTTGAGTAAATCTATAAAATTAACTAGCACAAAAGGTAAGGTAAAAACGCTTATTATGAAAATACTTTGTTATTTATATTAGTTCTGAATTTTGAGGAGAGTTTTTATGAAAAAATTTGGTGCAATACTATTGCCCGTTCTCGTGCTATTTTTCATCTTAATTAGTAGAAGAAGCGGATTGGTTAATGCGGATTACTTAAATTCGTTATCATCTATGTCTAGTGAAAATAATATAGTTGCAAATAGTAGTAACAACATACCACAGTCTATAGAAGAAAAGCCTATATCATATAATCAATCATATGTTCCGAATAGTGGTTTTGAACCATATATCAAGAAAAATAATTCACTAAAGATTCAAAACTTAGAGTTAAAAAATATTACCTCAGTTTCTAATTGGAGCGAATTTGAAGATGCTGTTAGAAATAAAAATGTAAGCTACATTAAGTTAAAAAACAGTATATCTGCTACAGGTAGTCGAACAGCTAATATGATTCTTCCAAGTACTTCAGCAGTACGTGATTTAACGATAGATGGTAATGGCTATCAGATAGATTTAAATAATAGAGCTAGAATAAGTCTCGATGGCTATGGTTCGATTCCTGCTAATAAAAATGTAACGTTTGCTTTAAAAAACACAACTGTAAATAATGTTCCTATGTATGGTATGTTCGCAGCTTATGGTATCAATACCAACAAAACCAACCCTAACTTTGGAAGTGGGAAAATAATTTATGATAATGTTAATTACAATGGAGCTCAGATCCAGTGGGCACCGCAATTTGAAACTGAAATATATAACAACACAACGTTTAACTTATCAGGTAATCCTAGCTATGGTTATTTACAGACTAGTAATTTGATAGTTGATAAAGACGCCATTGTAACAATTAATTCACAAAGTACCTTAACAAGTGCACAAAGTTTAATTGATTTAGGGTCTTTAAGTAATTCTAGTGTTACTATAAATGGTCACTTGCTTATTAATCAATCAGGACGGACATCTGGAACAAATGTTGTGAATATGACAGGAAGTAATGCTAACTTTACAGTGAATGAAAGCGGTGTTTTCAGTACAAATTTAAATAATGACTCGTCCACACCTGATAGTGTTATCAATATGTCAGGACAAGGTTCCTCTTTGACAGTTAAATCAGATGGGTATTTTAATATAGACACAACCAATATTAAAAAAAATAGTGCAGTTTCTTCCTCTAGCATTATTTTGATGGGAAATAATTCAAGTATTCAGCTAGAACAAAACAGTAACTTTAACGTACAAGCTTATGTTAATTCAATTAGTAGTTGGAGAATTACGTCGAATAATGGGATTACACTTGGTAATAATTCCACGTTCAATATTAAAGACTATGTTAACTTTAAGTTAAACGTTAATTATGATAACCCCAGTTACGGAGACAGTACTAGGTATACTAATGCATTAGCATTTGGTTCCAATAATTCGTTTATAATTAGTCCTAATGCGAATGTATCCATCACTTCTAATGTAGACAATACGGTTAATTCTACTTTGCTATCTTTTGGCTCTAACGGTCAGTTAACATTAAATAATTCTAAAAATGTATCTTTTAAGTTAACCACTCCAAATAGTAAATCAACGCTTATAAATTTTGGATTTAGTAGTAATTTAGAATTTACAAACCAAGATGTTATGGCAAATTATGGTAATAACAATAAAGATCCCAGGGGTGTGACCTCAATTAAATTTACGAGCCCTGAGTGGGGAGATTTAGTTTGGAAGCATTTAAATAAAGTATCATTCCCAAATGTTAATCAAGCCGTTTCAAGTTCAGATACTTATGCAGCTTTAACTATGTCTAGTTCATCAAATCAATTTATGTCTGTTGATTCTGTATCTGAGTCAACAAAAACAAGCTTTGTATCAAATTTTAATCCAGCATTCTATCAAGAACTTAATTTTTCTCAGTCTAATAACGGAAACCAATCAGATTTAGAAAACAGTAGAGATGTGTATAATTCAGATGATTTAATATCTGCCATGATGAATGCTAGCGTGGATAGAATTAATATTAAAGCTAGTTTTGCTATGGATTCGTTTAAAACAATAGGTGGCGGAAGAATGTTTATTCCTAATAAGACACTAACCATATACGGTGGAAAAAACATGATAGACCTTAGAAACGCTAACTTTTATAACGACAATAACATTCCCGATAACATGTCCAGGCATATTCAAGTTAATGATTTAAACATGTATGGCCAATCGTACTTTGGTTTGTTTGACTCATGGGGTCGTAATTACGGAGTTGGGAAAGGAGATTTAACATATAATAACGTTACCTATAAGGGTTCACAGCTGACTTCTTCTCTATATCAATCTGTAAGATTTTCAGGGGAAGTTAAAGTCGATAGCGTTTCTTCCTATACTTCGCCAATAGATAATCAAACATATTATTCTGAGGGATCCGGGCAAGAAAATATTGAAGCAGGTCTGATTGAATTTTTAGAAGGTGTGTCATATACAGGAACAGCTGTTAACTCTGATGTTATATATTTAGTAGATGATTCATCAGTTCCCGGGATAATGTCTCTAGGGAAAAATGCTAAAGTTAATTTATATTCTGTGCCTAAAACAGGTAAATTAGTAAATGGTACAGGATATACAGACGCATTATTACATGTTGCAGGAAGTGTTAACTTAGGAAAAAATTCAGAATTAAATCTCTACTCAAAAACTGATGCTATTAATCCTGTAATGAATTTTGTAGGTAGTAAGCCAAGCTCTGTTAATGTATCTAATTCTGCTAAATTAAATATTCATCTTAATGATCCAAAGGGATCAACATCGACAGGTGATGTGATATCTATGCCGTCAGCTAGTTCGACTATTCAAGTAGGGAGTTATGGTGAAATAAATATTTCAGGAAATTACAACCGATATTATTCTTCTAACGTTATTGATGCACCAAATGCTAAAATTCGTATAGGAAGTAAAGGTATTTTTACAATGAATTTAACTGGTAATACCAACCCTACCGCGGCATCTACTAAATCTAATACCACTATGTTAAATACTGGTGATTTTGTTGCTAATGATGCGCATAAAATAGATTTTAATGTTCAAGAAATGGATAATCCATCTAAAGTAAATTTAATTAGTTCATCATCTAACGGATTCAAAGTTGAGAATACTAAAATATCAGCATGGAATACTTTAAATTCTTCTAATATGCCAGATTATTTATGGGAGTCAGTGTACAAATTATACCCAATCTACAGTAGAAATAATGTTAGATCCGTCAATGTAAGTGGAGGCCCTAAGTTAGATGTTAATAGTTTGACTTCGCAATACAGGTCTCAAAATTTCAGTCGTATACTGTTTGAGGGTTATCCTGATTTATCTATAACTTTGGATGGATTGACTTCTGATAAAAACGATGTACGTTCTAAGAGGTTAAGTGGTACAACAAATAGACCTGCTTACGTTGATTTTAGTAGTTCTAATAAACAAAGTATTTTACCAAGAGGTATTAATATACAGCCTGATATACTAGATACTATGAGATACGTTATACAAACCGATAATAGTAATAAATATTTACAGACTTTAAGCCAAACAAATAAATTAGCATCAGGGGATACAATAACAGCTACAGGATTTGATATTGAGTCAGGGAAAAAAGTACAAGTTCAAAGATATGTACAGCCAATTATAAATGCTAAGTTAATGTTGGTAGCAGCTCCAAATTTAAATTTCGAGAATAGTAATAAAGATTATATAAATCAAGATATTCAAACACAAGATGATCAAAACTTTAGATACTATTCTGAAAATGTGTCAAAAGTTAATATATCTGTTTCTTTTTCTGAATTTAAAAATAGTTATCAAGAAAGTTTACCTGTATCATATATTTTAAATGGTTCTTCATACAGTACCGGTGAGTCTATACCATATTATAATCAATCAGTTATACAAGATGGTAATTCCAATATATCTATCAGTCCAGAAGATGGGTTGAAGATACGTGTTTTAAAAATTCCTAATTCTCGAGAATACGAATCTGTTGCGACTTGGACTATAACAAGTTCTCCACAATAAAGTGAACGCTACACTACATCCTATAATTTTACTGAGAGGAATATTTTTATGAAAATTAAACAAATATTTTTGATGCTTACCTTGCTACTTTTATCTGTAGTTTTTAGTAATACTATTGTACAAGCTGCAGATGAATCTGCTGAGATACCCTTTAGCATTGAAGCTATTCACCCAAGTAATCAATTATCATCAAGTCGAGATGCCAGTTACTTAGATTTACTGATTTCCCCACAGACTAGTCAAACGGTATCTTTTAATGTTGGCAATAAGTCATCTAAAGAACAGCATTTTATTATAGAGTTATCTAATGCTACCACTAGTAATGGACTTAGCATTGACTACTATAAAACAGATAATCACCTGATTAAGTCACCTAAGATTTCTGAAATGATTAGCTCAAGTGAGTCTACAAAGAAAGTGTCCGTACCGGGCAACTCAACAGTAAAAGTGGACTTCAAACTAAATTATCCTAAAGAAGCTTTAGAAGGTGTAGTTTTAGGTGGGGTAGCAATTTCGCAAGATCCTGAGTTTATGCAGGACTCTAGTGGTCATCAAAATAACGAAGGTGTAGGAATAAAAAATAGATATCGATATGCATTGGCTATACAATTGCGCAGTAATGAAAAAATTAATACGACAGGTGATGTTCGTCTAGCAGATGTCAAACAAGCTGTCGATGATTATCATCCAGTTTTAAAAACCACTTTACAAAATATGAATCCTGCTATGATTTCACAAGTATCAACTCATAGTATACTCAAAAATCAAAATGGAAACGTGATTGAAAGTTATGATACCAGTCTTGGCCAGGTAGCTCCTATTAGCCAATTTGACTTAACTATCCCGTTAAGTAACGGTGCTTTGAAACCTGGAAATTACAATATAAGTGGTGAGATGACTTCTAAAAAATCTAATCAAAAATGGACTTGGAATAAAGATTTTTCGATTAATGATGAAAACTATAAAGGGACGAACGAGCAAGATGTAAACAAGGAAACAGGAGTTAGTTTAGTCTTTTGGTTATGTTTATTGATAATATTATTATTGCTTCTTTTAGCCTTACTATTCATATTTATTATTTGGAAGAGAAGAAAAGAAGACGATGAAGAGTCAACTAGAGACTAACAATATTGAAATCATTCAGAAGAACTTGTTACTTAAATAATTATAATATTTGTCAGTTAATTGTTTAGCCCTAATCAATTTTAGGCCTATTTTTATTCAAATAATATTTATTTAACCGTAAATTTTTGATAACTAATTTATTGTAAATAATGTTAATCTTATATTTAACTGAACCAATCGCGTTTAAACTAAATAAGAAGGAGGGAATCCTGGCTGTAACGAATTGTCGTGGCTGATTCTGTAATTATTGAGATTTTATAGGAGAAGAAATAATGATTATTAATGAATAAAAAATTATCTATTAATGTAATACTAGCTATTTTAGCTGCAGGTGTCATGACGTTTAGTGGGGTAGTTGTAGAGACTTCGATGAGTATCACTTTCCCCACACTAATTTCAGAGTTTAATATCGGAATTAGTACAGTACAGTGGATGACTACGATTTATTTACTTGTTTTATCAAGTATTATCCCGCTTTCTAAGTTTTTGAAGAATAAGTTTCAAACGCGAAATTTATTTATGACAGCCAATATTCTATTTATCTTGGGGTTACTACTAGATATTTTTGCCCCTAATTTTTGGATATTGTTAGCTGGTCGTTTTGTTCAAGGAATTGGAACCGGTATTGCTTTACCATTGATGTTTAATATTATCTTAGAAAATGTACCAAAAGAAAGATTAGGTTTTATGATGGGGATTGGCTCTTTAATTACAGCCTCTGCTTCAGCTGTTGGGCCTACTTTTGGTGGTGTTGTTTTAAGTACACTAGGATGGAGATACATCTTCATCTTATTAATTCCAGTGTTAATTATTTCATTGGTTCTAGGGTTATCCACAATAGGTAAACTAAATACAGTTTCTGAACCAGCTGAACGATTTGATATAACTAGCTTTATCTTAATTGTGTTAACATTTACTGGCCTAATTTTAGGAATTAGTAATATTAGTCACAATAGCTTAATTAGTTTATCCGTTATTTTACCTGTGGCGATAGGAGTTGTTTCATTATTCTTTTTTGTTACACGACAAAACAACCAAGCGTCACCTCTTTTAAATGTTAAAAGTTTAACCAATAAATCTTTTGCAAAATATGTATTTGGCTTCTTTGTGACTCAGTTCGTCACATTGGGATTAGCTTTTATCGTGCCAAACTATGTTCAATTAGTTAACCACAGTAATTCAACAGTAGCAGGCTTGATTTTACTACCGGGCGCTGTTTTAGGGGCTGTGATGTCACCTATCTCGGGTATTTTACTTGATCGTCTAGGTGCAAAAAAACCAATTGTAACGGGTGTTATTTTAACAATTATTCCTTTACTAATTTTAAGTATTTTTGCCTATAATTTAAGTGATATGTTCATCACAATTTTATACACGATTATCATGTTAGGCGTAGGACTTTCATACGGTAATATCATGACTCAAGGATTAAGTTACTTACCCGGTGAGATGAAAGCCGATGGTAATGCTATTTTGACAACTGTTCAACAGTTTTCAGGTGCGATTGCTACAGTTATTGTTTCAACTATTATTGATTCAACGATTCAAGCGAGTTCTAATAGTGAAACAGTTGCGACAAGTCAGGGGTCAATGTATGCTTTAATGTTCCTATTAGTACTAACTCTTATTCAAGTTGTGATGATTTGGACAACGAATGCCAAATCAAATGCATAATTCAATTAAAAACTGCCAGTAACTTTTGAAATCTAAGCGCTTTCAGTGTAAAATAAAGATGTAATAACACAATTGCGAAGGAGAAATCAATCATGGCAAAATTAGTATTCATCCGTCACGGACAAAGTGAATGGAACCTAAAAAACCTATTTACTGGTTGGGAAGACGTTAACCTATCAGAACAAGGTGTTGAAGAAGCTAAAGCAGCAGGACGTAAACTTAAAGAAGCAGGTATCGAATTCGATCAAGCTTACACATCAGTTTTAACTCGTGCTATCAAAACTTTACACTTTGCACTAGAAGAATCAGGCCAACTTTGGGTACCAGAAGTTAAATCATGGCGCCTAAACGAACGTCACTACGGTGCGTTACAAGGTATGGACAAAAAAGAAACAGCTGACAAATACGGTGAAGACCAAGTTCACATCTGGCGTCGTTCATACGATACACTACCTCCACTATTGAGTGCAGATGATGAAGGTTCAGCAGCAAACGACCGTCGTTACGCTGACCTTGACCCACGTACTATCCCTGGTGGAGAAAACTTGAAAGTTACTTTAGAACGTGCAATTCCTTTCTGGGAAGACCACATTGCTAAAGATCTACGTGCTGGTAAAAATGTTATTGTTGCAGCTCACGGTAACTCACTACGTGCTTTAACAAAATACATTGAAAACATTTCAGATGAAGACATCATGGATGTTGAAATGGCTACAGGTCAACCAGTGGTTTACGACTTAGACCGTGATCTACAAATCACAAACAAAGTTAAACTTTAATTTTAATTATTTGTTAAAATCAATCAGTTTAGCTGACAAAAAACTCTTGATATCGTAAGATTATCAAGAGTTTTTTTATTTTGAAAGGGAAAAGAATTATGAAAAAAATTATCGGAATTATTGTTCTAGTGGTAATTATTGTAGGAGGCGGTTTCTCATTCAAGTATTATAACGATACTTATAAGAGTGAAAATGCTTACGCCGTAATCAAACAAGCCCCAACTATGGAAGCAGAAAAAGATAGCAAAGGCCAACTAGTAGCCGATAGTAATAATAAACAAATTTACAGCTATAACTATAAGGTAACCTTTGTTTTTGAAAATGGGACAACACAAGATACTGATTTTTCTGTAAAAAGTACTAATAAAGATAATATTCCTTATGCTGTTGGTCAGTATGTTAAAGGTGAATTATCAAAAACACGTGTTAATAACACAACATTGATTGAAAAATCACAAGTGCCACAATCAGTAATTAATAAATTAAACTAATAAAAAAGCCTTTTGAAATTAATATTTCAAAGGCTTCTTTTTTATTTCTTAATCACTTCATTAGGATAGCTATCTTCAGTTAAAGCTAAGTGGAAGTTTTCAAAACTTGTGGTAATCATACCTTCAAGAGCGGGCTTAGTTAAGGATCCCATATGAGGTGTGATAATAGCTTTAGGATAAAGGTTAGTTAGCTCTGTGATTGTTTCATTAGGTAGTTTTTCAGAAGGGTCAAAGTTATGGCCAAATACTTGGCTTTCATCAACCAATACATCGGCTGCAAATCCACCTAGACAATTTTCTTTTAAAGCATCAATAACGGCATCATGGTCAACTAACTCACCACGAGCTGTATTAATTAAGATGCCAGTTGGCTTCATTTGATTAATAATATCACGGCTAATCATCTGTTCATTCTTGCCTCGAACATAAGGGGCATGGATTGAGATAATGTCACATTCTTGTGCAAGTTCTTCAAGACTGACAAATTTTTCAACCGTATCAAGTGAAAATTCTTTAACACTCAAATCATAAGCTAACACACGTGCACCTAGTGCTTTCCACATTTTAGCCTCAGCATATCCGATATTACCCATCCCAATAATTCCAACTGTACTTTCATGAATTTCAGGACTAAAGAATTCAGGCGTTACTTTGAATTGTTTTTGAGAAGTGCGATTTGTTGCTAAAGCAGTATGACGGAAAAGCATCATAGCTTGTGTAAAAGCTAGTTCGGCAACAGAGCGAGGTGAGTATCCAGGAACACGTGTGACTTTCATCCCAAATTCTGCTGCGGCATCTAAGTCAATATGGTCAAATCCAACGGTTCTTGTGAACACGAGTTTAATCCCGTATTCTGCCATTTTACTTAGATTTTGGCGATCAGCAATACAGTTTCCACGAAGTAAAACAGCATCACAATCTTCAATTAAGTCAATGTTATCGTGAGTTAAAAATTCTGGTAGTAATTTCAAATCGTAATTATATTTATTTAAGTTTTCAAAGTAAGGGGCTTCATAAGAATGAACACCGTAACAACCAATTCTAAAAGTCATCTAAAAATCCTGCTTTCTAGTTAAAAATAGGGGTTTGGGCAATTAAGTTCAAAATCACAATCCAAATCGGAATTGCAATCACGGCACTAAAAGTGGAAATAAGAGAAGCATTTGAGGTGAGCAATGCATCACGATCAAAGCCAATGGCATAAGCAGCAGCAACTGTTGCAGTTGGTGTTGCCATCATCACAATTACAGTAGCTAATGCCACATTATCCACAGGTAAAATATGAGTCATGGTTAATAATGCAAGTAAGGCTAAGTTGAATAATGGAACTAAAACAACTTTGTTAAAAGAGTAGTACCAAGAAAGTTTGTCACTGGCCGCTTCCTTAAATGGAATTGAACCTAAGGTAATCCCAATTGCAAGCCATGCTAGTGGTGAAGCTAAGTTGGCTAGGTAAGTTAGCGGTTTGTAAATCCAAGGTGCAGTTAAATCAATTCGATAAAAAGCCACATCAACCGTTTGTTTAGTTGAACTTTGTAAAACAGAAACGTGAGGGACCAAATCTTGAGCTAACCATAAGAAAAGTCCCAGGAATGTTGCAATCACAACAGGATTTAAAAACATTTGTTTTACATTTTTCATTTCTAATTTTAAGCCAGATAATTTGATATAGGCATAAGAATATAAAAAGATGCGGTAACCAATGTTAAAAATTGAACTGTACATGACACCTTTAGCTCCCCAAACGGCACCAACAATTGGAATACCAAAGAAAGTTGTTGAACCAAATGTGGTTAAAACAGCTAAAACTTCTTCTTTGTCTTTAGGAAGTTTTTTGTAAAGCAATGGGGATGCAAGAATTAATAATATGTAAATTAAAATTCCCCAAATTAGAACATTCATCCCTTGGCTGAGCGTTTTGCCATCAATATTTTGCATAAAAGAGTTAAACGCAAGTGCTGGCAAAGCAACCGTTAAAACGACTTTAGATAGGGTTTTACCTACTTGATCTGTTAGGATGTTTTTGCGACGCAAGAAAAATCCTAACATAATAATAAAGATAGTTGAGGAAACAGCACTAATGACATTCATATTAGTCAGTGTTTCAGATAAAGATTTCCACATTGTGAAAATAGCCTCCAATAATTTTTTGTTTATGACAAGCGGTATTATAGCAACCCAAATCTTTAGTTGTCGTTAATTATTTACTAAAACACGAAAAAAAGTGCGTTTTTTGGCTATTTTTTAAGTTAAATCACATTTTTGGTCTGCATTTTAGCGGTCCATTTATCAAAGTGGTTCCTACCACTTTTCAAATTAAATTATTAAAAAATATATGTTATAATTGTAAAAATGGTTTTTACAATTATTGTTGAGACCTATCTAAATGTTATAAACGAAATTAAATTGAGAAGGTTGTCGAAATGAAGAAAAAGCCCATACTTATTGGTGTTACCGGTGGATCAGGTAGCGGTAAAACAAGCGTTAGTCGTGCGATTTATGATAGTTTTTCAGATCATGCGATTACAATGTTAGAACAGGATTCTTATTATAAAGATCAAGGCCACATGCCTTTTGAAGAGCGTATGAATATTAACTATGACCATCCTTTAGCCTTTGACACTGATTTATTGATTGATCATCTAAAACGATTAATGAACTATGAATCAGTTGAAAAACCAGTTTATGATTATGTTTCTCACACACGAAGTGAAGAAACAATTCTGCAAGAACCAAAGGAAGTAATTATATTAGAAGGTATTTTGATTTTAGATGATCCAAGATTGCGTGATTTGATGGATATTAAGATTTATGTAGATACAGATGATGATATCCGTATTATTCGTCGAATCAAACGTGATATGCAAGAACGTGGCCGAACACTTGATTCAGTTATTGACCAATACCTAACAGCAGTTAAGCCAATGTATCATCAGTTTATTGAACCAACTAAGCGTTACTCAGACTTAATTGTGCCAGAAGGTGGCGAAAACTTTGTTGCCATTGATTTAATTAAAACGAAAGTTCGCAGTATTTTATCTCGCGAAGGAAAGCTATAGGATAATCTATGAAAATTTTGGTAACAGCCTTTGAACCTTTTGGTCAAAATACAATTAATGCCTCAGCTGAAGTGTTGGATCAGTTGCCTTCACAAATTGAAAACAGTCAAATCGAAAAGTTGGTTTTGCCAACGGTCTTTAAGAAATCTACTGAAAAGTTAGTGACTTTTTTAGATGCTTATCAACCCGACGTTATTATTTCAATGGGTGAAGCGGGTGGTCGTTCGCAAATTACCGTAGAACGAATTGCAGTTAATGTTGATGATGCTAAGTTGCCAGACAACGATAATCAGATGCCTCATCAAGACTGTATTCGATTAGACGGTGATGATGGGTACTTTTCTACATTACCGATTACAGATATTGTTAAAGCAATCCAAAAAATTAATATTCCCGCCAGTATTTCAAATACGGCAGGGACATATGTTTGTAATCATATCATGTATGAGGGCCTTTACTGGTCAAAGCAACACTCAAAGCCAATCCAGTCAGGGTTTATTCACTTGCCTTATTTACCTGAAGAAGTGGTTCAAAGTGGCCAAAATTTACCATCATTATCAATTGATTTAATGACCAAAGCAATTGAATCAGCTATTAAGACTATAATAAAAGGTTAAAATAAGTCGATAGGATTTTACTTATTTTCTTACTATGTTATATTATTTTCAAAAAGATTTGAGGTTTTTGCCCTTATGAATGACCATAATAATGAGTTCTTAACGCGCTCACAATCGAATCACATACGGAGAATGAATCAAAAAAAGCGTCGCAATAAACGTATTCGTCGTTTTATTTTGGCTATTTTTGCGTTAGCGATTGTGTCTTCAGGAGTGTATGCGTGGTATCTGTATGCACAGTCCAAGTCAGCGATTAATCAATCTTATCAACCGACTAGTAAAGACATTCAAAACCCACCAACAACAGATGCTTTTAATGGTGAGAAGTCCTTCTCAGTATTGTTATTAGGAACAGACACCGGTGCTGAAGGTCGTGAGGAGCTAAATGGGAATAGTGATACAATCATGGTTGCCACGGTTAATCCTAAAACACAAAAAACCACTTTAACAAGTATTCCAAGGGATACAATGGCAGAGATGGTTTCAAGTAAGAATTTCAATATTCAAAAAATCAATGCAGCCTATAATATAGGTGGTGCTGATATGGCACTTTCAAGTGCATCAGAGTTGCTGAATATTCCACTTAACTACTATATGACAATTAACATGGGTGGACTTGAACAAGTGATTGATGCTGTTGGGGGTGTTGATGTTGAGGTGCCATTTGATTTTAGTTATGGTTGGACAAACTTTAAAAAAGGTAAAATGCATTTGACTGGACATGGCGCACTTGATTACTCTCGAATGAGATATGAAGATCCTGAAGGTGATTATGGTCGACAAAAGCGTCAAAGACAAGTGATTGAAGCTATTTTAAAAAATGCAATTTCATTTAATTCACTGCAAAACTTTCAATCAATTTTGAATTCAGTTTCGCAAAATATTCGAACAAATATCACTTTTGATGACATGGTTTCCATTTTTATGCATTATCGTTCTTCGGCAAGCCAAATAGAATCTGATTATCTACACGGAATGAACGCCTACATTGGTGGTGCTTCATATCAAGTGATGTCTACAGATGAATTGCAAAGAGTTTCTGATAAACTAAGACAAGAGTTAAGTTTACCTACAGAACGAATTGAAAATAATGAAACACGACAAAATCAGTTGAATACGACTTTCTCATTTGAGGATTATACAACTGATCAGACTTACTACCTTTATTCTAAAAATAACGACAATGTACTTTGGAATGGGGCAAATTAGCAGGTTTTTTCCTGCTTTTTTGTTTTAAGAATGAAAAATATTAAGGGGATTACGATGTTTAGTCACATGGATTTAAAGTTAACGATTTTATTTATTGGATTTGTATTTGGCAATTTTGTTACAGCATTTTTTGTTTCAAAGCTATACACCGATAAAAAGCCAACTGAATTTGGTTCTAAAAATGCCGGAACAGCAAATGTTGGAGCTGTTCTTGGAAAACAAGCTGGATTTTTGGTATCACTGGGAGATGTTTTAAAGACAGTGATTGCGATTGTTTTATCTTGGTATCTTTTCCCAGAAATACCACAATTGCTAACGACTTTATATGCTGGTATTGGATTAGTTGTGGCACATAATTTTCCATTTTGGCAAAATTTTAAGGGTGGAAAAGGCGTAGCTGTAACAGGAATTGTGGCGATTTTATACAACTGGCAAGTTGCAATTCCTGTTTTACTTGTGGCTTTAGTGATCATGATTGTTACTAAGAATTTGACCATTCCGCCATTGTTTGCGATTACTGCAATCGCTATTATTGCATTTATTGTTAATCATAACTTCGAGGCATTTATCTTAATGGCTATTCTAGCAGCCTTGATGTATAACCGCTTTTGGTCAGATATTCAAGATATCATTCACGGCAGAGCTAAAGAAGTTGACGTTTTAAAATCACTTAAACAAAAATATCAAAAAAAATAAGCGTAATCCTACGCTTATTTTTTTTCTTTAATAATATAAATAGGTCGATTCTTGACTTCTAAAAAGATTTTGCCTACATACTTACCAATAATACCTAATGATAGGGTTAGGATACTACCAATCAATAGCAGTACCACAATCATTGAAGGCCATCCTGATGTTGGGTTGCCGAAAAATACAGCCCTGAAAATAATCACAAGTAACGCAATACTTGAAGCAATAAATGACAGGCCACCAATCCAACTTAAAAGTGTCAGTGGGAACTCAGAAAATGAGATAATCCCATCCATTGAGTATTTTAAAAGTTGACTAAATGACCAACTTGTTGTTCCTGCCATACGATCTCTGTTTTTGTAAGGTAGATATTTTGTTTTGAAGCCAACCCAGCTAAACATCCCCTTAGAAAAACGATTGTATTCGCTTAGTTCAAGTAGTGCATCGACCATTTGTCTAGTCATAATTCTAAAATCACGTGCGCCATCAACAATTTCCGTTTCTGAAATTTTATTGATAATTTTGTAGAATAGTCGTGCAAAGAAACTGCGAATTTTAGGCTCCCCGTCACGTGATGTTCGACGTGCACCAACCATGTCATAGCCCTCTTCTTTAATGGCTTTCATCATTGTTGGAATCATTTCGGGAGGATCTTGAAAGTCCACATCCATTAATCCAACATAATCACCACTAGCGTTTTGAAGGCCGGCATAGATAGCTGATTCTTTACCAAAGTTACGAGAAAAGTTAACAAAGTGAACGTGTTCAGGATCTTTTTGGTAAACTTTTTCTATTTCTTGTTGAGTTTTATCGCTTGAACCATCATTAATATAAAGCAATTCATAATCATATGGTAACGTTTCAAGTAATTGACTCAATGCATCGTAAATCAGAGGGACATTTTCTTGCTCATTGTAACAGGGCAAGATAAGTGATAATTTCTCATTCATTTTAATATCTCCTTTTTGCAATTTTAATAATATCATAAATTAGATTGAATTCTTACCGAAAATTTTTAATCTTGACAAAATTTAAAACCTTGGCTATTCTGTATATAAGTTATTCATAGCAATAAGTAGCAACTTAGCTCAGCGTTACAGAGAACCGGTGGTTGGTGGAAACCGGGCAGGCTAAGACTTGACGAAATACCCGCTAATGACTAATAACTTCGGGTGATTTCCGTTATCAATCTTAAGAGGGAGCATTTTGTATGCTCTGAATTTTGGGTGGTACCACGATTAAACTGTTAATTATCGTCCCTAGCTTTTTAGCTAGGGGCTTTTTTTATACAAAAAATTAGGAGGAAGTTCAACTTATGACAAACTTTAATATTATCGAAGACTTAGAATGGCGTGGCGCCGTTAATCAACAAACTGATGAAGAAGGTCTTGCAAAACTAACCGAAGAAAAGAAAATTAAAGTTTACTGTGGGGTTGATCCAACAGGGGATTCACTTCATATTGGTCACTTAATTCCATTTATGATTTTAAAACGCTTTCAAGAAGCTGGCCACAAACCTGTTATTTTAATTGGTGGGGGAACTGGTTCAATCGGTGATCCATCAGGTCGTAATTCAGAACGTCAACTACAAACACAAGAACAAGTTAAACATAATGAACAAGCATTAACTCAACAAATGGTTGATTTATTTGGAACTGAAAACTTCCAAATCGTGAATAACTATGACTGGCTATCAGAAATCTCATTGCTAGGATTTTTAAGAGATTATGGTAAATTATTTAATGTTAAAACGATGTTGAACAAAGAAGTTGTGGCTAGTCGTTTAGAAGTTGGAATTTCATATACTGAGTTTACTTACCAAATTTTACAATCTATTGATTTCTTAAAACTTTACCAAGATCATAATGTGCAACTTCAAATTGGTGGTGCAGATCAATGGGGTAACATTACGAGCGGTACTGATTTGATTCGTCGTGTTGAAGGTAGCGAAGCTGAAGCTTACGGATTAACTATTCCGTTGATGCTAAAAGCTGATGGAACTAAATTTGGTAAAACAGCTGGTGGTGCGGTTTGGTTAGACCCTGAAAAAACAACACCTTACGAATTCTACCAATTCTGGTTAAATCAAGATGATCGTGACGTTGTGAAATACTTGAAATACTTCACTTTCTTAAGTCATGAAGAAATTGATGAATTAGCAGAAAAAATTAAAACAGCTCCAGAAAAACGTGAAGCACAACGTCGTTTAGCTCAAGAAGTAACAGCGTTTGTCCACAGTGAAGAAGCTGTAAAAGAAGCTGAAAATATTTCACAAGCACTATTTTCAGGTAACATTCAAGAATTATCTGTTTCAGAAATTGAACAAGGATTCAAAAATATGCCTGAAGCAACAGTTTCAAAAGAAAAACGTAATATTTTAGACTTCTTAGTTGAAGATACAAAAATTGAACCTTCACGTCGTCAAGCACGTGAAGATGTGAAGAATGGTGCAATTTACATCAATGGTGAACGTCAACAAGACCTTGATTTTGAAGTTGACCCAACATCGCATTTTGATGGAAAATTTGTTATTGTACGTAAAGGTAAGAAAAAATACACACTCGTTCACGTTCAATAATAAGGAAGATTTTATGGATAATCACTATTATATGATTAAGGCTAAAGCCAAACAGCTTTTGGCTAAACAACAACCCTACTATATTAGTCTAACCGCCTTAGCTAACATTGGGTTTATTATTATTCGCTTTGTTTCAACTATTATTTTAATGACAACATTTTTTCAAATTGTTCAAGCAAGTACAGCTTATTACTATGTTGGCAATAGTCTAACTACACCTAGTATTTTCAATTATTTTGTTGGCTTTTTGTTTTTTGGGTCTCCAGGACTGATTTTCGTAAGTTGGCTCAATCGCGGAATGGATATCAAGTTTTTAGAATGGTATCGAAAAGAAACGGTTAGTGATAAGGCTTCAGGGATTAAAGATAGTTTTGCGTTGTTTAGTCATAATCGTTTTTTTCCCTATACGATCTTAAGTATTTTAGTTTTGATTACTAAAATGATAACAGCAGGAATTGCAGGATTAATAGCTACTTGGATGACACTATTTATCGCCTTATTTAATAGTTTAGATTCAACAACAAACTTTTTTGCAGCATTTTTGGGCGCAATTATTTTTTGGGTAATTAAAAGCTTACTTGATTTATTTATTAGTCAGGTTTACTTGATTTACTATGACTTAATGAGCCAAAATAAAGCAAGTTTTGCTCTAGCTTTAGCTAAAAGTTTGAGTATGATTTCTAAAAATTTAACCACCTATATCTGGCTTAATATGTCATTTATTGGTTGGAATATTTTAGACTTCTGTTGTTTTGGTATTTTGCGATTAGCTTGGCTAGACGCTTATATGAGAATGACATATGTTGGATTCTATGATTACATGAAAGAAAGAGAAAGTATCGGTTAATGACCGATACTTTTTTGTTTGAATCAAGATAAGGATTATGACATAATCAAACTTATTAACTGGAGGAAACAATTACTATGAACCGCATTGAAATAAAAAAAGCAGCAAGTCGTCTAATCAAAGAAAACTGGCGGTATTATGTAGCCTTAGCCTTGGTGCCATCTTTACTGATTGTCTTTCAACTAGGTGGCATCGTGGTTAGTATAGCTAGAGCCTTGCAGACTGTTTTAGATTTAGCAGCTCAAAATGCCTTAACTACTAGCAACGTCATGCAGTGGGCTGAGACGTCATCTAATAGTGATACACTAACAAACTTTATCTTAACAACGGTTTTTACATTATTGACTATGAGTTTACGGATGGTGTTATTAACCAGTTACCGTAATCAAAATTCTGAAAAACATTCAGGGATTAAAGATATCTTTTATATCTTCGGTCAAAATAGATGGATTCCAGCCGTATTTTTAATTATCCTTAATACTATCTATATGTCTGTTGTGACAATTTTACTGGCTATAGTGTATGCATTTATTGCTGTATTTCTTATTTTACCCATCATGATGATTGATAATACAATTATTGCAATTATTTCAAGTATAATATTGCTGCTGTTAACGATTGTCTTTGTTTTAGTTGTTATAATATGCCGTAACTTCACTAGTCAAATGACCTACTTATTGCTAGACGGTTATCAAAAAGAGACTAGTTTTGTCTCCGCTTTTACAATAAGTTTCAAATTGATGACACAAAAGTACAATTTGAAACAATATTTGATGTTACAAGCATCGTTTATTTTATGGTCTATTTTAAATATCTTAACTTTAGGTATTTCTGGCTTACTGTGGTCAAATGCATATATTGAAATGAGCTATGCCGCGTTTTATGAAGACTTACTTAACAAATAAAAAAACTTACTCTTTTTAAGAGTAAGTTTTTTTTATTTTGATAATTGTGTTAGTAATAGTGCTTTTTTAGTATCTGATACATAGATTCTTGATTGAAGTACTTGATAATCTTTTTTGATAATCTCGAGCAAAATGCCTTTATAAACTTCCACCGCAAGTTTTAACGATAGCCGACTTTTTGGATCAGAGATTGTGGGAAGGAGCAGGTCTACTTGTTGATAGTAGTTTAAAGCTTCATCGGTTTTTGCTTTAATTAAGTTGACTAAGTTAGTAGAAGCGATGTCTTTTGTTAGGTCACTTAATTGAATATGATATTTTTTTAACAAGGTCTGAGGCAAGTAAACTTTACCATCTAACGCATCTTCTTTAATGTCTCGCAGAATATTAGTTAACTGCATCGCTTTACCTACGTTAATAGCAGCTTGATGATTAAATGGTTGATTATCATTCAAAATTGGCATTAGCATTAACCCAACTGTTCCAGCAACGTCATAACAATAATCATCTAAGTCTTTTTCGGTTAGAATCGGTGTGTTTAGATAGTCTTTATTTTGACCACCTATCATATCGTCTACCCAGTGATAATCGATGTCAAAGTTGTGGAAAACCAATTCAAGAGCAGGCCAGGGTTCTTTTTCTGTGGATAATTGGTTTGTTTTAAATTTATCCCACTCGAGTTGCAATTGTTTGAACTGATGAGCTTCATGATTATCAACACTATCATCTAACAAACGTAGAAAATGATACAGCGCATAGATGCTGTTCCGTTTTGCGAGTGTTAACGGTTTGAATGCAAAATAGAACGAAGAAGAGTGCTTTTTGGTCATTTTGATTGAGTTCTTAAATTGTTTTTGATTATCTTTAAAAAGGGTGTGCAAATCTTTAGTCATGAGGTTCGATATCTTTCTTCAGTTCATTTGCGGCTAATTGACCACTTGTAATGACGATAGGCACACCAGCTCCTGGATGAACGCTAGATCCTGCAAAATACAAGTGTTCGGCATAGGGGTACTTATTGTGAGGTCTAAAGTAATTACTTTGAAGTAGTGTGGGTTTTAAACCAAAAGTGGCACCGTTAGCCGCATTAAATTTAGTTTTAAAATCATCAGGGGTATAAATAGTTTCACTCACAATATGAGATTGTAAATCGGCCATTCCAGGTAATTCTGAGACTTTATTTAGAATTTGTTCTCTAAATTTTGCAATGGTCTCATTATTCCAACTATCAAAGAGCTTAAGGTTAGGAACGGGTACCAAAATATAAATCGATTCACCCTTATCATCTGGTGTAAAACTACGGTCTAATTTAGAAGGCATATATAAGTAATAAGAAGGGTCAGTTGGTAAGCCAGATTGTTCTAATTCTTTAATGTTTTTGGTGAAATCATTAGCCATTTTAAGGTTGTGGAGATTGAGATTTTGATTATAACGCTTATCAGTACCGAGGTATAATAAGAAACAAGAGGTTCCGTATTCAAGTTTGTCGATTTTTTCTTGTTGATACTTACGCTTTTTAAGGGTTGAATCTTGAATCAAGTGATTCATGGCATAAGGGAAATCGGCATTCACAACGACACCGTCAGCGGGAATTTGTTTGCCCGCAATCTTAATACCTGAAGCTGTTTTGCCATTGAAAGTGACTTGATCAACTTTAGTATTGAGATGAATTCTTCCACCTAATTCAGTGAAGCGTTTTTCAAGTGCTCGTGCATATTGATACATTCCGCCATCAATAAACCAGACACCATAAATGAGCTCTATCATTGGAATAATATTATAGATAGAAGGGCCATTGTAAGGTGAGACCCCAATATATAAAGTTTGAAAGGCCATTAGTTTGACCAAGTCTTCATTTTTAAGATATTTTTTTAATGAGCCGTAAGAAGAACCGAAAGTTTTGAGTTTTAAAGCATTGTAAAGCGTTTTTGGATTCCAAAAATCAATCGGTTTGCGGAATGAACGTTGAATAAAGTGATCTTTAGCGACTAAATAACGTTTGTAAATATCATTAAGATAACTTAAAAAACCGGAAAATTCACTAGGTGAAACACTTTCATATTGGGATGCTAGTTTAGTTAAATCAGATGTGAGGTATGTTTTGTCATGGTCATTAACAAAAACATCCATAAAGGGTTCAAGACGTGACATCGTGAAATAATCATCAGGGTTAACACCAGTATCATGAAATACTTGCTGATAAATGTGTGGCATCATGACAATAGTTGGGCCGACATCAAATTTAAAACCATCTTTTTCAAAACGCCCCATTTTGCCGCCAATTTGATTATTTTTTTCGTAAATTTCTACTTGATAACCTGCATTTTGTAAATAGATAGCAGCGGATAATCCACCAATACCACTACCTACAATAATCACTTTTTTCATAAAAGTCCTCCTATAACTGAAGTAGAATAGATTGTGTTAATTATAAATAATTTAGTTAAAAATGCCAAAAAAAAGCGATTAAAAAGCATAACCTAAATCTTTAGAATTATGCTTTAATCAGTATTAATCATTAATTTTGACAAAAATATAGTCAGCTGATTTCGGACTAATATTTAAAAATCGGCCATGAGTATCGCTAACATTAATTGTACCATCAAATGGCTGGTGTCCTAGAATAGTTAGTTTATCACCAATTTTTAGGTTAAGGCTATCAAAGTACATCAAAAAGTCGTGGTTATCAATTACTCGAGTAATTGTGACCGTGGTATTTTCTTCGATTTCACGTAAAATCTTTTCGTCTTCATCAAAAGCTACAGGTGAATTATCAGGAATAATTCCCCCATGGGGACAACGTTCTGGCTCGCCTAAAAATTGATTTAGTCGTGAAATCAATAAATCATCTGTGGCATGTTCTAAAATATCGGCTGCATCATGCAATTCTTCTATCCCATAACCGAGTTTTTGATTTAAAAAAGACTCCCAAATTCGGTGGCGGCGCACCATTTTTGTGGCTAATTTTTGACCGGTCTCAGTTAAAGCAATCTGGTTATAAGGTGTATGTGTAACCAGTCCATCATTTTGAAGTGAGCGCATCATTTCGGTCACCGAAGGTGCGCTGACTTGTAAGACATCGGCAATATTTTTGTTTGTTATTTTTTTTCTATCGTAGCTTAAATCAAAAATCGTTTTCAAATAATTTTCTTTGTTGGCTGATAAGTTCATGTTTTTCACCAATCCTTTGACCCTAGTATAACAGAAATTAAATTAATTCATTAACCTTAAATGTTGAGGTGTTACAAGTTGAAATTGTACCAAAAAAAGCGTATAAAGAGAATAGTAATTGATATGCGGCCATAGCTCAATGGTAGAGCATCTGCTTCCCAAGCAGAAGGTTGCGGATTCGAGCTCCGTTGACCGCTTAAGAAAATCTGTTGACAATCATTGGTATGATTGTGTATATTATTTGGTGTAGTCTTTTGCCACTTTAGCTCAGCAGGTAGAGCATCACCATGGTAAGGTGGGGGTCGCCGGTTCGAATCCGGCAAGTGGCTTCATTAAAGGTCATCTTCGTTTTGGAGATGGCCTTTTTTATTTTGCATATCTAGGGGATTCAGGTAAAATATAAGTGATTACGACTAAACGATTGGAGGCAGTCATTTTGAATTTATTTGAGAATGAAACGCATCAGAATTATTTAAGGTATCATATTTATCCAAAACAAGGCCTATTAAATGATCCTAACGGTCTTTGCTATTTCAATGGGGAATATCATGTTTTTTATCAGTTGAATGAAGAAAAAACAGATCATTCAGTTAAAGCATGGGGACATGCAACCTCTAAAGACTTAGTTCACTTTGAACGACAAGAAGTGGCTTTGCGTACTGGAAACAATAATTATGATAGTGGCGGAATTTTTTCGGGTTCGGCTGTTGTACACAATAATCAACTTTATTTGTTCTATACAGGTGTGATTATTGAAAATGGGGAAGAACTAGAGGCATACCAATGTTTAGCTACTTCAAAAGATGGGCGCCATTTTGAAAAACAAGGGCCTTTATTTGAAAACCCAAAAGGCTATCACATTTTCCACGTCAGAGATCCAAAAGTGTGGTTAGGAAAAGACCACAAGTGGCATATGGTGATTGGGGCTCAACTTGAAGAAACTGTGCAAGGCGATATTATTCACTATCAATCCGATGATTTATTAAATTGGGACTTCACAGGCTCTATTTTTGAAGCCAACCATGAAAATCTAGGATTTATGTATGAATGTCCAGATTTGATTCCATTTGATGAACAAGATGTTTTAGTCTTTTCACCACAAGGAATTGCAAATGAGCGTTATCGTTTCCAAAATAATTATCATAGTGGGTATTTTGTGGGTCGCTTTAACTATGAGACAGCAAAATTTGAGGTTAAGTCTGAATTTGAAGAACTTGATTATGGATTTGAATATTATGCACCTCAAAGTTTTACTCATAACCATGAAGTCATTCAATATGGTTGGATGGGAATGATGCCAACTGAAAAAGAACAACAAATTCCGTCAATTAAAGATAATTGGGTGCACAACTTAACGATGCCAAGACGACTAACTCTAAAAAGTCAGCACTTATATCAAACTCCTATTAAAGCTTTAGATAATCAATTTGAAAAACAAGCGATTTTTTCAAAAACACAACAAGTGAATTCAAAAGCGATTAAGTTATCTTTTGAGCCACACTCTGAATTTAACTTGTCTATGTTTGATCACTTAAATCTTTCATATGAAGATGGCGTGTTGACGTTAGGCCGACTAGGGTGGACTGAAGCGACCAAAAATGAAGTAAGACGCTTACAGGTTAAAGAAATTAATCATATTGATATTTATTTAGATTATTCAACAGTTGAAATTTTTATCAATAACGGTGAATACGTGATGTCAGGACACTATTTTGGACAACAAAGTGATATAATAACGGTAGCAAAAGGCGATTTCGAGGTTGCTTATTATAACTACCTTAATTCTTAGGATTTTCTAAATAGAGTTGCATTTCATAAGAGATTGACTCACAATTTACCTTATAGGAGGCTATTTTATGCTAAAAAGAAATATTAAAGTTGCAGGATTTTTAACCCTAGTTGCTTTGTTACTGACAGGATGTTCAGGAAACAACTCAGGATCTGATTCTGCTTCAACATCATCACAACAAACATCAAGCTCACAAAGTAGTGAACAAAGTTCACAATCTTCAACTTCGTCAAGTTCAAGTAGTGAAAGCCAATCAAGTCAATCAGAAAAACAAACACAAGCATCAAGCTCTAGTTTAAAAGAAATTGACAAACAAATTTATAACTTAATTTTACAAGATATGAAGAATCGTCACATTGCACAAGCAAACTACACAATCGATGATTACATTTACCAACCTACAGCAAGTGCCAACGAAGTGACAACTTATCAGGTACTTGAAAACCACCAATCAGCTAATATGAAAGCTAATGGCGCTGATCCAAATACAGCACCAGTTGTTGGAAAATACCAAATGCGTGCTAATGGTCACCTTTACTACTATGACCCAATCGAAAACCAAAATATCGATACTGGCTATGCAGCTGGTTAAAAGCTAGACTTTCTAGCTTTTTTTTATAGGGTAGAAGATGAAATTTTGATATAATAGCGGTAGTTTTTTTCGAAAGGTTGCTAAAAATGAACACCCCAAAATCAAGAATCGGAAATTTAACACGTTATTTTATTTATTTAATTGCCTATTTCATCTATTTATTTGTTCAATCTCAAGCAATTGAACACGTGACGAATCACTTATTTTGGACAATCGGTTTGATTGTAGTATTTGGATTAGTGGGATATTTTTACTTTAGACAGTTTGTACTAGAAGAACGCCGTTTTTTTAAGCGAGAGTATGATTCTTGGTCTGCTCATCTTAAATTAATTGTTATTGCGACGGCTATCATTGCGTTGATTCGGCTTTATATCTCGTTTCAACAGTATGGGGGTCACCTGGCTTTAACGGCACCTCAAAGTTTTTACTTAGCAAATGCAACGACTACTTTATTTTGGTCTAGTATTGTGATTAAAGGCTTTTTAATGTCAATTTTACAAGGATTTCTAATTAATGGCTTTTTCTTTAATTACTTTTTTAAACGCAATACGTTAATCGATACTGTTTTAGGACTCGTTTTATCAGGACTTATTTTTTCTGTCCTAAACTTCTCACAATCATTTGCGTTATTTGCTTTGCAATGGCTGATTGGAATTGTGATTGCGTTTGTTTATCTTAGAACTTATCGGATGAGTATTTCGGTTTACTTACTTGCAGTGAATGCAATTATGACCATTATTTTATTCTAACTAAAAAAGCTTAGCAATTTTTGCTAAGCTTTTTGTTTGTTTAAAAATGTGGGTAACTGTGTTGGAACGACTAAGTTTAGTTCATGCATAGCACGACTAGCAATCGTATATAAAATTTCACGATCACCTGATTGTGGATAGTTTTCTTTTGAAACATTATCCACAATCACACTATCAAATTCCAATCCTTTAGCAAGGTAAATTGGTAAGATACACAATCCTTTTTTAAGGCTTCGACTGTCTTGAGTCAGTAAGTTGACAGTAATACGTGCTTTAAGTCGATGGTAAAGTGCTTCTGCTTGTTTTTGGGTTTTGGTAATAATGGCAACCATTGGATAAGTCTCAAGTTGTTGATTAATTAAGTCGACATATTGTGTCATATCATGAGCACTTTGAGTTAAAAAGTGCGTTTTGGGTTGGGCCCTTGGCGACTAAAAGAATCAATGTGATCATTTTTATCAAGTAATTCTTTGGCAAACTCAGTAATTTGTTTAGAACAACGATAACTCGTATTCAATTCAATATATGTTTTAGATTCATTTTGAAAAATATTTGGAATTTGGTCATAGGTACTATTTTCTGTATCGTAGGAACTAAAAATATTTTGCTTGTAATCACCTAAAAGCGTTAGTTTAGCTTTAGGGAAACAATGGCGGATATAAGCCATAAATAACGGCGAGTAGTCTTGCATTTCGTCAACAAATAAATGCTTAATGGCAAAGTTTTGACCAGAACCAGTCAACAAATCACGTAAATATAAAATCGCAATGGCATCGTCGACTCTTAAAAAGTGGTTTTCAATATCTTGATCAACTGATCGAATCATTTCTTCAAAAGTATCTTTTGAGACGTTAGGGAGATTAACTTGCTTTAAGAACTGCAAGTAAGTTTGATAATTATCAATGAATAAATCATTATAAATGGCATCGTATAAGGGTTGATAGTCTTCTTTGGCTAACTGATAGTTTAAAATATCACGTTCTTCATCAATCGTTTCATCATGATTAACAAAATTTTCGTGATAATAGTGAAAATCAGCATCTGATAAGTTTTCGACCTGTTCTTCAACATCGCGGCTTTCAGCATGGCTTACGACACGTTTTTTAAGAAGTGCAATTAGTTGATTTTTAGTTTGTCTAAAGCGTTCACTTAAGACAAGTTTTTGAGGCGTTTTTTGATAAATTTTTAGAATTTCATCTTGGCTAATGACAACTTCACCATTTAAAGTTAAATCATTAAAGGCTAAAGTGTCACTAGGTGTGCGTTTAAGATAGTCTTGAAGAGCTTCATAAAGAGCGAGACTTTCTTTAAACTGGCGAATAGTTTGCGCTGCTTCTGGGAATTTATTTTGATCACGCTCAAAACGATCAAATAGAGATTCAATCCGAAAACCTTCATGTCGTCTCATCAAAAAGTCAGCTAATGTCACTTGACGCATATTCTTTTCACCTAAACTAGGCAATACCTCAGAGATATAATGACTAAATAGATGATTAGGTGAAAATAAAATAATCTGATCAGCATTGATTTCACTTCGTGAGTGATAGAGTAAATAAGCAATTCGTTGTAGAATAGCCGAAGTTTTACCACTACCGGCAACACCTTGTACGACAAGTACATCAGAAGAAGTGTCTCGGATGATTTTGTTTTGTTGATGCTGGACTGAGGCAACAATGTTTTTAAGGTGTGTATCACTGTTTTCATTTAAAACATCTTGCAACATTTCATCACCAACTGTTTCATTGGTATCGAACATTTTGGTGATTAGACCGTTTTCAATTTTGAATTGGCGTTTTTTCAACAACTCAACATCAGCTAAGTGTCCAGTTGGCGTTTGATAACTGGCTTTACCTAAGGTTCCGTTGTAATAAAGTGACGAAATTGGTGCTCGCCAATCATAAACGAGAAACTCGCCATCGTCATCAATCAAAGATGATGTTCCAATATAAAGTGACTCTTTTTCACCATCCTCATCGATATCGATGCGACCAAAATAAGGCGTGTTTTTGAGTAAATTCAAACTGTTTTCTTTATTTTCAAGAATTGATTCACTTTCAACGGTTAAAGCGACAAGTTGTTTTTGCTGTTGAATGGCCGCATTGGTTTCCATTTGGTCATCGACTTCAATTGTATTAACTTTAGCTGTATCACCGTAAGAAGATTCGACTTTTCGACGTTCTTTAAAGGCAATATCCAGTTGTTCTTTTGTATCTTTAAGTTGTGTATTCACTTCATCAATGACGAAGTCAACACGTTGTTGTTCTTGTTGTTTTTCGTTATTTTGTGTCAAAAAATCACCCATTTCTTAAAAACTTGTACAAATAAAATGACTATAACATTGTAGACCCATTTAACAATTAAATAAACCGTAACTTTTTTAAATTTTTGCAAAAGCTTTTTGACAAATGAAAAAGAAGTGGCTACAATATTAGCAACTTAATAAATTAGTTTCTAGTGTTTAGAGTAGTAGCATCATTGACTTTTTTCAAAGCGAGCAGTGGAAGTGAAAGACTGCAAAATAGATGATGTGAATGGACTAGACGGATGTGCTAGAAAAGTGTCGTTGCCTATAAACAACGAGAGTGTAAAGTTGCAGAGTGTAACTTTAAAAAACTGGTGGCACCGCGTAACAAATTCGTCCCGTTATATATTAATTGTTAATATATAACGGTTTTTTTATTATCAGGAGGAAATTTTATGACTAAAAAAGAAGTTTTATTAACTGGAGATCGTCCAACAGGTAAAATGCATTTAGGCCATTACATCGGTTCTTTTAAAAATCGTGTGAGAATGCAAAACAGTGGGCAATACGATCCCTACATTATGATTGCCGATACTCAAGCTTTAACTGACAATGCCCGTAATCCACAAAAAATTAAAGACAGCTTGATTGAAGTTGCCTTGGATTATTTAGCTGTTGGATTAGATCCAGAAAAATCAACAATTTTTGTGCAATCACAAATCCCAGCGCTACATGAACTGACAGCTTATTATTTGGACTTAGTTTCAGTTGCACGTTTAGAGCGTAACCCAACAGTAAAAGCTGAAATCAAACAAAAAGGATTTGGCGACAGTTTACCTGCGGGGTTTTTGATTTATCCGGTTTCACAAGCTGCTGACATTACAGCTTTTAAAGCGACAACAGTGCCAGTTGGTGATGACCAAGCGCCAATGCTTGAACAAACACGTGAAATCGTTCGTACATTTAACCATACTTATGGTGTTGATACGTTAGTTGAACCAGAAGCAGTTTTACCTCCAAAAGGCCAAGGTCGTCTGCCAGGTCTTGATGGTAATGCTAAAATGAGTAAGTCATTAGGTAATGCTATTTACTTATCTGATTCAAAAGAAGAGTTGACTAAAAAAGTGATGTCAATGTACACAGACCCAACTCACGTACGTGTTGAAGATCCAGGTCATGTTGAAGGTAACATGGTCTTCACATATTTAGACATTTTTGATCCAGATAAAGAAAAAGTCGCTCAACTAAAAGCTGATTACCAAAAAGGTGGTTTAGGTGATGTTAAAATCAAACGTTATCTAAATGAAGTTTTAGAAAAAGAACTTGCGCCAATTCGTGAACGTCGTGCTGAATTTGCTAAAGACAAACAAGCTGTTTACGATATGCTTGAAGCAGGTTCTAAAAAAGCAAATGCGATTGCTGAACAAACAGCTAAAGAAGTCAGAGAAGCAATTGGATTTAACTATTTTTCTTAATATGAGATAGACTATTTTAAAAAATAATGCTAAAAAGGGGTATCATATCTTTGTTATACTAAAGGTGTTGATGCTCCTTTTTGGGTATTATCAGTTATAATTCGTTTTGAAAGGACATAATGTAATGAATTTAGAACATAATATGAGTCGTCAATTAGACCACGTGAAACCCTCAGTAATGATGAACTACAATGCTGAAGTTGCACAAATTGAAGATGTTATTCGTCTAACTGTAGGAGAACCTGATTTTAATACGCCAAAGCATATTAAAGAAGTGGCTATGCAAGCGATTAAAGCCAATGAATCGCACTATACGACACCGCAAGGCAATCCCAAATTAAGACAAGCCATGGCGAACTTTTTAGCTAAGCATTACGATGCACATTATAATGCTGAAGATGAAATTTTAGTAACAGTGGGAGCTAGTGAAGCAATTTACGATAGTTTAACGGCTATCTTAAATGAAGGCGATGAAGTTATTGTGCCGACTCCTATTTTTCCTCAATATGCGCCAATTATTGAGGCAAATGGCGGTATTGTTAAATTTCTAGATACGACAGAAGATGACTTTATCTTAAAACCTGAAAAACTTGACCAAATGATTGAAGCATCCAATGGAAAAGTTAAAGCGATTATTTTGAACTATCCTAGCAACCCCACAGGTGTTACTTATTCTAGAGAAGAGCTAAACGCATTAGTTCAAGTCTTTAAAAAGCATGAACTGTTTGTAATCAGTGATGAAATTTACAGCGAATTAACTTATGGTATTGATCATGTTTCAATGGGCGAGCTACTAAAAGAACAAACCATTTTGATTAATGGACTATCCAAATCACATGCGATGACAGGTTGGCGTGTTGGAATGGTTGCCGCACCAAAAGAAATCATGAAAAAAATTAGTTTGGTGCACAAATTATCAGTGGTAACTGCGCCAACTTTTATTCAAATTACAGCAATTGAAGCCCTAGAAGCTGGCGAATTTGATGCTCAAGATATGAAAAAAGCGTACGTCAAACGTCGAGATTATTTAATTCAGGCATTAACTGATTTGGGCTTTGAAATTAAACTGCCAACAGGTGCTTTTTATCTCTTTGCTAAACTGCCAAAGCAAGTGAATCAAAATGGGTATGCCTTTGCGCTAGACTTAGCTTATCAGGCTAAAGTTGCTTTTTCACCTGGAGAAGCTTTCTTTGGCCATGATAATTACGTTAGAATTAGTTATGCTGCCAGTTTGTCACAGTTAGAAGAAGCCGTTTCACGTGTTTCTAAATATTTAGCTAAATTAAGTTAAACTAATTGCATGACGGTTAGACTGCCGTATAATTAAGTACTATAGTTTATTAATTTATTTTTGAAGGAATGGAGTTTAATCTATTATGAATCAAAACAAACGTCGTGTTAGTCCATGGGTATGGGGTATTTTGGCCGTAGTCGTTGTGATTGCAATTTTCTTTATTTCAACATACAACAGCCTAGCTAAAAGTAGTCAAGATGTTGACGCTCAATGGGCACAAGTTGAAAACCAAATGCAACGTCGTTACGATTTAATCCCTAACTTAGTGAATTCTGTAAAAGGAAGTATGGGACAAGAACAAAAAGTATTTGGTGATATTGCAAAAGCACGTACTAGCTATGGTAATGCAAAATCAACTCAAGAAAAAATGGATGCAAATACTCAATTGGATCAATCAGTAGGTACTTTGATTAATGTGATTGGTGAAAATTATCCAACCTTAGGATCAAATACCAATGTCCAAACTTTAATGACCCAACTTGAAGGAACAGAAAATCGCATTGCAACCGAACGTAAACGTTACAACGATCAAGTTTCAACCTATAACAAAACGGTTGTTGGTTTCCCTAGAAATATCGTTGCTAATATGATGGGACTAGGTTCAAAACCATACTTTAAAGCAGCAGATGAAGCTAAAACTGCTCCAACAGTTGATTTTGGTAACACAACAGGTAGTTCGTCATCTTCAGCAGCTTTGATTCTTCCACAGTCAATGAGAGTTATCTAGCTAATTGAGACGACTTAATTTTAGTCTTTTAAGCGTATTATTGGTGGCCTTAATCGCGATTATTTTAGGTAGTAATCAGCAAACAACGACTGTGGATGCGATGATTAATATCCCCAATACACCGTATTATGATGAATTAAATATTCTATCAGACAAGACTAAACAAAATATTGAAGATCAAAATCAACTTTATGCAAGAAGTAAAGAAAAACCACAAGTGGCGGTTGCTGTTGTTAATTCCACTGAAGGTGATTTAAAGACTTATGCAACTGACTTATTTCAAAAGTGGCGTTTAGGTGATCGTAGCAATAATAATGGTATTTTAATCCTGTTTGGTTACAACGAGGGCAGTCAAAATGTCCGAATTGAAGTAGGTTATGGGCTTGAAGGAGCTTTGCCGGATGCTTTGAGTAAGCAAATTTTGCTAAACGAACGAGATAAACTCAAGTCAAAAGATAAAGCGTTGGTTGATCAAGGGTTGAATAACGTCTTTAGTGCAGTTAGTGTGGCAATTGATCAAGAGTACCAGTTGACCTCATTACAAGACAGTGGCGTTCAAAATAAGGTTAATCAATACCGTGAAAAATCTGAAAAAGAAAGTTCAGATAATTCAGGTCCAAGTTTATTTTCAGTTATTGTTATTATCATTATTATCATTATTTTTATTTCTCGTGGTGGTGGCTCTGGTAGAGGCGGTTCCGGTGGAACTGGCTTCTTATTAGGGATGCTACTTGGCGGATCATCTGGAAATTCATCTGGCGGTGGATTTTCTGGTGGTGGTGGTTTCTCTGGTGGCGGTGGCTCATCAGGAGGCGGCGGTGCCGATATTTAAACACTCATCTAAGATGGGTGTTTTTTATTTGGTCAAATAAAGGAATAATAGTTGACTTCGTCTGGGTGTCGCTATATATTGAACGTAAGTTACACAAGCGTAACTAATTTATAACTGAACAGTTAGGTGAGGCTCCTATATGGATATACGCTATTGCCCAGAACATCGACAGATGCCAATGGGTCAAACAGAAACAGTCGGAGTAAGGCTTTTTCCAGATAGCTATGCAGGTTTTGCAAAACGCCATATAGTGTTAAAACTGAGCGAGTGTTCAATGTACAATGTGTCACATTTTACCCCCTTATTTCACTTTGTATCATGGCAAACGATAAGGGTTTTCTTAAATAGCTGAGTACTTGCCTTTTGTTTTTGAAAGGAAGTTGACAAACATGTTAGAAAAAAAGAGAAATGGTGTCATGCAACAACAGATTGAAAAAATCAAATTGTATGCACACCAAAGTAACGAAGAAGTCCTAAGTGCCTTGCACACGAGTTCTTCAGGATTATCTGAGGAGCAAGTGGCTAATCATCAAGCACAGTACGGTGAGAATAAAGTCTCCCATGGTAATGGTGATACAAAGCTTAAACAATTTATTGAAGCATTTGTAACGCCTTTTACGGTGGTGTTAGTTGTATTAGCTTTAGCATCGTTTATGACGGATTGGGTCTTTTCTGCACCACAAGACCGATCAGTTGCGACTACAGTAATCATGTTATTAATGGTGATTATTAGTGGGTCGATGAGTTTTTTCCAAAGTCGCCGGTCCAGTAATGCTGTAGATAGCCTAATGAAGATGATTCAAGTCACAACTAATGTGATTCGTCAGGGAAAGTCATTTGAAATTGCAACTGAAAAAGTTGTTGTAGGTGATATTATTTCGCTGTCAGCCGGAGATATGGTACCAGCAGATATGCGTTTGTTACAAACTAAAGATCTATTTGCTAGTACGAGTTCACTGAATGGCGAATCTGCTCCCGTTGAAAAGATAGCAACAGCTAAGCCAAAAGATAATGATGATTATTTGAGTTATCAAAACATGGTTTACTCAGGAACTAATATTGTCAGTGGAAGTGCTATTGGCGTTGTTGTGGGTGTTGGGTCAAAAACTGTTTTTGGTCAAATCGCCGGTGAGTTATCCACCAAAACAAAACAAGTTACGGCCTTTGATAAAGGCATTCAATCAACTTCATGGTTATTAATCAGATTTATGTTGGTTGTTGCACCACTCGTTTTTTTGATTAATGGCTTGTTGAAGGGAAACTGGCTAGATGCTTTAATTTTTGCGATTGCAACCGCTGTTGGGTTAACACCTGAAATGTTACCTGTTATTGTGACCTCCAATCTAGTTAAGGGTTCAGTTGAGATGTCAAAACATGGGACTATCATGAAGAACATCGATGCGATTCAAAACTTAGGCTCTGCTACGGTTTTGACAACGGATAAAACGGGAACATTAACGCAAGATAAAGTAGTTTTAGAGTATCACTATGATTTAAATCACACTGAACAACCTAAAGTGTTAACCTATGCTTATTTAAATAGTTATTATCAAACAGGCTTAAAAAACTTGATGGACAAAGCTATTATTTCAGAAGCTGGTAAAGAATTAGATACCGATAAAATAAAATCAGATTACCGCAAAATTGATGAAATTCCCTTTGATTTCAAACGTCGTCGAATGAGTGTTGTGGTTGAAAATGGTGAAGATGAACGTTTGTTAGTCACAAAAGGTGCAGCTGAAGAAATGTTGCAAGTTAGTCGTTACTATGAACTTGATGGCGAAGTTAAAGAGCTTGATGACACCATGCGTGATAAAATTTTAAAACAAATTGAATCATTAAATGAAGATGGCCTTCGGGTAATTTTATTAGCTTATCAAAAAAATCCACGACCAGCAGGTGCTTTTACAGTAGCTGATGAACGTGACTTGATTATTTTAGGTAACTTGTCGTTCTTAGATCCTCCTAAAGAATCCACTAAACAAGCACTGGAACAACTTAAGGTTGATGGTATTGATGTTAAGATTTTGACAGGAGATAACGAATTAATTACACGAGCTGTTGCCAAACAAGTGGGCTTAAATGTCGATAAAATTTACTCAGGTCAAGAATTGGAAGATAAGTCGACAGAAGAACTAGCTCAAATTGTTGAAGCTCACAATATTTTTGTTAAGTTAACCCCCGCACACAAAAGTATGATTATTCGCCAACTTCGGGCTAATGGGCACACAGTTGCTTTTATGGGAGATGGGATTAACGATGCTCCTGCGATGAAAGAAGCGGATGTCGGGATTTCTGTTGATACGGCAGTTGATATTGCCAAAGAATCAGCTGATGTTATTCTACTTAAAAAAGATTTAAAAGTGCTAGATACGGGAGTTCGCTTAGGACGTAAGGTCTTTGGTAATACGATGAAGTATATTAAGATGACTTCAAGCTCAAACTTTGGGAATATTTTTTCAGTGGTTTTTGCCAGTCTATTCTTACCATTCTTGCCTATGCAACCCTTACAATTATTGTTATTGAATATGATTTACGATATCTCGTGTTTAGCTATTCCATTTGATGTGATGAGTGAAAAATATTTAGAAACACCACGTCACTGGTCAACTAAGGGACTTAAAAAGTTCATGTTTTACTTTGGTCCAACCAGTTCAGTGTTTGATATTTTAACCTTTGCATTTTTATTCTTTATTTTAGGACCTGCTATGCTAGGTCATACTTATTTTGATTTGAATCAAGCACAACAACTCCAATTTATGATGATGTTTAACACCGGGTGGTTTATTGAATCACTTTGGACACAAGAAATGGTTATTCATGCTCTTCGTGATAAACGCATTCCATTCATTCAAACGAAAGCCTCATTTCCACTAATGGTTTCAACAATTGGTGCAGGAATTATTGGGACAGTGATTCCTTATCTAGATTTCGGAAAAGATTTAGGTTTTGAATTGCTACCTATTAGTTACTTGCTCTTTGTAATAGTGATGTTGGTACTTTACTTTGTTTTAGTGACAATTGTGAAAAAACGTTACTTACAACATGAAGATGAATTGATTTAAAAAAGATTGGCGAATTTCGCCAATCTTTTTTGTTGTCCTTGCCATTGTGAAATAAAAATCGCTATAATTGAGAGTATACCTAAAAAGAGCAGTATTAAGAGGAATTATGATTGTGATATACTGTAAACGATTATAAATAAGGAGTTTAACTATGTCTGATAAAACATTTTACGTCACAACCCCCATTTATTACCCATCTGGAAAATTAACTATTGGAAATGCTTACACGACAGTTGTTGCCGATGTTTTGGCACGTTACAAACGCCAACAAGGCTACGACGTCTTTTTCCTAACAGGGACAGATGAGCATGGGCAAAAGATTGAAGAAAAAGCAGAACAAGAAAAAACAAATCCTAAAGCTTATGTAGATAAAATGGCTGCTAGCTATAAAGAACTTTGGGAAATGCTAGATATTACTTACGACCGTTTTATTCGTACAACTGATGAAGATCACCAAAAAGGTGTGCAACAAATTTTTGAAAAATTACTCGCACAAGGTGATATTTACTTAGGTGAATATGAAGGTTGGTATTCAGTAAGTGATGAAGAATACTTTACTGAATCACAATTAGATGAAGTTTATCGTGATGAAAACGGTAAAGTAATCGGTGGTAAAGCTCCTTCAGGACACGAAGTTGAATTAGTTAAAGAACCAAGTTACTTCTTCAAAATGAGTAAATACGCTGACCGTTTAGTTGATTACTACAACAACCATCCAGAATTTATTCAACCTGAATCTCGTCGTAATGAAATGATTAATAACTTTATTAAACCAGGTCTTGAAGATCTTTCAGTTACCCGTACAACTATTGACTGGGGAATTAAAGTACCTTCAGATCCAAAACACGTTGTTTATGTTTGGATTGATGCTTTAGCTAACTATATTACAGCACTGGGTTATGGCTCAGACGAACACAAATTATATGACAAATTCTGGCCTGCTGATGTGCATTTAGTTGGAAAAGAAATTGTGCGTTTCCACACAATTTACTGGCCAATTATGTTAATGGCACTAGATTTACCGCTACCAAAACAAATTTTTGGTCACGGTTGGGTCTTAATGAAAGACGGAAAAATGTCTAAATCAAAAGGTAACGCTGTTTATCCTGAAATGATTGTGAACCGCTTTGGTTTAGATGCTTTACGTTACTACTTGATGCGTGAAATTCCATTCGGAAACGATGGTATCTTTACACCTGAAGATTTCGTGGAACGTGTGAACTATGACTTAGCTAATGATTTAGGGAACTTACTAAACCGTACGGTTTCAATGATTAACAAATATCACCAAGGACATGTGCAACCACTTGGCGAACATCTAACGGACTTTGATGCATCACTTGAAGAAAAAGCAGCCGAAACGATTACGCACTATCACGAATTAATGAACAGTTTCCACTTCTCAAAAGCACTAGATACGATTTTTGAATTTGTGCGTCGTGCTAACAAATATATTGATGAAACACAACCTTGGGTACTTGCAAAAGATGAAACTAAAGCAGCAGAACTTCAAGATGTAATGTCTCACCTAGCTGAAAGTTTACGCCTAATTGCGTTGTTAATTAAACCAATTATGACACAAACACCACATAAGATTTTTGAACAATTGGGTCTTTCAGAAGATTCAGCAACTGCTCATGAATTAGTCTTTGGTGCTTATGATTGGAATCACGCTGTTGCAACAAAAGCAACACCAATCTTTCCAAGACTTGAAAAAGAAGTCGAAATCAAATACATCAAAGATCAAATGGCAAATGCCAAAGATAAAAAACAAAGCCGTTCACAAAAGAAACAAGCTTCTGAAAAGAATGCAGACAAAGCTAACGATAATGAAATCCAATTCGATGACTTTGTCAAAGTTGAAATGAAAGTTGGCGAAGTTTTAGAAGTCGAAAAAGTAGAAGGTTCTGATAAACTACTTAAATTCCAACTTGATTTTGGTGAAGAAAAACCACGCCAAATTTTATCTGGAATCGCCAACTTCTATTCTGAAGAACAAGAATTAAAAGGCAAAAAAGTAATCGGTGTTATTAACTTGAAACCTCGTAAGATTTTTGGTCAAATGAGCCAAGGAATGTTACTTTCTAGTGAAAAAGGCAAAAAAGTGCAATTAGCAATTGTGGATGATTCACACGAAAATGGAGCTGAAATCGGATAATGAAATTATTTGATGCACATACGCATTTAAACGACACGCCTTTTTTTGGTAAAGAGGCAGAGTATATTCAACGTGCAAAAGATTTAACAGTGACGGAGATGGCCATTATTGGGTCAAATCCGGACATGAATCAACGTGCAGTTGAACTGAGTGAAGAATTTGACCCGCTTTACGCAGTGGTTGGCTTCCACCCAGACGATGCAAAATTATACAATGAACAAGAAGAAGCAGTTTTAAAAGAGTTGCTTCAAAAAGAAAAAACAGTAGCAGTTGGTGAAATTGGATTAGATTATCACTGGGATGCTTCAAAACGCTCAACACAACACGAAGTTTTTGAACGTCAATTGCAGTTGGCTTATGACATGAAGTTACCGGTATCCATTCATACTAGGGATGCTTTTGAAGACACTTATGCGATTTTGAAAAATTTCGGTAAAGTGGACACTTATGGTGGGGTTATTCACAGTTTCAACGGAAACCCAGATCAATTACAACGCTATTTAGATCTTGGGTTGAACGTTTCTTATAGTGGTGTGGCTTCTTTCAAAAACGCCAAAGAAGTCCATGAATCTGTCATTCAAACACCGCTTGATAGAATGATGGTCGAAACAGATGCCCCTTATCTAACGCCAACTCCTTATCGTGGTAAGCAAAATGAACCAGGCTATACCTATTATGTAGCTAAAGCCATTAGTGAATTGAAAGGAATCGATGTAGAAGAGGTTGCTGATGCAACTTATCGTAATACATTGAAATTTTATAATCTTGACTGAATTTAAAATTGAAGAAGTGGTTGTTGTGGAAGGAAAAGATGATATCAAACGATTGAATCTTTATTTTCCAGGTATCAAAACCATTCAAACGCAAGGTTCTGCGATTTCAGAAGCAATTTTAGACCAGATTGAGACGGCTTATCATAAAACAGGTGTCATTGTTTTAACTGATCCTGATTTTAATGGTGAAAAAATTCGAAAAAAAATTTTAGAACGCCTGCCTAACGCCAAGCAGGCGTTTTTGCCGCGTGATAAAGCTGTCCCTCAAAAATCTGGTGGAAGTTTAGGCATTGAACATGCTTCAAAAGCAGACTTGCTTGAAGCTTTAAAAGAAGCACGGTTAACACAACAGCTTTATGAACCTGAAGTAACACGCCATGATTTAATTGAACACGGGTTAGTGTTTGGTCCTAATGCTCGCTTTTTAAGAGAACAATTAGGAAACCAATTGAAAATTGGTTATGGCAATGCAAAACAATTAGAGAAAAAATGTGCAACGTTTCAAATTACAAAAGTAGAATTTGAAACCGCTATGAAACAAGTAAAGGAGAAATATGAAAAGTTTACCCATCGGTGATCCTATCAAAACGTCACAAATTATCCATGACTATGGTTTAAGAGCTAAAAAAAGTCTAGGACAAAATTTTTTAACCGACTTAAATGTACTGGAAAACATTGTGGAAAGTGCAGAAATTACACCAGAAGACCAAGTTCTTGAAGTAGGTCCTGGAATTGGATCGATTACCCAACAACTTGCTGAAACAGGTTGTAAAGTCGTGAGTTTTGAAATCGACCAACGTTTTATTGCCGTTTTAGATGATGTTTTAAGCGAATACGATAATGTCGTTATTATTAATCAAGATGTCTTAAAAGTAGATTTAGAAAAAGAATTGTCAGCTTATTTTGATTTAACTAAGCCTGTTAAAATTGTCGCTAATTTGCCTTATTACATCACAACACCAATTATGTTTAAACTGTTAGATAGTCCACTAGACTTAACTTCAATGACTGTTTTAATGCAAAAAGAAGTTGCTGACCGTATTGTTGCTGATAACGGTTCAAAAAACTGGGGTCCCTTATCAATTGCCGTTCAAATGGTGGGTGATCCTGAAATTAGTTTTACCGTGCCCCCAAAATCTTTTAATCCAGCTCCTAAAGTAACCTCGGCAATTTTAAACTTAAGATTAACGGGTGATAAATATCAAGATGTTAACTTTGATCATCAATTATTTGACCAAGTTGTTAATGCGTGTTTTAAACAAAGACGTAAAACCATTTACAATAATTTGAAACAAGCATTTGGATCAAAAGGTAAATCACCAGAAGATATTAAGGAAATCTTAAACAATGCGAACATTCCAGAAAAATATCGAGCAGAACAGCTGACAATTAATGATTTTATTCGGTTGACTAACTGTCTTTAAATCGGGTAAAATAGTATAGTTTGAGACTAATAATTTGCTATCCCTTGACAAATTCGCTATAATAGTGTTGCAGGGGAGAGTGAATATATGCTAATGACATTACAAAAAATTAAGCAACAGCTTGAAGACCATATTGGTGAAGATATTACAGTTGTGGCACAAGCCGGTCGTAAGAAGATTACTCGACGTAAAGGAACACTAACTAAAACTTACCCATCAGTATTTTTGGTTGATTTAGACCAAGAAGAAAATCACTTTGAAAGAGCGACCTACAGCTATACAGATTTATTAACTGAAAATATAAAATTGGAATTTGAAGTTGTTCAAGACGCTTAAATTTTCCCGAACAATCATTAGTAATTTTATAGAATTACTAGTGGTTTTTTTTGTTTTGCGGTATCCTTGATACAGAAATATAAACGGAGGCACATTTTATGAAACGATCAGAACGTCTTATTGATATGACGCAATATCTTTTATCAAAACCACATACATTGATTTCGCTACCTTTTTTTGCGACTAAGTATGATTCTGCCAAATCATCAATCAGTGAAGATCTTTCCATTTTGAGAAAAACCTTGGCAACTAATCAAAACGGCTATTTACAAACCATCGCAGGAGCTGCTGGTGGTGTCCGTTATATTCCATTTATGGGACGAGTAGATGCTATTAATTTGATTGAAGACTTAATTAAAAATGTTGACGATGAAGACAGAATTTTACCTGGCGGTTTTTTATATTTGTCAGATATTATTGGTAATCCTCAACTATTACAAGCAATTGGTAAGTTGATTGCAACACACTTTGCTTTTAGTGATATCGATGTTGTGATGACAGTTGAGACAAAAGGTGCACCACTAGCTGCTGCAGTTGCCAGTTTTTTAAATGTGCCTTACGTGATTGTGAGAAGAAAGCCAAAAATTACTGAAGGTCCGACAATTAGTGTGAACTATGTTTCAAGTTCAGGAACACGTTTTGAAAAAATGGAACTAGCTAAACGTAGTCTAAAACCGCATTCAAATGTTTTAATTGTGGATGATTTCATGAAAGGTGGCGGTACGATTAACGGTATGGTCAACTTAGTTAATGAATTCGATGCTAATGTAAGCGGAATTTCAGTTTTATGTGAAGCAAAAACTTCTGAAAAAGCAGTAGCTGACTATGTCTCACTACTAAACCTAGAAGAGGTTGACCCTGTGAACAAGCAAATTAAAGTTAACCCTGGAAATGTAATTGAAAGAACGAATTTCGAGGTGTTCTAATTGGGCTATGTACAAGTCATTAAAACAGCAGTTTTATTGTTTCCCTTTTTAGCTTTAATCATTTCACTCCCTGTCTTTATTAGACAGTATCAAAAGTATCAAGCTTTTGTTTTTTGGCGAGGAATTATGATTTATTCTTTTGTTTTTTATTTGTTAGTTGCTTATTGTTTGATTATTTTGCCATTGCCGGATGTTCAAGCAGTCGCTAACTTAAAAACGCCAACTTACAATTTGAATTTATTTCAGTTTGTAAGAGAGTTCCAACATGAAACACCTTTGATTTTGAGTCAGCCACGAACATATTTACAAACACTCAAAAGTGCCAGCTTTATTCAACCTTTATTTAACTTGTTTTTAACCATTCCTTTTGGTGTTTATTTAAGATACTACTTCAAAAGAAGCTTTAAACAGGTATTAATTTTAGGGTTTTTACTATCCTTATTCTTTGAGTTAACGCAATTAACGGGGCTTTATGGCATTTATCCAAGATCTTACCGCCTATTTGATGTGGATGATTTAATGTTAAATACGTTGGGTGCTGTTTTTGGTTATGTGTTAACACCAGCTGTTACGTTTTTATTCCCAACTCAAGATAAACTGTCACAAAAAGCCGGGTCACTCAAGACTAATGTGTCTATCACTCGTCGTACAGTGGCTTTGATTACAGATGGAATCGTTTGGGGAATCTTAACTTCAGTTATAGCTGTTATTTTAAAATTGGCTCAAGTTAACGTGGATATGATAATTGTGAATAGTCTAGTTGCCTTAATCTTATTAGGGGTGATTCCCTTATTTAAAGGTCAAACCATTGGGAAGTGGGCTGTCAAAATTAAAATAATAGATGCTAGAACTCAGCGTAAGCCTGGCTTTTGGCAATTAGTTTTTCGTCAATTTGAATTGTATGGTGTTTTATTACCCTTTACGTTAGGTTTAACACCTTATGTGATTTCGTTGACGGGAAAAGTACCAGATGACAAGCTAACGCAAGTTTACTTCTTAGCTATAGTGTTATTAGCTTTAAACTTATTGCTTGTATTATACTTAGTTTGGCAAGCATTTAAGCCATCACCAGTCTTATTTTATGAAAGATGGTCTAAAACTAAACAAGTCAGTCAGCTAAAGGAAGAGGAGAGCTAATCTAATGGATCAAAAAAATATTATTATTTTGGCTGCTGGTCAAGGAACCAGAATGAAGTCAAAACGTTACAAAGTCTTACACGAAATTCTAGGTCGTAGTATGGTCGACCACGTCTTGACACAAGTTGAAAAATTAAACCCACAAAATATTGTAACGGTTGTTGGTCATGGTGCTGATGAAGTTAAAAAAGCGTTAGGTGACCGCACACAATACGTTTTACAAGCAGAGCAACTGGGAACAGGTCATGCGGTAATGCAAGCGGCTGAATTGCTTAAAGATAAAACGGGAAGCACTATCGTAGCTAATGGGGATACACCGCTACTAACCGCTGAAACTTTTGAAAAATTATTTGAATCCCATCAACAACTTCAAGCAAAAGCAACTGTTTTAACAGCTAAAGCGCCGAACCCTTCAGGATATGGTCGTGTAATTCGTAATGAAGACAATGAAGTTGTCAAAATTGTTGAACAAAAAGACGCGTCAGAAGCTGAAAAACGCATTGATGAAATTAATACAGGTGTTTACTGTTTTGATAACCAAGCTTTGTTTGAAGCTTTAAGCAAAGTCACTAATGATAATGCGCAAAATGAATATTACATTACTGACGTCATTGAAATCTTGAAGTCTCAAGGTGAAGTGATTTCAGCTTATCAAATGCCAGACTTTGATGAATCAATGGGGGTTAACGACCGTTTGGCCTTAAGTCAAGCAACTAAAGTGATGCGTAATCGCATTAACAAAAAACACTTACTAAATGGTGTCACCATTGTGGATCCTGAAAATACATATATTGATGTTGATGTTGAAATCGGGGCGGATACCGTAATTGAACCAGGCGTTTATTTACAAGGTCAAACAACAATTGGTGAATCTTGTGTGATTACGACAGGCTCAAAAATTGTGGATAGCCAACTTGCTGATAATGTTACTATTCACTCTTCAACTATCGAAGAGTCAGTGATGGAAAGTCATACAGATGCTGGTCCTTATGCCCACTTACGTCCACAATCACATATTAAAGAATATGCTCACATTGGTAATTTTGTTGAAATCAAAAAAGCAGTTATTGGTGAACATACTAAAGTTGGTCACTTGACTTATGTTGGGGATGCAACTTTAGCAGATCATATCAACATTGGTTGTGGGGTTGTTTTTGTTAATTATGATGGTGTTCAAAAATTCCACACAACAGTTGGTTCACACAGTTTTATTGGAAGCAGTTCAAATATTGTAGCACCTGTTGATATCGCAGATCATGCGTTTGTGGCAGCAGGGTCTACAATTACAAAAGATGTGCCTAAACATGCAATGGGAATTGCACGACAAAAACAAACAAATAAAGAAGATTTTTGGAAACGATTACCATTAGCACAAAATCCAGATTGGAATTAGAATTGGTTTATTTTTTAGTCTAATTTTGGTATTATGTTTTTTGGATTGTAAGAAAAGTGGAGGAAAAAATGACAGATCAGTATTCAGATAAAAAGATGAAACTTTTTGCATTAAATTCAAATCAACCTTTAGCACAAAAAATTGCAGATACAGTTGGTTTAGAACTAGGAAAATCTAGTGTGAGACGCTTTAGTGATGGTGAAATTCAAATCAATATTGACGAATCCGTTCGTGGTTCAGAAGTCTTTATTGTGCAATCAACAAGCGCACCTGTAAACGATAACTTGATGGAATTATTGATTATGATTGATGCACTACGTCGTGCTTCAGCTAACAGTATTAACTTGGTAATTCCTTACTATGGTTACGCTCGTCAAGACCGTAAATCACGTTCAAGAGAACCTATCACAGCCAAATTAGTGGCTAACATGATTCAAAAAGCAGGTGCAGATCGTGTGTTAGCACTAGATTTACACGCTGCTCAAATTCAAGGATTCTTCGACCTACCTGTGGATCACTTAATGGGTGCCCCATTACTTGCTGATTACTTCTTAAATCAACATTTAGATGAAAACACAGTAGTGGTGTCTCCTGACCACGGTGGTGTTCCTCGTGCACGTCGTTTGGCAGAATTCTTAAAAGCCCCAATTGCAATTATCGATAAACGTCGTCCTAAAGCAAACGTTGCTGAAGTGATGAACATTATTGGTGATGTTAAAGGTAAAAGAGCTATCATTATTGATGATATGATTGATACTGCAGGTACAATTACATTAGCTGCTCAAGCATTGAAAGATGCTGGTGCAACTGAAGTTTATGCAAGTTGTACTCACCCTGTTTTATCAGGTCCAGCAATTGACCGTATTGCAAACTCTGCAATTAAACAACTTGTTGTGACAGATTCAATTAACCTACCACAAGAAAAAATGATCGATAAAATGGTTCAAGTTTCTGTAGGTCCGCTAATTGGAGAAGCGATTAAACGTATTTACGAAGATGAACCCGTAAGTCCATTATTTCAAACACGTTTTCAATCAAAGAAAAAATAAACCAAATTAAAAAAGCTTACTGAGTTTTCTCAGTAAGCTTTTTTGTTAATATTATTTGTTTTGTTGTTTCAACAAGTCGCGAATTTCTTGTAGGTATACTTCTTCTTGACTTGGTTTTGGTTCTGGTTTTGGTTTTTCTTCTTCTTTCTTTCTAAGACTGTTAAAGAACTTAGCGATTAAGAAGACCACAAATGCTGTGATCAAGAAGGCAATGACATCATTTAAGAATTGCCCTACTAAGAAGTTTGCACCTGCAATTGAAAATTGAATATTTGATAAGTCAACCTTGCCCAGAAACAATCCAATAAATGGATTTAACAGATTCTTAGTTAATGAGGTCACAATACTTGAAAAGGCACTACCAATTAAGACCCCAATGGCTAAGTCTAAAACATTCCCACGAGAAATAAATTGTTTAAATTCTTTAAGCATAATTATGCTTCCTCCCTTTGTGAAAGTAGTTCACCATTTTTTATGTAACTTTGAAACGCGTCGTAAATTTCTTGAAGTTCTGGGTCTTGTGAGTCACCTTTAATCATAACTCGAGGAAAGTAGAATCGTTCATCTCCTTCTTGTTTACCAGAAATAGCTTCAACAATTTTACTTAATTTAGAAAGCTCCATCCAATCAGAATCGCTAACCATAATTTCAATCTGAGTTTTAGGTTTCTTTTGATCAGGATGATAGGCATCATAAGGCAAGTCAAAACTATCATTTAATGCCGTATAATAATCAGAATCAAACCCAGCTTTTTCAACGAGCGCTTTCAACTGTTTGATTTGAGGTTTACTTTCGTCGGTGATTTGCACAGATTTAAATGGCTTACGATCGAGGAATTTGCCTGCTAAATCACTTAATATTTTATCATGATGGTAACGTAAAAGCGAAAAATTAGCATTCAATACCCCGTCATCTAAATTTAAATAGTCTTCAAGGGTGAAGTTATGCTCTAAGAAAGGTACGAGCAAATCAGACATGCTGTTTTTAGGGAGTTCGCCTTGTTCATAAACATATTTAGCACGTTCAAGTAAGTGAGTTAAAACTACTTCCATTCCACGTGAAGCAGGGTGGAAATAAACTTGTTGATACATTTGAAATCTAGATAAAATGTAATCTTCAACAGCATGCATCCCATTTTTTTCAAAAGTAATCCCACCTGAATAAGGACGCATGACACGTAAAATACGTGTTAAATCAAACATTCCGTATTGTGTACCTGTCATATAGGCATCTCGTAATAGGTAATCCATACGATCGGCATCAATTTGGCTTGAAATCATTTGAACAACTTGTGGGTTAGGGTAAGTTTTGTTGATAACACTTGCCACTTTTTCAGGAAAATCAGGACTGACTTTTTTTAAGACTTGATTGATTTCTGTTTTTTCAGAGGTAATGATTTCTTGAGTGAATTGTTCATGGTCTGTATGAAAAATGTGTTCAAATGTATGAGAATAAGCACCGTGTCCCACGTCATGAAGCAAAGCAGCAGCTAAAGCAACGATACTTTCGCTATCGTCCCAAAGACCATCACCGGCTTCTTTTGAAGGATAGTTACGATTAAAGTTATTCACAATTTGACGTGTGACTTCATAAACACCAAGTGAGTGAGTAAAACGAGAATGTTCGCCACCATGAAAAGTAAACGCAGCACCGCCAAGTTGACGAATTCGACGAAGACGTTGGAACTCACGAGTGTCGATGAGTTCTAAAATAAATGGGTATTCCACGTGAATATAGTTATGCACAGGGTCGCGTAAAACTTTTTCACGTGGTAATTTTTGGATAGATTGCATTGAGATAATCTCCTTTATATTAGGCATTGTTACGATTAAAATGAGTACTTATAGTTTAACATTTTTAAGATTATTTTGATAAATCATTTTAGGGTTAGACTTGCTGGCTATTGTCTGATATAACTAAGGGGAAACCAGACAAAGGAAAGATAAATTATGGCAAAAGAAGTTCAAGTCTCTTTAATTACACAAGTACACCAAGAAGGTGAAGTTGAAACGTACCAATATGAAGCACCAGGATACCTAGATGTTATATCGGATTCACAAGTATTAACTTATCAAGAAGAATCGGGCGTTCAAGTGGAATTTAGAATTTTTAGTACCTATGTTGAAATGACACGTACTGTAGATGATAAAAATGGGTCAAGTTTGCGTTTTGAACGTCAAAAAACCCATTCAGGTAGTTTTTTAGCACAAGGATTTCCACTAGAATTTACGGTTGAAACTGAGCAATTAGACTTAATCCAGTCGTCAATTGACTCCCAAATGCTCAAAATTGACTATAAATTGTTTAATCATGGTCAAAAAGTTGGGGATTATATGTTAAAATTGATTTTTGAAGCATAGTTTAGTATTATGAAGAGTAGACTTTTGAAAGGACGTGCATCACGTGAAATTGGATGTATTTAATGGCCAAAACGTAGAAGAACTTTCAATGATTGAAGTAGCACATGCAATCTTGGAACAAAGAGGCGAAAAAATGGCCTTTGCTGATTTAGTAAACGAAATTCAACGCTTTTTAAATAAAAGTGACGAAGTTATTCGTGAAGATTTACCACAATTTTATACAGATTTAAATATCGATGGCAGCTTTATTTCACTAGGTGAAAATGTATGGGCACTACGTTCTTGGTATCCATATGATTCCGTTGATGAAGAAGTTAACCACCCAGAAGATGATGACGAGACAACTCGTGATCGTAAACCTAAGAAGGTTAATGCGTTCCTAGCAGCTGTTGAAGATGAAGATATTATCGATTATGATTCTGATGATCCAGAAGATGAAGAATTAGACGTTGAAGACGAAGATTTTGATTCTGAAGACTTAGATGACGACGATAAATCAGACACATTGCCAGACGGTATTGAAGGTAAATTAGCTGATTTAGATGATGATGACGAAGACGAATAATCCAAATTATTAACTTGATTTTTTAACATAAATCTTGTAATATACTTTTTGGGCGTCTTTATAGATACGTCAGCTCCCTGATATTCAGGGAGCTATTTTTGTTTTTCCCTGACTTTTTTAGAAGGAGATTGATTATATGACCAAGTATATTTTTGTAACAGGTGGAGTAGTTTCATCCCTAGGAAAAGGTATTATTGCTTCTTCCTTAGGACGTTTATTAAAGAACCGTGGATTAAAGGTGACAATGCAAAAATTTGATCCTTATATCAATATTGATCCTGGAACAATGAGTCCATACCAACACGGTGAAGTTTTTGTAACTGACGATGGTGCAGAAACTGACTTAGATCTTGGTCATTACGAACGTTTTATTGATATCAATTTAAACCGTTACTCAAACGTTACAACTGGTAAAGTTTATACCGAAGTTCTACAAAAAGAACGTCGTGGCGAATACAATGGGGCAACTGTCCAAGTTATTCCACACATTACCAATATGATTAAAGAAAAAATTATGCGTGCAGCAACAACAACTGATTCAGACGTTATTATTACTGAAATCGGGGGAACTGTTGGAGATATTGAATCAACACCTTTCTTAGAAGCACTAAGACAAATGAAGGCTGATGTTGGTTCTGAAAATGTGATGTACATTCACTCAACTCTAATTCCTTACTTAAAAGCTGCTGGCGAAATGAAAACAAAACCAACACAACACAGTGTTAAAGAACTTCGTGGTATTGGTATCCAACCTAACATGCTTGTTTTAAGAACAGAAAGTCCTGTTGAACAAGAAATGAAAGATAAAATTGCTAACATGACAGACGTACCAGTTGAAGCTGTTGTTGAATCTGTTGATGTCGATAACCTTTACCAAATTCCATTAAACTTACAAGCACAAAACATGGATCAAGTTGTTTTAGATTTCTTACACCTTGATGCACCAGAAGCAGATATGACAGAATGGAAAGCTTTACTTAACCGTGTTCAAAACTTGAAACACAAAACAACGATTACTTTAGTTGGTAAATATGTTGAATTACAAGATGCTTACATTTCTGTTTCTGAAGCTCTAAAACATGCAGGTTATGCTTTTGATTCAGATATTGAAATCAAAAAAGTGCAAGCTGAAGATATTACCAAAGAAAATGTTGCTGATTATCTAAAAGACAGTGATGGTCTAATTGTTCCTGGTGGATTTGGGACACGTGGTCTTGAAGGCATGATTGATGCCATTCAATACGCACGTGAAAATGACATCCCATTCTTTGGTATCTGTTTAGGTATGCAAATGGCTAGTGTTGAATTTGCACGTAATGTTGCGGGTCTAAAAGGTGCTAATACAGCTGAAGTTGATTTTGATATTGAAGATAACATTATCGATTTAATGGCTGACCAAAAAGACCAAGAAAACATTGGGGGAACACTTCGTCTTGGATTATACTCAGCTAAGCTAAAACCAGGTACAAAAACTGCTGAAGCTTACAATAACCAAGATGTCATTCAAGAACGTCACCGTCACCGTTACGAATTCAATAACGAATACCGTGACTTACTTGGCGAAAAAGGCTTGGTATTTTCAGGAACATCTCCAGACAATCGCTTAGTTGAAATTGTGGAAGTTCCAGGTAACAAATTCCATGTTGCTGCTCAATATCACCCAGAATTCATGTCAAGACCAAACCGTCCTGAAGGCTTATTCAAAGCATTCATTAAAGCGGCTTCTGGTTTAGATGAAGTTAATATTTAAAGTTACATTAAAAAGTTGTCGATTTCGACAACTTTTTTTATATCCCGAGTAATACTTATCGTTAATATCTTGTAATTTTTGCGTTTTTCTTATAACATTAAAGTAACGTGCGTCATCAATTATATGACAGCATGGTAATAATAGTTAAAGGACGTTCTTCCTAATGAAAAAAATGATAATCAATGGCGGAAAGGCGTTAAAAGGCGACGTTTATATTGGTGGAGCTAAAAATAGCACAGTGGCGTTAATTCCAGCTGCTATTTTGTCACATACACCTGTTGTCTTGGAGTCTGTTCCCCGTATTCAAGATGTTGACAACTTAATGTCATTGCTACTGGATATGAACGTCACCAGTGATTTTGAACAAACAACTTTAACCATTGACCCAACAAATATCGAACTAAGACCACTACCACATGGTAAAATTAAAAGTCTGCGTGCTTCTTATTACTTTATGGGTGCTTTACTTGGAAGATTTGGTCGTGCAAGCGTTGCGTTTCCTGGAGGAGATGATATTGGTCCAAGACCAATTGATCAACATTTTAAAGGGATGGAATGTTTAGGGGCAAAAGTTGAAAATGTGGCTGGTGAAATCGTTGTATCCGCACCAAAAGAAGGTCTAAAAGGGGCACATATCACACTTGATATGACTTCTGTTGGTGCAACTGTTAATATTATTTTGGCAGCGGTCACAGCTAGTGGCAAAACCGTTTTAGAAAATGCTGCAAAAGAACCAGAAATCATTGATTTAGCTACTTTTCTAAATAACATGGGAGCTAAAATTCGTGGTGCTGGAACAGATACCATTCGTATTGAGGGTGTTGAAAAGTTAGAAGCTAAAAATGCACACACCATCATCCCAGATCGTATTGAAGCTGGAACTTACTTGTCTTTAGCGGCTTGTATTGGTGATGGTGTTTGTTTACACAACATCATCAGTGAGCACTTAGATTCATTTTTGGCTAAAGTAGAGGCTATGGGTGTTAACATGGACGTGAATGAAGATTCTATCTATGTTTATCCTTCGGGTGATTTGAGCATGATTCAAGTCAAAACAATGCCTTACCCAGGTTTTGCAACTGACTTACAGCAACCAATTACCCCACTGTTAATTTCAGCTAAAAGTGGTGAAGGTGTTGTGATTGATACCATTTATCCAAAACGTGTTAAACACATTCGTGAATTGAATAAAATGGGTGCTAAAATTAAAGTTGAAAACGATATTATTTTAGTTCACCCAGGGTCACAATTAACAGGTGCTGAAGTTGTAGCAGATGAAATTCGTGCAGGAGCTTCTTTGATGTTAGCGGGATTAATGGCTGACGGACAGACAGTTATTCATAACGCTGACAACATTTTACGTGGTTATGACCGCGTTGAAGAGAAGTTACGTTTGCTTGGTGCAGATGTGACAGTTTGTGAAGACGATTAAAAAGAGGCTTTGCATTTTTTTTGGAGAGATGTTAATATTTATTGTTGTAATAATTATCTCTAGTTTGGCAGACAAACTAGGGCAAAGGAGAAATGAGCTATGAAGAAAAGCATTCACCCAGAATACCATGAAGTCGTATTTATGGACTCAGCAACAGGTTTCAAATTTGTTTCTGGTTCAACAAAAAGTTCTGATGAAACTGTTGAATTTGAAGGTAAAACATACCCTCTAATTCGTATGGAAATCACATCAGACTCACACCCATTCTACACAGGTAAACAAAAATTTACTCAAGCAGATGGTCGTGTGGACCGTTTCAACAAAAAATACGGTATCAAAGGTTAATTCTGATAATCAAAAAAACACGTTCTTATTTCAAGAACGTGTTTTTTTATGGCTTATTTTATTGTTTTTGATCGCGACGAAGTTCGCGCGTATTGATAGTTACCCAAATTAAATTAATTAAAACAAGTAAACTGGTTGATAAAAAGACGCCCGGATAGCCAAAACTACTAGAAACAAATGAACCAATTAAAGGACCGGCAACATTACCCATCCCTTGAAAAGATTGGTTGTAGCTAAATATTCGCCCAGAAACTTCATGAGGTGAATTTTTAGCAAGTAGTGTTTGTACTTGAGGTAACATCGCAGCATCAGATATCCCAACTAATAATCTTAGTATTCCTAGTTGCCAGACGTTGTGCACAAAGGCTTGTGGAATATATAAGATTAATGCAAAAGCAATCCCACCAATCAGTATTTTTTGCGTTCCGATTTTGTCACCCAATCGACCAAAAAACGGTGCTGCAAACAGTGTTGCGACACCGGGTAATGCAGCAACAATCCCGCTGACAATCGCGACAGTACCATCATTGCCTAACAATTGCCGGACGTATAAACTCAAGATAGGATTAACCGAATTATTAGAAGCTTGGATGATTAAAGTTGTTACAAAAAGACCGATAATCAATTTAGGATAAGGTAGATTTTGAAAAATCTGACGAATATTAAGCACTTTTTGACCTTCTTGAACGGGTCTAAAGTTTTCTTTTACTAGAAAAACAGTTAGTAAAAAGACTAAAAACAAGAGTGTTCCGGTAATGAAAAACGTTACACGATAAGAAAAAGCTTGGGCGACAACCCCACCAAATAAAGGACCTAACAGTGTTCCCGAGACAACACCCGTAGTCATTGTCCCAAGAGCTTGCCCTGATTTTTCTTTTGGGACAGTAGTGGCGATTAGGGCGTTAGCGTTACTAACATAACCAGAAAAGACACCCTGTAAAAGGCGCAAGATAATCAATTGTTGGACATTAGTCACAACTCCCATTAACGCAATAATAATACTCATCCCAAGAGAAGCTCGCAGTAACATTAGGCGTCTACCTTTTGTATCAGCAAGCTTACCCCAAATTGGTGAAACCAATGCCATGACCAAAAAGGTAGAAGAGATGGTAATCCCACTCCAAAAACTTAATTCAGATTGAGAAAAGTCCCCCAGTGTATCAATATACAAACTCATAAAAGGGACGATGATACTAAATCCCATTCCAACCATAAAACAACCGAACCATAAAACCTTCAGGTTTCGCCGCCAATTAGGATCATAAGACGGTGTGACACTTTCAGACATTTGAAATCCTCCTTATCAAAATAATTAATAGTACTATTCTACTGCTTTTATCAGACAAATAACAACAGTAAAATCAGATAGTGCTTTTAATTACTTACTAAACGCAGTATAATGAACGATGTGCAATTTTTATTTTTCACTAGTTCAGGAGTTTTTAAATGAAAATGATGCTTTCAGAGATTGCTAAAGCAATCGATGCAACAATTGATTCCAACCAGGATGTTGAAATCACAGAGGTACAATTTGATAGCCGTCTAATTAACGAAAATGCGTTATTCGTGCCAATTATTGGTGAGCGAGATGGTCATGATTTTGTATTTGCCGCTAAAGATTCTGGTGCAATTGCAACACTTTGGCAAACAGATCACGAAATCCCAGAAGATTTGGGATTAGCTGTTTTAAAAGTGGATGATTGTCTGGCAGCTCTTCAAAAATTAGCGAAATATTATTTACAAAAAGTTAATCCAAAAGTTGTTGCTGTAACGGGTAGCAATGGAAAAACGACAACAAAAGATATGATTCGTGATGTTTTGTCGACACAGTTTAATGTTCACGCAACAGAAGGTAACTTTAATAATGAGATTGGGGTTCCCATGACCATTTTGAATATGAAGATTAATACCGAAATGTTAGTGTGTGAAATGGGGATGGACCGTCCAGGTCAGCTAACTCAACTTAGCCAAATCGTTTCTCCAGATGTTGCTGTGATTACGATGATAGGAGAAGCGCATCTTGAATTTTTTGGAACACGTGAAAAAATCGCGCAAGCCAAAATGGAAATTACTTCTTACTTAAAAGAGGATGGTTACTTAATTTATAATGGAGACGAGCCGTTACTTAATAACTTGGCTCAAAACATTGAACAAGACAAATTAACTTTTGGTTTTGAAAATACCAACCATCTTTATGCAACAAATGTTGAAACAAAGCAAAAGCAAATGAAGTTCCAAACCAACCTTGATGAAGAGATTAACTTTACTTTACCTGTAATTGGTAAACACAATGTATCCAATGCATTAGCTGCGATTGTTGTGGGTGAAGTACTGCAAATTGAACCTTCAAATATGCAAGACGCGTTGAGTCATTTTAATTTGACTAAAGACCGTATGCAATGGTTAGAAGGGGATGCAGGAGAAGAGATTATGAGTGATATCTATAACTCTAATCCAACCGCTACTAGAGCTTCGTTAAGTGCTTTTTCTAATGTTTCATTAGCTAATGAAACTAACCAACGCATTGTTGTGTTAGCTGATATGCTTGAATTGGGTGAACAAGGCCCAGAATTACACGCGAACCTCGTGACCGCGTTTTCAAAAGACGCCATTAACCAGGTTTATTTATATGGCCCATTAATGGCCAATTTATATGATCAGCTAATCAAAATTTATCCTGAAACCCACTTGCATTACTATGATATCGATCATAAGCAACAATTAATTCAGGATTTACAAGCAACGATTCATGCAGGTGACCTTGTTTTATTAAAAGGTAGTCATGGGTTGCATTTGAGTGAAGTTTTACAGGCACTTTTATAAAAAGTAGCCAAATTAGGAGGATATTTTTTGAAATTTGATGAATTAAATTTGAACTCGGAGATACTACAATCGATTAAACGTGCTGGATTTGAAGAAGCAACACCTATCCAAGCTCAAACGATTCCTTTAGTACTTGAAGGAAAAGATGTTATCGGCCAAGCTCAAACAGGTACAGGGAAAACTGCTGCTTTTGGTTTACCCGTTTTACAAGAATTAAAACCCAATACAGGTAAAGTACAAGCTATCGTAATTTCACCAACACGTGAACTTGCAATTCAAACACAAGAAGAACTTTACCGCTTAGGTCGTGATAACAAAGCACGTGTGCAAGTTGTTTATGGTGGATCAGATATTTCACGTCAAATCCGCTCACTAAAACAAGCACCTGATATTTTAGTTGGTACTCCAGGACGTTTACTTGACCACATTAAACGTCGTACAGTTGATTTAAGTCAAGTCCAACACGTTGTGTTAGATGAAGCTGATGAAATGCTAGACATGGGATTTGTGGAAGATATTGAAAGTATCTTAAGCAACGTTCCAAGTGAACATCAAACCTTACTATTTTCAGCCACAATGCCAAAACCAATCATGCGAATTGCAGAAAAATTCATGCAAGACCCTGAAATTGTGCAAGTAAAATCAAAGAACTTAACTGCTGATAAAATTGAACAATACTATATTCGTTGTAAAGAATTTGAAAAATTCGATATTATGACACGTCTATTTGATGTTCAAAACCCAGAATTGACTGTGTTATTTGGTCGTACAAAACGTCGTGTTGATGAATTAACTAAAGGACTACAAATGCGTGGTTTTAACGCTGAAGGAATCCATGGTGATTTATCTCAACAAAAACGTATGTCTGTTTTACGCCAATTTAAAGCAGGTAAACTAGATATCTTAGTCGCAACTGACGTTGCTGCTCGTGGATTAGATGTTTCAGGCGTTACTCACGTTTACAACTACGATATTCCACAAGACCCAGAAAGCTATGTTCACCGTATTGGTCGTACAGGTCGTGCTGGTAAAGATGGTGTAAGTGTAACCTTTGTAACAGGTAATGAAATGAGTTACCTACGTTCTATTGAAGGGTTAACTAAGAAGAAAGTATTACCTTTAGCACCACCTTCAGCAGAAGAAGCTTTCAAAGGCCAACTAGATAAATCATTAGATCATATCAAATCATTACTTGGTAATGCTAAGAGCCTTTCAAAATATGAAGCAAGTGCTGAACAATTATTGACAGAATACGATGCAAAAGAACTAGTTTCTGCTTTACTTAAAGAAGTTACTAAAGATCCATCAGATGTTCCTGTTAAAATTACTTCAGAACGTCCACTACCAAACAAAAACCGTGGCGGTGGTCGCGGTGGCAACCGTCGTCGTAATAACAACGGTGGTCGTCGTCGTAATAACGATCGTCGTGGCGGAGACCGTAACCGCGGTGGAAACCGTAATCGTAACAATGATCGTCGTAAGAATAACGATCGCCGTGGTGGTAATGGCAACGGTAATCACAAGAAAAATCAAAATCAATCAAAAAGCGGTAACTTTACAATCCGTAAAAAATAATTAAGAAAAGAATTGGAAGTTATTTCCAATTCTTTTTTAGTTTAGTATTGTATGTGTGCAAGAAAGAAGGCTTTTGCTAAAATGATTATTGGATTAGGCATTGATATTACGCCACTAGAACGGATTGAGCGTGCCTATCAACGCAATGCCCGTTTTGCTAAACGAATTTTAACAACTAAAGAATATGAAAAATTTATAACTTGTACTGAGAAAGAAAAAATCCGTTATTTAGCAGGTCGTTTTTCTGTTAAGGAGTCTTTTTCAAAAGCTTATGGCACAGGAATTGGTGCAGTGAGACTGCAAGATATTGAAACACTTAGTGATAGTCGTGGGAAGCCAATTACAACAGTCAAAAACTTCTCTCAAAAAATTCATGTTTCGATTTCTCACTCAGATACTGATGTGATATCACAAGTTATATTGGAGGATTTACATGATAATTGCAACTAATCGACATGCACAGGTGAACGTTAATCTGGGAGCAATTAAACAAAATGTTAAGCGTCAAATCGACTCTTTTGATAAAGATGTGGATGTGTTTGGTGTGGTCAAAGCCAATGGTTATGGTCATGGGATGGTACCTGTTGCTCAAGCTATTTTACAAGCAGGGGCCAAAGGGCTTTGTGTGGCGATGATTGATGAAGCACTTGAACTTAGACAGCAAGGGATATTATGTCCGATTTTAGTATTAGGTATTCAAGAACCAAGCTTAGCTGCTTTAGCCGCTGAATATAATATTTCACTGCCCGTTGGAGACCTTAATTGGTTGAAACAAGCAAGTAGTTACTTGAAACCTGCTCAACAACTTAAAATCCATCTAGCTGTGGATTCAGGAATGGGTCGTATCGGGTTTATGGAGGCTAGTCAGATGCCTGAAATTGAGGATTATCTATTGAATCATCAAAATCAGTTTGAAGTTGAAGGGTTATTTACGCATTTTGCAACAGCTGATGAAGCAGATGATACTTATTTTAATTATCAAGTTAGTCGCTTTAATGCAGTTAAAAAAGATTTGCGTCTTAAGCCCAAATATATTCATATGACTAATAGTGCGACTAGTTTGTTTCATCATGAGGTGCATGGCAATATGGTTAGGATTGGAATTGGATTTTATGGGTTAAATCCTTCAAGTAGTCCAAGTGCTCCAGATTTAGCCTTACCTTACGATTTGACACCCGCTTTATCTTTAACGAGTGAACTTGTTTTTGTTAAAGAAATTACGCCTAAAATGGGAGTTAGTTATGGGGCAACTTATCAAGCTGACGAAAATCAATGGATAGGAACTATTCCAGTTGGTTATGCAGATGGCTGGTCACGAAAAATGCAAGGATTCAAAGTTAAAGTTGGCGATGAGTATTGTCCGATTGTTGGTCGAGTATGTATGGATCAATTTATGGTTAAACTAAGTAAGCCATATCCTGTCGGAACTCAAGTTACTTTGATTTCCGATAATCCAAATGATTCAAATAGTGTGACAAAAGTAGCTGATTATTTAGATACAATTCACTATGAAGTGATTTGTGGTTTGACGCCACGCTTGAAAAGGGTATACCATAACAGTATAGAATCGGAGTAAAAGGAGTATTATGATGTCGGATACACGTGCTATTTCGATTGAAATTGATCAATCTTGGCAAGGTGCAATGAATATTTATTGCGATTCTCATCAAATGAGTAATGATAAATTTATGCGATTAGCCATTGAAGAATATTTAGTAAACCATGAACCAGTTGTGTCAGAATTTGCTAAGGGTTATCAACAAATGGGTAAAATTAATCGTGAGATTTGTCATGAATTTGATGCTTGTGAAAAAGAATTAGATGTTGAATTATAAGTCCCAACCGATGATGAAAAAAACAAAGGAAGATTAGGATGGCTAAACATATCAAACGGGGGGATGTTTACTATGCCGAACTGTCACCTGTTGTAGGTAGTGAACAGGGTGGACTTAGACCGGTTTTGATTATCCAAAATGATATTGGAAATCGCTATAGCCCAACAGTTATTGTCGCAGCAATTACGACAAGGATTCAAAAACCAAAAATGCCAACACATATCGCTTTTGAACCGCAAGGCAAAATTGACTATCCTTCGGTCATTTTACTTGAACAAATTCGAACGATTGATAAAACAAGACTGAAAGACTTAGTTGCTGAACTTTCAGATGAAAAAATGCAAGAAGTAAACCAAGCACTATCAATTAGTATTGGTCTTGAAAGTCCTTCGTTTTCCAAAAAAGTGAAAGTAAAATAAACATAAAAAAATCGCCTAGATTAAGTTCTAGGCGATTTTTTAATTGTCTTCTGTAATTTCATCAGGTGAAATTTCGTTATCACGGATTGTTTGACCAGTTTGAAGGTCTTCAACACTTGGTACAGCAAACCCTTTTTTCTCTAGCTTATCAATGATAATATCTAGTTTTTCAGTTGTAATCCCAGCAGGTAATGTAATTAAAGTTCTTCTAATTAAATCATTTTTGTTAGCGTCAAGCACTACACAACCGGCAATTGAAGAATATTTCGATACAATTTTTGTCATTTTAGCTAGTTCCCCTTGTTCACCAGCGGATAAAATGGTTAACACATAGCTACCGACATGAATGTTCCAAGCATCTGATAACATACTCAATAATTTAGCGTGAGTTAAGATACCATAGAAGTGATTTTCTTCATCTAAAACAGCGATGTAAGGTAAGTCCTTAATGTTGAAAAAGATTTGGAAGAAAGGTGAGTTAACTTGGATTGTCTTGGTTGCATTTTTAAGTAGGTGAGTAACAGGTAAGGTCATATCACCACCACGAGATTTGTGACGGTAGATGTGCATCTTATAAATATTACCTCGGAAGATTTTACCAGAATCGTCTACAATGGGCACACAACGATAACCAGACTCTTCAAGAATAGTTAGGGCTTCTTCAAGTGTGGCTTTTTCGTTAATTGTAGTTAAAAATTCTTTTTTTAAGACAAGTGATTTTAAAAGCATAATAGCTCCTTTCAAACTTTTGGTTGATAAGTTAAAGCTTACCACAATTTGTATTAATGATAAATGAGTCTATCATTAAATATAGGCGATGTTTTGACTAAAAGCAAGCGAAAAGCACAAAAAAATAGCCAAGCACAAGACTTGGCTATTTTTTAAATCTTAAATTAAAGATTATTGACGACCTTCGATACCTGTTTCAGCGAAACCTTTTTCAACAATTTCTTTCAATTGTTTAGCTGAAGCGTGCATGTTTTGTGATTCTTCGTCATTTAAAGGCATTTCAATGATTTGTTTGATACCTTTACGTCCGATAACTGCTGGAGCACCGATAAAGATATCGTTAACGCCGTATTGACCTTCCATAAATACTGAAAGAGGTAATACTGAGTTTTCGTCATTGAAGATAGCTTTAGTAATACGAGCTAATGAAGCACCAATTCCGTAGAATGTAGCACCTTTCATGTTAATGATTTTGTATGCTGCATCACGAACATCTTCGTAGATTTCTGTTAAACGACTTTCTTCGATGTCGTTTTGAGCTTTAACCCAGTCAGTAACTTTAACGCCACCAACATTTGCGTGTGACCAAGCAACGAATTCTGTATCACCGTGTTCACCTAACATGTAAGCGTGAACTGATTGAGGGTTAACGTTCATCATGTCACCGATTCTTTGACGTAGACGAGCACTATCTAGAGATGTACCTGAACCAATAACGCGTTCTTTAGGGAAACCTGAAAGTTTCCATGTAGCGTATGTCAAGATATCAACAGGGTTAGCTGCAACTAGGAATAGTCCATCAAAACCTGATTCAACGATAGGATCCACGATTGATTTCAAAATCTTTAAGTTTTTACTTACAAGATCTAAACGAGTTTCACCTGGTTTTTGAGGAGCACCAGCTGTAATAACAACTAAGTCTGCATCTTTTGCATCTGAATATTCAGCAGAGTAAATTGTTTTAGGAGCTGTGTATGCTAAGGCATCAGATAAATCGATGGCATCCCCTTTAGTTTTGTCTTTAGCGATATCTACGATACCGATTTCTTGAGCAATCCCTTGGTTTACCATTGAGTAAGCGTAACTTGAACCTACTGCACCGTCACCAACAAGAATAACTTTTTGACGTTCTGTTTGTGTTGCCAAGATTAATCATCCTTTCGAGTAATAATTATTTATTCATCTATATAATAACATATTTTAAAAATCCTATCTGCATATAAAAATTTTTTTCGAAATTTTTTTGAGATTCTTTTAAAGCATTGGTGTAAATATAATCCCATTATAAATTATGCTATAATTTATAGGAGTTATACTAATAGATAATAAAAGGATTTTGACAACTATGAAATTAATTGTAGGGTTAGGTAACCCAGGAAAGAAATACCAAAAAACAAAACACAATGTTGGCTTCATGGCGATTGATAAGTTTTGTGACAGTCACCATCTGAACTTAGATAGTGAAAAGTTCATGGGCAGTTTTACAAAGACTGTTATCAATGGTGAATCAGTTATTTTAGCTGAACCCTTAACTTATATGAATGATTCTGGTCGACATGTTTCTCAACTCGCACACTTTTTTAAAGTAGAACCTGAAGATATTTTAGTTATTCAAGATGACATGGATTTACCTATGGCTAAAATTAGATTGCGTCAATCAGGATCAGCTGGTGGTCATAATGGGATTAAGAGTATCATCAATGGACTTGGCACAAAATCATTTCCAAGATTAAAAGTGGGTATTAAGCATCCCGAAAATGCAACTGTTGTCAATTGGGTACTCAGCCCATTTGCTGGTGAAGATGCTAAAGCAATCGATGATTCATTGGATACTGTAGTTGAAATTTTAGAAAAATTCATCGCCGGTGAATCTATGAACAAGTTAATGAATCAATACAATTAGTCAAACAGAAATGGGGGTTGAATGATGAAAATTATTGATTTTATTAATAAAAGTGACCCCTTTACTGAATTTATCAGTCAAACCCAAAAATCCAAACGGTCATTATTAACAGGGGTTAATCCCAATGCACAGCCTATCTTTTTGCAGTCAATTTTAAAGCAAGTTGAAGAGCCAATGTTAGTCGTAATGGAATCAACACATAAGGCAGCCGGATTATATCAAAGTCTTTCAGCCATTATGACTACGGATAACTTACATTACTTTGATGTAGATCCTTTAATTGCGACTCAGGGCGCTATTTCTTCAACTGAGGCGCTGACCAATCGAATTGAGGCACTTAACTTTTTGACGACTCAACAAGCAGGAATTGTGGTGACAACACCACAGTCTTTAGCTTATCCGTTAACAAGTCCAAAAGCCTTTGCAGCGGCTAATTATCAGCTGGCTATTGATCAAGACTATCCTTTGGATGAATTAATTGCTTGGTTAGTTAAAAGTGGCTATCAACGTGATCAGATGGTCGTTAAATCAGGTGAGTTTGCTTTGAGAGGGGATATTCTAGATGTTTATCCGTTAACACAGTCACAGCCTATTAGGCTTGAATTTTTTGGTGATACACTTGAGACGATTAAACTTTTTGATGTTGAAACGCAAAGAAGTTTACAAACCAAAGAATCTATTGAATTATTGCCAGCTAAAGACCGTGTCTTTGATAGTGAACAATTAAAACAAGCAGGGCAAAAGTTAGCAGAAGCTTTAGCAGATAATTCAGATGAAGAGGCCTACTTAGACCAAAAGCAAGCACGAGATTTATTACTGGATGGTATTGTGCCAGACAAAATGAGCTTTTATATGAACTATTTGCAAGATACGCAGTATGGGTTACTAGATTATCTTGCTAAAGATGGTCTATTTGTGCTCAATGATTTGCCAGCAATTAATGATAATGTGCGTGAGAATAGTTTGTTAAATGAGCAATATCAAACGCAGGAAATTAACGAAAAACGTTGGTTAGATTCTCAAAATGCCAAATGGACATTCTTTGATAGTTTTCATCAAGATAAGCATCCCCAACTCTTGTTATCTCTTTTTCAAAGAGGGATGGGTCGACTAAAATTAGATCAAATTTGTGATTATAAAACGCAAATTCCGCAACAATTTTTCTCACAGATGCCACTAATCAAAACTGAACTTGAACGCTATCAACTACAAGACCAAACGGTGGTCGTCCAAGCAGATAGCCAAGAGCGTGCAAAAAAATTGGCGCAGACTTTCCAAGATTTTGAAATAACGATAAGTTATCATCAAACGGGTGATATTAAAGCTAATCAAACCCAACTGATTGCTGGTGATTTGCCCCATGGCTTTATTTTGACGAATCAACGGTTTGTTTACTTAACTGAGCGCGAACTTTTCAATGCTAAGCCAAAGAAAAAACGCCAACGTGTTGAAAAGATTGAAAATGCGCAGCGAATTAAAAATTATAGTGAGCTTAAACCTGGCGATTATGTTGTACATGTTAATCATGGGATTGGGCGATTTGAAGGGATTCAAACCTTAGTTACAAACGATGTTCCAAAAGATTATATCACCATCACCTATCAAAAAGGCGATCAATTATTTGTGCCAGCCGATCAATTAAAACTAGTACAAAAATATGTCGCTGCAGAAGGTAAGAGCCCTAAAATCAACAAATTGGGTAGCAGTGAATGGGCCAAAACTAAGCGTAGTGTAGCAGCTAAAATCGAAGATATTGCTGATGAACTTATTGATCTCTATGCTCAACGTGAAAGTGAAAAAGGCTTTGCCTTTTCACCCGATAATCAAATGCAAAGAGATTTTGAATCTGCCTTTCCATATGTTGAAACCGGTGACCAAATCCGCAGTATTAATGAAATTAAACAAGATATGGAAAAAACGCGACCAATGGATCGACTATTGGTTGGAGATGTTGGTTTTGGAAAAACTGAAGTGGCAATTCGAGCAGCTTTTAAGGCAGTTCAAGATAATAAACAAGTTGCCTTTTTAGTACCTACAACAATTTTAGCCCAACAGCATTATGAAAACATGCTTGAACGTTTTCGTGATTTTCCAGTTAACATTGCAGTGGTTTCTCGTTTTCAAACGGCTAAACAAGTTAAAGAAATTATTACCCAACTTAAAGAAGGTCAAGTGGATATTTTAGTTGGGACGCATCGCTTGTTATCACAAGATATTAAGTTTAAAGATTTAGGCCTACTGATTGTGGATGAAGAGCAGCGATTTGGTGTTAAGCATAAAGAACGTCTAAAAGCATTGAAAGCACAAGTTGATGTATTGACTTTAACGGCAACGCCAATTCCAAGAACGCTTCACATGTCAATGGTCGGAGTGAGAGATTTATCTGTCATTGAGACTGCGCCAACTAACCGTTTCCCTATCCAAACCTATGTGATGGAACAAAACGAAAGCGTGATTAAAGAAGCTATTTTACGTGAGCTTAGACGAGATGGACAGGTTTTTTACTTGCATAATCGCGTGGAAGATATTGAAAGTGTCGTCTTTTATCTGCAACAGCTAGTGCCCGAATCACGTGTTGGTTATATCCATGGCCAAATGAGTGAACATCAACTTGAAAATGTGATGTTAGACTTTATTAATGGGGATTACGATGTATTAGTGACGACAACCATTATTGAAACGGGTGTGGATTTACCCAATGCGAACACGTTAATTGTGGAAAATGCAGACTATTATGGGTTGTCACAGTTGTATCAATTGCGTGGACGTGTTGGACGTTCCAATCGTTTAGCTTATGCTTACTTGCTTTATCAAGAAAATAAAGTGTTAACTGAAGTTGGCCAAAAGCGTTTAGAAGCCATTAAAGACTTTACGGAGTTGGGCTCAGGATTTAAGATAGCCATGCGAGACTTATCAATTCGAGGGGCCGGAAATATGTTGGGTAAACAACAACACGGCTTTATTGACGCTGTCGGATTTGATTTATACTCACAAATGCTCGAAGAAGCGGTTAAAAAACGTCAAGGTAAACAAAAAGCGGTTAAGACAACGGATTCTGTTATTAATCTGGATTTACAAGCTTATATTCCAGATGAGTATATTAATGACCAGCCACAAAAAATTGAAATCTATAAGCGGATTAAGATGATTGAGGCAAGTGATGAAATTCCAAAGATTGAAGATGAATTACTTGATCGATTTGGTGATTATCCAGAGCCTGTAGAACACTTACTTCAAATAGCAGAATTAAAACTATTAGCTGAACAAGCACAAGTTAAATTAGTTAGACAACAAGCCTTACAGTTAGCGGTGACTTTTGATAAAGCAGCAACTGAAATTTTAAAAGGTGCTAAAGCTTTCAAAGCACTAAGTGAAACCTCACTTAAAGCAAAAGTAGCGCTTAACAGACAACAAGCCCTACAAATTAACTTAATGACAACAAAAGATATGCCCGTTAGAAAATGGATTGCTGAATTGAGTTCATTTTTAACGGCAGCATCGCATTTATTAAATGAAAAGGAGACAACTTCATGAGAATTGATCGTTTTTTAAAAGTATCAAGAATTATTAAAAGAAGAACCATCGCAAAAGAAATGGCTGATCAAGGCCGTATTAAAGTCAATGACAAAGTGATTAAATCTTCTAGTAAAGTTCAAATTGGTGATATTTTAGAAGTCACTTTTGGTAATCGAACAATTAAAGCTCGTATTTTAAATCTTCTAGAGACAACTAAAAAAGCTGAAGCACAAGAATTATATGAATTAGTTGACTAATAGGGGGAAACAAAATGGGTCGTAAAGTCAAACACACTTATCAAATTGCTTCAAGTGAAAAGAGTGTTTTTAAAAAACAACGTCACGAAAGAAAAGTTCATGTAAGAAGACGCCGATTATATGCGGCGCTATTTGGATTTATTGTGCTATTAACTGGGATGCAAATTACGAAAATGACCATCGATACGCATAATTTGAATGTTCAAGCAGAAGAAAGTCAGCAGAAATTAGATACGTTACTACAAAAGCAGCATTTATTGGCAAATGAAGAGCAACGATTGAATGATCCTGAGTATCTGCAAAAAGTTGTTCGAGATAAATACCTTTACTCAAAACCGAATGAAGTAATATTTGATATTTCAGATAATAGTCAATCAAAGTAAGAGAGGTGTCCTATGATTTCACAAGGTCAAAGATTAACGGGAACTATTAATAATGTAGCCTCCTTTGGTGTTTTTGTGACACTGGATGATAAGCATCATGGCTTAATTAAGCGACAAGAACTTGAATATGGTAAAAATGATGACTGGCAAATGTACTATGATGTCAATCAAGCGATTGATTGCGTGGTGTTGTCAGCTGAGACCCCACAAAAAATTGCGCTATCACAAACCCAATATGATAATCCCGAGCTAAAAGATTTATCTAATCCATTAGAGGCAGATCATACTCAGTCTTTTTCAAAAAAGATTGAGCAAGTATTAAAACAAGCTAATGAGTTTCTTGAAAAATATGCTGCTGAGCAATGATGAGTATCAAGCAAAGATTCAGTCAAAAATTAAATGACTTACAAATCGATACAACATCAGCTAAAATAGTTGTTGCTGTTTCTGCAGGGCCAGATTCAATGGCTCTGTTAGATTTGCTTTATCATAGCTTAGCTAATCCCCAAAGCCAATTAATTGTGGCGCACGTTAATCATCAGTTAAGACCGGGTTCAGATGAAGAACTTCAAGTTGTGCAACACTATGCAACTGATAAGGGATTGGTTGTTGAAAATTATGATTGGCCAGTTGCTGAACATCCCAAAACAGGTGTTGAAGCTTCCGCTCGAATAATGCGCTATCAATTTATGCATCGCTTGCAAAAAAAATGGCAAGCCTCTTATGTAATGACGGCTCATCACGGTGATGATGTGGCAGAAACAATCTTGCTGAAATTGATTCGAAGTGGGGATGCACAAGAAATGGCCTCACTTTCTGAAAAACGCGAATTTTATGAAGGGGAGTTAATACGTCCCTTGCTTAATTTTTCAAAACAGCAGTTGTTAACTTATTTAGTTAATCAACAAATTGATTACGTAACAGATGAAACTAATGCCACTGATTTTACAATGCGTAATCGGATTCGCCATCATGTTATCCCAAAAATGAGCGACGAAACCAATCATTTGATTGAAAATAGTCAACGTTATCAGCAAAGTGTGACAAAATTAACACAAGCGCAAACTCAGCTTTTTCAGTTGGTGACGACGCTCACACAAGTAACCGCAAAACTTTATCGAGGTAAAATTAAAGATTTTACTAAAATTCCCAAAACTAATTGGTCAGATTATGTGAGTTATTTAACAATGCAGGCGTTTAGTGATAAAGTATTTTTATCTGAACAGCAAGTTAAACAGCTGAAACATATTTTGACTGAAACAGGTCGGTTAACACTTACCCGTGATGTTGAGCTTTTAGTGAAAGAGAATCAATTTTTTCTGGCTCATAAACAACCGCAAATTGAGTCGCAGATGATTCAATTGAATCAGCCTGTGCATATTTTGGGGCAAGTTTATTTATTGAGTGAAACGAAAAAAGTAACAGGATTTAAATTTGTTGCGACTTTTGATGTTCCACTCAATGAGCCGTTGTATCTAGGTCTTACTCCTAACCAACCAGTTTTACTTTCAGATAGTCGACACCAAAAAGTGAAAAAGGTTTTTGCTAAAGCAGGTGTTCCGACCGTGTTAAAAGGGTATTATCTGTCAATTTATGGTTCAGATATCTATTGGATTCAAAATATTTATCATTACAATTCTTTAGCCCAACAGTCTAGAAAATTAAATCTCTTTGTGGCAAAATAATAAGAAGTAGTTTATGAAATCGGAGGTTACTTATGAATAGGAGTCCCAAAAAATTTAGGAATAATATAATCTTTTATATTATTGCCGTAATCATTATTTTGGCAGGATTTAACTGGTTCTTTAATGGTGGAAACAGTAAATCAGTCAAAAATGTTAGTTATTCAGAATTTATTACGCAACTGAACGACAATAGTATCGACAAGTTCAGTATGCAACCAGTTAATGGTGCTTATACGGTTTCAGGAACTTATAAAACAAGTCAAACAAACCAATCGTCAAATAATTCAATGTTATCGATTTTGACAGGTGGACAAAATTCATCAACTCAAAACTTTTCAACAACAATTTTGGCAAATGATAACACTGTTAAACAAGTAACAGATTTAGCACAAAGCAAAAACGTGAATGTTTCAATGGATGGTGAACCCCAGACTGGGATTTGGCTAACATTGCTAGGTTCATTTTTACCAATCATCATTATGGTAATTATTTTCTTCATGTTAATGGGTGGTGCTAGAGGTGGCCAAGGAGGCGGTGGAAACCGTATGATGAACGTTGGCCGTTCAAAAGCAAAACCTGAAGATCCATCTAAAAACAAAATTAGATTTAGTGATGTAGCTGGTGCCGAAGAAGAAAAACAAGAACTGGTTGAAGTGGTTGAATTCTTGAAACAACCTAAACGCTTCGCTAGTCTTGGCGCTCGTATTCCATCAGGTGTCTTACTTGAGGGACCTCCCGGAACTGGTAAAACACTTTTAGCTAAAGCCGTTGCTGGTGAAGCTAAAGTGCCATTTTATAGTATTTCTGGTTCTGACTTCGTTGAAATGTTTGTCGGAGTTGGGGCTTCTCGTGTTCGTGATTTATTTGAAAATGCTAAAAAATCAGCACCAGCTATCATCTTCATTGATGAGATTGATGCTGTTGGTCGTCAACGTGGCGCCGGCATGGGCGGTGGAAACGATGAACGTGAACAAACCTTAAACCAATTGCTAGTTGAAATGGATGGGTTTAATGGAACTGAAGGCGTTATTGTGATGGCCGCAACTAACCGTTCTGATGTTTTAGATCCAGCGCTACTTCGTCCAGGTCGTTTTGACCGTAAAGTCTTGGTTGGCCGTCCTGATGTTAAAGGTCGTGAAGCTATCTTGAAAGTTCACGCTAAAAACAAACCTTTAGCAGCAGATGTTGACTTGAAACTTGTAGCTCGTCAAACACCAGGTTTTGTTGGGGCTGATCTTGAAAACTTACTTAATGAAGCCGCTTTAGTAGCCGCAAGAAGAAATGATACCAAAATTACGTCACTTGATATTGATGAAGCAGAAGATCGCGTGATTGCAGGTCCTGCTAAACGAGACCGTAAGACTTCAGAAAAATATCGTCAAATTGTGGCCTATCACGAAGCTGGACACGCTTTAATTGGTCTAGTATTAAGTGATTCAAGAACGGTTAGAAAAGTAACGATTGTTCCTCGTGGTCGTGCAGGTGGTTATGCCATTACGTTACCTAAAGAAGACCAATTCCTACTAAGTAAAAAAGACTTAGAAGAACAAATTGTTGGTTTAATGGGTGGACGTACAGCTGAAGAATTAATTTTCAACAGTCTATCATCTGGTGCATCAAATGACTTTGAACAAGCAACCCAAATTGCACGTACTATGGTAACTCAATATGGAATGAGTGATGTTTTAGGAACTGTTGCATTAGAACAAGAAGGACAATCAGCATATGGTCAAGGACCTTCTTATAGTCAAGATACAGCTGCTAAAATTGATCAAGAAGTTCGTCGCATTATTAATGAAGCACACACACGTGCAGCCGAAATCATTAAAGAGTACCACGAACAACATGATTTAATTGCAAAAGCTTTACTTGAATATGAAACATTGAATGAAACTCAAATTCTTTCATTATTCAAAGAAGGTAAAATGCCAGAACAACCAACTGAATTTCCTAGCGAAAAAGAAGCAGCAGATTATGAAGAATCAAAAAAAGCTGCTGATCAGCAAGAAAAACAATCTGAAGTAAAAAATGCTGAAGAAATCAGTGACCAAGAAAAATCAGAAAAAGACTTAGAAAAAGAAGTCACATCTAGTAAAAAAGATGTTGACTCTGATACAATAAAAAACGATGATAATAATCGTAAAGATAAATAACAAAAACAGAGCCTAATGGCTCTGTTTTTTAATGAGGTGTAAAAAAATGAAAGATTATTTAATTAAAGCCATATCAAAAGATAAAGCCTTTAGAATTCTAGCTGTTTCAGCCACAGAATTAGTGTCAACGGCACAACAAAAGCACGACACTTACAGTGCATCTTCTGCAGCATTAGGACGAGGATTAATTGGAACATTGCTATTGAGTACAGCAACTTTAAAAGGTGATGATACTTTAACTGTTCGTATTCAAGGTGATGGTCCTGCTGGGGCATTAGTCATTGATGGTAATGCTAATGGTACGGTGAAAGGATATATCCAAAATCCGCACGTTCATTTACCACTTAATGAAAGTGGCAAAATTGATGTTAAAGGTGCAGTGGGAACAAGTGGTATGTTTAGTGTCACAAAAGATTTGCATATGAAAGAGCCGTTTACTGGTCAGGTTCCTTTGATTTCTGGTGAGTTAGGTGAAGACTTTACTTACTACTTAGCTAAATCTGAACAAATTCCTTCAGCTGTTGGATTGTCATGTTTTGTTAATCCAAATAATTCAATCGGTGCAGCTGGTGGATTTATGATTCAGGTATTACCTAATGCAAGCGAAGAAAGTATTGCAAAACTAGAAGAAAGCTTAAAACAATTGCCACTAGTTTCTAAATTAGTGCGTGAAGGCAAAACACCAGAAGAGATTACCGAAATGATTTTTCCTGAAGGTGTGGATGTCTTAGACACAATGGATGTAGCATTTGAGTGTGATTGTAGTAAAGACCGTTTTGAAAAATCATTAGCAACTTTGAAAAAATCAGAGATTGAGGCTATGATTGAAGAAGACCACGGTGCTGAAGCAGTATGTAAATTCTGTAACGCACATTATCATTATAGTGAGTCAGACTTGAAAGATATTTTAGCTAAACAAGGCTAAAACTGGTGTTGAGCCTTTTTGGATAAACTGATAAAATAGTACAGGTAAAAATGAGGTAGAGTGTCTATGTGGAAAATTGGAAATGTGGAAATTCCTAATCGCATTGTTGTCGCACCAATGGCTGGTATTTCAAACTCAGCTTTTCGTATCACAGCAAAAGAATGTGGTGCAGGATTAGTTGTTTGTGAAATGATTAGTGATAGGGGAATTATTCATCATAATAAGAAAACTTTAGATATGCTTTTTGTAGACCCTAAAGAGCACCCAATTAGTATTCAAATTTTCGGTGGAACTGTGGAAACATTAGTTGAAGCAGCTAAATTTGTGGATCAAAATACACAAGCTGATATTATTGATATTAATATGGGTTGCCCTGTGCCAAAAGTGGTTAAAACGGATGCAGGAGCAAGATGTTTGCTTGACCCTAATCGTATTTATGAAATGGTTAAAGCCGTTGTGGATGTCGTAGAAAAACCTGTTACAGTTAAAATGAGAACAGGTTGGGATGAAGACCACATTTATGCAGTTGAAAATGCATTGGCAGCTGAACGTGCAGGAGCAAGTGCCGTTGCCATGCATGGAAGAACCCGTAAACAAATGTATACGGGTAAAGCCGATTGGGATATTTTAAAACAAGTTAAAGAAGCTCTTTCTATTCCATTTATTGGAAATGGTGATGTCAAAACACCAGAAGATGCTAAACGCATGCTTGATGAAGTCGGTGCAGATGCGGTAATGGTTGGTCGTGCAGCTTTGGGTAATCCTTGGATTTTAGGCCAAATGGAACATTACCTTGAAACTGGTGAAATTGAACCTGAACCGACACCAAGAGAAAAAATTGACTTAGCTAAGTTACAATTGAATCGCTTGGTAGAATTAAAAGGTGAAAAAATTGCCGTACCAGAATTCCGCCAACAAGCAGCTTATTACTTGAAAGGAATTCCACGTGCTGCCAAAGCTCGTGCAGCAGTTAACCAAGTTTTCGCTAAAGAAGAAGTTTTTGAAATTCTAGACGACTTTGTCGCTCAATATGAAGCTAGAGAAAAATTAAAATCGGAGGGTAAATAAGTGGCTAAACAAGATAATCATCACCAAATGAATGACCAATTACGTGTTCGCCGTGAAAAATTACAAGAATTAATTGATAATGGAATTGATCCATACGGTAGTCGTTTTGAACGCACAGCTGTTGCAAAAGATTTACACGATCAATATGAAAACGAAGAAAAAGATGCGTTAGATGAAAAACACGTGACAGCAACTATTGCAGGTCGTATGATGACTAAACGTGGTAAAGGTAAAGTTGGATTTGCTGATATTCGTGATAATTCAGGAAAAATGCAAATCTACGTACGTAAAGATACTGTTGGTGAAGAAAACTACAAAATTTTCAAACGTGCTGACTTAGGTGATTTCCTAGGAATTACAGGTGACGTAATGAAAACAGATATGGGTGAGCTAACAATTAAAGCAACTCATGTAACTTTCTTATCAAAAGCACTACGTCCATTACCAGATAAATACCATGGTTTGACTAACATTGAACAAAAATATCGTCAAAGATATCTTGATTTAATCGCAAACCCAGACAGTTTTGACCGTTTCCAAAAGAGAAGCCAAATTATTTCAACAATTCGTCGTTACCTAGACCAAAACGGCTTTACTGAAGTTGAAACACCAGTATTGCATGACCAAGCTGGTGGAGCTGCAGCAAGACCATTTATTACACATCACAATGCATTAGATATTGATTTATACTTACGTATTGCACTTGAATTACACTTAAAACGTTTAATCGTTGGTGGAATGGAACGTGTTTATGAAATCGGTCGTGTATTCCGTAATGAAGGGCTAGATACAAAACATAACCCTGAATTTACAATGCTTGAATCTTATGCAGCTTACTTTGACTTCAAAGATGTCATGGATCAAACTGAAGGTATTTTCCGTTACATTGCTAAAGAAGTATTTGATACAGATACTATTACTTACCAAGGCGAAGAAGTTAAAATTGGTCAACCATTTAGACGTCTACACATGGTTGATGCTATTAAAGAACAAACAGGTGTTGACTTCTGGCGTGAAATGTCACTAGAAGAAGCCCGTAAAATTGCTGATGAACATAACGTTCATTATGAAGAATACTGGCAAGTTGGTCACATTATTAACGAATTTTTTGAAGAATTTGTTGAAGAAACTTTAGTCCAACCAACCTTTGTTTATGGGCATCCAATCGAAGTTTCACCACTTGCTAAGAAAAATTCTGAAGATTCACGCTTTACAGATCGCTTCGAATTGTTTATAGTTAAGAGTGAGTTTGCTAATGCGTTTACCGAACTTAATGATCCAATTGATCAAAGACAACGTTTTGAAGCACAAGTTGCAGAACGTGAAGCAGGTAATGATGAAGCAACTGGAATCGATGAAGATTACATCGAAGCATTAGAATATGGTATGCCACCTACAGGTGGACTTGGAATTGGGATTGATCGTTTAGTAATGTTATTCACTGATGCACCATCTATTCGTGACGTTCTATTATTCCCAACCATGCGTCCAGAATATCATGACCAACCAAATGAAGAATAATCACTAAAAGCAGGATATCCTGCTTTTACTACGAGTCGTTAGCTCAGTTGGTAGAGCATCTGACTTTTAATCAGAGGGTCGGCAGTTCGAGCCTGCCACGACTCATTTAATACACACTGTGTATTGATGCGGAAGTAGTTCAGTGGTAGAACATCACCTTGCCATGGTGGGGGTCGCGGGTTCGAATCCCGTCTTCCGCTTTTTAATAACCTACAAGTTTGTGTGGGTTATTTTTTTATCCCTAAAATGAGTTCGATTTTAAATTAAAGGCTATTAGATGTACAATAGCAGTAGGAAAAGAATGCACAGTAAAAAGCAAATAATTAATTAAGAATAAGATTAATTGTCATTTTGATATTTACATTTATAATCAAATCCTTTACTGTATACTTCTATAATAGATTGGCGGTGTAATAATGGAAAACATGTTTACAGATAGTGCAAAAGTCGCACTAACAATTTCACAAGAACAAGCAACTTACTTTAAACATCGTGTGATTGGCACTGAGCACCTACTACTTGGTTTAGTGATGGAATCACACGGCACAGCAGGTCACTTGTTGCGTGAACTAGGGGTATCGACAACTGATATTCGTGAAGAAATTGAAACGTATACCGGTTATGGTGTTGAGTTATCGACACCTATTAAAGGTGAATTTTTACCTTATTCTCCTAGAGCTAAACAAGTCATGACATTGTCTGGCCAAATTGCACGACAATTAGGCGCTGATAAAGTTGGCACTGAACATTTACTAATGGCTTTAGTTCAAAATGAGAACGTGTTATCAGGTAAAATTTTGAAAAACCTCGGGTTTAGTTTGTCACGAATTTACCAAGAATTATTACAGCAATTAGGTATTCAAGATAATGAAAACTTCAAAAAACCAGAACTAAATACAGCTAAAACACAAAATAATCGACAACAAGCTGGCAAATCAAAGACACCAACTTTAGATAAATTGGCTAATAATTTAAATGATAAAGTTAAACAAGGACAGGTTGATCCAGTAATTGGTCGTGATGCAGAAACTCATCGTGTCATTCAAATTCTGTCACGTCGAACCAAAAACAACCCCGTTTTAGTGGGGGATCCAGGTGTCGGTAAGACGGCCATTGCAGAAGACTTGGCTGCTAAAATCGAAGCAGGACAAGTCCCAACTGTTTTGAAAAAGAAACGGGTTATGTCACTTGATATGGGCTCTTTAGTGGCCGGTACGAAGTATCGTGGTGAGTTTGAAGACCGCTTGAAAAAAGTGATGGATGAAATTAAACAAGACGGCGAAGTTATTTTATTTATTGATGAATTGCATACCTTAATTGGTGCTGGTGGTGCTGAAGGTGCAATTGATGCTTCAAATATTTTGAAACCTTCGCTTGCTCGTGGTGATATTCAAGTTATTGGTGCTACTACTTATGATGAGTACCAAAAATATATTGAAAAAGATTCAGCACTTGAACGTCGTTTTGCACAAGTGAAAGTAGATGAGCCAACAACAGCTGAAACTGAACAAATTTTGGCAGGTCTTAAAAAGACTTATGAAAACTTTCACGGGGTAACGATTTCACAAGATGCGATTGATGCAGCTGTTGAAATGAGTCAACGCTACATTACTAATCGCTTTTTACCTGACAAAGCTATCGACTTAATTGATGAGGCGGCAGCAAAAGTTAAAATTGAAGGGTTTGAAGATAGCGAAGACCAACAAATCATTCCGCTTGAAAAAGATTTGGAAGACTTGTTGAATCAAAAAGATAAGGCTATTTTTAACCAAGATTTTGAACAAGCTGCTAAATTGCGTTATCAAGAAACACAACTTCGTCAAACGATTTACCGTATGACTGAAGAAAAAGTCAAAGCACAACAAGCTAAACAACAAGTAACGCGTGAAGATGTTGCAGAAGTTATTTCAACTTGGACGAAGATTCCATTAACACAACTTGATTCAAATGAAGCAACACGTTTATTGGACCTTGAAAAAGAACTTCATCAAGAAGTTATTGGTCAAAATGATGCTGTTGTTGCGGTTTCAAGAGCGATTAGACGTGCACGTGCTGGTATTAAAGACCCTAATCGCCCAATTGGATCCTTCTTGTTCTTAGGACCAACAGGTGTGGGTAAAACCCAATTGGCTAAAGTGCTAGCTAAAACAATGTTTGGTTCTGTTGATAATTTAATTCGAGTGGATATGTCAGAACTATCAGAATCTTATAGTTCTTCAAAACTAGTCGGATCTGCTCCAGGATACGTTGGTTATGAAGAAGGTGGCCAACTAAGTGAACAAGTTCGTCAAAATCCTTACTCTGTCGTATTACTAGATGAGGTTGAAAAAGCTCACCCAGATATCTTTAACTTGTTACTACAAGTTTTAGATGACGGCTACTTAACTGATGCTAAAGGTCGTCGTGTTGATTTCAAAAATACCGTGATTATTATGACATCAAATCTAGGTGCACGTTCAATGAAAATTGATAAGACCGTTGGTTTTTCAAGTAATGATGAAACCCAACGTCAGCAACAACTCGAAAGTACGATTAAACAAGCAACGCAAGAATTCTTTACACCTGAATTCTTAAATCGTATCGATGAAACAATCATTTTCCAAGAACTACAAAAACCTGAATTACGTCAGATTGTCACACTAATGATGGGTGATTTGAAGTCACGACTTGCACAACAACAAATTGACTTATCAGTTTCAACTGCAGCACTAGATACAATTTTAGAAGCTGGCTTTGATGTTGAAAATGGTGCTCGTCCAATTCGTCGTGCTATTCAAGACAAAATTGAAAACGAATTAAGTGATCAACTTCTTAGACAAGATATTAAAGCAGGGGACTTAGTCAAAGTTGGTTCTTCAAAAAATGAACTTACTTTTAAAGTCACTTCGCAAAAAGAAGCTAAAAAAGCACAAAAAGGCGATAAAGTCCACAATTAACTTGACAAATTGAGATAGTATGTTTATAATTTGTATGATTGAAATTGGCTGTTGAAGTACAGTATTGCTCTGATCTATTGTCCAGAGTGATGATAAAAACAAAAATGGTACCCGTGTGCCGTTTTTGTTTTTTTATTGTCTAAAAACACCTTTTTTGATAGTTGTAACGTAAATGTAATATTACGTGTTTTTAACAGAAAGGATGGTCTTCTCTTGGTAGGTTCAAATATAAACTATGGTAAAAACCGTACTAGAAGAAGTTATTCACGAATTAAAGAAGTGCTACAACTTCCTAATTTAGTTGAAATACAAACAAGTTCATACGATTGGTTCCTAGAACGTGGACTAAAAGAAATGTTCGACGATATTATGCCAATCGATGATTTTGCTGGTAATCTGTCATTAGAGTTTGTGGATTATAAATTATCCGAACCTAAATATACGATGGATGAAGCAAGACAACATGATGCGAACTACTCAGCTCCGCTTCATGTGACTTTGAAATTAACAAATAATGAAACAGAAGAAATCAAAACGCAAGAAGTTTTCTTTGGTGACTTTCCATTAATGACACCTCAAGGAACTTTTATCGTAAACGGTGCAGAACGTGTTATTGTTTCTCAATTAGTTCGTTCTCCAGGTGTTTACTATAACTCTTCATTGGATAAAAATGGTCGTACTAACTTTGGTACAACAGTTATTCCAAACCGTGGAGCTTGGTTAGAATTTGAAACAGATGCAAAAGATATTTCATATGTACGTATTGATCGTACACGTAAATTACCAATTTCTGTTTTAATGCGTGCTTTAGGTTTTGAATCAGATAGTGATATTTTAGAAATTTTAGGTCAAAGTGATTCATTAAGCTATACCCTAGAAAAAGATATCCACAAAAACCCATTAGATACACGTACAGAAGAAGGATTGAAAGACATTTATGAACGTCTTCGCCCAGGTGAACCTAAGACAGCTGACAGCTCTCGTTCATTATTATACGCTCGCTTCTTTGATCCAAAACGTTACGACCTAGCACCTGTTGGACGTTACAAAATTAACAAAAAACTTTCATTAAAAACACGTCTATTAAACCAAACGTTAGCTGAAACTTTAGCTGATCCTGATACAGGTGAAGTTATTGCTCAAAAAGGTGATGTTATTGATAACCACTTAATGGAAACATTAGGTAAATTCTTAGACCGTGAAGACTTCAAAACAGTGACTTACCAACCATCAGAAGAATCAGTAATTACTGATCCAATGGTTGTTCAAAAGATCAAAGTATTTTCTAAAGAAGATCCTGAAAAAGAAGTTAACATTATTGGTAATGGTCATATCCCAGCAGATATTAAACACATTACAACTGCTGATATTATTGCTTCAATTAACTACTTCTTGAACCTACAAGAAGGTATTGGTGAAGTTGATGACATCGACCACTTAGGTAACCGTCGTATTCGTTCAGTTGGTGAATTGCTACAAAACCAATTCAGAATTGGTTTATCACGTATGGAACGTGTTGTACGTGAAAGAATGTCAATTCAAGATGCTTCAACTGTAACACCTCAACAATTGATCAATATTCGTCCAGTTGTAGCTTCAATCAAGGAATTCTTTGGTTCATCACAATTGTCACAATTCATGGATCAAACCAACCCACTTGGAGAATTGACTCACAAACGTCGTCTATCTGCCCTTGGACCTGGTGGTTTGACTCGTGATCGTGCCGGATATGAAGTTCGTGACGTTCACTACACTCACTATGGTCGTATGTGTCCAATCGAAACACCTGAAGGACCTAACATCGGGTTGATTAACTCACTAGCGTCATACGCTATTGTGAATAATTATGGTTTTATCGAAACACCATACCGTCGTGTTGACTGGACAACTCACAAGGTAACAGACAAGATTGACTACCTAACAGCTGACGAAGAAGATAACTACATTGTTGCTCAAGCTAACTCAAAACTTAACGATGATGGGTCATTTGCTAACCCAACTGTTTTGGCACGTCACCGTGATGATAACCTTGAAATTAGCACAGAAAAAGTTGACTACATGGACGTTATTCCAAAACAAGTTGTTTCTGTTGCTGCAGCATGTATTCCTTTCCTTGAAAACGACGACTCAAACCGTGCGTTGATGGGTGCTAACATGCAACGTCAAGCTGTGCCATTGGTACGTCCACATGCACCACTTGTTGGTACTGGTATGGAATACCGTGCAGCTCACGACTCAGGTACAGCACTTCTAGCTAAAAACGGTGGTATTGTAACTTACGCTGATGCACGTCGTATCGAAATCACAACTGATGAAGATGGAATCGACACTTACTACGTATCTAAATTTAGACGTTCAAATGCTGGTAAATCATACAACCAACAAACACTTGTTCGCCAAGGCGACCGTGTTGATGCTGGTGATGTTATTGCAGATGGTCCAGCTATGGAAAGTGGCGAACTTGCTTTAGGTCAAAACCCAATTATTGCGTTTATGACTTGGAACATGTACAACTTCGAAGATGCGATTGTTTTATCAGAAAAACTAGTTAAAGAAGATATTTATACTTCTATCCATATTGAAGAGTTTGAATCAGAAGCTCGTGATACAAAACTTGGACCTGAAGAAATCACACGTGAAATTCCAAACGTTGGGGAAGACTCATTAAGAGACCTTGACGAAACAGGTGTTATCCGTGTTGGTGCTGAAGTTCATGATGGTGATATTTTAGTTGGTAAAGTAACACCTAAAGGTGTAACTGAATTATCAGCTGAAGAACGTTTGTTGCACGCAATCTTTGGTGAAAAAGCACGTGAAGTTCGTGATACCTCACTACGTGTACCACACGGTGGTGGCGGAATTGTGCAAGACGTTAAAGTCTTTACACGTGAAGCTGGTGATGAACTATCTCCAGGTGTAAACAAATTGGTTCGCGTTTACATTACTCAAAAACGTAAAATCCAAGTTGGTGACAAGATGGCTGGTCGTCACGGTAACAAAGGGACTGTTTCAATCGTTGTTCCTGAAGAAGATATGCCATTCTTACCAGATGGAACACCAGTTGACATTTTATTAAACCCAATGGGTGTGCCATCACGTATGAACATTGGACAAGTTCTTGAATTACACTTGGGTATGGCTGCAAGAGAATTAGGAATCCACGTTGCATCCCCAGTATTTGATGGTGCAACAGATAGCGACTTATGGGATACAGTTAAAGAAGCTGGTATGGCTTCAGATGGTAAAACTGTTCTTTACGATGGTCGTACAGGTGATGCATTTGATAACCGTGTATCAGTTGGGGTTATGTACTACATGAAACTAGCTCACATGGTTGACGATAAATTGCACGCTCGTTCAATTGGACCTTACTCACTTGTTACACAACAACCACTTGGTGGTAAAGCACAATTTGGTGGACAAAGATTTGGTGAGATGGAAGTTTGGGCACTAGAAGCTTATGGTGCTGCTTACACCTTACAAGAAATCTTAACTTACAAGTCTGATGATGTTGTCGGTCGTGTAAAAACTTATGAAGCCATCGTTAAAGGTGAAAACATTCCAAAACCAGGTGTACCTGAATCATTCCGTGTGTTGGTTAAAGAATTGCAATCACTAGGACTTGATATGAAAGTACTAGATATCAACAAAGATGAACTAGAATTGCGTGACATGGATGATGACGATGACGATGTCGTAAATGTTGATGCTTTATCAAAAATGGCTGAAAAGCAAGAAGCTCAAAAGCTTGAAGAAGAAGCACACAAAGCTAATGATCTTTTAAATAATGATGAAGTTTCAAAATAGTAGGAGGTTAAGCTATTGATCGATGTTAACAAATTTGAGAGTATGCAAATTGGCCTAGCATCTCCAAATAAAATTAGAAGCTGGTCTTATGGTGAAGTTAAAAAACCAGAAACGATCAATTATAGAACATTAAAACCTGAACGCGATGGGTTGTTTGACGAACGTATTTTCGGTCCAACAAAGGATTGGGAATGTGCTTGTGGTAAATACAAACGTATTCGTTATAAAGGGATTGTTTGTGATCGTTGTGGTGTTGAAGTCACACGTGCCAAAGTTCGTCGTGAACGTATGGGACACATTGAATTAGCTGCTCCTGTTACACATATTTGGTACTTCAAAGGTATTCCAAGTCGTATGGGTCTTGTACTTGATATGAGTCCTCGTCACTTAGAAGAAGTAATTTACTTTGCTGCTTATGTTGTTATTGATCCAGGTAAATCAGACCTAGAACAAAAACAACTTCTAACAGAAGCTGAATACCGTGAAAAACGTGCTGAATTTGGTGCAACATTTAATGCCAAAATGGGTGCTGAAGGAATCAAAGAGTTACTTCAAAGTGTTGATCTTGAAGGTGAAGTTAAATCACTTAAAGAACAATTACAAACTGCTCATGGACAAAAGAGAACACGTGCTATCCGTCGTTTAGATATTCTAGACGCGTTCAAAAAATCAGGTAACTTACCTGAATCAATGGTAATGGAAGCAATTCCTGTTATCCCACCTGACCTACGTCCAATGGTTCAACTTGAAGGTGGTCGTTTTGCAACAAGTGATTTAAACGATTTATACCGTCGTGTTATTAACCGTAATAACCGTCTAAAACGTTTGCTTGACTTGAATGCGCCAAACATTATCGTTCAAAATGAAAAACGTATGTTACAAGAAGCGGTTGATGCTTTAATTGATAATGGTCGTCGTGGCCGTCCTGTTACAGGACCTGGTAACCGTCCATTGAAATCACTTTCACATATGCTTAAAGGTAAGCAAGGACGTTTCCGTCAAAACTTACTTGGTAAACGTGTTGACTATTCAGGTCGTTCTGTTATCGACGTTGGACCAACACTTAAGTTCTACCAAGCAGGTCTTCCACGTGAAATGGCACTTGAATTATTCAAACCATTTGTGATGCGTGAATTAGTTAAAAATGAACTAGCTTCAAATATCCGTAACGCTAAACGTAAAATTGATCGTCGTGATGATGACATTTGGGATGTTTTAGAAGAAGTTATTAAAGAAAGACCTGTTTTACTTAACCGTGCCCCTACGCTTCACCGTTTAGGTATTCAAGCGTTTGAACCGGTTCTAGTTGAAGGTAAAGCTATTCGTTTACACCCACTTGCAACTGAAGCGTATAACGCCGACTTTGATGGGGACCAAATGGCTGTTCACGTACCTTTATCTGACGAAGCTCAAGCAGAAGCTAGAATGCTAATGCTTGCTGCTCACCACATTTTGGCACCTAAAGATGGTCGTCCTATCGTTACACCTTCTCAAGACGTTGTTTTAGGTAACTACTACTTAACACTTGAAGAGCGTAATCGTGAAGGCGAAGGTATGATTTTCTACTCTGCTGAAGAAGCATTCCGTGCTTACCAAGCAGGTAAAATTCACTACCATACACGTATTGGTCTATCAACAGACTCAATGCCAGAAAAACCATTTACAGCTAACCAAAAAGGTAAAATCTTGTTAACTTCATTTGGTAAACTTGTGTTTAACCAAATCCTGCCAGAAGATTTTGTTTACGTAAATGAACCAACACAAGCTAACTTAGTCAGCGGTCTTTCAGATGATCACTTCCTAAATGTTGGTGAAGATATTCATGAAAAATTAGCTGAAAAACAATTAATCACACCATTCAAGAAAGGTTACTTGAGTGATGTCATTGCTGAAGTCTTCAAAGTTTACAAAGTTCAAAGAACTTCTGAATTACTTGATGACTTGAAGCAAGTGGGTTATGAAGTTTCAACAGTATCAGGACTTACAGTGGGTGTGGCTGACGTGCCAACATTACCTGATAAAGATGATATTGTTAACGACGCTCACAAAAAAGTTGCAACTGTTGCTAAACAATTCCGTCGTGGTTTGATTACTGATGAAGAACGTCACGAACGTGTTATCAGTGTTTGGAACGATGCAAAAGATACTATCCAACAACGATTAATTGATGACTTTGATCCATCAAACCCTATCAACATGATGAGTGACTCAGGAGCTCGTGGTAACATCTCGAACTTTACTCAACTTGCTGGTATGCGTGGTTTGATGTCCGCTCCTAACGGCGGTATGATGGAAGTTCCTGTTACATCTAACTTCCGTGAAGGTCTAACCGTTATGGAAATGTTCATGTCTACTCACGGTGCCCGTAAAGGAATGACCGATACGGCGTTGAAGACAGCTAACTCAGGTTACTTAACTCGTCGTTTGGTTGATGTGGCTCAAGATGTTATTGTTCGTGAAGAAGACTGTGGCACTGACCGTGGTTTAGTGGTTGAGTCAATCAAAGAAGGTAACGAAATGATTGAACCATTGTTCGATCGTTTAGTTGGTCGTTATACACAAAAATCAATTTTCCATCCTAAAACAGGTGAAGTACTTGTTAAACCAAATACTTTACTTGATGAAGAATCAGCACAAATGATTATTGATGCTGGTGTTGAAACGGTAACGATTCGTTCAGCCTTCACATGTAATACTAAACATGGTGTTTGTCAAAAATGTTACGGACGTAACTTGGCAACTGGTGAAGAAGTTGAAGTTGGTGAAGCAGTTGGTACTGTTGCTGCTCAATCAATCGGTGAACCCGGAACTCAGCTTACAATGAGAAACTTCCATACCGGTGGGGTTGCCGGGGGTGAAGATATCACTCAAGGTCTTCCTCGTGTGCAAGAGTTGTTTGAAGCTCGTAATCCTAAAGGGCTTGCAACTATTACAGAAGCTGCCGGAACAATTACTTCTATTGAAGAAAATCCAGCAGACCATACACGTGAAATTACAGTTGAAGGAAATATTGATACAAGAACTTACAGCGTACCTTATACAGCAAGTATGGCTGTTGCTGAAGGTGACGAAGTTCGTCGTGGGGACAAATTAACTCACGGTTCAATTGATCCAAAACAATTAATTCGTGTACGTGATGTACTATCTACAGAAACTTATATCTTAGATGAAATTCAAAAAGCTTACCGTATGCAAGGGGTAGAAATCTCAGATAAGCACGTTGAGGTTATGGCTCGTCAAATGCTACGTAAAGTACGTATTCTTGATCCAGGTGAAACAGATACATTACCAGGAACATTGATGGATATTAGTGAATTTACAGATAGCAACCGCGAAACAATTATCAACGGTGGCGTACCAGCTACTGGACAATCAGTTATCTTGGGTATTACAAAAGCTTCTCTTGAAACAAACAGTTTCTTGTCAGCTGCTTCCTTCCAAGAAACAACTCGTGTCCTTACTGATGCTTCTATCCGTGGTAAAAATGATCCACTTCTTGGACTTAAAGAAAACGTTATTATTGGTAAAATCATTCCAGCTGGTACTGGTATGGCCAAATATCGTGAGATGGAACCAATTGCTAAAAATGCAAAACCATCTTCAGTTTACTCAATTGCAGATATTGAAAAACAAATGCAAGAACAAGAAGAACAATCAACTAACTAGTTGGCACCAAAAAAGCGATTCACTTTATAGTGAGTCGCTTTTTTTATAGGTCTAAAAGTAAGGTGATTAGGAATCCTAAAACTAAGTAGGGAACAAAAGGATGTTCTGATTTTAAATTGTTATAGTGACAGCCGACTAAAATTAAACAAGCGATGATAAGACTATAATTAGCCGTTTCAAATGAGCTGTTAACCCCCATTGCTAAATAAATAAAACTATCGCCTAATCCCATTTTTTTAAAACGAACACTAATTAGTAGTGCCAGTAGTGTTAGTGTACCAATAGTCAAATCAGGTGCAAAAAACTCATACTGACAAAATCCTATAAGAATAGAGGGAATCAGGATAATAGGGTAAATGAACCGCTTATAAGAATCGGTCAAACTGCAAAATAGTAGTGCAAATAACAAATAGAATTGCACAATAGAATGGATGACATAAGTACTCAATAAAGCAAAAAATAAATGACTAGCTAAAGTCAGGTATTTAGATTTGAGATTTAAGTCAAAATCAGGTGTTTTGAAATCTGGCTGAAAAATAAAGTACCAGCTTAGTAAAGTAAAAGAAACTATCGATATTAGTATCACAGCAGTCAACCTCCACAAATAATTACGAAATATTTTTGTTTTTATATTGACGACACACTAAATAAGTGATAGATTTGTATAGGTATTTTATTAGAATATTAACCGTCCAGCGAGCAAAAATGAAACTCCTGGATGTGTGTGTTTAAATTATTAGGAGGATATCTTTTATGCCAACAATTAACCAATTGGTAAGAAAAGGTCGTAAGTCCAAAGTTGCTGGTTCAGATGCACCAGCTTTGAACTACGGTTATAACAGTAAAAAGAAAAAATTAACAGATAACCCTGCACCACAAAAACGTGGGGTTGCTACTCGTGTTGGAACAATGACACCTAAAAAACCTAACTCAGCGTTACGTAAATACGCTCGTGTGCGTTTGTCAAACATGATTGAAGTTACAGCTTACATTCCAGGTATCGGACACAACTTGCAAGAGCATAGTGTTGTCTTAATCCGTGGGGGACGTGTAAAGGACTTGCCAGGGGTTCGTTACCACATCGTTCGTGGTGCGCTTGATACTGCTGGTGTTGACGGACGTAAACAAGGTCGTTCTAAATACGGTGCTAAAAAATAAAACGTAGGAGGAAATTTTAATGCCAAGAAAAGGTAACGTGCCAAAGAGAGACATTTTGCCAGATCCAATCTATAACTCAAAACTTGTTTCTCGCTTAATTAACCAATTAATGATGGATGGTAAACGCGGTAAAGCTTCTACTATCTTATACGATGCATTTAACATCATCAAAGAAACTACTGGTAATGAACCAATGGAAGTCTTTGAAGAAGCAATGAACAACGTTATGCCACTTCTAGAAGTTAAAGCAAGACGTATTGGTGGGGCTAACTACCAAGTTCCTATCGAAGTTCGTCCAGCAAGAAGAACAACTTTAGGTCTTCGTTGGATCGTAAACTACTCAAGATTACGTAACGAACATACAATGGATGAAAGACTAGCAAACGAAATCATGGATGCAGCTAATAATACAGGTGCTTCTGTGAAAAAACGTGAAGACAGTCACAAAATGGCTGAAGCTAACCGTGCGTTCGCTCACTACCGCTGGTAATATAGTCTATTTGTTTTTTAAAAGGAGTAAATTAAATGGCAAACAAACGTGCATTCCCGTTGGATAAAACACGTAATATCGGTATCATGGCCCACATCGATGCTGGTAAAACAACAACTACAGAACGTATCTTGTACTATACAGGACGTATCCACAAAATTGGTGAAACTCACGATGGTGGTTCACAAATGGACTGGATGTCACAAGAACAAGAACGTGGTATCACAATTACATCTGCTGCTACAACAGCTCAATGGCATGATAACCGTATCAACATCATCGATACTCCAGGACACGTTGACTTCACAATCGAAGTTGAACGTTCACTTAGAGTTCTAGATGGTGCGATTACAGTTTTAGATGCGCAATCAGGTGTTGAACCACAAACTGAAAATGTTTGGCGTCAAGCTACAACATATAACGTTCCTCGTCTAGTTTTTGTTAACAAGATGGATAAATTAGGTGCTAACTTTGATTACTCAGTAAGCACATTACATGACCGTCTACAAGCAAATGCTCAACCAATTCAAATGCCAATCGGTGCTGAAGATGACTTTGAAGGTATCATTGACTTGATTGAAATGGAAGCTGATGTTTACAGTGATGAAGATAAACTAGGTACAAAATTTGACAAGGTTGAAATCCCTGCAGATTACTTAGAAGAAGCTCAAAAACGTCGTGCTCAATTGATTGAAGCTATTGCTGATGTTGATGATGAAATCATGGACAAATACCTTGAAGGTGAAGAAATCACAAATGCTGAGCTAAAAGCTGCTATCCGTAAAGCAACTCTTAACTTAGAATTTTACCCAGTTCTTGCTGGTTCAGCCTTCAAAAACAAAGGTGTTCAAATGTTGATGGATGCGGTTGTTGACTACCTACCATCACCACTTGACGTAACACCTTATAAAGCTGAAGATCCAAAAACTGGTGAACATGAAGAACTAATCGCTGGAGATGACAAACCATTTGCTGCGTTAGCCTTCAAGATTGCAACTGACCCATTCGTTGGTCGTTTGACTTTCTTCCGTGTTTACACAGGTACACTTGAAGCTGGTTCATACGTATTAAACGCTTCAAACAACACTCGTGAACGTGTTGGTCGTTTACTACAAATGCACGCTAACCACCGTGAAGAAATTCCTGAAGTATTCTCTGGTGATATCGCTGCTGCTATCGGTCTTAAAGTAACAACAACAGGTGACTCACTAACTGACTTGAAACGTCCATTAATTCTTGAATCAATGGAAATTCCTGATCCAGTTATCCAAGTATCTGTTGAACCTAAATCAAAAGCTGACCGTGACAAATTGGATGTTGCTATCCAGAAACTTTCTGAAGAAGATCCTACATTCCAAGCTGAAACAAACCCAGAAACAGGGGAAACATTGATTGCTGGTATGGGTGAACTTCACTTAGATATCATGGTTGACCGTATGAAACGTGAATTTAACGTTGAAGCTAACGTTGGGGCTCCTCAAGTTGCTTACCGTGAAACATTCACAAAACCTGCTACAGCTCAAGGTAAATTCATTCGTCAATCTGGTGGTAAAGGTCAATATGGTGATGTATGGATCGAATTTACACCAAACGACGAAGGTGCAGGATTTGAATTCGAAGATGCTATCGTTGGTGGGGTTGTTCCTCGTGAATACATCCCTTCAGTTGAACAAGGTCTTAAAGAATCAATGGAAAACGGTGTTCTTGCTGGTTACCCATTGATTGATGTTAAAGCTAAATTGTTCGATGGTTCTTACCACGATGTCGATTCATCTGAATCAGCTTATAAAGTTGCTGCTTCTATCGCATTGAAAGAAGCTGCTAAAAAAGCTGGTGCTGCTGTGCTAGAACCTATCATGAAAGTAGAAGTTATTGCACCTGAAGAATATCTTGGAGATATCATGGGTCAAGTAACTGCTCGTCGTGGTCGTGTTGAAGGTATGAACGCTCGTGGTGGTGCACAAGTTGTTAACGCATTTGTGCCACTTTCAGAAATGTTCGGTTACGCTACAACACTTCGTTCAGGTACACAAGGTCGTGGTACATTTACAATGGTATTTGACCACTACGAACCAGCTCCAAAATCAATTCAAGAAGAAATCATCAAGAAAAACGGTGGGAATACTTCTTCTGACGATGAATAAAAACAATAAAAATCTTTTGCCAAATGGCGAAAGATTTTTTTGTTTATCCCTTGTAATTGGCATTTCCATGCAGTATAATATTATACGTGCTGATTTTGAAGAGGATTGTATAGTCTTCTTTGACTATTAGCAAAATATAGAGCGATGAAGCGGAAGGTTGCGACACACCCGGCTGCATTGCCACAGTGGATGTGTTCGGATAATTTTCGCCGAGCAAGTCATCTTTAAAAAGAGACGAGGAGGTAAAAAAATGGCAGGTCAAAAAATTCGTATCAGATTGAAAGCTTATGAACATAGTATTCTAGATCAATCTGCAGAAAAAATTGTGGAAACAGCAACAAGAACTGGTGCTGAAATCTCAGGTCCAATTCCATTGCCAACAGAACGTAAACTTTTCACAGTTATCCGTTCACCACATAAACACAAAGACTCACGTGAACAATTTGAAATGCGTACACACAAACGCTTAATTGACATCGTGAACCCAACACCTAAAACAGTAGATTCATTAATGAAATTGGATTTACCTAGTGGTGTAGATATCGAAATTAAACTATAATAATTAATAAATAAAATTACGGAGGTGTAAACATGGCCAAAAAAGGAATCTTAGGAAAAAAAGTTGGGATGACACAAGTCTTCACAGAATCTGGTGAATTAGTTCCCGTAACAGTTATCGAAGCTACTCCTAACGTTGTTTTACAAGTTAAAACAATGGAAAGTGATGGTTACGAAGCTGTTCAACTAGGTTACAAAGATCAACGTGACATCTTGTCAAACAAACCAGCTAAAGGTCATGCTGCAAAAGCTAAGACTTCACCTAAGCGCTTCATTAAAGAATATCGTAATGTTGAGCTTAGCGAATATGAAGTAGGCTCAGAAATTACTGTAGAAACATTTACTGAAGGTGACGTTGTAGACGTAACTGGTACAAGTAAAGGTCATGGTTTCCAAGGTGCTATCAAGCGTTGGGGTCAATCGCGTGGACCAGAAACTCACGGTTCAAGATACCACAGACGTTCAGGTACAATGGGATCTATTATCAACCGTGTATTCAAAGGTAAACGTTTACCAGGACGTATGGGTAACAAACAAGTTACAGTTCAAAACTTGGACATCGTAAAAGTTGTTGCTGACAAAAACGTTATCATGATTCGTGGTAATGTTCCTGGTGCCAAAAAATCAACAGTCAGCATCCAAAGTGCTGTAAAGAAAACTAACAAGTAAGAAAGGAGGATAAAAATTGCCTAACGTTAATGTATTAGATCAAACAGGTAAAAATGCAGGTCAACTTGAATTAAATGAACAAATCTTTGGTATTGAACCAAACGAAAGCGTTTTATTTGATGCAGTGATTATGCAACGTGCTTCTTTAAGACAAGGAACACACTCAGTTAGAAACCGTTCTGCCGTACGTGGTGGAGGTAAAAAGCCATGGAGACAAAAAGGAACTGGACGTGCTCGTCAAGGTTCTATCAGATCTCCACAATGGCGTGGTGGTGGTGTTGTATTTGGTCCTACTCCACGTTCATACGCTTACAAATTACCTAAAAAGGTAAGACGTTTAGCTCTTAAATCTGCTCTTTCACAAAAAGTTGCAGGTGAAGACATGGTAGTTGTTGATCAATTATCATTCGACACACCAAAAACAAAAGAATTTGCAAACTTCTTGAACAACGTTAAAGTTGATACAAAAGTTCTTGTAGTTGTTGATTCAGAAAACAAAAACGCTGCTTTATCAGCTCGTAACTTAGAAAACGTTACAATTATTCCTGCTGAAGGTTTAAACATATTGGATATTGTAAATAACCAAAAAATCGTTTTAACTAAAGCTGCTGTACAAAGTATCGAGGAGGTGCTCGCATAATGGAAGCTCGCGATATTATCTTAAGACCCGTTATTACGGAAGCTTCAATGGGCGCAATGGATGCTCGTAAATACACTTTCGACGTTAATGTAAATGCTGACAAGACTCAAGTACGTCGTGCAGTAGAAGAAATCTTTGACGTTAAAGTTCAAAACGTAAACATTATGAATGTTCGCGGTAAACAAAAAAGAGTTGGCCAATATGTGGGAACAACTCGTCGTCGCAGAAAAGCTATCGTAACTTTAACTGCTGACTCAAAAGAAATTACAATTTTCGAAAACTAATCATATAGGAGGTAAGTCAAGTGGCTATCATTAAACACAAACCAACGACAAATGGTAGACGTCATATGACTGGCTCTGATTTTGCTGAAATCACAAAGAAAGCTCCTGAAAGATCTTTGCTTGATTCACAAAGCAGTAAAGCAGGCCGTAACGCACATGGTCATATTACGGTAAGACACCGCGGTGGTGGACATAAACAAAAATACCGTGTCATCGATTTCAAACGTAACAAAGACAATGTAAAAGCAACTGTTAAGGCTATCGAATACGATCCAAACAGATCAGCAAACATTGCACTCGTTGCTTATCATGATGGTGTTAAATCATACATTTTAGCACCTAAAGGTATTAAAGTTGGACAAATCGTTGAATCAGGTGAAAATGCTGATATTAAAGTAGGTAACACATTACCACTTAAAAACATTCCTGATGGAACATTAATCCACAACATTGAAATGAAACCTGGTAAAGGTGGACAACTTGTTCGTTCAGCAGGTACATCTGCTCAAGTTCTTGGACAAGAAGAAAAATACACATTAATCAAACTTAACTCTGGTGAAGTTCGTATGATTCTTTCAGCTTGCCGTGCAACAATCGGTTCAGTTGGTAATGAACAACACGAATTAATCAACATTGGTAAAGCTGGTCGTAAACGCTGGTTAGGTTTCCGTCCTACAGTTCGTGGTTCTGTAATGAACCCTAACGATCACCCTCACGGTGGTGGTGAAGGTCGTGCACCTATCGGACGTCCATCTCCAATGTCACCATGGGGCAAGAAAACTATGGGTGTTAAAACACGTAATAGTAAAGCTAAATCAGAAAAACTTATTATTCGTCATCGTAAAGGCAAATAGTAATAGTTAAACAGTAAGGGAGGTCTAGAAATGAGCCGTAGTATTAAAAAAGGTCCATTTGCTGACGCGCATTTATTGAAAAAGGTCGAAGCTCAAGCTGATCAAGAAAAGAAACAAGTTATTAAAACTTGGTCCCGTCGTTCAACTATTTTTCCAAACTTCATTGGATACACAATAGCTGTCTACGATGGTAGAAAACACGTACCAGTATTCATTTCAGAAGACATGGTAGGACACAAACTAGGTGAATTCGTACCTACAAGAAAATTCCATGGTCATTCAGGAAATGACAAACAAACTCAAGGTAAATAGAAAGGAGAATTCGTCTGATGGCAGATACAGTTACAAGCGCGAAAGCTAAAGTAAGAATGGTTCGTCTTGCACCAAGAAAAGCTCGCTTAGTTGTGGACTTAATTCGTGGAAGAAACGCAGCTGAAGCTTTAGCTATCTTGCAATTCACACCTAAAGCTGGCTCACCTATCGTGGCCAAAGTTTTAAAATCAGCAATTGCAAACGCTGAACATAATTTTGATCTAGAATCTGCAAACCTCTACGTTTCTGAGGCATATGTGAATGAAGGACCTACTTTGAAGAGATTTCGTCCGCGTGCCAAAGGTGCGGCTTCTCCTATTAATAAGAGAACAAGTCACATTACAATTGTAGTTTCAGAAGCTGAATAAAAAATAATAAGGAGGTCAATTTAATGGGTCAAAAAGTTAATCCAATAGGCTTTCGTCTTGGCGTTATCCGCGACTGGGAAGCTAAATGGTACGCTGAAAAAGATTTTGCAAACTTCTTACACGAAGATTTGAAAATCAGAAAATTCATTGAAAAGAAATTAGCAACTGCTTCAGTTTCACAAGTTGAAATTGAACGTGCTGCAAACAAAGTTAACATTTCAATCCACACAGCAAAACCAGGTATGGTTATCGGTAAAGGTGGTTCTGAAGTTGAAGCTTTGAGAAAACAAATTAATGCTTTAACTAACAAACAAGTTCACATTAATATTGTTGAAATCAAAAAACCTGATTTGGATGCAACTCTAGTAGGTGACAGCATTGCTCGTCAACTAGAAGCTCGTGTAGCATTCAGACGTGCACAAAGACAAGCTACTCAAAGATCAATGAGAGCTGGTGCAAAAGGTATTAAAACTCAAATCTCAGGTCGTTTAAATGGTGCTGACATGGCGCGTAAAGAATGGCATACAGAAGGTACAGTTCCTCTTCACACATTAAGAGCAGATATTGATTATGCTTGGGTTGAAGCAGCAACTACCTATGGACAAATCGGTGTTAAAGTATGGGTTTGTCGTGGAGAAGTATTGCCAACACGTAATGAAAGTACAATTAATAAGGACGCGAAAGGAGGAAACTAATCGTGTTAGTTCCTAAACGTGTTAAACACCGTCGTGAATTCCGTGGTAAAATGCGCGGAGCAGCTAAAGGCGGTAAACAAGTAAGTTTCGGTGAATTTGGTTTACAAGCAGTAGACTCTCACTGGATTACAAATAGACAAATCGAAGCAGCACGTATTGCTATGACACGTTACATGAAACGTGGTGGGAAAGTTTGGATTAAAATCTTCCCTCATAAATCATATACTGCAAAAGGTGTTGGAGTACGTATGGGTTCTGGTAAAGGAGCTCCAGCAGGTTGGGTTGCTCCAGTTAAACGAGAAAAAATCTTGTTTGAAATTGGTGGCGTTTCTGAAGAAGTTGCGCGTGAAGCTTTAAGACTTGCATCTCATAAATTACCAATTAGAACCAAGTTCGTAAAACGTGAGGAAGTAGGTGGCGAATCTAATGAAAGCTAATGAAATTAAAGAATTAACCACTGAGCAAATTATTGCTAAAGAAAAGCAATACAAAGAAGAATTGTTCAACTTGCGTTTTCAACAAGCCACAGGGCAACTTGAAAATACAGCTCGCTTAAAGCAAGTTCGCAAAAACATTGCTCGTATCAAAACAATCTTGCGCGAACAAGAATTGAACAATAAATAAGATAATGGAAGGGAGTTATAAACTTGAGCGAAATTAACGAAAGAAATAGTCGTCACGTACACCAAGGACGTGTTGTCTCTGATAAAATGGACAAAACAATCACTGTTGTTGTTGAAACACAAAAGAAACATCCTGTGTATGGCAAACGCGTTAAGTATTCTAAAAAATATTATGCACATGATGAAAACAACGAAGCTAAAGTTGGAGATATTGTTCGTATCATGGAAACCCGACCATTGTCTCGTTCAAAACGTTACCGTTTAGTAGATGTTGTAGAAAAAGCAGTTATTATCTAGTTTCATCTAATCTAAAATAATGCGAATAATCTCTTAGGCGAGAGGAGGAACTCAAGTGATCCAACAAGAAACAAGACTTAAAGTTGCTGATAACTCAGGAGCACGTGAAATTTTAACTATTAAAGTTTTAGGTGGTTCTGGTAGAAAGACTGCCAATATTGGTGATGTTATTGTTGCAACAGTTAAACAAGCAACACCAGGTGGCGTTGTCAAAAAAGGTGACATTGTAAAAGCTGTTATTGTAAGATCTGCATCAGGTGCAAGACGTGCCGACGGATCATACATTAGTTTTGACGAAAACGCAGCAGTTATTATCAACGAAGATAAAAGCCCTCGTGGAACACGTATTTTTGGGCCTGTTGCTCGTGAATTACGTGAAAATGCATTCATGAAAATCGTGTCATTGGCACCTGAAGTTTTATAGAATCTGATTGATAATAGGGAGGTGCGCACATGTTTGTTAAAACAGGCGACAAAGTTAAAGTTATTGCCGGTAAAGATAAAGGCAAAGAAGGTTCAGTCTTAAAAGTTTTAAACAAAGAAGACCGTGTGGTTGTTGAAGGTATTAATATGGTGAAAAAACATAGTAAACCTTCTCAAATGAATCCCCAAGGTGGTATTCAAGATCAAGAAGCACCTATTCACGTTTCAAACGTTATGTTGATTGATCCAGAAAACAACGAAGCAACAAAAGTTAAATTTGAAATCGTAGACGGTAAAAAAGTTCGCGTTTCAAAGAAAACTGGTAAACAATTATAAAATAAGAGAGGAGGACAATAAGTGGCTAATCGTTTAAAAGAAAGATACGTTTCTGAAATTACACCTGCTTTGGTTGAAAAATTCAATTACAAATCAGTTATGCAAGTTCCAAAAATTGAAAAGATTGTTTTGAACATGGGTGTTGGTGATGCAATCACAAACGCTAAAAACCTTGATGATGCTGTTAACGAATTAACATTAATCTCAGGTCAAAAACCTTTGATTACCAAAGCTAAAAAATCAATTGCTGGCTTCCGTTTACGTGAAGGTATGTCAATTGGTGCAAAGGTTACTTTACGTGGTGACCGTATGTATGATTTTCTAGACAAATTAATTAACGTTTCGCTTCCTCGTGTTCGTGATTTCCATGGTGTTAGTGCTAAGTCTTTTGATGGACGTGGTAACTATACATTAGGTATCAAAGAACAACTTATCTTCCCTGAAGTGGATTACGACCAAGTAAATCGTGTTCGTGGATTAGATATTGTTCTTGTAACAACTGCAAATACTGATGAAGAAGCAAGAGAATTATTGACTCAAGTTGGTATGCCTTTTGCTAAATAAGTTTAAGGGAGGTCAATTAATTGGCTAAGAAATCACAAATTGCTAAAAACCATCGTCCAGCTAAGTTTTCAACACAAAGCTACACAAGATGTGAAAGATGTGGACGTCCACATTCTGTTTACCGTAAATTTAAACTATGCCGTGTTTGCTTAAGAGAACTAGCACATAAAGGTCAAATTCCTGGCGTTAGAAAAGCAAGCTGGTAAAAATCTGAAAAAAGGAGGCAGCACATCATGGTCATGACAGATCCAATCGCAGATTACTTGACACGAATCAGAAATGCCAACATGGTAAAACACGATTCATTAGAAGTTCCTGCATCAACAATGAAAAAAGCGATTTCTGAAATTTTGAAGAATGAAGGCTTTATTCGTGATTACGAAGTTATCGAAGATAACAAACAAGGAATTATCAAAGTATTTCTTAAATATGGCAAAAATAACGAACGTGTTATTACTGGCCTAAAACGTATTTCTAAACCTGGTTTAAGAACTTACGTTGGTGCAAACGATGTACCTAAAGTTCTTAACGGATTAGGAACTGCAATTATCTCAACATCAAATGGTGTAATTACTGACAGAGAAGCTCGTGCTAAAAATGTTGGTGGCGAAGTGCTCGCTTACATCTGGTAATTTTTTGAAAGAAAAGGAGGGAAACTCATGAGTCGTACTGGTTATAAAACAATTATTGTACCAGAATCTGTAACAATCACTAAAAATGGTGACGACGTTACAGTTAAAGGACCAAAAGGTGAAGTAACACGCTACTTTGATCCTAAAATTACTTTTGAACAAAAAGATAACGAAATTAATTTTGAACGTCAAAGCGATGACGAAAAAGCACTTCATGGAACAATGCGTGCTAACTTAAACAACATGGTTCTTGGTGTAACTGAAGGTTACTCTAAAGCATTAACTCTTGTTGGGGTTGGGTACCGTGCACAAGCTCAAGGTAAAAAACTAACATTAAACGTTGGTTACTCTCAACCAGTTGAAATGACAATTCCTGAAGGTATCGAAGTTGAAGTGCCTGCAGCAACAGAACTTGTTGTTAAAGGAATCAGCAAACAAGCAGTTGGCCAATTTGCGGCAGAAATTCGTGATACACGTCCTCCAGAACCTTATAAAGGTAAGGGAGTTCGTTACAAAGACGAAATCGTACGTCGTAAAGAAGGTAAAACTGGTAAATAATTAACTTAGAAATTATATGAGGTGATACTGTGATTACTAAACCAGATAAAAACAAAACACGTCAAAGACGCCATAAACGCGTTCGTGGTAAAATTTCTGGAACTGCTGAGCGCCCACGCTTAAGTATTTTCCGTTCAAATAAAAACATCTACGCTCAAGTAATTGATGACGTAGCGGGTGTAACGCTTGCAAGTGCCTCAACTCTTGATAAAGATGTTAAAGATGACGCTACAAAAGTAGAACAAGCTAAACAAGTTGGTGCTTTAGTAGCTAAAAGAGCAAAAGAAGCTAAAATTGAAGCTGTCGTATTTGACCGTGGCGGTTACTTATACCAAGGCCGTATTCAAGAATTAGCTGACGCTGCTCGTGAAAATGGACTACAATTTTAATAAAGAGGAGGTTAACTAAATGGCAAATATCGATCCATCTCGTTTAGAATTAGAAGATCGTCTAGTTAGTATTAATCGAGTAACTAAGGTTGTTAAAGGTGGACGTAGACTTAGATTCGCTGCTATCGTAATTGTAGGGGATAAAGCTGGCCACGTAGGTTTTGGTACTGGTAAAGCTCAAGAAGTTCCTGAAGCAATTAGAAAAGCTGTTGAAGCTGCTAAGAAGAGTTTGATTGAAGTGCCTATGGTTGGTACAACAATTCCTCATGAAATTGTTGGTCAATTTGGTGCTGGAGACATTCTTTTGAAACCTGCTGAAGAAGGTTCTGGAGTTGCTGCAGGTGGTCCTGTTCGTGCCGTTCTTGAACTTGCTGGTGTTGCTGATGTTACAAGTAAGTCACGCGGAAGTAACACACCAATCAACGTTATTCGTGCAACATTAAACGGATTAAGCAACTTAAAAACTAAAGAATCAGTATCTGCACTACGTGGTGTAAATGCTGATACATTACAAGGCTAGGAGGAAGTTATAGATGGCTCAATTAAAAATCACTTTAAAAAGAAGCGCAGCTCATCGTCTTCCAGCCCAAAGAAAAATTGTTAAAGAATTGGGATTAGGTCGCGTAAATAGTTCAGTTATCAAACCTGATAATGACGCTATTAGAGGTGCACTATTCAAAATTTCTCATCTTATTGATGTAGAAGAATATAAAGGTTAATCACAAGGAGGTGCTCGGTTATGAAACTTCACGAATTAAAACCTGCTGAAGGATCAAGAAAAAACCGCAAACGTGTTGGTCGCGGAACTTCATCTGGTGTCGGTAAGACAGCTGGTCGTGGACAAAAAGGTCAATTAGCACGTTCAGGTGGTAAAACACGTATTGGTTTTGAAGGTGGTCAAATGCCATTATTCAGAAGAATGCCAAAACGTGGATTCAAAAACATTAATCGTAAAGAATATGCTGTTGTCAATCTTTCCGATTTAAATCAATTTAAAGAAGGTACAGAAGTAACACCTGCTTTATTAGTAGAATCTGGTTTAGTTAAGAAAGAATTATCTGGTGTTAAACTTCTTGCCAACGGTGATCTTAAAGTTAAATTGACTATTAAGGTTAACAAATACTCTGAAGCTGCAAAATCTGCAGTAGAGGCTGCTGGCGGTTCAATTGAGGTGATCTAATGTTCACCACTTTGAAAAACGCATTTAAAGTAAAAGAAATTCGTTCTAAGATTTTCTTCACATTGTTTATTTTGCTACTATACCGCATTGGGTCACACATTATCGTCCCTGGTGTTAACGCAAGTGCGTTAGCTAATCTAACAAAAAGTGGAACAACAAGTTTAGTTCCAATTTTAGATACAATTAGTGGTGGTGGCTTGGCAAACTACTCCATCTTCTCGATGGGGGTTTCGCCGTATATTACGGCACAAATTGTTGTGCAGCTACTCCAAATGGATATTGTACCTAAATTTGTGGAATGGGGTAAACAAGGTGAAGTTGGCCGTCGAAAGATAAATCAGGTGACAAGATACTTATCAATTGTACTTGCATTTATTCAAAGTATTGGAATCACACTAGGTTTTAATGCGTTAAGTGGCTTAGGTTTAGTTAAATCACAAACTCTATCATCTTATATAACGATTGGTATTATTTTAACAGCGGGAACCATGTTACTAACATGGTTAGGTGAACAGATTACAGATAAAGGTATTGGTAATGGTGTTTCGATGATTATCTTTGCCGGTATTGTGGCAAGATTTCCACAAAGTGCGCACGAGTTGTATCGTGATGCCATTACAAACAACAATCCAGCCGATCGTGGACAAGGCGCACTATTCTTAGTCGCTGTTGTTGTAGCAATTTTGATTATTACGATGATTGTGACATATGTTCAACAAGCTATTCGTAAAGTTCCAATTCGCTATACAAGAAGAGCAACTAGTGGAGGATCAGAAAGTTACCTTCCATTGAAAGTTAACGTTGCTGGTGTTATTCCAGTTATCTTCGCTAGTTCTTTGATTGCCACACCGGCAACGATTTTAGTAGCCTTTCAAAATTCTCATGGTGAAGAAGCATGGTTCAAAATCATGAATAATATCTTCAGCATGCAGACTCTAACAGGAGCTCTAGTTAATACATTATTGATTATATTATTTACTTTCTTCTATGCCTTTGTACAAGTTAACCCTGAAAAAGTGGCTGAAAACTTGCAAAAACAAAGTGCATTTATTCCAGGCGTTTGGCCAGGACAAGAAACACAAAAATATATTTCAAAACTATTAATGAGACTTTCAGTTGTCGGCTCCATCTTCTTAGGATTTATTTCCTTAGTACCGCAACTTGCTTCAAACATTTGGGGACTACCAAGTTCTATTGGACTTGGCGGGACCAGCTTACTGATTGTTATTGGTGTAGCACTTGAAGCAATGCGTCAATTAGATGGATTACTGATGAAACGAAAATATGTTGGATTTATTAGATAGGCTGTTTAAAAATGAAAAATATTATTTTAATGGGGCTTCCGGGTGCTGGTAAAGGTACTCAAGCCGAAATGATTGTAGATAATTATAATATTGCCCACATTTCAACGGGTGATATGTTCCGAGAAGCAATGGCCGAAGGAACCAAGGTAGGACTTGAAGCTAAATCATTTATTGATGCTGGTAACTTGGTTCCAGATGAAGTGACAGCTAAGTTAGTTGAAGAAAGACTTGGCAAAGCTGATACAAATGATGGATATATTTTAGACGGTTTTCCTAGAACAACTGTCCAAGCAGAAATGCTTGAATCAATCACAGCAAATGTCAATAAACCATTGCAAAAAGTAATTAATATTGAAGTTGATCCAAAACTTTTAGTTGAACGTTTATCAGGAAGATTTATTTGTCGAGACTGTGGTGCAACTTATCATAAAGTTTTCAACCCAACAAAAGTTGAAAACACATGTGATCGTTGTGGTGGCCACAACTTTTATCAACGTGAGGATGATAAACCCGAAGTTGTTAAAAAACGTATTGAAGTTAATTTAGAAATGAATACCCCATTAATCGATTTTTATCGTGAAAAAGGGTTACTTGTTTCAATTGATGGAACACGTTCTCGTGATGAAGTTTTTGCTGATATCAATGAAGCTTTAAGTTCTTTGAATTAGTATTTATTGTTCTAAAGTGGTATAATATTTTGCTGTAGTATATCGTGTTAAACAATCAGGAGGAAAATTTTGGCAAAAGATAATGTCATCGAAATTGAAGGTACAGTGGTTGATACTCTTCCTAATGCAATGTTTAAAGTTGAGTTAGAGAATGGGCATACAATTTTAGCTCATGTTTCTGGTAAAATTAGAATGCACTACATTCGTATTTTACCTGGTGACAGAGTGACTGTTGAATTGTCTCCATATGATTTAACTAAAGGCAGAATCACTTATCGTTTTATTAAGTAGTAGATTTAACAACTCAGGAGGTTATCAAGATGAAAGTAAGACCATCTGTTAAACCAATGTGTGAAGATTGTAAAGTAATTAAGAGAAATGGCCGCGTAATGGTTATTTGCTCAAATCCAAAACACAAACAAACTCAAGGATAATAATTTATAAAATACGGAGGTGTTATAATGGCTCGTATTGCTGGTGTTGACTTACCCAGAGATAAAAGAATCGTAGTTGCTTTAACTTACATTTACGGTGTAGGTAATACAACTGCTGCAAAAATCTTAGCTGATGCTGGTGTGTCTGAAGATATTCGTTCTAAAGACCTAACTCCAGATCAAGAAGATAAAATTCGTGCGGAAGTAGATAAAATCCGTGTCGAAGGTGACCTAAGACGTGAAATTAGTTTAAACATTAAACGTCTAAAAGAAATCGGTTCATACCGTGGTATCCGTCACCGTCGTGGTTTACCTGTACGTGGACAAAACACAAAGAACAACGCAAGAACACGTAAAGGTCCAAAAATTGCCATTGCTGGTAAGAAAAAATAAGAACTAATTAAGGAGGGAAATTAATGGCTGTTAAGAAAACTTCTCGTAAACGTCGTAACAAGAAGCATATTGAATCTGGTGTGGCACACGTTCACTCAACATTCAATAATACTTTAGTGATGATTACAGATGTTCAAGGTAACGCTGTTGCCTGGTCTTCTGCAGGATCATTAGGATTTAAAGGTAGTCGTAAATCAACACCATTTGCTGCTCAAATGGCATCTGAAGCTGCTGCTAAACAATCTATGGAACATGGATTGAAGAGTGTTGAAGTTGCAGTTAAAGGTCCAGGTGCTGGACGTGAAGCTGCTATTCGTGCTTTACAAGCAACAGGTTTAGAAGTTACAGCAATTCGCGATGTTACGCCTGTTCCTCATAATGGATCAAGACCACCAAAACGTCGTCGTGTTTAATTATTTGCTGAATAAAGCACTATACGTTTTGAAAGGGGTCCCAATTTATGATTGAATTTGAAAAACCAAGTATAACAACTGTTGAACAAGATAGTAGTTATGGTAAATTTGTTATTGAGCCTTTAGAACGTGGCTATGGAACGACGTTAGGTAATTCATTACGTCGAGTATTGCTAGCTTCTCTACCAGGAAGCGCAGTATCCTATGTCCAAATTGATGGTGTTTTACATGAATTTTCAACGGTTGAAGGCGTTGTTGAAGACGTTACTCAAATCGTTTTGAATTTAAAACAACTTTCATTAAAGTCTCTTTCAGAAGAAACTAAAGTTGTGGAAATTGATGTAGTGGGACCTGCACGCGTAACAGCAGCAGACTTGCAAGTAGATAGCGAAGTTCAAGTATTGAACCCTAGCCAATACATTGCTGAAGTTGCTGAAGGCGGACATTTGCACATGAACGTTGCCATTAAACAAGGTCGCGGTTATGTTTCTGCTGATCAAAACAAAACAGATGATATGCCAATCGGTGTTGTTCCAGTTGACTCATTGTTTTCACCAATTGATCGTGTAAACTATCAAGTGGAAAGCACTCGTGTAGGGCATCGCAATGACTATGATAAATTGACACTTGAAATCTGGTCCAATGGCTCAATTGCACCAAATGATGCACTTAGTTTAGCCGCAAAGATTTTGACAGAACATTTAAATGTCGTTGTTGAAATGTCTGATGAAGCACAACTTACTGATATCATGGCAGAAAAAGAAGAAGCAAAAGAAGAACAAAAGCTTGAAATGACAATTGAAGAGCTTGACTTATCAGTTCGTTCTTACAACTGCTTGAAACGTGCAGGAATTAACACTGTGCAAGACTTATCTGACCGCTCTGAATCAGATATGATGCGTGTTCGTAACTTAGGACGCAAATCATTAGAAGAAGTTAAACAAAAACTATCAGATTTGAATTTATCTTTACGTCAAGAAGACTAAACATAAAAGTGTTAAAGGAGGGAAAGCTATGGGTTACCGTAAATTAGGTCGTAATAGTTCTCAAAGAAAAGCTATGTTGCGTGATTTATCAACTGACTTGTTAATTAATGAACGCATTGTGACAACTGAAACTCGTGCTAAAGAAGTACGTAAAGCAGTTGAAAAAATGATTACTTTAGGTAAACGTGGAGACTTACACGCTCGTCGTCAAGCTGCAGCGTTTGTTCGTAACGAAGTTGCTGACATCCGTGAACAAGAAGAAGATGTAGTTGTACAATCTGCTTTACAAAAGTTATTTAGTGATATTGCACCTCGTTACAAAGAACGTAATGGTGGTTACACTAGAATTTACAAAACTGCACCTCGTCGTGGTGATGGTGCACCAATGGCTATTATTGAATTAGTTTAATAATATCTATTACTTAAAAAACGATCATTTCTTAGATGTGAGAAATAGCGTAATGATGATGGAATTAAATTCCAAGTCTAGCTTAGATAATAATTAAAATTTTATTATCCCATCTTTGAATGATTTTTTTTTTGCTCAAAATTTACTATAATGGAAGCTATAAATAAATAAGTGGGTAAAAATATGAGCAAAAATATTATTGAAGTTAAAAATTTAAGCTACATTTATTCGCAAAATGACAGTCCGACTTTGAAAAATTTTAGCGTTAATATTGCTAAAGATAGTTGGACGTGTATTTTGGGGCATAATGGTAGTGGAAAAAGTACATTAGTTCGATTATTAACTGGGCTGAAAGAACCTGATTCAGATTCAAGTTCACAAATTATAATTAACGGTATTGAAGCAACGGAAGAAAAGTGGTTTGATATTCGTAATGACTTGGGTATTGTTTTTCAAAATCCTGATAACCAATTTGTTGGGGCAACGGTCGAAGGTGACATTGCATTTGGTCTTGAAAATCGCAATATTGATCCTGATGAAATTGAAAATCGTATCCAAGAAGTATTAGCTGTTGTAAACATGTCAGAGTTTAGGAAGATGGAACCGTCTAAACTATCAGGTGGTCAAAAGCAACGTGTCGCAATTGCTGGGATTTTAGCTATTCGACCTAAAATTATTATTTTAGACGAAGCAACGAGCATGTTGGACCCTCAAGGGCGAAACCAGATTCATCAAGTTATTCAAGAAATTAAATCGAAATATCAAGTAACTGTCATTTCAGTGACACATGATATTGAAGAAGCGACCAAAGCAGATGATATTTGCGTATTATCTGATGGCCAGTTAGTTAAACAGGGAACGCCTAAGGAAGTTTTAGCTGATGGCGATTGGTTGAGTGAGATGGGCTTAATGCTGCCATTTGCTAAGCAATTAGCAGTAGAGTTGGGTCAACATGCTATCAAAATCCCGCGTGATATTTTAGATGAAAGTGAGCTAATTGACTACTTATGGAAATTAAATTCGAAAATGTAAGTTATATTTATAGCCAAGGGACTGAACTTGAAAAGTATGGCTTATCTGATATTAATTTTAAGATTCAATCAGCTAGCTTTACAGCGATTGTCGGGCATACGGGAAGTGGAAAGTCGACGTTAATTCATCAGATAAATGCTTTACTAAAGCCATCAAAAGGAAATGTTCGTATTGGAGATGACTTTATAATTAATAACGAAATTACAGGGAAAGGATTAAAGCCGTTACGACAAAAAGTCGGTATGGTCTTTCAATTTCCGGAAAATCAGTTATTTGAGGAAACGGTATTAAAAGATATTATGTTTGGCCCACTTAACTTTGGCTTTAGTAAAAAAGAAGCGGAAGACTCAGCTTATTATTGGCTAGAAAAAGTTGGTCTTGACGTTTCGTTAGCTGATAAATCTCCTTTTGAACTCTCAGGAGGTCAAATGCGACGTGTAGCTATTGCAGGTGTTATGGCTAGCAATCCAGAAGTGTTAATACTTGATGAACCAACAGCTGGGCTTGATCCTGTTGGACAAAAAGAAATTCTGGCATTGTTTAAAGACTATCAACACCAAGGCCACACAGTTGTATTAGTCAGTCATGACATGGATATTGTGGCTAACTATGCTGATGAGGTGTTAGTGCTTGAAGCTGGTCAATTATTACGTCAAGAGGCACCTCAAACGCTTTTTCAAGATGAAAAGTGGCTGCATCAACATGCTTTGAACCAGCCCAAAGTGACTGCGTTTGCACAACAGTTGGCAGCTAAAGGGTTTAAATTTGAGTCAATGCCAATTACAATGGCAGAGTTAGTTGAAGTTTTAACGCCAAAACTAGGTGGAAAGTTGGCTGAAGATGGATAAATTTTTATTAGGACAGTATATTTATGGTAAATCGTATGTACATCGGCTAGATCCACGTGCCAAGTTACTGGCAACATTCGGGTTTATTATTTTAATTTTCTTAGCTAATAATTTTTGGACTTATGGTGTGATTGTGGCTTTTACATTATTTGCGGCCTATATGACAAAAATATCGCCAAAGATTTATTGGCAAGGATTAAAGCCGATGATGTGGTTGATGATATTCACTGTGGCATTGCAAATTCTCTTTACCAGTGGTGGCGACATTTACTTAAAGTGGGGGATATTCACAATCTCGCAGTATGGGATTATCAATAGTATCTTTATACTCGTTCGGCTATCATCAATTATTTTTATGTCGACAATTCTAACGATTACAACGCCACCAATGCTGATTGCTGATGCCTTTGCCTCATTGCTCAAACCATTAAAAAAAGTGAAATTTCCAGTTGATCAATTCTCAATGATTTGTTCAATTGCCTTACGCTTTGTACCTACATTGATGGAAACAGCAACTAAAATCATGAATGCACAACGAGCTAGAGGTGCTAGCTTTAATGATGGTAATATTATTAAACGTGTGAAATCCATTATTCCTATGCTAATTCCGCTATTGATTAATAGTATGAAGATAGCAATTGATTTAGCTGAATCAATGACAGCAAGAAATTACGAACTAGGTCAACCTAGAACACAATTTAGACGATTAAAATGGCATAAGACAGACTTATATGTATTGTATTACTTTGTCCTCTTAACCGTTTTATTACTTGTTTTGAGGAGGTTTTAAGCGTGCCACGTTACAAAATGAAAGTACGCTATGATGGCCATGATTTTCACGGATTTCAACGCCAACCGAACTTAAGAACCGTTCAAGGTGTGATTGAATCCGGACTTAAAAAAATGATGAAAGGTCAAGAAGTGATGACACACGGGTCAGGTCGAACTGATGCCGGCGTTCATTCTTATGGTCAAATCATTCATTTTGATTTCCCAAATGAAATTCCAGCTATTAATATGTTAAAAGCATTAAATAGCTTAATGCCTCTTGATGTAGAGTTTGTGGAATCACAAATTCAAGAAGGGTTTCATAGTCGCTTTGATGCCAAAGCCAAGTGGTACCAATATCGCGTTGATTGTGGTCGTTATACGGATCCTTTCAAGCGTTTTTATACAGGACATTACCCTTATCCACTTGAAGTTGACCGTATCAAAATTGCTTTGAAAGACTTAATAGGTGAGCATGATTTCACAAGCTTTGCAGCAAGTGGCGGTGTAATTGAAGACAAAGTGCGAACTATTTATTATGCTAATGTCACTGAAGATAAGGAAGCCAACGAGTTGGTTTTTGACTTTATTGGAAACGGCTTTTTGTATAATATGGTGCGAATATTAGTTGCGACTGCACTTGAAATTGGAAATAATCGCCGTGATATTCACGACTTTATTCGATTATTTGAAGTTAAAGATAGACAACAAGCACGAGGAACTGCTCCGGCTAGTGGACTTTATTTAAAAGAAGTTTTCTACGATGAAGTTCCCAAAAAATATCGACAAGATCAGTAAATAGAGTTGACATTTTTAAAAATCTATAGTAAATTATTATCTGGTATTGTTTGTCCACGATAAGCCCCGGAAACTTATTGTATTATCAAACATGCGAAGAAACTGGAGGAAAAAACATTGCGTACAACCCCATTAGCTAAACCAGGTGAATTCAACCGTAAATGGTATGTTATCGATGCAAGTGGCGTCTCATTAGGACGTGTTTCAACAGCTGTTGCAACACTTCTAAGAGGTAAAAACAAACCTCAATACACACCAAACGTTGACACTGGTGATAACGTTATTTTAATTAATGCAGAAAAAATTGTTTTGACTGGTAATAAAGCTAGCGATAAGATTTACTACCGTCACAGTAACCACCCAGGTGGATTAAAATCTGTTTCAGCAGGTGAATTATTGGAAAATAATCCACAAAGATTAGTTGAATTATCAGTAAAAGGAATGCTTCCTAAAAATACTTTAGGTCGTCAACAATTCTCAAAATTACACGTCTATGCTGGTTCAGAACACGAAAACCAAGCACAACAACCTGTTGAACTAGACATTCAAACACTAATCTAAGGAGGAACTTATTGTGGCTCAAGTAACATATCTTGGAACTGGTCGTCGTAAGAATTCCGTAGCTCGTGTACGTTTAGTACCTGGCTCAGGTCAAGTTACAGTTAACAACAAAAAAGTTGAAGACTACATTCCATCAGCAATCTTAATTCAAGACTTAAAACAACCTTTAGCAATCACTGAAACTGAAGGTTCATACGATGTATTTGTGAACGTTAACGGTGGTGGATTCTCAGGTCAATCTGGTGCTATCCGTCATGGTATCGCTCGTGCATTGTTACAAATCGACCCAGATTTCCGCGGTCCTTTAAAACGTGCTGGTCTACTAACTCGTGACCCTCGTATGAAAGAACGTAAGAAACCAGGTCTTAAAAAAGCTCGTAAATCAGCACAATTCTCAAAACGTTAATTTGTTGTTTTACACATCAAAAAACACTCTCCATTTGGAGGGTGTTTTTTTTGTTATAATAAAGTTAATTATACTGAGGAGGAATTATTTTTATGCAACGACCAATTAATTTATTATCTTTTTTTGAAGCTATAAATAGCAAAAATATAGATTTAATTAATTCAATGAAGAGGCTAATGAATAACAGTGAGGATAATGATATAAATAGATTTTTAAAAAAAGAAGAATTACAAGCTTTGGGGAAATTATGTGAGATGATGATGTTAAATAATTGTGAGATAAAAAAATATGACAATTATTTTATCGGATATAAACCTATGAATAAAGTAAGTAAAGAATTTGATATGTTAAGATTTAGTGAAAATCAGGTTTTGAATATTGAACTGAAAAGTTCACTTCCTAGATACGGAAAAGAAGCGATTAAGAATCAGTTGATTAAAAACAAATTTTATTTAAGTGTTTTGAAAAAGGAAGTACTTTCATGTACTTATGTAGCTGATACAAACTCTTTTTATCTGTTAACGCAAGATGAAGAACAATTAAAAAAAATAGATGTAGAACAATTAACTGATTTAATTGCTGAAGATTCATTAATGCATAATGAGTTAGAATTTTATACCATGAAAGATTTTATTATTTCTCCATATTCCTCCTCTTTAGAGTTTTTAAATCATCAATATTTCTTAAATGATTCTCAGGAGAGTAAGAAAGCTGAAATATTAGCAAGTTCCGCAAAGAATATAGGGTTGTTAGGAGGCCCTGGAACAGGTAAATCACTGTTGATTTTTGATTTAGCTGTAGAATATAAAAATAGAGGAGAAAAAGTTGCTATTATTTTTACAGGGATATTAAGTCAGGAAGAAATAAGTAATATTCCTGTGGAATTAGAAATTGATATATTTGCTATAAAAGATATATCACCAGATTTATTATTAAATTATGACGTTATTTTGGTAGATGAATCTCAAAGATTATATAAAGATCAATTTAACTTGTTAAAAGATACTGTTAAAAAAACAATTTTTTCAGTAGATCATTCACAGGTTCTTCATCCGAGAGAGGATAAATGCAATATAGAAAATAAATTAATTTCAGATGCTAGTGTAAAAATAGTTAAACTAAAAGAAAAAATAAGGTCAGATAAAGAAATGGGAGATTTCATAAAACTACTGTTTAATTTATCTGCAAGAAATGTAAATCCTCATGATTTTAGACAGATATCGCTTAGTTATTTTAATAAAATATCAACAGCTGAAAATTTTGTTGAAGAGAAGCAAAATAAAGAGGGATGGACTGTTATTGAATTCACCCCATATACTACTACCAGTACAAATGTAATAAAAAAGAAAAAAATATATGATTTATCAAAGTCAACTCATCAAGTAATAGGAAGAGAATTTGATAAGGTAATATTAATGCTAGATAATAAATTTTATAGAAATAAAAATAATAAATTAGATTACAATAGTTTGGCAGAATACTATCCATATCTAGAATTAAATTCTTTATTTGAAAATATAACTAGGGCTAAAAATCAACTGATGATAGTTATTGTTAATAATCCTAATTTGTATATTGATATTCAGAAAAATATTTTATCTTGGAAAAATAATATATTAGCATCACAAAAAAACGATAAAATATATCACAAAAAAACATATAAAACGTGGGATGAAGCTTTTGAAAGTTTTAATAAGATAAAAGATGAATATGATTTATATAAATTAGAGTATCTTGATAAAAAAGATATAGTCAAAGGTTACTATATAAAAAAATAAGTTAAAACTTTTAATAAGTGTATCCAAAGGCTATATACAACAACTGGCAAGTTAAATAATAAAGGAGCATGGCTACAATCAGCCATGCTTCTTTATAATTCTTGTTTAGCAATATCAATTTGATGTTGAACTTGATCAAAGCCAGTACCCCCAAATGAATGACGGTTTTTGACAGCGTGATAGGGATCAAGTTTGTCATAAACTTCAGCTGTGATATGAGGATTAATCGCTTGATAGTCACTTAAAGCAATATCTTGCAAGTAAGTACCATTATGAATACAATCTAATACCAGTTTACCGACAATTTCATGAGCTTCTCTAAAGGGCGTACCTAAGTTAGCTAAGTAATCAGCAAGTTCTGTGGCATTTGAAAAATCTTTTTTTGTTGATTGAGCCATATTGTCATGATTAACAGTCATCGTTTCAATCATGCCTGACATCACTTTTAGACAATGGGTGATGGTGTCAGCACTATCGAACACACTATGTTTATCTTCTTGCATATCTTTGTTGTAGGCAAGAGGAAGCCCCTTCATCGTAGTCAATAACTGCATTAAATTACCGTAGACACGTCCAGTCTTACCCCGAATGAGTTCAGCCATATCGGGGTTTTTCTTTTGGGGCATGATAGAACTACCAGTTGAATAAGTATCAGATAATTCGACAAACTTAAATTCATGACTGCACCACAAAATAATTTCTTCACAAAAGCGAGATAAGTGCATCATCAGTAATGAGCTATTACTCAAAAACTCTAAAATAAAATCACGATCACTAACGGCATCCAAACTGTTGGGATAAACGTCTGCAAAGTCAAGTTCACTAGCGGTCAGTTGACGATTAATAGGGAAGGTTGTCCCAGCAAGAGCGGCACTTCCTAGCGGTGAAATATCAACACGTTTGAGACTTTCAGTAAATCGTTCTTCATCACGTTTAAGCATTTGATAATAAGCCATTAAATGGTGACCAAATGAAATCGGTTGGGCATGTTGTAAGTGAGTATAACCAGGAAGAATCGTTTCAATATTATTTTGAGCTTGGTTAATTAAAACTTTTCTGAACTGATTAATCAAGTTAATCACTTCATGAATCGCATCTTTAACGTACAAGTGAATATCAGTGGCTACTTGGTCATTACGGCTACGAGCTGTATGAAGTTTACCTGCAACAGGACCAATTTCTTCCGTTAGAAAACTTTCAATATTCAAGTGAATATCTTCATTTTCAACTGTGAATTCAAGCAAACCTTGATGAATTTTTTCTTGAACCTGTTTAAGACCAGTTGTAATTTGATTCACCTCATCTGCAGTTAGAATCCCAGTTTCACCTAACATCTTAACGTGTGCTAGACTGCCTGTAATATCTTGATCAGCTAGTTTTTGGTCTACCTGAATTGAAGCACCGAATTCATCAATCCAGTGTTCATTTTTGCCGTCAAAACGACCTCCCCAAAGTTTTTTCATCATAATCACCCTTCATTACTTAATTTAAATTTGCTTTTGTGTTTACTTCTGATTGGACTTTACTTGGTAGTCCCCATAATTTGATGAATCCAACAGCTGCATCTTGGTCAAAAGTATCAGCTGATGTATAAGTCGCCAAGTTTTCATCATAAAGACTATTAGCTGACTGACGGCCTTCGCAGATAATATTACCTTTGTATAATTTAAGACGAACATCACCATTAACGTATTTTTGTGTGCTTTTTAAGAACGCAATTAAAGCATCGGTTAAAGGATTGAACCAAAGACCATCATAGATGATTTGTGATAATTGTTGTTCAATAACAGGTTTGAAGTGAGCTAGTTCACGGACAAAAACTAAATCTTCTAATTCTTTATGGGCCTTAAGTAAAGTCATGGCACCCGGGCATTCGTAAACCTCACGTGACTTAATCCCAACTAGACGGTTTTCAATGTGGTCGATACGACCAATCCCGTGTTTGCCTGCAATATCATTTAACTTCAAGATGAGTTGTGCTAGTGGTAATTCTTCGTGATTAAGTGCAACAGGGATGCCGTTCTCAAATTTAAGTTCGATGGTTTCAGCTTCATCAGGTGCTTCTTCAATAGAATTTGTAATAGCGTAAGCACCTTCAGGAGGTGTTTGCCATGGGTCTTCTAAAATCCCACATTCACAAGCACGGCCCCAAAGGTTTTGATCAATTGAATAAGGATTATCCAAGTTGGCTGGCACAGGAACATTATTTTGAAGGGCATAATCAATTTCTTGTTCACGTGACCATTTCCATTCACGAATAGGAGCAATGATTTTAAGTTTAGGGTCTAATGCGGCGATGGCAACTTCAAAACGAACTTGGTCATTTCCTTTACCAGTGCACCCATGTGCGATAGTGGTTGCATTAGTTTGATGAGCTAATTCAACTAATTTTTTAGAAATGAGTGGACGAGAAAGTGCTGAAACCAGAGGATAAGAATCTTCATAGAAAGTATTTCCCTGTAAGGCAATTAAGGCAAAATCTTGAGCAAATTCTTCACGAGCATCAATTGCATAAGATTCGACTGTACCGACTTGTAAGGCTTTTTGTTTGATTGCTTCAGTATCTTTACCTTCGCCAATATCTAAACAACAAGCAACAACATCGTATCCTTCGTCAGATAACCATTTGATTGCTACAGAAGTATCTAATCCACCAGAATAAGCTAAAATAATTTTTTCTTTTGTCATAATGTAATTCCCCTTTAATTTTTCTTTAATTGATGACTCAATAGTAGCAGTCAAAATTCAGCTAATCAATGATTTTTGAATAAATATACATAATATAAAAATATTCATTTTTAAAATGTTTTGTTAACAGGTGTTTGCGGGAGAAGGAGTGTATTTTTTAGTCTAAAAATCAAAAAAGTGTAAAAGATATCAAAAATTAATGATTTGTTATAAAATAAAAGAAGAATATTAAAGGAGATAGTAGTTATGAAAGATAAAGTTTCGAAGAATTTTTTTAGTGTGGCGATTTTAAATGTTGTCATTACACTAGCTGAATTCATTGGTGGATTTATGTCTGGATCACTGGCTTTGCTTTCTGATGCTGTGCATAATTTAGGTGATGTCGGTGCAATTATTTTATCCTTTGTAGCACACCTAGTTGGCAAAAAGAAGCAAAATTCTAATAAGACATTCGGTTATAAGCGAGCTGAAATTATTGCAGCCTTTGTTAATGCGTTTATTTTATTAGCAATGACGGTTTACTTGGTGATTGAGGCTTTTGAACGATTAAATGATGAAGTTACGATTGATGGTGAATTAATGCTAATTATTGCAATTATTGGATTAATCGCAAACTTTATTTCAATGATTGTGATGCATCAACATTCAAAAGATAATGTAAATATTAAATCTGTTTTCTTACACATGTTATCTGATGCACTTTCTTCAATTGGTGTTATTATTGCAGCTATTTTAATTAATGTTTATCACATTATGTGGGTTGATGCAGCAATAACTGTTATTGTGTCAGTCGTGTTGGCATATGAAGCAATTAAAATTTTGAAAAACACATTAAACATCTTAATGGAATCCAATCCAGATATCGATTTAAAAGCAGTTGAAGCAGATTTATGTCAGCTTGAGTTAATCAATGCCGTTCATCATGTTCACATTTGGCAATTTAGTGATGCTGAAATTATGTTAGACGCTCATATTAACGTTAATCCTGAAATCAAAGTCGAACAATTGGATAACTTATATGATGAAATTAATCAGGTACTAAAACAAAACTTTGCGATTTCACATGTTACAATTCAAGTTGAAAGTGCTAGAGGATTAAATGAAAAAATTGTTCCTCACGGTGAAAACGAAAACTAGTAGCAGGGAGGTTAGTGTGTGGTAAATTTACTATTGGTAAGACACGGACAAAGTACTGCAAATGCAAGTAATACCTACACAGGTTGGACAGATGTTGATTTGACACCAAAAGGTATTGAACAAGCAAAAAAAGCAGGGTATAAACTAGGACAGATTGCAGATGTTAGGTTAAAAAAAGTACACACTTCAGTTTTGAAGCGTGCAATTAAAACCGCAAATATTATCTTAGAAGAGCAGCACCTATTATATTTACCCATGTTAAAAAGTTGGCGATTGAATGAACGTCATTATGGTGGATTAGGTGGGTTAAACAAAGATGAAACTCGACGACTATATGGTGTTGAGACTGTTCAAAAATGGCGACGTAGTTTTGAGGCTATTCCACCCAAATCAGACAATAAACATTTTGACTACCGCTATAACCTTGTTCCTAAACAATCGCTGCCAGCATCAGAAAGTTTGAAAATGGCAAGTGAGCGGATTATTCCGTATTATGAAGAACAAGTTGCACAAGAATTATTAGCAGGGAACGACCAACTAATTGTTGCTCATGGCAGTACAATTCGAGCTTTAATTAAGTATTTAGAAGCAATTAGTGATCAAAATATTGATGGCGTTGAAGTCAAAAATAGTGAAATTATTCAGTATCAACTGGATAATCAATTAGCAATCTTGCAAAAAAATCGGTATTAAAAAAAGAGTGAACAATTAAGTTCACTCTTTTTTTTTGGTTTATTATTCAGCTAAAGCACCCATTGGATCCCAAGGAGCTAACACATGAGCTTCTGAGTTTTCGTAGATATCTTTTTGGTCAGCTGTTAAGAATTTTTTGTTGATAACAACTTGGTAAGTAAATTCTTCAAACCATGAGTCGCTCATTACAAAGTAACCTTTATGACCAACTTTATCTCCCCATGAGTTTTCAACTTTCCAACGAGTTGGTTGACCTTCAACTAAGTCAACACCAGTAATAACCATTGCGTGAGTCATTAAACTTTCAGCATAACCTAAACGGTCACCTTTAGTCATGTGTAAATCAACATCAAATAGTTCATCTGGTTTGTAAATTTCAGTATCCATGATACCAGCTTGACGATCAGAACTTTGACCAACATCTGAACCAAACCAAACAGTTTCGCCAGCTTCAAGTTGAGCAATTGTTAAACGTTTTAGTTCTTCAATTTCAAGGTTTAAGTGACGAACTTCACGTCCACCTACAACGTTTCCTAGTAGTTCAACATTGTAAGCTTGGTTGAATGGTTTATCTTCAGTTGGGGCATTGATAACAGAAACATAGTCTTCTAAGTTCCAGCCAATGTATTTTTCGAAGAATGATTGAGGTGTTAATTGAGCATCACGGTGATATTTTTTGTCACTATCCCGGTATTCAAAATCAAATGTTTTAGGAGGGTTACCTAAAGCATAAGCTAGCATACGATAAACTTCGCTTAAGAATTCGTTTTTGCGAGTTTCAACTTGTTCTCTAGGTGTTTGTTCGTCCATCAAACGACGTAATTCAACAGCATCACGACGTAATTTTAAGTTCAAGTTTTTGTTTAGTTGAGCAGATTTTGTTGCACTGAATGTTTCAGGCATCACTGATTTTGGAACTAAACCGTATTTTTGAACTAGGGCTACTAACATATCCCATTGCCCACCATCTTGTTGAGGCGTTGTTAATAAGAAATCAACTTTACGGTCACCAAGAGGTAGGTCTGAAGTTTCGATAACATTTTCGTAGAAGAAGTTTGCTTTTTCAAACTTGTCCCAGAAGAATGTGAAGTTTTGTGATAATTCAAAACCATTGATTTTAAATTCTTTTTGGAATGGGTGACGCATTGTGTTTAGAGCAGCAAACATCCAGCAACGACCTGATTGTTTTTGGTTTGAAACTTCACCAGTTTCAACTTCTACTGAAAAAGTAGGATCCATTGCGATTTGTGAATCCATGTTTTGACTACTTGCATTAATTCCATTAGTCATAACGGCACGTTGTAAAACGCGTGCTGAAGGGTGATTTTGAAAATCTTGTTCGATTTTAGCTAAATCTTGTTGTGAAATATCTTTAGACATAAAGGTTCCTCCTATGTAATTTGAATCTTGAAGTCATTGTACCTCAAATTAATATATTTTTCTAATTTTTTATTAATATTTAATTAACGAATTGTATCGATACACTCAGGACCTGCTTCACGACCGACGATAACTGTATTGACTGTATCAAGAAATAGACCGTGTTCGACGACGCCAACTTGAGATTTTAAATATTGGCCAAGCTCGTGTGGTTGTTTAATTTCACCTAGGTGTAAGTCAACGATGAGATTGCCAAAATGAGTTTTGACTGGCTCGCCATTTTCGTCTAAACGAAGTTTAGGGTTAAGGTTTTTGGCTTCGAATTTAAGTAATAATTGGTGTAATGCGGTTTTTAATACCTCAACTGGTAGTGGGAAAGAGCCAAAAGGTTCAGCTAGTTTACTGTCATCAACAATCCAAAGATTGCGTTTTGAAGCTGTTGCAACAATTTTTTCAAGAGTATGAGCAGCTCCGCCACCTTTAATACCTTGATAATCTGAGCTGATTTGGTCAGCACCATCGATAGTTAAATCTAATTCGTCAACATCATTTAAATCGACAACTTTAATGCCTAAGCTCTCAGCTTGGCGTTTTGTTCGTGAAGAAGTTGAGACGGTTGTGATAGTTAAATTTTCTTCTTTAATACGTTTTCCCAAAGCATCAACTAAAAAAGTAACAGTTGATCCAGTACCAAGGCCAAGTTTCATATTATCATGTATAAAGTTAGCACAAGCATATTCAGCGGCAGATTTTTTTAGTGTATTTTGATCCATAATCGGTAGAGGTCCTTTCAATTATTAATGGTTATACCAAATTTTTTGATAGTCAGAGTTCTTAATAAACTCTTTTTTTGCATAAGAACAAAGTGGTTGAACTTGTTGGTGATTTTTAATTGCAAAATCGACAACCTTTTTCACGAGTTCTGCTGCAATACCTTGTCCACGAAAGTCAGGACGCGTGAAGGTATGTTCGATAACCAATACTTGATTATCTTTAATTGTATCAAATCGAATTTCTGCTATGAGTTTTTGTTCCTCATCTACTTGGTAGAATCGATTCTTTTCTTCTAAAAATTCCACATTATCACCTCCATCTCTATTGTCTAAGAAATTTTTAGTAATATCAATGAAATTATGGGTTATCTTGTTTATAATAAATCATACAAAATAAAATGAGGGAGTTCTTTATGAAAAAAAGAGGATTTGAAATTGTAACCCGTTACCAAGATATGGGACTAAATTTACCAAAACGTCAAACAAGAGGTGCTGCTGGATATGACTTTGAGGCGGCAGAAGACTTTGAGATTCCATCAATCTGGAAGCTAAATTTTGTGCGTATTTTTCGCTTAATTAAAAATGGTCATAAATTGACTAAACAAGATGAACAGCTAGCTAATGAAACACTACGTCCATTTTTAGTGCCAACAGGAATTAAAGCTTATATGGGAGAAGACGAGTATTTAATGTTAGCTAATCGTTCTAGCAACCCAATTAAACGCCAACTTGTTTTCCCTAATGGTGTGGGAATTATTGATTCAGATTATTATGGCAACGATAAAAATGAAGGTGAAATTTTTATTCAAGTATTAAACTTTGGGCCTAAAACAATCAGAATTAAAAAAGGTGAACGTATTGGTCAAGGTATTTTTATGCCTTATCTAACTGTTGATGATGAATCAAATGATCAAAAAGAACGAACAGGAGGATTTGGTTCATCAGGTATGTAAAAAAGGAGGACGAGTTGATTGGCAAAGCCAAGAATTGAATATACTTGTCAAAACTGTGGTTATCATTCAGCCAGTTATTTAGGAAGATGTCCTAATTGTCAGGCTTGGAATCAGTTTGTTGAAACAAAAAAAGAAACAACCAAAGTTTCTAGTAAAGCAACACCAAGTCGGCGAATGACAACAACTGGTATTCGACAACCGCAACATCTAGGCGAGATTACGTCGACTAAAGAAAATCGCACTTCAACTCAGTTTCATGAGTTAGACCGTGTGTTAGGTGGTGGTGCGGTTAAAGGGTCATTAGTACTGCTAGGTGGAGATCCAGGAATCGGAAAGTCGACACTATTGCTGCAAGTCTGTGGTGCATTAGCTGAAAAGCAAACGGTACTTTATGTCTCTGGAGAAGAAAGTCCTAACCAGATTAAAATGCGAGCTCAACGTTTAGGAATTGATTCTGAACAATTATATATTTATTCAGAAACAGATATGAGTGAAATTCGCCAACAAATTAATGAGATGAAACCGGACTTTTTGATTATCGATTCAATTCAGACGATGAATGAACCTGAACTGGATGCTGTAGTCGGAAGTGTCTCGCAAGTTAAAGAAGTCACTTCTGAGTTAATGAAGATTGCTAAAAATGATCAAATTACGGTTTTTGTAGTGGGGCATGTCACTAAAAGTGGCGGGATTGCTGGACCAAAAATTTTAGAGCATATGGTAGATACGGTTTTATATTTTGAAGGTGAAGCTCATCATGCTTATCGTATTATTCGATCAGTTAAAAATCGGTTTGGAGCCGCTAATGAAATTGGAATGTTTGAAATGAAGGGTGAAGGTTTAGCAGAAGTCAAAAATCCTTCGGCTATCTTTTTAGATGAACGATTGCCTAATAGTACTGGATCAGCTGTGGTAGTTTCAATGGAAGGAACTCGCCCAATCTTAGTAGAACTTCAAGCACTTGTTACCCCCACTGCTTTTGGTAATGCTAAACGCACCTCAACGGGACTTAATACTCACCGTGTTGCCTTAATTATGGCGGTACTTGAAAAACGTGGTGGCTTGCTACTTCAAAATCAAGATGCTTTCTTAAAGGCAACGGGTGGTGTTCGTCTGGATGAGCCTGCTATTGATTTGGCAATTGCTGTGGCAATCGCTTCTAGTTACAAAGAAAAAGAAATCAAGCAAACTGATTGTTTTATTGGTGAAATTGGGTTAACTGGTGAGATTAGACGTGTAACTCAAATTGAAGATCGTATTAAAGAGGCACGTAATTTAGGCTTTAAACGCGTGTATATTCCTAAGAATAATTTGGTGGATTCATTAAAGCAATTTGATGGAATTGAAATCGTACCCGTAGTATCGCTCCAACAAGCACTAAATTACCTGTTTTAAGTTTTGAATTTTTTAAAAGAAACCTGTACACTTATAGCGTATTACAAATGAAAGAGGCGTTTGGATTGAGTAAAAATAAAATGAGAGTGCGTTATGCACCAAGTCCTACAGGACACTTGCATATTGGGAATGCAAGAACTGCATTATTTAACTACTTATTTGCTAGACATAACAAGGGTAAGTTTATTGTTCGTATCGAAGATACTGATACAAAACGTAACATTCAAGATGGTGAAACTAGCCAATTAGATAACTTAAGATGGTTAGGAATTGACTGGGATGAAGGTCCAGATGTTGGTGGTAAATACGGTCCTTATCGTCAATCAGAGCGTAAGGATATTTACTTAAAATATATTCAACAACTACTAGATCAAGGTCTAGCTTATCATTCATATAAAACAGAAGATGACTTAACAGCTGAACGTGAAGCACAAATCGAAAAAGGTATTGCACCTCACTATGTTTATGAATACGCTGGCATGACTGATGACCAAATCGCAAAATCACAACAAGAATCAGAAGCTAAAGGGCTAACACCTGTTGTTCGTTTCCGTGTGCCAAATGAGTTATACGAATGGGATGACATTGTTAAAGGTAAAATTAGTTTTGAAGGAAATACTGTTGGTGGCGATTTTGTAATTCAAAAACGTGATGGGATGCCAACTTATAACTTTGCAGTTGTTGTTGATGATCACTTAATGGAAATTTCACACGTTCTACGTGGAGATGACCATATTGCAAATACACCAAAACAATTGATGATTTATGATGCATTAGGATGGGACCGTCCTGAATTTGGTCATATGACTTTAATCGTTAACACTGAAACAGGTAAAAAATTATCAAAACGTGATGAATCAATCTTACAATTCATCGAACAATACCGTGAATTAGGTTACTTACCTGATGCAATGTTTAACTTTATTACTTTGCTAGGCTGGTCCCCAGTCGGTGAAGATGAAATCTTCTCTAAACAAGAACTAATTAAAGCATTTGATCCTGAAAGATTGAGTAAATCTCCAGCATCATTTGATGCTAAAAAATTAGAATGGGTTAACAACCAGTACGTTAAAACCGCTAACCCTGACATGTTGTTAGACTTATCTCTACACAACTTAATCGAAAAAGGGCTTGTTGAAAAAGATCCAACTCCTGAAAAAATTGAATGGGTTCGCCAATTAGTCTCACTTTATGCTGAACAAATGAGTTATACAGCACAACTTGCAGAATTTGCGGACATCTTCTTTAAAGAACCAGATACACTTTCTGAAGAAGCAATGGCAGAACTTGCCGATGAAACAGCACCGGTTGTTTTAAAAGCTTTCCACGATAAGCTAGAACAACTAGACCACTTTACAAGTGTTCAAATTATGGCTGTTATCAAAGAAATTCAAAAAGAAACCAAGGTTAAAGGACGTAAATTGTTCATGCCAGTCCGTATTGCAACAACACGTTCAATGCACGGACCTGGAATCGGTGAATCAATTGAATTGTTAGGTCGTCAAAAAACGATGAAACATATTCAACAAACACTTGATCAAATGAACTAAATTTAAAAGCGACTTGAATGACTCAAGTCGCTTTTTTTATTTTGCGGTTTATAATTGTGCTCACAACTTATATAATAAAACTATTCATTAAAAAACTTAGAAGGGATCCGCAAAGATGATAAAAATCTTCAATACGTTAACTCGAGAAAAAGAACCATTTAAACCTATTCATGAAAATGAAGTGAAGATGTATGTCTGTGGACCTACTGTATATAATTATATTCACATTGGAAATGCTAGAAGTGCGGTGTCGTTTGATACGATTCGCCGCTATTTAGAATATCGTGGCTATAACGTGACTTATGTTTCTAATTTCACGGATGTTGACGATAAGATGATTAAACAAGCTAAAAAAGAAGATATTACCGTGGATGAATTAGCTAATCGTTTTATCGATGCTTTTATGGCTGACACTAAAGCGTTAAATATTAAGCCTGCAACTGATAATCCAAGAGCCACACATATGATTGGAGATATTATCGAATTTATTGAAGCTTTAGTTAAAAAAGGCTATGCTTATGAAGTTTCAGGTAATGTTTATTTCCGTGCTCGTCATTTTCAACATTACGGAGAACTATCCAAACAAAATATCGAACAATTAGAAAATGGGGCTTCTCAGCATTTAACGCAAGAGGAAGTGGCAACTAAAGAAGACCCACTTGATTTTGTATTATGGAAACCCCAAAAAGAAGATTCAGAGATTGCGTGGGATTCACCATTTGGTAAAGGTCGTCCAGGTTGGCATATTGAATGCTCGGTGATGTCAACTAAACTACTAGGTGAAACATTTGATATTCACGGTGGTGGACAAGACTTACAATTTCCACATCACGAAAATGAAATTGCACAAAGCGAAGCCAAAACTGGACAAAAATTTGTCAATTACTGGATGCATAACGGGTTTGTAACCGTTGGTAATCAAAACGAAAAAATGAGTAAGTCAGCTGGTAACTTCGTAACTGTGCACGATTTGTTAAAACAAGAAGATGCAACCGTCTTACGTTTCTTTATGGCAAGCACCCAATATCGCCGTCCAATTCATTACAATGACGATAATATGCAAGAAGCACGTGAACGTGTGCAATATTTTAAAAACTTGTCTCAAAATATCGATTATCGCTTGAATGATCAAACAGAATCTAAAACGAATACAGAATTGAAAGAACTCGTTGAAACCAAAATTAGCGACTTTCAAACAGCAATGGACGATGACTTTAATGTTCAAAATGGACTAACCGTTCTTTATGAATTAATGCGTGCTATTAATCAACATTTACAAGAGTCAACTGTTGATAAAACTGTTTTAGCAGACTTTAAAGCAGAATTTGTCAAAATCATGACCGTTTTTGGCGTGCAATTTGAAGACCAATCAGCTGATTTATCAAAAGAAGTTGAAGCACTCATCCAAAAAAGAGATGAAGCCAGAAGTCAAAAAGACTTCCAAACAAGTGATCAAATCAGGGACCAATTAAAAGATATGGGGATTGTCATTGAAGACACACCTCAAGGAACAAGGTGGAAGAGAAATGAAGATTAAAGATCCGTCAATTTTAAATGCGGTAACCCTAGCTTATGTAGGAGATGGGGCATATGAGATTTTAATTCGTAAGCACTTAGTCGAATCAGGTATTGTTAGACCTAATCAACTACAAAAAACCGCAACAAAATACGTTTCAGCTAAAGCACAAGCAGCTTTAATTACACGAATGCAAGATGAAGATATCCTAACTGAAGAAGAACTTGCAATTTTCATGCGTGGACGTAATGCTAAAAGTCATACCAAGGCTAAAAACACCTCAACTGCAACCTATCATCTATCAACAGGGTTTGAAGCTGTCTTTGGCTTCTTATCATTGGACCATCAAGATGATCGTGTCATTGAATTGACGAATTGGTGTATCGAAAAAGTAGAATCAGGAGCAAATAATGAGTATAGATTCAAATAAACCATCCCAGGAATTTGTGTATGGGAAGCATGCAGCCGTTGATTATTTAAAAAATAATGAAGGCTCACGTGTTAATAAAATTTTCTTACAAAATGGTGTGAGTGCTGATTTTGAAAAGGAAATTAGAGGACTAGCTAAAAAATCACGTGTTGTAGTACAAGAAGTCCCTAAAAATAAAATTGAAAAACTAGTGGGCCATCAGGCTAATCATCAAGGAATTGTGTTAACGATTGCGAGTTTTGAATATGCCGACTTGGATGAAACTTTGGCTCAACTTGAAAACAAAAATCCGATGATTTTGATGCTGGATTCGATTGAAGATCCGCATAATCTAGGTTCAATTTTAAGAACAGCTGATGCCACAGGCGTTGATGCGATTATTATTCCAAAACATCGTGCTACAGGACTAACAAGTGTGGTGGCTAAAAGTTCAACAGGTGCGATTAATCATGTGCCAGTTATTCGTGAGACTAACTTGGTTAATACCGTTAATAAAATGAAAAAAGCTGGCTTTTGGTTCTTTGGGACAGATATGAAAGGCCAAGATTACCGTAAATGGAATGCAAAAGGTAAAACAGTTTTAGTTATCGGAAATGAAGGAAAAGGAATTTCTCGATTACTAAAAGAACAAATGGATCAAATGCTAACGATTCCAATGGTTGGTCATGTTCAAAGTTTAAATGCCGGTGTAGCTGCTGGAGTTTTGATGTATCAAGCCTTTAGTTCAAGAGAAATATAAAATAGGAGTGTTGCTTATGCGACACTTCTATTTTTTTGCGTAGATAAGGGCGTAATTTACGTTATTTGAAGTGCAATCTTGCTATAGTTAAAAAGCCACATAGGAGGGGCAAAATAATGAAATCAAAAACAGACAATGAGTTAGTGCAGTTAGTACGGTTGGATAATGATGATGCTTTAAATGAGTTAGTTATCCGTTATCAACCAATGATTAATCGTGTGAAATATCATTACTTTTTAAGAGATTATGACCACAACGATTGGCAACAAGAAGCGATGATTATCTGCTATGAAACGACGAAGTTATTTAAAATAGAAAAAGCTGTAAAATTTGGTGGTTTCTTCAAACTCAGACTACATAATCATGCTAAGAGTCTTTTGAGAAGAGAATCTGCACAAAAACGTAAATCTCAAACAGAAGCATTTTCTTATGAAAAAAGTTCAGAGTTAGGTATTGTCCCACCACAAGTTTATTTTGAAATGACACTACAAACTTTAAGATTTGTGGATTATTCAAAACTTGAAGAGCAATTAAAATTATTGTCTATTATTGAACTCAAAGCCTTACAAATTATTTTAGGGGAAAAGATGTTAGAGAACTTAACTGAAGCTGAACAAAAACGGGTACGGGCTGCTAAAGATCGCTGTCGAAAAAAATTATTGCAATTTTTAACAGAAAATGAGTCTTATTAGTTGTATTTTTGTATGGGTGGAACTACACTAAACTTGTAAAAAATAAATAGGAGGTAGTTACTATGGCAACTGCATATGTTGATCAAAAATTATTATTGGACACAAAAATGTCTGATGCGTTTGATTGGAGCAATAGCGACATCCCTGTAAGAGATGCCCTATGGGACTACTTCATGGACCACAATAACAAGAACACATTGGAGACAGAATCAAAAATGCGTCCATTTATGGACTGTGAAGATTCAAAAATCAAAGAATTTGTCGAATCTCATTTAAAATAAGATTTGCTTAAAAAGAGCTATCATTTGTTGACAGCTCTTTTTTTGTGTTAGATTTTTCTTGTCAGGGTAGGTAAAATAAGATAAAATTTAATCTATATCTAATTTTCGAGAAAAGAAAGACGGTGAGCTTATGAGTGATTTTTTTCAGGGGTTGTTCAAAAAAAGAACAGTTGATTTAAATCAAGTTAAAAATAGTAAGTTAGAAAAAACCTTAGGTGCTCTAGGATTGACCTCAATGGGAGTTGGGGCGGTTGTTGGTGCAGGTATCTTTATTACACCTGGTATTATTGCAGCACTTCACGCTGGACCAAGTGCTTATTTATCCTTTATCATTGCAGCCGTGGTTTGTGCTTTAGCAGCTTTGTGTTATTCAGAGTTTGCTTCAACCATTCCACTTGCAGGTAGTGCCTATACATATGTTTATGTTGTTTTTGGTGAAATTGTAGCTTGGATTATTGGATGGTCGCTAGTATCTGAGTACTTATTTGCGGTTTCATCAGTAGCAGTTAGTTGGTCTTCTTATTTCCAAAACCTATTAGGCGGGTTTTCAATTCACTTACCAGGATTTTTAACTCAGGCTTATGAAAATGGTCATGGTGGTGTCAATCTAGTTGCTGGGTTAGTTATTTTGGTAATTGGATTCCTACTTAGCCTAGGTTTGAGAGAATCAACTAAAATTAATGAAATTATGGTATTCATTAAAATTGCAGTTATTGTGTTATTCGTAGTGGTTGCGGCATTTTATATTAAACCTGAAAACTACTCTCCAGCTATGCCAAACGGACTTCCTGGCGTGCTATCTGGTGCAGCGATTGCCTTTTATGCTTATATTGGGTTTGATGCGGTTTCAACGGCTGCTGAGGAAGTTAAAAATCCTAAACGAGATATGCCAATTGGTATCATTTCAAGTCTGATTGTAGCTTCAGCACTATATGCAGCAGTTGCAATTGTTTTAGTTGGGGTAGTTCACTACACACAACTAAACGTTGGTGACCCTGTTGCCTTTGCACTACAATTTATCAACCAAAACTGGGTGTCGGGAATCGTTTCATTAGGTGCTGTTGCAGGTATGACAACGGTGCTACTTGTTATGGCTTATGGTGGAACACGTTTGATTTTTGCAATTAGTCGTGATGGGTTACTACCAAAATCATTATCAAAAGTTAACCCTAAAACACACGTTCCTGTTACAAATACAGTTATTTTTACAGTTGTTGCTGCTATTTTTGCAACCTTTATACCATTGGATAAAATTACAGAGTTAGTTAATATTGGAACCTTATTTGCTTTTGCAACAGTTTCAATTGGAATTATCTTCTTACGTAATTCAAAACAATACGATAAATTGGACCATCCATTTAAAGCACCATTTTACCCAGTACTTCCAATTGTGTCATTTTTAGCTTGTGTCTTTTTAATGTCACAACTTAAAGCATTGACTTGGCAAGTATTTGGTATCTGGTTTGTACTTGGATTAATTATTTACTTCACATATGGTCGTCACAATAGTAAAGTTCAAAAGACTAAACGCTAACGTTTAGTTTTTTTGTTTGAGCTGTCACTTTGTTTTGACTTTAAAAATAGTTTTTGCTATTGTTATATTGACTTATTAAGGAGAGAACTATGCCATTAAGAAAAGTAGCTTTGGCCTGTGTTAATTGCGGATCACGTAACTATACAGTGTCTGAAAATAAAAACCGTACTGAACGTTTAGAAGTGAAAAAGTTTTGTAAACATTGTGGAAAACATACGTTACACAAAGAAACGAGATAGGAGTTATTATGAAATTTTTAAAGAGTGTTTTTGCTGAAATGAAATTAGTCTCATGGCCTACACTTAAAGAAAATCGCCATGACACATGGGTTGTTATCTCAACAACAATCATGTTTGCTGTATACCTAGGATTACTAGACTGGGCATTCAGTTCACTCATGACTTCAATCTTTTAATCAATTGTCAAAATTATAAATATTTGATATACTCAAGTCGCCGATAAATCTCCATGCTGTGTGGGGATTTTTTATTTTGCGAAAAATTAAGGAGTAAAGTCACTATGGAATCACATGAGAAAAAGTGGTATGTCTTGCATACTTATTCAGGATACGAAAATAAAGTTAAAGCTAACCTAGAATCCCGTGCACAAACTATGGGAATGGAAAATCATATTTTTAGAGTTGCTGTACCTGAAGAAAAAAGTTATGACCAAGAAAATAGTGGAAAAGTTGAAATGGAAAAAACTTTCCCAGGATATGTTTTAGTTGAAATGGTTATGACTGATCAATCATGGTTTGTGGTTAGAAACACACCAGGTGTTACCGGATTTGTGGGTAGTCACGGTGCCGGAAGTAAACCAGCACCATTACTTGATGAAGAAATTGACCATATTTTACAACATATGGGTGCAACAACTCGCTATAGTGAAGAAGACTTCGAAGTAGGCGAAACAGTTTCTATCAAAGAAGGTGCCTTTGAAGGTATGGCTGGTAAAATTATCGAAGTTGATAATGAGAAATTTAAGCTGCACGTTGAAGTAGAAATGTTTGGTCGAGAAACTGATACAGAGCTAGACTTTAACCAAGTAGAAAAATTTTAATCAATAAAAATAAGCTTGCAAAAACAACATTTTAGTGTTATGTTAGTCAAGTATGTTTAGTATATGTGGGAGGGGAAATATACATCCCCACTATAACCACACACGGACTTGAGGAGGTATGTCACGTGGCAAAAAAAGTCGCAAACATTGTTAAATTACAAATTCCTGCAGGACAAGCAACTCCTGCTCCCCCAGTTGGACCTGCTCTAGGACAAGCTGGGATCAACATTGTTGGTTTCACAAAAGATTTCAACGCAAGAACTGCTGACCAACAAGGAATGATTATTCCTGTTGTGATTACAGTTTATGAAGATCGTTCATTCGATTTTGTTACAAAAACTCCTCCAGCAGCTGTTTTATTAACTAAAGCAGCCGGAGTAGCTAAAGGTTCAGGCGAACCAAACAAAAACAAGGTCGCTGAAGTTACAAAAGATCAAGTTAGAGAAATCGCTGAAACAAAAATGCAAGACCTAAACGCTGCTGATGTAGAAGCAGCTATGCGCATGGTTGAAGGTACTGCTAGAAGTATGGGATTTGTCGTAAAAGACTAATTTCATGACAGCGTCGGATTGTTAATGAAAGTTAACAAATCAAGTGGGAGGATTATAAATCCGATGACCACATTTGCAAGGAGGAAAACACATGCCAAAGCATGGAAAAAAATATATTGAAGCTTTGAAAAAAGTTGATTCAAGCAAACAATACTCAATCGAAGAAGCTGTTTCTTTAACAAAAGAAATGGATTACGCAAAATTTGATGCAACTGTTGAAGTTGCTTACAACTTAAACGTTGATCCAAGACAAGCTGATCAACAAATTCGTGGAGCACTTGTTCTTCCAAACGGAACAGGTAAAACTCAACGTGTTATTGTATTCGCTGAAGGTGAACAAGCTAAAGCCGCAGAAGCTGCAGGTGCAGACGTTGTAGGTTCTGACGATTTAGTAGAACGCATTCAAGATGGTTGGTTAGATTTTGACGTTGTGGTTGCCACACCTCAAATGATGGCCAAAGTTGGACCATTAGGTCGTGTACTTGGACCTAAAGGTTTAATGCCTAACCCTAAAACTGGTACAGTTACAATGGATGTTGAAACTGCAGTTAAAAACGTTAAAGCTGGACAAGTAACATACCGTGTTGATAAAGCTGGTTTAATCCACGCACCAATCGGTAAAGTTTCATTCTCAGATGAAAAACTTGTTGAAAACTTTAACGCACTAAACGATGTTATTTTACGTGCTCGTCCAGCATCAGCTAAAGGACAATACGTAACTAGCGTTTCTGTGACATCAACATTTACACCAGGTGTTCACTTGAACCCAAACGCTTAATTAATTGATTGACATCAGTCAATGAACTAGGCTATACTGTAATTATGATTTCTACCTAAGACTCGGGTGATAGATAATCTATCTTAATTTCCCGCTGAGGCCAGAAAATGATGCGAGTTTTGACTCCATACTTTTTTGGTATGGAGTCTTTCTAATGTGGTAGACAAAAATCATAATATAAAATTGGAATATAGTGAGGTGAAATAAATGAGTGAAGCAGCTATTGCTAAAAAAGCGCAACTTGTTGATGAAATTGTTGAAAAATTCAACGATGCAACTTCTGTTGTTATCATCGACTACTTAGGTCTAAACGTTGACCAAGTAACAAACATGCGTCGCGAATTACGTGAAAATGGCGTAGAAATGAAAGTTGTTAAAAACACAATTTTACGTCGTGCAGCTGATAAAGCAGGTTACGAAGGTCTTGATGAAACTTTCACAGGTCCTACTGCTGTAGCATTTTCTAACGATGATGCTGTAGCACCTGCACGTATCATTGCAAAATATGCTAAAGATATCGAAGCTCTTGAAATCAAGGGTGGAATTATCGAAGGTACTGTTGCATCTCTTGAACAAATTCAAGAAATTTCACAACTACCAGGTCACGATGGCCTACTATCAATGTTGTTATCAGTGCTTCAAGCACCTGTCCGCAACTTTGCTTATGCGGTTAAGAACGTTGCAGAATCAAAAGATGATGATGGTTCAGCCGCTTAATTAAATTAAAAATAATTTAGACTAATTATTATTCATTCGGAGGAAATAAAATGGCTTTAGATACACAAAAAATCATTGACCAAATTAAAGAAGCTAGCGTTCTTGAATTAAACGACCTAGTTAAAGCAATCGAAGAAGAATTTGGCGTTACAGCTGCTGCTCCTGTTGCTGCTGCTGCTGGTGCTGCTGGTGGCGATGCTGCTGCAGAACAAACAGAATTTGACGTTGAGCTAACTGAAACAGGTGGCGAAAAAGTTAAAGTTATTAAAGCAGTTCGTGAAATCACAGGTCTTGGCTTGAAAGATGCTAAAGGTCTTGTAGATGGCGCACCTTCAGTAATTAAAGAAGCTGCTGACAAAGATGCTGCTGAAGAAATGAAAGCTAAACTTGAAGAAGTTGGCGCAACAATTACTCTTAAATAATTGTTCATTTCCTAAAAAAGATGCAATCGTTATGATTGCATCTTTTTTTTATTCACTATAAAATTAAGAAAAAGAGTAATTGAGGAAATTAAAGAGATGGAAGAACAATACTTTACGCAAGCACCGACATCTGAACATCATTATCAAGAAGTGTCACTTGATTTAAATGATGTGCATTTGACATTTAAAACAGATAACGGTGTTTTTTCAAAAAATAGAATCGATTATGGCTCACTAGCTTTACTAAAAGCAATCACAAAATCTGCTGATTTTGTCTCAGGAATTCTGCTCGATTTAGGAACAGGATATGGCCCTATGGGGCTATATTTAGCTAAAACTTTCCCAGATCACTTAGTGCATATGGTTGATGTTAACGAACGAAGTCTGCAATTGGCTAAAGAAAATGCGAAAACCAATCAAATTGATAATATTAAGATTTATGAATCCAGTTGCTACGATAATGTTGAAGAGAAATTTGCCGGGATTGCAACTAATCCACCGATTCGTGCTGGAAAGACAATTGTTTCAACCATGTTAAAAGATGCTTTTGATCACTTAGTACCAGGGGGGCAATTATGGGCTGTTTTACAGAAAAAACAAGGGGCTCCTTCGGCTAAAAAATTAATGCAAGCAACTTTTGGTAACGTAAAAGTGGTAGCTAAAGATAAAGGGTATTATATTTTACAGTCAGTAAAGGAAGCTTAGATGATTTCAAAGGAAGATAAAAAACGGTTTATGCAGGCTGCTTTTGATGAAGCTGAAAAAGCACGTCAAAAAGACGAAGTGCCCATTGGCGCGGTTGTTGTAAAAGACGGTCAGATTATTGGAGTCGGTCACAACGAACGTGAAGAAAAGCAAGACGCTACACTTCATGCTGAGACAACGGCAATTAGAATGGCTTGTGAACGGTTAAAAAGTTGGCGACTAGAAGATTGTCAGATATTTGTGACACTAGAACCTTGTCCCATGTGTGCAGGGGCGATTATTAATAGTCGTATTGATACTGTCTATTATTCAGCTTTTGATCCTAAAGCGGGAGCATGTGGCTCAGTTCTTGATTTGTTTACAATCGAAAAATTGAATCATCACCCCAAAGCTCATGGTGGTCTATATTTAGATCAAGGAAAACAGTTATTAAAATCTTTTTTCCAAGATATCAGAAAACGACAAAAACTTTTAAAAAAGGGTAGAAATAATAATACAGATACGTTATGATAGATACTGGCCGTAGGGCCTTAGGCAATGTTGTCCTTATGAATCGTGTCAGGTTCGGAAGAAAGCAGCACTAAGTTTGTGATAGCATGTGCCTTTTAATGAAAATACAACAAACTCATAGCCGTATTGGCTATGAGTTTTTTACGTAAAGAGGGGAATTATGAGTTATCAAGCCTTATATCGAACATGGCGTCCACGTCAATTTAAAGATGTTATTGGACAAGAGGTCATTACCCAAACTTTAAAAAATGCATTAATAGCTGATAAAGTTAGTCACGCTTATTTATTTTCTGGCCCACGTGGAACAGGTAAAACAAGTTGTGCCAAAATTTTAGCTAAAGCTGTTAACTGTACGAATTTAACAGATGGGGAACCTTGTAACCAATGTGAAAACTGTATTGCTTCAGACAATGGCAGCTTAAATGATTTGCTTGAAATTGATGCTGCATCAAACAATGGTGTGGATGAAATTCGAGATATTCGTGATAAAGTTAAATATGCACCCTCACAAGGGCAATACAAAGTGTATATCATTGATGAAGTTCACATGCTTTCAATGGGCGCTTTTAATGCCTTATTAAAAACACTTGAAGAACCGCCTGAACATGTTATTTTTATTTTGGCGACAACTGAACTTCAAAAAGTGCCAGCAACTATTATTTCAAGAACACAAAAATTTATTTTTAAAAACCTACAAGTTACAACCATAGCTAATCATTTGATTGAAGTTTTAGATGATATGAACATTGAATATGAGTCTGAAGCAATTGAAATGATTGCCAAGGTTTCTGACGGTGGTATGCGAGATGCTTTAAGTATTTTAGATCAGATTATTTCGTTTAATTCTGATAATCGAGTGACAACTGCAGAAGTAGAAAAAACAACGGGTTATGCGAATACACAAGCTATAGAGAACTTATTAACGACCATTTTAGCTAAAGATCTGACAGCTAGTTTGAAACAGGGACTTGATTTACAAAATGAAGGTATTACCGTTAGAAATATTTTAACGGAAGCTATTAATGTTTTGACTGAGCTGTTATTAGCCCAAAAGAATGTCGCTCATCAAACGGAACTGGCAAAATTAGTTGAAGGCTCTTCACAAGAGCAACTGTTAGCTATGATTGAGTATGCTAATGAAGGGCTTAATAACCTGAAATATAGCACCCAACAAAAAACGATACTGGATGTTTTTGTTGTGAAGTCATTGAATTATTTACCGACAACTACAAATGCCAGTGATAGTCACATTCAAGAAGAAATAGGGACCTTAAATCAAAAATTGAGTCAGGCATTACAAGAGATTGAGCATTTAAAGACAAAACCTATTCAACAAAATCAGAACTCACAACCAGCAGTCAAGACACCAAAACCATCAGTTGAAAAAAAACGTCGTCACAATTATCAACAACAAGTTTATGATGTTTTAAGAACAGCTACTAAAGCAGATCTCAAACAAGTTGTCAGTGTATGGGAGGATGTTTTAAAAGCACTTGCACCTTCAAAACGTGCGATGATGGAAGTTTCAAAACCAGTAGCAGCTAGCCCTACTCAAGTGGTGATTGCGTTTGAGTATGACATTTGGTTTGAAAAAGTACTCGATGATCAAGAGTTACTTGATGAGTTAAATCGTTATCTAGAATTAGAACTGACAGAGTCTCGTCAAATTATTTTGGTTCCAACAGCAGAGTGGCCAGTTTTGAGACAAGACTTTTTGAAAAATCATAAAGATGAAATTCAATCGTCAAAACCGCAACAAGATGATAAAATACAAGAAGAGAAATCAGAAAGTGATGTTGTATCAAAAGCAAAAGAACTTTTTGGTTCAGAATTTATATCAATAAAAGATTAAGGAGATGTATTGCTTATGATGGGTGGCAGAAATATGGCCGGCATGATGAAACAAATGCAAAAAATGCAAAAAGAGGTTAAGAAAACACAAGATGCTTTAAACGAGCAAGAATTTGTGGGTAAATCAGCAAATGATTATGTGACTGCAACTTTTAAAGGTGACAAAACAATGATTGATTTACAAATTAACCCAGAAGTGATGGATCCAGAAGATCCAGATATGGCACAAGATTTAATTATTGATGCTGTAAACCAAGCAATCACACAAATCAATCAAGAAACAGAACAAAAATTAGGTAAATATACTAAAGGATTAATGTAAGAAAGTTAGGCGATGATATGCAATATCCTTTGCCAATCGCTAAATTAATCGAAAGTTATATGAAGCTACCGGGTATTGGTCAAAAGACAGCTACCCGGTTAGCTTTTTTTACATTGAATATGGAAAATGAAGATATTCAAGATTTTTCGAAGAGTTTAGTCGAGGTTAAAACAGAACTGCATTACTGTTCTATCTGTGGCAATATTACGCAAGCAGATCCTTGTGAAATTTGTCGAGATGAGCGTGTAGACCGGAGCACCATTTTGGTTGTAGAACAGCCCAAAGATATCTTATCATTTGAGAACATGGGCGAGTATTTTGGGCTATATCACGTCTTAAATGGTGTGCTTTCGCCAATGGATGGGGTATCTGTTGATGATTTAAATATCAAATCATTAATTAAACGACTACAAGATCATTCGGTTAAAGAAGTTATTTTAGCTTTAAATTCTTCTTCTGAAGGAGAAGCAACAGCTATGTACTTAAGTAAATTAATCAAGCCCTCTGGTATTAAGGTATCACGCTTAGCTAGCGGTCTTGCTGTAGGTTCAGACATTGAATATGCAGATGATTTAACTTTAAAGCGTGCGATGACAGGACGCCAAGAAGTTTAAAAATCAAATGAAATACCTTACAAAAAGACCCAAAAGTTAGACTGAACATCTAACCTTTTGGGTCTTTTTATTTTGGGTCCAGTTCCTAATTGATAAACCTTCAAAATTCAAGTAGAATTTTGTACTAAGGGAGTGTTCACAAATGACTGGACGATTTATTACTTTAGAAGGACCAGATGGCTCGGGAAAAAGTACAGCATTAAAACAATTAATTAAACTTTTTAATCAACAAGTACAAGATAACTTGATTTTAACTAGAGAACCTGGCGGTTCCCCTATAGCTGAGACCATTCGAGAAATTATTTTAAATCCTGATTATCCTGAAATGGATGATCGAACTGAAGCTTTGCTCTATGCAGCCTCAAGAAGACAGCATTTAGTTGAAACCGTTTTACCAGCATTACAAGCTAATAAAACGGTTATTAGTGATCGTTACTTAGATAGTTCACTGGCTTATCAAGGCGGTGGACGTGGATTAGGTATTGATAATGTCGCTCAAATGAATCAATTTGCGACTGAAAATAAGTTGCCAGATTTAACTTTATATTTTGATGTTAATCCGCAAATAGGATTAAGTCGTATTGACCAAAATCGTGAAAAAGATCGCCTTGAACAGCAAAAAGAATCGTTTCATCAACGAGTTTATGAAACTTACCAAGAACTTTATCGTCGTAACCCAGAGCGAATTATCAAAATTGATGCAAATCAATCCAAAGAACAAGTTGTTGATGATACAATTAAAGCAATGAAAAGCAGATTTCCTGAACTTTTTTAAAATCTGTTCGAGGAGGAGATTGAGATGAAGCTAATCACAGCAATTATACAAGATAAAGATGCTAGGGAATTGGAGAATTTGTTAACGAAAAACCAAATTGCAACAACTAAACTAGCCTCAAAAGGTGGTTTTTTGAAAGCTCAAAATGTGACATTTATGATGGCTGTAGCAGATGAGCAAGTCGATTATGTACTAGGCCTAATTAAAAGCACAGCCAAACGTCGTAAACAAATGACGACACCATCATTTAGTTTAGAAGTTATGGGTGAAGAATCAATGATGCAGCCTATAGAAATTGAAGTAGGTGGTGCAACAGTGATGGTGACACCTATTGAGCAATTCCACCAATACTAATAAGGATTGAAAGCATGTCACAAGTAATATTAGATAATTATAATCAAGCAGTTGCAAACAAACTCATACAAGCCAGCGATAAAAAAACATTGAGTCATGCGTACTTATTTGAAGCCATTCAGCATGATCAAGCGTTAGCTACTGCTCTTTTTTTAGGGGCCTATATGTTTTGTGAAACAACCCAAAAACCATGTCAAGAATGTTCGCAGTGTCAGAGGGTCTTAACGCATAATCATCCCGATGTTTTTGTGATTCAAAATGATAAGCAAACAATTGGTGTTGATGAGGTTCGTGAACTTAAATCAGAACTATCTAAAACACCAATTGAAGGCAAGCAACGACTATTTATTATTGACCGTGCTCAAAAGCTAACACAGCCGGCTGAAAATGCCTTGCTAAATATTTTAGAAGACCCTGCTTCAGATGTGGTGATGATTATGATTGCACCTAATCGTAAACAGTTGCTACCAACGATATTATCACGTTTGCAAATAGTTGAGTTTGACCAGCAATTAGCACAGTCTAATTGGGCTGATCGCTTATCATTAGTTCAAGCAAGTGACAAAGCGTTGCTTTTGGACTTACAAAATGCGGGTATTGAATTTAATCAACTTGAAGAATTCAATCAATTGGAAAGTTTCTTTCATGAGGTAAAACAGTTGCTGCAACAAATTATTTTAAAAGATCAAGCAGCCTATATTCATTTCCAGACTGTTATTAAACCGATGATTACAACTCCGTCTATGCAAGAGGTTTTTTTCAAAAGTTTAATGATTTTGGCTACACAGCAGTTGGAACAGCAACAAGAAGTCAGAGCTTTATCGCTGATTTCAGCGTTAATTGAAGTGTCGCATCGAAGACAATTTAATGTTAACTTTGACAGTTTAGTGGATTATTTATTTATTCAGACAATTTTTGCACCATATCAGGGGAGGGCCTAAGTATGACAGAACCATACCAACAATTTGATGAATTACTTAAGAAAATGCAACTGATGACAAGTTCAATGGAGTCATTAAATGAATCTATTTTAGATACTTTGAAAGAAAATACAGAACTTAAGGTTGAAAACCAGCTATTACGTGACAAAATTAATCAGATTGAAAATCATGAAGAGCCAGTTAAAGCCGCACCAAAAATGAATGCTTTGAAGAACTTAGAAGAAATCTACAATTCTGGTTATCATGTTTGTAACATGTATTATGGCTCACATCGTCAAGAACAAGAAGACTGCATGTTTTGTTTAGATTTATTGTTCCATCAAAGACAACAAAAGCAAGGATAAGTTATGAATAACCAAAATAGTTTTGAAAAATCTCAGACCGGGAAATTATACTTAGTGCCAACACCAATTGGTAATTTGTCAGATATCACATTTAGAGCGAAAGAAATTCTAAATGAAGTCGACTATATTGCAGCAGAAGATACCCGTCATACAGGTCAACTACTTAAAAATTTAGCAATCAAAAAACCAATGATTAGCTTTCACGAGCACAATACGCAAGAAAAAATTCCTGATATCCTATCATTACTTGAATCAGGACACACGATTGCACAAGTTAGTGATGCTGGAACGCCTGCTATTAGTGATCCAGGAGAATTACTGGCTAAAGCTGCTATTGAACAAGATTTGACTGTTATTTCGATTCCAGGGCCCGCAGCCTTTTTGACAGCCTTAGTTGCCTCAGGATTAGATGTTCAGCCATTTACTTATATTGGCTTTTTGCCAAGAAAGAAGACCCAACAGTTAGAAAAAATTGAAGAAATAAAAGCTATCACACACACCACGATTTTTTATGAGGCCCCTCATCGTTTGAAGAAAACCCTAGCTAATTTAGCTGAAGTTTTGGGTGAAAGTCGCCGAATTGTTTTGGCAAGAGAATTAACAAAGATTCATGAGCAATATTTAAGAGGTACGATTGCTGAAATTAGTGAGTACTACCAAACTAATGAGCCTCGTGGAGAATATGTTTTGTTGGTTGAAGGGATGCAAGAAGCAACCGAAGAAACCGTTACACCAGAAGAATTGATTAATGAGGTTAATCAAAGCGTTGCTTCTGGTGTTTCTAAAAAAGACGCGATTAAAGAAGTTGCTAAACAATACAAAATTTCTAAAAATGAACTTTATGAGTTATATCATCGCAAATAAAAGGAGTAATTGATGCCACGTTATTACGAAAAAAAACACCAAATTCAATTTTATGAAGTAGACGTTACCAGTCATTTGACTTTGTCATCATTGCTTAATCTTGTCATTGCAGCCTCTGGTGAACATTTAGAAGAAATTGGCGTTTCAGCAGATGACCTGATTAAGAAGCATTTAGGCTGGGTTGTGACACAATATCATATGTCTATTAAGAAAATGCCCAAAAATGGGCAAACAATTTATATTAAAACAGCTGCTATGGAGTATAATCGTTATTTTTGTTATCGCAGTTACTGGTTATATGATGACAATCATGAAGAACTATTAGAAATTAATAGTGTTTGGATTATGTTAGACTTGCAGACTCGTAAAATGATGCCCTCTGATCCAGATATCATGCTAAAAACAGGTGCTGAAGAAATTCGTCGTCCTCAAAAATTTCCTCGAATTAAATTACCTAAAGACCAGTTAGTGGCGGATAAATCTTACTTCGTAGAATATTTTAATATCGATGAAAACGAACACGTCAGCAATTCACATTACTTTGATTGGATGATTTCTAGTTTGCCCTTATCTTTTATTAAGGCTAATCAAATTAAATCGTTAGATATCAAATATGAGCATGAAATTTTATACCATGACAGTCCTAAAAGCTATGTGCATTTTGATCAAGAAACAAATAAAAGCTACCATAAAATCACTAATGGCGACCTAACTGCTGCTGAGTGTATTATTCAATGGTAAAAAAATAACTTGTCGATTTTTCGACAAGTTATTTTTTTATGAAGTGGCATTGTTTACAAATTCGGCTAATTCATCACCTTGCATCCCTGCACTCAATCCAACTAATAGCTTAATGCGAGCTTTTTGGCCATTAAGTCCACGGCAAAAAATAACGCCCATTTCTTTAAGTTCAACACCACCACCAACATAATGATAAACATCTTCAGCAATACCATTAAAGCAACGAGAAACAAGTACGATAGGAATATTCTTGTCTAGTAGATTTTGGATAGCAGGCAGTGTTTGAGGTGGTAAGTTACCAGCTCCCAAAGCTTCAATGACAACCCCTTTAGTTTTAGGATGGTCAAGTAGTTCAAACTGTAGCGGACTCATTCCAGCATAAGCTTTGACTAAAAAGACTTCTTCAGTCAGTTCAGTCACTTCAGCTGTTGTTTGAGCAATTAATTCTTGGAAAAAATGTACCCGGTTTTTACTAATTAACCCAATAGGACCAAATGTTGGTGTGCGAAATGTTGCAACATTTGTTGTATGTGTTTTAGTGACATAACGAGCAGTATGAACTTCATCATTCATCACAATTAGAACGCCTTTATTTTTAGCATTGTCACTAGCTGCAGTTAAAATAGCACTTTGAAAGTTGTGTAATCCATCGCTACCAATTTCATTAGAAGAACGCATTGCACCAGTTAGGACAACAGGTAAGTTGTTAGGCAATGTTAAATCAAGAAAATAAGCCGTTTCTTCTAGAGTATCAGTACCATGAGTGATGACGACACCATCAATTCCTTCTTCATCAACACCTTTTTGGATACGTTTTTTGAGTTGTAACATATGTTTAGGTGCAATGTGGGGAGAGGGAAGGTTGAAAATATCTTCGACGACAAGTTCAATCTCAAAATCAAAATGATGTGTTAAATTTAATAATGGATTTTGTTCATTTTGAATCACTTCACCCGCTTCATTTTCAGACATTGAAATGGTACCACCTGTATGAAGTACTAAAATTTTTTTCATTCATAAAACCCCTTTATATCAGTTCCTATTACCATGTTTATTATATTTTATCAATAATGTAAGTGAATTACTAATATGCTAAAATTAACTTATTAATAAATTCTTAAACATTGGATAGCTAAGGGAGAACTAACTTAATGAAGAATAAAAGTCTGAGTAATATTAATTTTGTGGTAATATTTGCTTTAATGGTTGCCATCAGTGTTGTACTACAAAAAATAACTTTTGGAACACCAATTACACAAGTTGGATTAGGATTTATCGGAACAGCTTTAATGGGAAGATTTTTTGGTCCTGTATGGGCTGGAATTGGTGCTGGATTAGCTGATGTTCTAAACTCCATTATTTTGGGTGTATTAGGTGGGTTTTATCCTGGATTTACACTATCTGCAATTGCAACAGGTGTTATCTATGGCCTGTTTTTATACAGACAGCATCTTGCTGATAATTGGAAAAATGGGTGGCGAATTATCGCAAGCGTATTAGTGGTGACTGTTGTTGTTTATATGGTGATGAATACATTGTGGATTACACATATGACTAATGGTAATTTTGCTCATTTATTTGGTATTCGATTACCTAAACAATTGATTCTACCTTGGATTCAGATGCTGATTTTAATGATAATCACAATTGCACTAGACCGTGTTAAAATAGAATCAATATTAAACAGATATTCTAAGTAAAGAAAGTGAAGCGAAAATAGTGAACGTATTAGCAATGAGTACAGCTACAAGTCAATTATCCGTAGCTTTAAAAACTCACGCACAAGTGATTGAAGAAAACAAAACTGACAGTCGTAATCATAGTATTCATTTAATGCCTACCATTGAAAAGTTATTAAACCAAGAACAACTAACCTTAAGCGATATTGATGCTTTTGTGGTAGCTAAAGGACCTGGTTCTTACACCGGTGTTCGTATTGGTGTTACAGCGGCTAAAACAATGGCAAAGGTATTAGATAAAGAGCTATATGGTGTTTCAACTTTGGCTCTTTTAGCTCGTAATAGTTCAGATGAGCAAGCTTTAATTGTTCCTGTAATTGATGCTCGTAACCACAATTTTTTTGCGGCAGCTTACACAGTGAATCATCAAGGCCATTATGAAGAGCAATTAAAAGAACAACATATTGGATTTAAAGATCTAGTCAATGAGTTAACCAAAAAAGCAAAGGTATTAGGCAAGACGAAGTTAGTATTTGTTGGAGAATCTTTAGAGTCCCAACAAGAAGCTTTTCCTAACTTCTTTGAACCAAAAGAAGTTAGTCTTGAAGTTTGTCCTGATAGCTTAGTTCATGCTGAATCAGCTATTGCCATGACTGATCAACTAACTCCTGAAGTTATTGATCAATTTGTCCCTGAATATTTAAGAAAAACACAAGCAGAGACTGATTGGGCAAAAACCCATGGTAGCCATGATGGTGATCAGTATGTTGAAGAGGTTTAGGACAATCTTAGGATTTAGTCAGTTATTTTTTAGCTTACCAATTCATGAACAGCCACTTTATCTGAAACTTCAAGATGACACATTTAAGTTAATCAAAGCAGACTTAATGCATTTAGATGATTTAATGGCAGCACAATATCAAATTTATCAAAGTTCACCTTGGGATAAGTTTGCCTTTCGACAGGAGTTATTGAATACGCATCGCCGACTATACTTAGCTTTATTTTGTCAAAATAAGCTAGTGGGTTATATTGGGGTTAAGTTTACGCCTGCTTTTCGTGAAGCTCATATTACAAATGTTGGCATTATTCCTGAGTATCAAAATCGACACTTAGGTCAGCATCTAATTCAGTTAGTTTGTGATTATGCCAAGCAGTTAAACCTCAATAAAGTGAACTTAGAAGTTCGGATTGATAATGAAAAAGCCCAGTACATTTATCAAAAAATGGGTTTTAATAAAGTTAGAATTAGAAAAAATTATTACTATTTAGAGAAAATTGACGGGGTCACAATGGTGAAACCCTTATAAAGGAATTGAACAAACGTCATGAGTGAAACAGAGCAAAATTTAATTTTAGCATTTGAAACAAGTTGTGATGAAACAAGTGTCTCAGTCATTAAAAACGGCACAGAAATTTTATCTAATATGATTGCCACACAAATTAAAAGCCATCAACGATTTGGTGGAATTGTTCCAGAAGTGGCTAGTCGCCATCATGTTGAAGTCATTACAGCTTTAACTGCTGAAGCACTTGAAGAAGCAGAGGTGACTTACCAAGATTTAGATGCTGTTGCTGTAACTAAAGGTCCAGGACTTGTCGGGGCACTTTTGATTGGGATTTCAGCAGCAAAATCGATTGCAATGGCTTATAATTTACCATTAATTGGAACTAATCATATTGCGGGACATATCAAAGCAGCTAACTTGGTCGATACGATTGAATATCCAGCCTTAGCTTTAGTAGTTTCAGGCGGACATACCGAGTTAGTCTCTATGAAAACACCTAGTGATTATGAAATCATTGGTGATACCCGAGATGATGCTGCTGGTGAATCCTATGATAAAGTCGGTCGTGTTATGGGTATCAACTATCCTGCAGGTAAAACAATTGATGAAATGGCTCATCAAGGGTCTGAAACCTTTGACTTTCCACGTGCTATGATAAAAGAGGATAATTATGATTTTAGTTTTAGCGGACTAAAAAGTGCTTTCATCAATACCGTTCATCATGCTGATCAAGTGGGTGAGACATTAGATAAAAATGACTTAGCGACAAGTTTTCAAAGTGCGGTTGTGGAGGTATTGGTTCATAAAACAGTCAAAGCGATTGCCGAATACCAACCTAAAACATTCATTTTAGCTGGAGGGGTAGCGGCTAATCAAGGATTGAGACAAGCTTTAACTGAAGCAATCAATCAGCAATATCCAGATTTAAAAGTTATTATTCCGCCACTTCGTCTATGTGGTGATAATGCGGCGATGATAGGAGCTGCAGCTTACCAACAATTTTTAGATCAAGATTTCAGTGATATGAGTTTAAATGCTGAACCAGGTCTTGAATTTCCTTATGAAGGAGAATAAAAAATAACCATCTTTTGTTGAAGAGATGGTTATTTTTTATGGCTTCAATGAACTTTTTTAAAAGAAAAATAAAGGAGTTCTAAAGGTTTTTTTAGTTTATGTATTTATTAATAAAAGTATGATAAGTTAAAAGTAATGAATTGGAGAGTCGATTCAAAAACAAAAGGGTTATATTTAGGGGGATTTTTTGATGAAGCGTTTATTTGTCTTCGTCTCGTTTTTATGTTTGTCTATTTTTTTAGCATTTTCGATTAATGCTAGTAAAGAAGTGCTTTATTATGCGGATTATCCAAGTGTCATAGTTAAGGGTCTTTCTAAGACAAAAGAAGTTGCAAATCGAGAAAAATTAGTCAATCAATTGCAACAATTAGGACAAGAGAGTAATAGTTTGATAGCAAGAAGAGTTGTAGCACCCAATGATCAAGGGGTGCAGCGGTTTACATACGATCCTTATGGTACTGGGAGTCTACCTGTTGGACTTAATCGGGCTACTCAAGAAGAAGCAAATTCTAGTAGTTTAGCTAACAGTTATTTAATTGTTTCAGGTAGTTTAACGGCAAGACAACTAGAGCAAAAAATGAATGAATCAGGGTATGAAACAAAATCATATGAAGGGAATCGAAATCTTTTTGATAATATTTTATATGTATCAATTAATGAAACAACATTTATTTCATTATTAATCTTCGTTCTGACTTTTATTGGCACTTCATTAGTAGTTAGAATTAAAAGATTAAGATATGCAGGAATTGAACTTGTTTCAGGGAAGTCAATTTTGAAAATTGTAATCAAGCCGGTTCATGATGATTTTCTAACGATTATGGGCAGTATAATTTTAACGACAAGTCTAGGATTTGGCTTATTAAGTTATTTACATGTCTTTTCTTGGAAATTGCTTGGACTATTAACTGTGACGTTATTAACTTATGGAACAATATTACTATTTTTATCGATTATATTAACTTTAATCGAAATTTTGAGTTTAAAGAGATCATCCTTAATGAGGGTTATAAAAGGCAGCTTACCGACTAAATCATTAATGGCAACTATGTTAGTCAGTCAATTTTTATCTATTATGATGTTGATTTTGGTGATGATATTTGGGTTGAAATTTTATAGCGATTATCAGGATTTAGCTAAATCAGAGCAAAAGTGGGAACAATATCCAAATTATTATAATGCGACGTTTGGACTAGGTGGAGGAGAAGAGGATATTATTAAATATTATACACCGTTTCAAGAGTTGGCCACAGATGCTATAACTAATCATGATGCAATATTAATCAAAAAGAATTATCAACAACCTAAGACTATGGAACAACAAATGGCAGTTATGGAAGATAAATCAAGAATTGAGTCTTTGTATGTTAATCTTAATTATTTGAATCATGAAGATATTGAAATAGGCTCAGAATTTCAAAATAAGGTTAGTAACTTTCAAGAGGGTGATTTTGCTTTAGTTTTACCTAAAAAATTAACAAGTCAAAAGCAAGCTATCGTTGAAAAATATAAAGCAGAGATTCAAGATTATGCTAGTGAAACTAGCGATATCAAATCTAATAAGCTTTATTCAGTAAAAGAACCTCTTGTCGAATTTGTTGAAGATAATCAAGAGCGGTTTTTGTTTAATAAATCAAATCTTGACGGCTTACAATTTGCAATTGATCCCGTAATGGTTGTAATTAATGACAAATCTATTTCAAGATCGATGCCAAGTTACTTTTTTTGGGGTATTGGTGCCATTAACGATGTTTACTATAAAAATTACGATGAAACAATTGCGTTATTAAAAAAATATCAGGTTTATCAAGAAGTATCTTACTTAGAAAATATTAAGTTTCAATACTTAAATAATACTATGAACTTAGAGTTAAATTGATTTCAATTTTAGCTGGGGCAATTTTGGCAATTGTAACCAGTGTCATTTTGTTTAGTGCCATGAACCTGCTTTATTTTGAACAATTTAGACGAGAAATATTCATCAAGAAGATTAGTGGTCTATCTTTCTTTGAAATTCATAAAAAGTACTTAAGCTTTGAACTAGTCACGTTAGGTTTAGGAGCAGGAATCCCCGTGATTTTGGGTGCTAATAGCCTAATAGCAATGGTTGCTTTAGCAGTTATGATACTAGTACTTGCTATTTTGTTATTTATTCAAAATAAAAAAGAACAACAAACGGCAATGACAGTAATGAAGGGAAAATAAGAATGATAAAAGTTGAAAATGTTACAAAAGATTTTGATAATCGTGAATTGTTTACGAATTTAAATTTGAATTTTGAAAAAGGAAAAGTCTATGCGTTAATTGGTCCCAGTGGAAGTGGTAAAACAACACTACTTAATATGATTGGTCATCTTGAAAAAATTACGAGTGGCGACGTTATTTATAATGGGAAGTCATTGAAATCAATTTCAGCACATCGTTATTTTAGAAACGAGTTAGGCTACTTATTTCAAAATTTTGGTTTATTAGAAGCACAATCAATTAAAGATAATTTAGATTTAGGACTTGTTGGACAAAAAGTTAAAAAACAAGAACGAATTGAACGACAAAAATTAGCTTTAAAACAAGTTAATTTAAGTTATCTTGACTTGAATCAAAAAATATTTGAATTATCTGGCGGGGAAGCCCAGCGTGTTGCGGTCGCTAAGGTTATTTTGAAAAATCCACCACTTATTTTAGCTGACGAACCAACCGCAGCACTTGATCCAAAAAATGGACAAGAGTTGATGGACTTATTGTTATCTCTTAAAAATGAAAATCGAACAATTATCATCGCAACGCATAATCAAATGATTTGGGAAAGTGCTGATGAAGTAATTGATTTAAGAAATTATCGTAATTAAAAAAGGCGAGGACTTTTAGTCCTTGCCTTTTTATTCGTTTTCTTCTTGTTGTGTTAACCAATATTCCCAATTATCGTTTTCAGTCGATAATTTTTCATTAATTGCGTCAATTTCAGATTGGAATTCAGCCATTTTACTATAATCAGTTGCGTATTCAGGTTGAGCCATTTGTTCTTGAATAGCTTCAATCTGACTTTCATACTTTTCAATATTTTCTTCAGCTTGAGCAATCCCACGTTCAATTTTGCGAATTTCTGCTTGGCGTTTCTTTTGCATCGCATAATCTTCTTTACCACCGGTATTGCTTGATTTTACTTGTGCTTGTTGGATTTGTTCATCGGTTGGCTTGATAATCTGTTCTTTTTTCTCTAAGTAATAGTCGTAATTACCATCAAAAACATAAGCTTGATTATTTTTAACCTCAATCGTTGTGGTTGCTAGTTCATTAATAAAGTAACGGTCATGAGAAACGAATACTAATGTCCCATCAAACTCTCGTAGTGCTTTTTCAAGGACTTCTTTAGCATCAATGTCCAAGTGGTTAGTCGGTTCATCCATAATTAAAAAGTTGTGATTTTCCATCGACAATACGGTTAAGGCAAGACGAGCACGCTGTCCACCAGAAAGTTGACCGACGCTTTTTTCAATATCGTCTGCACCAAATAGAAAACTAGCCAAAACACTGCGGATTTCTTTTTCAGGTGTTAAACGATGACGATTCCAAACGGTATCAATAACTGTTTCTTTGGAATTAAATTGAGAAATTTCTTGATCATAAAAACCAGCAGAAACATTGGCACCAAATTTATAACTACCTGCAAGAGGTTCTAGTTGCTTAACGAGCGTTTTGAGTAGGGTACTTTTACCAATTCCATTAGCACCTAAGATAGCAACACGGTTGTGTTTATTAACTTGCAAGTTGATATCTTTAATCATTGGGTCGTTTTTTTCGTAACCGACACTCATATGATTAATGAGTAGGGCTTCTTTACCACTTTGCTTGTCGACATTGAATTGCATATTCATTTGACTATGATGTTTAGGGGGTTGAATACGGTCCATTTTTTCAAGTTGTTTGCGACGACTTTGAGCACGCTTGGTTGTTGAAGCACGGACAATATTTTTTTGAATAAAGTCTTCTTGCTTTTTGATTTCAGCTTGTTGTTTTTCGTAAGCTTCTTGATTTTGACGGTCCATTAATTCACGTTGTTCCACATATTTTGAGTAGTTTCCTGTAAAGTGTGTTAACTTTTTGAAACTTAATTCATAAATCTCAGTTGTAATCGCATCTAAGAAGTACTGGTCGTGAGAGACTGCCAAAATAGCACCAGAATAATTCTTTAAAAAGGTTTCAAGCCAAGTTAACGTTTCAACATCTAAGTGGTTAGTTGGTTCATCAAGAACTAATAAATCCGGTTTTTTAAGTAAGAGCTTAACAAAACCTAATCGTGTTTTTTCACCACCAGATAAAGTACTAATCTTTTGATGATACGTTGATTCATCAAATTTAAACCCATTTAAAACAGTTTTGATATCAGTTTCATAAGTGAAGCCACCATTAATTTGATAATCATACTGCATTTGATCATAGCGTTTGAGCAGTTCTTCATCAGGGTTTTCTTGCTGAGCTAACTGCTCTTGAATCGCGGTCATTTTGTTACCTAATTCAATCAAGGGTGTAAAAACTTGCAACATTTCATCCCAGATAGTTTCGTTAGTATCAAAATTATGTTCTTGTGCAATATAACCAATTTCGATATTTTTGGGCGTTGAAATATGACCAAGTGAAGGCTCTTCTTGTCCTGTAATCATTTTAAGTAGGGTACTTTTACCCGCACCGTTTGGACCAACTAGTCCAATACGGCTTTTGTTTTGGATTTCAATATCTAGGTTTTCAAATAAGACATCACTCCCAAAGTGACGTGCTAATTGTTGTCCTTGTAAGATAATCATTATTTCACCTCATTTTTCTTCACTGTTTAGCATATCATAATTCATCGTTTTATAAGGGATTTTAAAGATTTTTTAGCATTCAACTTTTTTTCTGCTAAAAACTTGCACTTTTTCATAAAGATGATATTATTTACTTAGAAGTTAGCACTTGTTTTATAAGAGTGCTAATCATTGTAGGAGGGAAATTAAATGTTAAAACCTATTGCTGATCGCGTGATTTTAAAAGTTAAAGAAGATAAAGAAGAAACCGTTGGCGGAATTGTTTTAGCAAGTAGTGCTCAAGATAAACCACAAGTCGGTGAAGTTGTCGCCGTTGGGCAAGGTGCTCGAACTCGTGAGGGTCAACGCCTCCCCTTGACTGTTAAAGTTGGAGATAACGTTTATTATGATAAATACGCAGGTACAACCCTAAAATATGAAAATGAAGATTACTTAGTATTGAAAGAAAACGATATTTTAGCAATTATTGATTAATTTTTTAATGAGGTGAAGTTAAAATGGCAAAAGAAATTAAGTTTTCAGAAGATGCACGTCGTGCAATGTTACGTGGTGTTAACAAATTAGCGGATACTGTTAAAGCAACTATTGGACCTAAAGGTCGTAACGTTGTGTTAGAAAAAAGTTATGGCTCACCAGAAATTACAAACGATGGTGTGACGATTGCAAAATCAATCGAACTGGAAGACCACTTTGAAAATATGGGAGCTAAATTGGTAGCTGAAGTGGCTTCAAAAACCAATGATATCGCCGGAGATGGAACGACAACAGCGACTGTACTAGCACAAGCAATTATTCAAGAAGGATTAAAAAATGTTACTTCTGGTGCTAACCCTGTGGGTATTCGTCAAGGGATTGAATTAGCTACTAAAAAGGCCGTTGAAGAACTACATAAAATGTCACACAAAGTGGCTAATAAAGATGAAATCGCACAAGTTGCGTCAATCTCAGCAGCTAATGAACAAGTTGGACGTCTGATTGCAGATGCGATGGAAAAAGTTGGTAATGATGGTGTTATCACAATTGAAGAATCAAAAGGTATTGAAACTGAATTAAGCGTGGTTGAAGGGATGCAATTTGATCGCGGTTATTTGTCACAATACATGGTAACTGATAACGATAAAATGGAAGCAGACCTTGATAACCCATACATTTTAGTAACTGACAAGAAAATTTCAAATATTCAAGAAATTTTGCCTCTATTGCAAGAAATTGTTCAACAAGGGAAAGCCTTGATGATTATTGCTGATGATATTGATGGGGAAGCATTGCCAACACTTGTGTTGAATAAAATTCGTGGAACTTTCAATGTTGTCGCAGTTAAGGCACCAGGTTTTGGTGATCGTCGTAAAGAGCAACTAGCTGATATTGCAGCTCTTACAGGTGCAACTGTTATCACAGAAGATTTAGGCCTAGAATTAAAAGATACAAAACTAGAACAACTTGGACAAGCCGGTCGTGTTACTGTAACAAAAGACAATACAACAATTGTTGAAGGCGCAGGCGATAAAGCGGCTATTGCAGAACGTGTTAATACCTTGAAAAAACAAATTGCTGATTCAACATCAGACTTTGACCGTGAAAAATTACAAGAGCGTCTAGCAAAATTAGCTGGTGGTGTGGCTGTAATCAAAGTTGGTGCAGCAACTGAAACTGAGTTAAAAGAACGCAAATATCGGATTGAAGATGCACTAAATGCTACTCGTGCAGCTGTTGAAGAAGGATACGTTGCTGGTGGTGGTACTGCATTGGCTAACGCTGTGAAAGCAGTTGCTTCTCTTGAAGAAACTGGCGACGTGCAAACAGGTATTAATATCGTCAAAGCTGCTCTTGAAGCTCCTGTTCGTCAAATTGTAACGAATGCAGGTCTTGAAGGTTCTATTATTGTCGAACGTTTGAATAATGAAGACCCTGAAGTTGGCTATGATCCCGTAACTGACAAATGGACCAATATGATTGAAGCTGGTATTATTGATCCAACTAAAGTTACACGTTCAGCTCTACAAAATGCCGCATCTGTTGCCGCATTGATGCTAACAACTGAAGCTGTTGTGACTGAAGTTGATAAAGATAATGAAACAAATCAAGCACCAATGAACCCAGGAATGGGTATGATGTAGCCTATTAAATTTCATAAAAAGAAGCCTATGGAAGTTATAACTTGCCGTAGGCTTTTTTATGTGGCACAATAACGCTGTTGTAAATCTTAAATTTTTTTAAAATTATGGTAGATTTTACAGATTAAATAGCGTAATATTTGTGAAGTTATTGAAAAAGTTCATTATGTGGAGGTGCCCGTGATGGGACAATTTAAACGTTTGATTTTAGGAAAGCCTTTAAAATCAAATGAAGAAGGCGACCAAAAGCTAACCAGATTCAAAGCGCTAGCGATGTTAAGTTCAGATGCTTTATCGAGTGTGGCTTATGGGACTGAAGAAATTGTAATGGTGCTGGTAACACTTTCTGCAGCAGCAATCTGGTACTCACTACCAATTGCCTTTTTTGTTTTAGTGCTACTATTATCTTTAACAATTTCTTACCGTCAAATTATTCGTGCCTACCCAGATGGTGGTGGAGCTTATAAGGTATCTAGTGACAATTTGGGCAAATCATCAGGACTTGTTGCTGGTGGTGCACTATTGATTGATTACATATTAACGGTGGCGGTTAGTGTTTCAGCTGGTTCTGAAGCGATAACATCTGCTATACCAGCTCTCTACGGGCATCAAGTCGCAATAGCGATTACCATTATTATTATTTTAACCATTTTAAATTTAAGAGGATTAAGTGAATCAGCTAATTTCTTGATGATTCCAGTTTATCTCTTTATCGGCTCAATTTTACTGATGATTGGTGTTGGATTATTTAGAATTATGGCTGGTCAGATTCCTTATCACGCTGCTTCTCCAGTTGGTGGCGTTGTGCCAGGAATTACGGCAGCGTTAGTGTTAAAAGCATTCTCCAGTGGCTCATCATCACTAACTGGTGTTGAAGCTATTTCAAATGCTGTTCCATTTTTCAAAAAACCTCGTGCTAAAAATGCAGCGGGGACATTGACTATTATGGCGATTGTTTTAGGAATTTTCTTTGCAGGAATTACATTCTTAAACTACTGGTACGGTATTGTGCCAGAAGAAAAGGTAACGGTCTTATCTCAAGTAGCAGCTAAGACTTTTGGCGGTGAAAATATTTTCTATTACATCGTGCAGTTTGCAACAGCCTTTATTCTAGCTGTTGCAGCTAATACTGGGTTCTCTGCGTTCCCTGTATTATCATCAAACCTAGCTAAAGATAAATTTTTACCTCATAACTATATGGATCGTGGTGATCGTTTAGCTTACTCAAACGGAATTTTGACATTAGCAATCGGTTCAATTATTTTAATTGTGCTATTTGGTGGTGTAACATCAAAACTAATTCCACTTTATGCAGCAGGTGTATTTATTCCATTCACCTTGTCTCAAACAGGGATGATTGTAAAATGGTATAAAGAAAAGCCAAAACGTTGGGTAGCTAAAGCATTCGCAAACTTTGTCGGTGCATTTATCTCATTTGCTATTTTGATTATCTTAATTGTCTTTCGTTTAGGCGAAATTTGGCCATTATTTGTTATTATGCCATTTTTAGTTTGGTTCTTTTATAAGATTAGAAACCACTATGAAAATGTGGCTGAACAATTACGATTGGAACAAGAAGGCGCAAAATATCACCACTATGATGGGTCAACAGTTATTGTACTTGTTTCAAATGTGACACAAGTAACAAAAGGTGCGATTGCTTACGCCCAATCAATTGGGGATTACGTGATTGCTATGCACGTTTCAATGGATGAAAACCCTGAAAAAGAAAAAGAAACGCAAGAACAATTTAGAAAAGACTTCCCAAACATTCGATTTGTGGACGTTCACTCTTCTTATCGTTCTGTGATTAAACCAGTTGTGCGATTTACGGGTGTTATTTCTAAAAACGCACAACAACGTAATTTCTCAACAACGGTATTGATTCCACAATTTGTACCTAATAAACAATGGCAATTAGCCTTGCATAACCAAACTGCTTTAAGATTGAGACAAGCGTTTAGTAAACATGAAAATATTATTGTTTCAACTTACAGCTACCATCTAAAAAAATAAATAATCTGTTAAATAAGGGACATAAAATGTTCCTTATTTTTTGTTATAATTAAAGGGAATAAGAAAAAGGGAACGATGAAAATGGCAAAATCACAAACTCCAATGATGAAACAATATTATGAAATTAAAGCAAAATATCCCGACGCGTTTTTATTTTATCGTGTAGGTGATTTTTATGAACTATTTGAAGAAGATGCAGTCTTAGGGGCAAAGCTATTAGAACTGACCTTAACTTATCGTAATAAAAATACAGAAAATAGAACGCCAATGGCAGGAATGCCCCACCATGCTATCCAAAATTATATTGATAGCTTAGTTGATAAGGGCTACAAAGTCGCTATTTGTGATCAAGTTGAAGATCCAAAAGATGCTCAAGGAATGGTTAAGCGTGAAGTGGTACAACTGATTACACCAGGAACCATGATGGATGAAAAGCCAGAGCAAGCAACTGAAAATAATTACTTGACTTCAGTTAGTTTTGAAGAAGCCGAATATGGGCTAAGTTATTCCGATTTGGCAACTGGTGAAGTTCAAACTACTCATTTTGATACTTTTGATTCGGTTTTTAATGAATTGTTGTCGTTACAAACTAAAGAAGTGATTTGGTCTGGAGAATTGACTGCACCGCAACAATCTATACTTAAAAAAGCTAACATCTTAGTTTCTACACCTGTTGTAGCTACACAAGGCGAAAGTGAACAAGAATTTGTGAGTCAGCGATTGACTAACAATAGTGAATTACGAGCAACCAAGCAATTGATTCAATATATTGTTGAAACGCAAAAACGCCAACTTGCTCACTTACAAATTGCAAAAAGTTATGAAGCCAAGTCTTACCTGCAAATGAGTCATGTCGTTAAGCAAAACCTTGAAATTACGCAATCCAGTAAAACGCACAAAAAAATGGGTTCTTTATATTGGTTAATGGATAAGACTAAAACTGCTATGGGAAGTCGCTTGCTAAAACACTGGCTTGAACGTCCCTTAGTACTTGAAAAAGATATTTTATATCGCCAAAACATGGTACAGGCTCTATTAGATGATTTCTTTACACGTGAAGAAATTGCGGATGCTTTGAAGAACGTTTATGATTTAGAGCGACTAACGGGACGTGTTGCCTTTGGAAATATTAATGGCCGTCAAATGCGTCAATTAGGCCAATCATTAAGCCAAATTCCAAAGATTATTCAGTTGTTGGATAGTTCAGATAATGAATTTTTACAAAAATATGCAGATGAGATTGTCGACTTATCAAGTTTAGGAGAAAAAATCTTAACAGCTATCGTTGATGATCCGCCTATTTTAGTTACAGAAGGTAGCTTAATTAAAGAGGGTTATGATCAACAATTGGACGAGTATTATCATGCGATGCATAACGGAACTAAGTGGTTAGCAGATTTAGAACGACAAGAAAAAGAAGCAACAGGAATTCCTAGTTTAAAAATCGGCTATAATAAAGTATTTGGCTATTATTTAGAAGTGACCAATACGCACAAAGATAAAGTTCCTGAACGTTATGAGCGTAAACAAACGTTATCTAACTCAGAGCGTTATCTGACACCGGAATTAAAGGAAATGCAAACGTTAATCTTACAAGCACAAACTAATTCTGTTGATTACCAATATGACTTATTTGTTTCTTTACGTGATGAAGTTAAGAGTCACATCAAATTATTGCAACAACTATCTCACAGTATTGCAGCATTAGATGTTTTAACCAGTTTTAGCGTTTTAGCTGAAGATAAGCGATTAGTTAGACCACAGTTAACCACTGAACATACCATTGCAGTTGAAGAAGGTCGTCATCCAGTTGTAGAAGCCGTTTTAGAAAATGATCAGTATATTCCAAATAATATTGAGATGGATGAAGAAACGGATATCTTTTTAATTACAGGACCTAACATGTCAGGTAAAAGTACTTATATGAGACAAATGGCACTTATTGCAATTATGAATCAAGTCGGCTCATTTGTACCCGCTGCATCGGCAAAATTACCGATTTTTGATAAGGTATTTACTCGAATTGGGGCTGCTGATGATTTAATATCAGGGCAATCAACATTTATGGTAGAAATGAATGAAGCTAATCAAGCTTTAAAACATGCGACTGCTAAATCTTTGATTTTATTTGATGAAATTGGTAGAGGAACCGCAACCTATGATGGGATGTCACTAGCTGGTGCAATTATTAAGTACTTGCACCAAAAAGTTGGTGCTAAGACATTATTTGCAACGCATTATCATGAACTGACAGCTTTAGAGCAACAATTGCCACATCTAAAAAATGTTCATGTGGGTGCCAGTGAAAAAGATGGTAAACTAACCTTTTTACACAAAATTATTGCAGGTCCAGCAGATCAGTCTTATGGGATTCATGTTGCACAACTAGCAGGGTTACCTAAAGAAGTTATTGTTCAAGCAAATCAAATGTTACAGGAATTTGAAGGTCAAGATAAAGCTCAGTTAGTTGAACCTGATAATCAGCTAGATTTATTTACTGCAGAGTCCCTTGAAGAATCGACAACTAAAACGCAAACCGAAAACTCAAATCAAACTAATCAGCAAATTATTAATGAAATTAAGTCAGTTAATTTGATGAATAAAACACCATTTGAATTAATGAATTTAATGAATCAATGGCAGCAAAAATTGACTGAAGATTAAAGAAGTAAGGAGTTGCAAGATGACACAAATTCGAGAACTTTCTCAAAAATTAAGTGATCAAATTGCTGCAGGTGAAGTAATTGAACGCCCAAGTTCAGTGGTTAAAGAGTTGGTTGAAAACGCAATTGATGCTCAAGCAACTGAAGTTGATATTACATTTTTAGAAGGCGGATTAAAGCAAATTATCGTATCTGATAATGGGACAGGTATAGCTGAAGATGATTTGCCACTGGCTTTTAAACGTCACGCAACTAGTAAAATCACAACGACAGATGATTTGTTTAATATTTTAACCTTAGGATTTCGTGGCGAGGCTTTATCTAGTATTGCGGCGGTTTCACGAGTAGAAATTCTAACTAATACTGGTGAGCCTCAAGGGATTAAAGCTGAAATTATTGATGGTAAATTAACTTCTCAAGAACCTATTGCAGCTAAAAAGGGAACGCAGGTTAAGGTTAATGACTTGTTTTATAATACGCCAGCCAGATTAAAGTACTTAAAATCACAAAAAACAGAAATTGCTAAAATGATTGATGTTGTGAATCAACTTTCTTTGAGTTATCCTGATTTATCTTTTCGACTATTTAACGGTTCAAAACGTGTTAGTCAAACTGCAGGTGATGGCGACTTAAAGAAAAATATTGCAAATATTTACGGTCGTCAAATTGCACAAAAGATGGTCCCGTTTGCTTCTGAAAATGTAGATTTTGAAATCTCTGGTTTTTTATCTTTACCGGAAATGACACGTTCTAATCGTAACTATATGTCTATTTTATTAAACGGACGATTCATCAAAAATTATCAGCTATCTCGCAGTATGATTAATGGCTATGGCAGTAAACTAATGGTGGGACGATTTCCAGTTGTCGTTTTGAATATTAAAATGGATGCTAATTTAGTCGATGTCAATGTGCATCCAACTAAGCAGGAAGTCCGCTTATCTAAAGAAGCACAATTAAAAGAGTTAATTGAACAAACTTTTAAAGCAACATTAGCTAAAAATAATTTGGTACAAGATGGGCTAGATAACTTAGTTAAACCAGCTCAAACACAACCTAAGTATCAACAAACGGGCTTGAGTTTATCTAAACACCAACCTCGCCAATTTAACTATCCCAATGGACAAAAGTATTATCAAGTTGAAGAAGAGTCACAAACATTTGAAGTTAATAAGCAAACACATCCGGTGAATGTTTCAGATACTTGGTATGAGAATGTCCAAACTCAAATTACGCTCTCGCCGTTTGATGATGATAAAAGTAATTCTACTAAAACTCAAAGTTCAGAAAAATCGCAAACTTCACAATTTCCTGATTTAGAGTTTGTAGGTCAAGTGCATCTGACTTATCTTATTGCTCAAAGCGATGACGGAATGTATCTAGTTGACCAGCATGCAGCTCAAGAACGATTGAACTATGAAAATTATCGAGAAACTATAGCCGAAGTTTCAACTGATCAGCAAACCTTTTTAACACCTATGACAATCGAGTTATCAAATTCTGACTATTTGAAAGTTCAAAATTATTTAGAGCAGTTACAGGAATTGGGAATAGAATTACGTCCGTTTGGAGGCAATACGTTTATTATTAATTCACATCCAACATGGATGGTTGATAATCAGGAGAGTTTAATCCGTGAAATGATTGAGGCAATTTTGGATAATCCAAAACTGACACTAAAACAATTTAGAGAACAAACTGCGATTATGATGAGTTGTAAGAATGCGATTAAGGCCAATCATTATTTAAAACCAGAAGAAGCACAGGCTCTATTAGACCAATTGTCACAGGCTAAAAATCCTTATAATTGTCCTCATGGTAGACCGGTTTTAATTCACTTTAGTCAAAGTGATATGGAAAAAATGTTTCGCAGAATCCAACAAAGTCATCAACGAGATGATGGCGAATTAGGAGAATAATTAATGTATGAATATTTAAAAGGGACGATTGTCTCAATTAAACCCGACTATATTGTGCTTGAAAATAATGGGATTGGCTATTTGATTTTAACGCCTTATCCGTATCAGTATAAGCAAGAAGAAGCTGTTCAAATTTTTATCGAACAAATCGTACGTGAAAGTGAACTGACTTTATATGGATTTAAAAACTTAGAAGATAAACAACTTTTCAATTTGTTGAATCGTGTTAGTGGAATTGGTCCTCGTAGTGCTTTAGCAATTATGGCGAGTGAAGATGTTAGTGGCTTAGCTGCAGCAGTTGATGCGGGCGATATTAAATATTTGATGAAATTCCCAGGTATTGGTAAGAAAACAGCTTCTCAAATTGTACTTGATTTACAAGGTAAAATGGCCATTTACCAAGATGATTCACTGGAAACTGCCGACCAAATGAAGTCACAACCAGCTTCTGGTTCAAAAGAATTTGATGAGAGTTTACAAGCTTTACAAGCTTTGGGCTATACTCAGCGTGAAATTGATAAAATCAGTCCAAAACTGAAACAAACTCAGCTTAATAAGGTTGATGAATATGTTAAAGAAGGGCTTAGATTATTACTTAAAAAATAGAAAGGAGCTAATCGGTGAGTGAACGATTAACTAATCAAGCAGCAAACCCAGACGACAAAATGCTTGAGTTATCTTTGCGTCCGCAGTATTTAAACCAATACATCGGTCAGCATAAAGTTAAAGACGAATTATCAATTTATATTCAAGCAGCTAAAAAACGTCAAGAATCACTGGATCACGTATTACTTTACGGTCCACCAGGACTCGGTAAAACGACTTTAGCATTTGTTATTGCTAATGAGTTAGAAGTTAAGCTACGCAGTACAACAGGCCCTGCAATTGAAAAAGCCGGCGACTTAGTAGCATTACTAACTGAACTGAATCCAGGAGATGTGCTATTTATCGACGAGATTCATCGTCTGCCTAAAACGGTTGAAGAAGTCTTGTATTCGGCGATGGAAGATTTTTATATTGATATTATTATTGGTCAAGGAGAAGGGACACATTCAGTCCATATTCCATTACCACCATTTACGCTAATTGGTGCCACAACTCGAGCAGGACAATTGTCGGCACCACTAAGAGACCGGTTTGGAATCATTGAGCATATGAACTATTATGAAGAAGAGGACCTGCAACATATTATTGAGCGTTCTTCTTTAGTTTTTGATTCAAAAATTAAAGAAGAAGCTGCCCATGAGTTGTCTAAACGATCAAGAGGGACACCACGTATCAGTAACCGTTTATTAAAACGTGTGCGTGATTTTGCTGAAGTTAAAGAAGAAGAAGAAATTAGTCTAGAAACAACTCAGCAAGCATTAGCACAGCTGGAAGTAGATGATGCAGGACTTGATCAAGTTGACCGTAAATTGTTAATGATGATGATTGAAACCTATCAAGGAGGTCCAGTTGGCATCAAAACATTAGCGGCTAACATCGGTGAAGATCAAGAGACGGTTGAGACAATTTATGAACCGTATTTATTACAAAAAGAATTTATAAAGAGAACTCCTAGAGGAAGAGCTGTAACTCCTAAAGCTTACGCTCATCTAGGTATTAAAATGATGGAGAACTAGTATGCAATCAATAGATGAATTTGATTATGAGCTACCTGAAGAATTAATTGCCCAAACGCCACTTGAACAGCGTGATCATTCACGTTTATTAACGCTAAATCATCAAACCGGTGAATTAGATGATCGTCATTTTTATGATTTAATAGATGAACTACAATCAGGTGATGTTTTAGTCATGAATAATTCCCGTGTCTTACCTGCTCGATTATACGGTCAAAAAGCACACACACATGGTCATGTGGAATTGTTGCTTTTGACGCAAGAGCAAGGTGATCGTTGGGAAGTTTTAGTTAAACCTGCTCGCAAATTACACGTTGATGATGAAATCGCTTTTGGTGAAGGTCAACTAAGAGCAAAAGTAATCGAACGACGTGAAGAAGGAAAATTTCAAATTGAGTTTTCATATGAGGGTATTTTTTTAGAAATCTTAGAACAACTTGGTCAAATGCCATTACCACCTTATATCAAAGCCCATTTGGATGATAATGACCGTTATCAAACGGTTTATGCAAAAGAAAATGGGTCATCAGCAGCACCGACCGCAGGACTTCACTTTACTCCTGAATTACTGACAAAAATCCAACAAAAAGGCATTCAGTTAGCCTATGTGACACTCCATGTTGGACTAGGAACTTTTCGTCCGGTCGTCTTTAGTGATATTAGTGAACACAAAATGCATAGTGAGTTCTATCAATTAGATGAAGCTAATGCTAAACTAATTAGTCAAGCTAAAGCAGAAGGCAGGCGAGTGGTTGCAGTTGGTACAACAACGATTCGAACGCTTGAAACGATTGCGAGTCGGTTTGATGGTCAAGTTAAAGCAGATAGTGGTTGGACTGACATTTTTATCAAACCAGGATTTGAGTTTAAAGTAATCGATGCTTTTGTCACAAACTTTCATTTACCTAAATCCACATTAGTGATGCTAGTGGCTAGTTTTACCGGAAAAGACAATATTTTAAAGGCTTATCAACATGCTGTAGAAATGCGTTATCGTTTTTTCAGTTTTGGGGATGCCATGTTTATTTATTAATTAAAGATAGAATAGGAATCAGACAATAATGGCAGCAATTGAATATAAATTATTACATGTTGATAAACAAACAGGTGCACGTTTAGGTGAAGTTAAAACACTACATGGTACCTTTCAAACCCCTATTTTTATGCCAGTAGGGACCCAAGCAACCGTTAAAACCATGTCTCCTGAAGATTTGGAAAAAGTGGGTGCCCAAATTATTTTGGCTAATAATTATCACTTATGGTTAAGACCAGGACAAGAAATCGTTAAAGAAGCTGGTGGCTTGCACAAGTTTATGAACTGGAATCATCCCATTTTGACCGATTCAGGTGGATTTCAAGCCTTTTCATTGACTGATAATGTTAAGTTTAATGAAGAAGGAATTTCGTTTAAGAACCATTTATCAGGTAAGCCAATGTTCTTATCACCTGAAAAAGCTATTGAAGTCGAAAATGATTTAGGGGCTGATATTATTATGAGCTTGGATATGTTGACTGATTTTCATAGTGATTATGCTGAAATGCAAAAAGCTGTTAATCGTACAACGCGTTGGGCTGAACGTGGGCTTAAAGCTCATCAAAATCCGGATACTCAAGCTCTGTTTGGAATTGTGCAAGGTGGTGGCTATGAAGATTTGCGTAAGCAAAGTGCACGTGACTTAGTGAGTCTTGATTTTCCAGGTTATTCAATTGGTGGTTTGAGTGTGGGTGAAACCAAAGAAGAAATGAATCAAGTACTGGATTATACGGTGCCAGAGTTACCTGAAGATAAGCCACGGTACTTAATGGGGGTTGGGACACCTGATGCTTTAATTGATGGTGTGATTCGTGGTGTTGATATGTTTGACTGTGTCTTGCCAACTCGAATTGCTCGAAATGGAACAGTCATGACGTCAAAAGGACGATTGGTTATCAAAAATGCCGCTTATGCCCGTGATTTTGGTCCGATGGATGATAATTGTGACTGTTATGCCTGTCGTAATTATTCCAGAGCTTACATTCGTCATTTATTAAAAGCTAAAGAATCTTTTGGAATTCATCTAACTAGTTATCATAATCTTTATTTTCTGTTAGACTTAATGAAGCAGGTTCGTGAAGCTATAAAAAATGACCGTTTAGCTGATTTCAGGGCTGAATTTTTTGAGAATTATGGTTATAATAGTAAACATATGAACTTTTAGTAAGAAAAAATTAGACGAGGTGCCTTTATGGATTATAGTATTTTATTTTTAATATTGATTGCAGTTGGATTTTATTTCTTCATGATTCGTCCAGCACAAAAGCAACAAAAAGAACGTCAAGCTAAAATGTCAGCAATGAAAAAAGGTGACAAAATCATTACAATTGGTGGACTTCACGGTGTGATTGAAAGCGTTAACGAAGATGGTAAAACAGTTACAATTGATGCAGATAACTTGTTTTTAACTTTTGAACGTAATGCCATTCGTCAAGTGACACCTGGTGACACTGTTGAACCAGAAGATGAAACTGAAGAAACAAAAGAATTAGAATCAAAAGAAGAAACAACTAAAAAAGAAGATTAGTCGTTTGAGAAACACCGAAGGGTGTTTTTTCTTTTTAAAACCGTGACACTAATGTCAGAATAAGATATTGATTAAAGAAAACTTCGATGAGGGAGTGAAAATTATGAAAAAGAATTTACCCGTTTTGTTTGTGATTTTTGGTGGCTCAGGAGATTTAGCTCATCGCAAACTTTATCCGGCCTTATTTAATTTATTCCGGAAAGGTGCACTTCAAGAAAATTTTGCAGTTGTTGGTACAGCTAGACGTCCTTGGAGTGATGATTACTTTCAAGAAACGGTTCAACAAGCGATTGTTGAAAATGTTAACGCCGTTGATCGTGACTTAGTTGATCAATTTAGTCGACACTTTTTCTATCAATCACATGATGTAACAGATGAAAATCATTACATCGAACTCAACAATAAAATTGAACAATTAGAATCTCAATTTAAAACACAAGGTAACCGTACATTTTACTTAGCAATGTCACCTCAGTTTTTTGGAACAATCTCACAACACTTAAAAGCACAAAACTTAGTGACAGATACAGGCTACAATCGCTTAGTCGTTGAAAAGCCATTTGGTCATGACCTTGAAAGTGCAAAAGTGTTGAACCAACAAATTGGCGACTCATTTGCTGAAAAAGATGTTTATCGTATCGACCACTATCTTGGCAAACAAATGATTCAAAATATCATGTACTTAAGATTAACGAATCCTCTATTTGACTCGATTTGGGATAGTGAACACATCCAAAACGTTCAAGTTACACTAGCTGAAAGCCTAGGAGTTGAAAACCGTGGTGGCTATTATGAAACTGCCGGAGCTTTAAGAGATATGGTTCAAAACCATATCTTCCAAATTGCTTCACAAGTTGCAATGAAAAAGCCAGTATCCCTAACCTCAACTGATATTCACCAAGCTAAACAAGAAGTCTTAAATAGTATTCAGATGTATGATGCAGATGATGTTAATCGCTTCTTTGTACGAGGTCAGTATGCTGGAAATGATAGTGAAAACAGCTATCGAGAAGAAGAACAAGTGTCACCAGAATCAACGGTAGAAACTTTTGTGGCAGGTAAGCTTTTATTTAAAGCAGGTCCGTTACAAAATGTGCCATTTTATATCCGTACAGGTAAAAAATTGGCACAAAAAACGACTCGTGTTGATTTAGTTTTAAAATCATCACATGATTTATTTGAACAAAATCAAGATAATGTTATTTCAATTGAAATTGATCCAGAAAATAAATTAACGGTGACATTAAATGGGAAACAACTATCGCAAACAGACTTATCTAGTCTACAAATGAAGTTTGCTTATACCAAAGATGAAGTCGCTCAAATACCAGATGCTTATGAAAAACTATTCTACGATTTCTTGATTGGAGATAGAACCAACTTTGTACACTGGCATGAAGTTAAGACAACTTGGGACTTTATCGACCGTATCGAAAAAACTTGGCAAGAAGATGCTCAACCACCTTTTGCTTATCAAAATGGTTCAATGGGACCAAACGAGGTTTCACGAATTTTTGAAGGGACAACAGATAGTTGGGTATTTAAAGGTTAAAACTGGCTTTTTAAAGTCAGTTTTTTTGTCTGATATGAGGGATTAAATCATGACAGTACAAGATTGGTTGCCTAAAAACAAAACCGACCGCAAGATTATTCACTTAGACATGGATGCATTTTATGCTTCTGTTGAAGAACTAAAAAATCCACAACTCAAACAAAAAGCACTAGTTGTGGCACATGATCCAAGAAAAAATAATGGGCATGGTGTGATTACCACCAGTAATTATCGTGCTAGAAAATATGGCGTTTTTTCTGCAATGCCAGCGACCAAAGCCATTGAAAATATTCCTAAAAATGAGTTAGTTTTTGTAAAACCCGATTTCAAAACTTATCGCAAAGTTTCAAAACAAATTCATTGCATTTTTCAAGAGGTAACGGATTTAGTTGAAACGGTTGCATTTGATGAGGCATACCTGGATGTGACGCAAAACAAACTAGGAACGGATAAGACAACGATTGATTTAGCTAGTTATTTACAACAACGTATTCTAAAAGAAACAGGGCTGACTTGTTCAGTAGGGATTTCTTACAATAAATTTCTTGCTAAACTAGGGTCAGAGTATGCCAAACCTTTTGGCCGAACGATTATTCTGCCAGAGATGGCAACTGAATTTTTGAAAGATTATCCTATCAATCAGTTCCCAGGTGTCGGTAAGAAGACGTTAATGCGACTGCATGAACATGATATTTATACACACGAAGACTTAATTACAGTCAATATTCATGATTTTTTGCGTGATTTTAAGCGTGCTGGGTACGATTTATTACAGCGGGCTTTTGGAATCGATTTAAGACCTGTTAAAGCTAATCGTTTGCGAAAATCTTATGGCAAAGAATCAACCTTTTTAGAACCGATTCATACTAAAACCAAAGCTAAAAGAATGTTAAAATTATATTGTGATGAAATTCAAAATCAATTAACTACTGAAAATTTAAAAGCACAAACCGTGGTCTTTAAAATTCGAGATAGTCAGTTTAATACGGCAACTCGAAGACAAACACTAGCCCAAGCACAAGACCAAAGCACATACTTTTATCAAGTTGCTTGTCAGTTGCTTGATGAATTTGATACTGAATTAACAGTGGGTGTTCGCTTGTTAGGTGTTTCAGTTACGAATATTTTAGATTTTGAAATTCAGTCGATGTCATTACCTTTATTTCAAACACGATAAAAGCGTCACAAAAATAGCTAAGGAGAGATTGTATGCAAAAAGTAACAGAAATATTAAACTTAATTGAGCAGTACCAAACAATTATTGTTCACCGCCATGAAAATCCCGATCCAGATGCCTTGGGTTCACAAGGTGGGTTAGTTGGCGCTATTAAAGCAGGTTTTCCAACTAAAACAGTGCTAAAAGCTGGTGGGGATGTTGGTGATTTAGCGTGGTTTTCTACTATGGATAATGTCACAGAGGCAGATTATAAAAAGGCTTTGGTGATTGTCGTAGATACGGCTAACCGTCCTAGAATTAGTGGTGAACATTATCATCTTGGTGATGCCTTAATTAAGATTGACCACCATCCTAACGACGATGTTTACGGTGATATTGATGACGTTGATACAACTGCTTCTAGCTGTTCTGAAATGATTACGGAATTTATTCTTGCATCTAATGGTAAATTAGTGTTGAATCAAGAGGTTGCCAAATTATTGTATGGCGGTATTGTCGGAGATACGGGACGCTTCTTGTTTAACAATACAACGCCTCATACTTTAAAAATGGCACAAGCTTTACTTGAAACAGGAATTGATCATAGCCAAATTTCACGGACACTGTCTGAGGTAACATTTAAGCAAGCAAAATTACAAAACTTTGCTTTAGATTTACTCAGTATCGATGAAGTGGGTATGGGATCAATTACGATTACAAAAGAATTAATGACTAAATTAGACATTACTTTCCAACAAGCCAAAGCGGCTGTTTCAACACCTGGTCGTTTGAAAGAAATTAAAGCTTGGGTGACATTTGTGGAACAAGAAGACGGTACTTTCCGTGTTCACTTGCGTTCAAAAGGCACCATCATCAATGAAATTGCTAAAAAGCATGAAGGTGGCGGACATCCACTAGCTTCTGGAGCCATCGCTAAAGACGAAGCTGAAATGAAACAAATTGAAACTGAATTGCATCAAGCAATTAAAAACTATAGTAACGAGGACTAATAATGACTAGTATTTTTGAAAATGACTATTTAACTGATGCCGTTAAAAATGGTTTAGTTGAAATCGGATTTAAAAAACCAACGCCAGTTCAAACTCGCGTTATTCCAAAACTTCTAAAACGCCAAAGTGCTGTCGTACAGGCACAAACAGGTTCAGGGAAGACACATGCTTTCCTAGTACCATTGGTTAATAATTTAGATGTTGATATGAAAAACTTACAAGCAATTGTGACAGCACCCAGTCGTGAACTTGCCCAACAAATTTATAATAACTTAGAACAATTACTGAAGGCTTCAGGATTAGAAGCTAAGGCTCAATTGTTAGTTGGGGGATCTGATCGTCAAAAACAAATCAAAAAAGTTGAAAATCAACCGCAAATTGTAGTCGGAACACCGGGACGTATTTTAGATTTTGCTGAAAAGAAAATCTTAAACCTAGATAATGTTCAAACTTTTGTGATTGATGAAGCCGACATGACACTTGACTTAGGATTTTTAGATGATGTTGATAAAATTGCTTCAAGATTACCGTTGAAATTATCAATGAGTGTTTTTTCTGCGACAATTCCAGCTAAATTAAAACCATTTCTAACAAAATATATGGGACATCCTGATTATATTACGATTGATAATCCAGAAATCATTTCCCCAACTATTGAAAATGACTTGATTGAAATTGACGGTAAAAATCCAGATGGCACTATCTATCAATTACTGACAATGGGGCAGCCTTATTTAGCCTTGATTTTTGCCAACACTAAAACTCGTGTTGATGAAATTCATCATTACTTGAGTTCACAAGGCTTACAGGTAGCTAAAATTCATGGTGGTATTACCACTCGCGAAAGAAAACGTGTAATGCGTCAAGTTCAAAATCTTGAATATCAATACGTTGTGGCAACTGACTTAGCTGCTCGTGGGATTGATATTGAAGGGGTTAGTCATGTTATTAATGCTGAATTGCCTAAGGACTTGGAATTCTTTATTCACCGTGTTGGACGTACAGGCCGTAACCAAATGTCAGGAACAGCCATTACATTGATTGAACATCGTCAGTTAAACTTAGTGGCTGAACTTGAAAAAATGGGAATTAAATTTGCACCTAAAAAGATTGAAAAAGGTCAATTAGTCGAAGCAACAAGTCGTCATCGTCGAACAGACCGTCAATCTAAAAAAGAACAACTAGATCTAAGAATTCGTGGGTTTGTGAAAAAAGCCAAAGCGAAGAAAAAACCTGGATACAAGAAGAGAATTAGAGCTGAAATTGAAAACGATGCACGTCAAAAGAGAAAATTAGAAATTCGTCGCAAAAAACGTCAAACTCGTCGTAATCGTAAAAATGAAAATTGACATCAAAATGACTTCACACTATAATTAAGAAGTCAAAGGACATGCATGATGAATGTAGACTTGATAGAGAGAGCTAGTTGGTGGAAATGCTTAAGTCACTTCATGATGTGCTACCGATGAACTCATTTTTAATAGCAATAATAAAGAGGTTAACAAACACTGTTGCAATCAAGGTGGTACCGCGCGAGTAAGCGTCCTTGAAATTGTAAGAGTGTTTTTTTATATTAAATTTAAGGAGAAATAAGCATGAAAAAATTATCTAGTGCTGAGTTTAGACAACTATTTTTAGACTTTTTCAAGAGTAAAAATCATATGGTTGAACCATCTGCATCCCTAGTTCCTGTTGATGATCCAACATTACTTTGGATTAACTCAGGGGTTGCTACTTTGAAAAAATACTTTGACGGAAGTGTCGTTCCTGATAAGCCAAGAATTACCAACGCTCAAAAAAGTATCCGAACAAATGATATTGAAAACGTAGGTAAAACAGCTCGTCATCATACTTTCTTTGAAATGTTAGGAAACTTTTCTGTTGGAGATTACTTCAAGGAAGATGCTTTGAAATGGGCCTGGGAATTTTTAACAAGTCCAAAATGGTTAGACATGGATGAAGACAAACTGTATGCTACAGTTTATCCAAAAGATACTGAAGCTAAACGTATCTGGCATGAAGTTGTGGGCTTACCTAAAGATCATATTATCGATGTTGATGATAATTTCTGGGATATTGGTGGGGGTCCTTGTGGTCCTGACTCAGAAATTTTCTATGATCGTGGACAAGCTTTTAATGATGTAGCAGAAGATGACCCTGAAAATTATCCTGGTGGAGAAAATGAACGTTATCTTGAAATTTGGAATATTGTTTTCTCAGAATTCAACCACTTACCAGATGGTCAATACGTTGAACAACCTCATAAAAACATTGATACGGGGATGGGACTAGAACGTGTGGTTTCTGTTTTACAAGATGCGCCAACAAACTTTGAAACTGACTTATTTATGCCAATTATTCACAAAGTTGAATCCTTTACTGACGGTATTAAATATGCAACTAACAAACAGCACGATGTGTCATTCAAGATTATTGCTGACCATGCAAGAACGGTTAGTTTTGCTATTGGAGATGGGGCATTACCTTCAAATGAAGGCCGTGGCTACGTTTTACGTCGTTTAATTCGTCGTGCCGCTTTAAATGGTCAAAAACTAGGTATTAAAGGTGCCTTCTTATACCAACTAGTTGAAGTAGTTGGTGATATTATGAAGTCATACTACCCAGAAGTCTTGAAACAAAAAGATTTCATTGAAAAAGTCATTAAATCAGAAGAAGAACGTTTCCAAGAAACACTATCTGATGGATTAAACTTATTAAATCAAGTGATTGACGAAGCCAAAGCTAATAATCAAAAAGAACTATCTGGAGAAGATACTTTCAAATTATTTGATACTTATGGCTTCCCTTACGAATTAACATTTGAATATGCAGAAGATGCAGGTCTTGGTGTTGATAAAGCTGGTTTTGATGAACAAATGCAACAACAAAAAGACCGTGCTAGAAATGCACGTTCAAAAGTACAATCAATGGGGTCACAAAATGAAGTGTTGCTTGATTTAACAACACCTAGTGAATTCACAGGGTATACAACTGAAAAACAAGACTCAACTTTAGTTGAATTGCTAGTAGATGGCGAACTAGCTGACAAAGCTTCTTCAGGTCAAGCCCAATTAATCTTTGATGAAACACCTTTCTATGCAGAAATGGGTGGTCAAGTAGCTGATATTGGGTTCATTTACAATGACAAAAAAGAAGCTGTTGCCAAAGTAACTGATGTTCAACACGCACCAAATGGTCAAAACTTACATTATGTCGAAGTGTTAAGCCCACTTGAAAAAGGTGCCCGTTACGAACTTGAGATTGATCATGAATTCCGTCGTAAAGTTAAACGTAACCACACTGCAACTCACATGTTAGACCAAACGTTAAGAGAAGTATTAGGTGAACATACTAAACAAGCCGGTTCTTTAGTTGAACCGACTTACCTAAGATTTGATTTTACTAGTTTTGATGCTGTTTCTAGCGAAGACATTAAGCAAATCGAACAATTGATTAACGAAAAAATTTGGCAACAAATTGATGTAACAACCGTTGAAACTGATATTGAATCAGGTAAGAAGATGGGTGCAATTGCTTTATTTGGTGAAAAATATGGTGATCAAGTACGTGTCGTTAATATTGGCGATTGGTCAATTGAATTTTGTGGGGGAACACACGTTAACAACACAAGTGAGCTAGGCTTATTCAAGATTATTTCTGAATCTGCTGTTGGTGCTGGTGTTCGTCGTATTGAAGCCGTGACTTCACAAGAAGCTTTTGAATACTTGAATAACCACTCAGCAATCTTGAAAGCGGTTAAATCAGATGTAAAAGCTACTAAAGATGCTGATGTTGAAAAACGTGTTCAACAACTACAAAACGACAACAAACAACTTCAAAAGGAATTAGAACAAGCTAAAGCTGAAATCAACCGCCAAGCATCAGGTGATTTATTCAACCAAACTGAAGCTATTAATGGACTAAGTGTGGTTGCAGCTGTAGCACCAGTTGATGATATGAAAGATTTACGTCAACTGGCTGATGACTGGAAAGGTCAAAATGTTTCAGACGTCTTAGTTATTGGTGCACAAGGTCAAGACAAAGCAAGTTTAATTGTGGCTTTAGGAGATAAAGCATTAGATAAAGGTTTCAAGGCTGGTGACTTAATTAAAGAATCAGCTTCACTATTTGCTGGAGGCGGTGGTGGCCGTCCAAATATGGCCCAAGCTGGGGGTAAAAACCCAGATGGTATTCCAGCTGCAATCGATAAAATCAAATCACTACTAGCAGATTAAGTTTTCTGTCAATTGTAATACTTATCAAAATCAAGTAAAATAAAGGCAGAGAGTAAAGGAGGATTATTATGAGTTCACTTGATAAAACCATGCATTTTGATTTCAGTCGTTACCAAAATAAAAATGTGAGTCAAACACTAGAAAGTGTCTACCAATCACTTGAGGAAAAAGGATACAATCCAATTAATCAAATTGTAGGCTATCTAATGTCTGGTGATCCTGCATATATTCCTCGTCACAATGATGCTAGAAACTTAATTTTGAAACATGAACGTGATGAATTAATTGAGGAATTGCTCAAAACTTATTTAGGTAAAGAGAAGTAAATGAGAATAATGGGACTAGATGTCGGCTCAAGAACAGTCGGGATTGCAATTAGCGATCCTTTGGGATGGACTGCACAAGGGATTGAGATTATCCAAATCAACGAAGATGAGGGTATTTTTGGATTTGACCGAGTTGAAGAACTGATGGAAGACTATGAAGTTGAAAAGTTTGTTGTCGGTCTACCTAAGAATATGAATAACTCAATTGGTGAACGTGCAGAAAAGTCACAAGAGTACGGCAAAAAATTAGAAGAACTATTTAATAAGCCTGTTGTTTATGTTGATGAACGTTTAACGACAGTGCAAGCTGAAAGAATGCTGATTGAACAAGCTGATACTTCTCGTCAAAAGCGTAAGCAAGTTATCGATAAATTAGCAGCAAGTTTGATTTTGCAAAACTATTTAGACATGCAATAAGAAAGAAAAGAGGAACGATTAATGGCATTTAAAATTAATGATCAAAGCCAATTACCAGCAGAAGACCGTCAAATCACTTTAGTAGATGACAAAGGTAAAGAAGAACTGTTTGAAGTTCTTTTCACCTTCTACTCAGATGATTACGACAACTCATATGTCTTGTTATACCCAGCAGGTGTTGGAACAGATGAAGATGTTGAAATCCAAGCATTTGGCTTTAACGCCGATGAAAATGGGGATGCAACTAAAGGTGACTTATTCCCAATCGAAAGCGATGAAGAATGGGACATGGTTGAAGGTGTCTTAAATACATTCTTAGACGATGACCGTTTAAGTGGTGAATAAAAAAATAATAAAAAAGCTAGCTAAGTTTATCTTAGCTAGCTTTTTTTGTAAGTTAAATTAATTTTTTGGTAAGGGGACAAGTGTTGAACTTGTTAAAATCGTGCTTTTAGTTTGTTCAGCAATTTCTTTGGCATCACTGGCATCAATTCCTTCAAAAGGTGTAATTACAACTGCTTGAGTTAAGGATTGATCTTGATTAAGCTGGTCAATATTTTTCTTAATATTAGAATCTAATGGCCCACCGTGACTTAAGACACGTGTAATATCATTTTCTGCTAACCAATCTAGTGTCTCTTGTTTGTATTCAGGTTTGATTTCGTCAAAAGCATGATTAAAGACAATTTCCATACCTTGAGCTGCCCCAATTAACATTTCCATCGCTTCGATATCGAGTCTTTTAGCTGAAGTTAAAGCCCCAAAACTGACGGCATCAATTCCTAATTCTTGTGCTGTGAATAAATCACGTTCCATGATTTTTAATTCAAGATCATTGTAGTTGAAATGACCAGAACGGGGTTTAATCATAGCGGTTAGGGATAGGCCTTGATCTTGCAAGTATTTAGCCCCTTCAGTTAAAACACCGTGACTAGCAGTTGTTGTTCCACCAGCCAAATTATCAGCTAATAAGATGCGTGTTGCACCATTAGCAACAGCTGCAGGAATAGTTGTGAAATTTTCGACAAGTACTTCTTTGATTATCAAATGAAAGACTCCTTTTTTAGTTATCTCATTATTTTAACAGACCGAAGAATAAAACGACAACAATCGCTAAAATAATTCTGTACCAACCAAATGCGGTGAAATCATGTGACTTCACGTAGTTCAATAAGAACTTGATTGCTAAGTAAGCGACAATAAAGGAAACCACCATACCAATTAATAAAATTGGCAACTGTAAGCCCACGAATTGTCCGCCGTGACTAAAGAATTTATACAATTTAAGTAAAGAAGCCCCAAACATTGTTGGAATACCTAAAAAGAATGAAAATTCGGCTGAAACAAAACGGGAAGCACCAAAGAACATGGCCCTTAGAATTGTTGATCCTGAACGAGAAGTACCAGGGATTAAACTGAGCACTTGGCAGAATCCAATAGCTAATGCGAAGCGGTAAGTCATTTTGTTAAGGTCATTTAAAATAGGCTTACGGTTTTTGTTGTAACGTTCTAAGATAATGTACAACACCCCGTAAATAAATAGGGTCGAAGCAATAACTCCCCATGAAGTTAAATGTTCATCCATCCAGTCGTTTAAAGGTAACCCAATGATAATTGATGGGATTGTTGCGACTAGAACTTTTGCCCAAAGGGACCAAGTTTGCTTAATTTCAAGTGTTGTTTTTTTAGTAGTAAAAGGATTCAACTTATGAAAATAAAGGACAATAACAGATAAGATTGCCCCTAATTGAATAACTACCATAAACATATTAATGAATTCAGGTGATTGGTCAAGATGAAGTAAATCGTTAGCTAAGTATAAATGCCCAGTCGAACTAATGGGTAAAAACTCAGTGATTCCTTCAATAATACCTAAGATAATAGCTTTAATAATATCAAACACGGAAAAAATTCCTTTCGGTTAATTAAATTTTAGTGGGTATTAGTCCCTAAATAAAACACGTGTTGCTTCAGGAACAGCAACATCTTTTTCAATCAAGGATAAGCGACCCGTTTTTTCATCTCGGTTAAATAAAGTTGCATTATCTGAATTTTGGTTAGCAACGATTACACGAGTCTGATCAGCATCCCAGTTGAAGTCACGTGGGAAATCACCTTCGGTGCTAATGGTTTGAATTTCGGTTAACGTTTGGCCTTCATTAGAAATTTCAAAAACACAAATAGAGTTATGTCCTCGATTTGAGGTATACAAGAAGCGATTATCTTTTGAAATCAAAATAGCAGCAGCACCATTGTGGTCAGTATGATCGTCTGGAATGGTTTCCACTGTTTCAAGATGACTGAGTTCACCGTCTGTATAACGTAAAATAGCAACTTGACTTGAAAGTTCACCTAAAACATAGAGTAAGTTGTAATCAGTATTGAAGACAAGGTGTCTAGGACCAAATCCTTGAGCTGTTTGGTAGTGACTATGTAAAGTTAAGTGATAGGTCTCAAAATCAATGTCATAAATAAAGACACCGTCACAACCTAAATCAGCAACTGCTAAACGATTATCAGGTGTTAAATCAGCATAATGAGGATGAGCTTTGGTTTGTTCGGGCTTAATACTGCTACCTTCATGTTCAACTGAATCTTTTAAAGATAATGTACCATCAGCTTCAATTTGATATAAGGTAATAGTTCCTCTATGATAATTGGCTGTAAAAATCAAATTGAATTCCTCACTAATGCCAACATAAGCAGGTGGAGGACCTGGAGTGAGGTATGAAGCGATTAATTGGGGTTCTGGCTTATTTAAATCATAAACAGCAAGACCTCCAAGATCATCTTTTTTAGCAATGGTATAAAGTTTATTTTGTTGGCTAACTTGAAAATAAGTCGGACCTTCAACATGAACAAATGGTGTAACGGTTGTCAGTTGGTCGCTGACTAAGTTAGCTTGATAGATACCTTGGCTATCTCTTTTGGTGTAACCACCAAGTAAAACTGTGTGTTCCAAAATTAATTCCTCCTTAATTCATCTATTTCGAAGTATAGCATAAATTATTTATCACTATATGCTAAAATTAAACTATGTTATTATAAAATTAAAATGAAAAAGGGAGTTAGTTTGATGGAATTTACAGCAGTTATAAAATCAATTGGAGCCAAAGCTTTTGAAAAGCATGTTTACATTTTATTTGATGAAAGCATTACAGCAGATATTGCTGAGGTAAGCATCCAACAAGAATTTAAAGATAAAGAAAACTTAGCTCAGTTTGACATTAAAGCAGGGGATGCAATCGAAATTGATGGTCAATCTTTTAATGTTCAACAAGTTGGTCGTTTAGTTAATGATAACTTAAAAGATATCGCACATGCAGTAGTGATGTTTGGTCCAATCGAAGGCGAACCAATGGAAAATACGATTTATTTAGATGGTGATAAGAACCAAGATCACCTATTTAAATCAGGTAGTACAATCACTTACAAGCTTAAATAGTTAGGGTTAGGTCGTGGCTTTATGGATAAAAAACAATCTAAAAAGGTTTTAAAGACCTGGTTTGAACAGTGGTTTTTAAACAATAAAGCAACCGTTATTTTATTAAATGTGATGCTTTGTTTATTAATCATTTTTGGTTTGAGTCAGGTATCGTATATTTTCACGCCGATTTTTACATTTATTAATGCAATTTTGATGCCGGTGTTGTTTGCAGTAGTTCAATACTATTTGATGAATCCTGTCGTTAACTTTATGGAAAGAAAATTTAAGGTTCCTCGGGTTTTTACAATTATTGCTTTACTCGTATTAGTGTTGGTTTTAGTTGTTTGGACGATTTTTTCTTTGATTCCGATTGTTCAATCTCAAATTGAGTCATTACTGCGTAATTGGCCTCAGATTTGGGAATCATCAAGAGATACATTGAATAATCTAAGTCAAAATCCAAGACTATCCTCATTCCAGCAAACGTTTGAGCAATATGCAGATCAAATTCAAAAAAGCATTTCTTCTAGTTTAAATGAGAGTGTTAATGGATTCTTCAATCAAATTGGCTCAGCGGTTAATTTTGTTTCTAGCGTGTTTGTAACCTTGATTACAGCACCAGTTGTCTTGTTCTTTATGTTAAAAGACGGCGACAAGATTAAACAAAATATCTCAAAAGTTGTCCCTACAAAATACCGTCGTTCAATGGGTGAATTGATGAGCGAAATCAATCAATCAATTGCGGCTTACGTTAGAGGACAGCTGACAGTTGCTTTTTGGGTAGGTGTCATATTTTCAGTTGGATATGTTGCAATTGGTCAAAGCTATGGCATTATTTTAGGTGTATTAGCAGCATTCTTAAATCTAATTCCTTACTTTGGGACATTTATTGCATTAATTCCGGCATTGATTATCGCAGTATGTACACCACCTTTTCCAGACATGTTAATCAAGGTTTTAATTGTTTTTGCAATCGAGCAGACAGTTGAAAGCCGTGTGATTAGCCCAATGGTAATGGGGAATAAAATGAATATGCACCCAGCAACAACCATTTTACTGTTAATTGGTGCCAGCGCTGTTGGGGGATTACTAGGTGCTATTGTTGCGATTCCTGTTTATGCAGTTGCTAAAACTATTGTGCAACGTGCATTCAAAATTTACAGCGAAAAAAGCGGTCTTTACGAGCAAGAAGAAAAACTTCCTGATAAATCTCAATCGCAAGAAAAAGAGGCTAAGAACTCGTGACAACTGTTGCGAAAATACGCGATAAGTAGTATAGTAGAAATACGGCTTTGACGTAGGCTTTTATTAGGTTAACTTGATAAAAACTTGCGAAAAAATCCCATTAACGTAACGCCTTGCTGTGTCAACCACCGAGGCGGTACGTTTTTTTTTTGGTAAACAAGGAGAAAAATACAAATGACACAAAATCATATCGTTTTATATGAACCTTTAATTCCTGCTAACACCGGAAACATTGCAAGAACCGCAGCAGGAACAAAAACTAGCTTACACTTAATTGAACCTTTAGGGTTTAAGACAGATGATAAGCATTTGAAAAGAGCGGGACTAGATTACTGGAATGACGTTGATATTCATTACCACAAGAATTTGGAAGCGTTTATGCAAACATTGGGAGAAAATGATGAGTTATTTTTAATCACTAAGTTTTCCTCAAAAACCTACGCTGATGTTTCTTATCAAGATCCAAATAAAAATTATTATTTTATGTTTGGAAAAGAGACGACAGGTTTACCTGAAGACTTTATGAAAGATCATGAAGAAAAAGCGCTTAGAATTCCTATGACAGATAAAATTAGAGCGCTTAATTTGTCAAATACAGCAGCAATTATTATTTACGAAGCACTACGCCAGCAAAACTTTTTAGACTTAAAACGTGAACTACACTATAAACACGATAAATTAAAAGATTAATTAGGAGGAATGACAGATGCAATTAAAAAAAAATCAGGTGGTTGTGAACTCTTTTCATTACGATTTAGTTAAACCAGAATCACAAGTCAAAAACGATTTAAATGTCACAATGAACCGTATGAATATTACCCATAGTAATGGCGAACTTGATAAAGGTGAAGAAGGGCATTACTTTGAAATGAAAGTGCCGTTTGAAATTGTCCCACAAGATAGTGGCATCAAAGTAACCGGACAAGTGAGCCAACTCATTCAAACTATTGATTATTATGGTGAAGCAAATGAGCTAGATGGGGGATCACTTGAAGAAATGACACGTCCTTTAATCGAAAAGATTGAAGAATTAGTGTACGCTATTACAGAAGTAACTTTAGATGAACCTGTACGGTTAACTTTTAGACCTAACAGATAGTAAATTAGATTTAAATGGTGAGATAAAAAGATGGTTAAGAAGAAAAAAGCACCAGCAACAAAAAAGAAAAAACCTCAGACAAAGAAGCCTAAGAAAAAAGATTTTAATTTTGTTATTGCGGGAATTATTATCATCTTCATTTCGATTTTTTCTTTCTTTAAGTTTGGTTGGCTTGGTAACCAACTAGCAAACTGTTATCAGTTTTTTGTAGGGGAAACCGTATGGTTTGCGGCAATTGCCACCTTTATCATCGGTCTGGGGATGATTATCTACGAGAAACTGCCTAAGCTTTCAGCCAAGCGTTATGTTGGTTTTGGATTAGCATATTTATTTGTGCTATGTATTATTTCAACTTTACATTTTAATAAAATCGGGTTAGCCACGGACTATATCGGTTCATTTTTACATGAGGCTACTGAGGGATTCAAAAATCCTGGAAGTGGTCAATTTAGCGGTGGTATCTTAGGTGTTGGTTTATTGACTATTTTGAATCCGTTAGTTGGAAATGTCGGAATTTACTTGATTTCAGCTATTTTAATTATGGTCGGTTTGCTACTCTTTTTTGATGTTTCTTTTGCAAGTTTTATTAATATTTTTCAAGACAATAGTAAAAAGGTTATTAATCAAACGCAAGATGTGGTTGAGAATTCAAAACAAAAGTATAGTGACTTTGTTGAAAAGAAAAAACAAAAAGTTGAACATAACGTCGACTTTCCTAATACAACTGATTTTGATACTAAAAAATCCGATAAAGCTAAAGCACCTGAATCATTAAATAATAATGACTCATCACATCCAGCTCCTAAAGAAGTTGAAAAACAACCAACACAACAGGTTGTTTCAACACACCCAGATGTTAATCAAAAGCAATCTGTTGATGAATTAGATGATCATAAGTATGCAGACTTTAGTCGCAGAGAAAAATTCAAATCGCAAACAGAACCAGATATTAAGCAAACGCCATCAGAATCACAAGCAAAAGAAGATTCATTGTCTGAAGTTGATTTACCTAAAACGCAAACAATGGAAGAAAGTTTACAAAGTGCACCTGATTTAACTGAAAACACATCAAAAGAATCAGCAGGCAATCAAGGTATCTATCATAAACCACCTTTGGATTTATTGGCGCCTTCACCAGAAGTGGATCAGTCAGAAGAACGTGAATTTATTGAAGAAAATAAAGAAAAATTACGAAAAACGTTTGAAAGTTTTGGCGTTAAAGTTGAGGTAAAAAAAGCTGACCTAGGACCTTCTGTAACTAAGTATGAGGTGCAACCGGATATCGGTGTAAAGGTAAGCAAAATCGTGAATTTGGCTGATGATTTGGCTTTAGCATTAGCAGCTAAAGATATCCGAATTGAAGCACCAATCCCAGGAAAGCCTTATGTTGGGATTGAAGTTCCAAATAAACAAACACTGCCTGTTTACTTTAGAGAAAGTATTGAAAAACAAGATCCCGAAGACAAACAAAAGCCATTGTCAGTACCACTGGGAAAAGATGTTACTGGTGAAATAATTTCAGCAGATTTAACTAAAATGCCCCACTTGCTAATTGCAGGTTCAACAGGTAGTGGGAAATCTGTGTCAATCAATGCTATTATTACAAGTTTACTAATGAAAACCACACCTGATGAATTAAAATTGATTTTAATTGATCCTAAAATGGTTGAGTTATCGGTTTACAATGGCATTGCTCACTTAATGATTCCTGTTGTAACGGATGCTAAAAAAGCCGCTAATGCTTTGAAAAAAGCGGTCAAAGAAATGGAACGTCGCTATGAATTATTTGCGGCTTCAGGTGTCCGTAATATGACTGAATATAATCAAAAAGTTGCTCAAAATAATGCAGATACGACTAATCCAGTGATGGAAAAACTACCTTATATTGTCGTTATCATTGATGAGTTGTCTGATTTAATGATGGTCGCAGGAAATGAAGTTGAATCTGCTATCGTGCGTTTAGCGCAAATGGCTCGTGCTGCTGGGATTCACATGATCATTGCAACTCAAAGACCATCTGTAGATGTCATTACAGGACTAATTAAGGCTAATGTGCCATCAAGAATTGCTTTTGCAGTTTCAAGTGGGATTGATTCTCGCACGATTCTAGATAGTCAAGGTGCTGAAAAACTACTGGGTCATGGTGATATGTTATTTGTACCAATTGGTTCTAATAAGCCAACTCGGATCCAAGCATCATTCATCTCAGTTGAAGAAGTTGAGCACGTTGTTGCTTTTGTTTCAAAACAAAAAGAAGTCGAATATGATGAAAAAATGTTGCCTAATGCTTCTGGTAACGGAGAGCAAGATAATGATGAACCACCAGAAGATGAGTATTATGATGAAGCAGTGGCATTAGTTCAAAAACAACGTTCAGCAAGTGTTTCCATGTTGCAAAGACGATTTAGAATAGGGTACAACCGTGCTGCTAGACTAATTGATGAGATGGAAGATAGAGGCGTAGTTGGCCCTTATGAAGGTAGCAAGCCGCGTAAAGTTTATGAAATTGAAACAAGTCAAGACGAAACAGAAGGTGAATAAAATGACAACTGCAACAATTTTAAAAAATGATAATTTTAAAACAGTCAGCATTGGCTGTTTTTTTAAATTACCCCTGACAAAAGAAAACTTATCTTACTTAACGCTTTTAAGTAATTATCAACAACTTGGAACGCAAGAATATGATACCCAGCAAAAATTAGAAGCACATGCTGATTATCTTTATGCAGCAAAATTTGAGACGAGACCACAAATTTATGGAAATACTATCATTGTGCGTGCAGAAGGGAACTTTATTGAACCTGATTTAGTGGATGATGAGACTTATAATTACGAAACGATTGTGCGATTTTTTGAAGAGATGGTCTTTAACCCTAACTTTAAAAATCAACCTGAACATCAGTTGCAGTTAGCTAAAAAGCAAGTAAAACATGATTATGAGTCTTTTAACGAAGTAGCTTCTAATAAGGCATACCAGGTCTTTTTTAAAGCGTTTTACCAAGATTATCCTGATTTTCAAAATCCAATTTTTGGTGATTTAGAGTTAGTTAGTCGTTTATCAGTTTCTGATTTAAAAAATTATTATCAAGACTTAGTGCAGGCACCAGCAACTGTTATTGCTTATGCTAAAGATCCTGAAAAAATGACATCTATTCTGCAAAGTACCGCATTTGATAAGTTAAATACTAGCGGTTTTGGCCAAGATAATCTTAAAACAAAATCGGGTCAAATTGATACACGACTTGAATTTGACTATGGCTATAATCAAACACAGCTCGTTTATGGTTATCAGACACAAGAAGATTATCAAACTCCTATTTTAGGCTTAGTGTTTTCTCAAATTTTAGGTGGAGACGAATATTCTTTATTATTCCAAGAAGTTAGACAAAAAGCAGGGCTAGTATACTCTGTCTTTAGTGATTATTACTTTTACAATAATCTTGTGATGATTCAGACTAGCTTATTATCTGATTCAGTGACTCAAGCTTCTGAAATTATTGAAGAACAAATTCAAAAAGTTAGCGATGGCGCTTGGCAGGAAGATTTATTACAAACAGCCAAGCAACAATTAATTAGTCATAGGCTGATTTTACAAGAAATGCCACAATTTAAAGTGCAGTCTGAACTGATTGCGCAATTAAGAAAAATGAAGCAGTCAGATTTTGCTAAACAAGTTAATAGTGTAACAAAACAACAGGTTGTTGATTTTGCTAAGCAGTTAACCCGACCAATGAAAGTGATTATTAAGTAGATGAAAGGAGCTAATATGCAAACTAATCCCTATCACGAACAGGTTCATCACCATACATTTTCGAATGGGTTTGATCTGTTTTATATCGAAAAAAAAGGCTTTGCGCAAAAATTTGCGGGAGTAATGATTAATTATGGCGGTGCTGATCAACCTCGTGATTTCACATTGCCAGCAGGTACCGCCCACTTTTTAGAACACCAACTTTTTGCTAAACCTTATGGTGATATTACGGATAAATTCGAACAGTATGAAGCGTCCTCTAACGCTTTTACTTCGTATAATGAAACGATGTATTTTGCTAATTTCACACATCACACATACGAAAATATAAAAACGTTGGTTGAGTTGGTAGCAAATCCTTATTTCACAGAGAAAAATGTGGATACTGAACGAGAAATTATTTTACAAGAATTAAAAATGTACCAAGATATGCCAGATTGGCAACTAAATAATCGATTAATGCATATGATGTATGGCGATGAACCTTTAAGTCAAGAAGTTGTCGGAACAGAAGACTCACTGCAAACAATCACGGCTCAAACGCTAACTGACGCATACAATGAGTATTACTCTGCCCAAAACATGAAGCTAGTGGTAGTTGGCGATTTAGATTTTAATCATTTAATTGATGAAATCGAAGCAACAGTTAAGCAAATTAAATCAAATTCAAGTAATATTGTTGAAGAAAAAACAACTTTCAAAGATGAAGAGTCAAAAGTAGTTAAAGTCGAAGGTAAAGTAGAGTCACCTAAGTTTTCAATCGGTATCAAGTTTAGCGAACATGATTTTGATGTTGCTAGACCTCAATTGTATATTGCTATGCAAATCTTAATGGAAACTTTATTTGGTTTAAGTGGTCAATTATATCAAGATTTACAAAAACAAAATTTAGTTAATGGTGAGATTGATTTTGATATCAATTTTAATCGACAAGGCGATTTTGCAATTGTTAGCGGGACATCACAAAATCCCCAAGAGGCTGCTACTCTAATTAAAGAGGCGTTCTTCAACGCATCAATTAACCAAAGTGATTTTGAACGACAAAAGCGCAAATTATTTGGACAAGAAATTCGTCAATTGGATGATTTCGAAGGTTATGGTATTGAGTTCATTGAAAGTATTTTTGATCAAGAGGATTACTACCAATACTATACGGACATTCAAAATATTTCATTTGAAACATGTACAAAACTAATCAGTGAGATTAAAACACAATCTACTTCTCAAACTGCTATTTTATTTAATCAAAATAATGTTGACAAATAGACTAAACCACAGTTTTAATATATGGTATAATTAGCTACAAAGTTTTAGAAAGATGGAATGTTGGATATGAATGAAATAGGTCAAAGACTACATGATTTACGTGTTGAAAAGGGGTTATCAATTGATGATATACAGGCACGTACAAAAATACAAAAGCGTTACTTAATAAATATTGAACAAGGTGAATTTGACCAGCTTCCTGGTGAGTTTTATGTTAGAGCTTTTGTTAAACAATACATTCAAGCTCTGGGATATGATTCAAAAGAGTTTTTTGAAAGTGTTGAAAAAGACTTACCTAAAACTAAACCAGATACATATGTTGAAAATTCAATAGATAATAAGAGTGATGAAGTTAAACGTACAACCAATAACAAAAAGGGAATTTGGAAGAATTATGTTCCCCACATTATCATAACGTTAGCTATTATCATTGTGCTAGCATTGGTTGTCTTCATCTTTAGTCGCGTTTTTGCAAAACCTGCATCATCAAATAATAGTGATAACCAAGTAATTATGACAAGTCGCTCACAATCTGAATCAGAATCAAGTCAGAGCCAAAGCAGTAGTTCAAGTGAAAGTCAATCAAGTACTTCAGAGTCATCACTTAGCTCAAGTTCAGCTATTGCTTCTGCTAACAGCATTAAATTGAGTGGCACAAATCAATATACAGTTTCAAAATTGACAGAAGCAGCTCATAACTTAGTGTTACAAAGTAAAGGTCAACCAGTGTGGTTAGGTGTTACGGTTAATGGTTCAATGGTTTGGCAGGGAACATTAGCTGCAAATCAATCTCAGGTAGTTTCATTGCCACAAAATGCGACAACAATGGTTATCAACAGTGGTAATATTGGCACAACGCAATTACTATTAAATAACCAAGAAGTACCTTTAGAAAACGCTAATCAGTTGGGTATGACTCGCCAATTGACATTTAACTTTGAGGGCTAATAATGAATATTCCTAATCAACTAACCGTTTTTAGAATAATCTTAATACCTATATTTATCATTGTATTAGTCGGCGGTTTTTGGACTGATACATTGACTATTATGGGAACATCACTGCCACTATTTCAATTAATTGCAGCAATTATTTTTGTGGTTGCCTCATTTACAGATTTTTTAGATGGCTATATTGCTCGCAAGAATAATCTAGTAACCAATTTTGGTAAATTTGCTGATCCTTTAGCAGATAAAATGTTAGTTATCACGGCATTTGTTTTGTTGATTGCCATTGATAAGGCACCTGCATGGATGATTGCAATTATCGTTTGTCGGGAATTAGCTGTAACAGGTTTGCGGTTATTAATTGTTGAAGAAAATGGCAAGGTCCTTTCTGCAGCAATACTAGGCAAAATTAAAACCTTTTCTCAAATGACTGCTATTACATTTTTATTACTAAATAATATGATTTTTAATTTAATTCATTTGCCAATAGGTGAGATATTACTTTGGATTTGTTTAGTATTTACTGTTTGGTCAGGAATTGACTATTTCTATCAAAACCGTCAAATTTTTGCAGATTCATTTAAAAAATAACGTTCTTTTGAGAGCGTTATTTTTATTAGATAGCGTAATTAAATAGTGTCAAAGCAAAATAGAACATTTGTTCTGTTTTGCTTGCAATTTTGATAAAGAACAATTAAACTAGATATCTACGATAGTCATCTCGATAATTGAGATGAAGGAGGGACAAATTTGGTAAAAGACGAAAGAAAAGCGGCTTTAGACATGGCGCTTAAAAAAATCGAAAAGAACTACGGTAAAGGTGCTATTATGCGAATGGGTGAAAAAGCCGATACGCGTATTTCTACTGTATCATCTGGATCTATTGCTTTAGATACAGCGTTAGGTGTAGGTGGCTTTCCAAGAGGACGTATTGTTGAAATTTATGGACCAGAAAGTTCTGGTAAAACAACTGTAGCTTTACATGCAGTTGCAGAAGTTCAGCGTAACGGTGGGACAGCTGCTTATATTGATGCTGAGAACGCAATGGATCCGGCATATGCAACCAACTTAGGTGTTGATATTGATGAACTGCTACTATCACAACCTGACACAGGTGAGCAAGGACTTGAAATTGCCGATGCACTTGTTTCTAGTGGTGCCGTTGATATTGTGGTAGTTGACTCCGTTGCTGCTTTGGTACCTAGAGCCGAAATTGACGGTGAAATGGGAGATTCTCATGTTGGGTTACAAGCACGATTAATGTCTCAAGCTTTGAGAAAGCTTTCAGGTCAAATCAATAAAACCAAAACAATTGCATTATTTATTAACCAAATCCGTGAAAAAGTGGGTATCATGTTTGGTAACCCTGAAACTACTCCAGGTGGTCGAGCACTTAAATTCTATTCAACAGTTAGGCTTGAAGTTAGACGTGCTGAACAAATTAAAAACGGGACCGAAGTTCGAGGTAACAGAGCTAAAATTAAAGTGGTTAAGAATAAGGTAGCCCCACCATTTAGAGTGGCAGAAGTTGATATTATGTATGGGCAAGGAATCTCACAAAGTGGAGAACTTGTTGATATGGCTGCTGAGAAGGATATCATCAAAAAAGCAGGTGCTTGGTATTCATATGGAACAGAAAGAATTGGCCAAGGTAGAGAAAATGCTAAGCAATTTCTTGAAGATAATCCGCAAATGTATGATGAAATTAAACACAAAGTTAGACAAGCTTATGGGCTGGAAGAAGCTCAACAAGCAGATGAAAAGTCAACTGATACACAAACAGAAGATAAAGCTGAAAACAAAAAATAAAAGCGATGGGCTTAAGTGCTCATCGCTTTTATTTATTGACATTAGCTGTTATGACAATTACTATTAAATAGTGTATTAATTTAAAGTGATAGGGGATTTATAATGAATAGTATTATAACAATAATCCTAGCTATTGCGACATTGTTTATTGGTTTACTAATAGGATATGGACTTCAAAAAAGAGCTTATGCTATTAAAGTGAAGTCTGCTAAAGATGAAGCAACATCAATTATGAATGATGCTAAAAGAAATGCAGAAACTTTGAAAAAAGAAACACTTTTGCAAGCTCAAAAAGAAGCTTATCACTATAGAAATCAAATTGAAGATGAGTTAAAGCAAAGACGTGACACGATTTCAATGCAAGAAAATCGATTAGCTGCTCGTGAAGACACGATTGATCGAAAAGACATTTCTTTAGATCAAAGAGAAAAACAAATTCGTCAAAATGAACAGCAAGTTAATGATTTAAAAGCAGCCATGGCACAACGAAAGCAAAGCGCTGACGAGTTAGTGACTCAGCAAGAAGAAAAACTTCATCAAATTGCACAGCTTTCTAAAGAAGATGCTGAGCAATTGATTTTGACCAAACTTTCAGATGAACTTAGACATGAGCGTGCAAACTTAATTCAGCAAAATCAAGAACAAATTGATAATGCTGTCGATAAGCATGCCAAAAATCTTTTAGTTCAAGCTATTCAAAAAGGTGCTGCTGAAACAGTTGCTGAAACAACCGTTTCAGTTGTTAATTTGCCTAATGATGAGATGAAAGGGCGAATAATAGGTCGTGAAGGACGAAATATCCGCAGTTTTGAAGCACTAACAGGAATAGATTTAATTATCGATGATACACCTGAAGTTGTTGTGCTAAGCGGATTTGATCCAATTAGACGTGAAATTGCTAAACGATCACTTGAAAAATTAATCGAAGATGGTCGTATTCACCCTGCACGAATTGAAGAAATTGTCGATAAGTCACGAAAAGATGTCAACGATGATATTTATCAAGCAGGTGAGCATGCCTTAATTGAACTTGGGATTCACAATATGCATCCCGATTTAATTAAAATTGTCGGACGTTTGAATTACCGAACCAGTTATGGACAAAACGTCTTAAACCACTCAATTGAAGTGGCACAACTGGCCGGTAATCTTGCAGCTGAACTCGATCTAGACGAACAACTAGCTAAAAGAGCGGGATTATTACACGATATAGGTAAAGCTATTGATCACGAATTAGAAGGGTCACATGTTGAGATAGGGGTTGAATTAACAACGAAGTATCACGAACCTAAAGTTGTTATCAATGCCATTGCTTCTCACCATGGGGATGTTGAACCGACATCCTTTATTGCCTTACTGGTGCAAGCCGCTGATACGATTTCTTCAGCTCGACCAGGAGCAAGATCTGAATCACTTGAAAATTATGTTAGAAGACTTGAAAAACTAGAAGCCATTGCTAATAACTTTGATGGTGTTAAACAGACATTTGCCATTCAAGCAGGTCGAGAAATCAGAGTCATGGTATCACCAGAAGAAGTTTCAGATGATGAAATTGTTATTTTGTCACATGAAATTCGACAAACAATTGAAGATCAACTTGAATACCCAGGTAACATTAAAGTGACGGTTATTCGAGAAAAAAGAGCTATTGACTATGCAAAATAAAGCGAAGATATTAGTATCTTCGCTTTTTAAATTGTATTTAAAGTGGGTCACTTGTATAATTTGTAATAGATAAATTAGTTATTGGAGCAAAAAATTATGTATAACATTATAGTCAATTTGTTTTTAACGGTTATAATTTCAGCATTTATAACCCCATTTGTTAGACGCTTGGCATTTGTATTAGGAGCAGTCGATAATCCTAATGCTCGTCGTGTCAACAAAAAGCCTATGCCCACTATCGGAGGGTTAAGTTTATTTATAACCTTTTCAATTTCAACTTTTGTGTTATTACGAAACCAGTTTCCAACACATGAACTATTTGGTATTTTTTTGGCAGCGTCTGTCATTATCCTAACTGGAATTGTGGATGATATTCGAGAGTTGAAGCCACGATATAAAATGATAGGGATGATTTTAGCAGCTGTTATCATTTACTTGTTAGCAGGTGTTAGGATGGTTCATTTTTATTTACCATTTGTTGGGTTAATTAACTTAGGATGGTTAAGTTTTCCGATTACCATTTTTTGGATTTTGGCCTTTACTAATGCGGTGAATTTAATTGATGGATTAGATGGACTGGCTGCAGGGGTTTCAATGATTAGTTTATTGACTATGGGGATTATCGGCTTTTTCTTTTTAGTTAATACCGATGCTTATGTTTCGTTGATGGCTTTTGTATTAGTCGCCGCTCTGATCGGCTTTTTGCCCTATAACTTTCACCCAGCTAAAATCTTTTTAGGAGATACTGGTGCGTTATTTTTAGGCTTTATGATTGCGGTTTTGTCACTAAAGGGTTTGAAAAATGTGACATTAATTTCATCAATCGTACCAATCGTTATTTTAGGAGTGCCGATTACAGATACTATTTATGCCATGCTCAGACGTATTTTAAATAAAAAACCAATCTCTCAAGCAGATAAACACCACTTACACCATCAATTAATGCAAATGGGATTCACTCATAGACAAACCGTGCTGGCTATCTATGGAATTTCATTAATTTTTGCATTTTGTGCAATGCTGTTTGTACTATCGCCTGCTCAAGGTGTTTGGTTCTTATTGGTTGCTGTGGCATTTGCTTTAGAAATTTTTGTAGAATCAATTGGATTGATGGGGCCAAATCGCAAACCATTGTTATCGTTTATTAGACGAAAAATTCAAAAAAATAATCATAATGACAAAGTGGTCTCTAAGATGGATCACAAAATAGATAAAAAAAATAAGTCCTAGAATAAGGACTTATTTTTTTATGCTGGCAGTTCATTATAACGGGCTTCACCGATTGTAAACTCAACTTGACCATTTAATAATTGTGTAATTTTTTCTTTTGTTGGTTCAATATCAACCTCATCTAGAAAAATACCAATTAAGATGTCACTTCCGAATTCCTTTTTAGCTAGTACAATTTCATTTTGTTCCAAAAAGTAGTCAATTTTACCAAGGTTTGGATAATCAACATGAAAAATTAGCTCGGGTTGAAGGACACGATGGACCACGCCGATTTCTTCGGCGCCTTTTGAAACAGCATTACTGTAGGCACGGATTAAGCCACCAGCTCCTAGTTTAATACCACCAAAGTAACGGGTTACGACCACCACAACGTTTTGTAAATTCATCATCTTTAGTGCTTCTAGCATAGGTACGCCAGCAGTACCTGAAGGTTCACCATCATCATGAGCGCGTTGTTGTTCATTGTTTTCACCAATCACATAAGCACTGCAATTATGTGTGGCACTGCGGTGTCGTTTTTTTATTTTATCAATAAATTCTTTGGCTTCATCTTCATTAAAAGCACGCTTAAATGTTGCAATAAAGCGACTCTTTTTAATGACGATTTCAGATTCAGCTTCTTCTTTAATAGTATAATAATTCATGAAATCACTCCTTAATAGTGTAATTATTAATATGATTAAACAAGATGATTTAAGCGGACGTCAATTTTTAATAAAAAGCAATCAAAAAAAGCAGTTCAGTCATCTAGGTGTACTTGTTCCCGCCTTTAAAAATAATAAGTGTTTGAGGTGTGGTCAAAGTGAGTTTTATACTTTACCTACGCAAGTACGTCAATGCACAGCCTGCCTAGAGTTGAAAGCTGTGTTTGAAACTGATTGGTTATTACGTGTTCCAACCACTAACTTAAAAAAAGTAACTACTTCTAGTTTAACATGGGAGGGGAGTTTGACTAAAGCACAACAAAAAATTTCAGACCAGCTAACATCTCATTTAAAAAAGAAAGAAGATACCTTGATTCACGCTGTTACAGGAGCAGGTAAAACGGAAATGTTATTTGCATCGATAGCTTTTGCATTGCAAGAAGGGATGCGAGTTGTTTTGTGCTGCCCAAGGGTGGATGTTGTAGATGAACTATTTGAGCGACTGTCTTTAGCTTTTAAAACAACTAGTATTGGCAAATATCACAGTGAGTCCCACCCGATTAATTCCAATTACCCTTTAATTATTTGTACAACACACCAACTAATGAAGTTTTATAAAACATTTGATGTTGCAATTGTAGATGAGGTCGATGCTTTTCCATTTGAGTCATCAGAGATTTTGCACTATGCCTTGAAACAAGCTATTAAACCAAATGGCCAAAAAGTTTTACTGACAGCTACTCCTAGTCAAAACTTGCTTAATCAAGTAAAGTCAAAACAATTAAACTACCTGTTATTGAATAAACGGTATCATGGTCATCGTTTACCAGTTCCTAAATGTCACTTACTTTTTCAAAAACAGCCAATAGGTCGTTTTTTACTAGACTTTCGTTTGAAAAAATTATTAAATCGCTTAATTAAAGCGCAAAAACCTATTTTAATTTTTGTCGATAAAATTGCTAATTTACCAAATTTAAAAATCAAATTGGCGCACTTTTATCCAAGTCTTATAATTGAAACGGTTAGTTCAAAAGACCCATGTCGTCATCAAAAAGTTGAGTGGTTTCGAGCGGGTAAAGTTGATGTATTATTAACGACAACGATTCTTGAAAGAGGGGTCACTTTTGAAGATGTTCAAGTTATTGTTTTAAATGCCGATGATGCTATTTTTAAAACATCATCTTTAGTTCAAATAGCCGGCCGAGCAGGAAGGAAAAAGGATTTTCCTAAAGGTGAAGTTCACTTTTTTTACCACCATTATACGACGGCTATTCAACAATGTCTTAAGCAAATTAAAAGGATGAATAAATGGGATTAACGTGTCTACTTTGTCAAAACCAATTCAAAGAACTTAATTTATATCAATTGTTTCGGCAAAAACAGCAACGGCTTATTTGCTACGATTGTTATCAGCAGTTTGAAAACATTCAAAAAAATACAACTAGGTGTCAATTTTGTCAAAAAAAGTTAGTAGCAGAAGCCGTCTGTAATGATTGTCGAAGGTGGCAAATAATCTATCCAAATGATTGTCTTAAAAATACAGCTTGCTATCAGTATAATTTAGAATTAAAAAATTTAATTAGACGTTATAAACGGTATCATGATGCTTCAAGCTGTGAGATATTTGTTGCTTTAATCGAATCAGAACTAAAGAAAAAACAATACGACTATTACGTTTGTTTGCCATCTAGTCCCAAGCATAGTCAAGAACGACAATTTGATCATATTGAGCTGATTTTTTCAAAAATAATCAAACCAACATCAATCTTAACTTATGTTGAGCAGCAACATTATCAAGCACAGGGAGAAAAAAATCGACAAGAACGACTATTGACGACACAAATGTTTACTTGCCAAGATTTCAAATTTGATAAGTATACTAGAATTTTACTGTTGGATGATATCTATACAACCGGCAGAACACTCTATCATGCTAGGGATGCTATTAGAAAAGTCGGGTTTCTTGGTCAAATTGATAGTTTTACAATTGCAAGGTAAGTTAATTTGATAAAATTGCGACAATTTAGTCGTTAGGCAATTTAATTTTTTGATTATAAATGATAAACTATTAACGGAAGAGTTAGAAATATTAATTATCAAAACATAATTGAGGGAATTTATATATGGCAAATATTTTGAAACGTTGGATTGAAAATGATAATCATGAAGTCAAACGTATTAGCAAATTAGCAGATAGTGTCGATGCTCTTGGTAAAGAGTTCGAAGCATTATCTGATGAACAACTACAACAAAAAACACCAGAATTAAAACAAAAATTAGAGTCAGGTAAGACACTAGATGATATTTTACCTGAAGCTTTTGCAACTGTTCGTGAAGCAGCCAAACGTGTTTTAGGTCTTTACCCATACCACGTTCAAATTATGGGGGGTATTGCCTTGCATGAAGGTAATATTTCTGAAATGAGAACCGGTGAAGGTAAAACATTGACAGCGACAATGCCAGTTTACCTAAATGCGTTAAGTGGGAAAGGTGTTCACGTTGTCACAGTTAACGAATACTTATCTTCTCGTGATGCTACAGAAATGGGAGAACTTTATAAATGGTTAGGGCTAACAGTTGGATTAAACCTCAACCAAATGTCTTCTGACGAAAAACGTGAAGCATATAATGCAGATATCACATATTCAACCAACAGTGAACTTGGATTTGATTACTTGCGTGATAACATGGTTGTTTATAAAGAACAACGTGTACAACGCCCGTTAAACTTTGCAGTAGTTGATGAGGTTGACTCTGTTTTAATTGATGAGGCTAGAACACCATTGATTATTTCAGGACCAGTTGAAAATTCAACTATTAATTATGTTCGTGCTGATAAATTCGTTAAAACACTTAAAGAAGAAGACGATTACACTATCGACTGGCCAACTAAAACGATTAGTTTAACTGAAGATGGTATTCGTAAAGCCGAAGAGACATTTAATTTAAGTAACTTATACGATATTGAAAATACCGTATTGAACCACCATATTGATCAAGCATTAAGAGCTAACTATACAATGTTACATGATATTGATTACGTGGTAGATGACGGCAAAGTTATGATTGTTGATCAATTTACCGGTCGTGTAATGGAAGGTCGTCGTTATTCTGATGGTCTTCACCAAGCTATTGAAGCTAAAGAAAACGTTAAAATCGAAAACGAATCTAAAACAATGGCTAACATCACTTACCAAAACTTGTTTAGAATGTACGCTAAATTATCAGGGATGACAGGGACAGCAAAAACTGAACAAGAAGAGTTTAGAGAAATTTATAACATGCAAGTTATCACTATCCCAACTAACCGTGAAGTGCAAAGAAATGACTTGCCAGATTTACTTTATCCAACACTAGAAAGTAAATTTTCAGCTGTTGTTAAAGATATCAAAGCTCGTCACCAAAAAGGCCAACCTGTATTGGTAGGGACTGTTGCCGTTGAATCTTCTGAATTACTTTCAAGAATGTTAGCAAAAGAAAATATCCCACATGCTGTTTTAAATGCTAAAAACCATTTTAAAGAAGCTGAAATTATTACAAACGCAGGTCAACGTGGAGCAGTTACGATTGCAACTAACATGGCTGGTCGTGGAACCGATATTAAACTAGGACCTGGTGTTAAAGAAGTTGGCGGATTAGCCGTTATTGGTACTGAACGACACGAGTCACGTCGTATTGATAACCAACTTCGTGGACGTTCTGGTCGTCAAGGTGATCCTGGTGAAACACGCTTTTATCTCTCATTTGAAGACGACTTAATGAAACGTTTTGGTTCAGAACGTGTTAAAGCCTTCTTAGACCGCATTTCAGGAGATGACGAAGACAAAGTTATTGAAAGTCGTTTATTAACTCGTCAAGTTGAAGTTGCACAAAAACGTGTTGAAGGTAATAACTATGATACACGTAAGCAAACGCTTCAATATGATGATGTTTTACGTGAACAGCGTGAAGTGATTTATAGCCAAAGAATGCAAGTTATTGAAGAAAGAATTGACCTTAAGCCAATTTTAATGCCAATGGTTTATCGTACAATTGAACAACAAGTTAACTTGTATGCTCAAGGCAATGTCAGTGATTGGAATACTGATGCTTTAAAAGATTTTGCGGTTAATTCATTAGCTTCAGAAGAAGTTGTGAGTCAAATTAATTTTTCAGAGTTAAAGGATGCTGATGCTGTTCAGAAATGTTTGCGTGAATTAGCGGACGAAAGTTACGCTCAAAAAGCACAAGATTTACCAGATCCACAGCAATTCTTAGAGTTTGAAAAAGTTGTTATCTTACGTGTGGTTGATGATCGTTGGACTGATCATATTGATGCGATGGAACAATTACGTCAGTCAATTGGTTTACGTGGATACGGACAATTGAATCCTTTAGTTGAATATCAAGAAGAAGGATTTAAAATGTTTGAAGAAATGATTGGAAATATCGAATACGATGTGACACGATTATTTATGAAAGCAGAAATTCGTCAAAACATGCGTCGTTAATAAATAGGCAGGCCGTTACATACGACCTGCTTTTTGATGGAGAGGAAAAGTGCCCCGTGGAAAATAATGAGATTGTCAGACTGCTATCCGAACTTGATCAAAAAGTAACCCAATTCAGGGGGTCTCTTTGACCTCGATGGTTTAGCAGAGTCTATTGCTTTAAATGAACATCAAATGAGCCAAAATGATTTTTGGAATAATCATCAAACTGCTCAAAAAGTGATTGATGAAACAAATCTAATGAAGAAAAAACATGATAATTTGTTAGCATTAATCAAAGAATTAGATGATGCAAAAGTATCGTTTGAACTTGTCCAAGAAACAGGCGATGCGGAATTAAAGACTGAACTTGAAAAATCACTAGAATCCCTAACCGAGAAAATGCAAAATTATGAGTTAAGCTTATTACTTTCCGATGAGTATGATTCAAAAAATGCATTACTTGAAATTCATCCAGGTGCTGGTGGCACCGAGTCGCAAGACTGGGGATCAATGCTACTTCGGATGTACCAAAAATGGGCAGATAAACATCATTTTTCTGTAGAAGTCAATGACTATCAAGCAGGAGAAGAAGCTGGTATCAAAAGTGTGAGTTTATCAATTAAAGGTGAAAATGCTTACGGTATGTTAAAATCAGAGCATGGGGTTCATCGGTTAGTCCGAATTTCTCCCTTTGATTCTGCCAATCGTCGTCACACCTCTTTCGCTTCTGTAGAAGTGATGCCAGATATTGATTATTCAATTGATATCGATGTTAATGACGATGACTTGCGAATTGATGTTTTTCGCGCTAGTGGTGCCGGTGGGCAACACGTTAACAAAACATCATCTGCTGTTCGTATTACGCATTTGCCGACAGGTATTGTGACAAGCTCACAAGCGCAAAGGTCGCAATTGCAAAATAAAGAGACAGCAATGAAAATGCTGAAAGCAAAGCTTTTCCAACTAGAAAAAGAAAAGCAAGAGCAGGAAAAAGCCGCGATTAAAGGTGAGCAGTTGGAAATAGGCTGGGGCTCACAAATTAGGTCTTATGTCTTTCATCCTTATACAATGGTTAAAGATCATCGTACACAACATGAGGTTGGAAATGGCCAAAGTGTGATGCTTGGAAACCTTGATTCTTTTATGTATGCTTACTTACAGTGGCATTTAGGCCGTCAAGATAATAATTAAAACTCTCAGGAGATTAGGTATGAAGAAAAAAATATTAGGACTGTTAACACTACTTGCAACAATGTTCATCGCAACGGGTTGCCAGATTAAAGGTGAAGTGATGAATGTCGTTGGTTCTTCTGCACTGCAACCGTTAGTTGAATCTGCAGGTGAAAGCTTTTCAAAAATTCATCAAGATTTATATGTTAATGTTCAAGGAGGCGGAACCGGAACTGGATTAGCTCAAGTTCAAGCTGGGGCCGTTGATATTGGTAATTCAGATTTATACGCTGAAGAAAAGTCAGGAATTGATGCTTCTCAATTGATTGATCATCGAGTAGCAGTCGTTGGGATTACTCCAATTGTTAATCCTGATTTAAAAGTTTCTAATCTAACAACACAACAACTAAGTGATATTTTTTCAGGAAAAATTACGAACTGGAAAGAACTTGGTGGAGATGATTTACCTATTACTGTTATTAATAGAGCTCAAGGTAGTGGGACACGTGTTGTGTTTGAAAGTGCAATCTTCAAAAATGGTGAAAAAGCTGTTAAAGCACAAGAGCAGGATTCTAGTGGAATGGTTCGTCAAATCGTAGCCACTACACCAGGAGCTATTAGTTATTCATCATACAGTTATATCAATGACACAGTTAAAACACCAGCTGTTGATGGTGTTGTCTTGAGTCATGATACAGTTATTGACAATCGTTGGAAAATTTGGGCATATGAGCACATGTATATCAGAAAAGATATGGAAAAAGAACGTGTTCATGAGTTTTTAAACTTTATTTTATCTGATGATGTTCAAGATAACATCGTTAATAAAATGGGCTACATTGCCATAAAAGATATGAAAGTGGAAAAAACACTAGATGGTCAAATTAAGTCAATTGAATAAGAGGTGTGATTTATGAACGATCCAATTAGAGAGAGTATGCTGAAAAAATCCAAAGCTGCAAGACGCGAAACCTTTGGAAAAACAATATCATTTTTAGCAATAGCTATTATTGTAGCTGTTGTTGCAGCCATTTTTTATTTTGTAGCCTCAAAAGGAATTTCAACCTTTACACAAAATGGTGTTAATTTTTGGGACTTCCTAACAGGAAATACATGGAATCCAGGTGCTAAAGGTGCTGACGGTAAGCCACTTGTTGGTGCTTTACCTATGATTTTAGGGTCATTTTTAGTGACGATTTTAGCGGCCGTTGTTGCAACTCCTTTTGCGATTGCTGCAGCTATCTTTATGACTGAAGTTGCCGGGAAAAAAGGTGCGAGAATCTTACAACCTGTAATTGAACTACTTGTAGGTATTCCATCAGTTGTTTATGGGTTTATTGGATTATCAGTTATCGTGCCTTTTGTTCGATCAGTTTTTGGAGGGACAGGTTTTGGTATTTTAGCAGGGACATTTGTACTGTTTGTTATGATTTTACCAACTGTAACTTCGATGACAGTCGATGCCTTGCGTTCAGTACCTAGACATTATCGTGAAGCCTCTTATGCCTTAGCTGCTACTAGATGGCAAACAATTTATAAAGTTATTTTGCGTTCTGCTATGCCAGGCATTTTAACAGCTATCGTGTTTGGGATGGCGCGTGCCTTTGGTGAAGCTTTAGCGGTTCAAATGGTTATTGGTAATGCCTTTACTGTTCCTAATAGTTTAACGACACCAGCCTCAACTTTAACTAGTGTACTAACCATGGGAATGGGGAACTCAGTAATGGGAACATTGAGCAATAATGCTCTTTGGTCACTTGCTTTAATCTTATTGATGATGTCTCTAATCTTTAACTTAGTGATTAGATGGATTGGTAACAAAGGAGGAAACACTAAATAATGAGTCCAAAACGCGTTGACAAAATAGCAACAGGTGTTATTTATGCTATGGCAGGAATCATTGTGTTGATTTTAGCTGCTTTACTGGCATATATTTTGATAAATGGATTACCTCACGTTAGTTGGTCATTTATTGTGTCACCTTCACGAGTTTTTGAAGCTGGTGGTGGGATTGCTGCACAGCTTTTTAACTCCTTTTATTTACTAGTTCTATCTATGATTATTTCAATTCCGCTTTCAATTCTAGCTGGAATTTTTCTTTCAGAATATGCACCTAAAAATAAATTAACTGATTTTGTAAGAACAGCAATCGAAATTTTGAGTTCATTGCCTTCAGTTGTTGTGGGATTATTTGGATTTTTAGTATTTGTTATTCAATTCAAAATTGGATTTTCAATTATCTCTGGAGCACTAGCCTTAACACTATTTAACCTACCACTGTTAACACGTAATGTAGAAGAATCTTTACAATCAATTCACTTTACACAGCGTGAAGCAGGATATGCCTTAGGATTATCACGTTGGGAAACGGTAACACGAGTTATTATTCCTGAAGCATTGCCAAGTTTGATTACAGGGATTATTTTAGGAGCTGGACGTGTTTTTGGTGAAGCGGCAGCGTTAATTTATACTGCAGGTCAAAGCTCACCTGCGTTAAACTTTTCAAATTGGAATCCATTGTACATCAACAGTCCTTTGAATCCATTTAGACCAGCAGAAACACTAGCTGTTCACATTTGGAAGATTAATGGCGAGGGAATTATTCCTGATTTAAATGCGGTATCAACAGCTTCTTCAGCAATTTTAATTTTAGCCGTTTTAATTTTTAACTTAATAGCTAGAAGCTGGGGTAGAAGATTATACAAACGTTTAACAGGTGCTAACTAAGGAGAGACTTATGGCAGAAGAAAGACTAACCAAAAATATTCAAAAGCTAGACGAAAATAAGCATGAAATCGCATTATCTACCAAAGACTTACACGTTAGTTATGGTGACCACGAAGCGATTCATGGTGTTGACTTACAATTTGAACGTTATAAAATTACTGCCTTAATTGGGGCTTCAGGTTCTGGTAAGTCAACTTATTTAAGAGCACTAAATCGTATGCATGATAATATTGCCAATACCTCAGTGACAGGTGAAATTTACTATCGTGGACTAGATATTAATCGTGATAATATCGATGTCTATGAAATGCATAAACATATCGGAATGGTATTTCAAAGACCTAATCCATTTTCTAAATCAATTTATGATAACATTACTTTTGCGCTTAAAAGACATGGTATACGCAATAAAAAACAACTAGATGAAATTGTTGAAACATCACTCAAGCAAGCCGCTTTGTGGGATCAAGTTAAAGATGATCTTCATAAAAGTGCTTTAGCCTTGTCAGGTGGACAACAACAAAGATTGTGTATTGCACGAGCAATCGCAATGAAACCAGATATTCTACTCTTAGATGAACCAGCTAGTGCGTTAGATCCTATTTCAGCCTCAAAAGTTGAAGAAACATTAATGGAACTTAAAAAGCATTATACAATTGTAATTGTGACTCACAATATGCAACAAGCTGCTAGAATTAGTGATCGTACAGCCTTTTTCCACTTAGGTGATGCAATTGAATATGATGAAACACGTAAGATTTTTACTAGACCAAAAGTAAAATTAACTGAAGATTATGTATCAGGACACTTTGGATAGGTAGGTAAAGCAAATGACAAAACCAATTATTTCAACACAAGATGTACATCTGTTTTATGGCAAAAAAGAAGTGCTAAAAGGGATTTCAATGGATTTTTATCCAAATGAAATTACAGCGTTAATCGGTCCTAGTGGGAGTGGTAAGTCAACGCTACTCCGTTCACTCAATCGGATGAATGATTTACAAGATGATGTAACGGTGACAGGGTCTGTTAATATTGATGGTAAGAATATTTATGCGCCAACAACTAATAAAGTTGATTTGAGAAAGCGTGTCGGTATGGTATTTCAACAACCTAACCCTTTTCCTTTTTCTGTCTATGAAAACGTTGCTTATGGTCTAAAACTTGAAAAGAAACATACCAAAGAAGAAATCGATCGAATCGTAGAAGAAAGTCTAAAAGCGGCAGCTGTTTGGGATGATGTTAAAGATAAATTACATGAAAGTGCGTTGTCACTTTCCGGTGGACAACAACAAAGAGTTTGTATTGCTCGTGTTTTAGCTGTGCATCCTGAAGTTATTTTATTAGATGAACCAACTAGTGCGCTAGATCCTATTTCAAGTGGAAAAATCGAAAATATGTTATTATCGTTGAAAGACGAATATACAATTGTTATCGTAACTCACAACATGGGACAAGCATCTCGAATTTCTGATAAAACAGGGTTCTTTTTGGATGGTAATTTGGTAGAATATAATAAGACAAAACACATCTTTATGACACCGTCTGAAAAAGAAACAGATGATTATATTTCTGGTCGATTTGGTTAATCCAATAAGGGAGGAGAACTATTGTGAGATCAAATTTTGAAAAAGAATTACATGAATTACATGATAATTTTGGTCGCATGGGTCGATTAGTCAGTGAAAACATTGGCCGTGCAGTTAAATCTTTCATTGATCATGATAAACAACAAGCACAATACGTGATTGATACTGATCCAAGTATTAATGGTATTGAAGTTGAGTTAGAAAAGAAATCGTTTGAAATGATTGCCTTGCAACAACCTGTTACAACCGATTTAAGAAATATTGTAACAATTATGAAAGCCAGTTCTGACCTTGAACGCATGGCTGATCATGCTGTAAGTATTGCTAAAGCAACAATTAAAGTTAAAGGTGAAGCTCGTGTATACGGCATCGAAGATGAAATTGCCCACACAGCTGACTTAGTGATTCAACTCGTGATTGATGCATTAGAAGCTTACCGTGTTCAAGACGATCAATGGGCTCGTGAAATTGCAAAACAAGATATTTCAATTGATAAACAAGCTAAAAAAATTAATGCACATATTATCAGTGAAATGAAAAAAGATCCCGATACAATTTTAGGTAACACTTATTACATGTTGGTAACTAGTTACTTAGAACGTATTGGTGATTATGCAACTAATATTTGTGAATGGGTTGTCTACTTAAAAACTGGTAAATTAATTGAGTTAAATAACCATGTTAAACAAGATAGCCAAGATAACTAAAAGCTGACATTAGATGTCAGCTTTTTTTGTTTAGGGGGGGATTAGAGTGTCGGTTATTGAATCAGTAAGAGCAACACTTAAAGAATTGCGAAAAAATTTCTCAATTATTGTACTGCTTTACTTAGTTGTTGATATCATTTTGTTAGGGCTAATTGTTCCTTTTACAAATGCAGCTACTAGTTTTTTAGCCAAGCTGTTTGAAGTAGAATACATTGCCTATGATAATATTCTAGCGATTATCTCTCATGATATTTTATTTATCATTGTGATGCTGCTGTTATTACTGGGGATTTTGTTTATCGTTTTTTTACAGTTTTCAGTTTTGCTTAACGGTATTCGACAAATTGTGCATCTTAATCAGATAAATCTTGAAACATTATGCCAGGATGTCAAAAATAGTTTACGAAGTTTAAACTTAAAAACAATTCCATTTTTCATCTTCTATGCTTTAGTCATTATTCCATTTTCTGATTTTATTTTTTCTTCGCCGCTATTAAGTAAGGTAAAGATTCCTCAATTTGTGATGTTGTTTATTACACAAAATCCCGTTATTGCGCTAGTTTTAGTTATTTTAACTGGTATTTTAATTTATGTGGAAGTGCGATTTGTTTTACTGTTACCGATTATGTCGTTTAATTGGCGTCGCCCAAAAAGATTAATTAGGAATTGTTTAAAAGCCACTCAGCGTAGTTTTTGGAAGATTTTACTTCGAATTCTAATTCCAGCGGGTATTTTTGCTGTAATCAATTTAGTTTTGATGGCGTTATGGATAGTGTTATCCATTGTAACAGAGCAGCTGATACCACAATATGCATTTGTATTCGGGCAAGTTCTTCTGGTTTTAATTCAGTTAACACAAGTTATCACCACAATATTGTCGACGGCTTCTGTGATGATAGTTTTACTCCAACTATATGAGGAAAAAGAAGATATTGTAGCCAAAAATGTCAATTATCAGATTAATTATTCTGAGATAAGCAAACAAAAACTGATTTATCGTCTTTTTATTGGTCTATCAATTCTTTTGATTGCTGTACGTGTTACTTATTCAAATTACAGTTATCTCAAAAATCCAGGGTTTAATAATGTTACAATTATCTCGCATAGGGGATTAGATGAAGACAATGGTGTGCAAAATACAATTCCGGCACTAATGTACGTCATTCCTGAAAAGCCAGATTATGTTGAAATGGACATTCATATGACAAAAGATCACCAATTTGTGGTGATGCATGATAATAATTTATCTGCACTAACAGGCACAAATGCGCATGTTCATGACTTAACTTTAGCAGAACTTAAGAAATTGACAGTTTCAGAAAATAATCAACATGCCCCGTTAGCTTCGTTTGATGAGTATCTACAGACAGCTAATCAATACAATCAAAAGTTATTAATTGAAATCAAAACAGACAAGGGAGATAATCCGACTGAAGTAGTGAATGTATTTAACCAAAAATATCAGCAAGATGTTTTGCAACATCACCATAAAATTCATTCACTTTCAGCAAAAGTTGTGACAGAATTAAAGAAAATCAATTCCAAGTTTGATGTGAATTATATTACAACCTATAATATATTCACACCAACTTTAGAGGTTAATGGTTATAGTATGGAGTCTTCAACTTTAAATCGTTATTTAGTGTTGAAAGCACACCAAAATCATCAAAATGTGTATGCTTGGGATATTAATGATGTTGCAGACATCCATTTAATGATGCTTTATCGCGTGGACGGATTGATTACTGATAATTTGAAGGAAGTTAAAGAAAATGTAAATGAATTAAAAAATGCAACTTCTATTACACAAAAGCTTGTTATATACATTGGTGAAATTAATGGTTTAAAAAATTATTTAGTAAATTAAAGGAGAACAACATGTCAGTTTTTCTAATTGTAATGGGAATCTTATTTTTAATTATGTTAGTGGTTATTTTCTTTATGATGCTTGGATTAATCCTAACGGTGTTATTTAAGTTTATTTTGCCACTATTAATTATTTTTGGAATCGGTATGTGGATATATGTCGCTCATAATCGTCGTAAAGGAACGACTAAATTCAATAAAAGTTACTTTAAAAACAATCGCTATCATCGTTATTATCGCTCAAATTCAACACGTAAACATGCCGAAAATGTGACTGAAGAAAAGAAAGGAGAGACTCATGACTAAGTTTATTGGTCGATCGCTTGTTAATGCTGTCGTTTTAATTGCACTTGCAGGTCTGTTTCCCAAAATGATTTATGTGGATAATTTACTTGCAGCGCTTGTTGTGGGGGTTGTCTTAACATTTTTAAATGCGACATTAACACCATTACTACAGTTTTTTGCCTTGCCATTAACGGTTTTAACGTTGGGACTATTTGCGCTGGTTATTAATGGGTTAACTCTTGCAATTGCGATTTCATTATCGGGTGGCGCAATTATGATAGCTAGTTTCTGGTCAACCATCATTTGTGCGATTATCATTACCTTTGTCCAAAGAATTGTCGGTAATTTTTTTCAGAACAATGTAAAATAAAGTGAGATATTTCGAAAAATGACTCATAGAATGATAGAATAAGACTATATAGAATATCAGAAAGACGAGGGTTTGCGATGTTAAATTACGTCAGCATGAAAGATTTTGCAAAAGATAATGACCTGACGGTTTTAGTCGGAGAAGAATACTTAGATAGTAAGCGAGTATATGTCAGCGACATTTCACGTCCAGGACTTGAGTTAACCGGTTACTTTGATTATTATCCGCATGAACGTATTCAATTATTTGGAATGACTGAGATTTCATTCGCTAATCAGTTAACACCTGATGAACGACTTGAAGTGTTCACTAAAATGTGTACAGAAAGTACACCTGTATTTTTGATTTCAAGAGACTTAACACCGCCCAAAGAGTTAGTTGAGGCTGCCGAGAAAAATAAAATGCCGGTACTAATTTCAAAATTACCAACAACACGATTATCAAGTGTGATTACAGATTACTTAGACTATAAATTAGCTGAACGCCAAAGTATCCATGGTGTTTTAGTTGAAATTTATGGGACTGGAATTTTATTAACAGGTAATTCAGGAATTGGAAAAAGTGAAACAGCGCTTGAACTTGTTCAAAGAGGACATCGCTTGATTGCAGATGACCGTGTCGATGTTTTTCAACAAGATGAAAAAACAATCGTTGGAGAAGCACCTTCAATCCTAAAACACTTACTTGAAATTCGCGGGATTGGAATCGTTGATGTGATGAACTTGTTTGGTGTAGGAGCTGTTAGACAATCAACCCCAGTATCTTTGATTATTAATCTTGAAAATTGGGATCCAAAAGCTTCCTACGACCGTCTTGGTTCAGCAGATGATTATCAAACAATTTTTGATGTTGATGTACCCAAAATGACAATTCCAGTTAAAGTTGGACGTAATTTATCAATCATTATTGAAGTTGCTGCTATGAACTTTAGAGCTAAAAACTTAGGATTTGATGCGACAAAGGTATTTGAAAATCAGCTAACAGAACTTATTGAACAAAATAAGCAAAATAACCAGGGAGATGCAAATTCATGATTAATTTTTTACAAGCGTTATCTCCGGTAGCCTTTAACCTAGGCCCTTTTAGCGTTAGATGGTATGGTATCATAATCATGACAGGTGTAGTTGTTGCAGTTTGGATGGCAACTCATGAAGCTAAAAAACGTCAAATTATGCCTGACGATATTATTGATTTGTTGTTTTTTATTTTGCCAATTGGATTTATTGGTGCACGATTATACTATGTTATTTTTCAGTGGCCAGAGTATGCACAAGAACCCGCTAAAATTTTTATGATTTGGCAAGGTGGTATTGCTATTTATGGGGGATTAATCGCTGGATTAATAACTTTAATCGTTTATACATATTATCGCCATTTACCTACGTGGTTAATGCTTGATATCATTACACCCGGGGTTATGTTGGCACAAATTATGGGACGTTGGGGTAACTTTATGAATCAAGAAGCTTATGGAGCTGTGACTTCACTTGATTTCTTGAAGGGCTTACACTTACCAGATTTTATTATTCAACAAATGTTTATTGATGGTGCTTATCGTCAACCGACCTTTTTATATGAATCATTCTTCAACTTAATTGGCTTAATACTGATTTTAGTGTTAAGACATAAAAAGCTATTTAAGCAAGGAGAAGTCGCACTATCGTACGTTTTATGGTACGCAGTTGTCAGATTCTTTGTTGAAGGCATGCGAACAGATAGTTTACTACTTGGCAGTATTCGAGTATCACAAGCTTTATCTGCTGTACTATTTGTCGTGGTAATTGCGATAATGATTTATCGTAGAAAAGTTGTCAAATCAAAAGATTATATAGCAGGTAGCGGTTTTAAATTTCCTTATAAACGCTAGTGAAAAGGGGTATTGTTATTATGAAAAAAATTACGGTATTAGGATCAGGATCATGGGGTAGTACATTAGCTAATATTTTAGCTGAAAATGATTACCAAGTTTGCTTGTACGGCATCGAAGAAGATGTTGCAGCAGAAATCAATAAATCTCAAACAAATAGTAAATATTTAGATAACTTCAAATTCAGCAAACCAATTACAGCGACAACAGATTTAGCTGAAGCTGTAAAAGAGACTTCAGGGATTTTATTTGTAATTCCAACAGCAGCTATTGCGAGTGTTTCAAAACAATTGAAGCCATTATTACCAACAGCTAATAACCCAATTCTAATTAGTGCTACTAAAGGAATTGAACCAGGAACTAAACGTATTGTTTCTCAAATTCTTGAACAAGAGTTTGAGAAAGAAGTCGTAGATAATTTGGTTGTTGTTTCAGGTCCAAGTCATGCTGAAAATGCTTCTCAAAAAGACTTAACAACACTTTCTGTTGCTTCTTATAACGAAGAAAATGCAAAAACTGTTCAAAAAATGTTTACACGTGATTATGTTCGCCTTTATACAAATTCAGATCCTATTGGCGTTGAAGTTGGGGGAGCTATTAAAAATGTCTTGGCTTTAGCTGCTGGAATGATTGCCGGTAAGGGCTATGAAATCAATGCGTTAGCTGCTTTGATTACACGAGGCATTCGTGAATTAGCTTTAGTCGGTGAAGCTTTAGGTGGTCAAAAAGAAACATTTTATGGTCTTTCAGGAATTGGTGATTTAATTGTGACTGCTTCTAGTTCTAATTCAAGAAATTGGCGTGCAGGTAAACAATTAGCTGAAGGACAAAACTTAGATGATGTAGTTAATAACATGGGAATGGTTGTTGAAGGGGTTAAAACCGCTCAAGCTGTTCATGAACTAGCTGAAGAATTGAAGTTAGATTTACCAATTTCAGAAGCTGTTTATCGTGTACTATATGAACAAACTAAAGTTGAAGACGAAATCACTAATATGATGCATCGACCACTAAAACGAGAATTTCAATAATAGGTTTTGCAAAATAAGTTGAAATGGGATATAATCTCTATATACTTATTTTTAGTAAGTGAGGAGATACTATGACAAAAAAATATGATGTTGTTGTAATTGGTGCAGGTCCTGGTGGCTTAACAGCTGCTTTATATGCTTCTCGTTCTAATTTATCAGTTTTAATCTTAGATCGTGGTATTTACGGTGGCCAAATGAATAATACAGCTGACGTTGAGAACTATCCAGGTTTTGAAAATGTTAAAGGACCTGAACTAAGTGAAAAAATGTATGCTTCTGCTATTAAATTTGGTGCAGAGTATGGTTATGGTAATGTTTCAGGGATTACAGACCATGGCGACCATAAAACCATTCATACTGATGATGGTGATATTGAAGCACTTAGTGTTGTAATTGCTACAGGTGCACAGCACAAACACTTGGGTGTACCTGGAGAAGAAGAATACTCAGGAATGGGCGTCTCCTACTGTGCTGTTTGTGATGGTGCTTTCTTTAGAGATAAAGATGTCATTGTTGTTGGTGGTGGGGATTCAGCTGTTGAAGAAGGAATCTACCTAACTCAACTAGCTAAATCTGTTACATTAATTCACCGTCGTTCAGAATTAAAAGCACAACAAATTTTGCAAGAACGTGCGTTTAAAAATGATAAAATGAACTTCATTTGGGATGCACAAGTTGAAACAATTGACGGTGATGGCCAAAAAGTAACGAGTGTAACTTACAAAGACAAAAACACTGGCGAACAAAAGAAAGTAGAAGCTTCTGGTGTATTCATCTATGTCGGAATTTATCCAATTACAGAACCATTTAAAGATTTAGGAATTTTAAATGATAATGGCTGGATTCAAACTGATGAATTGATGAAAACTAAAGTTCCTGGTATTTTTGCAGTCGGTGACGTGCGTGAAAAAGCATTGCGTCAAATTACTACAGCCGTTGGTGATGGTGGTAATGCAGGTCAGCAAGTTTATGACTATATTCAAGAACTCAAACATTAAGATTTTTAAAAGCCTTGTTTAAGGCTTTTTTTTGTGACAATTCCAGGTATAATGGTTTTTAAGAGGAGTTGTTTTAATGAACTGGCAAGATAATATTGCAATTTGGCAAGCTAACCAGGAAAAATTACCTGATTACTTGAAAAAAGAATTAACGAATATACAAACTAATCAAGCACAAGCTGAGGAAGCCTTTAGCACGGACTTAGAATTTGGAACAGCAGGAATGCGAGCAATTATGGGTCCAGGATCTAATCGCCTTAACCTATTTACTGTGGGACAAGCTACAGAAGGGTTAGCACGGTTGATGGACAAATTGTCTGATACTGAGAAAAAAAGAGGCGTGGTTATTAGTTACGATTCTCGTTTCCACTCAGCAGAATTTGCGACACATTGTGCTCAGATTCTAGGTAACCATCATATTCCTGTCTTTTTGTTTGATGCACTAAGACCAACGCCTGAATTATCATTTGCGATTCGTCATCTGAAAGCCTACGCTGGCATTATGATTACGGCAAGTCACAATTCTAAAGAATATAATGGTTACAAGATTTATGGTGAAGATGGTGGACAGATGCCACCTAAACATGTTCAAATCGTCGTCGACGAAATGGCAAAAATTACTAATTTATTTGAAGTTGAAACGGCTTCAGTTACAGAATTAGAATCTAGTGGTCTTTTAACTTATATAGGTGAAGATGTTGACCAAGCTTATTTAGCAAAACTAAAAACAGTTTCGATTAATGAAGAATTGAACAAATCCCAAGGGGAAGACTTGAAGATTGTTTATACACCACTTCACGGGACAGGTAAGATGTTATATCGCCAAGTGTTTGAAATGAATCATTTCAAACAAGTCTATGTGGTTGCTAAACAAGCCATTTTAGATCCTGGATTTTCAACAATCAAAACCCCAAATCCTGAGTTCATGGAAACTTTTGATTTAGCCAAAAAACAAGCGGATGAAGTTGAAGCTGATTTAATCATTGCGACTGATCCAGATGCGGATAGATTAGGTGTTGCTGTTAGAAATTCACAGCAAAAATTTGAAGTATTGACCGGTAATCAAATTGCAGCTATTGTGACTCAATATATTTTGGAATCTCGTCATCAATTAGGTCAACTAGAACCTAACAGTGAAATTGTAAAAAGTATCGTTTCAAGTGAACTGCCTGCAAAAATTGCAGCCGATTATGAGGTAACTTGCTGTGACGTTTTAACTGGATTTAAGTACATTGGTGAAGAAATTGAACGCTTAAATGAGACGCAATCTGGTCACTTCTTGTTTGGATTTGAAGAAAGTTATGGCTATTTATTAAAAGATTTTGTGCGAGATAAAGATGCGATGCAAGCAGCTTTAATTTTGGCTGAAACAGCAGCTTTTTATAAAGATCAAAACAAAACACTATATGATGCGATGCAAGAAATTTACCAAAAGTATGGGTACTTTGTTGAAAAAACCTGTTCATTTGAATTTGAAGGTTTAGATGGTGCCAAGAAGATGAAACAGTTGATGCAAAATCTTCGCAGCCAATTATTAACAGAATTAAATGGCACACCTATTGTTAAAATTGAAGATTATCTTAACCAAGTTTGTCATCAAGATCAGAATACCCAAGTATTTACAGAATATCCTAAAGCAGATGTTTTGAAATATTATTTAGCTGATGGGACTTGGCTAGCTTTAAGACCTTCAGGAACTGAACCAAAAGTCAAATTGTATGTTGGTGTTGAAACAGACTCACAGCAAGCAGCAGATACAAAAATTGAAAACTATCAACAAGCATTTTCTGACTTAATGACACAATAAGATGGACTTTTGAAATGGTCATAATAAGTAGCAAGTGCTAAACTATAATTACTGTAAGAGTTGGATATGATTATCCAACTTTTTTATATAGCTGAAGGGATGGGTGCAAGATGACTCCTGAAATAACTCAAAATAAATTTAAATTAAAATCAGACTATCAACCGGCTGGTGATCAAGGCCAGGCAATTAAAAAATTGGTAATGGGTTTTGAAGACTGCAAAAAAGAACAGATTTTACAAGGGGCAACCGGGACCGGTAAGACATTTACAATGGCTAATATTATCGAACAAGTGAATAAGCCAACCTTAATTTTGTCACATAATAAAACCTTAGCTGGTCAGTTATATAGTGAATTCAAAGAATTTTTCCCTGATAATGCCGTTGAATATTTTGTTTCTTATTATGATTACTATCAACCAGAAGCCTATGTGCCTTCTTCTGATACTTATATTGAAAAAGACTCCGCCATTAATGATGAAATTGATCAATTACGTCATGCGGCAACAAGTGCTTTACTGCAACGAAACGACACCATTATTGTGGCAAGTGTTTCCAGTATTTTTGGACTAGGTGATCCTAAAGAATATGCTAAACATATTATCTCACTTTCAACAGGTGCTGAAATGGACCGTAATGACTTACTGCGATTGTTAGTTGAAAACCAGTATGATCGTAATGATATTGATTTTCAGCGTGGTCGTTTTCGTGTTCGAGGAGATATTGTCGAAATTTTTCCTGCAGGATTTACGCAAAATATTTATCGTGTGGAATTTTTTGGTGATGAAATTGATCGAATTGTTGAAGTGGATGCCTTGACAGGGGAAAAGATAGCTGAAAAGAAAATTGTGACTCTTTTTCCAGCAACTCACTTTACAACTAATGATGAACAAATGGAAAAAGCAATTGCACGTATTGAAAAAGAATTGAATGATTGTTTAGCTGAATTAAAAAGTGACAATAAACTTTTAGAAGCACAACGACTAGCACAACGTACCCATTACGATATTGAAATGATGAAAGAAATGGGATACACCAATGGGATTGAGAACTATTCTCGTCATATGGAAGGACGTGCAGAAGGAGAGCCTCCCTACACTTTACTGGACTTCTTCCCGGATGACTTCTTAATTATGGTTGATGAGTCACACGTTACCATGCCACAAATTAGAGGGATGCATAATGGTGACCGTGCAAGAAAGCAAATGTTAATTGATCATGGTTTTAGATTGCCTAGTGCATTAGATAATCGCCCATTAACACTTGAAGAATTTGAAGAGCATGTTAACCAAATTCTTTATGTCTCAGCAACACCTGGTGATTATGAATTAAATCGTACACATGATATTGTCGAACAAATTATTAGACCAACTGGGTTACTAGATCCTATTGTTCAGGTTCGTCCAATTATGGGACAAATTGATGATTTAGTGAGTGAAATTAATCAACGTGTAGAAAAGAATGAAAGAGTCTTTATTACCACATTAACGAAGAAAATGTCTGAAGATTTAACCGATTATCTTAAAGACTTAGGTATTCGGGTGAAATACTTGCATAGTGAGATTAAGTCCTTAGAACGAACCCAAATTATTCATGACCTAAGAAAAGGTGACTTTGATGTCTTAATTGGTATCAACCTACTTAGAGAAGGGCTAGATGTACCCGAAGTCTCGTTAGTGGCTATTTTGGATGCTGATAAAGAAGGATTTTTAAGATCAGAACGACCACTTATTCAAACCATTGGTCGTGCTGCACGTAATCAAAATGGTGAAGTGATTATGTATGCTGATAAAATCACCAAATCAATGAAAATTGCGATTGATGAAACGCATCGTCGTCGTGAAATTCAAGAGCAATATAATGAAAAACATGGGATTACTCCTAAAACAATTATTAAACCGATTCGTGATGTTATTTCGGTTAACGAGAAAGCATCAGACGATTCTGATGATAATAAGAAATTAACTGACTTTGACTTTTCTGAATTAACAAAAGACCAAAAACAAGCCTTAGTTGGCGATTTGACGACACAAATGGAAGCAGCAGCTCAAAAACTTGATTTTGAAACCGCTGCTAACTTGAGGGATGCTATTTTAGAATTACAAGGAGAATGAGATTAAATGTTAAACGATAAAATTATTATTCATGGTGCTCGTGAACATAACCTAAAGAATATTGATTTAACAATACCTAAAAATCAATTAGTCGTTGTGACAGGACTTTCAGGTTCAGGAAAAAGTTCGCTAGCTTTTAATACCCTTTACGCTGAAGGTCAAAGACGTTATGTTGAATCCTTATCTAGTTATGCAAGACAATTTTTAGGACAAATGGACAAGCCAGATGTTGATTCGATTGATGGGTTAAGTCCAGCTATTTCAATTGATCAAAAGACAACTTCTAAAAATCCAAGATCAACAGTAGGGACCGTCACAGAAATTAATGACTACTTAAGATTATTGTGGGCTCGTGCAGGAGAACCGATTTGTCCTAATGATGGCACTAAAATTACAAGCCAATCTGTCGACCAAATCACCGACCAAGTCCTTGAATTACCAGAGCGTACCAAATTGCAAATTGTGGCTCCAATTATTAAACAAAAGAAAGGACAACATAAAAAAGCATTTGAACATATTCAAAAACAAGGATATGTACGATTGTTAGTTGACGGTGAGCAATATGATATTGCCGATGCTTTAGAACTAGAACTTGACAAGAATAAGAAACATGACGTCAGCATTATTGTTGACCGTCTAGTTATTAAAGACGGTATTCGTTCTCGTTTATTTGATTCAATTGAAACAGCACTTAAGATGTCTGAAGGTTACGTTAATATTGATGTTATTGGCAAAGAAATGTTAATTTTTTCAGAACATAATGCGTGTCCAATCTGTGGGTTTACTGTCGGTGAGCTAGAACCACGTTTGTTTTCATTTAATGCCCCTTTTGGTGCATGTGAAGATTGTGATGGTTTAGGGTCAAAACTTGAAGTGGATTATGATTTAGTGGTTCCTGATGATACCAAGACCCTAGCAGAAGGAGCCATTGAACCTTGGAATCCGATTAGTTCCAATTATTATCCCGAAATGCTACGTCAATTTGCCGAGCAATTTAAGATTTCAATGGACAAACCTTTCAAAAAATTGACCAAAAGACAACAAGACTTAGTCTTGAATGGTGCTGATAAACCCTTCCATTTTCACTATGAAAGTGATTTTGGTCGCGTTAAGGACGTTGAAACTGTTTTTGAAGGGGTAATGACCAATATCAAACGTCGTTACCATGAAACTAACAGTGAATTTACGCGTGAACAAATGCGTAAATACATGACAGAACTGACTTGTCAAACTTGTCACGGTTCTCGTTTAAACCGCCAAGCTTTGAGTGTCAAAATAGATGGAAAAAACATTGCTGAAGTTTCAGACTATTCAATTTTTAATACATTTGAATTCTTCAATCAAGTGACGTTACCTAAAAAAGAAATGACCATTGCTAAACCAATTTTGAAAGAAGTTAAAGACCGACTAGACTTTCTAATTAATGTTGGGCTAGATTATTTAACATTGTCTCGTTCAGCAGGAACACTTTCAGGAGGGGAAGCACAACGTATTCGTTTGGCTACTCAAATTGGTTCAAATTTATCTGGTGTACTCTACATTTTAGATGAACCCTCTATTGGATTACATCAACGTGATAATGATCGTTTGATTGAATCTCTTAAACAAATGCGAGACTTAGGTAACACATTAATCGTGGTTGAACACGATGAAGATACGATGAATGCAGCTGATTACTTAATTGATATGGGTCCTGCAGCAGGAATTGATGGTGGTTATGTTACCGCAGCAGGGACGCCAGAAGAAGTTTCCAAGAATCCAAATTCTTTAACTGGACAATATTTATCCGGACAAAAGCAAATCGCAGTTCCTAAAGAACGTCGCCAGGGAAATGGTGAAACAATTAGTATTAAAGGAGCTAGTGAAAATAATTTAAAAGATGTAAACGTTGCGTTTAAACTTGGGACATTGACGGCAGTTACAGGGGTTTCAGGTTCAGGTAAATCAACCTTAGTTAACACGATTTTAAAACGTGCCTTGGCGCAAAAATTGAATAATAACCATGAAAAACCAGGTAAATTTAAGGAAATTACAGGTTATGACCATATTGAAAAATTAATTAATATTGATCAAAGCCCAATTGGACGAACACCTAGAAGTAATCCGGCAACCTATACTAGTGTATTTGATGATATTCGCGATTTATTTGCTAAAACAAATGAAGCCAAACTTCGTGGCTATCAAAAAGGCCGTTTTTCATTCAATGTTAAAGGCGGTCGCTGTGAAAACTGTCGTGGTGACGGTATTATCAGAATCGAGATGAACTTCTTGCCTGATGTGTATGTGCCTTGTGAAGTTTGCCACGGAACCCGATACAATTCCGAAACGCTAGAAGTTAAGTATAAGGATAAAAATATCTCTGAAGTTTTAGAGATGACTATCAAAGAATCACTAGCATTCTTTGACAACATTCCAAAAATTAAACGCAAATTACAAACCATTGAAGATGTTGGCTTAGGCTATGTCAAACTTGGTCAATCAGCAACAACACTTTCAGGTGGGGAAGCTCAGCGTATGAAGTTAGCTTCTGAGCTATATAAAAAATCAAGTGGAAAGAATCTTTACATTTTAGATGAACCCACAACAGGTCTTCACACAGACGATATCAATCGACTATTGGCTGTTTTACAGCGTTTAGTTGATCAAGGGAATACAGTTATCGTAATTGAACATAATCTTGATGTTATCAAAAACGCCGACCAGTTAGTTGATTTAGGACCAGAAGGTGGTGCAGGTGGCGGCACAATAATTGCGGTAGGAACACCTGAAGAAGTTGCTCAAAACGCCGAAAGTTATACTGGATTTTATCTAAAAAAATATCTGGCAAAAAACTAATTTTTGGTTAGTTGCTTCAAAAGAAACGCCCGGATGTGTTATACTATTTTAGTCTATTTAGGAGGGGTTGCAATGGTTAATAGTAAAAAACAGTTGGTCATTATCACAGGGATGTCAGGTGCTGGAAAAACAGTTGCCATCCAAAGTTTTGAAGATATGGGGTACTTTGTCGTTGACAATTTACCGCCCAAACTTTTACGTAAATTCTGGAATTTAATGTTTGAGTCAGGGCATATGGATAAAGTAGCTGTGGTGATTGATTTAAGATCGCGAGACTTAGATAACGAGTTACTCGAAGCGGTTTCTATTCTTGAAACCAAAGAAGAGGTTCAATCTAAAATTATTTATCTCAATGCTTCAAATGAAGTTTTGGTAAAACGTTATAACCAAACTAGACGTAGTCATCCTTTAGCAATGTCTGGCCGACTTTTGGATGGTATTAATAAAGAACGTCAATTATTGACGCCTGTTATGCAACACGCCGACTTGATTATAGATACTTCTAACATTAAACCCAAACAACTCAGACAACGATTAATTGAACAAACAAAAGGTGAGGACTTATCTGATGTTTTTCATATCGAAGTTATGAGCTTTGGATTCAAGTACGGGTTACCTATTGATGCTGACCTGGTTTTTGATGTGCGCTTTTTGCCCAACCCTTACTACATTCCAGAAATGAAGCCTCTGACAGGTTTGCAAAAACCAGTCTCAGAGTATGTCTTAACCCAACAGATGACAACTGAGTTTTATGATAAATTATGGGAATTATTAGTGACGATAATTCCGGGATATATCAAAGAAGGTAAAACTAATTTAACAATTGCAATTGGCTGTACAGGTGGTCAACATCGATCAGTCGCATTAGCTGAAAAGCTAGGGCAAAACTTAATGAAAGACTATCCAACAGATATTACCCATCGAGAAATTTGGCGTTATCAAGGAGATCAATTATGAGTGCAAAAAAGGTTGTTGTCATCGGCGGGGGAACAGGATTATCAGTTATTTTGAACTCATTAAAAGATTCAGACGTTGAATTAACAGCAGTTGTAACGGTTTCTGATGATGGTGGATCTTCAGGGATTATTCGAGATTATATTAACGTTGTGCCACCTGGTGACATTCGTAATGTGATGGTGGCATTGTCAACACTACCTCAGGATCAGCTTGAGCTGTTTCAATACCGATTTAAAAGTCAAGATGACTTTTTTTCAGGTCATGCTTTAGGTAATTTGATTATAGCTGCGCTTTCAGAAATGACGAACGATATGTTTGAAGCAATTCAATATCTCTCTCATTTAATGAAGGTTGATGGCAACGTTTATCCTGTTTCTAATAGTCCATTGATTTTAAATGCACAATTTGAAGATGGTACAGTTGAAAGCGGCGAAAGTCATATTGTGACTTTTGATAAGCAAATTAAAACGGTTTGGGTGACAGACCCTACGCAAAAAAATGAACAGCCTAAAGCAGTATCAGAAGTCGTTGACGCTATACATGAGGCAGATATGGTGATTTTAGGTCCAGGTAGTTTGTTTACCAGTATTTTACCTAATGTTGTGATTCCAAATGTTCGACAGGCTTTGGCTGAAACAAAAGCTAATATTACTTACATTTGCAATATTATGACACAAGCTGGCGAAACCGAATGTTTAACAGATTATAATCATCTTGAAATTATCAATCGTCATTTAAAAACAAGAACAGTTGACACTGTACTCGTTAATAACCGTCAAATTTCACCTAATGTTGTTCATCAAAACTCGCCTAAAGGCTATCTAAAACCCGTTGAACATGATGAAATATCACTGCTTAACAGCGGTGTTAAGATTATTTCGGGGGATTTTTTAGATATTAAAAATAAAAATATTTATCACGATGGGGTAAAAGTTAGAAATGCAATATTAGATTTATTATAGAAGGAGAAGCGTATGGTAGCATCTTATGCAAGCCAAGTAAAAAAAGAGCTTGCGTCACTAGAGGTTAACTATGAACATGCCAAGTCTGAATTAGCTGCATTTATTCGAATGAGCGGTTCAATTTCAATTGGTCATAGTCGGCTACAACTTAATGTTATAACTGAACATCCAGCCACAGCTCGACGCTTATTTTCCTTGATGAAAAAAGTATATAATATTGAACCTGAAATTATTGTTTCAAGAAAAATGAAATTGAAAAAAAACAACCAATATGTTGTGCGAATCAAAGAAAAAGTGTCAGATATTTTAGATGATTTAAAAATTATGAAACCTAATTCCTTTGACATTAGTACAACAATTCCACAGCGTGTGATGGAGAGTCAACAAGACAGTATTTGTTATTTAAGAGGCGCTTTTTTAACAGGGGGTAGTATCAATAACCCGGAAACTAGTCGTTATCATTTAGAAATTTATTCTAATCATCAAGACCACAATGAAGCCATTGCTAAAATTATGAATCAATTTCATCTTAATGCTAAAACGACTCAAAGACGTAGTGGTTATATCACTTATCTAAAAGGCGCTGAGCAAATTGCTGAGTTTTTAAATATTACAGGAGCAACGAGCGCTATGTTAGCTTTTGAAGATTTGAGAATTATGCGAGATATGAGAAATTCAGTTAATCGTTTAGTTAATTGTGATACTGCTAATCTTAAAAAGACAGCTAATGCTGCTGCTAGACAAGTTGAAAATATCACTTTAATTGAAGAAACATATGGATTAGAAATGTTGCCAGAAAAATTACAAGTTTTGGCTTCATTTAGGATGAAAAATCAGGAGATGTCATTAAAAGAATTAGCCGCAAAAATTCCAGACGGTCCAATTTCAAAATCTGGAATCAATCATCGATTTAAAAAATTGAATGATATTGCGGACAAGATAAGAACAGAATAAAAATTGGAGAATCAAATATGGACAATGAAATTATTCTAGGAGAGCAATTATGCTTTTCAATTTATCAAGCTGATAAATTTTTTAAACGATTTTATTCAAAGGCACTAGAGCCTTTTAATTTAACTTATGCACAATACATTGTTATGCTTGCTTTATACGAGCATGAATCGATGTCTGTGAAAGAATTAGGCGAGAATGTCGGTCTTGACAGTGGGACTTTAACGCCGTTATTAAGAAGACTTGAAAAACTAGATTGGGTTAAGCGTCGACATTCTGCAGAAGATGAACGTCGTTTGGTCTTAACCCCGACAGATTCAGCTGTTGAAAAACGTCAGGAACTATATGATCATCTTAACTTTTGTTTGAGTAAGTTAGATTTAACACCTGAACAATACAAGACATTAAGAGAGACAATGACACAATTAGGGTCAAAGCTGTCTTCAATTAGTTTTGAGATATAAAAAATACGCCTCATTTAATGAGGCGTATTTTTTTGAGTTTGGTTAACTTAACTAACGTTTGTTAGTCATGATTTCATCAATTAAACCGTATTCTTTTGCTTCTGGAGCAGTTAGATAATGATCACGTTCAGTATCTTTTTGGATAGTTTCAATATCTTGTCCAGTCGCATCAGCTAAAATTTTGTTCATTTTTTTACGTGTTTTTAAAATTTCTTCAGCGGCAATTTCAATTTCAGTAGCTTGTCCTTGCGCACCACCAAGAGGTTGGTGAATTAAAACTGTTGAGTTAGGTAAAGCAAAACGTTTACCTTTTGTTCCACCTGCAAGTAGGACACTGGCCATTGATGCAGCCATACCTGTTGCAATTGTTTGAACATCAGATTTAATAAAGTTCATGGTATCTAAGATAGCTAATCCAGATGTAATCACCCCACCAGGTGAGTTAATATAGATAGAAATATCTTTTTCTGAATCTTGTGCATCTAAGAAAAGTAATTGTGAAATAATTGAGTTAGCCATTTGGTCGTTAACTTCTCCAGATAGCATGATAATGCGATCTTTTAGTAAACGAGAATAAATATCGTAAGAACGTTCACCACGAGAAGTTTGTTCAATAACTGTTGGTATAAGCATATTTTAAGTGCCTCCTTTTAGTAATTAGCACTCTTTTAAGTACTGTGCTAATTTAATCATAAAATAAGCATAAGGTCAATATGAAAAGCGTAACTTTGCATAGGCAAAAGGGCGCATACCCAAATTAAACTGGCGTTTTAATACTAAAATATGATATCTTAAAATTATATTAAGTATTATACTAAAAACATTATTTGTGTGAGAGGGTTTACAATGAAAAGCAAAATTATGCTAGTTGTGATGAGCTTGGCACTCTTAGTGAGTGGTCTTTTTATGACCAGTCATCAAGAAACTGTCAAAGCCGAAGAAAAAAAAGTTTACCAAATCGGAACGGATGTCACCTATCCACCTTTTGAATTTTCAAATTCAAATAACACAGAATACATAGGAATCGATATTGACATTATAAAAGCTGTGGCGAAAGCTGAAAATTTTGAAGTTAAAATTTTACCACTCGGATTTAGTGCAGCAGTTCAAGCGCTTGATACTGGTCAAGTAGATGGCTTGATTGCAGGAACAACAATTACAGCTGATCGCGAAAAGAAAATGGATTTTGGGACACCGTATTTTAATACGGGGGCTGTTTTTGTAACTGCCCAAAGCAATGATGCCATTAAATCTATGGAAGATGCTAGAGGTAAGCGTGTAGCTGTTAAAACGGGTACAGCTGCAGCAAACTATGGTATGGAACAAGCTAAAAAGTATGGATTTACAGTTGTGACATTCGATGATACTAATTCCATGTATCAAGATGTTTTGACGGGAAATTCAGCTGGATTATTTGAAGATATGCCAGTTATTACTTATGCTATCAATCAAGGAACAGCATTGAAAGTTTCTTCAGAAGCTAATACGACTGGCCAATATGGATTTTCAGTTAAAAAGGGTGAAAATCCTGAATTACTAGCAGCCTTTAACCGTGGACTTGAAAAAATCAAACAAAGCGGTGAATATGATCAAATCATTTCACGTTACTTAGGAAATGATGCCTTGGCCCTACAAAAACAACAAAAAGAAAGTGAAAGTACTTTTGGTGGATTACTTAAAGTTAATGGCTCAGCTTTGCTTGATGGACTGAAAGAAACCATGATTTTAACGGTAATGGCAATTTTCTTTGCGACCATCTTTGGTATTATCTTTGGTTTAATGGGCGTTGTTCCAAGTAAAATTTTAAACGGAATTTCAACAACAGTGATTTACATTTTCCGTGGTTTACCATTGCTAGTTTTAGCGTTATTCATTTATACAGGTATTCCAAGTTTAACAGGGGTTAGAATTCCCGCTGTTGTTGCCGGAATTATTACCTTAATGTTTAATGAAGGGGCTTATACTGCAGCCTTTATTGCAGGAGGAATTAAATCTGTTGATAAGGGACAAATGGAAGCGGCACGTTCACTTGGATTGCCATTTGGTAAAGCCATGAGACGAGTTGTTTTACCACAAGGAATTAAATTGATTATTCCATCATTTATTAACCAATTTATTATCACATTGAAAGATACGTCAATTTTATCAATTATTGGATTAGTTGAATTAACCCAAACAGGTAAAATCATTATTGCCAGAAACCTTGAAGGATTCAAAGTTTGGGCAATCATTGCACTCATTTACTTAGTGATTATTACCTTGTTAACATGGGCTTCTAACTATATGGAAAGAAGGTTGAACAAATAATGGTTAAATCAAGCGAAAATATTATTAAAGTTCGTGACTTACAAAAAAGTTACGGTGACAATCACGTCATTAAAGGCGTTGATTTAGACGTTAAACGTAACCAAGTTGTGGTTATTATTGGACCTTCTGGATCGGGTAAGAGTACCTTTTTAAGAATGTTAAACCATTTAGAAGAACCAACTGGTGGCAATATTAACATTGATGGTCATGATTTAAACAGTAAAGAAACTGACATCAATAAAGTCCGTGAAAAAATCGGAATGGTATTTCAACACTTTAACTTATTTAACAACCTAAACGTGATTGACAACTTAACTTTAGCACCAAGAGAACTTGGCTTAATGAGTCAAGAAGAAGCTGAAAAGAAAGCGCGTCAATACTTAAAACGTGTTGGATTAAGTGATAAAGCAGAAGTTAAGGTAGATTCTTTATCAGGTGGACAAAAACAACGTGTGGCGATTGCTCGTTCACTTGTGATGAATCCAGATGTGATGCTTTTTGACGAACCAACGAGTGCATTAGATCCTGAAATGGTTGGCGACGTTTTAGGCGTGATGAAAGATGTGGCTAAAGAAGGCATGACCATGCTTGTGGTTACTCACGAGATGGGATTTGCTAAAGAAGTGGCAGATCATGTGTTATTCTTTGATCAGGGACATATTATTGAGCAGGGAACACCTGAACAAATCTTTGACCATCCACAACACAAACGAACACAAGACTTTTTATCAAAAGTACTATAATTAAAAAAAGCTAACGCAAAAGATGCGTTAGCTTTTTTTAGTGACTAATAATTGATGTTGGTAATAAGTGCTTTAATCATTTCTCGGCTTTCATTGAGGAAGAAATTATGAGGTGTAGTCTGGGCAACAGTTGTCGTTTGGAAATGAAGCCCTTCTGTTGGTAGTCCCCAAATAAATAAGTTTTCAATGAGTTCATCTTTTTGGTCTATAACCTGGTTAGTTTTGCGATCAACAGCAACAGCCCCTGTTTGTAAGTTATTCTCTCCAAGTGTATGTGGTTTTATGGTGTCCTCAAGTAGCTGTTGATAAACACTATCGTGAGCACTTAGTACGGATTCTTTTGGCAAACGACTTTCAATTAAAGTGGTTGCTTTAATTGAATGCCAATGGTTTTGAATCATGAATTGGTTATCAAAAGTTTTAAATTGAACAGGTGGTGCAATAAAGTGCACAATACCTGCTTTAACGAGTGCTTCTAATTCAAGTAATCGTGTTACAGCAGGACCCGCAGCCAGAAAATTGTTAAGAGATTTAAAGCTACCTAGAAATTGATTAACATAGTCTGCAGGTTCAAAAAGATTATGTTCGATGATAAAGCGAATACTTTGTCTAAGATCACGAATCATTTCAAGCGTTGTTGCAAGCGGACTAGTTTGATTGCCTTCAAGTGCTTGGGTAGCATCTGAAAGTAAGAAATTACCAATTGTTGTTGTAAAATCATCTAAGTCTTTTGGCTTAACTTCAGATTCCGGTTGCATCAAACGGCTGAAATCAAAGTCATTATCAGGTAAAAGTTTTCTTTTAAGATTATCATCGAGATGACCATTTGTTAATTGTGCTAACAAATCAGCTTTATCTAATTCAGGGAAGCTTTTACTATAGTAAATATAGGCTAAGTCTTTGATTACTCGATTAATAAAACTTTTATATGATAGGGTATGAGGACTAAGTGTTTTTAAATACGATAAAGTTAAGAATTGTGGTGTCATGGATTCATTTAAATCTTTTTCGTAATTGCCTTTTGCGTGTGAGGGATAACCTCTTCTAGAAAAGCCATACATGATAGGTTCTTGACCGCTTTTGTGATAAATATAGCGTCCTGAATCAGTTTTTGAAAAATGACCGCCTCTATCTTGAGTAAGCAATGTGACATAATCATAAAATGTGAGACCGAGTCCGCGAAGAATAACAGTCTCATTTGGTTTGATCGTGTCTAAATTAGCTAAACTAGGGTTTTTAGCAGGGATATAAGTTAAATCATTTTCAGTTGCGAATTCAGTCAGGCGACTTTCTGATTGAGTTAATGTGTTTAAAGGAAATCCTGTTGCCATAAAGACTGCAGAGAATGTATCTGTAAAACTAGAAGTTTGGACTTCAAATTGATGAAAATCAATTGGTGTAACACGCGTAACTTCTTGATTAATAAAATTAACAGAGATATCTTTTTTTGCGAGTAAGTCTACTAATTGGTGAAAGGCCCAATTAATGTAGACACCAAATAAACTTCTGGATGCATAATCAGTAGGCGTCAAATGTGTTATCTCTTTTAAGAGTATATCAGTATGTGTGTTTGACAGTGCACTGTTTTTTATAGCAAGCGAACTATGAGTTGATTTAATCCAATCAAAAAAACTAGGGGTATTGGATGTGTTTTCACTAAATAAAGTTGCTTGCCCACAAGGAGTATTCATGATTAATAAGGGGTTTTGCTTATCAATCCAAACACTTCCACCGATATCAAAGGAGTCAAAGACAATGATATCTAAAGACTTGCTAGCAAAACGATGACTAGTTAAATTGAGTTGGTCAAGTGTTGAAATCCCTCGAGGGCCAGCCCCAACAATTGCAATTTTCATAATTAAACCTACTTTCTAATATCCTAAGTAATAATCATTTTTATCGTAACATTTTTGGGTAAATAAAAAACCATAAAGCATTCAATTTACAATGCTTTATGGTTTGAAGATGCACCTCCTGGGAGTCGAACCCAGATTTCAAGAACCGGAATCTTGCGTGCGATCCATTACACTAAAGGTGCGACACAATGAGAATTATAACAATAAAATTATAAATAGCCAACAAATTAAAAAATAAAGTTTTCACTTGAAAACAAAATTTATAGTTGGTATACTTTATTTGTCGAATGAGGGAGATAGCAAAAAAGCTACTTCTTAATTTTTTGAAATTGATGGGTCACTTAACGACATTAAAGGGACGTTTTGAGACCCAAAAGGAGTGTCATTCATGTTAAATAATTTATCGTGGATAGAGAATATCGCTCCGGATTTCTTAAAAGTCATTCGACAGCGATATGAAATTTTACAACAAATTTCATGGCTTTCACCAGTTGGTAGACGATCTTTAGCAATTAAACTTGGGCTATCCGAACGCAGTATGCGAACGGAAACCGAATACTTAAAGCAAGTTGGTTTGATTGATATTGGACGTCGTGGAATGACTCTGACTGAAAAAGGTGAGCAGACATTAGAACAGTTGGCACCAGTTATTGCAAAAGTCTATAACGTGAGTCAAATTGAGTCTGATTTAGCTGCCCATCTTCAGATAGCTCGAGCGGTAATTGTACCAGGTAACACTGATGTTCAACCGCATCTATCTAAGTCACTAGGAGATGCTTTAAACGACGCATTGAAGCTGTTACTGCCACTAGGTCGTAACATTATCACTGTTTTTGGCGGTGTAACAATGTCGAGTGTCGCTTCTCAACTTTCCCCAACATTGAATCGACATCGTGATTTGCTTTTTGTTCCTGGAAGAGGGGGCTTAGGTGAATCAGTTGAAATTCAAAGTAATACCGTTTGTCAAATGATGGCAAATAGTACACATTCACATTACCGGACTTTGTACTTACCAGAAAACGTAAGTTCAGAGGCAATGAAGTCTTTAATTAAAGATGAAAATATCGGAGATGTGTTAGACTTTATTTCAAATAGTGATGCTGTGATTCATAGTATTGGTGATGCTCAGATTATGGCTAAACGTCGAGGACTTAGTCTAGAGACAAGGTCAATGCTGACAGATAAAAAAGCCGTTGCTGAATGCTTTGGGTATTTCTTCAATCAGCAAAGTCAAATGATTTACAAGATACCAAGAATTGGTTTGCAATTAGAGGATCTTAATCGAATACCCCGTGTGTTTGCCGTAGCTGCTGGCCAAAGTAAGGCTTTAGCTATCGAAGCATACATGAAACATGCACCTAGTCAGTCGTGGTTAATCACTGACGAAGGTGCCGCTAACTCGATTTTAAAAGGGAAATAATGCCCCTTTAAAATAATTTTACATAATTCCTAAGGAGGAACTGTTATGACAGTAAAAATTGGTATTAACGGATTTGGACGTATTGGTCGTTTAGCATTTCGTCGTATTCTTGAATTAAACTCAAGTGATATCGAAGTTGTTGCAATCAATGACTTAACAAGTCCATCACTATTAGCTCACTTATTAAAATATGACTCAACACATGGTACATTAAACCATGAAGTTAGTGCTACAGAAAACGCAATCGTGGTTGACGGTAAAGAATACCACGTATATGCAGAACCTCAAGCACAAAACATTCCTTGGGTTAAAAACGATGGTGTTGACTTCGTACTAGAATGTACAGGTTTCTACACATCAAAAGCAAAATCACAAGCTCACTTGGATGCAGGTGTTAAACGTGTATTAGTTTCAGCTCCAGCTGGAAGCGATCTAAAAACAATCGTTTACAACGTAAACGATGACACATTGACATCAGAAGATACAATCGTATCAGCTGGTTCATGTACAACAAACTGTTTAGCTCCAATGGCTGATGCTCTTGATAAAGAGTTCGGTATTGAAGTTGGTACAATGACAACAGTTCACGCTTACACATCAACACAAATGCTTCTTGATGGTCCAGTTCGCGGTGGAGACCCTCGTGGTGCTCGTTCAGCTGCTGCAAATACAATCCCTCACTCAACAGGTGCTGCTAAAGCTATTGGTTTAGTTGTTCCTAACGTGAACGGTAAATTACAAGGACACGCACAACGTGTACCAGTTGTAGATGGTTCATTAACAGAGTTAGTAACAATTTTAGATAAAAAAGTTACTGCTGACGAAGTTAACGAAGCAATGAAGAAACACACAGAAAACAACCCAAGTTTTGCTTGGAACGAAGACTCAGTAGTATCAAGTGACATCATTGGTACAACTGCAGGTTCTGTTTTCGACCCAACTCAAACAGAAGTTACAACTGCTGGTGACAAACAACTAGTTAAAACAGTTGCTTGGTACGACAATGAATACGGATTCACATGTCAAATGGTTCGTACTCTATTGAAATTCGCAGCTCTTTAATTAGATATTCCAACTTTAAATAACTAGTTTGGAGTTAAAGGCGGAGGGAGGTTAACTCCTTCCGCCTTTTTTCAAGAAATTTTGGAGGTAAATCATGGCTAAATTAACGATTTCTGATGTTAATGTAAAAGACAAAAAAGTTCTTATTCGTGCTGACTTTAATGTTCCTATTAAAGATGGTGTTATCGGAAACGATAACCGTATCGTTGCAGCACTTCCAACAATTAAATACGTTTTAGAAAATGGTGGAAAAGTTATTTTACTTTCTCACTTAGGTCGTATTAAATCTGACGAAGATAAAAAAGCTTTAACATTAAAACCTGTTGCAGAACGTTTAAGTGAATTACTTGAACAAGATGTAACATTTGTTCCTTCAAATGAAGGTAAAGAACTAGAAGATGCTGTTAACAACTTAGGTGACGGCCAAGTTCTATTAATGGAAAACACACGTTTCCAAGATATCGATAACGACTTTGGTAAACGTGAAAGTAAAAACGATCCAAAATTAGGTGAATATTGGGCATCATTAGGTGATGTATTCGTAAACGACGCTTTCGGTACAGCCCACCGTGCTCACGCATCTAACGTTGGTATTTCTGAAGCTATGAAAGCTGCTGGCAAACCAGTTGCTGCTGGTTTCTTAATGGAAAAAGAAATCAAATTCTTAGGTGAAGCTGTTGATAACCCAGTTCACCCATTCGTAACTATCTTAGGTGGTGCGAAAGTTTCAGATAAGATCGGTGTTATTGAAAACTTAATTCCAAAATCAGACCATATTTTAATTGGTGGTGGAATGGCTTACACATTCTTAGCTGCTAAAGGTTACAATATTGGAAAATCATTATTTGAAGAAGACAAATTAGAACTTGCAAAAGAACTAATTGAAAAAGCAGGCGACAAATTGGTATTACCAGTTGATAACATTGCCGCAGCAGAATTCTCAAATGATGCAGCTCACGAAGTTGTTGGGGAAGACATTCCTGATGGCCAAATGGGTCTTGACATTGGACCAAAAACAATTGCACTATTTAAAGATAAATTAGCAGATGCTAAAACAGTTGTTTGGAATGGACCAATGGGTGCATTTGAAATGAGTAACTTTGCTGAAGGTACTCTAGAAGTAGGTCGTGCTCTAGGTGCATTGAAAGATGCAACTACAATCATCGGTGGTGGTGATTCAGCAGCAGCAGCTATTCAATTAGGTATTGCTGACCAAATCACTCACATTTCTACTGGTGGTGGTGCTTCTCTAGAATACTTAGAAGGACAAGAATTACCAGGAATTGCTTCAATTTCTGATAAATAATATCAATTCGGAGGTTTTTAAGATATGCGTACACCAATTATCGCAGGAAACTGGAAATTAAATAACAACCCAGAAGAAACAACCAAATTTGTTGAAGCTGTTAAAGATCAACTACCTGCTTCAGATAAAGTTGAATCAGTTATTGCTGCACCAGCAGTAGACCTTTCAGTATTACTTGCAGCAGCAAAAGGTTCAAACCTTAAAGCAGCAGCAGAAAATGCATACTTTGAAGATGCAGGTGCTTTCACAGGTGAAACAAGTCCTAAAGTTCTTTCAGAAATGGGAATTTCATACGTTGTTATCGGACACTCAGAACGTCGTGAATACTTCCACGAAACAGATGAAGACGTAAACAAAAAAGCTCACGCTATTTTCAGAAACAACATGACACCTATCATTGCTGTTGGTGAAACATTAGAACAGCGTGAAGCTGGTGAAACAGATGCATTTGTTGGTGGTCAAGTTAAAGCAGCTCTTAAAGGACTATCAGCTGACCAAGTTGCTAGTCTAGTTGTTGCTTACGAACCAATCTGGGCAATCGGTACAGGTAAAACTGCTACAAGCGAACAAGCTCAAGAAACAGTTCACGCAATCCGTGAAACTATTCGTGCAGAATTCGGTGACGAAGCTGCTGACAAAGTTCGTTTACAATATGGTGGTTCTGTAAAACCAGATAGCATCAAAGAATTAATGGCTCAACCAGATATCGATGGTGGTCTTGTTGGTGGTGCTAGTTTAGATCCAGAATCATTCTTAGCATTAGTAAACTACCAAGATTAATTAAACAAAAGGTTTAATAATTCATCGAAATAGTATAAAATATACTTGTATAATAAAGATTAAAGGAGATAATGAAATGTCTGTAATTACTGATATTTTAGGTCGCGAAGTTTTAGATTCACGTGGAAACCCAACTGTTGAAGTTGAAGTTTACACAGAAATGGGTGGCTTCGGTCGCGCAATCGTTCCATCAGGTGCTTCTACAGGTGAACACGAAGCTGTAGAATTACGTGATGGTGATAAATCACGTTTTGGTGGTAAAGGTGTATTGAAAGCTGTAGAAAACGTAAATACACAAATCGCTAAAGCAGTTATTGGTTTAGATGTTACTGACCAACGTGGAATCGACAAAACAATGATCGAACTAGATGGTACAGAAACAAAAAGTAAATTAGGAGCTAACGCTATTTTAGGTGTTTCACTAGCTGCTGCTCACGCTGCTGCTGATGAACTTGGCTTACCTCTTTACGAATACTTAGGTGGACCAAACTCATACGTTATGCCAACACCTATGATGAACGTTATTAACGGTGGGGAACACGCTGACAACAACGTTGACTTCCAAGAATTCATGATTATGCCTGTTGGTGCTAAAAGCATTCACGAAGCTGTTCGTATGGGTGCAGAAACATTCCATTCACTACAAGCTATCTTGAAAGAACGTGGCGACAGTACAGCTGTTGGTGACGAAGGTGGATTTGCTCCTAACCTAGAAAACAACGAAGCGCCATTTGAAATCCTCGTTGAAGCTATCCAACGTGCTGGCTACAAACCAGGTGAACAAATTGCTATCGCATGTGACGTTGCTGCTTCAGAATTCTACGATGCAGAAAAACGTAGATATGTTACAGTAGCTGACAACAAAGAATACACAGCTGAAGAATTCACTTCATTGCTTGAATCACTTGTTGAAAAATACCCACTTATCTCAATCGAAGATCCATTGGATGAAAACGAATGGGACGACTGGAAAACACTTACAGATCGTCTAGCTAAAAAAGTTCAAATCGTTGGTGACGACCTATTTGTTACAAACACTTCATACCTAGAAAAAGGTATTGAAATGGGTGTTGCAAACTCAATCCTTATCAAAGTTAACCAAATCGGTACTCTAACAGAAACATTTGACGCTATCGAAATGGCTAAAGAAGCTGGTTACACAGCTATCGTATCTCACCGTTCAGGTGAAACAGAAGATACAACAATCGCTGACCTAGTTGTTGCTACAAACGCTGGTCAAATCAAGACAGGTTCATTAAGCCGTACAGACCGTATTGCTAAATACAACCAATTGATGAGAATCGAAGAACAACTTGGCGATACTTCAAAATACAAAGGTATCAACAGTTTCTACAACTTAAACAAATAATTAATTTATCTGTTTAATTAAAAAGCAGGCTTGATTTATCAAGCCTGCTTTTTTGTAGCAATAAAACGCGATATATGTTAAAGTTGTAATAGTAATTAGTGTGAAGTCTCTAAGTAATGGAGGGAAAATCTTGTATAATATTGTTTTAGTTTTGTTGGTGATTGTTTCGGTATTAGCGATTATTGCCGTTATGGTGCAACCATCTAAACAGCAGGATGCATTGAATGCACTTTCAGGAGGAGCAGGAGAACTTTTTAGTGGCCGTACTAAAAAGCGTGGATTTGAAGCGTTTATGGAACGATTAACATCTGTTCTTCTCGCATTATTCTTCATTCTTGCAATTATCTTAGCTATGCTTACAAAATAATCAAAGCCTCCTAATTTATTGGGAGGTTTTATTTAGTTTAACAAAAAATAATAACAAATAATGAGGTGTTTTAATGGCTCAAAATGAGCAAATGATTGCTGATATTCTTGAAATATTCAGACAGAAACCGACTTTTAAATATACAGTAGACCAAATTAGTAGAAAAAGACGCGGTCGTAATGCGGTTGAATTTAGTGATTTAGTTAAAACTTTAACTTTCTTGGAAAATGAAAATAAAATTTTTTCTAATGAACTAGGTCAATTTCAACTTGTACAAGAAGATCGTCTAGTTGAAGGTGTTTTTCGTGCTAATGACAAAGGATTTGGATTCGTTCGTGTAGATGATGAAGACGAAGATGATATTTTTATCGCAAAACCTAATACTAATTTTGCATTAGATGGTGATACTGTTGAAGTTAAAATTATCAAGGGTGAAAATCCTTGGAATAATAAAGGGCCAGAAGGTCAAGTTAATCAAATTCTTGAACGTGGATTGAAAACAATGGTTGGCGAATTCATGCCCTATAGTGATGTGATGGTTAATAAAACAGGTTTTTATGGCTATGTTAAGAGTAAAAACCGCAAGTTAAGTGCTTATTCTGCTTATATTTCTAAAACAGGCCTACATCCTCAAATGGGTGATATGGTTAAAGTTGAAATTACAGAATATCCTTCAGAAGAGTTTCCAACACGTATGTTAGGAAATGCTTTATTAACTATTGGAAATAAAAATGATCCGGGTGTTGATATTATGTCATTGGTTTATGACAACGATATTAAAACTGATTTTGAAGAGGATTCTTTAGAGCAGTCAAATGCTATACCAGATCATATTCAAAAATCTGATATGGCAAATCGTCGTGATATTCGAGATCAAGCCGTGGTAACCATTGATGGCGATGATTCAAAAGACTTTGATGATGCTGTTGTAGTTTGGAAAAAAGACAATGGTAATTATCACTTAGGTGTTCATATCGCCGATGTTAGTCACTATGTTACTGAAAATTCACCGCTTGATAAAGAAGCTTTTGAACGCGGTAACAGTACTTATTTAGTTGATCGTGTTATCCCAATGTTACCATTCCGCCTATCTAATGGTATCTGTTCATTGAACCCAGACGAAGACCGTTTGGCATTATCTTGTGATATTGAACTGACTCCAGAAGGTGAACGTGTTGATTATGATATTTATGCTAGTGTCATTCGTTCACATGGTCGTTTGACTTATAATAATGTTAATGCTGTTTTAGATAATGATATGGCAGGATTAGAAGATAAGTATCATCAATCTGAAGAAATGCTTCATCAAATGTCAGACTTGCATCACGCATTGTTTAATAAACGTCATCAACGTGGGGCAATCGATTTCGAAGAAAATGAAGCTAAAATCATTGTTGATCAAGAAGGTCATGCTGTTGATATTCAATTAAGACAACGTGGTACAGCTGAAAAAATGATTGAATCATTTATGTTAATGGCTAATGAAACAGTCGCTGAACACTTTAACAAAAAGCACGTGCCATTCTTATACCGTGTCCATGAAACACCAGAAGGTGAACGTGTAACGAACTTCTTTGAATTTATTTCAGCATTTGGGTTAAATATTAAAGCTGATCCTAATGATTTAGAACCTAAAACACTACAAAAAATCTTAGCCAAGACACAAGGTACACCCGAAGAACCTGTTGTTCAAACAATGATGTTAAGAAGTTTGAAACAAGCACGTTATAGCGAAGATCAGTTAGGTCACTTTGGGCTAGCTGCGCCTTACTACACACACTTTACATCACCGATTCGTCGTTATCCTGATTTGATTGTTCACCGTTTAATTCATCAATATATTGAAAAAGGTGCAACTGAAAAAGCAAAACAACATTTTGAATCAGAATTACCGGTTATCGCTGAACATTCTTCACAACAAGAAAGAAAGTCTATTGATGCAGAACGTGCCGTTAATGATTTGAAGAAAACAGAATACATGATTGATAAAGTTGGCGATAGTTTTGATGCAGTGATTAGTTCTGTGACGAGTTTTGGGATGTTTGTTGCGCTTGAAAATACAGTAGAAGGTCTTATTCATATTACCAATTTGAAAGATGATTTCTATTCATTCGATGAAAAACAACTAACATTAGTTGGTAAGAAAACTAACCGTCAATTCAAGATTGGTCAACCAATTAAAGTGACTTTAATCCGTGCAGACCTTGAACAACGTCAAATTGACTTTGAAATTTTTGATGAAAAAGCTGAACAAGAAAAACGTCAAGTTAAACGTACTGATGGTAAAGCTGAAGTTGTAATGCCAAAAAGTGAAAAAGACGACAAAGACAATGGTCGTCGTAAAAAACGCCCATTTAAGCGTCGTCGTAATGATAATAAACGTCAAGATGGTAAGCATTTTGAACGTGGTGGCAACAAAAATCGTCAAGACTTTAAACGTGCTAAAAAATCGAGATAATTTAGTCATGGGGTGATAAACCGTGAAAAAACAACAAAATACAGATAATTTAATTGCACAAAATCGTAAAGCAAATCATAATTATTTTATTGAAGAAACGCTGGAAGCGGGAATGGTTCTAACAGGAACTGAGATTAAATCCATTCGAAATCGTCGTGTTAATATCAAAGATGGTTACGTTAGAGTTCGTCGGGGAGAAGCATGGTTAGAAAATGTTCATATCAGTGAATATAAAGAAGGTAACCAATTTAATCAAGAACCCACACGTAATCGCAAATTATTACTTCACAAAAAGCAAATTGCTCACCTTTTAGGTATTCAACAAGAAAAAGGGTTAACAATTGTTCCTTTGAAAATTTACCTAAAACGAGGCGTGGCAAAAGTCCTCATTGGAGTAGGGCGAGGTAAAAAGAATTACGATAAACGTGAGACTATTCGTCGTCGTGACCAAGAACGTGATATGCAACGACTATTAAAAGTCAGATAAAGCTAATTGTATCCTAACAATTAGCTTTTTTTGCATCATAAATAAGTTTTTGATGAAAAATAAATGTCTTTTTTAATAACAAACGTATATAATTAAATAATAAGACAAAAATTAAGGATGGTAAAAACCATGGCTAATCATTTAGTGACAATTTGTAATCAGATTAAAAGTGAGCTAATTAAAGAATCACCCAAAATAACTGTGACGTCAATTTGCAAGTTAGCAAATGTTCATCGCTCAACGTTTTATCGATATTTTAGTCGTGGCTTGAAGCAAGCCTATTTGCATATTTTTACAGAAGAGGTTCGACGAATTTTTAATAGAAAGTCTCATTCACTAGATATGAGGTTTAAAAATTTAGTCTTACTTTTGCAGACTGAAAAGCTATTATTTAGTCAATTACAAAAGCGAATTGCTGTTGATTTACAGTTAGAAACATTAAATCGCTTGATGATTCACTTTTTAACTAAGCATGATTATCCGGTTTTGAAAAGTAATCGGATATATGAATTGGTTTCAAGATCAAATGCGACGCGATTGGTTCAATGGATGAGTTTAGACTTTGATGAAAGTCATGAAAAAGTTGTTTATGATTTGATTTTTGCATTGCGTCTACTTGAAAAATTAGCCTAATAAAAAAGCCTTATCTATTAGATAAGGCTTTTTTATTAATCTAGATCAATAAAGTGTTCGATTGCTTTAGCAACACCATTATTTTTGTTAGTATCGGTGATGTATTTTGATAATTCTTTAATTTCAGGCACTGCATTTTCCATAGCAACAGGCAAACCAGCAGTACGAATCATTGATTCATCGTTGTAGTTATCACCGATTGCCATAACGTCTGCAATATCAATGTTTTTTTCTTCGGCATAACGTGCCAAAGCAATACCTTTTTGGGCATCTTTATGATTGATTTCAACGTTATTAGGGGATGAAGAAGTGATAATCAAGTCATCTTTTTGGTCTAAAGTTTGACGTAAATCTTTGAAAACATCAGGACCATTTTCATCAAATACAACAATTTTCATCACTTTGAAAGAATCATCATTCAAAATTTTGTTATAATCATCAACGTAAAGGATATCCATTAGTTCGGCACGAGCTGAGGCTAATTCGATACCTGTTTTAAAATCCGTCCCTGGATTTAGTGAAACGATTAAGTCTGCTACGTTTTTGATACGACCTACACGGCTGTTTGAAACTAGTCCTTTGTTAGTAACTAGTTCAAAGTAAAAACCGTGTTCATTTAGTAAAGTCATTAAATCTTGTGTACGTTCTTTTTCAAGTGGAATTTCAACTGCCACATTACCATCAGGGTCAAAAACCATCGCACCGTTTAAAGTAACGTAGCTGGCTTTTAATCCAGCACCTTCAACCAATGGACGAGCTTCAGTTAAGCTACGTCCTGTGGCTACGATAAATTCAACACCCTTATCTTGAGCTTTTTTAATAATTCGTGCATTTTCTTGTGATAATTCTAATTTGTCATTCAATAATGTTCCATCCATATCGGATGCAATTAATTTAATCAAAAGAGCCACCTCCTAAAGTTATACTTAAATTTTAACATAAAATAATCTTAATTAGTAAAGTAGGTTTAATAATGAAACAACTTATTGGAAATGATTGGGATACCGTTTTAAAACCGAGTTTTGAATCAGAATCCTATCAAGAATTACGTCAGTTTTTAAAATCTGAATATCGTGAGCAAACCGTATACCCCGAGATGTATCATATTTATGAAGCCTTTAAATTAACACCCTTTAACCAAACAAAAGTCGTGATTTTAGGACAAGATCCTTATCATAATCCTAACCAAGCACATGGACTAAGTTTTAGTGTGTTACCTGGATCAAAATTACCACCATCTTTAAAAAATATTTATAAAGAATTAAAAGAAGATTTAGGAATTGACCCCGTTAATCACGGTTATTTGAAGTCATGGGCAGACCAAGGAGTCTTAATGTTAAATGCGGTTTTAACAGTTCAATATCATCACCCTAATTCCCATGCTGGCAAGGGTTGGGAGCAATTAACAGATGCTGCTATTAAGGCATTAAGTACCCGTGGAAATGTTGTTTTTATTCTATGGGGAGCCTATGCTCAGAAAAAAAGTAAGTTGATTGATTCAACAAAAAATGTCATGATTAAATCACCCCATCCGAGTCCATTGTCTGCTTATCGAGGATTTTTTGGTTCAAAACCATTCTCACAGACCAATGCGGCTCTGGAACAATTCGGAGAAGCTCCCATCAACTGGCAACTTCCCGAAACCCCTTAAAACTATCAAGGAGAATTGATTATGGATTTATTTAAGTTATTTAAAGAACAAATTACTGGAAAAAACATTAGTGTTGTTTTCCCTGAGGGAAATGATGACCGAATTTTAAGAGCTGCTGTGCGTTTGAAAGCAGATAATCTGTTAAATCCAGTTTTACTTGGCAACCAAGCAGAAATTGAAAATAAAGCAACTGAACTATCATTGTCTCTTGAAGGACTTTCAATTTTAGACCCACAAAATTATGATGAATTTGAAGCAATGGTCGAAGCATTTTTAGAACGCCGTAAAGGTAAAGAAACACGTGAACAAGCAGAAGAAATGCTCAAAACAGTGAGTTATTTTGGAACAATGCTAGTGTATATGAACAAAGTTGATATTATGGTATCAGGTGCCGTTCATTCTACTGCTGAAACTGTTCGTAGTGCTTTGCAAATCGTCAAAACTCGACCAGGTATCAGCCGTATTAGCGGGGCATTTATTATGCAAAAAGGCGATGAAAGATACATTTTTGCAGATAGTGCTATTAGTATCAATCCAACTGATAAAGAACTAGCTGAAGTGGCTGTTTTATCTGCTGAAACAGCTAAAATGGCTGGGTTGGAACCTAAAGTAGGAATGCTAAGCTTTTCAACTAAAGGATCAGCTAATAGTGAAGAAGTTCAAAAAGTGCAACGTGCAACCAAAATCGCACAAGAAATGGCACCGGACTTAGATATTGACGGTGAATTCCAATTTGATGCTGCTTTTGTGCCTTCTGTTGGAGAATCAAAAGCAAAAGGGTCAAAAGTGGCGGGTCACGTGAACGTCTTTGTTTTCCCAGAATTGCAATCCGGAAATATTGGATACAAAATTGCACAACGTATGGGTGGTTATGAAGCGGTTGGTCCAATTTTACAAGGTCTTAACCAACCAATTTCAGATTTATCTCGTGGTGCTAATGAAGAAGATGTTTACAAGACGGCCATATTAACTGCTGCACAGTCACTATAAAGAGGTGAGTATGATGCAATTTGTGACACAAGATGAATCCCAAACAATGGCTTTTGGCAAACAACTAGGTAAACTTGTTACACCTAAAACACTTATTTTATTAGATGGTGATTTGGGAGCTGGTAAAACAACTTTGACCAAAGGTATTGCTAGTGCTTTAGGGATTAAACGTCCTATTAAAAGTCCTACTTTTACGATTGTACGCGAGTATTTAAAGGGAAGATTGCCTTTATTTCATATGGATATGTACCGTTTAGAAGACGGCGATATGAGTAGTATTGATCTACCCGCTTATTTTGATCAAGGCTCAGTGATTGTCATGGAATGGTCAGTTAATATTTTAGACCAGCTACCTGATGATTATTTGCGAATCAAAATTGAACGTTTAGATAATGAAATTGATTCAACTAAACGTCAATTTACATTAGAAGCAGTCGGTGACAAGAATAATCAGCTAATTGAAGAATTAAAAAAAACTAGTTTTGCAGGTTAAACCTGTTTAACTAGTTTTTTTAATGGCGAATTTCCAAATTGCTGTTGTTGATTAATTAAAATATTCGCACAAGCCAAGCTATCAGCTAAAGCATTGTGATGATTATCCAGTTCAATTTCAAGATAATCAGAAACGGTGTTCAGTTTATGATTAGGCAAATCAGGGTAGAAATTTCGACTGGTTTTGACCGTATCTAGTGATAAAAAGTTAGGAACATCTAATTCATACTTTTTGAGACAAGCCTTTAAAACACTATTATCAAAAGGTGCATTATGAGCAACTACTAGTGAATTTTGATTGAATAAAGGTTTAATGTGTGGCCATATTTCAGCAAATGTTGGGGCATCTTGCACTTGTTCGGCTGTAATATGATGGATTTGTGTGTTGCGATAGTGAAAGTTATCATGTGGATTGATTAAAGAATAAAATGAATCAATAATCTTGTTATCTCTAACCATGACAATAGCAAGAGAACAAGCGCTACTTCGTTTTTGGTTAGCTGTTTCAAAGTCAAAAGCAATAAAGTTCATAAAAAACTCCTTTATTTTATAAATCTGAATAACGTTTAATTTTAGTCTAGTTGTTTTTTTGGTAAAATGAATAGGAATAGCAAAGAGGTGTAGGAAGTATGGATATTAACGAATTAAAAGAACAAGGTTTTTTAATTAATCAAAATGTATCATTAGATCGTTTTACATATACTAAAACAGGTGGTCCTGCTGAGTTTTTAGCATTTCCCAAAAATATAACACAAATTGAGCAGTTATTACAGATTGCTCGCAAGGAAAATTTGCCAATTACAATTATTGGTAATGCTAGCAACTTAATTATCCGCGAAGGTGGGATTCAGGGGCTAGTTTTGATTTTAACTGAAATGAAAGAAATTGAAGTTACAGGTAACAAGATTACAGCTCAAGCCGGAGCCAAGATTATTGATACATCTGAAATGGCTTATGAACACAGCCTTAGTGGCTTAGAATTTGCGGCAGGTATACCAGGTAGTGTTGGTGGTGCTGTATTTATGAACGCTGGGGCTTATGGTGGTGAAGTCAAAGATGTTTTAAAATCAGTCACAGCCATTACGCGTCAAGGTGAGTTAAAGACTTATCACAATCAAGATCTTCAGTTTTCATATCGTCATAGCTTATTACAAGATAATGATGAAATTGTGCTGTCAGCCACGTTTGAATTAAAACCAGATGAAACTACCAAAATTAGAGCTATGATGGATGATTTCAATGAACGTCGTGCCAGCAAACAACCATTAGAATATCCATCTTGTGGTAGCGTCTTCAAAAGACCCGAAGGTCATTTTACTGGACCGTTAATTATTGAAGCAGGCCTACAAGGTAAAATAATTGGTGGTGCTCAAGTATCGACCAAACATGCCGGATTTATCGTGAATATTAACCATGCAACAGCAACTGATTATCTTGACTTAATTGAGCTCATTCAACAAACAATTTGGGAAAAGAACCAAATCAGGTTAGTCCCAGAGGTTAGAATTATTGGCGAAAAAGCCAAATAAGGAGGTTGCCATGGCATCCATTATAGAAATGAAAAATGTTTCAAAACGATATGATGATGGCTTTGAAGCATTAACCAATTTAAACTTAAAAATTGAAAGTGGTAAATTTTATTCAATTTTAGGGCCTTCTGGTTCGGGGAAAACAACCGTACTACGAATTATTGCCGGGTTTAGTGATATTACAAGCGGTAAGTTGTATTTTGATAATCAAGATATTACAGATACACCCGCTAATCAACGAAAAGTTAATACGGTATTTCAAGACTATGCGTTGTTTCCTCATTTGAATGTTTTTGACAATATTGCTTTTGGACTTAAGCTCAAAAAGCGACCAAAAGAAGAAATTAAAGAAAAAGTTGCGAATGCTCTGGAAAAAGTAAGGTTACCTCAACATGCCAATCGTGAAATATCAGAATTAAGTGGTGGTCAAAAGCAACGGATTGCGATTGCGCGCGCGATTGTGAATGAGCCAAAGGTTTTGTTATTAGATGAATCACTATCGGCTTTAGATAAAAAATTACGAAAAGACATGCAATATCAATTACGTCGTTTGCAAAAAGATTTAGGCATCACCTTTATTTTTGTTACACATGACCAAGAAGAAGCTTTAGCTTTGAGTGATGAGATTTTTATCATGAATGAAGGTAAAATCGTTCAAAATGGAACGGCTACGGATATTTATGATGAACCTGTTAACCGATTTGTTGCTGAATTTATTGGTGAATCTAATATCGTTGATGGTGTGATGAAGGCTGATTACTCTGTTGAATTTGTTGGGAAGGTATTTGACTGTGTGGATGCAGGGATGCAACAAAATGAACCTGTTCACGTTGTTTTACGCCCTGAAGACTTAGATATTACGACAGTTGACGAAGGTAAATTAACTGTAACGATTGTGTCACAAATGTTTTTGGGTAATCATTTTGAAGTGAATGCAGTTGATGAAGATGGGAACCAATGGCTTATTCATGCGACTAATTCTGTTTCCGTTGGACAAAAAGTTGGCGTTTATTTTGACCCAGAAGATATCCATGTTATGAGAATTGGGGAATCACAAGTTGATTTTCATAATCGAATTGAAGAATACGGAGATTAGTGATGAAGTTAAGAAAAAATCTTTTTATGCTGCCTTACTTATTTTGGATACTCCTATTTGTCATTTTGCCGTTAATTTTAATTGTCGTTCAATCTTTATTTGGAACAGACGGACAGTTCACCTTAACTAACTTTGTCAGCTTTTTTACGAGTGGAACTTATTTATCAATGACAGTAAATTCATTTATTTATGCATTGATCGTAACGGTCATTACCTTAGTGATTAGCTATCCTGTTGCGTATATTTTAACCAAATTAAAGCATTCACAGTTTTTCTTATTATTAATTATCTTGCCAACTTGGATTAATGTTTTATTGAAGGCTTATGCTTTTATTGGGTTGTTTAGCCAAAGTGGCTGGGTTAATCAATTTTTAGGAGTTTTTGGTATTGGGCCAACACAATTGCTTTTTACGGATTTTGCTTTTATTTTTGTAGCTTCTTATATTGAAATTCCGTTTATGATTTTACCTATTTTTAATTCACTTAAAACAATCAATGGGGAATATATTCATGCTGCTAATGATTTAGGGGCAACACGTTTTCAAACGTTTACCAAAGTTATTTGGCCGCTCAGTTTAGATGGGGTTAAATCTGGTATTCAGTCTATCTTTATTCCGACTCTATCGCTGTTTATGATCACACGTTTAATTGGTGGTAATCGTGTAATTACACTAGGGACAGCCATTGAGCAACACTTTTTAACAACTATGAACTGGGGCATGGGATCAACTATCGGGGTGATATTGATGGTAATTATGATTGCCTCAATGAAATTGACGAATGGATCAAAATAGAAGGAGTATGGCACATGAAGAAAAAATCAAAATTTGAACTCATTTACTTAACGCTAGTTATGGTTGTGTTATACTTTCCTATTTTCTATTTAATCTACTTTTCGTTTTCAAGTGGCGATTCAATGAATTACTTTGAAAGTTTCACATTTGATCATTATCAGGCGCTGTTAAATGATCCACGATTAATTAGAATTGTACTGGATACAATTCTGCTAGCATTATTATCTAGTTTATTTGCAACAATTATCGGGACTTTAGGAGCCCTTTACATTCATCAAGTCAAAAAGAAATCAGTCAGAAATGGGTTGTTGTCACTAAATAATATTTTACTGGTATCACCCGATGTGATTATTGGTGCCAGCTTTTTGATATTATTTACATTTGCTGGCTTTAGCTTAGGGTTTTATTCAGTCTTATTGAGTCATATCGCTTTTTCTGTTCCAATTGTGGTTTTGATGGTGCTACCTAAGCTCAAAGAAATTAATCCAACATTAATTGATGCTGCTTATGATTTAGGTGCTAGTAAGTATAAGGTATTATCAGCAATCATTTTGCCATTAATTACACCAGGTATTTTATCTGGATTTTTCATGGCATTGACCTATTCCTTAGATGATTTTGCGGTAACCTTTTTCCTAACGGGACAAGGATTTACCACATTATCTGTTGAGATTTTTTCACGGGCTCGTCGAGGTATTAGTTTAGAAATTAATGCGTTGAGTACCTTAATGTTCCTATTCTCATTATTACTTGTGATTGGCTATTATTTCCTTAGCCAATATAGTCAAAAGAAGAAGGTGACAAGATGAAAAAATTAACACTATTAGGTGGCGTGATTTTAGCATTTTGTCTGCTTCTAGCGATGGGTTCAAGTGCGTTAAATCAGCAGCCAAAAGAAGCCGGTAAAGTTTTGAATTTATACAATTGGGGCGATTATATTGATCCAGAATTATTGTCAAAATTTGAAGAAGAAACGGGCTATCAGGTGGTTTATGAAACTTTCGATAGCAATGAATCGATGTATACTAAAATCAAACAAGGATCAAATCACTATGACTTAACAATCCCATCGGATTATATGGTTGAAAAAATGAAAAAAGATGACTTGATTCAAACGATTGATAAAAGCAAGCTCGATTTTCTCAATCAAATGGATGCTAATATTATGGGTCTATCTTATGACAGTCAAAATGATTACTCGATTCCTTATTTCTATGGAACTTTAGGCATTGTTTATAATGACCAATATGTTAAAGGAGAAAATTTAAAGTCGTTTAATGATTTGTGGCGTCCGGATTACCGACAAAGTATGATGCTAGTTGATAGTGCGCGTGATATTATGGGCTTATCTTTAATTTCACAAGGACACAGTTTGAATACAACTGATAGTAGTCAGTTGAATCAGGCAAAAGAAAAATTAGATAAATTAGCGCCAAATGTAAAAGCAATTGTGGCAGATGAAATGAAAATGTATATGATTCAAAATGAAGCAGCTATTGGCGTAACTTGGTCTGGAGAAGCGGCAGAAATGTTGAAGAATAATGAGCATTTACATTATGTTATTCCAAAAGAAGGTAGCAATCTATGGGTTGATAACTTTGTCATTCCAAAATCAGCTCAACACCTGGATGCTGCTTATGCTTTTATGAACTTTATGATGAAACCGGAAAATGCGGCTCGAAATTCAGTTTATCTTGGTTACTCAACGCCTAATATATTAGCTAAACAAGAACTAGAAAAAACGCAAGATCCTGTACTTTCATTTTATCCAACAGCTGACCAAATGAAACATCTAGAGGTATTTAAAGATCTCGGTCAAGATGTTGTCCAAACCTATAATGACTTATTTTTAGAGTTTAAAATGTACCGAAATTAAAATGCATATAAAAGCGTGATATAATATAAAGAAGTATGGAGGGATTTTTGTGAGTTTAGATTGGGGTAATATCATTACCTGGCATAACTTTTTAGGCTTGGTTGATATTTTTATCGTCTGGTATGTTTTATATCGATTGATTATGTTAGTTAAAGGAACTAAAGCCGTTCAATTGGTTAAAGGATTAGCCGTTATTGTTGTCGTACAGTTAGCTAGTTCGCTTTTAAAATTGGACACGGTCAATTACATTGTTAATCAGATTATGATTTGGGGTGTAATTGGCATTATCATTATTTTTCAACCTGAAATTAGAAGAGGGTTAGAGCATTTAGGAAGAACACCAATTTTGGGATCGCGCACGCAAACTGCCCAAGAAACAGGCGAAAAGTTCGTCAAGGAATTAGATAAGTCAATTCAATATATGTCTAAAAGACGTATTGGTGCACTAATTAGTATCCAGCAAAATACAGGGTTAGATGATTATATTGAAACAGGTATCCCGTTAGATGCTGATATCACGGGTGAATTATTGATTAATATCTTTATTCCCAATACACCGCTTCATGATGGAGCAGTTATTGTTAAAGATGGCAAACTGGCTGTTGCGGCGGCTTATCTGCCACTTTCTGATAGTAATATTATTCCTAAAAAATTAGGAACACGTCACCGAGCTGCGGTGGGGATATCAGAAGTAACAGATGCGATTACAATTGTTGTTTCTGAAGAAACAGGTGGTGTAACTATTACACGCAACAGTCAATTGATGGTTGACTTAACACGTGAAGACTACTTGAAATATTTAAAAGCACAATTTGTTCCAGAAGGTGACCAAAAAACATCTTGGTGGGATCGTATGATTGATCGTTTTTGGAAATGGGGGTCAAACAAATAATGCGTAATTTTTTGAATCGACCTATTGTTTATAAAATTTTAGCATTACTTTTTGCTGTAGGTCTCTATTTTTATGTACATGATAATAATCTAGGTATCTCAAGAAATAGCAATGAAAATTCTCAAGTAGCTAACACTATGAGATCGACTAGTGTGCCGCTACAACTTGAATTTGACTCAGACAAATACTTTGTAACAGGATACCCTGAAAAAGTTAATATTGATTTGGATGGTCCAGCAGCCGTGGTGACTGTTTTATTGAATAATAATAATTTTAAAGTTTTTGCTGATTTGAGTTCATTGGGTGTCGGAACACATCAAGTTAAACTACAACAATCAGGTATCAATAATCAGATTACAACCAAAATTTCGCCTGAAACTATCACAGTTAACATTCAACCAAGAGGTGCAGTAACATTACCAATTCAATCATCCTATAATAAAGCAAGTATTGCGCAAGGGTATAATGTTGGTATTCCACAACTTTCGCCAGATACGGTTAGTGTGACAGGACCCCAATCTGAAATTGCTAAAATTTCAAGAATTGAAGCCCATTTAAACTTGTCACCTAATGTTAAAGAAACGGTTGAACAACAAGTAATGTTGCAAGCGCTTGATGCTAACGGTAACCAAGTTAACGTGGTATTGAATCCAGAAACGACGCATGTTCAATTGCCAGTAACTTTGCCTAGCAAAGAAGTTAATTTGAAATTCAATTTAAAAAATCCATCTGATAAGTTGAACTATGAAGTTACTTCAAATACGCAAAAAGTAAAAGTGTTTGCGCCCCAAACAGCCTTGGATGGACTAGATGAAATTGACTTATCAGTAGATGTTTCGGCGATCAAAGACGTTACAGAACAAGATTTGAAAATTGAATTACCGACAGGTATCATGGGAGTAACCCCAGATACTACTCACATCAAAATAAAACCAACAAATAAAGAATCATAAAAGAGATGCTAATAGTTTAAGCATCAGGGAAGAAAGGTTGTTAATCAATGACTAAATATTTTGGAACAGACGGTGTAAGAGGTGTAGCTAACAAAGAACTCACACCTGAACTAGCTTTTAAACTCGGAAGAGCCGGCGGGTACGTGCTAACTAAACATAAAGCCGAAGGTGCACAACGTCCTAAGGTTTTAGTAGGACGTGATACTAGAATTTCAGGAGAAATGTTACAGTACGCCTTAATTTCAGGCCTTTTATCTGTAGGAATTGAAGTTCTAGAATTAGGTGTGGTAACAACACCAGCTATTGCTTACTTAGTTAAAGTTCAAGAAGCGGATGCAGGAATTATGATTTCAGCATCTCATAACCCTGCCCAAGATAATGGGATTAAGTTCTTTGGTGGCGATGGCTATAAATTATCCGATGCTACCGAAGCTGAAATTGAAGCTTACTTAGATAATCTTATTGATGATTTACCAAGACCTTCTGCAGAAAAGCTAGGTCACTTAGAAGATTATCCTGAAGGTGCAGCTAAGTACTTACAATTTATTGAACAAACCATTCCAGAAGATTTGGATGGTTTAAAAGTAGTAGTTGATGGTGCAAATGGTTCAACAAGTGCATTAGTTAACCGTCTGTTTGCTGATGTTGATGCAGATTTTGTGGCAATTAATGCTAATCCTGATGGTATCAACATTAATAAAAATGCGGGATCTACTCATCCTGAACTGTTAAAAGAAGCTGTTTTAGAAAATAAAGCCCAAGCTGGATTGGCCTTTGATGGTGATGGCGACCGTTGTATTGCAGTTGATGAAAACGGTGATTTGGTTGATGGTGATAAAATCATGTATATTATTGCCGCATTTATGAAAGAACGTGGTCGTCTTAAAAAAGATACAGTCGTAACTACAGTAATGAGTAATATTGGGTTATACAAAGCTTTTGATGAATTAGATATTGATTATGTTAAAACAGCTGTTGGTGACCGTCATGTTGTAGAAGAAATCAGAGAACATGGCTACAATATTGGTGGCGAACAATCAGGTCACGTTGTTTTATTTGATTACCACAACACCGGTGATGGAATGTTAACTGGTCTACAATTGCTTTATGTCATGAAAGCAACAGGTAAGAGCCTAAGTGAATTAGCTGCACCTGTTAAAATTTACCCACAAAAATTAGTTAATGTTAAAGTAACTGATAAAAATGCTTGGCAAGATAATGATAAAATTCAAGCAATTATTTCAGAAGTTGAATCTGAAATGGGTTCAAATGGTCGTGTTCTTGTGCGCCCTAGTGGAACAGAATCATTACTTCGTGTAATGACTGAAGCACCAACTGAAGAATTAGTTCATAGTTATGTTGATCGAATTGTAGATGTTGTAGAAGAAGAAATCGGCTTATAAAAAAAAGAACTAGCTTTCGCTAGTTCTTTTTTTGTTTAAAATTTATTTAATCTATACCAATTTAAAAATAATTTATTGACTTTTAATATGACAATAACTACAATTGTTATTGTAACGTACTTTTATAAAGTATTAATAACAAAAACAAGTGGTATAATCGATATATACCAATTTAGAGGAGTTCAATATTATGTGTGGAATCGTGGGAGTCGTTGGGAATGAAAACGCCACAGACATTTTAGTTAATGGTTTAACTAAATTAGAATACCGAGGCTATGATTCAGCTGGTATTTACGTTAATAATCAAAATAATCAAGACTTTCTAGTTAAAGCAACTGGAAAAATTAAAGAATTAAAAGACAAAATCACCCCAGAAGTTAAAGGGTCTATTGGAATTGGGCATACACGTTGGGCGACACATGGTATTCCAACTATTGAAAATGCGCATCCTCACTTATCAAATGATGACCGCTTTTATTTAGTACACAATGGTGTGATTAATAATTATCAAGAACTAAAAGATGACTACTTAGCTGATGTTCAGTTCCGTAGTCAAACAGATACCGAAGTAGTAGTTCAATTGGTCGATCGTTTTGTAGTCGACGAAGGTTTAGATACTTTTACTGCATTTCAAAAAGTACTTCATTTAATTGATGGTTCATATGCTTTCTTGCTAGTGGACCGTGAAAATCCTGAAACATTATTTGTTGCTAAAAGAAAAAGTCCTTTGTTATTAGGACTTGCTGAAGGTTATAATGTTGTGACAAGTGATGCTATGGCTATGCTTGATCAAACTAAAGATTTTGTTGAATTAAATGATGGTGAAGTAGTTATTTTAACTAAAGATAGCTACCAAATTTTTGATGAAAACAACCAAAAAGTTGAACGTGATTCTTATCACTTATCTGTTGATTCCGAAGCGGTTTCAAAAGGAACATACCCTCACTTTATGTTAAAAGAAATTGACGAACAACCTTCTGTAATGAGAAGAATTAGTCAAGAATATTTCTCATCTAAGGGTGATGTTGAAGTTAATCAAAATATTGTAAATAGTATTTTAGATAGCGATAGAATTTACATTGTAGCTGCTGGTACTAGTTATCATGCGGGACTTGTTGGTCAAAAAATCATTGAAAAACTAGCTGGCATTCCAGTTGAAGTTCATGTAGCTAGTGAATTTGGTTATTACCCACCAATTTTATCTCAAAAGCCATTCTTTATTTTCTTATCTCAATCAGGTGAAACAGCTGACAGTCGTCAAGTACTATCAGAAGTGAATAAACAAGGATATCCAAGTTTGACGATTACAAACGTTGACCGTTCAACCTTATCTCGTGAAGCAACGTATACAATGTTACTTCATGCAGGCCCTGAAATTTCAGTTGCTTCTACCAAAGCTTATACAGCACAAATTGCTGTGCAAGCTGTGTTAGCTAAAGCATTGAGTGAACAATCAAATTATGAAAGTGGTAAAGAATTTGATTTGCAAACTCAGTTAGCTTTAGTGGCTAATGGGATGCAAGAAATTGTTGATGAAAAACAATTGTTAGATGATATGAGCCGTCGTATTTTAACCGATGCTGACAATGCCTTTTATATTGGTCGTGGAATTGATTATAATGTTGCCCTTGAAGCAGCATTGAAGTTAAAAGAAATTTCATACATCCATACTGAAGGATTCGCTGCTGGTGAATTAAAACACGGGACAATTGCGTTAATTGAAGAAGGCACACCTGTTATTGGTTTTATCACAGACAAATTGAGTGCAGGACACACAAGAAGTAATCTACAAGAGGTACTATCTCGTGGAGCTGAAGTGTTTACTATTTCAATGAAACGTGTAGCTAATGAAACTGACGGAATTGTTTTACCAGATGTTGATGAACTGTTAACACCATTATTAAGTGTTATCCCAGCTCAACTTATTGCCTATTACACTAGTTTGAATCGTGGTCATGATGTTGACCAGCCACGTAACTTAGCTAAATCAGTTACGGTTGAATAAAAATAAAAAGCAAAGCACTCTGTTTAAGAGGCTTTGCTTTTTTGCATCTATTTTTAATTTGAAGAAGTGTTTTTACTTTCATCTCTAAAGAAATGAGTTTTTTCTTCAATAATTCCAAAAATCACTGCACCAATTAGCATCATTGCAAATTGTGTTACCATCAATGTGCCATAAGTAATCCAAAATGGTGCGGCTGCGAACCAGTATAGTTCGGCTGCAATCATGAACATACTAATTGCTCCGATAAAAGGAGAAATCAATAATTTAGTCCAATAGTTTTTGACATGTTTAGCAATATAGTAACTACCAGCGGTCATTACTAAGGTGTTAGCTGTTCCGATTCCCATATCGATAAGGGCATTGGGACTTGAAAATAAGTTGAATAAGAAACAACCGATGGTAATTCCCCAAATATATCTTTTATTAAAAACAGCAATGGGATTAGTAATTTCAGCAACTCTGAATTGTAACGGTCCAAAAGAGACAGGCTGAAATAAAAAGCCTAGCACAAGATAAAGTGCAGCAACGAGTGCTGTTTTAGTTAAGTTAACAACGTTTTGATTCATTTGTATAGTCACTCCTAGTTTTTTTATGTGGGATGGTTTCGAACCACAAAATTCAAAACAATAATATAATATACAGGATTTTCAAAATTTTGACAAATATATTGTGTAATGCCTTGCCCTTAAAGTAATGTTTTGCTATTCTTGGGTAGGTTAAATCTATCATTCTGAAAGAGGGATAAAACATGTCAGGACATTCAAAATGGCATAACATTCAAGGTCGTAAAAACGCACAAGATGCTAAACGTGGAAAAATTTTCCAAAAACTTTCAAAAGAAATTTACATGGCAGCTCGTAATGGGGATACGGATCCAGCTAATAATCCAGCACTACGTCTGGTAATGGATAAGGCTCGTTCAGCTAACATGCCTAAAGATAATATTCAACGTGCCATCAAAAAAGCTCAAGGTGGAGACGGTGAAAGTTATGATGAAGTAACTTATGAAGGATACGGACCAGGTGGTGTAGCGGTATTTGTTGAAACACTAACAGATAACAAAAACCGTACAGCGACATCTGTTCGTTTAAACTTCTCACGTAACGGTGGAACTTTGGGTGAACCAGGATCAGTTGCATATATGTTTGATCGTAAAGGTTACATTGCAATCGACCGTTCAACTACTGATGTTGAAGAAGATGATTTGTTACTTGAAATTATGGATGCAGGTGCTGAAGACTTACAAACAAGTGATGAAGCATTTGAAATCTATACAGGTGCAAAAGAATTTACAGAAGTTCGTGATGCTTTAGAAGCTGCAGGATATGAATTGGCAAACTCTGAATTGACAATGATTCCACAAAATAAAATGGCAGTTCCAGAAGATAAACAAGAACAATTTGAACGTATGATTGATGCTTTAGAAGACAATGATGATGTTCAAAATGTTTACACTGCTGCAGAAGATGAAGATAACGATTAAAAATAAGCCGAAAGGCTTATTTTTTTTGCCTAAATGTAATTTAAAAAAGTTAGCGTACTTAGCTAGTAACTAACTTGAAAGGAATAACATATGGGTTTATCTAAAGAATCGTCACATTTAATAGCAGAGGCCATTAAACAAGGTGCACAAGATTTATATCTGTTACCAAGAAATAAGAATTATCAAGTTTACCTTAAACACAATAATGACTTTGAATTGTTAGATAAAATAACAACAGAAAAAGCACAGCTTATGATTAATCAACTAAAGTATGCAGCTAATTTAGATATTGCTGAACATCGACGACCACAAAATGGGAGCTTTGATTTAGTGGAATATCCGGCAACTAATTTTCGACTGTCCACTTTATCGAACTATCAAAATCAAGAATCAATGGTTATGAGAATAATTAATGCTAAAACTAAACAAAACTACTTTTTGCCAGAACAACTGAATGAGTTGCAAGCTAATGCTAATAGTAGAGGGCTGATGGTATTTGCAGGACCTGTTGGTTCAGGTAAAACCTCAACCATGTATGCCATTGCAAAAACGCTTTCAGCAGAAAAAATGGTGATGACCATTGAAGATCCTGTTGAAATTAAAAGTAGTCATTTTTTTCAAGTTCAAGTTAATGAGCAAATAGAAATGTCTTATCTTGATTTGTTGAAAGCTGCTTTAAGACATCGACCAGATGTTTTGATTATTGGTGAGATTAGAGATAAAAAAACAGCTCAGGTGGCTGTTGAAGCTGCATTAAGTGGTCATTTAGTCATGACAACCATACACGCCAAGACAGCTCACGGTATTATTGAGCGTTTTAATCAGTTAGGCGTTGATAGCGCTAGACTTCAAAGTGTTGTTAACTGTCTTTGTTATCAACGCTTATTACTTTCGACTACGGGACAATTAGCTTGTTTGATTGATGTGCTAAAACCCGAGGCGATAAATAATCAACAAGATACTCAGGGAAAGTATCAGTCATGGCGGAAGAAACTTCAGACTATTTATAATCAGGGGCAAATAGATGAAAAAACACTTAATCACTATCAAGAAGGATAGTTCTCAACAACTATTGTTTATGAAGTATTTAAAGATGTACTTAGAAAGTCATTTTTCTTTTAGTGAGGCAATCGGGTTTATGGCACTTATTTGGCCAAAGCAAGGCATACTGTGGTTTGATACCTTAAGTTCAGACTTGAAATCGGGTCGTGATATTCACCAATCACTACTAAAAGCCAACTTTAATAAAATGATGAGTTTTCAAATTCAACTAGCCCTAAAACAAGGAACATTAATTGCTTGTTTAACACAATTGATTACGTTAACAGAGTTACAGCATAAGCAAATGAAGAAAATAAAAAGTCAGTTATCTTATCCAATAATGTTATTTGGATTAACAGTTGTTGGATTCTTTTTTATTCAACAAACTCTCAATTCAGGTTTTTTAGATTCACAGCCCTCAATTATTGAAAGTATTGTTGGCTATGTCGTGATAGTGGTCGTTTCAGTTATCTTAGCGCTGATTGGTTATTTAGTCATTGTCCAGCGGCAACAAAAACAAAAGCAATTGAAATTTTTGTTAAAGTGGCCAGTTATTGGCAAAATTATCGAATTATATAGTCATTATGTTATTACATTTAATCTTTCCTATTTGGTTGGTAATGATTATCAAGTGAATGAAATATGTCGTTTTTTAAGTCAGCAAAATCAAAAAGAATCTTTACAACAAAAAATAGCGATAAAGTTGGATCAGCATTTAAAAAAAGGCCTATCTTTGAAAACCTTCGTTGAGAAGGAAGCTTTTTTGCCTAACCGGTTAATTCCAATCATCGAATCAGGAAAAAGCCGTCAAACTAAGAGTCAACAAGTCAAAGTACTCAATCAAATTATTTATGAAGAGCTACTTTTTCAACTGAAGCGAGTCACATTAAAGATACAACCTATTTGTTTTATATTGATTGGCCTGTTTGTATTAGGGCTTTATTTGAAGATATTGATGCCATTATATGGCACATTAAGGGGATTATAATGAAAAACAAAGTTAAGGGCTTTACATTAATTGAAATGTGTTTGGTAATTGCAATTATTGCGATTTTAGTTTTATTGATTGTGCCTAATATCACGCAACAAAAACAAAAAGCAGAACAAAAAATTGAAGAAGCTTTTCAAACGACACTGCAGACACAATTAGAATTGCAAGATAAATCTATAACCAACTTGTTAGATCTTGAACTATCACCGAGTCAAAAAGAAAAAGCTAAAGATTACGAAGTGGTTAATGGCTTGGTAAAAAAACGTGTTAAAGGCCAAAGCTAGAGGGTTCATGTTACTGGAAACGATTATTTGTCTGCTGATTATTTGTACTTTAATTGTCTTAATGAAAATAGTCGTTCAACCCACACCATCACCGAAATTACAACAAGAACAGTTCATCACTCAAGTTCGAACACATTTGAAATGGGGAATAAAAACAGCTTTTTTGTCGCGTAAAACAGTTTTTATTCAATATAGTCGTAGCCAGCAACTATTAATTCTTAAATCAGGTGCTACTTTTCGAGAGCAATTAAAAGTTCCAACTGGTTATTATTTAGAAATACCGGGAAATGAATTAATGATTAATCAAAGAGGGTATGTCGCACCCAAGACCATTATTATCAGAGGACCTAATGGCTTTAAATATGATTTTAGGGTGCAGATGGCCTGGGGAGAAATTTATGAAAATTAAACAACCAGCGTTTATTTTGTTAGAAAATATGGTGTCGTTTTTATTGATGGTCAGTTTGCTAATGACTTTTGCTGGAACAATGCGTTATGTTAAGCAACTTGAAGTTCAAAAAAGTCTAGTAGTCAATGCTCATTTAGCAGCCGTTATGTTGAAAAATTCAACAAAAACGAGTTGTCAGATTGAAAACGATTGGTTCGTATTGGTTAGTCCGACAAAAATACAAAATGTAACACAGAAGATAATTTATGAAATTTAAAGCGTTTACTTTAATTGAAGCGGTTATTTCAATAGCGATTATTTTGTTAACGTTACAGTTAGTTGCACAGGTTGTTGATTTGAACTATCGTTTTACTCATCATGGCAATCATCAAAAAATTGATAATGCTTATTTTTATTTAAAAATGAATCAAACTTTTAATGATTATGATTGCATTAAGATTGATCAGATTAAAAGCAAAGCTAATCAAATTTATTTGATAGCTGAAAAGGACAATCAAATAAGTCGTTTATCATTAACCATAAAGGATAAAACGATTATTTTGAAAACTAACGATGCAGGATACGTTCCTGTTTTGACGGAGGTACATCAGGCAAATTTTTGTTATAATATTGAGAGGGGTTTTAGTTTAGATGTGGAAGATTCCAAGAAAAGAAAATCACAGTTATTATTCACGCTTAAAAGTTAAAGCAAGTATTTTGTTAAGTATTGTTTTTTTGGTAGGCATTTCGCTAGTAACCCTATACTTTAAACTGGAAATCTTCCGAATTGAGATGACACAAAAAGACTTAGTTTTAGTAAATTTAAAAGAAATTTTAAATTCACCGTAATAACTTGCAAGCCTATCAAGGATAAGTGATGATAGAAGTAGGAGTATTTTAACTGTTTTGAGGAGAGATTTTCATTGGCATTATCAATACAAGAACGCTATGCTTTAATTGACGAAGCGGTTCAGCGTCTGAAAAAAGAACTTAAAACGTCTTATCTAGATGCTTTGATAGAAACGATTGAAAACTTAATTGATCAACAAGTTAAAGTAGAAAATGGTGCCCCTGGTGCCCAAACAGTTGAACGTTTGACTGAAATTGCTGAACAAATCGATTTTAATAATCAATCATCTAAAGAAAAAAGTGAATTAATTTATTTGTTAATTCTTGCTGGAATTAAAGAAGATAAACTTGAAACTAATTTACAAATGACACCTAAGTCAATTTCTGTTGTAGTCGCAATGATTGCTCATCAGTTATTACAAGGTAAAAAATCAGCCAAAGTGCTCGATTTAAGTAGTGGATTTGGTAGTTTATTATTGAATACAGTTGACCAGTTAAAACAAACTGATCAAATTGATTTTGACGTTTATGGTATGGATAATAATGAAATTTCTTTAGCATTATCCAGTCTATATGCTGAATCATTAGGTATTCAGGCTGAGTTATTCCATCAAGATTCATTAGATACGTGGTTGATTAACGACTTAGATTTAATTGTTTCAGAATTACCAGTGGGATACTATCCAATTGACTCCCGAGCTGAAAATTATGAATTGAGAGCCAAATCTGGACATTCATTTTCTCATTATTTGATGTTAGAACAGGCAATTTCACACCTGTCTGAAGGTGGATTGGGTATTTTTGTTGTTCCTGCAATGATGCTACAAGATGCCAATGCTTCAGAATTGACAAAATGGTTAGCTAAAAAAGCACATATCCAAGCTTTTCTAATATTACCTGAAGATTCATTTAATGATGAAAAATATCAAAAAGCAATTTTGGTAGTTCAAAATCGTGGTACTAAAACTAAACAAGCCAATAATATTTTGTTGGGACAACTCCCAAGCTTAAATGATAGAAGTGTACTTGAAACTTTCAATTATAATTTAAAAGATTGGTACATCAAAAATTTAAAGTAGAGGATAGACAACTATGACTAAAGTTTTAGCAATTAACGCCGGAAGTTCTTCAGTTAAATGGAAGATGTTTAACGCACAAAATGAAGAAGTTATAGCAGAAGGTGCTGCAGAAAGAATCGGTATTAAGGGTTCTAATTACCAAATTAAATATGATGGCAAAAAAATAGAAGAAACAATTGAAATTAAAGATCAAGAACAAGCTGTTTCTATTATCTTAAAAGCAATGATTGAACTAGGTATTGTTGCTTCATATGATGAAATTAAAGGAATTGGACACCGTATTGTGGCTGGAGGAGAGCATTTTGCTCAAAGTACTTTAATTACAGAAGACGTCTTAAATAAGATTTATGACCTTTCTGAATTTGCGCCACTGCACAATCCTGTTGAAGCACGTTGTATCGAAGCATTCGAAAAAGTATTGCCAGATATCCCACAAGTGGCGGTTTTCGATACTTCTTTCCATAAAACGATGCCAAAAGAAAATTATTTATATTCCATTCCAATGGAATACTATGAAAAATATGGTGCTAGAAAATATGGTGCGCATGGAACTAGCCACCGTTATGTTTCTCAAAGAGCGGCTGATGTGTTAGGTCAAGATATCAAAAACTTACGTTTAATCACAGTTCACATGGGAAATGGTATTTCACTAACAGCTGTTGAAAATGGACAATCAATCGACACTTCTATGGGCTTCTCACCACTTGCTGGTGTAACTATGAGTACGCGTTCAGGTGATATTGATGCGTCATTGATGGCTTATTTAATGGAAAAACTTGAAATTGAAAATCCACAAGAAATGATTAGCATTTTGAATGGGAAATCAGGATTATTAGGACTTTCAGGTTTATCATCAGATATGCGTGATTTAGAAAATAATATTGAAAACCCACAAGTTAAATTAACAGTCGATATTTTTGTTAACCGCATCGTCAAATATATTTCACAATATATTACTGAAATGGGCGGGGTAGATGGTATTGTCTTTACAGCTGGTATTGGTGAAAACAATCCATGGTTATTAGACCGTATCTCTAACAAGTTTGCTTATTTAGGTGCTAAGGTAGACCCTGAAAAAGTAGAAGTTAGAAGACAAGAAACAATTTTTAGTGCTGAAGATTCAACAATTAAGCTAATGCTAGTGCCAACTAATGAAGAAATTATGATTATTCGTGATTTGGTTGAAATCGCTAAGCTTTAGCGTAAAATATAAAACATCCTTTATCTTTTATGGTAAAGGATGTTTTTTAGAAAGGTGAATCAGTTTAAATGATTGATATATTGTATCTCGTTGTTTCGCTATTATTGTGTTATTTCTTAGTTTGGCAAAGACTTAATGTTAAATTTGTTGAACAAAAGCGAGGGATTATAGTTAAATTTGCCGCTTTTGTTATTTTGCTGGTACTCCTTGTGACAGCAATGACACAAGCAGAAGCGATTAGATGGTCTGTTTTATTACTTTTGGGTATATTTTGTATCGTCTTAATCTTTTTCCGACCGGGATTAGGTTCAATTGTGTTTAAGAATTATCGCATTAGATCTTATAAAGAATTCACAAGTTTTAACACCAAGCAGATTAATGATTATGAGACAAAAGTAGCGTTTTATGCACGCGATCAAGTGAGACTGACGATGTATGTTAGAGGAAATGTGAATGCTGTATCACAATTTTTAAACAAATATTTTGTTTAAACCAGTTTTTATGTTAAAATTATAGCGATGTCGGGGGTGTTTTGGAATTCGACATGCATGATTTTGCATAAATGGCAATTCGTAGGTAACGTCTACGTAAAAACGTACAGTTTAAATATAACTGCAAACAACGAAAATTCTTACGCAGTAGCTGCCTAAAAAACAGCTCGCGTGATCTGATTGAAACTGACCCGGGTTTCTATTAGGTCTCAACTCTAACGGGTTACGTTTAATTATGCCATCTGAATAATTAAAAAGAGATAATCAGATAACTCTTTGAAGGCTAGCCCTGTTATATGGCGTTCTTGAAAGAGTACAATTAAATAATATAACTATGATTGTAGAAGTTTATGATGAAACGTGTATGGACAGGGGTTCAAATCCCCTCACCTCCATAAACAAAAAAGAACTGGATAACTTGAGTTATCCAGTTCTTTTTTGTTTATAGTTTAACTTGAATTAAGCACCTGTCATAAAGCTAATCATAATTCCACCAGCAATAACGAGTAGTAATCCAATTAAAGTGAAGGTTAATTCTTTTTTAGTTTTAGCTTCTTTAAGAATGTAAACACCGCCAAGTGTTGAGAATACAACGTTCATTTGTGAAATTGTAAACCCTGTTGCCACACCATTTAAGCCAGCTGAAATCAAGTAGCTCAATGAACCACCAGCAAAAATCACACCAACAAGCATGTTTTTGTAAGTTACAGCTTCTTTTAATGGGCGAACATCTTTGTTTTGTGGTAGGAACATGCAAATCAAAGCACCTAATACCATACCAATTGTTTGAGGTAAGAAACCATCAAATCCTTGTACATCAGCATATCTTGGGAAGATTGAAAATCCAACATAACCAATTGTTGAGAAGAAGAAAATCCAAAAGATAGTTGAAGTTTTAACTTTAGGAGCATTTGAAGCACTTTCGGCAGTTTTTTCACTAACTGTTGTTAAGTAAATTCCACCGATAATGATTACAATAGCGATGATTCCTGCAATTTTTGCTGTTGCTGAAGCCCATTCGCTAAATAACAACACACCACTGAAAGAAGTTCCTACAATTTGAAGTCCAGTAGAAATTGGCATTGCTTTTGATACACCAATTGCTTTAAATGATTCATATTGTAGAACTTGTCCTAATGACCAAGATAGCCCACTTAGGAAACTAAATAAGAAAATTTCAGTTGTCATAGTAGGTCTCATAGCAATAAACAGCACGATAGCTGTTAATAAAGCCCCAAAAGTTGTTCCAAGAATTTGGTTAACTGTACGTCCACCAATTTTTGATGTGAAGATTGGCATACAGCCCCAAAGTATAGCTGGTAATACTGCAATAAGTAAATTCATTTTATATCCACCTCTCGTGATAATCATAGTCTATATTTGAAATATTTAAAAATCAGAAGTCTTCTTTTCAAAAAAGAAAACGTTTACATTCATAATATAACAAGTCCAAATCAAAAAAGCAACAAAAAAATGTAAACGCTTTCTTTTTTCTTTTTTCAATCTAATATTACTTTTTTTATGGAGATAAAATAATTCGTGTTAAACTTAGAAAAAAAGGGTTAGGAGAGCTAGATTGTGATTTATATTTACATGGGCTGTTTACTCGTATTAATGAGTTTGATTAGTTTCTTAATGAGGTATCAAAAACCAGGATTTTTATTTGGCTATCGGTCGTATTTCTCTAAAATGAATGATAAATTTGAACAAAAGGCACAAACGATTTATCGAAGAACGTGTTTAATAGTTGGATCGATTCAAATCGTTTTGGGTAGTGTAATTAAATGGTTGAATTGGGATCATTATTTCTTAATTTGGCTATTAACTTTTTATTTATCAATTATCTTCGTGTATGCCATAACTGAAACACGTTTAAGAAAACTTTTAGTTAAGAATGGTATTGTAAGTAAGGAAGAGATTAAAAAATACGATAATACCCACCAAACCAAAGAAAAGGTCAAAGGATTTAAAGACCTTTAGGAGGATTTTATAATGAGATTATTAATGGTAGAGGATAATGTTTCAGTCGCTCAAATGATGGAAATGTTTTTTGAAAAAGAACAATGGGTAATGGATTTAGCTGTAGATGGAAATGAAGCCGTTGAAAAGTTTAAAGCCAATCAAGAGTATTATGATATTGTTACATTAGATTTGAACTTGCCCGGAAAAGATGGGATGGAAGTGGCTCGAGAAATTAGAACGATATCTGATGTACCAATTATCATGTTAACAGCACGTGATTCAGAATCTGATCAAGTTTTAGGACTTGAGCTTGGAGCTGATGATTATGTCACTAAACCATTTAGTCCACTGACATTAATTGCTAGAATTAAAGCGTTGCATCGTCGATCATTAATGAATCAAACGTCTCGACCTGAAGATTCAAAAGATATGGTTGAAACACCCCATCTTAAAATTAATGAAAAAACCCGAGAAGTTTATATTGATGATCAAAAAGTTCAAGGCTTAACACCTAAGGAGTTTGATTTATTACTAACTATGGCTAAAAATCCAAAACAAGTGTTTTCAAGAGAGAAGTTACTTGAGATTGTTTGGGGCTATGAATACTTCGGTGAAGAGCGAACAGTGGATGCTCACATCAAAAAACTACGTCAAAAAATTGAAAAACTGGCTCCTCAAATTATTCAAACTGTCTGGGGTGTGGGCTACAAATTTGATGATTCGGATGTGGGTAAATAATGAAGTTATTTTATCAACAAGTGCTATCTTTTTTATTAGTTATTGTAATTACACTGTCAATTATTGGATTTTCCATGATGAACTTCATCACAAAACAAACTTATGATAATACATTTTCCCAGTTAGAAGGGTATGCTGATTCGATGGGTCACATTGCACTAAAAAAAGATCCTATAACAGGAAGATATCAGCAAATTAAACCCGCTTTTTTGGATGAATTTCAACAAGTAATGCAGGCACAAAATGTGACGATACGTGTATTTGATGAAGATAATGAACAAATTTATCCAGATGCCTCTTTGACCCCTTACTCCTTGAGAGAAGATGTTTGGCAGGAGTTACAATCGGGTAAGAGCTTTCGAATACAAAATGATTTTATGAATAACCAACCAAAATTATCAGCTAAAGAGCCTTATTCTTCAATTATGGTTCCTTGGTTTGATGGATCAAAATTGAAAGCAGTTGTTTGGTTAGGATCTAAAGTGTCTTCAGTTGAAACAACAATTAAGCAAGCTCAAAGAAACTCTATTGTGGCACTTTTAGCTAGTGTATTTGCTGGGATGGTTATTAGTTTGATTATTGTTTGGTTCAACTTATCAAGAATCAAAAAACTATCACGAGCAACTAAAAAAGTTGGTGAAGGTGATTTTTCTGTCAGAATTGAGCATAAAGACAATGATGAAATTGATGACTTAGCTAGCGATTTCAATAAGATGGTTGAATCATTAAAGCTATCAGATGAAGAAATCAAGCGCCAAGAAGCTAGACGAAATCAATTTATGGCCGATGTTGCTCATGAAATGCGAACCCCTTTAACGACTATTAATGGGATTCTTGAAGGTCTAAGATATGATGCCATCCCAATTGATTCAAAAGATAAAAGTATCCAGTTGATGCAAAGTGAAACGAATCGTTTAATCAGACTGGTCAATGAAAACTTAGACTATGAAAAGATTCGAAATAACCAAATTAAATTGTTTAAAACAGAATTTAACGGGACTCTTGTACTTGAAAATGTCGTGGAGCAGTTATCTAACAATGCTAAAAAGAAAAATAATAAATTGAAACTTTTATCCCAAGAACCTGTCTCAATTTATGCTGATCACGATCGATTTACTCAAATTATTTTTAATATTACACAAAATGCCATTCAATTCACTGAAAATGGTAATGTTGATTTAACAATTTATCGTGTAGATCATGCGACACGTGTTAAAATAAAGGATACTGGTATAGGTATGAGTGATGAACAAAAACGATTTATTTTTGAACGTTTTTACAAAGCAGATCCTTCTCGTAATAACGTCGGAACAGGTGAATCGGGACTCGGATTAGCTATCGTTTATTCTCTAGTTAATCAGCATCACGGTAAAATCGAAGTCGATAGTCAAGAAAACAAAGGGACAACATTTACATTGACTTTCTTTGACCCTAAACCAGAAAAAGAAGTAGATAGTGAGTAGTTAGATGATCTTTTTAAATCCGATATATCAATTTATAGTTAATCATTTTGCTGATAAGATTAATCATTTTCCTTTAGTTGAACTCGTGTTTTATAGTTTAGATAAAACTATTTTTTATTTTTTGATTTTTACAGTTCTTTATCTAGGTTACTTAAAATTATTTAAAAAAAAGCAGACTAAACGGCATATCACGCTTATTTTGGTATTAGTCTTCTATCTTATTTTGTTACTATCATTAACAGTATTTAGAGGGATTTATTTTCCAAGCGATATTAAGTTCTACTTCAACCGACCAGTCAACCAAATAAATTTGCAGATTCTTGATGAGACAATGAAATTGTCGTTTGCCAAGTCACGATTAGACTTCTTTTATAATTCTTTTGGAAATATTTTGTGGTTTATGCCATTAGGGTTCATTGCAAAATTATTATCCAAAAAAAGACTATCGATATTAACGATTACGTTAATTTCTATTTTATTTTCAATGAGTATTGAAGGGATGCAGTTTATTTTGTGGACGGGTGTTGCAGATATTGATGATGTCATATTCAATACGATAGGTGGCTTTTTAGGAGCTATTTTAGGGTTGATATTTCAACAAATATTTAATAATTTTACCAAAAGGTCTGACTAATACACAAAAATATGTTAAAATCACATTGTTGAATTTTTTAAAAGAAATTTTAGGAGGAATGACTCATGTCATCATTTATTCACGGTACAGAAATTATGCAAGCTGCCCGTAAAGGCGGATACGCACACGGTGCTTACAACACAAACAACTTAGAATGGACAAAAGCTATTTTAGCCGCTGCCCAAGCTAAAGGTGTTCCAGCAATCGTGCAAAGCTCAATGGGTGCTGCTAAGTACATGGGTGGATACAAAGTTGTTCGTCAACTAGTTGAAGGATTAGTTGAATCAATGAACATCACAGTTCCAGTTGTAATGCACTTAGACCACGGTAACTTTGAAGCTGCTAAAGAAGCTATCGAAGCTGGTTACTCATCAGTTATGTTCGATGGTCACGACTTACCTTTCGAAGAAAACTTAGCTAAAACAAAAGAAATCGTTGCTTTAGCTCACCCTAAAGGTATTTCAGTTGAAGCTGAAGTTGGTTCAATTGGTGGTGAAGAAGACGGTGTTGTTGGTGCAGGTGAACTTGCATCAGTTGAAGAAGCTAAACAATTAGCTGCAACAGGTATCGACTTCTTAGCTGCTGGTATCGGTAACATTCACGGTGTATACCCTGAAAACTGGGAAGGTCTTAACTATGACCGTCTTTCAGAAATTGCTGATGCAGTTGACACACCATTAGTATTACACGGTGGTTCAGGGATTCCTAAAGACCAAATTCAAAAAGCTATCGACTTAGGTGTTGCTAAAATTAACGTTAACACAGAACAACAAATCGCTTGGTCAAAAGCTGTTAAAGCTTACTACGCTGCTAACAAAGATGAAGCAGAAAAAGGATTTGACCCTCGTAAAGTTCTTGCACCAGGTACACAAGCTATCCAAGAAACAGTTGAAGAACGTATCGACTGGTTTGGTTCACAAAAAGGTAACAACTAATTATTAGTTTCCTTTCACAAAAAAGTCACGCCATTTGGTCGTGACTTTTTTTAATATCAAAATAAGAATTATCCCGTTTTTAATCTTGCTTTTTTAGTTAAATACGCTTAAAGTAAGTAGGGTAGATAAATAGATTATAGGAGGCAAACAATGGCACAAGTTAAGTTTGATGCTTCAAAATTAACTCCATTTGTTCAAGACAATGAGTTAAACGAAATGCAGGCAATGGTGAATACTGCAGACGAACAATTAAGAAAAGGAACAGGTGCTGGAAGCGATTTCAGAGGTTTCATTGACCTACCTGTTGACTATGACAAAGATGAGTTTGCACGTATTAAAGACGTGGCTAAAAAAGTTCAATCAGATTCAGAAGTTTTCGTAGCTATCGGAATTGGTGGTTCATACTTAGGTGCACGTGCAGCAATTGATTTCTTAAATAATGCGTTTTATAACTACGCACCTGATCGTAAAGTTCCTGAAATCTACTTTGCAGGTAACTCAATCAGTGGTAGTTACTTACACGACCTAATCGAACAAATCGGTGATCGTGACTTTAGTTTAAACGTGATTTCAAAATCAGGAACAACAATGGAACCTTCTATTGCTTTCCGTGTTTTGAAAGACAAATTAGTTAAAAAATACGGTAAAGAAGAAGCTGCAAAACGTATTTACGCAACAACTGACCGTGAAAAAGGTGCGCTAAAATCAGAAGCTGATGCAGAAGGATACGAAACATTCGTTGTTCCTGATGACATTGGTGGACGTTTCTCTGTACTATCTGCTGTTGGTTTATTACCAATTGCTGTAGCAGGTGCTGACATCGATCAATTGATGAAAGGTGCAGCAGATGCTCGTTCAGAATATACAGAAACAGACCTTAACAAAAATGAAGCCTACAAATATGCGGCATTAAGAAACATCTTATACCGTAAAGGTTACACTGTTGAATTGCTTGAAAACTATGAACCAACACTACAATACTTTGGTGAATGGTGGAAACAATTAATGGGTGAATCAGAAGGTAAAGATCAAAAAGGTATTTACCCTTCATCAGCCAACTTCTCAACAGACTTGCACTCACTTGGACAATACATTCAAGAAGGTCGTCGTGATTTAATGGAAACTGTTATTAAAGTTGAAAAACCTCGTTTTGATGTTGCTGTTCCAAGCGACGAACAAAACTTAGACGGTCTTTCATTCTTAGAAGGTAAAACAATGAACCATGCTAATGAAAAAGCATACGAAGGTGTTGTTTTAGCTCATACTGACGGTGGTGTTCCAGTTATGACTGTTTCTATTGCAGATCAAACAGAATACACATTAGGTTACATGATTTACTTCTTTGAAATCGCAGTTGGAATCTCAGGTTACCTAAATGGTATTAATCCATTTAACCAACCTGGTGTTGAAGCTTACAAGAAAAACATGTTTGCTTTACTAGGTAAACCTGGTTTTGAAGAATTAACAGAAGAATTAAACAAACGTCTATAATATTTTTGACGAAGAAAAAAGGATTTTGCGTAATGTTCGTGAAATCCTTTTTTATATTGTTTTTTTAGTGTATGATTAAGTTATAAAAAAACAAAAGGAGAATATTAAATGTCTTATAACAAAAAATATATGGAATTAGCAGCGAAAGAAGCTCATTCAAATAATCAAACAAATGAAGGTGGTCCCTTTGGATGTGTCATTGTCAAAGATGACAAAATTGTAGCAACAGGACACAATAAAGTTTTAATTAATAATGATCCAACAGCTCATGGTGAAGTAACTGCTATTCGTAATGCGGGCCAAGAATTAGGTACTTTTGATTTAAGTGGCTGTGAGTTGTATACATCTAGTGAGCCTTGTCCAATGTGTTTAAGTGCAATTATTTGGGCTAATATTAAAACGGTTTACTATGGTAATACAGCAGTAGATGCAGCTAATATTGGATTCCGTGACGATTATATCTACAAGTTTATTGAGGGTGGAACAACGGATAAAAGCGTGATGGATTTACAACAACATGATAGGGACTTAACTATTAAAAGTTTTGAGGAATTTGCGGCCAATCAAGATAAAACAATCTATTAAATTTAACTAATTTTAAATTTATTGTTTTTTTAGATTCAAAATTGTGGTAAACTTTATCGAGAATTTTTATAGTTAGGAAATAAATATGCATACTAATTTAGAATTACTAATTGTTTTATCGATGGCACTGATTGTTCCCATTCTTATGGGAAGATTCAAAATTCATAATGTTCCCGTTCCTGTTGCTGAAATACTGATAGGAATCGTTCTTGGTAAAGGATTATTAAATATTGTCCAGATGACACCGACTTTAAACCAGTTATCATCTCTAGGTTTGATGATATTACTGTTCTTGAGTGGGATGGAAGTCGATTTATCCATTTTTAAAAGACGTACAAAAATTGAAAAAAAAGAGGAATCATTTTTTAAGATGCCACTTGGGATGGCGTTGATGGTAATGATTTCAATTAGTTTACTCGCTTTTGGTTATAGCTTGATTTTAAGCTACTTTAATATTTTTTCTGAAGTTTTATTTGCAACCATCTTATTCAGTACAATGACTATTGGGATGATGTTGGTGGCTTTGAAAGATAAGAAGATTGAATATACAAAGTATGGGCAAACGATTCTTTTAATTGCGATTTTAGGTGTGGTGGTTCCATTAATTGAAATCACGTTTTATATGACATTTAAAGGAGCTAGAGGTGCAGTTCTTTGGCTATTCCCGTTAGTGTTTATCGTGGCTTTATTATTGCTGAATGTCAAAAAGATTCATCAATTCTTTGAAAAAATTGATAAATCAACGACACAACTTGATATTCGACTAGCTTTCTTCTTGATCATTGTTTTAGTAACAATTGCTGAAAAAACAGGTGTTGAAAATATTCTGGGATGTTTCTTGGCAGGATTAGTAATGAAATCACTTAATCCAAGCGATGAAACAAAAGAAAAGTTAACCTCTATTGGTTATGGTTTTTTTATTCCAATCTTTTTTATTTCGACAGGACTAAAGCTAGATTTAAAGAGTTTAGTTAGCGATCCTAATACGCTAATTTTAATTCCAATTTTCTTCTTTGGCTTTATGTTAACGCGTTTATTAGTTGTTCCAATTTTGATGCAACGTTATTCATTTAGACAAGCATTAGCAGGGATGATGTTAACAACTACGACGATTACTTTAATTGTGCCTAATGTAACGTTAGGACAAAGTGCTAATATTATTGATGCTAAACAAGGTGGCGCTTTTATTTTGGCAGCGGTTATTACAACGATTGTCGACCCTATCTTGTTCTCGAAAATATATCCACAAAAAAAGCAAGCTGATTAATCAGCTTGCTTTTTTAAATTGGCAATAAAGTGTTCGTAACTTTGTTGTTCATTAGTTTGATCAACCGTTGCTTCGTCAAACTGGTAGTTGAATAGTTGACTTTCTGAAATAGTAATCGTATGTGTATGTGTAGCGTTTCCGATGAGTTCAATCCAATTTTCGTGAACAATCGTTTTTACGACACCGCCAGGATTATAAACAGTAATTTCATCTGAAGGAAAAGTACCGCGATTTTGGTGTAGTGTATACGCTAAAGAAGTAGCTGACATACCAGTACCACAAGCATTAGTAAAACCAACACCACGTTCAAATGTTCGAACAAACAGTTCATTTTGTCCTAAAATTTTAGCAAAGTTAACATTAACACCATCTGGGAAGTAATCATTAGGTTGATTCAACTTAGTGCCTAATGTCTCCAATGTTTCATTAAGATCATCATCTTTTTCTACGAAGCTAATTAAATGGGGGTTGGGGACAGCAATAGCATAAAAATTGAGGTGGTCGCTAAATGCTTCGATGGGTGAGTTAATGAGTTTTTTTGTATTTAAATTGTTGAAAGGAAAATACTCATTGTCAAAATGTATCGGTGAAATTTCAACACCAAAAGCAGGAACGTTTTGAGCTAAATCAGCTTGTTTTTTAACAGTCAAATGAGCATTGAGTGTTTCGACTTTAAACTCTGACTGTTGATGTTTTTCAGATAAGTAACGGGCAACTGTTCGTAGACCATTACCACACATTGAGGCTTCACTACCATCAGCATTGATAACACGCATTTTGCCTAAGCAGTCTGTAGCATCGGATTTTGAAACCACAAGTAAGCCATCAGCACCTGCTAAAAAGGACGCTGTCAGTTGTTGTGTTAGAGCAACAATTTGCTCATCTGAAGGTGTAAAAGAAAGTTGGTCTAAGTCCAAGATAAAAAATTGGTTTGAAGAACCGTGGACTTTTTGTAATGTAATCATTATTAAACTCCTAACTAAAAAAATTATGATAAATATGTTCAATAGCTAAATCAGCATCAGCCTGTCGAGTTCCGAGCATAACAGAAATTCGAGAAGCACCTTGGTTGATCATGTGAATGCCAATATTGTTTTGGGCAAGAGGTGAAATGACACGGTCTAAAACGCCGATATTATCACGCATGCCCTCACCAACAACCATAATAATGGCATAATCATTAATCCATTGCATTTCATCAGGTTGCAGTGTAGCTTTAATATCTTGGCAGAGCTGTTTAATTTTTAGGTCGGTCAGTTGGCTTTTATCAAAAATAATAGTCAAATCATCAATACCTGATGGCATATGTTCATAGGAGACATTGTAGCGATAAAGAATTTCGAGTAGCTTTAATGTGAAGCCAACTTCTTTGTTTAAAAGATAGCGGTGCAAGTAAAGTGCAGCGAATCGGTCTGAACTCGCAACACCAGTAACTAAGTTCTCAGGTTCAAAATTGGTTTCAGGAACGATTAAAGTTCCGGGTAGTTCAGGATGGTTAGTGTTTTTGACATTGATTGTGATATTGGCTTCAATAGCTGGGATAATCGCTTCATCATGAAAAACCGAAAAACCAGCGTATGATAATTCTCGTAATTCACGATAGGTCATTTTAGTAATAGCATAAGGATTTTTGACCGTGTTAGGATTAGCTGCATAAATTGCATCAACATCAGTGAAGTTTTCGTAGCAACTAGCATGAAATCCCTTTGATAAAATGGCACCTGTGATGTCAGATCCACCACGTGAAAAAGTAGTAATTTTATGGTCTTTAGTAATCCCGAAAAATCCAGGAACGATTAGTAATTCATTTGTGAGCTTGAGAGCTTCAATATTTGCATAAGTTTCATCTAAAACTTGAGCATTATTGGCCGAATCACTTACATAAAATCCAAATTTTTCTGGATCCAAAAATCTGGCACTAATCCCTAAATGATTTAAAATAAGCGTCATTAATTTAGCGTTTAGTCTTTCACCATGAGCTTTAAAACAAGCCATTAGATAGTCATTGTTTTTGAATTTTTCATGTTGAAGGTTTTCGATTTTTTCTTTAATGGTTTGCAATTTACCTTCTTCTAAACCAAAATGGTTTGCGATTTCAAGATAACGGTTAAATAGTTGCTCTGTCACTGGTTTTGTCGGCTTGTTTTCAATTGTTAGAGTCGCATAGTTGATGAGTAAATCAGTTACTTTGGTATCGTTTTTATCTCTTTTTCCCGGAGCTGAAGTAACAACAACTTTTCGATTTGGATCTTGTCTTAAAATGTTAATTACTTTTTCAAATTGTTGGCCTGAAGCAAGTGAACTTCCACCAAATTTAACAACTTTCATAAAATTCATTCCCCTTTAAATTTGTTTTCAAATGATAAGTAAATTAAATTTAACATGCTTATTTTAAAATTCAATACCCAAAACCGATTGATAAGTGTCGTTTTAGTGGTCAATATATGGAAATAAATAAAAATAAAAAACTTTTGAAAAAATAATTAGACTAAGGGTTTGACTTTTGTCAGACTTTATTATAATATTTTAATCACATCGAAGAGGTCGCAACTGACATCAATAAAAATAACTAGTCTGCTGTTAAGACCATGACGTTATTTTGAAAGGGGAAGTTGCCGAAGTTGGCACTTAAACAGCTAAGTGTTGGCTGGGACATGATTGAATAAGTCATGGACTGTCGCAGTAATTGCGGAGAGCTATCGACAAACGAACAATCATGATGAATGTGAAACTTTCAAAGGGTTCTTTTGTTACTTAGATAGCAAAAAAACCCTTTTTTATATAGTCTTTGGAGGAATTTTCGTTATGGAACATAATTTTAATTTAGTGACTAATGATCGATATCATTTAGAAATTGGCGGATTAGATACTGTTGAATTAGTGCAGAAATATCAAACACCCTTAGTTGTTTACGATGTTTCTAAAATTAAACAGCAGATTTCCGGATTCAAAACCGTTTTTGAACAAAATGATGTTGATTATGAAATCAGTTATGCTAGTAAAGCTTTTTCTTGTTTAGGGTTATATCAGTTAATGCAAAAAGAGAATTTGCATCTTGATGTAGTCTCAGGTGGCGAACTCTTTACAGCACAACAAGCGGGATTTGATTTATCAAAAGTGAGTTTTCATGGTAATAATAAATCTTTAGCTGAAATTGAAATGGCTGTTGAAGCTGGTGTTGGTGTTATTGTTTTAGATAATTTTGATGAAATTGATTTACTAGCAAATTATCTAGCTGATACACATCAACAAGTTAATGTGATGATGAGAATTACACCTGGAATATCAGCACATACGCATGATTACATTCAAACAGGTCAAGAAGATAGTAAATTTGGATTTGATTTAAATTCTGGTCAAGCAGAAAAAGCATTAAAAATTGTTTTAGCTAATCCAAATTTAATAATGAAAGGCTTCCATTCACATATTGGATCACAAATATTTGAAGTTAACGGGTTTGAAATGGCTGCTGAAAAATTGGTTGATTTAGCTCATGATTGGCACCAAAAATATGACTATCAACCCGAAGTTATCAATGTTGGTGGTGGATTTGGAATTGCTTACACCAATGAAGATAAACCACTGGCTCCCGAAGTTTTTGTGGATGCTATTATTAAAAAAATAAAAGAAAAGACTACCGAATATGGATTGCAGATGCCTGCTATTTGGATTGAACCTGGTCGTTCAATTGTCGGACCTGCGGGATACAACCTCTATACAGTCGGTTCAAGAAAAGAAGTACCAGGAAAAAATGCCTATGTCAGTGTTGACGGCGGGATGGGAGATAATATTAGACCTGCTCTTTATCAAGCAGAATATGAAGCGGTTGTTGCTAACAAAATGAATCAAGAACCCGTTGAAACAGTTCGTATCGCTGGTAAATACTGCGAGTCAGGTGATATTTTGATTCAACAAGCAGCTCTCCCTAAAACACAATCTGGCGATATTATAGCGATGCTTAATACCGGAGCTTATGGTTATTCAATGGCATCAAATTATAATCGTAATTTAAAACCAGCTGTTGTTTTTGTTGAAAATGGACAAGATAAACTGGCTATCAAAAGACAAACTTATCAAGATTTAATCGAATTAGAAAGTCAATTATATTAAAAGTGTAAAAAAGGAGACTATATAATGGAAAGAAAAAGTGCACAAGAAATCATTAATTTTATTGGAAACGCTGAAAAACAAACCCCAGTGAAGGTTTATATCAAAGGTCAACTTGATCAAATTGAGTTCCCAGAAACGATTAAAGCGTTCGTAGAAACAAAAACAGGGACATTATTTGGTAACTGGGCAGATATTGAACCAGTGTTAACTGATAATCAAGATGTTATTACAGAATATGAGTTAGAAAACCACATGAGAAATTCAGCGGTTCCGCTACTAGATATGAAAACAGTTAATGCCCGTATTGAACCTGGTGCAATTATTCGTGATCAAGTGTACATTGGCGATAACGCGGTTATCATGATGGGAGCTTTAATTAATATTGGAGCTGAAATTGGCGAAGGTACAATGATTGATATGGGCGTTATTTTAGGCGGACGTGCAACTGTTGGTAAAAATGCCCATATTGGTGCAGGAACAGTTCTAGCTGGCGTAATTGAACCAGCTTCTGCAACACCTGTTATTGTAGAAGATGATGTCGTAATTGGTGCTAATGCTGTTGTGATTGAAGGTGTTCGTGTTGGAAAAGGTGCAGTTGTAGCGGCTGGTGCAATTGTTACCAAAGATGTTGAACCTTATACCGTAGTAGGTGGGGTACCTGCTAGAGTCTTGAAAAAAATTGATGATCAAACAAAATCAAAAACAGGATTAGAAGAAGCCCTAAGAAAAATGTAAGAAACTTGAGGAGGAAGTTAAATGTTATCACAACCACAAAGAGTTGCTATTAGAAGAGAATTTCATCAGCATCCAGAACTCGCTTTGGAAGAGGTAGAAACCAAACAACGTATCCAAAAAATTATTGCAGGATTTAACCAACAATATTTAAGTTTCAAGCACCTAGATGCGTTACCAACAGCATTGCTTGTTCGTGTTGAAGGATCAAATCCCAAGCGAACAATTGGTTATCGAGCAGATATGGATGCCCTTCCAGTAGTAGAACAAACAGGGCTTGAATTTGCTTCTAAAAATGCAGGGAAAATGCATGCCTGTGGTCATGATATTCATTTAACAGTTGCCTTAAGTATTTTAAGTTATTATGCTGATAATCAACCCACAGATAACTTGATTTTCTTTTTTCAACCAGCAGAAGAAAGTGAAAACGGTGGCAAAATCGCTTATGAGTTAGGAGCTTTTGAGGGCCAATGGCGACCAGACGAATTTTATGGGTTGCATGATAATCCAGATTTAAAAGCTGGTGCAATTGGTTGTTGTCAAGGGACACTGTTTGCAGGGACAACCGAAGTAGATATCGAACTTAAAGGAAAAGGCGGACATGCGGCTTTTCCTCATACAGCCAATGATATGGTTGTGGCAAGTGCCTATTTGATTACACAATTACAAACGATTGTTTCACGAAATATTAACCCACTTGAAAGTGGCGTTTTAACACTAGGTAAAATTCAATCTGGAACGATTCGTAATGTTATTGCGGATAAAGCTGTGATTCAAGGGACAGTTCGCGGACTGACACAAACAATGATTGAAGCCATCAATGAACGAATTAAAACGATTTGTGAATTTACCGCCAAAAGCTTCAATGCAGATGTTCAGGTAACCTTGAATCAAGGTGGTTATCTACCAGTTGAAAATGATGACAAATTAACGGCACAGTTTATCGAATTCATGTCGACTCATCAAGATGTTAATTTTGTTGAAACAACGCCGGCAATGACTGGCGAAGACTTTGGTTACTTACTATCAAAAATTCCAGGTACGATGTTTTGGCTAGGGGTTGAAGATACTCATCCATTACATTCAGAGTATTTTTCACCTAGTGAGGAAGCATTAAAGACAGCCCCAGAAACAATTGTTGCGTTTTTAAACTGGCGAATGTCTAGATAATAAGAGGAGGAAAAGAATAATGTTAACAGATGCTACAATTTTGACTGCTATTGTGACACCTTTTGATCAAAACGAAGCGATTGATTTTGTTGCTTTAGCTGAATTAACTGAACATTTATTAAAAAATGGTTCAGAAGGGTTTGTAATAGGAGGAACGACAGGTGAAACAGCGACTCTGACACACGATGAAAAAATTGAACTTTATCAAAAATTTTCTGAGATTGTAGCTGGTCGTGTTCCTATTATTGCAGGAACTGGTAGTAATAATACCCGGGAAACATTAGCGTTTACTCAAGAAGTTGAAAAAATTGATGGGATTGACGGAGCACTAGTTGTTGTTCCTTACTACACCAAACCAAGTCAAAGAGGTATTAAAGCACACTTTGAAACAATAGCTAACCAAACTACACTTCCGATTATTATCTATAATATTCCTGGTCGCACTGGCGTTTATTTAGAAAATGAAGCCGTTATTGAATTAGCTCAACATTCTAACATTATGGGGATTAAACAATGTGGACCACTAGAAGATTTAGCAGAGTTAGTTGAGACTTTGCCACAGTTTTTAGTGTATACGGGCGAAGACAATCAAGCACTATCTGCTAAAGTTTTAGGTGCCCAGGGTGTGATATCTGTTGCTTCTCATATCTATGGTAGTGATATGTCTGCGATGTATCATGCTTTAGAAGCTGGTGATGTAGAACTAGCTGGGACAATTCAACGTCGGTTATTACCTAAAATGCAAGCCTGCTTTATGTATCCATCACCCACACCTGTAAAAGCAATTTTGAATCAACAAGGATTTAATGTTGGAGGCTGTCGTTTACCAATGGTAGCATTGACTAATGATGAAAAAGAAACATTAGCTTTGAAACTAGGATTTACAAAAGATGGCTTAACAAAAGAATTACCAAAGGAGATGACCGTCATTGATTAAAGTAGTTGTTGCTGGATTTACCGGAGAAATGGGTCAAAACACAGTTAAGATGGTGCAAAATACTTCTGATTTTGAATTAGTAGGTGTTTTTGCCCCAAGTGCAAAGGGAAAATCGGCTGCTGATTATGATTTACCTGAAACCACTAGTGTTTATGGAGAGTTACAAGCAATTGATTGTGAAGCAGATGTTTGGATTGATTTTACGTTACCTGATTTTGTTTATCAAAATGTTGCGTATGCTATCGAGCAAGGGATGCGACCAGTTGTTGGAACAACAGGACTAACCGCCGAACAAATCACTAAGCTAAATGAATTGATTCAAACAAATGGATTGGGCGGTTTAATTGCACCTAACTTTGGGATGTCAGCAGTCTTATTAATGAAATTTGCAAGAGAAGCTGCAGCATATTTTCCAGATGCCGAAATTATTGAAATGCATCATCCTAATAAGAAAGATGCACCATCAGGAACAGCAATTAAAACGGCAGAAATGATTAGTCAAGTTCGTCAGCCTCATACACAAGGTGCTGAGCAAGAAAAAGAAACGCTGCCAGGTTCTCGTGGCGGGGATTATGAAGGAATGAAAATTCATTCTGTTAGATTGCCGGGATATGTTGCTCATGAACAAGTTTTATTTGGAGCACCAGGTGAAGCATTGACTATTCGTCAAGATTCGTTTGATCGTCAATCCTTTATGACTGGTGTCAGATTAGCTGTTAAAGAAGTCATGAATTTGACCGAGTTAACTGTTGGATTAGAAAACATTTTATAGGAGGAAAGCACAATGCCACACTTAAGTACTAGTTTAACTAGTCAATTGAACCACCACTTAGAACAGATTGCTCCTCCTGCTATTGGTCAATTTAATCAGCAGATATCAACTATTGAAGGATTAATCAAATTAACGATTGGTGAACCTGATTTTGATGTTCCTCAAGGTGTTAAGCAAGCTGCTATTACTAGTATTGAAAATAACCAATCCCATTATTCAGCTACACCAGGTATTTTACCTTTAAGAAAAGCTATTGCTAATTACTTAAAACAATACCATTTAACCTACAATCCAGAATCAGAAATCGTAGTCACTGTGGGAGCAACTGAAGCGATATTTGCAACAATTACGACAATGTTAAATAAAGGGGATAAACTGGTTATTCCAACACCTACTTTTCCGCTATATTTTCCGGTTACTGAATTAGCTCAAGCAGAATGTGTAATGGTTGATACTTCAAAGTACGGTTTTAAACTAACGCCAGAGTTACTGGAATCCGTTGTGAAATCTGATGATAGCGTTAAAGCTATTTTGTTGAATTATCCAGGAAATCCAACAGGTGTTACTTATAATAAAGCTGAATTACAGGCACTAGCCAAAATCATTGAAAAGTATGATTTATTTGTTATTTCAGATGAGATTTACAATGAATTGACTTATACCACACCGCATCTATCAATTGCAGAACTATTGCCTGAAAGAACCGTTTTGATTAATGGTGTTTCAAAATCGCATGCTATGACAGGTTATCGAATTGGTTACGTTGCGGGACCACAAGAATTCATGAAATTATTAACCAAAATACATGGTCTAATGGTGACATCAACGTCTAATCCAGCACAATATGCAGCACTTGAAGCTTTAGAAAATGGGTTAGCAGAACCTAAAAAGATGAAGCAAGCTTATCAAGAAAGACGGGATTTTCTTTACCAATCACTAGTGGATTTAGGATTTGAAGTCACTAATCCACAAGGAGCTTTTTACATGTTTGAAAAGTACCAGATAACTATCAGAATGATGATAAACAGTTTGGATTAGACTTAGCTTATGAAGCTAAAGTGGGGACCATGCCAGGTTATGTGTTTGGTGAAGGTGGACAAGGTTACCTTCGTCTATCGTATGCGGCTTCTTTAACAGATTTGAAACAAGCCGTTAAAAATATTGCAGAATTTTTAAAATCAAAGGGGATTAATTAACGATGAGTGAACAGGGATATCATGTCGCAATTTTAGGTGCTACAGGAGCCGTTGGGACAAGAATTATTGAACAATTAGAAAATAGCAACATTAATGTAGCTTCATTGAAACCACTAGCTTCAAAACGATCAGCAGGAAAAACTGTGACTTTTAATGGTCAAACTGTTGAAATTGAAGAAGCAACACCGGAAGCTTTTGAAGGAATTGATATTGTACTGGCTTCCGCAGGTGGTGCTGTTTCTAAAGAATTATTACCTGAAGCTGTTAAACGCGGTGCAGTATGTGTTGATAATACAAGTGCCTTTAGAATGGATGAAAATGTCCCATTAGTTGTACCAGAAGTAAATGCTGATCAACTTAAAAATCACCATGGAATCATCGCTAATCCTAACTGTTCAACTATTCAAATGATGGTTGCTTTAGAACCAATTAGAAGAAAATATGGACTAAAACAAATTATCACCTCAACTTACCAAGCTGCCTCAGGATCAGGACAAGCTGCGATTGATGAATTAATTGAACAAGTTAAGGCTTACGTTAATGGTGAAGAAATGTCAGCGGATATTATGCCCGTTAAGTCTGATAAAAAACATTTTCCATTAGGTTTTAACTTACTACCACAAATTGATGTGTTTGAAGAAGATGGTTATTCTCATGAAGAATGGAAGATGATTCATGAAACTAAAAAAATCATGAAAAATGATATGAATGATACTGAACTAAAAGTAACGGCAACTTGTGTCCGTGTTCCAGTGGTGATTGGACACGGTGAATCGGTTTATTTTGAAACGGAAAACCAAGATGTTACAGTAGATGATATTAAAGAACTACTTAGTCACAGTCCTGGTGTTATCGTTGAAGATAATCCAGCAGAACAACTTTATCCTCAACCTTTAACTGCAGAGGGCAAACGTGAAACTTTTGTTGGTCGTATTAGACCCGACAAAGAAAATCCAGGTGCTTTTAATATGTGGATTGTTTCTGATAATTTACTAAAAGGTGCTGCATGGAATACAGTTCAAATTGCAGAAGAATTGGTTAAAAGACAATTAGTTAAATAAAAAAACACCGACAAGATGTCGGTGTTTTTTTGATTGGGATAGAAGGGTTCGAACCTTCAGATTATGGATTCAGAGTCCAGTGCCTTACCAATTTGGCTATATCCCAGTAATAATCACCCGTATGGGAATTGAACCCATGATTCCACTTTGAGAAAGTGGCGTCTTAACCATTTGACCAACGGGCAATAGCTCTTTCAACAGTGCCTATTCTATTCCTATAGTTTCATAAAATCAAGTGAATGGTTCTATTTTTTATAAAAGACGATTAATATTACAAATAATGATTGCATTTTAGATATAGGATGTTTAGGCTGAATATATAAGATAGCGACGTGAAAGAGCGGTGAAAAAAATGACGCATTTGACTTTTTACTTAATTAGACATGGTCAAACGCAATTGAATGCTGAACGAAAATTACAAGGTGTTATGGATTCTTCGTTAACTGATAAAGGGAAAAAACAAGCTGCTAAGGCAGGAGAATTGGTGGCTGATATTCCTTTTTTGAAAGCCTACAGTAGTGATAGCGGTCGGGTAAAACAAACAGGTGAGATTATCAGAAGATATAACCAGCAAAAATTTGAGTTCACTTATCGATCAGGATTACGAGAGTTTTATTTTGGAAATCTAGAAGGATCTTCGGCTATTAAAGCTTATTGGACAGTCATTAGACAACATGGTCTTCGTCAAACTTATCGGATGCATCAAGATCCTGACTTTTTGGTAGCTTTACTCAATAATCTGTACGATTTAGATCAGACTAAACAAGCTGAAAATTTCGAATTATTAAAAGAACGTGTTATCGAACAAATGAGAATAATCATTTCAGAAATGACAGATCACGAAGGCAATGTCTTAATCGTAGCTCATGCATTAGTCTTGAGTATGTTAATTTACTTAGTTGATTCCAATGCTTTACCCAAAGGCTTCTTAAAAAATGGCTCAGTTTCAGTTTTAGATTATCAAGATGGTAATTGGACAGTTAAGACTGCCAATGCTTCAGATGCTAAAGACTTAAAGGTAGACTAATGGAGAAGTTTTATAATACACAGGTCCAGTTAGAAAAACTCTATCATGATAAAATTGTCCCCGGACTTAATTTTGCCATTATTAACCAAAAGCAGGTGACAGCAGGGACACTGGGTTATTCACAATGGATTCCTAAGAAAAAACAGCTAACTCCGCTAATGCAATATGATATTGCCTCCTTAACCAAGGTTGTGGGCACGACCACTGTGTTTTTAAAATTATACCAAGAAGGACGATTGAATTTTACAGAGCCTATCGGCGATTTTTTGGATAGTTTTAAAGGAGCACCTGTTAGAATTCAACACTTGTTAACCCATACCTCGGGTATCAAAGGTTATATTCCAAATCGAGATCAACTATCAAAGACTGAATTAATAGAAGCTATCTTGAACTTGCCCATAACAAATGAATTCGAGCAAAAAGCAGTTTATTCAGATACTAACTTTATCTTATTAGGCTTGATAGCGGAAAAAATTTATAACCAACCAATTCAAGACCTTATAATGGCTGAAGCAGTCAAACCACTACAACTTAACTATACGACTTTTCATCCTGAAAAAGAAAAGACTGTCCCTACAAATTATATTCCAGGAGAAGGATTACTGCAGGGGATTGTTCATGACCCTAAAGCCCGAACTTTACAAGAAAGGTGTGGGTCAAGCGGGTTATTTGCACCTCTTTATGATTTAACCAAATTTGTTAAGTATTTAAGTGGTGTTAAAAAAAATAATGTGTTAGATAATGAAACCATCAATCTATTATTTGGTAATAAAACACCTAAACACGTTAAATCAAGAACTTATGGGTGGGATTTATTATTTGACCCCATCCATCATTATCCATTGCTTTATCATACAGGATTTACGGGGACTTTCATGATAATTGACCGGCGAAAACAAACAGGATTAGTGGTTTTAACTAACCGTGTCCATCCTTCGTCGAATAACCAGGCCTTTTTAACTGCAAGAGAGTTGATTATTGAGACTTTTTTGAAAGAAAACACATAAAAAAGCAGGACTTAATTAAGTCCTGCTTTTATAATGCCTTTATCAGCGAGGTGTTTACGGAATTCAAGAACACCAGTATATGTTGATAAAATATATATTTTTTTAGTTGGTGCGTTTTCTAACGCTTGAAGTAAGTTGGCTAGTTCAGGAACAACCGTTGTTTTATCAAGTGGAAGGTTTGCAATTTTAAGTCTAAAAGCCATGTCTTGATGACGGTGTCCACTCACAAGAACTTGTTTGATATTTTGAGAAGCAAACTTTTCATAATCCCCATCCCAAATCCAACTAGTATCAATCCCATCCGCGTAATTAGCATTTAGGATGGTGACCAATGTAAAGGGATCTTTTTCACGTTGAATTAATTCAATAATTTCATTTAAACCAACTGGATTCTTTACTAGAATTAAGTTGGCCACTTTGTCATTGATATGAATCATCTCTTGGCGTCCAAAGACACGTTTGTTCAGGTCAAAAGCGGTTTTGATATCAGATTCTGTAATACCAAATTCTCGAGCTGTTGCAAAGGCTGCTAGGGCGTTGTAAATATTATATTGTCCACCAATATTAAGGTGGAAAGGTGTTTGTTCAATTTTGAAGTCTGAACTTTGTGTTGTTAAATCGCTAATTTCTGTAACCTTGTAGCTTAACTCTGGCTTTTTGAAGTCACAATTAGGGCAGAAGTAATCGCCTAAGTTGGCATAAGTCATAGAGTGATACAAGAGAATATGCTGACATTTTGGACATAAAACACCGTCTGTATTAACGGGTGCTTTAGTTGGTGGTTGTTGTTTGTCAGAGTTTACACCGTAATAAACAAATTTATTAGGTAGTGGTTTTGAATTAAAAATGCTAGCATCACCATTGGCAATAACTGTCGCTTCTGGTGCTAGACGGATTCCTTCAAGAATTTTGTCGTAAGTGGTATAAATTTCGCCGTAACGATCCATTTGATCTCGAAAAATATTAGTTAAGACAAAAGCTTTTGGGTTCGTCCAGCGAGTGACTTCAGCTACATTGGCTTCATCAACTTCTAAAATTGCAATAGGTTTTTGCTTTGATTTTTTTGATTTATAGGATAAAAATGAACTTGTGATACCTTGAATCATATTTGATCCAGATTGGTTGGTTAAGACATTATCAAATTGTTGTTCAAAAGTTTTTACAATTAGAGCGGTTGTCATGGTTTTACCATTTGTTCCGGTTACAATAATTGTTTGATAATTTTTGGCTAGGCTTTTTAGAACCGTAGGGTCTAGTTTGTATGCGATTTTTCCTGGAAGGGATGTCCCACCATTTCTAAAGTTATTTAAAAACCAGTAACTTAATCTTCCACTAGTTACTGCAAATTGTGATCTTAAGCTCATAATCAGTCTCCCTTTTTGCACGTACGTTAAGTTTAAATATACCATAATCTTAATGTAGGTGGATATGACATTACAATTTTTTATGATTTTTTACTAAAATTCCGTTATACTGTTAAATTGTGAAAAAGTACAAAGTAGGGTGATAATGTGGCGCAGTTATTTTTTAAATATGGGTCAATGAACAGTGGAAAAACAATTGAAATTTTAAAAGTTGCACATAATTATGAAGAGCAAAATAAGTCTGTCATTTTATTGACAAGTGCAGTTGATAATCGTGCAGGAGTGGGTGTAATTTCTTCACGTATTGGGATTAGCCGTCCGGCTATCGCCATTGATGATAAGATGGATATTTTTGAAAAAGTTAAATCAACCAATCCTGATGCTGCTTGTGTGTTGATTGATGAAGCACAATTCTTAGGTAAAGATCATATTTTACAATGTGCTAAAATAGTAGATGATTTAGGCATTCCGGTTATGGCTTTTGGATTGAAGAATGATTTTCAAAATGAGTTATTCACTGGGAGCTATTATTTACTGCTATATGCTGATAAAATTGAAGAGATGAAAACAATTTGTTGGTTCTGTCGCAAAAAAGCAACGATGGTTGTGCGTGTTGAAGATGGTAAACCCGTTTATGAAGGGCAACAAATTAAAATAGGTGGAAACGAATCATACTATCCAGTATGTCGTGTTCACTATCAAAATATGCCGATTTAAGAAAGGAATTATGTATGGATAAAATAATTGAACAAATTATGGTTTTTGTCAGTCGTTATGAAGAATTGCAAGAAATGATGTCTGACCCAGAAGTTATTAATGATACCAAACGTTACATGGAAATTACCAAAGAGGAAGCTAGTCTTCGTGAGATTGTTGCTAAGTTCAAACGCTACCAAGAAGTAACACAAGCAATCAAAGATAATGAAGAGTTAATTAGAGATGATAGTGATGCTGAAATTACTGAATTAGCTAAGGCTGAATTAAGTGACCTCTCAAGTGAAAAGCAAGAACTCGAAGAAAAATTAACTATTTTAATGCTACCTAAAGATCCTAATGATGATAAAAACATTATTATGGAAATTAGAGGGGCAGCTGGTGGGGATGAAGCCTCTTTATTTGCTAAAGATTTATTCCACATGTACCAAAAATATGCGGAAAGTCAAAGATGGACAATTGAACTGATTGATGAAGTTGAAACTGAGGTTGGTGGCTACAAACAAGTTGCCTTCATGATTAACGGTGAAAATGTCTTTTCAAAACTAAAATACGAAAATGGTGCTCACCGTGTTCAACGTGTTCCTTCAACTGAATCTCAAGGACGTGTTCATACTTCAACCTCAACAGTTGCGGTTATGCCAGAATATGATGAAGTTGAAATTGATGTTGATCCAAAAGATATTCGTACCGATGTTTATCGTGCCAGTGGTGCCGGTGGGCAGCACATTAACAAAACATCATCTGCGGTTCGTTTGACTCACTTGCCTACAGGTATCGTTGTGGCTATGCAAGACCAACGTTCACAACAACAAAATAGAGAAAAAGCGATGAAAATCTTAAAAGCTCGTATCTATGATTTTTACGAAAGTCAAAACCAAGAAGCTTACGATGCTGAAAGAAAGTCAGCTGTTGGGACAGGAGATCGTTCTGAACGTATTAGAACCTATAACTTCCCTCAAAACCGTGTAACTGATCACCGTATTGGTTTATCTTTAAATAAACTTGATCGTGTCATGAATGGCGATTTAGGCGAAATCATTGATGCGTTAATCGTGTATGACCAAACAGAAAAATTGGAGCAGTTACAAAATGACTAATCCGACAATAAAAGAAGCAATTGACTGGGCAACTCCTCAAGTAATAGAAGCTGGGAGCTATCCAGAAGACATTGCTTTTTTATTAGGTGAACGTTTAGCTTTTTCGCCTACACAACTTAAATTAAATCAAGAGACTTTATTATCAGACACACAATATCAACAATTTAACGAAGATATTAAGCAGCTTACCCGGGGACAATCGCCACAATATATTTTGGGGTATAGTTATTTTTACGGTAAAAAGTTAACGGTTACGTCTGATGTTTTAATTCCACGCTATGAAACTGAGGAATTGGTAGCATTAGTTGTTGAAGATAACCAGAGTAAAGCATTCGGCCAGTTGTTAGATATTGGAACAGGGTCCGGTGCGATTAGTTTAGTGTTAAGTGAACAATTGCCAGCTACTTGGGAAATTAGCGCAAGTGACATTTCAAAAGCAGCTTTAACTATCGCCCAAAAGAATTTTGAAGCTTATCACCAAAAAATCACAACAATTGAAAGCGATTTGTTCCATAATATTAACGGTCAATTTGATGTCATTGTGTCAAATCCACCGTACATTAAAACAACTGAAAAAGCAGTGATGGATGAATCGGTATTGAGTAATGAACCTGATATTGCTTTATTTGCAGGAGAAGATGGCTTAGATTTTTATCGTCAGTTTGCTCAACAAGTTGATGCTTATTTAAAACCTCAAGGATCTTTTTATTTGGAATTTGGATATACCCAAAAAGATGACTTACAAGAACTCTTTGAATACTACCTACCGAACTATACGATATTATTTAAAGAAGATTTAGCAGGTCATCCTCGTATGGTGAAAGGAGTTAAAGCGTAGTATGGAAACTAAAATTTTAACAAAAGCACAAATTAATCAGGGTGTTGAGTTGTTAGCTGACGGTCAGCTAGTTGCTTTTCCAACAGAAACTGTTTATGGATTGGGTGCTGATGCTACTAATGATGAAGCCGTTCAAAATGTTTATCGAGCAAAAGGGCGACCAAGTGATAACCCATTGATTGTTCATGTGAATTCGATTGAGATGGTGAAGTCATATGCTAAGGAATTGTCAAAAACAGCTCAACAATTAATGAAAACATTCTGGCCTGGTCCGTTAACGATTATCTTGCCAATCAAACCGGGAAGTCTCCCAAAACATGTCACAGGAGGGCTAAAAACGGTCGCTTTTAGAATGCCTGATAATCCACTTACACTAGAATTAATTACACAATTTAACAGACCTATTGTTGGGCCATCTGCCAATACATCAACTAAGCCTAGTCCAACTACAGCTCAGCATGTTTATCATGACTTAAAAGGGAAAATAGCCGCTATTTTAGATGGTGGTCAAACGCAAATTGGGTTGGAATCGACAGTGATTGACTTATCAGTTGAACAACCTATCATTTTGCGTCCGGGTAAGATTAGTCAAAAAGCATTGCAAGAAGTCCTTCACCAACCAGTCTTAATGAATCACTTAAAGCCAAGTGATAAGGCTATTCCTAAAGCACCAGGGATGAAATATCGTCATTATGCTCCGAATGCTTCTGTATATGTCGTTGATAAGCCAGAGGATTTTTTGAATATTGTAAAATTAAAACATCTTAATCATACTGCTTTTATAGCTGAAGAAAATATTATAAAAAAATTAAAACCGCAAAACCCTCGTTTTTACTATACTTTAGGACAAGGTGTAGCAGAAGCAGCTAATAAACTGTTTGACGGTCTTCGCTTTTTCGACGATAATCAAGATATCAATGAAATTTTTGTTCAAGGATTTTCTGGTGATGACTTAGAGCAAGCGTATATGAATCGTTTGAATAAGGCGGCTAGTGGTCAACATTACCAGGCTTAATTTTATTGAAAATAGAATTCAAGGAGATGTAGGAATGACCGATTATAAACAACAAGATCCAGTGTTATGGGATGCTATTGAAAAAGAGGAAGAACGTCAAAGACAAAATATTGAGTTAATTGCCTCTGAAAATATTGTTTCTCAAGGTGTGATGCACGCTCAAGGGAGTGCATTAACAAATAAATATGCTGAAGGTTATCCAGACAAGCGTTATTATGGTGGTACGCAATATGTTGATATTGTTGAGAATCTAGCAATCGACCGTGCTAAAGAACTATTTGGAGCAGAATATGCTAATGTTCAACCCCATTCTGGTTCCAGTGCGAATATGGCAGCGTATTATGCGTTATTGAATCATGGAGACCGTGTGCTAGCAATGGACTTGTCTGCTGGGGGACATTTAACACATGGATCACCAGTAAACTTTAGTGGTCGTACCTACCATTTTTATAGCTATGGTTTAGACCCCAAGACTGAAGTGCTTGACTATGATGAAATTAGAAAAGCCGCAATTGAAATTAAACCTAAACTGATTGTAGCGGGTGCTTCTGCTTACAGTCGTGCTATTGATTTTAAAAAATTCAAAGAAATTGCTGACGAAGTTGATGCTAAATTAATGGTTGATATGGCTCATATTGCCGGATTAGTTGCCAGTGGTCTACATCAAAATCCAGTCCCTTATGCTGATGTTGTCACGACAACAACGCATAAAACACTAAGAGGACCTCGCGGGGGATTAATCTTAGCTAAAGCAGAGTATGCTAAAGCGATTAATTCAGCTGTTTTCCCAGGAAACCAAGGGGGACCTTTAGAACATGTTATCGCTGGAAAAGCAGTAGCTTTACACGAAGCAATGCAACCAGAATTTAAAGAATACTCTAAACAAGTTATCAAAAATGCTAAAGCAATGGCAGAAGTTTTTGAATCAAGTAATCAAGTGAGAATTGTTTCAGGAACAACGGATAATCATCTATTACTATTAGATATTCTGAAAACAGGACACAATGGTCGCGAAATTCAAGACTTACTTGATACAGTCTTAATCACCTTGAACAAAAATCAAATTATGAATGATGAAAACGGCCCATTTAAGACAAGTGGTATCCGTTTAGGAACACCCGCAGTTACCACCCGTGGGTTCAAAGAAAAAGAAGTTAAAGAAGTCGCTCATTTAATTTTGAAAGCGATTGAAAACTTTGATAATGAAGAAAAACTGGCAGAAGTTAAAGCACAAGTACTGGCTTTAACTAGTCAATTTCCTTTAGATTTTTAAGTCTAAAAAAGTAATAAAAGGAGTTTATTTGAGATGAGCAAATTTACAGTTTTAGATCATCCGTTAATTCAACATAAATTAACAATGATCCGTGATAAAAATACAGGGACTAAAGATTTTAGATCTATTGCAAATGAAATAGCAGAATTGATGGTTTATGAAATTACTCGTGATTTACCTATGGAAAGTGTTGAAATTGAAACACCAATGGGTAAATCAATGCAAAAGGTATTAGCGGGTAAAAAATTAGCCGTGATTCCAATTTTAAGAGCTGGTCTTGGAATGGTTGATGGTGTTTTAGAGCTTATTCCCGCCGCTAAAATTGGTCATATTGGGATGTATCGTGATGAAAAGACTCTGCAACCTCACGAATACTTTGTTAAGTTGCCTGCAGACATTGATAAACGTGAATTATTTGTGGTGGATCCAATGCTTGCAACAGGTGGTTCTGCCAATATGGCAATTGATGCACTTAAAAAACGTGGAGCAACAAACATTCGCTTAGTTGTTCTAGTTGCTTCACCTCAAGGTGTTGAAGCCATTCAAAAAGAACATCCAGATGTTGATATTTATGCAGCATCATTAGATACTGAATTGACAGATAGTGGTTATATTTTCCCAGGACTTGGGGATGCTGGAGACCGCTTGTTTGGCACAAAATAAGGACTTACAAGAGATGTAAGTCTCTTTATTTTAAGCAATTTACGACATATTTGAAAAAAACGTATTTTTTGCTTTGTCTTTTTGAACATGTGGTGGTATCATTTGATTGTCTTTTTAAAGATTTATATAAGATTTTATTTTAGAGGGGAGGTCACGAAGTGGGCGAAAAACCGGTCGTTGTTCAGTTCATGGGACTAAATTTTAATCTCACGAACATTATGTCAGGGTTGATTGTCTGTATCATGGTCTTTTTATTTGTATATCTTCTAGCTCGCAACGCAAAAGTTAGACCAACAAGAAAACAAAATGTGTTGGAAAGAGTTATTGAGTTTACAAATAGTATTGTGAAACAATCAATACCCGGTGAAGAAGGGAAGAAGTTCTACTTATTCTCATTTGTACTATTTCTTTTCATCTTCTTCTCAAACCAATTGGGATTATTTTTAGAACCTAAATTTGGAGAATATGTTTTAATTAAATCGCCAACGTCGAGTCCATTGATTACAATGACGCTTGCATCGTTTGTATTATTAATGGCCTTTTATTATGGTATTGAAAAACAAGGATTTAGTGGTTACTTAAAAGGCTACGTAAAACCTGTATCATTTCTACTACCATTAAATATATTTGAAGAATTTAGTAACTTTTTAACACTTGCGTTACGTTTATACGGTAATATTTACGCTGGTGAAATTGTCCTAGGATTAATTGGACAACTTGCCCAAAGTAACGGAGCATTAACATACGTTGTCGCAATGCCCTTGACGCTACTATGGCAAGGATTTTCTGTTTTTATAGGTGCAATACAAGCCTATGTTTTTGTGACATTGTCAATGGTATACATATCACATAAAATCGAAAAAGAATAATATATATAATATACGGAGGATTTATCTATGCAATTATTAGCTGCTGCTCTAGCTGCCGGATTAGCTGCCCTTGGTGGTGGTATCGGTAACGGTCTACTTATTTCAAAAACAATCGAAGGAATGGCTCGTCAACCAGAAAACTCAGGTTCATTAAGAAGTACAATGTTCGTTGGGGTTGCGTTAGTTGAATCAGTTCCTATCTTGTCAATCGTTATCTCACTTCTAATCCTATTTGTTTTCAAAGGATAATTAATGAACTAGTGAGTCAAAACTTGACAAAGAAAGGAGCAGATAAATGAGTTTATATCCACTAATCGGATTGAAACTTTCATCACTTGAGCTAGGTGACGTTATTTTATACTTTGTTATGTTTGTTGTTTTAATGCTCCTCATCAAACATTTTGCTTGGGAACCTGTTAACAACATGTTAGAAAAGCGTCGTTCACAAATCTCAAACGATTTAGACAACGCTGCAGCTTCTAAGAAAAAAGCTCAAAGTCTCGCACAAGAGCGTGAAGATGCTTTGAAGAACTCTCGTAGTGAAGCACTTGAAATTGTTTCAAATGCGAAAGCTCACGGAAAAGCAACACAACAACAAATGCTTGATGAAGCAAACAATGAAGCTAAAGTTATCAAAACTAACGCACTAGAAGAAGCTAAAAAATCAAAAACTGATGCTTTAAATAGTGCTCAAGCTGATATTGCGGACATTGCCGTGGCAATTTCTTCAAAACTTATTCAAAAGAATTTAACAGCCGATGATCAAAAAGATTTGATTAATAACTATATTAAGGGGCTGGATGACTAATGAAATTGGATAATAAAACAATCGGTCAAAGATATGCCAAAGCCTTTTATGAGTTATCTCTTGAAAGACAGACATTAGACACAGATTTTGAAGAACTGTCAGTAGTTATGCAGTTAGTTAAAGAGAATCCTGAACTTGGTGCAGTTTTAACTGACCCAAGATTAACCGATTCCGAAAAAAAAGAACTGCTTGCCACAATCTCACAACCATTTAGTCAAAATGTTCAAGACTTTTTAAGTCTAGTTCAAGATTACAAACGATTCGATAAAATTGAATTTATCATTGCTGCTTTTAATGACTACTACAATGCGTACTATCAAAAAGCAGTAGGTAAAGTAACGAGTGTTGTTGCTTTAGATGATGATCAAAAAGAAAAATTGGCCAAAGCATATGCCAAAAAATTTGGTCTTAAAACTTTTGAATTTGAAAATGAAATCGATCCATCACTTATTGGTGGTGTAATTGTTGAAGCACAAGGACAAGTGATTGATGGTTCAGTTCAAACAAAACTAAAAAGAGTTAAACAATCATTACAAAATTAAAGATAAAGAGAGGTGACCCCATTGAGCATTAAGGCTGAAGAAATTAGTGCATTAATTAAAAAACAACTTGAAAACTACCAAGATAAATTAGTAGTGGATGAAGTTGGTACAGTAACCTATATTGGTGACGGTATTGCTCGTGCTCATGGGCTTGATAACGCGTTAAGTAGTGAACTACTTGAATTTTCTAATGGTTCATACGGTATTGCTCAAAACTTGGAAACAAACGATGTTGGTATCATTATCTTAGGTACTTATGATGATATTCGTGAAGGTGACCAAGTTAAACGTACAGGTAAAATCATGGAAGTTCCAGTTGGTGAAGAACTAATTGGACGCGTTGTGAACCCATTAGGACAACCCGTTGATGGTCAAGGCGAAATTAAAACGACAAAAACAAGACCAGTTGAAGGTCCAGCACCTGGCGTTATGCAACGTCAATCTGTTTCTGAACCTATGCAAACAGGGTTAAAAGCGATTGATTCATTAGTGCCAATTGGACGTGGTCAACGTGAGTTAATTATTGGTGACAGACAAACAGGTAAAACATCTGTTGCAATTGATACAATTTTGAATCAAAAAGGCAAAGATGTTGTTTGTATCTATGTTGCGATTGGACAAAAAGAATCAACTGTTAGACGTCAAGTAGAATCATTGAAGAAATATGGTGCAATGGATTACACAATCGTTGTGGAAGCCGGTCCAAGTGAACCAGCTCCATTGCTATATATCGCACCTTATGCTGGTTCTGCTATGGGTGAAGAGTTCATGTATAACGGTAAACACGTTTTAATCGTGTTTGATGATTTATCAAAACAAGCCGCTTCATATCGTGAAATTTCCTTACTACTTCGTCGTCCACCTGGTCGTGAAGCTTATCCTGGTGACGTGTTCTACTTGCATTCTCGTTTACTAGAACGTTCTGCTAAGTTGAGTGACGAAATGGGTGGCGGTTCAATGACTGCACTACCTATCATTCAAACTCAAGCTGGGGATATTTCAGCTTATATTCCAACTAACGTTATTTCCATCACTGATGGTCAAATTTTCTTGGAAAGTGATTTATTCTTTGCTGGAACTCGTCCTGCTATTAACGCTGGGGAATCTGTTTCTCGTGTTGGTGGTTCAGCACAAACCAAAGCGATGAAGAAAGTATCTGGTACACTTCGTGTGGATCTTGCTTCATATCGTGAGTTAGAATCTTTTGCTCAGTTTGGATCTGATTTAGATTCTGCTACTCAAGCTAAGTTGAACCGTGGTCGTCGTACAGTTGAAATCTTAAAACAACCACTTCACAAACCTCTTCCAATGGAAAAAGAAGCCTTAATTCTTTACGCATTGACAAAAGGTTACTTAGATAAAGTAGAAGTTGATCAAATTCTAGACTTTGAAGCTCAATTATTTGACTACTTTGACAGTAATCATGCTTCAATTCTTGAACAAATTGAAAAAACAGGAGATTTACCAGAAAATCTTGATGAATTAAATCAAGCAATTTCCGACTTTGTTGATGGTTTCACATCAAAATAAGAGGGAGGAATATAGATGGCTGACTCAACACTTGAACTAAAGCGAAAAATTAGTTCAATTAATAAAACTGGTCAAATTACGACAGCTATGCAAATGGTTTCAGGTGTTAAATTAAATCAAACCGAAAAGATTAATCAAAGCTATATACATTATCAAGAAATGCTTTATAATACTGTTGCCCACTTAATGGCAGCACGTATTACAAATGAATTAGGTGTTAGTTCAGATAGTGTTGTTGATGATGAAAACTTTGATTATGCCTCATTATTCCGTAACAGTGATATGAGTGATTTAATTAGCCATCGTCCCGTTAAGAAAACTGGCTATTTGGTTATCACCGGAGACCGTGGACTAGTTGGTTCATATAACAGTACTGCAATTAAACAAATGATGTCACTTGCTAAGCAAGCTAAAGAAGAAGGCCGTGAAGCCGAAATTTTAGCAGTTGGTGGTGTAGGTGCAGATTTCTTCAAAAAACAAGGCATGAATCTAGTTTACGAATTTCGTGGAATTAGCGACGTCCCAACTTTTGAAGAATCCCGTGAAATTGTTTCAACTGCTGTTAATATGTACATGGATGGCGTTTATGATGAACTATATGTTTGTTATACCCACCATATTAATACGATTTCATCAGAATTTAGAACTGAAAAAATGTTACCTATTTCTGATATCGATATTCAAGATGCTGTTCATGAAGGACCTAAAGCACAATTTATTACTGAACCGTCAACTGAAGCTGTATTAGATAGAATACTACCTCAGTTTGCACAAGGTATGATTTACGGTGCTATTTTAGATTCAAAAACGGCTGAACATGCCAGTTCCATGACAGCGATGCAAAATGCATCTAAAAATGCTGATAGCGTTGTTTCGGATTTAACGACTCAGTTAAACCGTGCGCGTCAAGCTCAAATTACGACTGAAATCACCGAAATTGTCGGTGGTGCAGCCGCACAAGAATAAAAAGGAGGTTGACAGTTTGAGTCAAGGTAAAATTGTCCAAGTTATTGGACCCGTTGTTGACGTGGCTTTTCCATTAGATAATGAGTTGCCCGATATCAACAATGCTTTAAAAGTAACTAAAAACGATAACGACTCAATCATTCTTGAAGTTGCCCTTGAACTTGGGGATGGTGTTTTAAGAACAATCTCCATGGAATCAACTGATGGATTGCAACGCGGAATGATCGTTGAAGATACAAAATCTCCGATTTCTGTGCCGGTAGGTAAAGAAACTCTAGGACGTGTCTTCAATGTTTTAGGTCAAACAATTGATGGTGGGGAAGAATTCCCTGCTGACTTCAAACGTGAAGGTATTCACAAAGAAGCCCCAAACTATGATGAACTAAGTACTGGTAGTGAAATTTTAGAAACTGGTATTAAAGTTATCGACTTACTAGCGCCATATACACGTGGTGGTAAAGTCGGATTATTCGGTGGTGCCGGTGTTGGTAAAACCGTTTTAATCCAAGAATTAATTCATAACATTGCGGAAGAACACGGTGGTATTTCAGTATTTACCGGTGTTGGAGAACGTACACGTGAAGGTAATGACTTATACTTTGAAATGAAAGAATCCGGTGTTCTAGAAAAAACAGCCATGGTGTTTGGTCAAATGAACGAGCCACCTGGAGCTCGTATGCGTGTGGCACTAACAGGACTAACAATTGCGGAATACTTCCGTGATGTTGAAGGACAAGATGTGCTATTATTTATTGATAATATCTTTAGATTTACACAAGCTGGTTCAGAGGTATCTGCTTTACTTGGTCGTATGCCTTCAGCTGTTGGTTACCAACCAACTCTTGCAACTGAAATGGGTCAACTACAAGAACGTATTACATCAACTAAGAATGGATCAATCACATCTATTCAAGCTATCTACGTTCCTGCTGATGACTACACTGACCCTGCTCCTGCAACAACATTTGCTCACTTGGATGCAACAACTAACCTAGAACGTCGTTTAGTAGAACAAGGGATTTATCCTGCGGTTGATCCACTGGAATCTTCATCTAATGCATTAGATCCAGAAACAGTTGGACAAGAACACTATGAAGTTGCAACAGAAGTTCAACACATGTTACAACGTTATCGTGAATTGCAAGATATCATCTCTGTTTTAGGTATGGATGAGTTGTCTGATGATGAAAAATTAGTTGTGCAACGTGCACGTAAAATTCAATTCTTCTTATCACAAAACTTCCACGTTGCTGAACAATTTACAGGTGTAAAAGGTTCATATGTATCAGTTGCTGATACAGTAGCTGGATTTAAACAAATTTTAGATGGACAACTAGATGATCTTCCAGAAGATGCATTCCGTGGTGTAGGTCCAATTGATGATGTTATTGAAAAAGCAAAATCAATGGGATATGACCATCAACCAGCTGAAGCAGCTTCAGCTCAAGAATAGGAGTGAAAATCATGGCAGATAATAATATTATAACTGTCACTGTTGTTACTCCCTATGGCATTCAATATAGTCACCGTGCACATATGGTGAGTGTGAAGTCAATTGATGGTGATTTAGGAATCATGGCTAACCATGAACCAATTGTTGCCCCACTAAAAATTAGTGAAGTTAGGGTAAAAAGAACCGATGACACAACTCACGTTGACGCAATTGCAGTAAACGGTGGCTTTATCGAATTTCAAGATAATGTTGCAACAATTGTGGCTGACGGTGCTGAACGTGCTAGAGATATTGATTTAAGCAAAGCTGAGCAAGAAAGAAGCGAAGCTGAGAAAAAACTTCATGAAGCAGAAACACAACACGATATTGATCAACAACGTCGTGCTGAAGTTGCTTTGAAGAAAGCAATGAACCGAATTAATGTTTCTAAGCACCTATAAAAAGTGAACACATTTTGTGTTCGCTTTTTTTAATGCTATTTTTTATTAAATTTCTGTTTTTGTTAGTTAATAATTGATATTTACTTGTTCAATTTATGATATTATATGAGGAGAGAATTTTATAAATCAAACTGATGAGATTGTTATCATCATATAATATGTTAAAATTCGACATGATTGACATGTGAAGGGAAAGATAATCGTGGTTAAAAATATAGGAATCGATTTAGGAACAGCAAATGTATTAATTTATGTTGCTGGAGATGGTATTGTTTTAAATGAACCATCTGTAGTTGCAATCGATACAAAAAACGATGAAGTTGTTGCTGTAGGGACAGAAGCTTATCGTATGGTTGGTCGTACACCTGGTAATATTAAGGCTATTAGACCTTTAAAGGATGGGGTTATTGCTGATTTTGATATTACAGAAGCAATGTTGACTTACTTTATTGAAAAATTGAATTTAAAAGGATTTTTATCTAAGCCAAATATTTTAATCTGTGCACCGACAAATGTAACAGATATTGAACAAAAGGCGATTATTCAAGCTGCTGAAAAAGCTGGCGGTAATAAAGTTTACTTAGAATTTGAACCTAAAGTAGCAGCAGTTGGTGCTGGCCTTGATATCTTTAAACCTCAAGGTAATATGGTTATTGATATTGGTGGGGGTACGAGTGATATTGCGGTACTTTCAATGGGTGAAGTTGTGACGAGTCGTTCACTACATTATGCGGGTAACAAAATGGATCAAAATATTGTTGCTTATGTTAAGCAAAAATATAATCTTTTGATTGGTGAACGAACAGCTGAAACAATCAAAAAAGAAATTGGTTCAGCTTTTGAAGCAGAAGAATCACAAGAAATTGAAGTTCGTGGTCGTGATATGATTGATGGTCTACCTAAAGTGATGACAATCAATGCAGTAGAAGTCGAACAAGTCCTATCTGAAGGGTTGATGAGCATTATTGATGCTGCTAAAGAAGTTCTAGAACAAACACCACCAGAGCTAGCTGCAGATATCATTGATCGTGGTATCATGTTGACTGGTGGGGGAGCTTTATTAAATAATCTAGACCGTCTTTTAGCCCACCACTTAAAAGTGCCAGTTATTGTGGCAGATAATAGTTTAGATGCTGTAGCTATTGGAACTGGTATTTTATTGGATAATATTGCTAAGAGAAGATAATGCGATTTATTTTCTTAAGGTGTATCAAATTTTATCAAACTCAAATTTCGCCTTTATTACCTAAGCGTTGTCGTTTTTATCCAACATGTTCTCAGTATGCCTTTAAAGCTATTGAAAAACACGGTGTGATTAAAGGGACTATTATGGGGATATCAAGAATTTTGAGGTGTCAGCCATTCAATAAAGGTGGTCTTGATTTTGTTCCGGATAAGTTTTCACTGTTTCGAAATAAGAAATCTGATAAAATTGGTGACGAAATAATTAACAAAAATAAAAAAAGTAGTGAGTAGAGAATTTTATGTCTAAAAAAGTTAAAAACATTAATGTAGAAGTTAACGAAGTTAATAAAAAAAATGAAAATTACTATGAAGTAGTGATTCCAAATAAACAAGTTATTGGAACGATTAAAAAAGCAGAATCACGCTATCAAATAGATATTGAAAAATCGAATAAAACACTATTTGCAAACAATTTAGAAAGCGCCATTAATGATTTGTTAGTTTACTTTAACTTACATGGCAAAATTTAAATTATAAAATAAAAATCTAGGGGAGTATAAATTATGGCACAAGTAGATGAAAAGCCGAGCCTAATTGATCGACTAGATTTTGGAATTATTGTACCTGTTTTACTATTAGCTATTGTCGGAATGTATGCGATTTGGTTAGCTTCAGGCGCTAATTTAAGAGCAATTGTTTCTCAAGTTATTTGGTATTTTGTCGGTTTTTTAATTGTTGCTGTTATTATGCAATTTGATTCTGAACAGCTATTTAAAGTGTCGCCTTATGCGTATGCTGCAGGACTCACGTTGCTGTTTTTGGTTTTGATATTTCATGATCGATCGCTTGCTGCTGATACAGGAGCTATGAGTTGGTTTAAAGTAGGGCCATTTACTTTTCAACCTTCAGAGGTGATGAAACCGGCATTTATTTTGATGCTGGGACGATTAACTTATCGTCACAACCAACTTTATCGAGAACATACTGTTCGAAATGATAGTATTTTAATTGCTAAATTAATTTTAGTAATGTTGCCTGTTGCGGTGCTTTTGAAATTACAAAATGACTTTGGGACAATGCTAGTATTCTTTGCCATCTTAGGCGGAGCAATTCTAGTTTCTGGGGTCACTTGGAAAATTTTGCTACCTGTTTTCTTAACCGTAGCTGTTATTGGGACAATTGCAATTTTGTTAGTATCAACACCAAATGGTCAGGGAATCTTAAGACAATTTAATTTCAAAGCTTACCAATTTGAACGAATTAATAGTTGGTTAGACCCGTCAGGGGATACTGCTAATAATTCCATGCAGTTATGGCAAAGTATGAAGGCTATTGGTTCAGGAGAATTATTTGGTCGAGGATTCGGTGTCAGAGTCGTTAATGTACCTGTTCAAACTACTGATATGGTTTTTTCTATTATCGGTGAAAGTTTTGGGTTTGTCGGTGTTATCTGTGTTATTTTAACTTATTTTTATTTGATTTTTAATATGGTTAAAGTTGCATTTCAAACGCGTAACGCTTTTTATTCATATGTTTCGACAGGTGTCATTATGATGATTTTATTCCATGTTTTTGAAAATATTGGGATGAGTATTGATCTTCTACCACTAACCGGAATCCCATTGCCATTTATTTCGGCAGGGGGATCGGCTTTATTAGGAAATATGATTGGTGTTGGATTGATTCTTTCGATGAAATATCACCATAAGAGTTATATTTTCAGTGGAAAAGGAGAGTTTTAGTATTTATCAGTTAGGAGAGTGGCTAAATGACTAGCAGTCAACTAGTTGAAGTTGAGCAAAATGTCAGTAACTTGTTTAAGCGTTTTGAAACAGGTGACTTTTACAATACGCTTTACCAACAGTTTCACAAGATAAAAGAACAAGTCAACTATCAAAAAAGACGTCGTCCAGTTCAAGTAGCAGAATTAACTGATGATAATAAAGAGAGAATTAAGTTTCTTGCTCAAGAAAAAAATATTCAATCTCCAAAAATTGATGATTTAAAGTTTTTGTCACAATTTATTGGCGTAACGGATGTTGAAATTAGAGAGAAATATGTTCTAAAAACAATTGTTGAGTGTATTAAAAAACATTATTATAGTGAAAATCAGTTAATTTGGTTGAAAGATTTCATCTTAAATCCAGATAATTTGTATGCTCATATTTTGGAACCCAAAAATAATGCAGTTTTAGTCCGTAGTAGTGTTTTATTAATTTTAAATGCCCTTTTAGTTGAAGATGAAAAGTTTTATAACTTATTATCTCCACAAGATTACCAAAAAATTGCATTGAAATTGGTGACTTACTCATTATTGGAACAAGACTATCAAGGATACAATCCCAAAATGGGTTGGATTCAAACTTATAGTTTAATTGTTGAGGCCACTAAAAAGATTTGTGAGGCACCCGTTCATCGGGCACTAAAGGTTTACTTAGTGACAGCTGTATTATTTGCTTATTTACAAACAGATGTACCTCTTATTTTTGGTGAAAATCAAGTATTAGCAGAGTTAGTCTTAACTTTTTCATTAAGAGATAATTTTTATAATCACTTTATTGTGATGCTTTTAACACAATGGAATGATCAGTACAAAGATGATTATAGTTCAAACGAACAATTGGGATTTTGGCATCAAGTCTATAACAGTGAACGTCTTATAGATAGTTTGTTAGTTTTGGAAGATTTGCCAGAATCTATTAGTAATTTAATTAGAAATGAGATCAAATAAAAAAAGCCATTTTTAAATGGCTTTTTTTATTTGATATTCGTATTGATTGAAACCGATAGCACAATGGATAAAACAATTAAAATGACACTAGTTAAGATGAGTGTAATAATATTATAAATAGCAGGTAGTGTGAAAGTAACAATTGCACCAATTATAGCAACTATTACTAACATAATTGCAAATATTAATAGTGCTCGACTTAGAAAACGATCTTTTTCGGGATGAAAAACAAGGAAGGGTTTATCCTTAGTATAAAATAAACAGCCTGCAATATAGCAAATAATAGCAATGAAGGCTATCATAATAATTTTGATAATCATAACGTTAACGACGTCCTTTTCTTTGTAAATCTTTTAATTTTTGATATTGATTTTTGAATGAGATTTCAAATTTACTGTTTCCTTTAGGCTTAAAGTAGTGAGCATTTTTAAGACTATTAGGCAAATAATCTTGAGCGATAAAATCATTTTCAAAATCATGAGGATATAAGTAACCAACACCACTTCCTAACTTTTCTGCACCACTATAATGTGCATCTTTAATGTGGCTAGGAATATCGCTAATACGTTTGGTCTGAATATCTGATAAGGCTTGATCAATAGCAGCCAAACTTGAATTTGATTTGGGTGATAGGCAAAGTTCAATAACCGCATTGCTTAATGGAATACGGGCTTCAGGAAAGCCGACTTTTTCAGCTGCTTCAATAGCTGTCATTGTATGCAGCCAAGCTTGTGGATTAGCTAAACCAATATCTTCAAAAACTATCACGGTTAACCGTCTAATAATACTAGGTAAATCCCCAGATAATATTAACCGAGCAAGATAGTGGAGTGCGGCATCTGTATCAGATCCTCTAATCGATTTTTGAAAAGCAGAAAGTAGGTTGTAATGACTATCACCATTTTTATCAGCAGAAATATTTTGCTTTTGAATAGAATCTTTAATGATTGCCTCATTAATAGTAAGTTGATCAGATTCTTCCTGATAAGACGATAGTACAGCAAGTTCAAGACCGTTTAAAGCGTTTCGTAAATCGCCGTTACTACGTGTTATCAGCAGTTCTCTTGCTTCATCTGTTAATTCGACGTGATACTTACCTAATCCATTGGTTTGATCAGATAAAGCACGATTAATTGCTTGACTAATGTCATCAGAACTCAAAGGGTATAATTCGAAAATTTCAGTTCGTGATCGGATAGCAGGGGAAATCGAAATATATGGATTTTCAGTTGTAGCACCAATTAAAATGATTTTACCTGATTCAAGCATCGGCAATAAAAAGTCTTGTTTAGTTTTATCCAAACGATGAATTTCATCTAGTAATAAAACGACAGCACCACTCATTTTAGCTTCTTCAGCTACGATTTTGAGTTCTTTTTTGCCATCAGTAGCAGCATTTAGCTGTCTAAAAGCATATTTTGTACTACCTGCAATTGCACTAGCGATGCTGGTTTTTCCAATACCTGGAGGTCCGTATAAAATCATGGAAGTCAGCCGTTTAGCTTTAACCATACGATTGATAATTTTGTCTTTGCCTACTAGATGCTGTTGTCCGACAATATCAGCTATTGTCTGAGGTCGCATGCGGAAGGCTAGGGGAGCTGACATGGTTAATCTCCTTTAATTAATTTTTTTAATTTACCCCAAAATGAAAGTTTTTGAGATTTAGGTTGAGCATCAACCTCATCATTTTCACTATACTTTTGAGCAATATCGATAACAGGTTCATTGATAGCTTCACTTGAAACCACTAATACACCCGTTTTGTCATCTTCAATTTGAGCGGATTGATCACTAATTAAAGAAAACTTGATATTATTTTGAGAACAACATTTGATGATTAAAGAAGCATTGGCGGTATTGATTTTATTGTTAATTAAGACTTGATAATTTTGATAGCTCGGAATATGAGAAACTAAAGTTTTAACAATTTTTTGGTCTTTCAATTGTGCAACTGAAAGCCTAACTAATACACGTTCTCGAAGTGAACCTAAGTATTTTCTTCTTTCATCCGGGTTAGTTTGTGGGGTGGAAGTCATCCCACTTTGTTCTAAGCGTTCATTTAATTTATCTGACAATGAGAATACCTCCTTTTGTATCTAATAAAAGTGTATTAAAAAATCCCCGATAAGGATACCGGGGAATAAACAAAATATATAAATATTAAAGTTTTTGGTTGTAGAATTCAACAACAAGTGATTCGTCGATTTCTGGTTCTAGTTCATCACGTTCTGGTAAACGAGTTAATGAACCTGTTAGTTTGTTATCGTCAAATGAAACGAAAGCAGGGCGAGCAACTGTAGCTTCAACTGCTTCTTTAACGATAGCCAAGTTTTGTGAACGTTCTCTTAGTCCGATAACTTGGTCAGGTTTTACTTCGTAAGAAGGAATATCAACGCGTTGGCCATCAACAGTCACGTGACCGTGGTTTACTAATTGACGAGCTTGACGACGTGTAGTTGCTAGACCTAAACGGTAAACAACGTTATCTAAACGACGTTCTAGTAATACCATGAAGTTAACACCGTGTTTACCTTCACGAATTTTACCAGCTTTAACGAAAAGGTTCATAAATTGACGTTCAGTTAAACCGTACATCACACGTAGTTTTTGTTTTTCACGTAATTGTGAACCGTATTCTGAAAGTTTACCACGACGAGCGTTTGGACCGTGGTCACCTGGTGCGTAGTTACGACGTGCAAGTTCTTTACCAGTACCTGATAAAGAAATTCCAAGACGACGAGATTTTTTCCAACTAGGACCTGTATATCTTGACATAAAAATGTTCCTCCATAAAATTTGATTATTGGAGTAAAATATAAGAAATAAGTTCGGCATTCGTGCATTTTATGTTGATACTTTCACCACGTGCAGCCGCGGGGTACTCGTTCACTTAAAGCGCCATAAAATGTTGACGTTCTTGCCACTTATTGCTGCAATATTTTACACTCCTATTATTATAGATGAGATAGCATTTTAAATCAAGTTTATTTATTTAATAAAAAACCTCTTCAAAGGCTTTATTTTTTGATACAATAATAGTTATATGGAATATTGGGGGAAGCTTTTATGTCAGTAGGGCAAACAGTTGTGCTTTCAATAAGTATTTTAATAATACTTGCAGTTGTCATTCAATTACTAATGAATTTTGTTAGAAATAAACGTGTTACGACACACATTGGTGCAGTTATTGATGCTTTTCAATCAGCTGAATTGGATGAGAAGTATCAGCACCTTAAAGGAATTACTTTATCAGGGTCTAGTCTGATTACTTTTAATAATTGGGCAAAGGTCTATTTAGGAATAGAGTCTCGCTCAGAAGAGTTACAACAAAAAAATCAAAAAGTTGCACAAACGACAAATCACCTCAGACTTTTAACAGCCAATGCGTTGTTAGCTGACTTGAAGCAAGAAGTGTTTGAAGCTGAGCAAGATGTTGAAGATGTTGAGTCTGTTTTTGATCAGTTGATTGCTGCAAATAGTGAGTCAGAACAAGAAATCGAGCAAATTTACGATAAATATGCGGCGATGAGAAAAGATATTTTATCTAAATCTTATAATTATGGTCAAACTATTCATTTTTTAGAGGACTATTTACTCGGGCTTGAAAATAAATTTTCAGACGTTAGAAAGTTGAATAATGAAGGTAATCACATTGAGACACATCGTGTCTTAAGTTATTTGAGATTGCAGCTTAATCATTTGGCACAAAAATTGCCAAGAATTAAAAAAAGCTATGAAAAATTAAGTGACAAGTTACCTAAACAAGTCAAAGAAATCAGCGATGACTATCAACAGTTATTAAACCAAGGCTATCGTTTTTCAAATGTGAATGTTCAAACCCTTATCGACAATTTAAATGCAACACTTAATCAAGCCAATCAGCAATTAAATGAAATCAAGCTAGATGAAGTAGAAAGTTCAATTGACAGCATCACTAACAAAATGATGGAAATTGAGCAGATATTAGAAAATGAAATGAATGCTAAGAACTTTGTAATGGATTTTCAAACTCGATTGTCAGAACAGTTTGAAAAAGTCTCATTAGCGAGTTCAGAACTAATGGATTTATTGGTTCATATTGATCAAAGTTATATTTTAACGAATGATGAAATTACGGAAAGTGGTCATATTGGTTCTGAAATTAGTCAAATGAAAAATGACTTTGATTTAGATCTTAGAAAAATAGAAACAGAATCACCTGTTTATTCTGAAATTAAGGCTGACTTCTTGAGAATCAATCAACGATTAGATGAAATTGCAATTCGTCAGCAAGAAATTCAACAAGATATTGAAGGACTGACCGAAGCAGAAAAAGTAGCACAGCAGTCTGTTCAAGAAATGAATTTGAATTTAAATATGCTAAAACGTAAATTAGATCGTTATAAATTACCTGGCTATCCAGCACGTTTTATTGAATATTATCGATTAGTTGAAGCTGAAATCGAAAAAATCTATAATGAATTGAATCAAGTTAAAATTGATATGAAACAAATTTCAGATGATTTGATTTTAGCGCAGCAAGATTTAAATAAACTAACGACAGATTCTGAAAATATTGTGGCTGTTTCAGAACTAACAGAGATTGCTATTCAGTACAGCAATAAATATATTCAAGATAATCAAGGAATTAATGAAGCTGTTCGAAAAGCTTATCAGCTATATAATCAAGATTTTGATTATGAAGGTGCTTTAGACGTAATAGCAAGCGCTTTAGAAAAAGTTGAACCTGGTGCTTATCAAAAAATAGAAAACGACTACTACAAAGGCTTATAAAAAATAAGTTAACGTGTTGAATGTTAAGCGTATTTCCGCTATAATATTTTAGACGTTCAAACAAACGACTTAGACCAGATTACTGGTCTTTTTTAGTTTAAAAGGTGGATATTAAATTGATATATTTCGATAATAGTTCAACAACGCTCATCAATTCGGATGTGCTGAATACTTATCAAGCAGTTAGTCAAAAGTATTGGTCTAATCCCTCAAGCTTGCACAAATTTGGCGAACAAAGCTTTTTGTTAGCAGAGCGATCTCGTTTACAAATTGCCGCTTTATTAGACGTTAAAGGTAGCGAAATAATTTTTACAAGTAGCGGGACAGAGTCTGATAATTTGGCAATCAAAGGAACGGCATTTTCAAAACGAAAACTAGGTAATCATTTAATTACGACTCAAATTGAGCACCCAGCCGTCTTAAATTCAATGAAGCAACTAGAAGAATTTGGTTTTAAAGTAACTTATTTACCAGTCGACAATACAGGCGTAGTCAATCCCCAAACAGTGAAAGAAGCCATTACAAATGATACAATTTTAGTTTCAGTAATGGCGGTGAATAATGAAATAGGATCGATTCAGCCGATTCAAGAAATTGGTGAAATTTTACAAGACTATCCGTCGATTCATTATCATGTTGATGCAGTTCAAGCTATTGGCAAAAATCTGTGGCCTAAATTTTTCCATGATCGCATTGATTTAATGAGTTTTTCGGCACACAAGTTTAATGGTCCTCGTGGCGTAGGCTTTTTACATAAAAAAGCCAACCGTCAATTACAACCACTACTCAGTGGTGGTGGACAAGAACAAAATTTACGTTCAGGAACTGAAAATACGCCAGGAATTGTGGCTAGTGCTAAAGCTTTGAGATTAGCACTTGAAACGCAATCACAAGCAGCCCAAACAACAGCAACTATTAAACAGGAAGTGACCAATTACCTAACTGATAAACCGGGTATCTCTATTTTTTCACCTGTATCAGATCACTTTGCCCCACATATTTTAACCTTTGCTCTAGAGGGCGTAAGAGGTGAAACATTGGTTCATTTACTTGAAGAACAAGAAATCTATGTTTCAACCACTAGTGCTTGTTCTAGTAAGGAAGAGACTGGTTCAGGTACGCTAAAGGCGATGGCCGTTGATGACCGTATTGCTCAAGGTGCTATTAGATTGAGTTTTTCAGCTGATAATACCTTGGCTGAAGCAAAAGAATTTATCAGTCAATTTGAAACAATCTACAAACGTTTTAAAAATATAAGTTATTAAAAGGAGTTGCATCTATGCAATTTAGTGAAGTATTAGTCAGATATGGTGAATTATCGACTAAAGGTAAGAACCGTCGAGAATTCATCAACCGTTTGCATGGTAATGTTAGCCGTGCTTTGCATGATTTAAGTCATCTTGATATCTCAACTAAACGTGATCGAATGCACATTAAGTTGAATGGTGAAGACTGGGAAGTCGTTGACCAAAAACTAGCTAAAGTATTTGGAATAGAAACTTATTCGCCAGCCGTTAAAGTATCTAAGAATATTAAAGATATTCAAGAAGCTGCTGTTGAAATGATGACGGCTATTTATCAAGAAGGGTTATCATTTAAAGTTAACACACGCCGTAGTGACCATGAGTATGAACTAGATACTAATGAAATTAATCAATTAGTTGGAGGTAGTGTGACAGATGCCCTGCCTAATATTGCAGTAAAAATGAAAAACCCAGACGTTATTTTGCGAATTGAAGTACGTCATGATGCCGTTTATTTATCTAACCAAACAATTAAAGGGGCAGGTGGTTTACCTGTTGGTACTGCAGGTAAAGCGATGTTGATGCTTTCTGGTGGGATTGATTCACCAGTTGCTTCTTACTTGACGATGAAACGTGGGATTGAAATAGAAATGGTTCACTTCTATTCACCACCCTATACAACAGATAAAGCACTAGCTAAAGCTAAAGCATTGACAAGTAAGCTGGCAGCTTATTCAGGTAAAATTAAATTTATCGCGGTTCCTTTTGCCCATATCCAAGAACAAATTAAGCAAAATATTCCAGAAGGATATTTGATGACGGTTCAACGTCGCTTTATGCTAAAATTAACTGATTTAATTCGTGAACAACGTAAAGGATTAGCTATTTCCAATGGAGAATCAATTGGACAAGTTGCCTCACAAACGCTTGAAAGTATGATGGCAATTAATGATGTGACCAATACCCCAATCATTCGTCCAGTTGCGACTTTGGATAAAACAGATATTATTCGAATATCTGAAAAAATTGATACATTTGATCTTTCGGTTATGCCGTTTGAAGATTGTTGTACAATTTTTGCACCAACTAGACCTAAGACTAGACCTAAGACTGAAAAAGCAGTTTTATATGAAAAAGCTTTAGACTCAAAAGCGATGATTCAAGAGGCCTTAGACAATATTCAAATAACTGATATTTATCCAGATGAAGACTTCTTAACAACAAATAATCAAGCAGACTTTGAAGATTTACTTTGACATTTGAGATAAATTTAGTAGAATATAGTCAATAGCAACGACCAAGAGGTGTTTTTTCGACTAACAGAGATAAAATCGACCCGCTGAAAGATTTTAAAGCAGAAAAAACAGGTAGCTTGCGAGCTGTTTAATTGAAATGAGTAAATTAAACCGGTAAACCCCGTTATCTTTAGTGATATAAAGAGGAATCTAGTTGTCTTGTAACAATTAGGTTCAATTTAGGTGGTACCGCGATCAATTCGTCCTAGACATTAAGTTGTCTAGGATTTTTTATTTAGGAGGAATAATATGACTGAATTATCTAAAAAATTCAATCCACAAGAAGTGGAGCAAGGCCAATACCAACAATGGCTAGATGAAGATCTATTTAAACCAAGTGGCAACAAGAAAGCAAAACCTTATTCTATTGTTATCCCACCTCCAAATGTTACAGGTAAGCTACATATGGGACATGCATGGGATACGACTTTACAAGATATGATTATCAGACAAAAACGCATGCAAGGATTTGATACTTTATACTTACCAGGTATGGACCATGCTGGTATTGCAACACAGGCAAAAGTTGAAGGAAAAATCCGTGAAGAAGAAGGCTTAACACGTCATGATTTAGGACGTGAAAAGTTTCTTGAACGCGTTTGGGACTGGAAAGACGAATACGCTAAAAATATTAAAGAACAATGGGGTAAAATGGGACTATCACTTGACTACTCTCGTGAACGTTTTACTTTAGATGATGGGTTAAGCGATGCTGTTAAAAAAGTATTCGTTCAAATGTACAACAAAGGTTTAATTTACCGTGATGAATACATCATTAACTGGGACCCAGCTCTTCAAACAGCTCTTTCAGATATTGAGGTTGTTCACCAAGAAGACCAAGGTGCTTTTTACCACATTAAATATCCTTATGTTGATGGTTCAGGTTATATTGAAATTGCAACAACAAGACCAGAAACTCTTTTAGGAGATACAGCGATTGCAGTTCATCCTCATGATGATCGTTACAAAGACTACATCGGCAAAGAAGTTATCTTACCACTAACTGACCGTAAATTACCAATTATTGCGGATACTTATGTTGACCGTGAATTTGGTACAGGTGCAGTAAAAATTACACCAGCTCATGATCCTAACGATTTTGCAGTAGGTAATCGTCATGACTTAGAACGTATCAACATTATGAATCCTGACGGTACAATGAATGAAAACGCTGGTAAGTACGAAGGCATGGACCGTTTTGATGTTCGTAAGGCTATTGTAAAAGATTTAGATGAAGCTGGTGCTTTATTAAAAGTTGAAGAAATGGCTCACAATGTTGGTCACTCAGAACGTTCAGGTGTACCAGTTGAACCAAGACTTTCAACACAATGGTTCGTTAAAATGAAACCATTAGCTGAAGAATCACTAAGAAATCAAGAAACTGATCAAAAAGTAACGTTTGTTCCTGATCGTTTTGAAGGAACCTTTACACGTTGGATGGAAAATATTCATGATTGGGTTATCTCAAGACAATTATGGTGGGGACACCGTATTCCAGCTTGGTATCACAAAGAAACAGGCGAAATCTATGTTGGGGAAGAAGCCCCTCAAGATGCTGAAAACTGGGAACAAGATGAAGATGTTTTAGATACATGGTTCTCAAGTGCGTTATGGCCATTTTCAACAATGGGTTGGCCAGATGTCGAAGCTAGTGACTTCAAACGCTACTATCCAAATAACACACTAGTTACGGGTTACGATATCATTCCTTTCTGGGTTGCACGTATGATTTTCCAAGGACTAGAATTAACTAATGAACGTCCATTTGAATACACTTTAATCCACGGATTGATGCGTGATGCACAAGGACGTAAGATGAGTAAATCATTGGGTAATGGAATTGATCCAATGGAAATTATTGATCAATATGGTGCAGACGCTTTACGTTGGTTCTTATCAACAGGTTCAACTCCAGGACAAGATACAAGATTTAGTTACGATAAAATGGATGCTGCTTGGAACTTCATTAACAAGATTTGGAATATGAGCCGTTTTGTTATTATGAATTTACCAGAAGGTACGCAGGATGCTCATTTACCAAATCCAGAAAACTTTGACTTATCTGATCGTTGGATTTTTGCTCGTTTGAACAAAACTGTTAAAGATGTTACACGTCTAAATGATCAATTTGAATTTGGTGAATCAGGACGTGCACTATATAACTTTATCTGGAACGATGTTGCTGACTGGTATATTGAAATGAGTAAAACAATCTTTACGGGTGAAGATCAAGAAGCAAAAGCAATTAAAGCAAACCACTTGGTTTATGTTATTGATCAAATCTTACGCTTAATGCACCCAATTATGCCATTTGTAACTGAAAAAATCTGGCAATCAATGCCTCATGAAGGTAAGAGCTTAATGGTTGCAGAATATCCAATCACTCACGCTGAATTTGAAGACGAACAAGCGATTGAAGAGATGGACTTCTTAATTGATGTTATTAAATCAATCCGTAATATTCGTGCCGAAGCGAATGCACCACTTTCAACACCAATTGACTTAAAAATTCGTGTGGATGGGGATGCACAAGCTGATATTTTGAATAATAATGCTGAGTTCTTAGCTCGTTTTGTTCATCCAAAATCAATGACAATCGCTACAGATATCAATGCACCAAAACTAGCACTAAATGCAGTGATTACAGGTGCCCAAATCTTTGTGCCATTAGCAGAATTAGTAGATATTTCAGCAGAAATTGAAAAACTAAATAAAGAAGTTGACAATTTAAATAGTGAAATTGCACGTATTGATAAAAAATTATCAAACGAAGGGTTCGTAAGCAAAGCACCTGAAAAAGTTGTAGCTGAACAAAAAGATAAAAAAGCAGATTATCAATCACAACTTAATAGCGTATTAGAACGTATTCAAGAATTGAAGGATAATCAATAATATGGCAACACCTCATAAACTGACGGCTGATCAAGCGGTCAGTTTTATTCATAATCTCCCGAAAATGCAACGCACTAATTCGTTAAAAAATATCAAATTAGTGCTTGATCAATTAGAGAATCCGCAAAATAAAGTTAAGACAATTCATGTTACAGGAACAAATGGTAAAGGCTCGACCTGTTATTATTTGAGTCATTTACTTACGGCAACTAATCAAAAAGTCGGTTTATTTATTTCACCATTTATTATTCAATTTAATGAGCGGATTCAAATTAATAATCAGCCTATTAGTAATAAAGAACTGGTTGAACTGGTCGAAATTATTAGACCAGTACTTGCTAGAATTAGTGACCAACAACCTGAGTTTGTAATTACTGAATTTGAGTTTGTGACAGTTCTTGGTTATTTGGCTTTTGCTAAAAATCAAGTGGACTATGCCATTATTGAAGTTGGTATTGGAGGAGAACACGATAAGACAAATGTGATTACCCCCGAATTGTCAATTATCACGTCAATTGGTATGGATCATCAAGCTCTTATTGGCCCAACTTTAGCAGATATTACAACAGAAAAAGTCGGTATTATTAAATCAACTCGGCCTGTTGTGATTGGACATGTTCCAAAAGTAATTAGACCGATTATACAAAAACGAATACGGGAACAACATGCTGATAGCTATTGGTTAAACCAGCAATTTAATGTTGCGCAGCAAGTAATAAAAACACAACACCAGGTTTATTCAAATATTAAGTCAGTAGCTAATGTTGAGCAAATTGATATGGCCATAGCAATTCAAGCCTATGAGTTATTAGTAGCTAAGCTACTAACTCCCAAAGAAGTAGTTGAAGTGCTTAATTCAGTTCAAATTCCAGCCAGATATCAATTAGTACACAAAGGTCCTGATATTATTGTTGACGGTGCTCATAATGTGGCGGCTGTTAAGGAACTAAAGAAGTATCTAGCTAGTCATTATCCTGACAAAACCAAGGTCACAATTTTAACGGCTATTATGAAGGACAAAGATTACCGTGGCATTTTTAATCTTTTAGCAGATTACAAGATTAAAGTCACAACAATTGATAATCCCCGAGCAGCTAAACAAACAGATTTTGCTCAGTTGGACTTTAAAAATTTGACCTATATTGAGGACTATGTAGCCTATATCAAACAGTGGCTGCAACAAGCTCGTCCAACTGACACATTGATAATTTGTGGATCATTTTATTTTGCATCTGAAGTCATAAAGTTCTTTAATAAGAACTAAGGGGGCTTTAGGATGTATAGTTCACAGTTAGGTAAAGATATTAAAGGTGCAATTTTTGATATGGATGGGTTGTTGATTAACAGCGAGCAACTTTATTATGAAGCAGGGCTTGCTGTTATTGAAAAAGATAATCTCCCAATTCCCAAAAAAGCTTATCTAGATATTAAAGGGTATTCTTCTGATCAGTTTAAAAAATTTTACTTAAATTTTATCGATGAAAAAACATTTGCTAATTTTATGAAGCAAACCAATAGCTATGTGGAACAGGCAATAAATTCTGGAAAACTACAACTAATGCCAGGTGTTAAACAACTTATTAATCAATTAAAACAAGCGGGTGTAAAGCTAGGGATTGCGTCTAATAATCATCGCGTATTTATTGAGCAGGTGTTAACTCAATTAGCAATTCGGAATTGTTTTGATGTGATTTTAAGTCATGAAGCTGTAAACCAACCAAAGCCTAGTCCGGATATTTATTGTGCAGCTCAGAAGAAACTGGCAATTGCACCTAGTCAGTTGATTGTTTTTGAAGATTCAGGTCCTGGTATAAAAGCGGCAAATGGTGCTGGAATTGATAGTGTATTGGTCCCTGATTTAAGGGATGCAACAGCAAAAGAACGACAGCAAGCAACGTTGACATTAGATTCTTTAAGTCAATTTAACTGATAAATTTCTTTTTGGCGTATTTAATGACTACAGTCAAACGTCAGGAAGAAGAATTATGTTTAAAAATAAAATTCAAGTTATAAAAGCATCTGATAAAGAATTATTAATCAAATTTATGAGTCACTTTACTAAGCAGACTACTGTCACAGATTTACATCAATATGTGACTAGCTTATCTTTGACTGATAATTGCAACCAAGAACAAGATATTTTTGAAGAAATTGTCAATAGATTCAAACAACTGCGGTTAAAAAAGCTTACAAAATATACCAGTAATCAATTGATGGGAGAGCATCTAAAAAGTTTATTAGTCAACTTTAATCAAGAGGTATTGCTACTGGTTTGTTTAGATGTTAAAAATCATATTATTAGTGAGCAGATTGTTTTTAAGGGAACATTAACTCATACGGTTGTTCATCCTCGAGAGATATTTAGACTAGCAATACTCAATCAAAGTGCCAAGATTATTTTGGCACACAATCATCCTAGTGAAGATTTAGAACCATCTCGTGCTGATATTAGTTTTTCAAAACAAATGGTAGCAGCAGGAAAATTGATGGGGATTGAATGTTTGGATCATTTTATTGTTTCAAAAAATGATTTTATGAGTTTGAAATCTTATGATTTTATTTAATTGTTAGCAAACCTTTAATATTTCTTTTTCGTGTAAAGTCCTTATGATATACTGGTTTAGAATATGTATGCATGAAAAAGGAGCGATTTTATTGTTTGGGTTTGGTTCAAAAAATATCGGAATTGATTTAGGAACAGCAAATACCATCGTTTACATGGAAGGTAAGGGTATCGTTTTAAGAGAACCTTCTGTTGTAGCAAAGAATATGAAAACTGGAGAAATAGTAGCCGTTGGGTCAGAAGCTAAAGCTATGATTGGGAGAACTCCTGGAAGTATTAAAGCAATACGACCTATGAAAGACGGGGTTATTGCTGATTATGATACAACTGCAGCCATGATGAAATACTTTATGGAAAAAACAATTGGCAATAGTAAGCCGTTTGTAATGGTCTGTGTCCCAAGTGGGGTAACAGAAGTTGAAAAACGCGCAGTTATTGATGCTACAAAAGTTGCTGGCGCACGTGACGCTTACGTGATTGAAGAGCCTTTTTCAGCAGCTATTGGTGCAGGACTTCCTGTTATGGAACCAACAGGGTCCATGGTTGTTGATATTGGTGGGGGAACAACAGATGTTGCGACAATTTCCTTAGGTGGGATTGTGTCATCTCGCTCAACTCGTATGGCTGGAGATCGTTTTAACGAATCGATTGTTTCTCATGTTCGCCAACACTTTAACCTATTAATTGGGGAACGTACAGCTGAAGATATCAAAATTAACATTGCTTCTGCTTCTGTTGAAAAATCTGAAGAGTTAGAAAAGATGTCAATTAGAGGTCGAGATTTATTAACAGGATTACCTAAATCTGTTGAAATTTCTCCTAAAGATATTGCTGAGGCCATTCATGAGGTGGTTGAAGAAATTATTGTTGCAATTAAAGAAACGTTAGAAGAAACATCACCAGAGATTGCAGCTGACGTTATTGATCACGGTATCGTATTAACAGGTGGTGGTGCACTTTTAAACCACTTACCTGAGGTGATTTCTGAAGCTACTAAAGTTCCAGTATTTATTGCACAAGATCCACTAGATTGTGTTGCTATTGGAACAGGAGAATCTCTAAAAAGCATTGATGTAATGCGCAAAAAATAAAAGCGACTAAAGGTCGCTTTTTAGTATTTAGGACTAATTGCAAATGAAGAAAATACTCAAAAACAAAAAAATAATGTCTATTTTTGCAATAGTTGTGGTAGTTATCGGATTGATTGTTACTTCTGCTAGTTTGCAAAGAAAACAAGATAAACCATTTTTTCTGCAAACATTTTTAAATGATAGTGTTTCAGTTGTAACTAGAGTTATTAATGTTCCAGTCAATTGGTTTAGTTCGGGTGTTTCAACTGTTAATCAGTTGGCTAATACGTACCAAGAAAATGAAAACTTAAAAAAACAGTTAGACGATTTAGCACAGACTAAGGTTAAGTCTAAAGCTGTTGCGGATGAAAATGAAGAACTGAAGGAAGCTTTAGATTTGAAAAAAACATTAACTGACTATAAGCTGGTTAACGCATCAGTCATTTCTCGTCCATCAGCAACTTGGTCTAACCTTGTGATTATTGATCAAGGTAGTCAAAGTGGTATTGAAAAGGGAATGACAGTAATGGCGGATAAAGGCGTGGTTGGGCGTGTTTTAGAAGCCGACAATATTAGTGCAAAAGTTGAGTTGATTTCAACTACTTCTCGTTCGTCCAACCGATTTTCTGTCCAAACTGGTGCAGAAAATCGATTAGATAGTAATATCGGAGTTATATCAGGGTATGATGCCAAATCAGGTACGCTTTCAATGACGCAGGTAAATTCAAGCACTGAGATTAAACCAGGGACAGAGGTTTATACTAGTGGATTAGGAGATGCATCGCCCAAAGGATTACTAATTGGAACCGTCGAAAAATCAGATGCAGGGGACTATGGCTTTTCAAATATTATCAAGATAAAGCCGGCAGCCAATATTAATAATTTTTCAATAGTATCGGTGGTGTTAAGAAGTGTGGACCGATAGTATGGAAATGCTGAAAAAATGGATATTACCTTTGTTACTATTCTTGTTTTTGATAGTAGATGGCGTGCTTTCTAAATCATTAGCACCATTATTAGGTGATAATGCAATCATCGTTCCAGTGCAGCTGTCTTTAATTTTTCAGTCTCTAATTGCTTTTTATAACCCTTCAAATAGGTATTGGGTTTATGTCATTATTGGAATTGGACTGATTGGTGATATCTTTTACGCCGGCTTAATTGGGATTAATGCTACTTTATATGCAGTCATTTTTTACGTTATACAAATCAACGCCAAAAAGTTTCCAGATATTAAATTAGCTCGAGCATTTATTGTGTTAATGAGTACTTTAGGATATCAACTATCATTTGGTATCATGACACTAGTTTTTAGAATCCAAACAAAATCGGGTCTTGTTTACGGTCTGCCAGCGGTTTTAAAAACACTTATTTTAACAATGATCTTGTTTTTTATCTTAGACAAATTATTTGTTTCATATATTAAAAAATATCCATTTATTAAATCAACATAAAAAAGCAAGTATCTCTGTAAATTGGATACTTGCTTTTTTAATGTTATCTAAAAAGTTGAGAAACAATCGGAATAATTAAACCGGCTAGCATAAGTACAGCCATAAAAATAGCTACTACGATTGTCACAATTTGAAACGGACTCTTTTTTTTGTTCATTTGAAAAACTCCTTTATTAATTGAAATTGTAACCGATGAAATTAATAATTGCAATCCGTTGTAGTGAGACTAATTAAAGTAGTGAGACTAATTAAACTAATATAAACTAAGAGGACGAGGAGGGGAAACACTTGATTTTTATTATTATTACTGTGGGGCTAATTGTCTCTTATTTAGCAGAAATGCTCTTGAAAAATAGCCAATACTTTAGTGGTTATGATGTGTTTTCTATTTTTGCATGGTCAGCTGTAATTAATTTATCGCTGATTAATGATTTTATTCATGTTGTACCAGTGATTTTAATTTTATTAGCTTGTTTATTGTGTGGTTATGCCATCTACACAGCGATTGTTAATCGTAATATTTATATGAAGGTTTTTTTGGCTAAGTTTTGTCGATTTCAGTCATTTTTATCAATAATTAGTTTGTTAATTTTGATTATTTTGACTATGTTACACAAATTTTTATAAAGAATCAATATAATCTCACATCAAATGGATAAAACGACTAGTCTAAAGCCTTAATTTATGGTAAATTTGAGATACAAGAGCCTGTTTATTTAAGTGTATTTAGTTCACTTATGAACATGAACATAACTCAATTAAACTACAGAAATTTGGAATTAAAATTATGACATTTAATCACACAACAGTATTATTACATGAAACCATTGATCAACTTCATCCTAAAAACGAGGGAATTTACGTCGACTGTACTTTTGGTGGTGGTGGTCATAGCCGATACTTATTGTCCCAAATAAAAAATGCAACGGTGTATGGTTTTGATCAAGACACAATGGCGTTGGATAAGGCAGCACAAACGTACAAAGACTATTTAGATGCGGGGACTAATCCTGAACATTCTCAATTGAACTTGATTCACTCTAATTTTGAAAATATAAAAGAACAACTTGAACAAAGAGGAATAGAAAAAGTTGATGGCATTTACTACGATTTAGGTGTTTCATCACCTCAATTTGATATCCCTGAACGAGGGTTTAGTTATCGATACGAAGCTAGGTTAGATATGCGGATGGATCAAACTCAGGCCTTAGATGCTTATCAAGTTGTTAATTTTTGGAAATTTCAAGATCTTAATCGTATTTTGAAACGATATGGTGATGAAAAGTTTGCTAAAAATATCGCAAGAAATATCGAAAAGCAAAGAGAAATTGCACCAATCGAAACAACGACTCAACTAAGTGAGATTATAAAAGATGCCATCCCAGCATTTGCTAGAAGACATGGGGGACATCCTGCTAAAAAAAGTTTTCAAGCAATTCGAATTGCTGTTAATCATGAGTTGGAAGCATTGGAAAAGTCACTTGAAGAAGCTATTTCGTTACTTAAACCGGGCGGAAGAATTAGTGTTATTTCTTTCCACTCTTTAGAAGATCGCATTGTTAAAAGCATCTTCAAAGAGCATTCAGAAGTCGATGTTCCGGGGAATATGCCTGTTATACCAGATCATCTTAAGCCTGAGTTAAAATTAGTAACTCGAAAGCCGATTACTGCTAGTGAAGATGAACTAGAAAATAATAATCGTGCACACAGTGCGAAATTACGTGTCGCTGAAAAGATGCAATAAAGAGAGGAACTGGAATATTATGGCAGATAGTCCACTAAGAAAACATAATTATGATTATGATCGTGCTAAGCAGCCAACTAATTTCAAAATGAAAACTCAAAGTCAGCCAAGTCAAGCGCCTAAGAAGGAAGCTGTTAAACATACTGCTACCGAAAAAATGATGTTATTGGGATTAGGGATTACTGGATTTGTAGCAATGATTGCTTTAGTCTTTACCAGTGTTCTCAGCACACAAGCTCAGCAACATTTACAAAGTGTTAACAGTTCAATAACACAGGCACAAAATAAGAATATTGACTTACAGCAAGATATTGGTGAACTGACTAACAATCAAAAACTAGCTGGCGTTGCCCAACAAAATCAACTTCAATTAATTGAAGGAAATATAAGGAATATTCAAAAATGAGTATGAAACCTAATACGAACAAATCATCAACACAAAATACGAAAGCTAAGAAATACAGTCGAGTGATGGGTGTTTTTTTAGAGCTCATTGTCTTTTTAGTTTTCGTTATTTTTGCATTAAGGTTTGTTTATATTACAACCATTGGTCAGGTTGATGGTCAAAACTTAGGCCAATTAATCAAAAATGCCTATGATAGAACAATCACGGAAAAAGCAAATAGAGGAACTATTTACGATAATAATAATCAAGTAATCGCAACAGATTCAAGACTGTATTCTATATACGCAGTTTTGAGTGATACGCAGGTTTCGATTGATAAAAAAACACCGTTATATGTCGTTAATAAGGAGGAAACTGCTGAAAAATTAAGTACAGTTTTACCTGCCTCTAAAGAACAACTACTGAACTATTTAAACACTAAAAACGCCTTTCAAGTTAGTTTTGGTGTGGCAGGTATAAACTTGTCGTTACAGATGAAAAAACAAATCGAAGCGCTACAACTGCCAGGTATTAATTTCACAGAAACGCCTTCACGACTTTATCCTAATGGTATTTTTGCTTCTAATATTGTTGGACTTACGCAGTTGGATACCAATGAAAATAATAGCCAATATCTCAAAGGGAACATGGGAATTGAACAGTTCATGGATAGTACATTAAGAGGCGTTGATGGTGTTAAAAAGGCCTTGGTTGATGCAAGGGGCTATGAAATGCCAGGTAGTCAACAAGAAATTCAAAAGGCAGCTAATGGAAAAGACGTTCATCTAACCATTGATAGTCGTTTGCAAAGTTACCTAGAAGAATTGTTAACCGAGACTCAAAATAAGTATGAGCCTTTAGGGATGAATGCTATTTTAACTGAATCAAAAACAGGTAAAATTTTGGCGGCATCACAAAGACCAACCTTTAACCCAACAACCAAAGACAATCTGAATAACTCCTGGCGAGATACTTTAGTGGAAGATGGTTATGAACCAGGTTCTGTTATGAAAATTTTGACACTTGCTGCAGCTATTGAAAATGGCACCTATGATCCTAATCAGTATTATCAATCCGGTGCAGTTAATGTTAATGGTTCAGTTATTCGAGACTGGAACTGGTCTGGTTGGGGAAGTATCCCACTTTCTCAGGCATTCCCAAGGTCTAGTAACGTTGGGGTGGTTAAATTAGAACAACAAATGGGCAGTACCGTTTTTAACGATTACCTTAAACGTTTCCAAATTAACCAAAAAACCGGTATTACTTTACCAGGAGAAGTTGTCGGAAGTCGTCAGTCTAAAACAGATTTAGACTTTGCTATCAATTCCTTTGGTCAAGGGATTAATGTTACAGCTGTTCAAATGATGCAAGCCTTTAGTGCAATCGCTAATAAAGGACAGATGGTTAAACCACAAATCATTGATCATGTTACTGACCCTAATACAGGAGAAAATAGTAGCCAGTATCAAGTGCAAAACGTAGGGGACCCTGTTGTATCAGAAAAAACGGCTAGCCAAGTGCTTTCGGCCATGAAAGATGTTGTGTACCAAAACTATGGAACAGGGACAGCTTACAAAGTTCCAGGATTTGATATTGCGGCCAAAACAGGGACCGCCCAAATTGCTAATCCAAATGGCAGTGGTTATTTGACTGGAAACAATAATTATATTTTCTCTGTTGTAGGTATGGCACCAGCTGATGATCCAAAATACACGTTGTATATCACAGTTAAACAGCCACAAAAAATGACTGCAGCAGCAGAAACAATTATGTCTAATATCTTTAAACCACTAATGACACGTGTGTTAAGTTCAACAAATACAGCACCAACATCAGTTAGTGCACCTGATTTCACAGGTAAAACTGTTTCAGAAGCGGCTAGTTTAAGTAAAACAGCTAACGTAACACCTGTTATCTTAGGTGATGGCCAACAAATCGTTCGTCAAAGTTTGCAACCTTCAACGATGATTTCAACTTCCAAGAAATTGTTATTATTAACGAATGGTGCATTGACGATGCCTGATATGACGGGGTGGACTAAAGATACAGTAGATGAATTTGCATCACTTACAGGACAAAAAATTAATTACGATAATCAAAATACAACTGGCGTTGTAACTGCCCAGTCTATTGCTAAAGGACAACCTTTGGCTGACAACGGACAGATTACCGTAACATTAAAATAAAAGATAGGTTGGGAATTAAATGTTTAATATTAGTGTGGCGTTTTTAATTATCATTACCTTTTTAGGTATCTGTGTAACAATGCCATCTTATATCAGTTATTTGCGAAGACATAAAGAAGGACAACAAATTAGAGAAGAAGGACCTAAGTGGCATGAAAAAAAAGCAGGAACTCCAACAATGGGAGGGATTGTATTCTTAGTTATCACTGCTATTTTCTCTTTTGTATATTTAAGCTTATTCCATACAGTAACTAGTTCTTTTTATGTACTACTTGTAATCTTATTGGTGTATGGCTTGATTGGCTTCTTTGACGATTTTATTAAAGTTTTTAAAAAGCAAAACTTAGGTTTAAAAGCTTATCAAAAGTTTGGCTTGCAAGTATTAGCCGCAGTTATCAGTCTGATAATCGCAACGTCTAATAATATTTTGCCTGATTTACAGGTGCCAATCGTTGGAACAATTTCATCTTTAATTGTTTTATTTGCATTTTATGCAATTTGGATTGTTGGGTTTTCTAATGCGGTCAATCTTTCAGATGGATTAGATGGATTAGCTACAGGGTTAAGTATTATTGCTTTTGGAACATATGGTATCATTGCTTATCAACAAAACAACTTGAGTGTCTTTATTTTTATTGTGACTTTGGTTGCAAGTTTACTTGGATTTATGGTTTTTAACAAAAAACCAGCTAAAATTTTCATGGGTGATGTCGGCTCATTAGCACTGGGTGGCATTCTGGCAACAGTGTCGATTTTACTTGACCGTCCATGGTCATTATTGATTGTTGGAATTGTCTTTGTTTTAGAAACACTAAGCGTTATTTTACAAGTATCTTATTTTAAAATGACGCATAAAAGACTATTCAAAATGTCTCCTATTCATCATCATTTTGAAATGTTAGGTATGAATGAATGGCAAGTAGACAGCTTGTTTTGGGCGGTTGGTTTAATCGCTTCAATCTGTTACTTGATTTTTGGAGGAATTTAAATTTTGGAAAATGCAGATTATAAAAATAAAACCGTTCTAGTTTTAGGCATGGGAAAGAGTGGCTACTCTGCTGCACGTGTTTTATTGAGTTTAGGCTGTCAGGTATTTTTAAATGAGTCTAAAGATTTAACACAAGATAAAAACGCACAAGAGTTGCAAGCAAAGGGTGTGCTTATCCATTCAGGAGAACTTGCACTTGATTGGTTTGATCACTATGATTTTGATGTTGTTGTTAAAAGTCCTGGTATTTCTTATGAAAACCAGATGGTTAAAAAAGCTTTAGAACAAAACATTTCAATTGTGACTGAGCCCGAAATTGGCTTCTCCATTTGTCGTGCTAAAGTTATTGGGATTACAGGATCTAATGGTAAAACAACAACGACGACTTTAGTCACAGATATGCTCAATAATGGTTTGCAAAAAGGTAAAGCCTATGCTGTCGGAAACATAGGGGTTCCGGTTTGTGATGTTGTCCAAAATGTTACTGAAGAAGATGTATTGGTCACTGAATTATCTAGTTTTCAATTGATGGGAATGCCATCAATTAAGCCAGATATTGCAGCAATTATCGATATTTATCCTACGCATTTGGATTATCACAAAACCTTTGATAATTATGTAAACGCCAAATTGTCTATCACTAGCAATCAATCTGCAGAACAATTTCTCCTAGTTAATGAAGATCAACCAGATATTTTTAAAATAGAAGAAGACAATAGTCAAGCCTCACTGATACCAATCAGTCTAGAAGGTAAATCAGAGTCTGCGATTTCAATTAAAAGCGGTTTCTTATATTACCAAAATGAACCTGTTATCAAGATTGATGAAATCAAATTACCAGGTCAGCACAATCTACAAAATATTAGTTTTGCTGTAGCTATAGTGAAGCTAATGGGGATTGGAAATGAAGCTATTCAAAAAACTTTAACTAGTTTTACAGGGGTTAAACATCGACTTCAATATGTTGATGAAATTGACGGCCGAAAAGTTTATAATGACTCAAAGGCTACTAATATCGAAGCTGCATTAGTTGCTATTAATTCATTTGCTAAGCCCGAAGTATTGATCGCAGGTGGGTTAGATCGAGGATTTGAATTTGATGAATTAGTTCCAGCGTTGAAGGAACACGTTAATAAAATTGTTTTATATGGGGAAACTAAGGCATTGATGGCAAAAGCAGCAAAACAAGCAGGAATTACTGATATTAGTGTGGTTGATACTTTAGAACAAGCTGTTCCTTTAGCTTTTTCAAAAAGTGTTCCTGGTGAAGTTATCTTATTTTCACCAGCTGCAGCTAGTTGGGATCAGTTTAAGAGTTTTGAAGAACGTGGCGATTGTTTTATAAAATATGTTAAGAGTTTGGTGGTAAATTAAATGCGAGTGTTAGTTACTGGTGGCGGAACTGGTGGTCATATCTATCCAATGCTAGCTTTGATAAAAAGAATGAAAGAACGTGGCGAATTAGAGGACGTTCTTTTTGTTGGTAGTAAAAGAGGGCTAGAGAGTGAATTAGTTCCAAAAGAAGGTATTAAGTTTAAATCGTTAGAAATTCAGGGATTCAAGCGCAAGTTAACTTTTGATAATTTTAAAACATTAAATCTCTTTTTTAAGAGTGTACGTGAAGCTAAAAAAATTATTAAAGAGTTTAAACCCGATGTTGTCATTGGAAGTGGTGGATATGTTAGTGGAGCGGTTGTGTATGCAGCTTCAAGGCTTAAAGTGCCAACCATTATCCATGAACAAAATTCTGTTGTGGGAATTACTAATAAATTTTTATCTCACTTTGTGACCAAAATTGCTTACGTTTTTGACGGTGCAGCATCTCAATTTTCACAAAAGAAAAAATTAGTTAAAACCGGAAATCCTCGTTCACAAGAGGTAGCGGAAATGACAGAATTTGCGCGTTTAACTGATTTTGGATTAGAAAATGATGTACCAACTGTTCTTGTTTTTGGCGGTTCACAAGGATCTAAGGCGATTAATGATAAAGTTTTAGACACATTGGACGTTTTAAATCAAAAGCCTTATCAAGTGATGTTTGTGACAGGTCGCCATTACTATAATGAGGTTAAAGAAACGATTGCTAACGAACAGCTAGAAGTACAAGATAATATTGTCATTATGCCTTACATCGATAATATGACGGCTATTTTGCCAGAAATAACAGCCGTGGTTTCACGTTCAGGTGCGACAACAATTGCTGAATTAACAGCTGTTGGGACACCTTCAATTTTGATTCCAAGTCCTAATGTGACACATGATCATCAGACTAAAAATGCACAAGATTTAGAAAAAACAGGCGCGGCTGTTGTGCTAGCTGAAAGTGATTTGAATGATTATAATTTTGTTAGCTCGATTGACCATATTTTGTTAGATGCTTCTTATGCTAAAAAAATGTCACTTGCTGCTAAAAAACACGGTATTAATGATGCCAGTGATAGGTTAATTGAATTAATGCATAATATTACACAATAACAAAGTGAAAATGGGTGGTGAATGATTATGGGACGTCACAAAAAACAAGATAAGTCCAAAAAATTTACAAAAAAAGATCCGCGACAAGAGTTAGATGGATGGATTAGTCAAAAAGGGCAAGAAGTAAAAAATAAGCCAGAAAAAGCTAGTCATCGATTAACTCAATTAAAAAGTCAAAGAAGACGTTCTTTAGTTAAAAAGTTACTATTAATTTTCACAATTGCTATCTTAGTTATCTTAGCAAGTCTTTATTATATGTCACCCATATCGAATGTCAGCAAAGTCGATATCAATTCTGAAAACATTGTATCAAAAGAAGAATTGGAAAAATTAGTTGTTTTCAATCCTAATGATAAAGTATTAGTTGCTTACATCAATCAAGGGACATTGAGTCATAAAATTAACGAGGGTTATCCCTCTATTGCACGATTAGACTTAAAAATTAATAACTACAATGAACTACAGATGACAGCAGTACCCGCTGAGGTTATCGGATACTTTCAAACTACTTCTGGTTATCAGCGCATTGTATCAGATGGCCGCGTTTCACCAGAATATATAAACGAGCCAAAAGATCATATTATTTATTATGCTTTTCAGGGAGACAACTATCAGGAAAGGCTATCACAGACTATCGATTTGATTAATAAGTTACCGGATAAGGTTAAAACGCAGGTTGCCAAAGTTCGGGTAGATGGTCTTAAGCAAAATCAAATTGTGTTGGTGATGAAAGATAATAATATTGTTCTTGGAAGCCAGGACACAATTATTGATAAAATGAATTATTACGATAAAATAAAGGAAAAATTAGCTAGTCAAAAATACTTAATTGATTTTGAAGTGGGCTACTTTGCTCAACCATTATCTGATGAAACTGAAAAAAACTATAATAATTCGCTTTAGTAGTATCGTAATAATTAAAATTTATGATAAAATTTAATTTAGACTACAGCATCCACGCTAAGGTATAGGGGGATAAATTTTGAGTAATCAAAAGTTAGTTGTTGGTTTAGATATTGGAACTAGAAATGTCAAAGCCACAATTGCTGATATTTCCTCTGATGATATCCGTATCATCGGGGTTTCCTCTGTTAAAACTCAGGGATTAGATAAAGGCAATATTGTTGATATTAATCAAACAGCAGAAGCAATCAAACAAGTATTAAGTAATGTTGAAGAAAAAGCTGGTACACATAATGTTAAACAGGTGGTAACAGCTATTCCTGCTAACATGTTACAACTGAAAATTATTGAAACAGAGTATCAAATTGACCAAGAAGCAAGAGAAATTAATAATCAAGATGTTGAACATGCTTTGAACCAAGCTTTTCAGCTACATCTTGAAGGCGATAGAGCAGTTGTAAGTTTTACACCTCTATATTTTAAGGTCAATGGTTTGGGAAACGTAGGCGATCCAAGACGTATGATGGGACAAGTTCTAGCAGTTAAAGGGACTATGATGACCGCACCTAAATATCTTATGCATAACTTGAAAAAGGCAATAGAGACGGCGGGTTACCAAAGTCAAAGTTTTGTAGCAGCACCATTAGCTTTTTCATCAGTAGCATTGACTGATGATGAAAAAGAATTTGGCACAATTTTATTGGATATTGGAGGCGGCCAAACAACCGCTTCTGTTATTCAACATAATCAATTGCGTTATGCATTCGTAGACTTAGAAGCAGGTAGTGATATTACTAATGATATTGCAGTTGTTTTGAACACATCTAAGAATTCAGCAGAACAGATAAAAATTGATTTTGGTAATGCGATGGAATCACAAACTCGTCCTGAAGACACTTTCTCAGTTGAAAAAATTGGTCAAAAGAATTTGGATATTGTTGATGAAAGATATCTATCTCAAATCATTAGTGCTCGTGTAGACCAAATTTTAGATAACGTTGGGTCAGCTTTATATCGACATGACTTACTAGAAGCTCCTGGTGGTATTGTTATATCAGGGGGAAGTGCTGAACTAGCCGGTCTAGAAGAGTTTGTTCAAAACTTTTATGGTATTCAAACACGTATCTACAGTCCAGATCAAATGGGTATGAGACATCCCGAATACACAAACGTTTACGGTATTATCCATTATATGTCTCAAATAAAGGATATTGACCGTTTAATTAACCACCTAATTAGTGTTAATATAGATAATAAAGGCGTTAGTGTAAATTCTGATAAAAAAAATAATAATTTATTTAATAAGTTTAATAAACCTAACTCTTCTAGCAATTCTCATGATGAACAAGAGACAGTTGATCACAGTTTTGATCAATCATCAGAAAATAATAATTCATCTAATCAACAGAATTCAGACAAGAAACAACCTAAGCAAGGAAAACAAAGACTCAAAAATTTCTGGAGTAAATTTTTTGACTAATAATTGGAGGCACATATTTTATGGATTTTTCATTTGATTCACAAGATACAAATAACGCCATCATTAAGGTGATTGGTGTCGGGGGTGCTGGTGGAAATGCAGTTAACCGAATGATTGATGAAGACGTACAAGGTGTACAATTTATCGTAGCAAACACGGATGTTCAAGCACTAGAAAGTTCAAAAGCTGAAACTAAAATTCAATTAGGACCTAAATTGACACGTGGGCTTGGAGCAGGTTCTAACCCAGAAGTTGGAGAAAGTGCTGCAGAAGAAAGTGCACAAGCTATTGAAGACGAACTTAAAGGTGCTGACATGATTTTTGTGACAGCAGGAATGGGAGGCGGAACTGGTACTGGAGCAGCACCAGTTGTTGCCAAGATCGCTAAAGAAACAGGTGCTTTAACAGTTGGAGTTGTAACGAGACCTTTCTTATTTGAAGGACCAAAGAGAAGCAAAAATGCTGCTCAAGGGATTTCAAACATGAAGGAATTCGTTGATACCTTGGTAATTATTGCTAACAATCGATTACTTGAAATTGTTGATAAAAAGACACCGATGCTTGAAGCTTTCAAAGAAGCAGACAATGTCTTACGTCAAGGTGTTCAAGGTATTTCAGACTTAATCACATCAACTGACTATGTTAACTTAGACTTTGCTGATGTTAAAACTGTTATGCAAAACCAAGGTTCAGCCTTAATGGGAATCGGATATGCAACAGGAGAAAACCGTACAGTAGAAGCAACTAAGAAAGCTATCTCATCTCCATTACTTGAAGTTTCAATTGATGGTGCAAAACAAGTGCTATTAAACATTACAGGTGGACCTGACTTAACCTTATTTGAAGCTCAAGACGCTTCAAGTATTGTGAGTCAATCAGCAGGCGATGACATTAATATCATTTTTGGTACTTCTATCAATGAAAGTTTAGGCGATGAAGTTGTGGTAACTGTAATTGCTACAGGTATTGAAAACGGCGATAGTGTAAAACCTTCAATGAGTAAAGAACCTTTAAATACTCGCCCTCAACAACCAACTCAAAGCTTAAATACTCAGTCTGAGACACATTCTGCATACTCACAACAAGAGTTACAAAAGGAAACAGAGGCAGAAGTAAAACCTGCACCTCAAAAAGAGTTTACTTTTGAAAATAATCACGATAGTAGCAAAGAAAGAAGTACGTTCGATCCAACTTCAGATTGGAAAGAAAACAAAGAGCCAAAGTCCTTTGATGCGCATTTAGATGATGACAACGAATCAGATCCTTTTGGCAGTTTTAGAACTGAAAAGCACGATAACGCAGTGAACACTGATGTCGAAACACATGAAGATGATGATAATAATTTACCACCATTCTTCAGACGTCGAAAAAATAAATTTTAATTAATAATGAATGAAGATATTTAGGAGGAATCATTATGGCTTTTGAAAAATTTGAAAAATTCTTTGGTTTCGGAGACGAAGATATTGAACAAGAAACTTATGATTATGAAAAAGAAAATGATTACCAGCAAAACGAAACTACTAACACAAAAAGAGATAATGTTGTTCCTTTAAACTCTGATAAAAAACCATCAAATAAGATTTTCTTATTTGAACCAAGAGTTTATTCAGATGCTAAAAATGTGGCAGAGCAAGTTTTGAATAATGGTGCATGTATCATTAACTTTTCAAGAATGGAAGATGACCAAGCAAAAAGAGTTGTTGACTTTTTAACAGGTACAGTTTATTCATTAAACGGTAAAATTGAACGTGTTGGCGACAAAATTTTTCTAGCTACTCCTCCTAAATTTGAAATTGACGGTAAAATCACAAAAATGATGGAACAAAATAAGGATGATATGGATTAATGGTTAATTTTATTATTTTTATTTATCAAATAATAAAATTTGCACTTGATATATATTCACTCTTAATTATAATATCTGCTTTTTTAAGCTGGATTCCATCTATGCAAAATAGTAAATTCGGTCGTTTTATTGGAAGAGTTGTCGATCCTTATATTGGTGCAATTGAACGTTTTATTCCAACTATTAGTGGAATTAGCTTTGCTCCTGTTGTAGGAATATTTATTATATATGTTGCACAGACTTATATACTTCCTAATTTCGTTTTATTTATATGGAGTCTTTTAAGCTAATGAAATTACAAGCTAGTGACTTTTATAGTTTTTTTGAAACTAATGAACAAAAAATAATCAATTATTTAGTGGGTTTGATTAATCAAACTCATTTTTCATATAGTGGAGAAGTTCTAACACCTTTTTTAACCTTGAGAGAGCAGTTTATTTTGAATCAATTAATTAAATTGTCTCAAACAACGTGCCAAGTTTCTTTCTTTGGTGGATATCACAGTGACCATGAAGAATCAGAAAGAAAGCGCGCACTATTAACGACTGAAAAGAGGTCTAACTTTAATAAAGATGATTTCGAGATAACGGCATTTGAAATTGGCTATAATAATAAATTTAATGAGTTATCTCATGGAAAAATTTATGCAGCACTGCACCAACTGGGTGTGGAATTTCATTTATTTGGGGATATCATCAACCAAGGTGATGTTTGGCAATTTTTTGCTGATCAAACGATAGCAGAATATGTTCGACGAGAGTTTAACTCGATTTTTAAAATTAAGATCAAGTTGCTTGATGTACCGCTATCACAAGTGATTATTCCTGAACAAAGTTACGAGGAAATGTCAATTTTAACGACCTCAAAACGAATTGATAATTTAATTGCTTCAGCCACTAATCAAAGCCGTTCTGCTGTAAAACAGTTAGTAGAATCATCAGCTGTTAAGCGAAATTGGGTGCCATTGGCTGCTAAACAACTGTCTCATTCTATAGCGTTGAATGATTATATTAGTGTTAGACACTTCGGTCGCTTTCAATTTATTGGAGAACAAGGCGAAACAAAACGAGGCAAACACCGATTAGTAATTAAATTATGGCGAAACAAGAAAAGGGGATAGAATTTAATGAAGTTAACACCAAAAGATGTTCATGAAAAAGATTTTCAGAGAAAAATGTGGGGATATGATCCTGATCAAGTCGATGAGTTCTTAGATCAAGTAATTGTCGATTATAGCGAAATGATTCAAGAGATTGATCAGTTGAAACAAGAACGTCAAATTATGCATCAACAACTTGATGAATATGACCATAAAAAGAATTCTCTTAATGATTCAATCATTAGTGCACAAGAAGTTGCTCGACAAATTAAAAATCAAGCACAAACTGATTCTAATAACCTAGTTTCAGAGGCTGAGAAATATGTGGAATCGTTAAAAGAGGAAACTAGTCAAAGAATTCAACGCGAAGAAGCTCAAGCACAATCAAGAATTAAGTCATTAAGTGATGATTATGAATTGCTTAAGCAAAGAATATTAGAAACTAGACAAGAATATAGCCAATTACTACAAACACAGCTAGAAGAGTTCCAAAGTGATGACTGGCAATATTTCTTAGATAGATACTTTGGTCGTCAACGTATCTATCCAGCAAACGGCGAAGAACCTATTTCGGTAAATAGCCTTGACACAGCTGATAGTGAAGAGGTACAATCTGAACATACTAATCAACCATCAGAAGAAAGTGCACCAACACAAGAGTCATCAAATGATGATGGTCCTGTGATCGTATTTCCTGATGATTACAAGAAACACAACTAAAGTGAACAGTAGCGGCTTAAAATCGAACAAAGCGAGTTGGTGATGGTGAAAGTCCAACAAATTCAGATTAAAGAAGTCCATCAGCTGTTTATAACACTTTAGCGTGAGGTATACGATACATATCAATTAAGTGGTATGGAATTTTGAATTCCGATACAATTTAGGTGGTAACGCGAAGCTTTCGTCCTATATAGGATGAAAGCTTTTTTATTTTAAAAAAGGGGGAACTTAATTATGAAATTAAAAGAAACTTTGAATTTAGGCAAAACAAAATTCCCAATGCGTGGGAATTTACCAAATCGCGAAGGCCAATGGCAAGAAGAATGGCGAGAAAATAAATTATATGAAAAACGTTTAGAATTAAACGAAGGTAAACCACAATTTATTTTGCATGATGGCCCTCCATTTGCTAATGGTAATATTCACATGGGACATGCCTTAAATAAAATTAGTAAAGATTTTGTTGTCCGTTATAAATCAATGACAGGTTACTCAACACCATTTATTCCAGGTTGGGATACACACGGTCTACCAATCGAACAACAACTAGCTAAAAAGGGAGTTAATCGTAAAGAAATCTCACTTTCAGAATATCGTGATATGTGTCGTGACTTTGCACTTAACGAAGTTGATAAACAGCGTGAAGATTTTAAACGTTTAGGTGTTGCAGCTGACTGGGATCATCCTTACATTACACTGCAACCGGAATACGAAGCAGAAGAAGTTAAAGTCTTTGGTCAAATGTATGAAAATGGTTACATTTACAAAGGTAAAAAACCGGTTTATTGGTCACCATCTTCTGAATCAACACTTGCCGAAGCCGAAATTGAATATAAAGATGTTAAATCACCATCTATGTATGTAGCCTTCGATATTTTAGATGGCAAGGGCATTTTAGATGAAGACGCTAAGATGATTATTTGGACAACAACACCTTGGACAATTCCATCAAACTTAGCCATTGCTGTTAATCCTCGCTTTGACTATGCGGTAGTAGAAGCTGATGGTCAAAAATATGTTGTTGCACAAGACTTGCTTGAAACAGTTAGCGAAACTTTAGGATTTGAAGATGTTAAAGTTTTAAAAACAATCAAGGGACAAGACTTGGAATATGTTAAGGCTAAACATCCACTATATGACCGTGAATCACTTGTTATTTTGGGAGATCACGTCACACTAGATAGTGGTACTGGTTTAGTTCATACAGCGCCAGGTCACGGGGCAGATGACTTTATCGCAGGTATGAAATATAACTTACCTGTGTTATCACCAATTGATAAATCTGGTCATTATACTGATGAAGCACCTGGATTTGAAGGTGTATTCTATGATGATGGTAATAAAATGGTGACTGATAAGTTAAAAGAAAATGGTTCACTACTTAAACTATCATTCTTTACTCACAGTTACCCACATGACTGGAGAACTAAAAAACCGGTTATTTTCCGTGCGACAACACAATGGTTTGCTTCAATCGAACCCTTTAGAAAAGCAATTTTAGCTGAAATTGATAAAGTGAACTTCTTACCTGAATGGGGTAAAACAAGACTTTATAATATGATTCGTGACCGTGGTGACTGGGTAATTTCTCGTCAACGTGCATGGGGTGTACCACTACCAATTTTCTATGCTGAAAATGGTGACGCTATCATTACAAAAGAAACAATTGCACATGTAGCTGACTTATTTGCTAAAGAAGGGTCAAACGTTTGGTATAAGAAAACAGCTAAAGAATTATTACCTGAAGGATTCACTCATGAAGGTAGTCCAAACGGTGAATTTACAAAAGAAAATGATATCATGGATGTTTGGTTTGATTCAGGTTCATCACACACAGCTGTTTTACAAGCTCGTCCTGAAGTAAGCTATCCTGCTGACCTTTACTTAGAAGGATCAGATCAATACCGTGGTTGGTTTAACTCAAGTATCATCACAAGTGTTGCTGTTCATGGACAAGCACCATACAAGTCATTACTTTCACAAGGATTTGTGTTAGATGGTCAAGGACGTAAAATGAGTAAATCTCTAGGAAACGTTATTGAACCAAACAAAGTTATTAAACAAATGGGTGCTGAAATTATCCGTTTATGGGTTTCATCAGTTGACTCAAGTGCTGACGTTGCAGTGTCAATGGAAATCTTGCAACAAGTATCTGAAGTTTACCGTAAAATCCGTAATACAATGCGTTACATGCTATCAAATACAACTGACTTTGATCCAAAAGAAAATCGTGTTGCTTTTGAAGATATGCCAGGTGCTGATCAATACATTGAAGTTCGATTAAACCAAGTGGTTAAAGCGGTTGAAGAGGCTTATGAAAGTTACAACTTTAATGATGTTTATAAACTCGTTTTTGAATTTATCACAAATGATTTATCAGCCTTTTACTTAGACTTTGCTAAAGACGTTGTTTACATTGAATCAGCTGATTCTAAAGCTCGTCGTACAATGCAAACAGTTATGTATGATGTTTTAGTGAAATTAACAAAACTAATGACACCTATCTTGACTCATACAGCTGAAGAAGTTTGGTCATTCTTGAAAGAACCTGAAGAATATGTACAATTAGCTGAAATGCCAGAAGTTGAAACTTTTGAAAATGAAGCTGAACTTCTTGAAAAATGGCAAGCATTTATGAAGTTCCGTCATAATGTCTTGAAATCCCTTGAAGAAGCTAGAAATCAAAAAGTAATTGGTAAATCACTAGAGTCTAAAGTGACAATTTATCCTAATTCAGAAGTGAAGTCATTATTAGATAGCTTGAATTCAGATGTTCGTGTATTATTGATTACATCAGAACTTGTTGTAAGTGATGATCAAGCACCAGAAAACGCTGACCACTATGAAGATATGGCAGTCGTTGTTGAACACGCTGATGGTGAGGTTTGTCCAAGATGTCGTAAGGTATGTACAGATACAGGTGTTGATGAAAAACTACCTGAACTATGTGCTCGCTGTGCTAAAATTGTGGAGTCAGACTTCCCAGAAGCAGTAGCAGAAGGATTTGAAGATTAATGATAAAAGGAACAGTACAAGAATTTGATCTAAAAAAAGGTTTTGGATTTATTTATGAAGACTTTATGGATCAAGATTACTTCGTTCACTATACAGCTATTATGTCAGAAGGGTTCAAAACATTAAAACCTGGACAAAACGTTGAGTTTCAATTAGCTAAGGGACCAAAAGGTTACCAAGCTATTAATGTTACAGTATTAGATTAAGTCAAAAGAAAAAGTTGAGTGCTATCGGCTTTTTCTTTTTTATTAGGAGAGAAAATGAATTACGAAGAAATTGAATTAAGAAGAGAACAAAAGTTTCAGGGGAAAATTATTAGTGTGGATGTTGAGACAGTCAAACTGCCTAATGGACAAGAAGCAACTCGAGAAGTTGTTCGTCACAATGGAGCAGTTAGTTGCCTAGCTGTTCAAAATAACAAAGCACTGTTTGTTAAACAATGGCGTGAGCCTGCTAAAGCAATAAGTGTTGAAATTCCAGCCGGTAAACTAGATTCTAAAGTTGAAGAGCCTTTAGCCGCAATTCAACGTGAACTCAATGAAGAGACTGGTTATCAAGCTGATAATTGGCAAAAAATATATGAATTTTATACTTCTGTTGGGTTTAGTGATGAAAAAATGTCGTTTTATTACTGTGATAGTTTGCAAAAATTAACCCATAAACGCTCACTTGATGAAGATGAATTTTTAAGTGTTCAATGGCTATCTTTAAAAGAAGCTGAAGCTTTAATTGAAAATGGAGATATTACTGATTTAAAAACAATTATGGCAATTAATTACTGGAAAACTTTACAGGTGTCGTAGCAGATGAAGACAAGAAAAGAATATCAACAAGAACTTGAAGCAAAAGAACAGGAAAAGTCAGCAGAAAAACAGCTAGAAATCAATAAAGAATTGGAAAATTCAGTCGAGGCTGATAAACTTAAAGAGCAAGAAAAAAAAGCTAAAAGATTGAAGAAAAAACTAAATATAGCCATCTTAGCGGTAATCGTGCTAATTATTTTAACTATATTAGTTTTGATTTATCTTTAATTTAAAGTGAGGAAAATGGAAATGAAAATCGGTATTATTGTGCCTATGTCAGAAGAACGAGAGTATTATTTAGAACAGTTTGAGGATATCAAACGCTCAGTGGTTGGACCAACTGAAGTTTATGAAGCAACTTATCATAATTTTGAAATTGTAATCGTGTTAAGCGGAATTGGTAAAGTTCAAGCAGCAATGACAACAACATTGTTAATGCAAGAATTTAAACCCGATTTAGTAATCATGACAGGTTCAGCAGGAGCTTTATCAGATGATTTAGAAATTGGTGATGTTGTAGTAGCAAACGAATTAGTTTATCATGATGCTGATTCTACACAAGATGGCTACAAGTTAGGACAATTACCAGGACAACCTGAACGATATGAAACTAGTCGTCACTACAATGACCAATTACTAGAAGCATTGACACAGTTACACGTTCCTAATACAACAGGATTAGTTGTGACCGGAGATATGTTTGTTGGAAAACTAGAAACAAAACAATATATTATTTCTAACTTCCCAGATGCTTTATGTGTTGAAATGGAAGGGGCTGCGATTGCACAAGTATTGAATAACTATCAAGTACCAATGGTAGGAATTCGTTCAATATCTGATAAGAGTGATATGAGTTCAGATATGACATTCGATCATTTTGTTAAATTTGCTGGTAAAAATGCTGCAAAAATCGTATTCCACTTCTTAGATAATTTAAAATAAAAAAGAAGAGGCGTTTATAAGTGAGTTCACTATATTTTGACAATGCTGCAACAACAGCGATGAGACCTGAAGTCATTGAAGAAATGACTGATAAGATGACAACAATTTATGGAAATGCATCAAGTACCCATGAGTTTGGCCGTCAAGCTAAAAAGGTTTTAGATGATAGTCGAGAGATTTTAGCAAAAAGTATTAATGCAACTGATAAAGAAATTATTATAACTAGTGGTGGAACTGAGAGTAATAATATGGCACTTAGACAGGTAGCCAAAATCAAACAAAATGAAGGCAAACATATTATTTCAACGATGATTGAACATCCTTCAGTTCTAAGAACGCTAGAATATTTAGAAGACGCTGGATTTGAGGTTACGTATTTACCTGTTAATATTCAAGGTAACATTAGTGTTGATGATGTGAAGTCAGCTTTAAGACCTGATACGATTTTGGTGTCTTTGATGAGTGTTAATAATGAAACTGGTGCAAGGTTACCTATTCACGAAATTGGTAAGCTATTAAAGGAACACCAAGCTGTTTTTCATACCGATGCTGTGCAATCTTATGGCTTAGATAGTATTGATGTGAAACGTGATCATATTGATTTGCTTTCAACAAGTGCACACAAAATCAATGGTCCAAAATTTATTGGCTTTTTATATCTTAATCGAGATATTTTTATTAAGCCACTTATTTTAGGTGGGGAACAAGAAAGCAAGCGACGTGCTGGAACTGAAAATGTTCCTGCTATTGCAGGGTTTGCCAAAGCTGTTAGCTTGTTAGATGACCAATCAAAACAAGATAAACAACTTTTCTTCAAACAATTAACGACACAATTGTTAGATTATTTAAAAGCTAATAAGATTGAGTTTGAAGTCAATGGTCAACTAGAAGACCAACACTCTTATCATGTATTGAATCTTTGGATAAAAGGGGTTGAAACAGATCGCCTCCAAATGAATTTAGATTTGAATCATATTGCGGTCTCAGGTGGATCAGCTTGTTCTGCCGGCTCACTTGAACCTTCACATGTTTTAACTGCAATGTATGGTCCAGATAGTCCACGTGTTCAAGAATCAATCCGAATTAGTTTTGGCGAATTTAATACGGAAGAACAAGTTGAAGTCTTAGGCAGTCAATTGATTAAGATTATTTCTCGATTACTAACAAAAAATAAGTAAAAATGCGTGCAATTTACGTTAATCTATTTTATAATAATAATTCGTTGGGAGTTTTATGATGGCAAAATCTAAATTTGTTTCAATTAACGGAGATTCAAGACAGTTTGCAGTTGATGATGAAATCAAGCGTTATTCATTGATTGACGCGGGATTTAAAGAAACTAAAAATGGTAACTTTAGTTTTGATCGTCCTTTATATACTGATTCACCTTATAATGCGACTATGAGATTTAAAATTACAGTATCTAAAGAAATGAACCAATTAACGATGGTTATTACAGATAAAAATGGTCTGCAAAAAGTGAACTTATTTAAAAACGAGCAACTATTACCTGCAAAAGAACTACTTGAATTTATCTTAAAAGATTTAGTCGAAGCACATATTATTACTGAAGATAAATAAGAAAGAAGTTGATTTTTTTGGATAACAGCAAGACTCGTGTCGTTGTTGGAATGAGTGGGGGAGTGGATTCCTCCGTTACAGCATTGTTGTTAAAGCAACAAGGGTATGACGTTATTGGCGTCTTTATGAAAAACTGGGACGATACAGATGAATTTGGTGTCTGTACCGCAACAGAAGACTACGAAGATGTTCGAAAAGTAGCAGAAAAAATAGGAATTCCTTATTATTCTGTAAACTTTGAAAAAGAATATTGGGACCGTGTGTTTGAATATTTCTTGGCTGAATATCGTAAAGGTCGTACCCCCAATCCAGATGTTATGTGTAATAAAGAAGTTAAGTTTAAAGCCTTTTTAGACTACGCAATGGATTTAGACGCTGATTACGTTGCTATGGGACACTATGCTAAAATCTATCGCGATGAAGCAGGCTATACTCATTTAATGCGTGCAACCGATACTAATAAAGACCAAACTTACTTCCTTTGTCAATTAAGTCAAGCACAATTAGACAAGACAATGTTTCCACTTCAAGGGTTAACTAAGCCCGAAGTTAGAAAAATTGCTGAAGAAGCAGGATTAGTAACAGCTAAGAAAAAAGATTCAACCGGAATTTGCTTTATTGGTGATCGTAACTTCCGTCAATTCTTGAGTCAATATTTACCTGCACAACCTGGTAAAATGATGACACCTGATGGGACTGAAATGGGTACTCATACAGGACTAATGTACTACACAATTGGTCAACGTTCAGGACTTGGTATTGGTGGTACTCAAGGGTCATCAAATGAACCTTGGTTTGTTGTTGGAAAAGATATTAACGATAATATCTTGTATGTTGATCAAGGATTCCACAATGAGCATCTTTACGCTGATCGTTTGGAAGCTTCTGATTTTTCATTTACAACAAAATTCCCAGAAACTGGGACTTACAAGGTAACTGCTAAGTTTAGATACCGTCAACCAGACGTCGGTGTAACCGTTCATTATAATGCTGATGATAATACAGCTAACGTTGTTTTTGACGAACCTGTTCGTGCAATCACACCGGGACAAGCGGTTGTATTATATGATGGCGAAGAATGTTTAGGTGGCGGTATGATTGACCGTGCTTACCAAAATGAAAAAGTATTACAATACGTTTAAAATAAAAACCGAATGACTCTAATTGAGTTTAATTCGGTTTTTTTGTGTTTTTAATTGAGTTTTAGGTTAATCTTTCCCATAATATAGTAAAAGAGTCTAATTATAGAAGGAGCGATTGCTGATGAAATTATATTTTATTCGACATGGAAAAACACAATGGAATTTGGAAAAACGCTATCAAGGAGCTAATGGGGATTCGCCATTATTACCCCAATCTTACGAAGATATTAAGCAATTAGCATCCTTCATTAAATCCGTTTCTTTTGACGTACTATATACTAGTCCGTTAAAGCGTACTATCGTTACTTCAGAAGAATTAATTAAAGCTTTGCATCAACTTGACATTCCAATATTTGAAGATGAAAGATTGAAAGAATTTGATCTTGGTGAATTAGAAGGAAAAACGTTTGAAGAATGTACCAAGCATTATCCTAATCAAATTAAAGCTTTTCGTGAAAATCCGGCTAATTATGATCCTTCTGCTTTTGGTGGTGAAACTTTTCAATCCGTTATGGCACGAGGTGATCAATTTATCAAAGATTTGCTAGCTGAATATGGGGATACTAATGCTAATATTTTAGTCATTAGTCATGGAGCTGCTTTGAATACAATTATCAAAAGTCAATTGCATGTACCTTTAGCAGATATGAGAAAAGATGGCGGATTAGCTAACACAAGTTTATCTATTCTTGAAAATAAACCCAATAGTTCTGATTTTGACTGCTTGATGTCGAACAATACATCTTATCTAACTAAAAAGCCAGAAAAGAGTGACACAGTTTAATGAATAAAAAAGCACAAGACTTATTTGAGCAAGGACAAACAGATGAAGCGGTTCATTTGCTTGTTGAACAAATCGACCAAAATCCAAAAGAAACAGCAGGATACTTGCAGTTATCGTTATTTTTAGTTAAAGGCAATGAACTTGAAAAAGCCATTGAACTATTATTAAAAGCCGCTAACTTAGTTGAAAATCCAAAGGATTTGTATTTCAATTTGGCAACATCGTATTACTTAAAAGGTGATTTAGAAAAATCCCTTAATTTATTAAATCAGTTACCGGATACAGCAGATAACTTATACCAAAAAGCCTTAGTTTATTTTAATGTACAAAATTACCAAAAAGCGTTAGCTTATGGCATGACAGCTGAGCAAAAAAATCCAACAGATACCCAAATTCAGGAGTTGATGGGAGATTTATGGCTAGCAATGGGCGAGCTGACTCAAGCACAGCGGTACTTTGAAAAGATTATTGCTACAAAGCCAACAGCTAAAGCCTATACGTTTTTTGGGATTTGTCTATATAGTCAAGATTATCAAAAAGCACAAGACTGTTTTGAACAAGCAACTAAACTCGACGAACCAGAAACTAAGAAGATTTTGAATCAGTATGAGTCATTATTATCAGCTGTTAAGGATGGCAAATTAAATGGTTGAATTTATCGGGAAACCGCAAACAATCATTTTTGAAAATCCCAAAGATCTCTTTAAAATCATCAGTGTTGAAATTAGTGAGCAAAAAACACTGGATTGGCCGACATCTGAAATTATCGTAACCGGGACGATTGGTGAACTTGATTATGAAACTAACTACCAATTTCAAGGTGAAGTGATTACGCATCCTAAATTTGGCGAACAGTTTAAGTGTGCCTACTATGAAGTGTTAACGCCCTCAAGTGAACAGGGACTTGTCCGTTATTTGAGTGGGGAAAATTTTCCGGGAATTGGTCAAAAAACCGCACAAAAAATAGTGGATCAACTAGGTGATCATACATTATCAGCTTTACAAAATGGTTTAAGTTCAAAACAATTGCAAGACTTACGGTTATCAAAAAAACAAGAAGAGTCTTTGACAATGGGGTCTTTAAAAATTGATAATTTTTCTGAAATCATTTTACAACTTGGAAATCTTGGATTACCTAAAAAAGTTGCCACTACTATTTATAAGTTATACGGAGATAAAGCACTAGAACTAGTAAAGTCAAATCCTTATCAACTGATTTCAGAAGTGAGCGGAATTGGATTTAAGCGAGCTGATGAGATTGCTTTGAAACTAGGAATTGCCTATGATTCAAAGGAAAGAATTCAAGGTGCTATTCTTCAAGGATTAGTTAGCAATACAATGGTTAATGGTGATAGTTATCAAGAGGCTACATTAGTGATTGATGATACGCATCATATTTTGAATCAATCTACTTTTGCAGGGGAAATAACTGATGACCAAATTTTGGCCGAATTACAACGGTTAGTTCAAGAACAAAAAGTGATTATTGATCAACAGCGATTATACTTGCCATTGTTTTATAAACGAGAATTAGATATTGCAGATGAATTGAAGCGTTTTTACGATTATCAAGGCGAAGTTAATCAAGCTGATAATGTCGAGTCTGTTATCAATCAGGCTGAGGAACATTTAGGTATTGATTATGATAGGACACAAAAGAGTGCTATTTCGATGGTGTTGACTCATCAATTTTCATTATTAACAGGTGGCCCGGGAACCGGAAAGACGACAGTTATTAAAGGAATTATCGATGCTTTTAATCATTTAGATGAAAAAGAACACAAAAAAATTCTTCTAGCTGCACCAACAGGGCGTGCTGCCAAAAGAATGTCAGAAGTCACCGGCTATCAAGCAACAACACTTCATCGATTACTCGGTTTAGTCTCTGATGAGCAACAAGCACCAGAAGACAGTGATACGGAGATAAAAGGGGACTTGTTGATTGTTGATGAGATGTCGATGGTGGACTTATTGTTATTTTACCAATTAACTAAAGCCTTAACGCCTGAGACAAAAGTTGTGTTAGTAGGGGATAAAGATCAATTACCTTCAGTTGGAACAGGTAATGTTTTTTCTGATTTGCTTAAGTCTGATTGTTTTGAAAAGACAGAGTTACAAACTATTCATCGGCAAGCCGAAACTTCTTCTATTGTTGAATTAGCCCATGCGATTAATCATGACCAAAATAAAGAATTGATTTTTGAGCAAGAAAAAGACCGTAGCTTTATTGCTTGCTCTCGCAATCAAGTTCCATCGGTTGTTGATCAAATTGTCCAAAGAGCAACGCAACGAGGCTTTTCAATGGATCAAGTCCAAGTTCTAACGCCAATGTATAGCGGTGAAAGCGGTATTAATAATTTAAATCGGTCACTTCAACAATTACTCAATCCTAAAACTGATTCAACCACAAAAGAAATTGAAGTAGGAAAACATCACTTTAGAATTAATGACCGCGTTTTACAATTGGTGAATAATCCTGAAAAAGATATTTATAATGGTCAAATTGGTGAAGTGATAAGTTTAACGCCAACCAATCAAGCTGAAACAATGATTGTTGATTTTGATGGTCACGAAGTTACTCTAAGTAAAAAAGAGTTAAACGATCTCACATTAGCTTATGCAATTTCAATTCATAAATCACAAGGAAGCGAATTTCCTTTGATTATTTTGGTGTTAACCATGCAAAACAGTCGTATGCTTAAACGAAATTTGCTTTACACAGCGATTACACGTGCGAGTGAAAGTTTAGTTATGGTAGGGGAAAAACGAGCCTTTCAAATGGCGATTACAACTGATGGTAGTAATCGTAAAACAACTTTGGCACTTCGACTTCAAGCTACCTTACAGGAAAAAACTGAGATAAAAGTAACTTCAAGTGAATCAGAAATTGATGGTAAGCAGAATTATTTATTAACAGCTGATTTAATCTTGAGTCAACAAATTGATCCGATGATAGGTATGGCAGATTATCCATTACAATAAAAAAGTCTAAACTCATAATTGAGCTTAGACTTTTTTATTTATCTTAATCTTTACTAATAATAATAGGCAAGATCATTGGACGACGTTCGGTTTTATCAAATAAGAACTCTTGTAGTGAGTCAATCACTCGTTGACGAATGATTTTTTCAGAAGGTTTGTCACTGTTTTCCATTGCTGAACGCATCACATGATAAGCACGTTTTTGTGCTTGGTTAATCAATTCAACTGACTCTCTCATGTAAACAAATCCACGAGATAAAATGTCAGGACCAGCTAATACACGTTTTTTGGCGTAGTCAATAGTAGCCACAACCACTACGACACCTTCTTCAGACAGAATCTTACGATCTCTTAAAACAACAGAACCAATATCACCGATTCCTGATCCGTCAACATAAACATCTTCAGCAGGAATGTGTCCGGCAGGTCTAGCATAATCAGAGCCAAGTGCTAAGACATCCCCGTTTTGCATGATAAAGATGTTATCGGGGTCAACCTCACATTGAATGGCTAATTCGGAATGAATTTTTTGCATGCGGTATTCACCGTGGACAGGGAGGAAGTATTTAGGCTTCATTAAACGAAGCATTAGTTTTTGTTCTTCTTGACCACCGTGACCAGATGCGTGAATATTATTCACTTTACCATGAATAACTTCAGCACCAGCTTCATACAATAAGTTAATCAAATGGTTAACACTGATAGTATTTCCAGGAATAGGGTTACTTGAAAAGATAACCGTGTCACCTGGATTTAGTGTGATTTGACGATGAGTGCCGTTTGCAATACGGTTTAAAGCCCCCATTGGTTCACCTTGAGAACCTGTACAGATAATCAAGACTTCTTCAGCAGGGTACTGATTAATTTCGTGACCATCAATCAAAACACCATCTGGGATATTTAAGTAGCCCAGCTCAAGTCCATTTTTCACAGAGTTTTCCATACTACGTCCAAATACGGCAACCTTACGGTTATTTTCGATGGCAGCTTCAATGGCTTGAGAAACACGATAAAGGTTTGACGCAAAGGTTGCAAAGATAATACGACCTTCGATTCCTTCAACGATGTGCTTAATTGAATCTCCAACAAATCGTTCAGATTTTGAGAATTCAGGAACTTCAGCATTCGTACTATCAGATAATAATGCCAAAACACCTTCTTCACCTAACTTAGCCATTTTTTGTAAGTTAGGAGCAGGCTGATTGCTGGTAGGTGTGAAATCAAATTTGAAATCTCCAGTTTCAACAATAACACCCTGTGGTGTGTGAATGGCGATTCCTAAAGTATCTGGAATCGAGTGAGTGGTTTGGAAGAAATCAACAGTGATTTTAGGGAATTTCAATACAGTATCTTCGTGAATTTCATGAAGTGAAGTTGTATTTAATAATCCATGTTCTTCCAATTTACCTTTGATTAAAGCAGAAGCTAAAGGTCCAGCATAAACAGGAATTGAAGGAATTTGTTTAAGTAGGTAGGGAATACCACCAATGTGATCTTCGTGTCCATGAGTGATGACTAGACCTTTAATATTATGTTGGTTTTCGATTAAGTAAGAGTAATCAGAAATAACGTAGTCAATACCGAGTAAATCATCTTCTGGGAATTTAATTCCAGCATCAACAATGATGATTTCATCTTGAAATTGGATAACATACATGTTTTTACCAATTTCGCCTAATCCCCCTATGGCAAAGACGGCCGTTTCATGATTTTTAACATTGAGTTTCATAATCGATTAAAACTCCGTAATTTTAAATGTTTCAGATTTTTGTTCGTAGGCTAATAAATTACCTGTTAACTCTTGAATGAATTCAACATTATAGGGGGTGTTTTTTTCAATCTTTTCACGAGCATCGACAAGTGATGAAGCATTTAAGTATAGTGTTTGTGTCGTTTCACGACGTGGATTTTGAATAGTGTTTTCTTGATATAGAACTTTGTAGATCAAAGTAAATTCTCCTTTAATAAATAATAGTTTTACGCACAATGAGTCTTAAAAAGACCACTAGATAGTTGAATAATAGCATAAAAGACAAGTTAAGTACAAAAATCTTATAGCTAGTAAAAAAGTAGATTATTCTAAAATCAACATATTGTCTTCAACGAAGAATGGGTTATCTGAGTTGATTCGGTCATAGAATAAGTGACCGTTTAAGTGATCGATTTCATGTTGGCAAACGATGGCTTCATAACCTCTAAGTGTTTTTTCAAGTACTTCGCCGTCCATATTTTGGTAACGAATTGTAATTTTATTGGCACGAGGCACATAGCCAGGTACATTACGATCAACACTTAAACAGCCTTCACCTTCACCAAGAGCCACTTTACGAACCGATTGGCGAATAATTTTTGGGTTAATTAACATCTCTTCCATGATAATGTTGTCATCGGCATCAGGAATTAAAACCGCACTCATTGCTTTTGAAACGCCAACTTGGTTTGCAGCTAAGCCGACACCTGGACGTAATTGGTGTTTTTTAGCCAATTCAGGGTTTTGTGAGTTTTTTAAGAATGTCATCATATCTTCAGCTAGTTTTCTAGTTTCGTCTGATAGAGGGAAAGTCACTTCATCAGTTACTTTTCGCAAGACATCATTTCCTTCACGGACAATATCTTTCATTAATAGCATAGTTAAGCCTCCATATAAAATATAATCTCTATTTATTTATTTTACCACAACTATAGAGACAAAAAATACGAGATTGAACAGGTTTGTAGACATTATTTATGTTAAATTCGGTTTGATGTTTCAAAAAATTGCGATAAAATAAAGACGACTAGTGAAAGGAGAACAAAAAATGAATTATGCTTATCCTTTAGAAGATTTTTGGTCTATAGAAGAGACAACTCAAGCAATTGCTTTTTATAATGCTGTTGAACAGGCATATGAAGAATCAATTGACTGTGAACAATTTTTAATGACATACCATGCGTTTTCAAGAATTGTCCCAGCTATTGCAGAACAAAGACGTATTAGTCGACAATTTGAAGAAGTATCAGGCTACTCTATTTATAACACGATTCACCAAGCTAAAAAGCTAAAAACAGGCAAATTAGTTATGGCTAGTTAATTATTGACTGATTCGCACAATAAATTGACGTTTATAAATGCAGTATGCTAAAATTAGGAAACATAGTAATAAGTACTAGAAAACATCACAATACCGATGTGGTGTTTTAGCGTAAGAAAGCTGTGAGAATAAGTCACAGTTTTTTTATGGACTTTAGGAGGAACTCAATTGGATAGAAGAAACGACATTCGCAATATTGCGATTATTGCCCACGTTGACCACGGTAAAACAACATTAGTTAATGAATTGTTGAAACAATCAGATACATTGGATGAACACATTAACTTAGATGATCGTGCGATGGACTCAAACGATATCGAAAAAGAACGTGGAATCACCATTTTATCAAAGAACACTGCTGTTAAATATGGTGACACAACAATCAACATTTTGGATACACCTGGACACGCCGACTTCGGTGGGGAAGTAGAACGTATCATGAAAATGGTTGATGGGGTTTTACTTGTTGTTGATGCTTACGATGGAACAATGCCACAAACACGTTTCGTGTTGAAAAAAGCACTAGAACAAAACTTAACACCTATCGTTGTTATCAATAAGATTGACCGTCCTGGTGCTCGCCCAGCAGAAGTTGTGGATGAAGTATTAGAATTGTTTATCGAATTAGGTGCTAACGAAGACCAACTAGAATTCCCAATCGTTTACACAAGTGCGATTAACGGAACTTCAAGTAAAGATGAAGCATTAGATACTCAAAAAGAAACAATGAACCCTGTATTTGATACAATTGTTGATGAAATCCCAGCTCCTATCGATAATGAAGATGAACCACTACAATTCCAAGTGGCTATGCTTGATTATGATGATTACGTTGGACGTATTGGTGTTGGTCGTGTGTTCCGTGGAACAATTAAGATTGGGGACCAAGTTTCTGTTCTTAAATTAGATGGCTCAACACAAAACTTCCGTGTAACTAAATTATTTGGTTTCTTCGGTCTTAAGAAAATTGAAATCGACTCAGCTAAAGCTGGTGATTTGATTGCCGTTTCAGGTATGGAAGATATTTACGTTGGTGAAACAGTAACACCTGTTGACCACCAAGATGCACTACCTGTTTTAAGAATTGATGAACCAACACTTCAAATGAAGTTTGTTGCAAATAACTCACCATTTGCTGGACGTGAAGGTGACTATGTAACAGCTAGAAAAATTGAAGAACGTCTACACAAACAAACAAGAACTGATGTTTCTCTACGTGTAGAAGCAACAGATGAACCAAACGCTTGGACAGTTTCAGGACGTGGGGAACTTCACTTATCAATCTTAGTTGAAGAAATGCGTCGTGAAGGTTACGAATTACAACTTTCAAGACCAGAAGTTATCTACAAAGAAGTTGATGGTGTAATGAGCGAACCATTTGAAGCAGTTCAAATTGATACACCAGATGAATACGTTGGATCAATCATTGAAGCTTTATCACAAAGAAAAGCTGACATGAAGAATATGGAACCAATGGGTAATGGACAAACTCGTCTACATTTCTTGGCACCATCTCGTGGATTGATTGGATTCTCAACAGAATTCCTATCAATGACTGGTGGCTACGGAATTATGAACCACACTTACGACAGCTACCAACCAGCTATTAAGAACTGGGAACCAGGTCGTCGTGAAGGTGCGCTTGTTTCAATTAACCAAGGTCCATCTACAACGTACTCTCTACAATCTATTGAAGAACGTGGAACACTATTTATCGGTGCAGGTGTTGAAATTTATGAAGGTATGATTGTTGGTAAAAGCAGTCGTGACCGTGATATTTCAGTTAATGCAACTAAAGGTAAAAAACTAACAAATACTCGTGCTTCAGGTAAAGACCATTCTTCAAGTATTAAGACACCTAAAGAATTAACACTTGAACAATCAATCGAATTCTTGAATGACGATGAATATTGTGAAGTAACACCACAAAGCATTCGTTTACGTAAGAAAATCTTAAACACAAACGAACGTGAAAAAGCTTCAAAACAAAAGAAACTAGCTTCTAAAAAAGGATAGTTTATAGTTTTAAAGAGCCTTAAGGACAAATCATCCTTAAGGCTTTTTTGTATCCGTGATATAATAAAAAAAGCTTAAACGACTAGGGAGCGTGTACTTGTGAAGAAAAAATTGAATAATTTGGATTATGGTATTTTAATTCCGTTTCTACTCTTAATAGGAATAGGGATGGTCATGATTTACTCATCCAGTTCATACATATTATTAGTGAACAACTTATCGCCATTTGCTTATCTAACAAAGCAATTAATGTGGGTTGTTGTTTCGTTGGTGTTAGGGTTTGTAGCATTTCGGGTTAAATTATCTACACTAAAAAACCCCAGAATTATTTTACTATCCTTAGGAATATCTTGGATTTTAATGTTATTTTTGGCTGGAATTAAATTTTTAGCCCCTAAAAGTATTGTTCGATTATTCGAAGTTAATGGGGCTGTTGGGTGGATTCCATTAGGACCTTTTACAATTCAACCAGTAGAAATTGCAAAATTTGCACTAATTTTATATTTAGCCTATATTTTTAATAAAAGAACTAATCGATTAACTAAAAAAGTTATTCGAAATGAATTATTTGGTCCGATTGTAATTGCAACTAGTTTTTTTGTGTTAGCATTAGTTCAACCTGATATGGGTGGGGCGGCTATTTTAGCAGTTATTTCACTTAGCTTGTTTACAGTTTCAGGAATCTCAGCTAAGAGAATGCTGACAATTAATGTTGGATTAATCTTGTTCTTAGTGATGTCAGTAGCGTTACTAGTAAAATGGAATCCAGATTTTCTTCAAGGTTCATACGCTTACATGCGAATACTAGCTTTCTTGCATCCTTTTCAATTAAAAGCGACTCAAGGTGCACAATTAGTTAATTCTTACTACGCTATTTACAACGGTGGCTTCTTTGGAGTTGGATTAGGTAATAGTATTCAAAAAAGAGGAGCATTACCCGAACCTTATACAGACTTTATTATGTCAGTTATTACTGAAGAACTAGGGTTAATTGGGGCTTTGGTTGTTTTAGGACTACTATTCTATTTGATTTGGCGCTTAATGCACACGGGCTTACATGCTTCAGATAAGTTCAATTCATTAGTTTGTTATGGTTTTGCGACAACTATCTTAATTCAAACAATATTTAATATTGGAGCTGTTGTCGGGTTATTACCTATCACCGGAGTAACATTGCCATTTATTAGTTACGGGGGTTCTTCTTTAGCTATTTTGACAGTAGGAGTCGGCCTTTGTTTGAATATTAGTGGTTACGAAAAAAATCTAAAGGAGAAGAGGAGATAAAGTGACGACGCAATTAACTGCAAGAAAAAAATTAATTATCTGGATTAAGCAGATTAAAGATATCAAGAAATTAAAACGCTATGGCTTCATCACCTATGTCTCCAAAACATTTCGTTACGTTTGTCTATACGTTGATGCTAAAAACTATCACAAATTGATGGATCATTTGGCTCAAAAAAGTTTCGTGATAAAAGTTAAACAGTCAAAAGTTGAAGAATTAGAACTAGATTTTGACAAACAAAAAGAATTGATGGAATCATTGCGAGCAGAAGCTAAAGTTTATAATCAAAATCATGAAATGAGGTAGTAACATGAGAGTTATTGGTGGTACTTATTCAAAACGACCATTAAAAACGTTATCTAGTCAGTTAACTAGACCAACTAGCGATAAGGTGAAGGAGTCGTTATTTAATTCCTTAGGTCAATATTTTGATGGTGGGATAGCACTTGATTTATACGGAGGAAGTGGCGCTTTAGCAATTGAATCTGTTTCTCGTGGAATGGATAAGGCAGTTGTTGTTGATAAAGCTTATCAAGCCGTCAAAATTATCAAAGAAAATGTTGCAATGACCAAGGAAGAAGCAAAGTTTGAAGTGCTTAAGATGCCAGATACAGCAGCACTTAAAAAACTTGCCACAGATGGTTATCAATTTGATTACGTATTCTTAGATCCCCCTTATGCCAAACAACAAATCGCGACAATTATGTCTGAGTTGGTAAAACTTAATTTGCTAGCAGATTCAGCAACTATCATAGCCGAAACAGATAAAGATACAGAAGTAGTAGCTGAAGAGGATAACTATCGTTTAATCAAAGAAAAAAAATATGGTCAAACAATGGTTCGTATTTTTCAATATGAAAGGGTATCTCAGTAATGAAAAAAGCAATCTTTCCAGGGAGTTTTGATCCTATTACGAATGGACATATTGACTTAGTTAAACGTGCGGCGCATTTGTTTGATGAAATTATTGTTGCAGTGATGACGAATACCAAAAAACAATATTTATTAACTCAACAAGAACGCCTGCAAGTTGTAGAATCTGTTTTTTCTGACGTTGAAAATGTCGTAGTTGTAAGTGATTTTTCAGATTTGACAGTTAATGTAGCTGAAAAATACGGTGCTAGTCATATCGTTAGAGGACTTAGAAACGGCAGCGACTTTGATTATGAAAAAGCAATCAGTCAAATGAACGCCCATCAAAACAGTACAATTGAAACTCTATTTTTAGTAACAGATTCAAAATATGAATTTGTGTCCTCCAGTATGATTAAAGAAGTAGCAGGTTTTGGTGGAGATGTTAGCGACTTTGTCCCTGATGTTGTGAACCGGTTATTATCAGCCAAATTGGAGGATTAATAAATGAAAAGAAAATGGACAGTCATTCTAGCGCTAATCATTATTGCTGTGGGTATTTTTTTAAATTACCCGACTTCTTATTATCTTGAAGTTCCTGGTTCGGCAGAAGATGTGGCCAAGTTTGTTAAAGTAGATAATGATAAACCAATTCAAAATGACCAATTTTATCTCACAACAGTCGGCATTAAAAAAGCAACAAATTTGAGCTTGTTTTTGAGTCGTTTCCAACCTCATGTGACGGCTATTTCTAGCCAAGAATTGACGGGTGGCGTAAGTGATGAGCAATACCTTAAAGTTCAACAGTTTTTTATGCAGAACTCACAAAATGCAGCAATCGTAAATGCTTACAAGAAAACAAATACACCATATAATCAAAAATACTTAGGTGTTAATGTTTTACAAGTTGATGACAAGTCTCATTTTGCGCAATCATTAAAATCCGGTGATGTCATTACAGGGATTAATGGTCAATATTTTGAACAAACTAGTGACTTGATTCGATATGTTTCAAGTTTTGATGAAAATCAAGAAATTAAACTAGAAGTAAAAAGAGCAAATGAGACACTTGAGTTATCTGGTAAAACAATGCGACTTGAAGCAACAGGAAAAGTTGGTATTGGCGTCTCGTTAGTTGATGAAACTGAATTAACTACAACTCCCAAAGCGTCGATTAATGCTGGCGCAATAGGGGGACCTAGTGCAGGTTTGATGTTCTCATTGGCTGTCTATCAGCAATTGACTCAAGAAGATTTAACACATGGTCAAAAAGTTGCGGGGACTGGGACAATTGATCCAGATGGTAACGTTGGAACCATTGGCGGAATTGACAAAAAGGTAGTAGCAGCCTCTGATGCAGGTGCAAAAGTTTTCTTTGCTCCAGAAGCAATGGGAGAAAATAATCAAACTAATTATGAGGTTGCCAAAAAAACAGCAGAAGAAATGAAATTATCCATGAAAATAGTACCGGTTAAGACCTTTGATGAGGCACTTAACTATTTAAAAAACACAGTGTAGATGAACACTGTGTTTTTTTGCGTAGTTAAGTAAAAATAAAGAAGGACTATTTATTATGAGACAAATCAAACAACACAAAATCAAACTAGTCATGGCTTTTTTGATAATATTATTTTTAGGTGGATTAATTATTTATAGCATAAAGGATAATGCGGTTAAGTCATCTTTTGAGTCTGAAACTAGCGGTTTTGTGCGAATTAATAACCTCGAAAAAAATACTAGCGAAGATACTAACGAATTTAAAGAAAGTCAGGCAAACACGATCAAAGTTGATGTAAGTGGTGAAATTAATCATCCAGGTGTGTATGAATTAAGTCCAGATTCTCGTATTGAAGATTTAATTAAACTAGCTGGTGGCGTAACTACTAATGCTAATCTTAATGTAACTAATCAGTCACTACGTTTAAAAGATCAAGATAAAATCATTATCAAACGACAAAATTCTGATACAGAAAATGTCAATACACCGCCCGATGAACCTGAAGTAACACAAAATGCTAAAGTTAACCTCAACACTGCTAGTGAAGCTCAACTACAAGCCATTACAGGTATTGGCCAAAAGAAAGCCCAACGTATTATTGATTATCGACAAAAAAACGGGCGTTTTTCATCAGTAGATGATTTGAAAAAGATATCGGGTATCGGCGATAAATTTATCGAAAGTATTCGTGCAGATGTTGAGGTTTAAATTAATACCAGGGGATATTTTACTTCTGTCTTTAATGGTGTTAACACTTACGTTTTATTTATCGAGTCAGTCTATCTTTAGTGGATTGTTATTTTTTATGCTATTAGTATGGTGGGGGATTAAGTCACTGAAGCAAACACTAGTTTATTTACTCATTCCTCTTGTACTTTTATTAATATATCTTGTGCTTTATAACATGCAGGTTGCTAATCATCTACCGAGTAGTCAACAAGTCGTTGAAGTTTACTTAGATGAGTTGACTATCAATCAGGAAACCAAACGTTTTTTTGGTGAAGGTAAAATGGGAAATCAAAAGGTCTTAGTAAGTGGGGATAACGGAGATCAGTTAGCTCAGCAAAAATCAGCCTATCAAAAGTTAATTATTTTGTCTGCTGAATTAAAACCCTTAACACAAGCTACTAATACTGCTGAATTTGACAGTCAAAAATATTATCAAAATTTGGGTATTCACTATCAGTTAGTCATCAATCAGTATCAAATGGCAAAAAGTACTGGACTTTCTTTAGGACCTTTTAAAATTATTCATCAATTTAGATTTGAACTAAAAAAATTTTATCAACAACTACCTGAACCGTTAAATATGCTGGGATTTCAATTGATTTTAGGTGAAAAGTTCGCAGATTTATCATATGATGAGACCTTTAAAAAGTTAGGGATTATTCATATTATCTCAATATCAGGACTACATGTGCAGGTCATTGCAAAGATATTAGAAAAACTACTCTACTTGCTACGTATTAGACGGCGATATACTAAGCTTGTTACGGCAATGGTACTCATTATATTTGTGTTTATTGGTAATGAACAAGTCGGACTAGTACGTGCGGTTATAAGCTATCTCGTTTCTCTAGTGTTACATTATCTATTCAAAGTTAAGTTGAATCCGTTAGATCAGTTAGGACTTGGCTTTAGTTGTCATTCATTAATCAACCCCTTAATGATTACCACGGTTGGAGGACAGCTGAGTTATTTTTTAGTTTTAATTTTAATACTGACACAAAAGATGACTGTTTTAAAACAGTCAATTTATTTAACTATCACAAGTTTACCCATTTTACTGTTTTATTTTTACAGTTATAACATTTTTACGAGTTTTTATAATTTTATCGCTATTCCATTATTTGATTACTTGATTCTGCCTGTTGTTTTACTGAGCTTTTTGTATCCTAGTTGTCCTGGAATATTTGATTTGATTGCTAAGCTATTACTTAAATTATTCGATTTCTTAGGTTATATCGGCCAACTAGATTATGGTATGGTCAATTTTGGCCAGTTAGAATTAGCGCTAGTTATTCTATTGTTAGGATTGACAATAGCTAGCTTTACGTTTGAGCAAATAAAAAGACGGTTGCTAATAATGACAGGGCTAACTTATCTGTTAGCTTACTTATTAATTCACTATCCTTTCTACGGACAGGTTACTTTTATTGACGTTGGGCAGGGAGATAGCATGGTTTTAACCACACCGATTCATCGAAAAGTTTTAATGATTGACACAGGGGGAAAGTTGAAATTTAATAAGTCGATTAACACAAAATCGACTGTTGAAAAAGTAACAGTTCCCTATTTGAAGTCGCAAGGTATTTCTAAAATTGATGCCTTGTTTTTATCACATCAAGACGATGATCACATTGGTGATTTAGAACCTTTGTTGAAGGCAATCGCTGTCGATACTATCTATTATGGTATTGGGATGCAAAACGTTCCTAAATTCCACGCAATTATGCAATGTTATTTTAAGGCTGTAAAAAAGGGTGGTCAGTTTGATTATGGTGAAATCAAGCTGACCGTTTTACACCCTGAACAACCGGGAATGGGAGAAAACGATGATTCTTTAGCATTACGAGCAACCATTCAAAATAAAAGCTGGCTGTTTACAGGAGATTTAAGCCAAAAGCAAGAATTAGCTATTTTAAATAATTATCCTAATTTGCAGATTGATTATTTGAAGTTAGGGCATCACGGGAGTCGAACATCTAGTTCAGCGACTTTTTTGAAGCAAATTAATCCGCAATATGCGTTTATATCGGCTGGTCGAAACAACCGCTACCAGCATCCCCATCAAGAAACTCTTGAGATATTAAAAGACCTCAAAATCAAATATGATGGGACTTACCAATATGGTATGATTAATGTATATTTTAATAGCTTAGGTCAGTGGCAAAAGCATCGCTACCGAGACAACGAGGAGGATTTTGATTGACAATCCGTCAATTTTTAGACATAAAAAATAACCAAAGCATACAAGGTGTTTTGGTTAATACTTCAACTGAGTTGTTAAATCACTATTTAATTCAGCAACTTATCCAAAAATATCAAAAAACGCATGGTGAGACAGATGTTGTCAGGTTTGATCTAGCTAAAAGAGGCTATCAAGGATTGCTAGATGAACTGACACAGTCGTCGTTATTTTCATCACAAAAGATTTTAATTATTTCTGATTTAGAGAATCTAACGGCAAAATCTCCTGCTATAAAAAATAAAAAAGCTTTGGATCAATTGATTAAGTTAATTGATTCCCAAGCTATAACAGATAGTTATTTAATTTTTGACTTTAATTATCCCAAGTTGGATGAACGCAAAAAGATAACGAAAATTTTGAAAAAACAGTTAATGTTGATAGAAGACCGCTTATCGTATCGTAACCTTAACGCATTTGCTCAGTACTTAATTGAAAAAGACGATTATCGTATTGATAAACAAGTAACCAATCTATTGGTGAAACGCGCAGATTTTGATATTACTTCTTTAATGAATGCCATTGATAAATTAAAAATTGCAGCATTAGATACACTGACAATTTCTGAAAAATTGGTTATTGATAATGTTGAACAAACGTTATCAGATAATATCTTTGATATCTTGAGTTTAGCGTTAAAAAAAGATTATCAACAAGCCACTCAGTTACTAAAAGAACAACTTAATCAAGGTATTAACGAGGTTCAATTAGTTGCCGCGATGACTTCTCAGCTACGGTTTTTATTACAAGTTAAGTTGTTACAAGAACAAGGTCAAGCTGCTAAACAAATCGAATCAATACTAAAAGCACACCCATACCGTATTAAGCTGGCTATTCAAAATCCGATTGAAAGTTCACATTTAATAATGCTGATTCATCAATTGGTTGAAATAGAATATCAAATTAAATCCGGTTACCAGCATTACGATGATTTTTTAGAATTATTCTTGTTGAAGTGCTAAAAAAAGAAGCTCTCTTACCAAAAGAGGGCTTCTTTTTAGTCTTTAATATTAAAAACTAAAATAAGTTAAGTTATCTTAGTTAGCAGCGTTTAGTTTTGCTAGACGAGACTTATCACGGTTAGCTTTGTTCTTGTGAACTAGGCCTTTTGATGCAGCCATGTCGATAGCGCGTAAAGCTTTGTTAAATAATTCGTTAGTGTTGTCAGCGTTGTTAGCTTTAGCAACTTTGAATTTTTTGATAGCTGTACGTAGACGGCTCATTTGAGTAGCGTTACGGTTGTTAGCAGCTTCAATAGTTTTAACACGTTTGATAGCAGATTTGATTTGTGGCATGTTTGTCACCTCCAATTTATATCAAGAGCTTTCATTAATGAAAACTCAGCGACTTCAATTATAATGAAATTGTTTAAGTTTTGCAAGACAGTAATGTTGCTTTTTTTAATGATTTAATGTATCATTTAATTCGAACCGTTTGCTTTGTTTAATCGAGTCACCAACGTTAGGCAATGTTTACGGCGATTTTAAGAAAGGTGGAAATACAAATGGCTATTTCAAAAACAAGAAAAAATGAATTAATCAACCAATTTGCTCGTCACGAAGGAGATACAGGTTCTCCAGAAGTTCAAGTTGCAGTTTTAACAGAAGAAATTACACTTCTTAACGCTCACTTAAAAGAAAACAAAAAAGATCACCACTCACACGTTGGTCTATTGAAAAAAATCGGTCACCGTCGTAACTTATTAAGTTACCTAAGAAACAAAGATGTTTCAAGATACCGTGACCTAATTAAAGCTTTAGGATTACGTCGTTAATCAATATAAAAAAGAGACCTTTTAAAAGGTCTCTTTTTTATATTCTTTAATTTATGCAAATATATGATAAAATTACAGTAGTTAAAGTCAAGTAACCCGAGTAGGGGATAAAATTGATAAATTAAAAAATTTAGAAAAGAGATTATAAATGGCACAAGATATCAAGGTAATGATACTTGGCGGGGTACGTGAAAATGGGAAAAATATGTATGCCGTCCAAGTTGATGATGAAATTTTTATTTTAGATGCTGGACTAAAATATCCAGACACACAATTATTGGGAATTGATTACGTTATTCCTGATTTATCTTTTATCGAAGATAATGCTGATAAAATTATGGGTGTGTTTTTAACACATGGGCACGCTGATGCAATAGGTGCGTTGCCATACTTTATTACAAAATACGACATTCCTGTTTTTGGTTCAAAGTTAACGATTGAACTGGCTAAGATTGCAGTAAGAAACTCGCAAAAAAATGCGAATTTTAGTGATTTTCATGAAATTGATCAAGATACAGCAATTGATTTTAAAAATGCGACGGTTTCATTTTTTGATACAACACATAATATTCCACAAACACTAGGTGTTGCAATTAAAACAGATGCTGGTCAAATTGTTTACACAGGTGACTTTAAATTTGACCAAAGTGCAAATAAAGGTTACAAAACGAACTACAGCCGAATTATGGAGATTGGAAAAGAAGGGGTTTTAGCACTTTTAAGTGATTCTTCAAATGCTGAAATGCCACATGAAGGGGCTAATGAAAAAGAAATTGGCGATTACATTATTGAAACACTAAAAGACCACCCGGGTCGCGTCATCGTTTCAGCAGTGGCGTCAAATATTGCTCGTATTCAACAAGTTCTAAACGCAGCCTATTTGTCAAATCGAAAAGTTATCTTAACAGGGCAAGACGTTGCAAAAATTGTTAAAACAGCGATGAATTTAGATTTACTTCATATTCCAGATGAGGAATTGATTATTCCTGCTACTAAAATCAATGAGTATGACAAAGAAGATATTTTAGTGTTAGAAACAGGTCGTATGGGAGAACCTTTAAAATCACTACAGAGAATGGCCATGCAACAACATAAATTAGTTAATATTACAGATGGCGATTTGATTTTTATTACAACAACACCTTCACATGCTATGGAAACAACCGTTGCTAAGACTTCTGATTTAATTTATCGTGCGGGTGGCGTGGTTAAAGAGATTAGTCGTGAAATCCACGCCTCAGGTCATGCTTCTCGTTATGAGCTACAAATGATGATTAATTTATTAAATCCACAATATCTTTTCCCAATTCAAGGAGAATATCGTCTACTTGCTGCGCATAAAGAAGCAGCAGAAGAAACAGGAATGGCCGCTTCAAATATCATCATTGCTAAAAAAGGTGACGTTTATCAGTATGAAAAAGGCGAGTTCCAGCTAACAGAAGGTATTGCTTCAGAAGACACAATGATTGATGGGGCAGGAATTGGCGATATTGGAAATATTGTTTTACGCGATCGTAAAATTTTAGCTGATGACGGAATGTTTATTGCCGTTGTTACAATTGATCGTAAGAAAAAGAAAATTGTAGCACAGCCAAAAGTAATGACACGTGGGTTTGTTTACATTAAAGAAAATAAAGAACTTATTTATGAAAGTATCGAGTTGACTAAAGAAGCGATTGACACCAATTTACAAACCAAAAAATTCGATTGGTCTGAGCTTAAGCAAGATGTTAGACACTCACTAGAAAAATATCTATTCCAAAAAACAAAACGTCGTCCTGTGGTCTTGCCTGTGATTATGGAGGTTAACCAAAATCGTCATCGTCGTAATGCAAATAAACCACAAGGAAACAAACCGCAACAAAAAAAGAAGTAGGAGCGTCATAAAATGAATACTTCGCAAACTGAATTATTACAATCAGCTCAAAAAGCAACTGCTCAAAAAGATTACCAAGGAGCAGTTGCTTTTTTGCAAGAAGCCCAGACCTTTGGTCCTAATCAACAACTGACACTTGAATTGATTACTAATTATTTATATCTGGATCAAAATAAGCAGGCTTTAGACGAACTACCAGAACTCAATATTTACCAAAATAGTCGTAGTTTTGAAACTTATCTAAAAGTGTTATATCAAAATCACTTAATTATTCCTTTTTTTCAAATACCATTTTATTTAAAACAAGCAACTAAGCTAAATCAACAATACTATGACTTATACAACGATTATCAAGAAAAATTTAAACGCTTAAAGTTACCTAAAAACGCCCAAAAAATTAAAACCCAATTTATGACAGATATGGCAACAGGGTTAATCAAGAGCCGCGATAGCTATGAAAAGCTTAAACAACTGCCCGTAGCCGACTTTACGCAAGTTGCTCGAACAGCTTTTTTAGCACCTGGATTGCGTCCAGAGCTAAAAGTTGCTTTAGTTGAAGATCTGGTTAAATTAGGAGAAAGTAACACCTTCCCAATTTTTGTATTAGACAAATTAACTGAAGTCAATTTTGCACAAGCCTCATTGTACTTTGATACTGAGTTTATTAAGATATCAGTCAGGCTAATTCAAAGTGAAGTAACTGATTTAAGTGTTCAGCAGTTAGCTACTTCACAATATATGCTACTACTTGCAAAACTCTATCCTCGTTTTGATTTATTTATTGAAAATATCTCAGAGTTTACCTTTTCTTTTTTGCGATACTTTGGTATATTAGGAGATGAGGATTTTGACAAAAATGATAATCCTTATTTTGCTTTGATTGAAAAACTTAATCAAAGTGAAGAATTTTGAGACAACTTCTCAAAAAAGTATTTACTTTTTTGACGTCTCTACGTATAATCAAATACGGATATTTTCGAGGCATGACTATTATTTTTGTCTTGAAAGTAGTACAATAATCAACAGAGAATTATCCGTTTAGGGTTTTGCCTAATACGGAATTCTTCTAATTTACAGGAGGGTATTTTATAATGGCAGAAAAAGCACATTACGAAAGAACTAAGCCCCATGTTAACATTGGTACTATCGGACACGTTGACCATGGGAAAACAACTTTAACAGCAGCTATTACAACAGTTTTAGCTAAGAAAGGTCTAGCTGACGCTTCAGACTACGCATCAATCGATGCTGCTCCTGAAGAAAAAGAACGTGGAATTACTATTAACACAGCTCACGTTGAATACGAAACAGAAAACCGTCACTATGCTCATATCGATGCTCCAGGACACGCGGACTACGTTAAGAACATGGTTACTGGTGCTGCTCAAATGGACGGTGCTATCTTAGTAGTTGCTGCTACAGATGGTCCAATGCCACAAACTCGTGAACATATCTTGCTTGCTCACCAAGTTGGTGTTGACTACATCGTAGTATTCTTGAACAAAACTGACTTAGTTGACGATGCAGAATTGATCGACTTAGTTGAAATGGAAGTTCGTGAATTACTTTCAGAATACGATTACCCTGGTGATGATGTTCCCGTATTACGTGGTTCAGCATTGAAGGCTATCGAAGGTGACGAAGAACAAGAACAAGTTATCATGGACTTGATGGATGCAGTTGACGAATACGTTCCAACTCCAGACCGTCACAAAGACCAACCATTCTTGATGCCTGTTGAAGACGTATTTACAATCACAGGTCGTGGTACAGTTGCTTCAGGTCGTATCGACCGTGGTGTGGTAAACGTTGGTGATGAAGTTGAAATCATCGGACTAAAACCTGAAATCATGAAATCAACTGTTACTGGACTAGAAATGTTCCGTAAAACTCTAGATTCTGGTGAAGCTGGAGATAACGTTGGTGCACTTCTACGTGGTGTTAACCGTGAACAAATCGAACGTGGACAAGTATTGGCTAAGCCAGGCTCAATCAAAACTCACACTAAATTCAAGGGTGAAGTTTATATCTTGAGTAAAGAAGAAGGTGGACGTCATACTCCATTCTTCTCAAACTACCGTCCTCAATTCTACTTCCACACAACTGACGTAACTGGTGTTATCGAATTACCTGATAACGTTGAAATGGTTATGCCTGGTGATAACGTAACATTTGAAGTTGACTTGATTGCTCCAGTAGCTATCGAAAAAGGTACAAAATTCACTGTTCGTGAAGGTGGACGTACTGTTGGTGCTGGTATGGTTAACGAAATCGTTGAATAATTTTTATTATTTAATGACAAAAAAGAGCTTTAGGTTAATCCTAAGCTCTTTTTTTTTGAAAAAATCCCGCTAATACGTTGAGTTTTGGCGTGATATCATGTAAGATAAATGGGTATTATGGATTATGAGAATAAACCCAAAATTGACATCGGAGGTAGATTTTAATGTCTGCAAAATGGGAAAAAACAGGTAATATTACCGGAGAACTGACATTTGAAATTTCAAAAGAAGAAGTAAAAAAAGGTCTAGATAAAGCATTTGATCGTGTTAAGAAAAACATCGATGCTCCTGGATTTAGAAAGGGTAAATTGCCACGTACTATGTTCAACCGTATGTACGGCGAAGAAGCTTTATATGAAGAAGCACTAAACATTGTGCTTCCTGAAGCTTACAACAACGCTTTACAAGAAACTGGTGTAGAACCCGTGGATCAACCTGAAGTGTTGCCAGAATCAATGGAACGCGATGCTGACTGGAAAATGAAAGCAACTGTAACAATTAAACCAGAAGTTAAATTAGGCGAATACAAAAACCTAAATGTTCCAAAACAAGATCGCAAAGCACTTGTAAAAGAAGTAAACGCTGAACTAGATAAAAGACGTGACCAAAACGCTGAACTTGTTTTAAAAGAATCAGGTAAAGCTGCTAAAGGTGATACAGTTATTATCGACTTCAAAGGTATGCTTGATGGTGTTGCATTTGATGGTGGAACAGCTCAAAACCATTCACTTGAACTTGGTTCAGGTTCATTCATTCCAGGCTTTGAAGATCAATTGATTGGTCACCAAGCTGGAGATGAAGTTGATGTTGTTGTAACTTTCCCTGAAGATTATCAAGCAGAAGAATTAGCAGGTAAAGAAGCACACTTTGATACAAAGATTCACGAAATCAAAACAAAAGAATTGCCTAAATTAGACGATGAATTTGCTAAAGATATCGATGATTCAGTTGAAACTTTAGACGAATTGAAAGAAAAGATCCAACAAGAAATTCAACAATCTAAAGAAGAAGCAGCAGAAGATAACATTCAAAGCTACGCTATTAAAGAAGCTGTAGAAAATGCAGAAATTTCAGAAGTACCTCAAGCTATGATTGATAACGAAGTTAACAATCAAATGAACCAATACCTAGGTAACATGCAAAGACAAGGTATCTCTCCAGAAATGTACTTCCAAATCACAGGTACAACTCAAGAAGATATGAAAGCACAATTTGCTAAGGATGCTGAAGAACGTGTTAAATCAACACTTGTTCTTGAAGCAATCGTAAAAGCTGAAGAAATCAAACCTTCTAAAGAAGAAATTGATGAAGAAATCAAGAGTCTAGCAGCTCAATACAATATGGACGAAAAAGTTGTTCGTCAAACATTGACAGAAGATATGCTAGTTCACGATATCTCAATCAAGAAAGCAATTGCTTTACTTTCAGATACAGCAACAGAAGTTGTGCCTTCAAAACTTAAAAGCAAGAAAAAATAATGACTTGTAATTAAAGCCTTTAAAAAGCGGGAAAATTCCCGCTTTTTATTTTGAAAACTTTTTCCTTTATGTAAAGTTTGAAAAATGATATCTTATTACATGTAAGTAAATGAATACTAGATTAGAATAAGGATTAGACGCTTATGTATTTTGATAATAATATAGAAGGTTCAGATCAAATTAAATGCTCTTTTTGTGGCAAAGACCAAAGTCAAGTTAAGAAAATGGTTGCCGGAAATGGTGTATATATTTGTGATGAATGTATAGAATTAAGTAAACAAGTTATTGATGAAGAATTCAGAAATAATGCAATGAGTCAATTAAAAGACTTGCCAACACCAAAGGAAATCTGTGCAATTTTAGATGATTATGTTATTGGACAAGAAGAAGCTAAAAAAGTTCTCTCTGTTGCCGTATATAACCACTACAAACGTATCACACAGATGGATGTTGTAAGTGATGATGACACTGAGCTGCAAAAAAGTAATGTGGCTTTAATTGGACCAACAGGTTCAGGTAAAACATTCTTAGCCCAAACTTTAGCTAAGATTTTAAACGTGCCTTTTGCGATTGCAGATGCTACCAGTTTAACTGAAGCAGGGTACGTGGGGGATGATGTTGAAAACATCTTACTTTCATTACTACAAAATGCTAATTTTGACATTGAAAGTGCACAACACGGAATTATCTACGTTGATGAAATTGATAAAATCGCTAAGAAGAGTGAAAATGTTTCAATCACAAGAGATGTTTCAGGTGAAGGTGTTCAACAGTCTCTACTTAAAATTTTAGAAGGAACGATTGCAAATGTTCCACCAAAAGGTGGTCGTAAACATCCTCAACAAGATATGATTCAAATTGATACTACAAATATCTTGTTTATTGTGGGTGGGGCCTTTGATGGAATTGAATCAATGGTTGAAAGCCGTTTAGGTAAACAAACTATTGGGTTTAGTGCATCTGACGAAAAGCAAAAATTAGATGATAAAAATATTATGCAACAAATCATTCCTGAAGATTTAATGCAGTTTGGGATTATTCCAGAATTAATTGGTCGTTTACCTATTACAGCTGTCTTAAATAAATTAGACGAAGCTGACTTGGTTAATATCTTAACCAAGCCTAAGAATGCACTTGTTAAACAATATAAAAAACTTATTGAACTTGATAATGTCGAGCTTGAAGTTACAAATGAAGCACTGCTTGAAATTGCAAAATTAGCTATTAAACGTGATACTGGTGCTCGTGGATTACGCTCTATTATTGAAGATAGTATGCGTGATATTATGTTTGACTTACCAAGTGAAAAAGATGTTGAAAAAGTTATCGTAACAAAAGAAGTAATTACCGATAAAAAACCAGTTGAAATTGTAAGGAAAAATCATGAAAATTCATAAAGTTGATTTAGAAAAGACAGTGGCTTATCCTGATCAATATCCGACATCTCACTATCCTGAGTTTGCATTATCTGGTCGTTCAAATGTTGGTAAGTCTAGCTTAATTAATGCGATTTTAAATCGTAAGAAATTAGCTAGAACCTCAAGTTCACCAGGTAAAACACAGACACTTAACTTTTTTAATGTTAATGATGATTTATATTTAGTGGACGTTCCAGGATATGGCTATGCCAAAGTCTCTAAAAAAATGCGTGAAAAATTTGGTCAAATGATTGAAACCTACCTCGAAAGTCGTGAAGAATTAAAAGGTATGATTTTACTCATGGATTCACGCCATAAACCAACGCAAGATGATGTGGCAATGTACCAGTATGCCAAATATCTCAATCAGCCGTTGTTGATTGTTGCTACTAAAATTGATAAAGTTAAAAAAAGTCAGTGGAATAAAGTCGTTAAAAATTTCAAAGATACCTTAGAGCTAGATGAATCAGATGATTTGATTTTATTTAGTTCAGAAAAGAAATATAATATTGATGCTTTATGGCAATGGGTTGAAGACAAAAAAAATAACGCTTAATGCGTTATTTTTTTTTGTCTTCTTTTTCTTTGGTAACATTTTTCTCTGATTTTTTTCTTTTTTCATCAGGTACTGTTGCGAATTTATCAAATAAATCGTTTAGTTGATTTTGGTTCTTAAAATTTAATCCCATTGTTAACAACTCCTTTTCCCGTATTATACTAAAAAAATAATTAATGTCAAAATGCATATAAATGTATATTCGTATATAAATTGTATAAGTATACATTTTAGCGTATAACATAATTATAAAGAAAAACACGTAGGAGGAATTATCATGAAAGGTCAAAAAATAGTCAGTCAAATATTGGGGCTTTTAACCGTACTGATTGCTGTTATCTTAGCAACAACTAATCAGCCCAAAGTTAAAGCAGCAACAGTCGATGAAGTTAAAGCAAAAGGTGAATTAGTCATGGGGACTGCTCCAGATTATCCACCTTACGAATTTTTAGCAACAGTTGATGGCTCACAAAAAGTTGTCGGAATGGATGTTCAAATTGGACAAGATATTGCAGATAGATTAGGTGTTAAGTTAGTCGTTAAAACAATGGACTTTGATTCATTACTTGTGGCATTGGAAACGAAAAAAATTGATATGGTAATTTCTGGAATGTCAGCAACAGATGAAAGAAAGAAGAGTGTTGATTTTTCAGATCCTTATTACAAATCAAAGCAAATGTTCGTTATCCGTAAAGATGAAGCTAATGATTTGAAATCGGCTAGTGACATTAAAAACCAAACAGTCGGTGTTCAAATTGGTAGTATGCAACAAGATATTTTGAAATCAAGTTTTCCTGAAGCCAAAGCCTCAGCATTAACCAATGTCAATGATTTATTGCTGTCTTTGAAATCAAAGAAAACAGCAGCTTTCCTAACAGAATCTGCTGTAGCTGAAGCCTATGTCAGTCATAATTCAGATATTGCAAGTATTAGTGCTGATGTGAATGAAGAAGATATGAGCGGAACTGCGATTGCATTTTCTAAAAATTCAGATGATTTAGTTGCAACAGCTAATAGTGTGATTAAGAACATTGCAGACAACAACTTAATTCAAAAATACTTGGCAGATGCTGGTAATTATTTAGAGTCGCCATCAGATCAACAACAAGGTCCTTGGCAATTGGTATTAAGTTATTGGCCATACTTTGTTTCAGGGTTAGGAACTACGCTACTAATTACGGTTATTTCAATTTTCTTTGGTGTTATTTTAGGTGTTGTATTTGCATTATTTAGAATTTCACACTTCAAATTATTAAATATGGTAACAGCAGCCTTCGTTGAATTTATTCGGGGAACACCTTTAATGATTCAAATTATGTTTGTTTACTTCGGTGTTGGAGCCTTTGTGAATATTCCAGCTTTAATATCAGGAATCATCGCTGTTTCAATCAATAGTGCAGCTTATGTTTCTGAAATTATCCGTGGTGGAATTAACTCGGTTCCAAAAGGACAAACAGAAGCTGCAAGAAGTTTAGGATTATCAGCAAAAGATACATTTACGAGTGTTATTTTTCCGCAAGCTATCAAAAATATCTGGCCTTCACTAGGAAATGAATTTATTTCACTAATTAAAGAAACCTCAATCGTTTCAATTATTGGGGTAGCTGATTTGATTTATCAATTAAAAGCTGTTCAATCTGTTACTTATCAAGGCGTTATTCCAATTGTTATTGCCATGATTATTTACTTTGTGATTACTTACAGCCTAACCAAACTATTAAACCACTTTGAAGGGAAGATGAAGCATGAATAATTTAATTAAAGTCAAGGGACTAGGTAAGTCATACGGCGATAAGAAAGTCCTTGAAAATATCAATACAGAAGTCAACCAGGGCGATGTTATCGCAATTATTGGCCCATCTGGTGGGGGTAAAAGTACCTTCTTAAGAACTTTGAATTCACTTGAAACCGTTACAGAAGGATCTATTGAGTTTGAAGGACAAGATATTACAAAATTATCAGATAAAAAATTAAATCAGTTACGTGAAAAAATGGGAATGGTCTTTCAAGACTTCAACTTGTTCAGCAATATGACAGTTCAGCAAAATATTACTTTAGCACTTAAAAAAATAAAAGGTTTAACTGAAACAGAAGCCAACCAAAAAGCTTTAGCTTTGCTCAAACAAGTGGGGATGGCCCAATTTGAACAAAGTTATCCAACGTCATTATCTGGTGGGCAAAAACAACGTGTGGCAATTGCTCGGGCATTAGCCATGAAACCTGATGTCATGTTATTTGATGAACCGACTAGTGCTTTAGATCCCGAAATGGTCGGAGAAGTACTTAAAGTCATGCAAGATTTAGCTAAAGAGGGCATGACTATGGTGATTGTGACTCATGAAATGGGGTTTGCACGTCACGTCGCTAATAAAGTTTGGTTTATGGATGGTGGTCGCTTTGCTGAAGTTGGCACACCAGAACAAATCTTTGACCATCCAAAAAATGAACGGACTCAGTTATTCTTATCTCAAGTTTTAGATACAGATTTATAACATTAAGCATAGCGGAGATTTGTGATATTATATAGTAGAATAAATTAATCCTGATAAAGAAAAGGGTGTTAACGATTATTTCACAATATTTAGATCACAAATTAGCGCTTCTTCCCGATTTGCCGGGATGTTACTTAATGAAGAATAAAGATAATCATATTATATATGTTGGTAAAGCTAAGAATTTAAAGAACCGGGTGCGTTCTTACTTTAAAACCCAACATGAAGGTAAAACAGCGCGTCTTGTCGCAGATATCGTCGATTTTGAAACAATCGTGACATCTAGTGATAAAGAGGCGTTTTTGCTTGAGGTCACCTTAATTCAAAAGCATCAACCGCATTATAATATTAAATTAAAACAGGGGACGGGATATCCGTATATTCAGATTACGAATGAACGAGACCCGATTATCAAGATCACAAGTGAGATTAAAAATGATCACAGTTTTTATTTTGGTCCTTATCCAAATGTTTATGCAGCAGAAGAGACAATGCACTTTATTCAAAAAGTGTATCCTTTAAGACGTTGCCAAGGAAACTTAAAAAGACCTTGCTTGTATTATCATATGGGACAGTGTTTAGGGGCATGTTTTAAAGAAGTACCTAAAAGTGTCTATCGAGAACAAATCAAAAAGATTAAACGCTTTTTAAATGGTGATGTTGCCGATGTAAAAAAAGAATTAACTGAAAAGATGAGGGATGCAGCTGCCGAACTTAACTTTGAGCGAGCAGGTGAATTGCGGGATCAAATTCACTATATTGAAGCAACAGTTGAAAAACAAAAAATCATCACAACTGACAAGACAACGCGAGATATTATCAATTTTTATGTGGATAAGGGTTGGATATCCATTCAAATTTTCTTCATTCGTCAATCTCGACTATTAAAACGAGAAAAGAAATTGTTTACCTTAACCGATGATGTTATTGATGAGATGACCACATTTATCTTGCAGTTTTACAAACAAGACAATCAATTACTTCCTAAAGAAATTGTTGTACCCGCTGAATTAGATACAGCTTTTTTAAGTGAGTTGATTGGAGCAAAAGTAATTTCACCAACACGTGGTACTAAAAAAGAATTGCTTGATTTGGCTCAAAAGAATAGTCAACTCGTATTAGAAGAGAAGTTCAAATTAATTGAGATGGATGAAAGAAAAACCATTGGGGCTCAGCGTGAAATTTTTGAAGCCTTAAAATTACCTTATGGGTCAATTATTGAATCATTTGACCATTCTCATATTCAAGGAACAGATCCGGTTTCAGCAATGGTTCAGTTTACCGATGGGAAAAAGAACACACATAACTATCGTAAATATAAATTATCAGGTCGTTTTGAACACCAAAATGGAGCTGATGAAGCAGCAAACACACGAGAAGTGATTCGCAGACGTTATGAAAGATTGTTGAAAGAAAAACAGACTTTACCGGATTTAATTTTGATGGATGGTGGCGATATTGAAGTTAATGCCGCAAAAGATGTTTTAAGAAATGAATTGGGTTTAGCAATTCCAGTTGCTGGTATGGTTAAAAATGATAAACATAAAACTTCAGAGTTGATTTTTGGCGATCCTTTACAAGTAGTGAGTTTAAAACGTAATTCACAAGGATTTTATTTATTACAAAGAATCCAAGATGAGGTGCACCGTTTTGCGATTAATTATCACCGACAAAAACGCAGTAAAAACTCACTTTCTTCCCAGCTTGAAACGATTCCAGGTATTGGTCCTAAAACCAGACAAAAACTAATGCGACACTTTGGGACATTAACGAAAATTAAACAAGCATCTATTTCTGAATTACAAGAAGCAGGGTTAACTAAAAAGCAATCTCAAACTTTAACTTTGTCGTTATCAGCCAAAAAAAGGTAGAAGATTAATCTTGTTGTACATTTTATTTTTAAAATCAATATCATAAGCAAATGCAATCATGGTATGATAGTTAGAGTCAGAAATACTCGTAAGGAGGAATACAATGTTTGTTGATCATACCCGAGTGGAAGTGCAAGCAGGAAAAGGTGGAGACGGTGCAATAAGTTTTCGCCGCGAAAAATATGTCCCTATGGGGGGACCAGCCGGAGGCGATGGTGGCCGCGGTGGTAGTATCATTTTTAAAGTCGATCCAGGACTTAGAACATTAATGGATTTTAAATTCCGTCGTAAATTTAAAGCAAAAAGCGGCGAAAATGGTATGAATAAATCAATGTACGGTCGTCAAGCTGAGGACTCAATTATTGCAGTTCCAGCTGGAACTACTGTATATGATGATGAAACCAATGAAGTGATTGGTGATTTAACACACGATGGTGAAGAATTAGTTGTGGCAAAAGGAGGCCGTGGAGGCCGTGGAAACATTCACTTTAAGTCAGCAAAAAATTCAGCACCAGAAGTAGCTGAAAATGGTGAACCAGGCCAATTTCGTAAATTAAGATTAGAACTTAAAGTGATTGCGGATGTTGGTTTAGTTGGTTTTCCATCTGTAGGTAAATCAACGTTGCTTTCAGTTGCAACCTCTGCAAAACCTAAAATTGCCGCTTATCATTTTACGACACTAGTTCCTAATTTAGGAATGGTTCAACTAGATAGTGGTCAAGATTTTGCCATGGCTGATCTACCTGGTCTTATTGAAGGGGCTTCTTTAGGCGTTGGATTAGGAATTCAATTCTTACGCCACATTGAAAGAACTAAAGTTATTTTACATTTAATTGATATGGATCCTAATAATGGTCGTGAACCTTATGAAGATTATCAAACTATTCGTAAAGAATTAAAAACATACGATGATAACTTGATGCAAACACCCGAAATTGTTGTGGCAACTAAGATGGATGTTCCAGGTGCAGAAGAAAGATTAGCTGAATTCAAAGCTGAGTTTGAAAATACACCTGAAATATTTGAAATTTCATCAGTGACACATCAAGGTGTTAAAGCCTTACTTCAAAAAACAGCAGATGTGCTAGAAACACTACCTAAAGAAGTGAAGACAGTAGCTGCTGAAACAGAAGATATTAAACATCAAAACTACGACTACAAGGCAGAAGATAAACAAGATGAATTCTACATCGAAAAAGAAAATGCTGGTATGTATGTCGTTAAAGGTGAAAAAGTCGAAAGACTACTTCAAATGTCTAATTTGACACATAATGATGGTATTATGCGTTTTGCAAGACAATTACGTTCATTTGGTATTGATGATGCCTTGCGTGAAGCCGGAGCCAAGAATGGCGATGATGTCTTTATTGGTGACTTCTCATTTGAATTTGTTGAGTAGAACAAAGGAGTAACACCGGATGAAGAAAGAAATAGAAAAGAAACGTTATTTAACAGGAATTGATGGTCTAAGAGCACTAGCGGTTATTGGGGTTATCTTATACCATATTAATCCCAATCAATTTATAGGGGGTTACTTGGGAGTATTAATTTTCTTCGTTTTATCAGGGTACTTTATTACAAGTCACTTGATTAAAAACTTTGAAAATAATACATTTAGTTTTCGTAATTTTTACAGTAAAAGAGTTAAACGAATATATCCACAATTAGTTAGTGTTTTGGCACTAACTAGTACATATATTTTGCTTTTTCAGCGTAATTTATTGGCGCAACTCTATCAAATAGTTGTGACAAATTTAGTAGGTGTTTATAACTTTTGGCAGATTTTTAATGGTCAATCTTATTTTGAACGATTTGCACAAAATGAATCACCATTCATTCACCTATGGACGTTATCTATTGAATGGCAATATTATGTGATATGGCCGTTGATTTTATTTGCCTGTTATCGTTTTTCAAAGAAAAAGCGTTATCCAATTTTAACGGCTTTAATTTTGACTGTTATTTCAATTATTTTAATGGCAGTCCTTTATCGCCCGGGAATTGATACAAGTCGTATCTACTACGGGACAGACACCCGATTGTTTGCTTTGATGATGGGGTCATTATTAGGCATGATTTGGCCAAGAGAAAAATTGACTCAGCATGTTCAAAAAATGACTTCAACAGTCTTAAACTCTGTTGGAACTGTAAGTTTACTTGTTATTTTGGGAATGAGCCTGTTGCCAAGTATGAACCCTCAACAAGGATTTGCTTATTTAGGTGGAATGGCTATTTTTTCAGTCTTTACGACATTATTGGTAGCTGTTATCGTTCATCCCGCAGCTTTATTTAATCGATTGCTAACGAATCCAATCTTTAGTTATTTAGGAACAAGAAGTTATGGTATTTATCTTTATCAATTTCCGGTTATGATATTCTTTGAAAATCGTTTCCGAAATATTGCCGATCATCCCATCTTGTATCCCGTAATTGAAGTGATTTTGATTTTAATGGTATCAGAGCTGTCTTATCAATTAATTGAAAAACAAGCTCATAAATTGACGCTTAAGGGGTTAATTAGCCAACTAAAATCATTTAAGTCGCTGGGTATTCGCTTACAAACAAAGTGGGGAATATCTGCTGTTATCCTAGCATTATTTGCTGGTGCAGTTATAACTTCGCCGTTTGTTAAAGCTTCAGATGCAAAAGATAGTCAACTTGCGAAAACAATAGCTTCAAATGGTGAAAAGAATCAAGCTGAAAATAAAGAATTGATTGCTCAAGCGCAAAATAGACAAAAACAGGCAGCAGAAGAGGCAGCTAAAAAAGCATCTCCTTTTCAAGCGGTTATTGATCAAGCTAAACAAAATGAAAAAAGTGGTCCTGTTAACGCTGCTTATGAAAGCTATGGGTTAACACAGCCACAATTACAGTTGATGCAATTTTTACCTATTTCTGGAGTCGGAGACTCTGTTATGGCAGGATCATCTAATATTTTGAAGACATTATTTCCTCAAATGATTGTTGATGCAACAATTTCACGACAAATGATTCAAAGTTTCGATGTCATTGCGCAATATCAACAAGAAAAAGCATTGAATAATATCGTCTTAATTGGACTGGGAACAAATGGTCCTTTTTCAAGTGATAATCTTAATCAATTGATTAGTCAAATTGGGCAAGACCATACTATTTTTTGGATTAATACATATGTTCCAAGCCGTCAGTGGCAAAACAGTGTTAACCAGGTTGTACAACAAGCTGCAACCGAACATCAAAACTTTAAGGTAATTGATTGGTATGGTTACTCAAAAGGTCATGATGATTGGTTTTATGAAGACCAAATTCACCCTAACCCTGAGGGTGCAAAATATTATGCAACATACATTGCAAAAACAATTCTTGAAAGTATTAATTTAAAAGGTGAGTGATCGATGAATGGAGTTAGAATTTCTAGGAACAGGTGCAGGAGTACCTGCTAAATCAAGAAACGTCACAAGTATTGCATTAAAATTATTAGACGAACTTAATGAAGTTTGGTTGTTTGATGTTGGAGAAGCAACACAGCATCAAATACTTTCAACTACTATTAAACCGCGAAAAATCACAAAAATATTCTTAACTCACCTACATGGCGATCACTTGTTTGGATTGCCGGGATTATTATCTTCTCGATCATTTCAAGGGGGAGATGGTCCTTTAACGATTTATGGGCCTCCAAGAGTGGAACAGTTTGTAAAAACAGCATTATCAGTTTCTGATACCCACTTAGGCTATAAAATCAACTATGTTCCAATTACTGAATCTGGATTGGTTTTTGATGATCATGGTTTTAAAGTGACTTGTGAAAAGCTGGATCATCGTGTAACTAGTTTCGGCTATCGTGTTGAAGAAAAGCCGCGAGCTGGTGAATTACTGGTTGATAAGTTGAAAGCCTATCACATTAAATCCGGTCCAATTTATGGTAAACTAAAACGAGGTGAAGAAGTCACACTTGAAGATGGAACTGTTCTTCAAGGACAAGACTTTTTAGGACCTGATCACCCTGGACGAGTGGTGGCCATCTTTGGCGACACACGTAAAACGCCGCAGAGTACAAATCTTGCTCAAGATGCGGATGTGATGGTTCATGAAAGTACGTTCGGTAAATCCGAAGGGAAACTTGCCTATGATTATTACCACTCAACCAATGTCCAAGCAGCAAACATTGCCAAACAAGCTAATGTGAAAAAATTATTATTAACACATATTTCGGCTCGTTATAATGGCAATTATTCCTACGAATTAGAAAGAGAAGCCAAAAAAGTCTTCCAAAATACTAAAGTAGTGAAAGACTTTGACATTATTGATGTGCCAATGAAGAGGTAAAATGCTATGAAAAATGTAAATCTAGAAAATAAAATAACAGTGATTACAGGAGCATCAAGTGGTATTGGTGCAGAAATTGCAATAGAAGTAGCAAAAAAACAATCGACAGTTGTGTTAATTGCGCGTAATATTGAAAAATTACAGCAAGTTCAGGCAAGAATTAAGCAAGTGGCTGATGTTGATGTTATTTTGATTGCTGCTGATATGAGTCAACCTCATATGATTGACCAAGTGTATAGCAAAATGAAATCCAAATTAGGGCATTTTGATTATCTTGTCAATGCAGCAGGTTTTGGCAATTTTGATCCTTTTTTTGAAATGTCAATGACAACAGCGCATGAGATGTTTGATCTTAACGTTCTCGGATTAATGTACTTTACACGTTTAATCGGTCGTGACATGATGGAAGCAGAATCTGGTAAGATTATTAATTTAGGCTCGGTTGCAGGTAAAATCCCGACACCTAAAGCTGCCGCATATTCAGCAACAAAAGCAGCAGTTATTCAATTTTCAAATGTTTTACGTTTAGAATTAGCACCTTTTAACGTTCAAGTCATGACAGTTAATCCAGGACCTGTAGCAACTAACTTTTTTGATATTGCTGATAAAGACGGGCATTATGTTGAAAACGTGGGTAGCTTCATGTTGAAGCCAGATGAACTGGCTCAAAAAGTTGTCAGTCACTTTGAAGATTCAAAGAAAGATTTGACTTTACCATTTTCATTGAATATAGCATCTAAATTTTACTTGCTATTTCCGTCAATTGGTGATTATATTATTATGAAATGGGGGGATAAAAAATGAAGAATCAAAAACAATTTATTATTGGGTTAGTTTTATTACTAGTTGTTGTGTTATTTGCTTTAGCAAATGTTCACTCTGTGAGCGTTAACTTTGGAATTACTTCAATTAGTGTCCCACTTATTTTGCTAATTGTTGTCATTTTAATTATCGGGGCAGTGTTAGGAATGTTAGTAACCTTAAACACGCAAAGAAGCAATTCAAAAGAAGTGAAATCTTTGAAAAATGAAGTTAAGACACAAGCAAGTGAATTAAAATCAACAAAAAAAGCAAATTCTAAAAAAGAAACGAAAAAAACTAAATAATTTAGATTTACAAATCATAAATGACTTGATAATATCTAGAATAGATAGTATGATGTATTCTGTGAGTTATTAAAGCTTAAAGCTTTTTTAGCGTGATGAATAACCATCAATTAAATATTATTTTTAAGTAAGGAGTGTTTTGAATGGCTGTACCAGCACGTAGAACTTCTAAACAAAAGAAACGTCAACGTCGTGGACACATCAAATTGAGTGTTCCTAACATGCATTACGATGCAGTAAACGGCGAATACCGTTTAAGTCACCGTGTATCCCCTAAAGGATATTACAAGGGACAACAAGTTGTAAAATCTAACGAAGAAAAATAAGACACTAATTGAGTGTCTTTTTTATTTTGTCGTAAAGTTTTTAATAAAATCAGTTATTTACTAACTGATTTTATTTTTTTATGGTTAAATATAATTATGAGAAAATTTAATACGGGGGATTTTTATGAAACAAAAACAAAGTAGGCGTTATTTTACGGGGATTGATGGGTTAAGAGCATTAGCTGTTATTGGTGTTATTTTATATCATATTAACCCAAACCAATTTATTGGTGGTTATTTAGGTGTTTTGATCTTTTTTGTTCTGTCAGGATATTTTATCACAGGGCATATCATCAAAAGAGTTAAGCTTAATCAATTTAGCTTTAAAGAATTTTATATTAAGAGAATAAAGCGAATTTATCCACAATTAATTAGTGTCTTAGCGCTAACCAGTACTTATATTTTATTATTTCAACGTCAACTACTACATAATTTATATCAAATTGTTTTAACTAATTTACTTGGTGTTTACAATTTTTGGCAGATTCTTAATGGCCAATCTTATTTTGAACGATTTGCACAAGATGAATCACCATTTATTCATTTATGGACATTGTCCATTGAATGGCAATATTATCTAATTTGGCCAATTGTTTTAGTCATTTTGTTTAAACTATTCAAAAAAATCAGTTATATTGCTAGTTTTACCGTAGTTATTGCATCCTTATCTGCAGGTTTAATGGCTTTTTTATATCATCCGGGTATAGATACTAGCCGTATCTATTATGGGACAGATACACGTTTATTTGCTTTGATGATAGGGTCTTTATTAGCTATGATTTGGCCATCCGAAAAGTTATCAAAAAATGTATCTTTATCTGTGAAATGGCTAATAAATATATTTGGTACTGTTGCATTAGTTGCTTTATGCTGGATGAGTATTTGGCCAGAAATGAATCCGCAAAATGGTATCCCTTATTTGTGGGGAATGTTGGTATTTTCATTGATATCAGCAGTATTAGTTGCTATTATTATTCATCCTGCATCTTCCTTTAATCGATTACTGACTAACCCAATATTTAGCTACTTGGGTAGCAGAAGCTATGGGATTTACTTATACCAATTTCCGGTTATGATCTTTTTTGAAACAACTTTCAAAAATACTGTTCATCATCCACGTTTAGTTCCAGTGGTAGAAGTGCTTTTAATTTTATTAATTTCAGAAGTTTCATATCAATTAGTAGAAAAACATACTCACAATTTTTCTTTAAGTTATTTAAAGTCAAGATTATCAAACTTCTCTCAAATGAAGTGGTATGGTCAATTAAAGTGGAGCATTTTTAGTGCTATTATTTTAGCATTTATTATTAGTGTGGGAGTTTCACCTTTTGCTAAAGAACAAGTTAATCCCAATCCGCTAGAACAAGCAGTGACTGATAACGTAAAAGAAAATAAAAAACATAACGCTAGAATCTTAGCCCAAAATAATCGATTGAATAATGGAGATGCAAAAAATGATTATTTAGTAGCTAAACAACAGGCTGAAAACAAACCCGTGTCAATTGATTCCTCTTATCAAGAATTAGGCTTGACCACTTCAGAGTTACAACAATTAAATTACCTTTCTGCAACTGCTATTGGGGATTCTGTTATGGCTGGATCTTCAAATGGATTGCGGGCTATTTTACCTAATATGACTATTGATGCTGCAATTTCAAGACAAATGGTTGAAGGCTATGACATCCTAAAAAGATATAAAGAAGAGGGGAATCTTAGCCCTATTATTGTAATGGGTCTAGGAACTAATGGGCCATTTTCACTCGATGATTTGAATAAGGTGATGGAATTAGTTGGAAAAGATAGTCATTTATTTTGGATTAATGTCCATGTTCCTAACCGTCCATGGGAAACAAATGTTAATCAAACACTAGCTGAATTTGCCTCAACACATTCTTCTAATTTTACAGTGATTGATTGGCACGATTATTCTAATACGCATCCTGATTGGTTTATAGATGATTTAACTCACTTAAATCCATTGGGTAATGGTCCGAAATACTATGGCTCTTATATTGCTAAAGCAATATTACAAACAATGGCTAATCGAAAACAGTAAAGAGCAATTTGGAGGTATATTTTGAAATTAAAATTACTACTAACTAGTGACTCACATAGCTTCATTAGACCCACAACCTATCAAAATCGAAAGATTACGGGTGATTTTGGTATAACAAAACTAGCGACAGCTTTTAGTCAAGAAGAAGCTAAAGATGATTATGATTATTTGCTTAAAATCAACAACGGTGATTTTATTCAAGGATCAGCTCTGGCAACTTATCTCAATAAAAAAAATACACTGTCAGCGATTCAAAGATTTAATGATGTTTTTAATACTATTGAATTTGATGCCACAATTGTGGGTAATCATGAGTTTAACTATGGTTTTGATTATCTTAAACAATTCATTAACCAAGATAGTCAGGTTTTAAATGCTAATATTTTAAATAGCGAAACCAAGCAGTCAGCATTTGGTAAACCTTATCAAATTTATGAACAAGCAGGCATGAAAATTGGGCTATTAGGGTTAACTACAGCATATATTCCAAATTGGGAACAGTCTCAAAAAATAGCTGGATTGCAGTTTGAATCGGCATATGAGATGGCAAAAAAATGGGTGCCTTTACTTAAACAAGAAGCTGATATCGTTGTGGTTTGTTATCACGGTGGATTTGAGCGTGATTTACAAACAGGCAAACCAACAGAAGCTCTAACGGGTGAAAATGAAGGCTATCAAATTTTAACAAAGATACCTGGGATTGATGTTTTATTAACGGGTCACCAACACCGTCAAATTGCAGAAGTTATTAATGACGTGGCCATTATACAACCGGGTTATCGTGCACAATTCTATGGGAAAGTAGAAGTTGACTTCGAAAAAACGCAGACTGGCGTAAAAATCAACGATAAAAAAGTAGAACTAGTCCCCACACAACCTTTTGCTGAATCAAAAGCAATTGTTGACTTAATAAGACCGTTGCATGAAGAGACTGAAGATTTCCTAGATCAAAAATTAGGACAAGTAACAGGTGATTTTACGATTTTAAACCCGCTACAAGCTCGAATTGAAGGTAGCCACTACATTGATTTGATTAATCAAATTCAATTAACTGAAACAAAAGCTGATTTGTCGGCAACCGCTATTTTGAATGATCAAGCTAAAGGGTTGCCTGAATTTGTGACCATGCGAGACATCTTAAGTAATTATCCTTTTCCTAATACATTAGCTGTGATTGAATTGACAGGACAACAGCTGCGAGATGTCTTAGAGCATGCGGCCACTTTTTTTGATTTGGATGACCAAAACGAAATTAAAATTAACCCTGCTTTTTGCAAACCAAAACCGCAACTATACAACTATGACATGTTTTATCCGTTAGATTATACCTTTGATATAACCCAGCCTTATGGCAAACGTGTTGCTAAATTAAACTACCAACAACAAGAAGTGAAGCCATCAGACAAATTTAAAGTAGCTTTGAGCCAGTATCGAGCTGTTGGTGGGGGAAACTATCCTCATTATGGAGCTGATGCTATTAGTTATGAAGTATCAACAGATATGGCCGAACTCATTGCGCAATACATTAAAGATAACTCTCCAATCAAATTGCCTAAGCATTTTGATTACAAACTAAAAAAAGCCTAACTCTGATGAGTTAAGCTTTTTTAGTTTGGCGTTCTGCAATTGTAATTGTTACACTAACTAGCACAGCCATTATAATCCCCATAATTAAGGATTGCATTGGTTCAAAAGAAGTTTGTGTCAATGATCCAGCAAGGTAACCAGTTACCATTGAAAAGACGATTGACCAAAACATCACAACGATATACTTCATAGTTTTCCCTTCTTTCAGTCGTGTAATTCAACATCATTTTAAAGATAAATCATTTATAAGACAAGTCTAAAATTTGTTATACTATTTTTAAAGTAAAGGAGCTTGATTAAATGTTTACAAATTTACAAACAATCAGTAGTTACAGTCTTTTGCAAAGTCCGACTAAGATTAAAGATCTTGTGACCACTGCTAAAGAAAAAGGTTATCGAAGTCTTGCTTTGACAGATATTAACGTTACTTATGGACTGATTGAATTTTATCAAGCGGCAAAAGAAGCTGGTATTGAGCCACTCTTAGGGATGCAATTAGAAGTTCGTGGTAATATTCAAGCTCAAAAGGTCTTCAGTGTAACTTTAATTGCTAAAACTAATAAGGGGTATCAAAACTTATTGAAGTTATCGTCTTTAAAGCAACTAAATGAAGCTGATTTTTCTTTAGCTGATGTCTCTCATCATTTAAGTGAGCTAATTGTCATTATACCTCCCCAAAAAAGTGAGTTACATTATTTAATGCAGCAAAACCCGTCACTAGTTAATCAATATGTTGAGCAATTGCAGCAAGTCATTCCTGATGCAGCAGATCTTTATTTTGGTATTCACGCATCAGAAAAAGAAATGATTGATACTCAGCAAGTCCTAGACCTAATTAGGCCTTATCATCTCAATGCTGTTGCTTTAGAAGATGTACAGTACCTCAATCCAAAAGATGCGTTTACTCAAAAAGTGCTTAAAGCAGTTAGTGAGGGGCAGTTAATCGATAAACAAACATTGTCTGAGTCTGAAACTCAAGTTGGCGAGCACTATTTAGAAGATAATGCAACAGTTGCTCAAAGATATCAAAACTATGGGTATCAGCAAGTACTGGAAAATACACAAAAAATCAGTGATGAGTGCCGAGTTACTATTGATTTTTCAAGTGTCAAACTCCCAAAATTTGAGCAGTCAAAATATGAAACCTCAGCAGAATATTTGAAACATTTAACCGTACTTGGCTTAAAAAAACGATTTCAGACGAATCAGTTACCCACAGTTTACGCTAAACGGTTAGCTTATGAACTACAGGTCATTGAACAAATGGGATTTAGTGATTATTTCTTAATTGTTTGGGATGTTATTCGCTATGCATTAACACACGATATTTTGACCAGCCCAGGCCGTGGATCTGCTGCTGGGTCACTTGTGGCGTATAGTTTAAAAATCACTGATGTTGATCCGATTGCTTATAATCTATTATTTGAGCGATTTTTAAATCCCGAACGTCAAAACATGCCGGATATTGATTTGGATATCCCGGATGTTAAACGTGATGAAGTCATTGCTTATGTTTACCAAAAATACGGGTTTGATCATGTTGCACAGATTATGACATTTGGGACTTTTGGGGTTAAGCAGGCTATGAAGGATACTTTGAAAGTATTGGGATTCAGTCAACTAGAAGCAAATAAATGGTCACAGTTGCTTTCAAAGACGTCTTACCAGAGTTTTGAAGAGGCTAAGCAAAGTAACCCAGAGTTAGTTAAAAAACTTAATGAGAGTTCTTTAAACCAGGTGATTGAGACGACGGTTACTCAGCTAGAAGGGTTGCCACGTCATATTTCAACTCATGCTGCAGGTGTCATTATTTCAAAAGATGCGTTGTCGGAAAAGGTGGGCTTACAAAAAGGTGCCGCAGATATTCCGATTACCCAGCAAACTATGGGTTATTGTGAAGCACTAGGACTACTTAAAATGGACTTTTTAGGATTGCAGAATTTGACCATTCTTAGCCAAATTATCGCTAATCTTCATTCTGAAGATATTGAAATTGACTTAGACCAGATTCCATTAACGGATCAAAAAACTTTTGAAACTTTTCAAAAAGGGGACACTGATGGGGTTTTTCAATTTGAATCTGCAGGTATCCGTCGGGTATTAAAAAAATTAAAACCAGATAGCTTTGAAGATATTGTCAGTACAAATGCTTTGTATCGACCAGGTCCAATGGATAATATTGACACCTTTGTCAAACGCAAGCACCATGAACTACTCATCGATTACCCCGATAGTAGCTTAAAATCAATTTTAGAGCCAACCTATGGTATTTTGGTTTACCAAGAACAAGTTATGCAAGCGGCACAAGCACTGGCTGGATTTACGCTAGGTCAAGCCGATATGTTACGGCGAGCTATTTCTAAGAAAAATACAGCGCAGCTAGCCAAATTGAAAGATGCCTTTATGCAAGGAAGTTTATCTCATGGACACTCACGTGAAGTTGCCGATAAAGTTTATGCGTATATAGAGGCTTTTGCTAACTATGGATTTAATCGTTCTCACGCTGTGGCTTACAGTAAAGTGGCTTATTGGTTAGCTTATCTTAAAACTCACTATCCTGAAGCTTTTTATGCGAGTTTGTTAAATAGTCATATCAATGATAAAGAGAAACTGACGCTGTATTTACGACTTGCACGTCAAGCAGGCGTTAAAATTAATGGTCCTGATATTAATGTCAGCTTAGGCGAATTCAGTTTTAAAAATAATGAAATTTATTTTGGATTACGTGCGATTAAAGGGATGCGACGCGATTTTATTAAAGCTATTCTTGAAGAAAGACAAGCTAAACCTTACCGAGAAATTATCGACTTTTTAAGACGGATTCCTAAACAATTCTTAAAGTCTGACTTAATTACAAATTTAACTTATGCCGGCTTTTTTGATGCGGTTGAACCTAATCGTAAAAAGATATTAGCCAAGTTACCTGATTTGTTAGAGAGTTTAAAATTGTCGGGGAACAATTTGTCGCTACTGGATGTATTACTTCCCAAACTGCCAGATGTGACAGATTACACGCAACAAGAAAAACTTATTCAAGAAGAATCGGTCCTGGGAACAACAATCAGTAAAAATCCACTTGAAGAAGTCATTGCTTACTTTAAAAAACGGGGCGCACAAGATGTAACTGATTTACAGATGAACCAAACAGCAACTATTGTTGGACAGTTAACCAGTCGCAAGGTTATCAATACTAAATCAGGTGAGGAAATGGCGTTTTTAAACTTCGTATCATTGCATCAGCCATTTTCAGTCACGGTATTTCCACAAAAGTGGCAAGATTATCGAGATTTATTAACGGAATCAGGGGTTTATTTATTGAAAGTCAAAACACAACCTGATCGTTATGAAGTAACACAAATGCAATTAATTTTAGAGAATGTTAAAAAAATTATGATAAATAAGGCCAGTAATAGGGCCTAAAGCAACACTAAATCAGAATTAAACTGCAAAAATCAGACAAAATTAAAGACATCATAATAAAAAAATGTTACTATATTAATGGTTCTGATAAGCAAATTTATGAAGAAGGTTTGAGGTGAATTCATGAAACGCATTGGGATTTTAACAAGCGGTGGCGACGCCCCAGGCATGAATGCAGCAGTTCGTTCCGTTGCTCGTAAAGCAATGGATGCTGGACTTGAAGTGTTTGGAATTAACTACGGTTTTGCTGGACTTGTTGCAGGAGACATTTTCCAAATGACTTCTGAAACAGTTGCAGATCGTATTAATACAGGCGGAACCTTTTTATACTCTGCAAGATACCCAGAGTTTGCTCAGGTAGAAGGGCAACTTAAAGGTATTGAACAGCTTAAAAAATTCGGTATCGATGCACTAGTTGTTATCGGTGGAGATGGATCTTATCACGGTGCTTTAAGACTAACTGAACATGGTTATAATGCAGTTGGTTTACCAGGTACAATTGATAATGACATCCCTTACACAGATTTCACTATTGGTTTTGATACTGCTTTAACAACAGCTGTTGATGCATTGGATAAAATTCGAGACACAGCGTCAAGTCATCAACGTGTATTCGTTGTTGAAGTGATGGGTCGCGACGCCGGAGACCTTGCATTATGGTCAGGTGTTGCTGCTGGTGCTGAAGCTATTGTTGTTCCTGAAAAGGATTACGACATTAAGCAAATTGCTGAAGACCTTAAAAAAGGTTTTGAAAACGGCAAGAAGCACGGTATTATCGTATTAGCTGAAGGTGTGATGTCATCAGAAGATTTCTTAGCTGAGCTTAAGAAACATGGTGACTTTGATGCCCGTGCTAATACTTTAGGACACATGCAACGTGGTGGTGTTCCAACAGCCAGAGATCGTGTTTTAGCAAGTAAAATGGGAGCTTATGCTGTTGATTTATTATTGGATGGCCAAGGTGGTTTAGCCGTTGGTATGGAAAATAATCAAATTACACATCACTCAATCTTAGATTTATTCGATGAAAAACATCATGCGGATTTATCACTATATGATTTGAACAAATCATTAGCAAAATAACAAACAAGGAAGAGGACTATTACTATGAAACAAACAAAAATTGTAAGTACATTAGGACCTGCAAGTAACAATGTTGACACAATCGCAAAATTAATCGAATCAGGTGCTAACGTTTTCCGTTTCAACTTTTCACACGGTGACCACGCAGAACACCAAGAACGTATTCAAATGGTTCACGAAGCAGAAAAGAAAACTGGTAAATTAGTAGGTATTCTTTTAGATACTAAAGGTGCTGAAATGCGTACAACTGACCAAGAAGGCGGAAAATTCATCGCTGAAAAAGGTAAAACAATGCGTGTTTCAATGGATGCTTCTTTAGTAGGTAACCCTGATAAAATCGCTGTTACATACCCAGGTTTATTCGACGATACACACGTTGGCGGACACGTTTTAATCGATGATGGTTTAGTTGACCTATTAATCACTGAAAAAGACGAAGCTAACAAAGAACTTGTTGTTGAAGTTCAAAACACTGGTAAAATTGGTTCTAAAAAAGGTGTTAACGCACCAGGTGTTGAAATTCGCCTTCCAGGTATTACAGAAAAAGATGCAGACGACATTCGTTTTGGTTTAACTCAAGGAATCAACTTTATCGCTGCTTCATTCGTACGTAAAGCTCAAGACGTTTTAGATATTCGTGCAATTCTTGAAGAAACAGGTAACGAACACGTTCACATCATTCCTAAAATCGAATCACAAGAAGGTATCGATAACATCGATGAAATTCTTGAAGTTTCAGATGGTCTTATGATTGCTCGTGGTGACATGGGTGTTGAAATCCCATTCCAAAACGTACCATTCGTTCAAAAATCACTTATCCAAAAATGTAACGCTTTAGGTAAACCAGTTATCACAGCTACACAAATGGTTGACTCAATGCAAGAAAACCCACGTCCTACACGTGCTGAAGTTTCTGACGTTGCTAACGCTGTTTTAGATGGTACAGATGGTACAATGCTTTCAGGTGAATCAGCAAACGGTGAATACCCAGTTGAAGCTGTTTCAGCTATGGCTGCTATCGACCTACGTAGTGAAGAATCAATGTACGCAAACAACACATTATCAAAAGCTAGATTAGCTGATTACCCAGCTCAATCAGAAACAGAAGCTCTTGCAGCTGCTGCTGTTCGTACATCTGAATCACTAGGTGCTAAAGCTATCGTGGTTTCAACAAAATCAGGCCACACAGCTAACTTAGTATCTAAATTCCGTCCAAACGCTAAAATCGTTGCTTCAACATTTAGCGAAAACACACAACGTTCTCTAACAGTTGTTTGGGGTGTTCTTCCAGTTCTTACAACAGAAGACAAAGCATTCGACGATGCAGTTAAAGCTGCTAAAGATAACGATGTATTAGCAAGTGGAGACAAAGTTGTTGTTATCTCAGGTAACACAGTAAGCGTTGTTGAAGCTTAATTCATTCTTTAAGTTTAATACTTTATTAGCTTAAGATAAGTTAAAAAAGCCAATCCCTATGGATTGGCTTTTTTATTTGTTTAACGCTTTATTATCACGTATACTAAAGGGTATTAGTAAGTAAAATAAAGGAGTGAGATTTTGGAAAGTTGGATTTTTCTTGCCTTGATTTTAGCGGTTTCTATTTTTGGAAAAAATACCTCACTAATTGTCGCAACTGTGGCAGTGATGGTATTTAAGTTATTACCTTATTCAACTAAAGTGTTAAATTATGTTGAAGCAAAGGGAATGAATGTCGGAATCACGATTATCTCAATGGCTATTTTAGTTCCAATTGCAACAGGCCGAATCACATTTAAAGATTTACTTGAGGCATTTAAAACACCATCAGGATATATTGCAGTTGCTTGTGGTATCTTAGTGGCTATTTTATCAGCCAAAGGTGTTGGTTTACTTGCTCAAAGCCCTGAAATAACAGTTGCATTAGTTTTTGGAACAATTTTTGGTGTTGTTTTCTTAAAAGGAATTGCAGCGGGTCCAGTAATTGCATCAGGAATGACCTACGTTATTTTAATGGTGATTAACCAATTTATACAGAATTAAGGATGAAAATATGTTACAAGATAAATTAGGAAAAGTTATTGAAGCCACAATAACCGATATGAATAAGGATGCATTTTTTGCTCAAGTAGAGGGTCAGACTTTTTACTTAGGTAAAAATGACATTCAAGATGTCGATATCAAAGATAAAGGCGATCAAGTGATTGGGTTTGCTTATGAAAACCAGCACAAACAATTGAAGCTAACACAATTTTATCCAGAATCAATGGTAGATGTTTACGGATACGGTACCGTTAAAGAAGCTAGAAAAGAGCTTGGTATTTTCGTAGACATTGGACTAAAAGATAAGGATATTGTCGTTTCATTAGATGATTTACCATTAGACTCTTTTAAATGGCCAAAACCCGATGACCGTGTCATGATTCGTTTAGAAATTGATCACAAAGATCGTATTTGGGGTAAATTGGCTGATGAAGAAGTAATGGATCAGTTAAGTGTGCGTTACCCTAGAGATTTAAAAAACACAGAATTAGAAGGAACGGTTTATGCAACTAAGCAAATCGGAGCCTTCATTGTAACTGATGAGTACTACTTAGGATTCATCCACCACACTGAAATGTATGGTGAAGCACTGCGTTTGGGTGAAAGGGTTAAAGCTCGCGTAATTGGTAATGGCCAACATGGTCGATTAAACTTAAGTTTAATGCCTCGTGCTTTTGAAGTTATTGATGATGATGCTCAAATGATTTTGATGATGCTAAAACGTAACAAAAATCATACATTACCTTTTTATGATAAAAGTGATGCTGAATTAATTAAAAGTCAATTCGGTATTAGTAAAGCAAGTTTCAAAAGAGCTCTAGGTAACTTAATGAAACAAAGTCTTATTACACAGGATAAAGAAAAAGGCGAAATAAGGTTAAATGAAGATGAACACGCAACAAATGACTGATTTACTAGATGACTATCTCCGGTTTGTGAGAATCGAAAGGGGATTGTCATTTAATACGGTTCAAGCGTATCGCCGTGATATTAAAACTTTTATTGACTATCTTTCAAAGCAAAAAATTAGTGACTTTAATATTGATACCTTTCAAATTGATGACTTTTTAAGTGAACAGCATCATCAAAAGAAATCATCAACCACAATGATGCGCTATATTTCTGCACTGAGAAAATTCTATCAATGGTTATTTAAACATCGCTATGTTCAAACCGATCCAATGCAAAATGTTGCTTCACCAAAAAAACAACAGCATCTACCTGTTTCACTTTCAGTTAAAGAAGTAGATGCCTTATTAGCATCGCCAGATACTAAACAGATATTGGGTCTGCGTGATCGAACAATTTTTGAGGTCATGTATGCTACAGGATTACGTGTTAGTGAAATTGTCAACTTATCAATGAACGATTTGCATTTAGAGTTGAAATTAATCCGAATTGTTGGAAAAGGGAATAAAGAACGATTAGTTCCGATCAGTGATGTTGCGATTTCGTGGATTAAAGATTATATTAACCACGCCCGTCAATTTTTATTGGCTAAAGCCAGTGTTAAAACTAGGGCTTTGTTTTTGAATCATCGCGGAACGAAAATTTCTCGGCAAACGGTCTGGAAAATGATCAAAAAGTATGTTGCAATGGTCGGGATTGATAAAGATGTGACGCCTCATACTTTAAGACATTCTTTTGCAACGCATTTGCTTGAAAATGGTGCTGACTTAAGAATTGTTCAAGAATTATTAGGGCATAGTGATATTTCCACAACACAGATTTATACGCATATTTCGAAAGCCAGAATTGCAAAGATTTACCAAAAATCTTTCCCAAGATCTTAATAAATGTAGGTGAACCTTAACGTGTTAATTAAATATAAAAGTGATTATGAAAAGATAGCAATGGGTTTTTTATCGTATTTAGATGATTTAAAATCTGTTGAAAATTTAAAAGAAGAAATGAAGTTGTATCAAAACAAAAGTGAGTTTGTTTTGTACCTCTATAAGGACAAAACAAATGATTTTGTGGGTGTTTTAGGTGTTCAAGAAGGGGGCAGCTTTGTAATGGTGCGTTACGTCTCTTTATCACCTAACTATCGTTACACGCCTTATATTAATGATATGCTCAGTGAGTTACAGTATATCTATCCTAAGGACTTAATTATTGGGACACCTGAAAATGCTAAATTAATCCAAAATTTTGAAGAGAGTCGTTCAAAACATGACGAATAAACTACAAGTAACTTTGCCAAATTTTGAAGGTCCTTTAGATTTGTTGCTACATTTAATCAAATCTCAAGAGCTTGATATTTATGATATTCCTATTGCAGAAATTACAAAGCAATATTTGAATTACCTTGAAAAAATGCAACAATTGCAACTGGAGATAGCGGGTGAATATTTCATCATGGCTTCAACCTTACTTAAGATAAAGTCAGATGTTTTACTTCCTCAAAATGACTTCGAAGAGCAGGGAATAACAGAAACTATCGATCCTCGCCAAGAATTGGTTGATCAGCTATTAACTTACGAAATCTATCAAAAAGCAGCTCATTATTTAGAAGATGAGCTACAACATCAACCCGTAACTTTATCAAAAGAAATCTCAATTGTTCCTGAAGAATATCCAAAGGAACTGGCAGATGGTGAAATCAAGCCTCAAAAATTAGCAGATATTTTTTCGCTTTTATTGAAAAAAGTCAAAAGTGAAAAATTAACGTTAACTAAAATTAAGCCAGATAAATTTGATGTTAAAGATCAAGTTACACTCGTTTTGAACCAGTTAAAAACAGCGTCATCATTTTCTTTTTTTGATTTTGTTCAAGAAGTTCATGTGACAGCGGTTGCACAGTTAGTTGCCATTTTTTTAGCAATTTTAGAATTAAGCAAAAATCAAAAGATTAAGGTGCTACAAACCAAACAAAATGATGACTTTGTAATTTCAGAAAGGGGTATATAGATGCATCACGCTGAGTTAGAAGCTGTTTTATTTTTAGCTGGTGATCAGGGTATTGATGAAAAAAATTTACAAGATTTACTCGATTTATCAAGTGAAACACTAGAGACAACGGTTCAAGATTACCAAAATTATTTGCAACAAGACGACCAGCGAGGCCTGCAACTGATTAAAGTCAATCAAACTTACAAGCTTGTTACCAAGCCTAACATGGCATCTGTGTTAAAGAAGTACTACAAAAAAGATATGCAAGTACACTTGAGCCAAGCGGCTCTTGAGGTCTTAGCTATTATTTGTTACCAACAGCCTATTACACGTGTTGAAATTGATGAGATTAGAGGGGTTGCGAGTCAAGCCGCTATTCAAACACTCAATGCTCGCGGACTAATTGCTGAAAATGGTAAAAAAGATGTTCCAGGTCGTCCTAAGTTATTTGTGACAACAGATTACTTTTTACAGTATTTTGGCTTTGAGTCATTAGATGAAATGCCACGAATAGAAGAATTTAAAACAGAAAGTTTAATTGATACATCAATTATCAATCAAGAAGAGGTGAATGAATTATAATGGAAAGACTACAAAAAGTGATTGCTAATGCCGGAATCACATCAAGAAGAAAAGCTGAGCAATTGATTCTAGATGGTAGAGTCCGTGTGAATCATCAATTAGTTAAAGAATTAGGAACTAAAGTGTCATTTCAAGATATTGTTGAAGTAGATGGCGTTCCGATTGAAAAACAAACAAAATCCCACACATTCCTTTTTTATAAGCCAAGAGGGGTTATTTCTTCTGCTAAAGATGAAAAAGGTAGAAAAACTGTAACTTCTTTCTTTGAGGATTTTGACTATCGTTTGTATCCTGTTGGTCGTTTAGATTATGATACATCAGGATTATTATTAATGACTGACGATGGAGATTTAGCTAATGGTCTAATGCACCCCAAAAACAAAGTAGATAAAGTTTATGTGGCTAAAGTCGCTGGATTTTTGACAAGAGATGAAATCAAACAACTTCAAAAAGGGGTTGTAATCGATGGCCGTAAAACCTCTCCTGCTAAAGTTAAAGTGATTTCTTCTGATTCTAAGAAGAAGACCAGTATCGTTCGGTTGACTATTCATGAGGGACGTAATCACCAAGTTAAAAATATGTTCAAAGCGGTAGGTCACCCTGTTGACAAACTAAGTCGTGAACAATATGCCTTCTTAGATCTCACCGGACTAGTCTCAGGTAAATATCGTGAACTGTCTCGTCAAGAGGTTGCACAACTTAAGAAACTTATAGTAAAATAAAAGCACTAGTTAAATAATTAAATTATTGTCTTCAGGGCAGGGTGTAATTCCCGACCGGCGGTAACAGTCCGCGACCCAACTTTTTGGTTGGCTGATTCGTTGTAAATACGAAACCGATAGTTAAAGTCTAGATGGGAGAAGACAGATTTTTTGTGCGTCTAAAAATCTGTTGTTGAAGAGTGAAGCAGTAGATTTTTTTATTTTTCTAAAATATCATATATTTTTAGGAGAATGGTTTTATGTTTAAAGACAAGTCGTTACAAAAGGTCATTATTTTGGCATTATTTGGAGCTGTTTCATTGATATTGATGCAATTTGAGTTTCCAATAATTCCAGCGTTTCCTTATCTAAAGTTTGATTTTAGCGATATTATGGTGGTAATCGGTGGGGCACTATTTGGGCCAGTAGGTGCGATTTTAACGGCTGTTATCAAAGTCGTTTTGAATTTTATTTTATTTGGTGGAAATGTCATCTCCTTAATTGGGATGAGTTCTTCATTATTAGCATCACTCGCTTTTACGTTGCCACTGATTATGACACTTAAAAAGCAAAATACAATAGGCTGGATTAAAAGTGGGGTACTGTCAGTACTATCACTAACTGTTTTCCTTTCTTTAGGAAATTTACTGATTTTTACGCCACTTTACATTAATTTGCTTAATTTTCAATTAGGAACATCACTTTTAACCTATGTCCTTACGGTTGTTGTCCCATTTAATCTACTTAAGGGTGTCATCTTAACAATAACATCTGTGATTGTTTATCAACTAGTAATTCCAAGGCTAAAAAGAATGTTAGAAGTTTCTAATAAATAATATATCAAAACCTCCTATGTTTATGATAAAATTATAAACAGCATGGGGGTTTTTTTATGGAAGATAATCGTACCGACTCAAGGCAATCTCTTTCTAGGATGGCATCAAGACATCCACAAAGTAAAAAGCCACGTTGGTTTCTGTGGCTGATAGGAATTATTGTGATTATAGTTGCAATGATTTTTATCTGGTCGCAATTCAATGGTGGAAATAGTGCGCCTGGTATTAGTTCAAGTTCTGAAAATTCATCTGAACTAATGTCTTCAAGTTCTCAGAGTCAAAGTTCTGAATCTAGCAGCAGTTCTAGTTCGGAATCTTCTGCGGTTTCATCAAGCAGTAGCATACCAGAACAGCAATCAAGTGAAACAACGACGCAATCAACAGCGTCCTCACAAGTTGCTACAAATCAAAATGAAACACAACAGACTCAACAGTCTACCACAACTAACCAAGCTCAAACCCAATCAACACAAGAGACAGTTCAAGCACAAACTTATACTGTTAAAAATGGGGATAGCTTGTATCTAATTGCTAAAAAGCAAGGGATTACTGTTGAACAACTAGTTAAGTTAAATAACTTGACGACAGAAGCTGTGTTACAACCTGGTATGAACTTAAAAATTAACTAGTAGGTGAGTTTGAATGCAAGTCGCAATTGATGGACCAGCGTCAGCTGGTAAAAGTACAGTTGCAAAGAAATTAGCGCAGGATTTAAATTATATGTATTTAGATACAGGTGCTATGTATCGAGGCGTCACACTTGAATTTCTGAAAGATGATGTTGATTTGACTAACGACGAATTAATATCACAAAAACTAAAGAACATTAATCTAACTTTTGAGACTATCGAAAGTGAGCAGCATCTTTTAATTAACGGTGAAGATAAAAGCCAAGAAATTAGAAGTATTGCTGTAACAAATTCGGTTTCAGATGTTGCCTCAATCAAACAGGTTAGATCGTTTTTAGTGGCAGAACAAAGGCGAATTGCTGGTAAACACGATGTGGTGATGGATGGTCGAGACATTGGGACAACAGTATTACCTAATGCTGAAGTCAAAGTCTTTTTACTTGCAAGCGTTCACGAACGTGCGCAACGACGATTGTTGGATTATCAACAAAGTGGTGAAACAATCTCATTAAATCAAATTGAAGAAGATATCAAAAATAGAGATTATAAAGACCAGCATCGCGCAATATCACCTTTAGTTAAAGCTAAAGATGCTATTGAGTTAGATACAACAAGTTTAGCTATAGACGAAGTTGTTGAAGAATTAAAAAAAATTATAGAAAAAGTTAAAAAAAGCTAGTCATTTACTAGGTTTTACTCTAAAATAGAGTTGAGAAAGTGGGAGGAATTTTTATTTATGGCTGATAATAACGAAATCATGATGAAAGATATTTTAGATGAATTAACAGGTGTTAACATTGGAGACGTCGTTGGCGTTGAAGTACTTGTTGTAGAAGATGGACAACTTGTAGTAGGTGTTGATAACGCTGGTGTTGAAGGTGTTATTCCAAAACGTGAATTCACTGCAGATCGTAGTGCTAACCTAAAAGATTTAGCAAAAGCTGGCGATCACTTTGAAGCATTAGTACTAAGACGTGCTGGTGGCGATAAAGAAAATGGCGAATTCATCTTCAGCGTAACTCGTTTAGCTGCTAGAAAAGCATTTGAACAATTACAAAAAGACTTTGAAGCAGATAAAAGTGTTGAAGGTAAAATTACAGGAGCTGTTCGTGGTGGACTTCTTGTTGATGTTGGTGCACGCGGTTTCTTACCAGCGTCATTAATTAGTGATCACTATGTATCAAACTTGAAACCATATGTTGGTCAAACATTAGAATTCAAGATTACTGAAATTGATCCATCACAAAACCGTCTTATCTTATCACGTAAAGACTTTGTGACTGAAAAACGTGAAGCAGCATTCGAAAACATTTCAGAAAAAATTATGCCTGGTGATGTTGTAGAAGGTAAAGTTGCACACTTAACTAAATTTGGTGCATTTGTTGATTTAGGCGGCGTAACTGGTTTAGTTCACATTTCAGAAATTTCATATAAACGTGTTGAAAAACCTTCTGATGTTTTATCTCCAGAACAAGACGTTAAAGTTAAAGTTCTAGAAGTAGATAGCGAAAACCAAAGAATTGCGTTATCAATCAAACAAACACAACCTTCACCATTCGAACAAGCAACTTCAGACCTTGTAGCAGGTGATGTTGTAGAAGGTACAGTTAAATCATTAACTGACTTTGGTGCATTTGTTGAAATCGCATCAGGTGTTCAAGGTTTAGTACACGTTTCAGAAATCTCAAACGATCACGTACGTGTACCAAGCGATGTACTTTCAGTTAATGACCGCGTTGAAGTACGTGTCCTATCAATTGATACAGATAGTCAACGTATTTCACTATCAATGAAAGCCGACGATTCAAACGAAGCAGCATCAAACCAAGAATCAGCTCAAAACGAAGCAGATTACATGGACAACGATGACAGCTTTTCAATCGGCGATATCATTGGTGATGAATTAAAAAATAACTAAAATTAATCATTCTAAAAAAGGCTGACAGTGAGTCAGCTTTTTTTATGAAAAAAGGAGAAAAAATATGGCTACACCAACTGTTGCAATTGTTGGTCGTCCTAATGTTGGAAAGTCAACGATTTTTAACCGAATCGTTAATGAAAGAATTTCTATCGTAGAAGATACACCAGGTGTTACGCGTGATAGAATCTATGCCCATGGTCAATGGCTTGGTCACCACTTTAACTTAATTGATACTGGTGGGATCGAACTAGGACCTGGCATGTTCCAGCAAGAAATTAGAGCTCAAGCAGAGATTGCGATTGAAGAAGCAGATGTTATTATCTTTATCGCTGATGTTAAGACTCATATGACTCATGATGACGAGACAATTGCCCAAATTTTATACAGAGCAGATAAGCCTGTAATCTTAGCAATTAATAAAGCTGATAACCCAGAACAAAGACAAGATATTTATGACTTTTATAGTCTAGGATTAGGCGATCCTTACCCAATATCAGGTTCACAAGGAACAGGAATTGGGGACTTGTTAGACGAAGTTGTTAAAAAATTACCAAAAGACGAAGACCAAGAAGAAGATCAAAGCATTCGCTTTAGTTTAATCGGTCGTCCAAACGTTGGTAAATCTTCACTAGTTAACGCAATGCTAGGTGAAGAGCGTGTGATTGTTTCTGATGTGGAAGGAACGACACGTGATGCGATTGATACTAAGTTCGTTGATGAATCAGGCCAAGAGTTTACAATGGTTGACACAGCCGGTATGCGTAAACGTGGACGAGTTTATGAATCAACTGAAAAATATTCTGTGATGCGTGCAATGAGTGCGATTGACCGTTCTCAAGTTGTCCTTGTTGTCCTTGATGCTAGTCGTGGTATTATCGAACAAGATAAACACGTTGCAGGATATGCTCATGAAGCTGGTCGAGGTGTGATTTTTGTCGTAAATAAATGGGATACTGTTGAAAAAGATACGCATACCATGAAAGAATTTGAAGATAAAATTCGTCAGCAATTCCAGTATTTGGATTATGCACCGATTGTGTTTGTTTCAGCCAAAACAAAACAACGTCTAGCTAATTTACCTGACTTAATCAAACGTGTGAGTGTTAACCACAGTCAACGTATTCAATCATCTGTTTTAAACGATGTTTTATTAGATGCAACTCGTTTAACACCAACACCTTTAGTTAAAGGTAAACGTTTAAGAGTCTACTACATGACACAAGTTTCAGCCAACCCACCAACATTTGTGATCTTTGTTAATGATCCCGAGTTATTGCACTTTTCATATAAACGTTTCTTAATCAATCAATTAAGAAAAACTTTTGATTTTGAAGGTTCACCAATTCATATTATTGCTCGTGCAAGGAAATAAATTTGAAAAAAACCTTGTCGCCAAGCCTTTTCTATGATAATTTTAAGGTTAGGAATGGTGAGTGGTAGTCTTCATTGTTTCCAATTTTTAACGAATTTCGTTAGGAATTATATCATTGGGTATATAATACATATTCCAATTATTTAGGAGGTGAAATCTAAGATGGCAAATAAAGCTGAATTAATTTCAAGTGTTGCAGAAAAAGCTAACATTACTAAAAAAGAAGCTACAACAGCTGTTGACGCAGTTTTCAACTCAATCGTAGAAGACCTTTCTAAAGAAGAAAAAGTTCAATTGATTGGCTTTGGAACTTTTGAAGTTCGTACTCGCTCTGCACGTAAGGGTCGTAACCCTCAAACAGGTGAAGAAATTACAATTCCAGAAAGCAAAGTACCTGCATTCAAACCAGGTAAAGCTTTAAAGGATGCTGTTAAATAAGACATTATTTAACTAAAAAAGAGGGAATACTTTTAAGTATCCCTCTTTTTGTTTTTCCATTAAAAAGGAGGACACAAATGTCATATTCAGAACAAGTGTTACACAATTTAAGCGACAATAATTTAGAAGAAGCACAAACAAACTTGAAATATGCTTTTAAAGAAGATGATAGTGAAACTCTAAGTAGTTTGGCAGAAGAACTTTATGCCATGGGTTTCACTGATCAAAGTCAACAAGTTTATCGCTTTTTGATTAAACAACATCCAAAAGAAGATATTTTCAAAGTCTTTTTAGGTGAATTATTACTCAATGAAAATCAGGAAACAGAAGGCTTAAGTTATTTATATGAAATCACAGAAGAATCAGATGCTTATTTGCAAGCACTGCTTGTTCTAGCGGATTATTACCAAACTGAAGGTGTATTTGAAGCAGCTGAACAAAAATTGAAAGAGGCTCATCAAATTGACCCAGAAGAGCCTGTTATCATCTTTGGCTTGGCTGAACTTTATTATTCAATGGGACAGTTCCAACCAGCATCAGAATATTATAGTTTGTTACTTGATGGTGGCGAAAATTATATTGCAAATACCAATATTCAAAAACGTTTAGGACTCGCTTTAGCTAAAATGGGTGATTATGAAGAAGCCTTGAATGAGTTAAAAGAGTTAAATGATTTAGAAAAAGATACTGAGGTTAACTATCAGTTAGGATTGTTGTCATTGCAAGTCAACGATGACAAACAGGCTGAAAATTACTTAATGGCTGTTGTCGATGAGATGCCCGATTATATTAGTGCCTATGCACCTTTAGCTATGGCACAACAACATTTAGGCAAAAATGAAGAAGCTCTAAACACAGCACAAGCTGGTTTATCTTACACTGAATTTGATGAGGCTCTATATCAAATTGCTGGGGAAGCCGCACTTTACCTCAAACAGTTTGATACTGCTCAAAAAATCTTTGAAAAAGGACTGGCTATCAATGAAGATAGCCAAGTACTAAAGGCAGGCCTAAGTCAAACTTATCTACGACAAAAAAGCTATCAAGCAGAAATTGACTTTTTAACACAGTTAGATGAAGATCAACTTACGCCACAAATGAACTGGGATTTAGCAAAAGCTTATCAAGAAACAGAGCAATTTGAACAAGCTAAAGCACAGTACTTATTGGCTTATCGTGCATTTTCAACAGATACTGATTTCTTGAAGCAAATGCTTGAGTTTGCCCAAGAATTAGCAGATCGAGAACTACAAATCTTGTTAATGCAACAATATTTAAAAGTGAATCCTGATGATTTACAGATGCAAAACGATCTAGACGATTTGCAAAATAGATAATTAATAAAACGTCCTTTACTTGGTAAAGGACGTTTTTTGTATTCCAAAAGTTATTGACAAAAAATAAGCATATGATATTATTAAAATCTAAATGATAATAATTATCATTTAGAAAAAATAAGATTGGAAAGAGCGTATTAATGAAAAAAATACACCTGTTAATTATTGGATTAGTAGCTTTACTTGGATTTGGGGCCTATTTGACTGAAAAAGGAAAAAATCATCAGTCACTTGATGTTGTTGCAACGAACTATGCCGTTTTGGAATTTGCTAAAAACATTGCTGGAGCAGAAGCAACCGTGACATTAGTTTCAGAACAAGATCAAGAAAAAGCTAAACAAGCTGATGTTTTGATTTATCAACATGAAAGTTCTGACGATTGGGTCACAAAAGCTCAAAAAAATTGGGGAAATCAATCACCTAAACTAGTTTCTGGTACCAAAGATACTGTACTACTACCAGCTGCTCATGATGAACACAGTCATAGTCATAGCCATGGAGAGGAAGAAGAGCATACTCATGAATTAGATGACACAACTTATCTATCACCGCAAAGAGCGATGACAGAAGTTACGAAAATTAAAGAACAGTTAATAGCTTATTATCCAGACAAAGCCGATGTCTTTGAAAAGAACGCATCAAACTATCTGGAACAGTTGAAACAATTAGATGCTGATTACAGTAATGCCTTTAGCAAAGCTTCACAAAAGAGTTTTGTTACACAAAATGATAGCTTTACTTACTTGGCACTTGATTATGGATTGAAGCAAATTAAATTGACAGATATTTATCCTAATGTTAAACCCTCAGCTAGTCGTTTAGCTGAACTTAAAACTTATGTTGCCAAAAATCATATTCCATATATTTATTTTGACCAACTAATAGATAACGACTTTAATCAAACATTAGTGAACAAAGCAAATGTACAAGCAGCATTTTTAAATCCGCTAATACAAGCTAGTTCTAAGGATTATTTGACATTGATGAAGGAAAACCTGTTAGCTTTACAAAAAACTACAGAGACAGCAGGGGATGCCTTTAAACCAGAACATGAAGAAGCACCAGTTCAAACTGTTGCGCAGGGTTACTTTAAAGATGAAGCCGTAAAAGACAGAACCTTAAGTGATTATGCAGGTGACTTTCAATCTGTTTATCCTTACTTACAAGACGGTACATTAGATCCTGTGTTTGATTATAAATCTAAATTAAATCAAACGATGTCAGCTGCAGAATATAAAGACTATTATACAGTTGGCTACAAGACAGATGTTGATCATCTGCTAATAACAGGTGATACAATGACATTTATAGTGGGTGACAATCGTTACCAATACCACTATCAATATGATGGTTATCAAATTTTGAACTATAAAAAAGGAAACCGTGGTGTGCGTTTTATGTTCAAAACAGATGATCCAAATGCTGGTCGCTTTAAGTATGTTCAATTTAGTGATCATGCTATTGTCCCTCAACAGGCCGAACATTTCCACATTTATTTTGGTGGAGAAAGCCAAGCAAAATTACTAGAAGAATTAGATAACTGGCCAACTTACTATCATAGCGATTTATCAGGACTTGAAGTTGCTCAAGAAATGGTAGCTCATTAACCAAATAAAAAAGACTTAACAGTTATTGTTAAGTCTTTTTTGTTATCAAGATTTAGTTTTGGTATGATGAACAGTAATTGACGATTAAACACGGAGGATATATGGATAAAGTACTTGAAAATTTAATTGGAAAACATTGTTTAATTTCAACGTTGCAAATGACGTACGTAGGGGAAGTGATGGCAGTAGAAAATGGTGTCGTAACAATACAATCTCATAAGTTAGAGCAATTTATTAATATTCAATATATTATTGGTGTTCATCAGACTCCAATTAAATCTCAAAAGAAAAAAGGATTTTTCTCATAAAAATCCTTTTTGTGTTTTAAGAACGGTGTCGCATAAAATAGTAGGTAATTAAATAAATAGCCAAAACAATCAAACAAAAGATAACCCAAACGGATAAAGAGGCTGCTTTCACTGATAAGGTATTTGTCACGCCACTACCGTCAACTCCTCTAAACCAAAGAAAAAGCGAAACAATCACAAAGATGACTGAAAAAACATAACCCAAAATTTTCATTTTCTAACCTCCTAAAATAAGTTAAGTTTATCCTAAACCTGGCTGTGTCAAAAAACAAATTATCGGTTCTTTTTGGTATACTGTATCCTATAATGCTTGCTGTATTTTTGAGTAAGCTAAACAAGGAGGAGATTATAATGAAAGAATCAATTGAAAGATTAGTGGGACAACGTTGTATTATTTCAACAATTAGACAAGATTATGTTGGTGAAATTGCTGAAGTAAAATCGGATAGTTTGACTTTGAAAAAGAAAAACTATGACTTATTCATTAACTTAAACTATATTGTGAGTGTACGACCACTGCCCACTAACAAAAAAGGTAAAAAGAAACTATTCTATACAACATCTTAAAGTGATGAGTTAGGGGACTTTATGGCACTACCAAGTAATTACTATAGAAAAAAACTAAGAGGCTTACGTCGTATCTGGAAAAAGGAGTTAAGGTATCTGAATGAGCTTGCAGATGAAAGTGATAATGACATTGAGATTCCAGCACCCTTGATAATTCCCTTCACAGGAAAAACAAGAAAATTTAAACAAAAGTATCGAAACGAATGATTTCACGAATTAATCCGTATTCTTGACCAAAAAATTAATAAGCAAGACGGACGATACTATTTATTATTTTATCCGTATGAAGAGTTGCATCCTTCATCAGCTAATATTTTAATCTATGATAGTATTGATGAAGTTAGAACATATTTTAGAAAAAGCAACATGAAAAATCATGAAAAATATAGAAGCCCACACTATGATTTAAAAAATTTCACTATAAAATCTGAAAGAATTCCTAGTGAATATAAAATTCCAAATACAAAAACAGAATTACACTCATTATATTGTGACTAAGAAGAATTTGACAATAATGGCAATAAAATACCTGCATCTATGCAGGAGGGATTAGAAACCGTTATATTAATTTCGAATTCTGAGATTATAAACATTGCAAAAGACGAGTTAGCTTATGTGGAAGAAAGAGGTTAGCTTATGGCAAGAAGTAAACGCGGATTATATTATTATACAAAAAAATTGCGAGGGCTAAGACGTATTTGGAGAACTTCGAAGCGATGGATGCACTATTATGCTGAACATAGTGATGATTATGATGAAATTCCTGGTCCAGGAGTAATTCCTTATACAGGGAAAACAAGAAAATTCAAACAAAAGTATCGAAAAGAGTTATTTGATGAATTTATTGATATACTCAACACGAAAATTAGCTCTTATGATAATAGATTTTATTTGCTATTTTATGGACTTGGATCGGTATCAACAACATCTATTTTGATTTTTGATGATATCAATGAGGTATATGATTATTTTCATAGTAGTAATGAAAATAATCATATCGAGTATATTAACCAAGACTTAAATATTACGAGCACTCCTATTATATCGGAAGATATTCCTAAACCTTACAATGTTTCTAACTACACTAACTTAAATACATTGTATTGCGAGTGGCATCACTTTGACCCATCAGGAAATCTTGATCTTAGTCAAGAGTCACAAAAAACGCCGAACACAATTATTTTAGTCTCAAATTCTGAAGTTATAGACATTGCAAAAAAAGAGTTGGCTTATTCAAGATAACTTAACAGACAAAATACCCCCCAGAAAAATCTGGAGGGTATTGTTTTTGATAACCGCTTATTTATTAAATGCTAAAATGATTGATTCTTTAAAAGAGAATTTTTTATTAGTTGTTAAGAAGTATTGATAGAGTTTAATCGTCAATTTATATAAGATTATGATGTAAATAATACTAATAAATAAGCTAGCTAATAGTGGCATTGTCACACCATTCAAAGAATAGTTAATTAGTAAAAATAAGGGAGAAAATAATGGGACGAACATTCCCAATGAACTAATAAGATTTAGCTGATTAGTTGCCATGGGTACTATTAGAATAAATAGCGTGATAAACAAGGGTAATAAGACAATAAGGGCATTCGTTGTTGATTCTTGAACTTTATTGATTCTCCCCGATACAAGAATAGTAAATAAGATAAGCGTCATTACTTCGATAACAAGGCTTAATATAAGAGGTGCCAGAGAACTAGCAGGGGTGCTGTTAGTAATTTTTGATAAGTAAGTAAAAAGATGTACGCCTTGACCGTTTAATAAGTCTAGGGTTAATAAACTGCTTGTGAGACATAATATAAGATTAACTAATGAGATGAGTGCTAACGCAAAAGCAGAGAATACTTTACCTAAAACATACTCTTTTTCAGTAATTAAAGGAATAATTTGGGAGATAACATTATTATCTTTTTCAGCAACAATACTTTGCATCGTTCCTGACAAAACGCTAAATAAAATGAAAACAATAAACATAAAAATCAGTTTAACAGTCCCCAATGTTAGTGTTGGTGCTGGCCGGTTAGTCGTCAAAGTATCACTAATATTGAAATGGGACAAATGGCCATAAATGCCAATTCCGATTCCAATTAAAATCATAAAAAAAAGTCCCATAATAATCATTGACTTTGTCATTAATGTTTTGACTGCTATTTTTGTGTAAGGATTTATTAATTTTGAATTATGCATTTTGAGTATCTCCATTAACTAGCTTGAAAATTTGTGAAAGTGTTGGTGTTGAACGAGCGATATCAGCCTGATTGACGCTATGTTTGGCATCACAAATAATATGCTCTTTATCAGCAATAATTTTAATATTTTGTTTGATGAACGAGTCTTTTAAGTTAGAAATATTACCTGTATAGACCACATAATGGGATTTTAACTTATCAAGGGAACTATTATGAATTATTTTGCCAGACTTAATCATGATGACACGATTTGCTAACTCTTCTACATATTCCATCTGATGACTTGAATAGAGGATTGATGCCCCAGTATCATGTAGTTGTTTGATGGCTTTTAGGAAAATATCCGCATTGACAGGGTCTACACCGCTGAAAGGCTCATCTAAAATGATATATTTTTTATGACCTAAGATACTAGCGATAAATTGAATTTTTTGCTGATTACCTTTTGAAAGATCAAATATCTTTTTGTTTTTTAAATCCAATATGCCAAAAAAAGTTAACCAATAGTCAATCGTTGCCACAGCCTCATCACGGTTTAAATGATTGAGTGTCGAAAAATAACTTAAGTTGTGGTCTACAGTTTCCTTGATAAAAAGACCTCTGGATTCATTCAAATACCCAATATCACGTTTGATTTTTAAGCCTTCTGAATAGCTTATATTCTTATTTTTAAAAAATCCTAACTGAAGAATACTTTTAAAAATACTGGTTTTGCCAGCACCATTCAGTCCTACAATACCGATTATCGTATTCTCACCCCATTGCAGATTGATATTAGTTAATATTGATTTGTTATCAATAGAAATAGTTAAATCATTGATAGATATCATACACTTACTCCTCATTTTGATATAATTAATTACAGCTTGCATATTCCTACTTTTTGGAAGAAAAAGCAAGCACAGGCACTTTGGAATATCGATTTATGTTAAAAATCAAGCAAAATTATTTTGATTGATTTTATTTTAAAGGAGTATAATTAAAATTAAAAATATGTTATGGAGGAAAAAATGAAAAAACTAATCATAGAGTTTTATCAAAAAAACAAAAGAATTATTTTGGGTGTGGGGGCTGCATTATTACAGCTGTAGTAGTTGCTGTTCCAACTATTTATCAAACCGGAAGAGATTTCGGTAAAAGTATTGTTAATGGATTAATGCCATAAAAAAGAGCCTAATAGTATTAGGCTCTTTTTTTCTTGCGATTTTCTAACAATACGGCTGTGCTTATCATGGTTATAGCTAGCAAAAACATTTGAATGACAAGTAAAATATTAGACCATTGAAATAATGTATCATACGAAAGGCCAGAAAACTTTTGCTGATCACTTAAATTCATTAAAACAGTCAAAGTAATTGAAAAAATCAAAACAACAACTTGTAAAATGGCAGAGCAACCAGCCACTATTTTTGCCTTTTTATCCATTGAAATCCCCCTTGAAGATACTATAGTTAATAATATTATAGTAAAACTAGCTATGTATCAAAAACTTATGGCAATTTATTACAGACATTCAGTTTTAGCTATTAAAGGAAAATAATATTCAAAATCATGTGCTACACTATTAAGAAATATAAGGGGGGATTTTATATGGATATCTGGGAAAAACTATTTAATAGTGCAAAAGGTTTATATAATCCGCATGAAGTTTCATCATTCATCTATGCTGAGCATGTCGTTTGTGCTTTAGAAGCTGAGAATGGTGAAATTTATACGGGTTATTGTTTTGAAGCATCAGCAGGCGTATTTCACCTTTGTGCTGAACGTGCTGCTGCTTTTAATATGTACCAATTTAGTAAGCAGACCAAAATCAAACGATTGATTGCTTTTCGAAATGAAGCACCTTCTGGTGTGGGTGGGATGCCATGTGGGGCATGCCGTGAATTTTTAATGCAGTTAAATAGTGAAAATGCCGAAACTGAAATTATGATTGACTATAATACGAAAGAAACTATCAAATTAGCCGAATCATTTCCTAAATGGTGGGGTGAAATGAGAACTCAATAAATTAAAAAAGCAGATTTAATTAAATCTGCTTTTTACTCGATAACGATTTTATTCTTGATTATTTCTAATTTGTCTAATAAAAATAATGAGATTAAAGACAAAAAGTAAACCAAAAAGTATGCCAATAACCGTATCGACTGTTGAATTATGCCACTCAAAAATGCTTAAACAGCCGTAAGCTATTAACAATATTAGGGTACTCATAACCGAAAATTGGACCAGTCTTGGTATGCCTTTCATTTTTATGACTCCTTCATTCAATTTAATATAATAGTAGCATGTTTGATTAGAGAAATTAAATCAGTTTAGCATAAAAAATAAGCCTCTAGAGGCTTATTTTAATTAGCTTTTTTGAAGAAGCGTTTTTTCTTCAATGGTTGATAAGAAAAACCATTACCAATTGTTTCATTAACATCAAAAATTGAAACAAAGGCTTTATCGTCAACTTCATGGACAACTGTTTTTAAGTTGTGCAATTCGTTTGGTCGTACAATACAATAAATAACTTTTTTCTTGTGATTTTTGTAGCCACCTTCAGCGTCCATAAAGGTAACACCACGGTCTAAATTATATTTAATAGCTTCGGCTACTTCAGTGTAATATTCTGACACAATAAAGGCACCTTTGGCATTATAAGAACTATCTTGTACAAAGTTCACAACTTTTGAAAAGACAAAAGAAACGAGCAATGTGTACATCATGTGTTTGATATCTAGGTAACTAAGGGATGCAAGAAGTACGAATAAATCAAATAGTAACAATGATTTCCCCATTGATATTCCTTTTTTGATTTCGAGAATTTTACCTAGAATATCAACACCGCCACTAGTTCCACCAAACTTAAAGGTGATTCCTAATCCAACTCCAGCGAAAAGACCAGCTAAAAGTGCGGAAATAAATAAATCATGATCTAAATTGATAGCAGTTGCAAGGGATGTTCTTTGCCAAACCCAAAGACCAGCTGAAAGTGAAGCAGTTCCCCATAAAGTATAAAAAATCGCTTTTCTTCCTAAGAAATAATACCCTAATAACAAAATTGGAATATTTAAGATAATCGTTGAATAGGCAGGATCAATTCCTAACCAGTAGCGAATAATCAGCGTTATCCCCGTCAGTCCACCTTCAGCAAGATTGTTTTGGATATTGATAGCCACAATTCCAAACGCGTATGTAAATGTTCCTAACGTAATCATAAAAAGATCGACTAACGTGCGATAGAGATTCATTCTTTTCATAAAATTACCCCCTTAATAAATAATCGGCTCTTTGAAAAGCATACCAGTTTTGATACTATAAATCTATCAACGTAAGAGGTGACGACAATTATGCGAGTAGAAAATTTACCTGAATTATTTGAAGAAGCTGCCCCGATTTTAAAGGCTTTACAAGATAATGGGTTTGAGGCGTACTTTGTAGGTGGATCCGTTCGTGATTTACTTATCAACCGCCCAATTAATGATATTGATATTGCAACAAGTGCTTATCCTGAAGAGATTAAGCAAACGTTTAAGAAAACTGTTGATACAGGGATTGAACATGGGACAGTAACGGTTATTGAAAATAAACAAACTTATGAAGTAACCACGTTTAGAACTGAATCTGACTATCAAGACTTCAGACGACCTGATAAGGTTACATTCGTTAAAAGTCTAACTGAAGATTTAAAGAGAAGAGATTTTACAATTAATGCTCTAGCTATGGATGCTAATGGTGAAATTGTTGATTTATTTGGCGGGCTAGACGACTTAAATCATAAAGTGATTAAAGCTGTTGGTAATCCAAGTGAGCGATTTCATGAAGATGCTTTAAGAATGATGCGTGCAGTTCGTTTTCAAAGTCAGTTAGATTTTGAAATTGAACAACATACCAAAGAAGCTATTATTGAACATCATGAATTACTATCAAAAATAGCAGTTGAACGTGTTCGAGATGAATTCTTGAAATTGGGATTAGGTCAAGGATTCAAAAAAGGATTTAAAAGTTTTATTGAGTTCAATCTACTTAAGCAAGTACCGATTCTTTATGATTATGAGTCAGAATTAAGACGTTTGCTAGGCATTGACTTTTTGCCAGCTAACGAAGTGATATTTTGGTCAATGATTGCCGTTTCTTGCCAATTACCACTAGACAAAATTCGACCATTTTTAGTTAAATGGAAGAACTCTAATAAGATTAAAGAAGAAGTAGTTGCAGTGGTGGAACTATTTGATGTGATGATGATTAAAGAACCCACTAACCGTGAGTTGTATCAATATGGGTTAACGACACTACTACAAACCATTGAATTAATGAGAATGTTTGGTGAAGAAGTCAATGCCACCTTATTAGTCGATCGTTATAATCAGCTTTTGATTAAATCACGTGATGAACTAGCAATTGATGGTAAAATTTTGATTAAAGATTTAGGATTTAGACCAGGTCCAGCTATTGGTCAAATTCTGTATGATGTCGAAGAAGCTATTTTAAATCATGAATTAGAAAATAACTTGAAAGCAATCAAAAATTATATAGAAGTGGGAGATTTTCATGAATAAGAACGAACAACAATATTTAGATTTTGCCAAATATGTAATGGAAACCGGTCACTTTAAAGATGATCGTACTAAAACCGGAACAAAAAGTATTTTTGGTTATCAAATGCGTTTTGACTTAACTGAAAATTTCCCGCTTTTAACAACTAAACGTGTACCGTTTAAATTAATTAAAAGTGAACTACTTTGGTTTTTAAAAGGCGATACTAATATTCAATATCTATTGAAATATAATAATCATATTTGGGATGAATGGGCTTTTGCTAAATATGTTAAAAGTGACGATTATAAAGGACCTGATATGACTGATTTTGGTCTTCGTTCACAAGAAGATGCAGAGTTTGCAGAAAGTTATCAAGCAGAAAAGAAGAAATTCACAGACCAGATTTTGGAAGATGATGAGTTTGCGGCTAAGTATGGCAATTTAGGTGATGTTTACGGTAAACAATGGCGTAAGTGGCAAACCAGAGAAGGTGGATTTATTGATCAAATTAAAGACGTGATTGATCAAATTAAAACAAATCCTAATTCAAGACGTTTGATTGTTAGTGCTTGGAACCCAGAAGATGTCCCAAGTATGGCTTTGCCACCTTGTCATACCTTATTCCAGTTCTATGTCCGTGAAGGCAAGCTTTCTTGTCAGCTTTACCAACGTAGTGGCGATATCTTTTTGGGTGTGCCGTTTAATATTGCGAGTTATGCTTTGTTAACACATTTGATTGCTCATGAAACCGGTCTTGAAGTCGGTGAGTTTATCCATACATTTGGGGATGCACATATTTATCAAAATCATTTTGACCAAATTGAAACACAATTGAGTCGTATGCCAAACGAAGGACCACAATTAGAACTAGATTTAAACGGAAAAAGCATCTTTGATGTTGAAGTAGAAGATATTAAGTTGAAAGGATATGAACCACAAGGTGCGATTAAAGCACCTGTGGCGGTATAATATTATGTCAAAATTAGCATTTATTTGGGCTGAAGATCAAAACCACTTAATCGGAAAAGATGGTAACATTCCGTGGTTTTTACCTGCTGACTTGAAGTTTTTTAAGGACACGACTAAGGGACACCCTGTTGTGATGGGGCGTCGTACTTTTGATAGCTTGAATATTCAACCATTACCAGCTAGAAAAAACATCGTTTTAACTCGTGATCAAAACTGGTCTCATGAGGGTGTCGAAGTTTTTAATGATAAAGAGGAGCTATTGCATTATTTACGCAACATGTCTGAAGATATCGTATTCATAATCGGGGGTACGCAAATCTATCGTCAATTACTTGATGATGTTGATTTGCTTTACCTAACACAAATTCATCATACTTTTGAAGGGGACACTTATATGCCTGAAATTGATTACTCAGACTATGAGTTAGTCTCAAAAGAAGAAGGTCCTGTAGATGATAAAAATGAATACCCACATACTTATTTGATTTATAAAAGAAAATAAAGAAAAAGGTTCTAAAATCGAGTGATTTTAGAACCTTTTTTATATGGTAATCTAGAATTTGATATAATAACTGTCATTACAAATTTATAATAACAATTTTTAGCAAATTCAAGAGTGCTTCCGAATGGCTGTATGTAAGTAAAAAAACCAAGTGATGAGGATGAATAATATTCGTCAATAGTTGTATACGAAAATAGAAAAGAGATGTAAATGGATTATATAAGTGACATCAGAGCTAAAATTGGCCATGATCCGATAATTTTAACCTTTGCAGGTGGAATTCTAGCAGATGAAGATAATAAAGTACTTCTTCAAAAGCGTAGTGATTTCAAAGAATGGGGTTTGCCGGGTGGAGCCATAGATTTTGGCGAAACGGCTGAGGAATCATGTGTTAGAGAATTTAAAGAAGAAATTGGAATAGATGTTAAAGTTATCTCATTACTGGGAGTTTCAACCGACAACATTCAACATTATCCTAATGGAGATGTTGCTCAAGCTATTGTTATTGCATTTTTAGTAAAGAAAATTAGTAGCAAAAACAGTAATACTGATACAGAAACAATTAAATTTGATTATTTTGGGAAAGAAAATCTTCCAAAGATTTTTAACAAGCAGCATAAATTTATGATAGATAAATTTTTCAAGAATGAAACACCGTTTTATGATTAAGAAGACAAGATAATATATTTTTATATTCTTACGTACCAAGTAGAATTAACTTAAAAAATATACCTAATGATTTGATGTTACATCTTTTGTGCTTTTTTTGGAGAGCAAGATAACGTTAATGATATTAGAACTTTACCAGTTCAATCAAAGGCTAGCATCTCTTTTGTTTACGCTGACGAAGATAAAAAGAAGAAGTATAGAATTTTCTATACTTCTTCTTTTTGTATGGTAGAATTGAAGCTACTTTATATTGAGGAGTCAATTATGAAAAATCTGAAAATTGTAAGTAGCATCATTATTTTTATTGTAGCTTGTGTTATATTGTATAATTTATTTAGTGTAAATAACAGTAACCAACAACAGTTAAATACGTCAGAAAGTACGATGGGAGTTGATTTAGACTCGACTGAATTAGGCCATCAAAATATCGTTAATAATACAACGGATGGATTACAACCATATCATAATGGTATTGTTGCACAACAACATCAATCTTCATTTGGATCAACGGTTTTAAATTATATGCTTATCAGTTCATTGCTATCTAATCGTTTCAATACTTACCATAACCCAGTTAACTATCCAAGATATAATCAAAATGTAACGACTAATTCAAAACGAACAAAGCAATCAAGTAATCAAAGTTTTAGTGATAAGATTATAAAAAACAGCAAGAAAGATACTGCACAAAAGTCAACTAATACTAAAGCGCAATCTAAGTCATATAAAACAGACACTAAAAGCTACAAGCAACCAAGTAAAAGTTATAAAAGCAATCCAAAAAGTTATAAAACACCCAAAATAAAGACAAGACGATAAAATTTGTGTTTATTATCTCTAATTTATAGTTTTAATAATAAAATTGAAAAATACCTTAAGAAGGCGTATCTTATATTTAGATATATATTAAGGGGAGTAATAACTATGTATAAAATAAGTGGGGTATTTTTGGACTCAAACAAAGAACGTCATGTTCGTTCAATTATTGCAAACAACATGGATATGGGGGAATATCAGTTAATACTGACAGCAAAAGAGAAAAATTGGGTGTTTTTGTATATAACAAATATTAACAAGGTGATTTAAACAAAAAAGGTTACTGTTTTTAAACAGTAACCTTTTTATACATAAAATAAAATTGAAAAATACATCAAAGCTGAGGCAATCATAACAAATACATGCCAGATAACATGGATAAAAGGAATGCCGCGCATACTATATATCAAAGCACCTACTGTATAAGTAATGCCACCAAGTAGAAGTAGCCAAAATCCGGTACTACCTAGAGTATGATACAAATCGTTACCACTTAAAATAACAATCCAGCCCAGTCCAATGTAGAGTAAAACGTCAATAATTTTATGTTTGGATAAATTGAAAATTTTATAGATAATTCCAAAAATAGCTAGGAACCAAACAGCGCTAAACATCCACCAACCTTTAGCACCACCGATGGCCACTAATGTATAAGGTGTATAAGAACCTGCAATCAAAATGAAAATGGCACTGTGGTCAAAAATTCTAAACACACGTCGAGCTCGTGTAAAAGAAAGCGAGTGATAAAGCGTCGAACACAGGTAAAGAGTTAGCAGTGAACAACCATAAATGGTAAAAGTAACAATTCGCATGGCATCCCCGGTATGAGCTGCCTTAACGATTAAGATAACTAACCCTGCAATCGCTAACAAAACACCAATTCCATGTGTTACCGCCCCAAAAACTTCATTGAGGATATTATAACTTTTTGAAACATGTTCTGGTTTTTGAAATAGTTTTTTTAATTCCATATTTTTTCACCTTAAAACTAAAAAGAATTTTTATTTTCTGTTATACTTAACACAGTAAAATACTAATAATATCGTATCATATTAGTAATTCTTTATCTATAATTTATATATTTAGGAGAATAAATGGTGTCAAAAATAAAAATAGTAACAGATTCATCTGTTCAATTAACAGCTGAAGAAATTAAACAACACAACATTACAGTCGTACCCCTAACAATTACAATTGATGGTAAAAGTTATGTCGATGGTGTTGATATCGATCGTGAAACTTTCGTTCAAAAAATGAAAGAAAGTGAAGACCTACCTAAAACGAGTCAACCTCCTATTGGACAATTTGCGGAAGTTTTTGAAGAATTAACCGCTGATGGTAGCGAATTATTAGTGCTAACAATGACTAAGAGTTTAAGTGGAACAGTGGATTCAGCTCGCCAAGCTGCTGAAATGGTTAACCCAGATAAAATTCACGTGGTTGATAGTACCTTTATTGACCGTGCTTTGTCATTCCAAGTACTTGAGGCAGCTCAAGCCGTGGAAGCAGGTAAAACACTTGAAGAAACATTAGCGATTGTTGATAAGGTAAGAGAAAATACCCAACTACAACTAGTTGTTGTAAACTTAGATAACTTAATTAAAGGTGGTCGTTTGGGCAAAGTAACCGGTCGCATTGCAACTATGCTTAATATCAAAGCTGTTTTAGAAGTAAAAGACAGTAACTTAGATATTGTAGGGCGTGGACGTGGCCAAAAAGTGGTTAAGCAATTCATTAATGACCGCTTAGATAAAATCAAGAACGAAAATGTTAAAGGTGTCGGGATTTCTTATGTTGATATCAAGGATCAAATGGATGCTTTAACTGATCAAATTCATGAAATTAAACCAGACTTACCTGTGCTTTCATACGAAACAACGCCTGTTGTTGCAACACACACAGGTCTTGGTGCATTTGCAATTATCTATTACACAGAAGATTAAGAAGGCTAATTATGCAACAAAGTTTTTATCAATATTTAATGACACAACGTCATCCAGGTTCGCATCATCCAATCGCTCAATTTGCTCAAAATGCGTTTTTGGATCATGATTTTCCAAAGCTATCGCAGGATTACGATGAATTATCAGATTATTTGGAACTGAGTGGGGATTACGTTTTAGAAATGAGTGTCTTTGATGAGGCTTTTCAAAATTATCTTACTCAAATGGGAGAAGTATAAAGCAAAAGGTGATGCAATATGATGCATCACCTTTAATTATTTTTGGAGGGATTATTAATGCGAAAAATTAACTGGTATCCAGGCCATATGAATAAGGCCAAAAACCAAATTGAAGAAAAATTAAGTTTAGTTGATGTCGTTATTGAGGTGTTAGATGCCCGTGTACCAGAGTCATCTCGTAACCCTGTTGTGGCAAAACTAACTGACCAAAAACCTAAAGTTATTGTTTTGAACAAGAGCGATTTAGCAGATCCAAAGTTAACTAAACGTTGGAAAAACTATTACGAAAATGAAAATACCGTTGTTGTGGCTTTAGATTCAAAACATAACAGTAAATTACCTGAACTACTCAAGGCTATCAAAAAAGCTAGTGCTGCAAAAATTGAAAAACTCACTCAAAAAGGCGTGGTTAATCCTGTTATTCGTGCTATTTGCGTGGGAATTCCAAACTGCGGTAAATCAACTATTTTAAATCGACTAGTTGGAAAAAATGTAGCCGTTGTTGGTAATAAACCAGGGGTAACTAAAAATCAAAACTGGTTAAAAGTTAACCAACAAATTGAATTGCTTGATACACCAGGAATTTTGTGGCCAAAATTCGAAGACCCAGAAGTCGGCATGAAATTAGCCGCAATCGGTTCAATTAAAGAAACCGTTTTTCAATTTGATGACGTGGCGTTATTCTTGTTAGATTATTTACATTCATTTTACCCAAAACAACTAGATAAATATCTTAACACCATTGACTTTGATGAAAATCTCCCAGAATTATTAATGACTATGACGCAAAAGTTTGGTTTTAGAGATGATTATGACCGCTATAGTTATCACTTTATTCAACAAGTCCGTAAACTTAAACTGGGGCAAATCACCTTTGATTACTTAAAAGAGGTTAGTCATGACGATTAGTGAAATTAAGCAATTATTGAAGGTTGATGACGTTCAAGAATCTTTACTTACAGAACTTGCTGAAGACTCTCGAAAAGGCGTACAGCAAGCATTAAAAGCTTATTATAGTCGTATAGCTAAGCAACACCAGTTAAAGCAAGCTTTTGATGACCGCTTTTTCTATGAAAGAAAACTGTGGCAAGATAATTATAAGACTATTGCAGGGGTTGATGAAGTGGGAAGAGGCCCACTAGCAGGACCTGTTGTGTGTGCAGCTGTTGTGTTACCAGAAGACTTTAATGTGATTGAAGTTAATGACTCTAAACAATTAAGTCTTGAAAAGCGTGAAGCTTTGTTTTATCAAATTCTAGACCAAGCACTTGATGTCAGCATCGGGATTAAAAGCGAAAAGGTGATTGATGATATTAATATTTATCAAGCCACAAAACTAGCTATGAAAGAAGCCGTTTTAAACCTACAACAAATGCCACAGCACCTTTTAGTTGACGCAATGGTCATTCCTGTCGATATTCCTCAAACCAAGCTAATCAAAGGGGATGCAAAAAGTAATTCGATTGCTGCAGCTAGTATCGTAGCTAAAGTGATTCGTGACCGCTTAATGATTACTTATGATCAAGCGTACCCAGGATATGATTTTTCACATAATGCCGGATATGGGACTAAAAAACACTTAGCAGGGTTGAAACAATTGGGAGCTACTCCTATTCACCGAAAAACCTTTTCACCGGTCATGGAATATTTATAATTTGCGTATTTTAATAAATAGGAGGGCTAAGCCAATGAATAAAACCTTATATTTATTAAAAATGCAATTATCAAAAGAGTTTACCTACAAACAAAATCTGTTAGTAGCATCCCTACTAGCCGAATGTTCATCTAAAACAGAGTTTGTCACTCTAATCAACCAAACATTAGAAGTTCAACCGATTAAGTCGTTATTACTAAAGGTGCTGTACTCACGTCAGTGGGATTATCAGGTTACGCAAGTTCAACGATTTTGTGAAGTTATCAGCTTGCTAGATAAGACCTATCCCAACCGGTTAGCTGAAATTTATCATCCGCCTATTTTATTATTTTTACAAGGTGATAAAACTTTATTAAATAGTAGAATTACGTCAATTGTTGGGGCAAGATTTGCCTCAACATACAGTGAAGATTGTCTGCGTCCTATCATTGCACGATTAGTTGAAACAAACCAAACAACTTGTAGTGGATTAGCCAAGGGTGTAGATGGCTTTTGTCATGAACAAACACTAGCTCAAAAAGGCAAAACCATTGCTGTTTTAGGGCATGGATTACGGCATTGCTACCCAAAATCACACGAAGGCTTGTTAGATGAAATTAAACGGTCAGGGTTATTAGTATCAGAGTATTTACCAGATACACCGCCGACTCGTTTTCGTTTTCCAGAGCGTAATCGAATTATTGCTGGCTTATGTCAAAATATTATTGTGTCTGAAGCTAGACAAAAAAGTGGTTCATTGATTACAGCTAATTTAGCCTTACAAGAAAATCGCAATGTCTTTGCGATTCCAGGACCGATTACGAGCAAGCTTTCGCAAGGAACTAACGCTTTAATTGAAAGTGGTGCAACGCCGTTATTATTTTCAAATATCGACCAGCTTGGCTAATGCTAGTATTAAAAATTATTTGACATTCGGTTTTTTGTAGAATATGCTAGTTACGATTTTCACTGAACGCATAGGAAGGGGCTTATCATGCCTAAGAAAAACTTAGTAATTGTTGAGTCACCAGCAAAAGCAAAGACGATTGAGAAGTATTTAGGTCGCAATTATAAAGTCATTGCCAGTCTGGGACACATTCGAGATTTACCAAAATCACAAATGGGAATTGATGTGGAGAATAATTATGAACCCAAGTATATTTCCATTAGAGGTAAAGGCGATACAATTAAAAAATTGAAACAAGCTGCTTCAAAAGCTAAGAATGTTTATCTGGCAGCCGACCCGGACCGTGAAGGGGAAGCCATTGCCTTTCATTTGGCACATATCTTAAAACTAGACCCAACTGCAAAGAATCGGGTTGTCTTCAACGAAATCACCAAAGATGCCGTAAAAAGCGCTTTTAAAGAACCAAGAGCGATTAATATGGATCTTGTAAACTCGCAACAAGCTCGCCGTATTTTAGACCGATTGGTGGGGTATTCCATTAGTCCTATTTTGTGGCGTAAAGTTAAAAAAGGCTTGAGTGCCGGAAGAGTCCAATCGATTGCTTTAAAACTTGTCATTGACCGTGAAAAGCAAATTCAACAATTTAATCCAGAAGAATACTGGAAGATTGAGACCACATTTGCTAAAGGAAAGTCTCAATTTGAGGCATCTTTCCAAGCTCTAGAAGGCAAGAAAAAAGACTTATCAAATGAACAAGATGTCCAAGAAATTCTCAAAAAAATCAAAAAAGAACAATTGTTCGATATCCAAGAAGTAGTCAAAAAAGAACGCAAAAGAAACCCTCAAGCACCGTTTACAACCAGTGTTTTACAACAAGAGGCGAACAAGCGTTTAAATTTCAAAACACGTAAAACAATGATGATTGCCCAACAATTATATGAAGGAATTCATCTAGGTAAAAAAGAAGGAACCGTCGGATTAATTACGTATATGAGAACCGACTCAACACGTATTTCGGCCGTTGCTAAACATGAAGCAGGGACATTTATTCACGATGAATATGGTGAAGAATATGCTTCGCATCATCCAAAAAAAGCTAAACAACAAGAAAATAGCCAAGATGCCCACGAAGCGATTCGGCCAACCTCAGTTCTCCGTACGCCTGAAAGTCTAAAAGAGTTACTTTCGCGAGATCAATTTAGACTTTATCAATTAATTTGGTCACGTTTTTTAGCTAGTCAAATGACACCTGCTATTTTTGATACGGTTCGTGCCGACTTAGCACAAAACGGTGTCACTTTTAGAGCCAATGGTTCACAGATGAAATTTGAAGGGTTTACCAAAGTTTATAAAACAGATACAGATAAAAAGAATACTAAGTTACCTGTTTTAAAAGAGGGCGAACAAGTTAAACTAGAAACCATTAACCCAAGCCAACACTTTACGCAACCACCTGCACGTTACAGTGAAGCGACGTTAGTTAAAGTTCTTGAAGAAAATGGTGTCGGTCGTCCGTCAACTTACGCCCCAACAATTGATACTATTCAAAAGCGTTACTATGTTAAACTGAATGGTCGTGCTTTTGAGCCAACTGAATTGGGAGAAATTGTAGATGACTTAATTGAGACATTCTTCCCTGATATCGTCAATATTGACTTTACTGCACAGCTTGAGTCTGATTTAGACGAAATCGCAGAAAGAAAAGAACAATGGACAGATGTCATTGACCGTTACTATCGCCCATTTGAAAAAGAGCTTATTAATGCCGATGAAAAAATCGAAAAAATTCAAATCAAAGATGAGCCTGCAGGATTCAATTGTGAAATTTGTGGAGCTCCAATGGTAATTAAAATGGGGCGTTATGGTAAGTTTTATGCTTGCTTGCGTTTCCCTGATTGCCGTAACACTCAAGCTATTGTGAAAGAAATCGGTGTACCTTGCCCAACTTGTGGTGAAGGTCAAGTGATTGAACGTAAATCAAAACGTAACCGTATTTTTTATGGTTGTTCACGTTATCCAGAATGTGAGTTTGTCTCATGGGATAAACCATTGACTAGACTTTGTCCAGTTGATCAACATTTCTTGGTTGAAAAGAAAATCAAGGGCGGGACACAAGTGGTTTGTCCAAACGGTGATTACGAAGAAGAAGCACAAAAATAAGAGGGTAAAACATGGATTGGCCAACAAGATACTTTAATTATTTAAGAAATGAACGCCATTATTCAGAGCACACGATTGATGCTTATGAAGAAGATTTGAAGAATTTTATGGCATTTTTAGAAAATAGTGGTGGATTTAGTGGGTTTGAAGCTGTGCGTCTGCGTGATGCTGAAATTTTTCTAGCGGATATGTCTGATGCAGGTTACCAAAGAAAAACTATTGCTCGTCGTATTTCTTCTTTACGTTCGTTTTATTATTACTTAATTCGCTATAAAGTTGTCGAGGCAAATCCGTTTGAAACGATTACGCTACGATCAAATGAAAAAAAACTGCCACGATTTTTCTACGAAAATGAAATGGCAGTTTTATTTGATTCACTCGATACCACAACACCACTTGGACAGCGGAATGCGGCTCTGTTAGAATTATTTTATGCAACAGGGATGCGTGTGAGTGAAGTCAGTGAATTAACCACTTCGAAAATTGACTTTGATATGCGTGTGATTTTAGTTCATGGTAAAGGTAATAAAGATCGCTATGTCCCATTTGGGTTTCATGCTAAAAATGCTTTAGAAGATTACTTTCACGAAGCAAGAAAAGAGTTGATGACTAAATATCATCAAACACATTCTTACGTTTTTATTAATCAATACGGGAAGAAATTGACATCTCGCGGGATAAGATATATCCTATCAGGGCTAATTAATAAATCAGCACTGACTTCTGATATGCATCCCCATATGTTAAGACATACTTTTGCGACGCATTTATTAAACCATGGTGCAGACCTTAGAACGGTTCAAGAGTTACTGGGTCATGCGTCACTGTCGACGACGCAAATTTATACGCATGTCACAATGGATCATTTACAACAGGACTATCAGAAGTTTTTCCAAAGAAATCAAGCAAAGGATGGTGCATCTAATGACAACAATTAGTGCCGTAAAACATAACAACAAAACTGCGATTGCAGGCGATGGACAAATTACAATGGGTGAGAAATTCATCACCAAAAAATCAGCTCATAAAATCAGACGTATCTACAATGACCAAGTGGTTGTTGGATTTGCTGGTGGTGTGGCTGATGCCATTACATTACAAGATTGGCTAGAAAAGAAACTTGAAAGTTTTGGCGGCGATTTAAAACGTGCGGCTGTTGAACTTGCACAAGACTGGCGTAAAGACCCAACATTACAAAAACTAGAAGCGTTATTAATTGCTTTTGATGAAAATGACTTACTGATGATTTCAGGTAATGGTGAAGTCATTGAACCCGATGAAGCTGTTGTTGCAATTGGTTCTGGTGGTAATTTTGCTCAAGCAGCAGCAATTGCCATGACCCGTCACAGTAGTGATATGACAGCTGAAGAAATTGCAAAAGAAGCCATCAATATCGCAGCAGATATTGATGTTTACACAAACCACAATATTTTAACAGATAGTTTATAGGAGAGTGCTAAATGACAGTTCAAACACCTAAGAAAATAGTTTCTATTTTAGACAATTATGTTATTGGACAAGATTCAGCAAAACGTGCGATTAGTATTGCCTTGTATAACCGTTATCGCCGTATGCAACTTGACGGTGAACTGCAACAAGAAATTACCCCTAAGAACTTGCTAATGGCAGGACCAACAGGGGTTGGTAAAACTGAGATTGCCCGTCGTTTAGCTAAAATAGTTGAAGCCCCATTTATCAAGGTTGAAGCAACTAAATTTACTGAGGTTGGTTACGTTGGTCGTGACGTTGAATCAATGGTACGTGATTTAGTTGAAAATGCTGTTCAAATGGAAGAGAAAAAACAACTTGAATCTGTTCGTGCTGAAGCCCTTAAAGAAGTAGACAAAATTTTAGTTAAAGCACTTGCACCAGGCAAGAAAAAAGAAAAGAATAACCAAATGAACATGCAAGATTTGTTTGGGATGTTCAATGGTGGTAGTGGTGACATGCCAAATTTTAGTCAAGAAGACGATGATGATCAAGAAGAAGTAGATGATGCTACACGCAATAAACGTTTATCACTTAAAGAAAAGCTAGACAAAGGCTTACTTGAACATGACTACGTTACTATCAAATTGGATGAACAAAAGAAAGTTAATCCAATGAATGATATGATGGGACAAATGGGCATGGATATGGGCGATATGATGAACTCACTTCGTCCTAAAAAGAAAATCAAACGTACGGTTCAAGTCAAAGAAGCTCGTGAACTATTAATTCAAGAACAAGCTAAAAAATTAGTTGATTATGATTCAATTTATCAACGTGCAATCGAACGTACACAAGAAAATGGGATTATCTTTATTGACGAGATTGATAAAGTAACGTCAGGTCAAAAGAAACAATCTGGAGAAGTTTCTCGTGAAGGGGTTCAACGTGATATTTTACCAATTGTTGAAGGAAATACCGTCAACACTAAATATGGTCCAGTTGATACCAACCACATTTTATTCATTGCAGCAGGTGCGTTTGCTGAATCAAAACCAAGCGACTTAATCCCCGAATTACAAGGACGTTTCCCAATTCGTGTGGAACTAAATGCCTTAACTCGTGAAGACTTTGTTAAAATTTTAACAGACCCTTCAAATTCATTGATTAAGCAATACATTGCGTTACTTGATGCAGATGATATTAAATTATCATTCACTAAAGAAGCTATTGAAAAAATTGCTGAAATTGCTTACGATGTTAACCAAGGAACAGATAATATCGGAGCGAGAAGACTGGCAACAATTCTTGAAAAACTTCTTGAAGAATTATTATTTGAAGGTCCAGATATGCAAATGGGTGAGATTCAAATCACGCAAGCATATGTTGAAAATAAATTATCAGATATCTTAACTAACAAAGATTTAACCAAATTTATTTTATAGAAAAAAACTAGGATAGTTATCCTAGTTTTTTATTTGTGGCTTTTTTTTTTAAGTATGTAATAACGTAATCCAAAATGCATGGGTTCTTCAGTACCATTCATAAATCGCTTAATGTTATCTTTATGACGGTAGATGATAAAGACTGTGATTAACGCAGCAATTGAAGCAAGCAACCAGTCATTAAATAAAACCGCTTCAAGCGTAATTAAAGGAAAAGAAATGATACTCGTTAAGGACACTGTGCTGGTTAATAGTAAAATAATGGCGAAAATCACAGCTGACATTAAAAAGAAATGCCAGTCGTAAGCTAACGCAATACCAGCACTAGTTGCGACGGCCTTTCCACCTTTAAAATGAAGAAAGATTGAAAAACAATGACCGATTACAGCAATTACACCAAATAATAATACAAAAAAATGTGTATTTTGATAAAATAAAACAGGAAGTAATCCAGCCAGAGTTCCTTTTAAGATATCAATCACTAATACAATGGTGCCTGGGACAAACCCCAAAACACGATAAGTATTAGTTGTTCCGGTATTACCACTTCCATAATCCCGAATGTCTTTGTGGTAGAATGTTTTACCAACAAGTACACCGGTTGGAAATGATCCGATAAGATAGGCTAATATACCCAATACTAAAATGTTTAAAATAACAAATGGACCTCCCTAAATTGGTATAGTAAACATTTTACACGATTTTTTGAAAGACATAAATTAGAAATTGACAAAAACGGAGGAATCATAACGTGACCAAGCAATACGACGATTCATCAATACAGATATTACAGGGTCTTGAAGCTGTACGTAAAAGACCTGGTATGTATATAGGATCAACAGATTCTAAAGGACTTCATCATTTGGCTTATGAAATTATTGATAATTCAATTGATGAAGCCCTAGCCGGATACGGTAAAGAAATTAATGTTACCATCAATGAAGATGGCAGTTTGAGTGTAGCTGACTTTGGCCGTGGGATGCCAACAGGGATGCACGCTAGTGGCAAACCAACGATTGAAGTTATTTTGACGGTGTTACACGCCGGAGGTAAATTTACTCAAAATAATTATAAAACATCTGGTGGACTTCATGGTGTCGGGTCTTCAGTTGTTAATGCCTTATCAGCTTACATGGAAGTAGAAGTTGTACGTGACCAAACCTTATATGTTGAGCGTTTTGAAAACGGCGGACATCCAACTGCTGAAGGTCTTCAAAATAAAGGGCATACTTCAAGAAAAACAGGAACGACCATTACGTTTAAACCGGATAAATCTATTTTTCAAACGACTAAGTTTAACTTTAATACGTTAAAAGAACGTCTACGTGAATCAGCGTTTTTACTTAAAGGTTTGAAAATTACGCTAACGGATCATTTAAATGATAACGAACCTGTTTCATTCCATTTTGAAGATGGGATTAAGTCATTTGTTTCTTACTTAAACGAAGAAAAAACGACTATGGGAGATATCTTTTATTTTGAAGGAACCAAAAACGACATCGAAATTGAATTTGCTGGCCAGTACAACGATGGTTATTCAGAAAACTTGCTGTCATTTGTTAACAATGTCCGTACAGTAGATGGCGGGACTCATGAAGGTGGTGCTCGTTCTGGTTTCACCAAAGCCTTTAATGACTATGCTAGAAAAGTTGGCCTTTTAAAAGAAAAAGATAAAAACCTAGAAGGTTCTGACTATCGTGAGGGACTGAGTGCAATTGTTTCAGTTCGCATCCCTGAAGAGTTACTTCAATTTGAAGGGCAAACAAAAGGGAAACTGGGTACTTCACAAGCACGTGGAGCTGTTGATGCTTTAGTATATGAACAGCTATCATTTTACTTAATGGAAAATGGTGATTTTGCCCAGGAATTAGTTAAAAAAGCGATTAGAGCTAGGGATGCCCGTCTAGCTGCCAGAAAAGCTCGTAACGACTCAAGAAACGGCAAAAAACGCAAGAAAAACGATGGGCTTTTATCAGGTAAACTAACACCAGCTCAATCCCGTAATGCCAAAAAGAATGAATTGTATTTAGTTGAAGGGGATTCTGCCGGTGGTTCAGCTAAACAAGGTCGTGACCGTAAATTCCAAGCAATTTTGCCATTAAGAGGGAAAGTACTGAATACGCAAAAAGCAAAGCTGCAAGATATTTTCAAAAATGAAGAAATTAATACCATGATTTATACTATTGGTGCAGGTATTGGTGCTGATTTCAACCTTGATGATGCTCACTATGACAAAGTTATTATCATGACCGATGCGGATACTGACGGTGCTCACATTCAAGTATTGCTGCTAACGTTCTTCTATCGTTATATGAAGCCTCTTATTGAAGCAGGTAAGGTTTATATTGCTTTGCCTCCTTTATACAAAGTTCAAAAGAAATCTGCAATCGATTATGCTTGGACGGATGAAGAGCTAGATCAATTAGTTAAGAAGTACAGCAAGAACTATCAATTACAACGTTTTAAAGGACTGGGTGAAATGAACGCAGACCAGTTATGGGAAACAACCATGGATCCTGCTAGTCGAACACTTATTCGAGTAACGATGGATGATGCTGCAATTGCTGAAAAACGAGTAACCACTTTAATGGGCGATAAAGTAAGTGCTAGAAGAGCCTGGATTGAACAAAACGTGAAGTTTACGCTGGAAGAAGAAGGTTCTATCCTAGAAACAACCAGAGACTAAGCCAAGTTGAAAGGACGACAAGTTAATCATGCCTAAACAAGCAGAACGAATTCAAGAGATGTCTCTTGAACAGATTATGGGAGAACGTTTTGGTCGATATTCTAAATATATTATCCAAGAACGTGCACTTCCTGATATTCGAGATGGGTTAAAACCCGTTCAACGTCGTATTTTGTATGCGATGAATTTAGATCATAATACTTACGATAAAGGCTTTAGAAAGTCAGCTAAATCTGTGGGTAATGTGATGGGGAATTTTCACCCTCACGGAGATAGTTCAATCTATGAAGCGATGGTTAGACTATCACAAGACTGGAAATTACGTGAGCCTTTAATTGAAATGCACGGAAACAATGGGTCCATGGATGGAGACCCACCAGCTGCCATGCGTTATACAGAAGCTCGTTTAAGTAAAATCGCCAATGCTTTGCTAGCAGATATCGATAAAGATACTGTTGATATGGTATTGAACTTTGATGATACAGAAAATGAACCTACTGTTTTACCTGCACGTTTTCCTAATTTGTTAGTGAATGGGGCAACAGGGATTTCAGCAGGTTATGCCACAGATATCCCCACTCATAATTTAACGGAAGTTGTTAATGCTACTATCCACTTATTAGACAACCCAGAAGCGACAGTGGATGAATTAATGACCTATGTTAAAGGTCCTGATTTCCCAACTGGAGGAATTATCCAAGGGGTAGATGGGATTAAACAAGCCTATGAAACGGGTAAAGGTAAAATCATGGTGCGTTCAAAGACCGATATCCAAGAGTTAAAAGGTCACCGCCAACAGATTGTGATTACTGAAATTCCTTATGATGTGAATAAAGCTAACTTAGTGAAGAAGATGGATGAAGTTCGCATTAACAAGAAAGTAGAAGGGATTAGTGAGGTTCGTGATGAATCAGACCGTTCAGGATTAAGAATTGTTGTCGAACTTAAAAAACAAGTAGACCCGCACGTTATTTTGAACTACTTATTCAAAAATACCGACCTACAAGTTTCTTATAACTTTAATATGGTTGCCATTAACAAAATGCGTCCTGAACAAGTCGGATTAAAAACCATTTTGTCATCTTATTTAAATCATGAACAAGAAGTTGTCTTGCGTCGTACTAAGTTTGACTTAGAAAAAGCTAAAAAACGCCAGCATATTGTGCAAGGGTTAATTAAAGGATTATCTATTCTTAATGATGTGATTAAGACTATTCGTGCCAGTCAAGATAAAAAAGAAGCTAAGGCTAATTTAGTAAAACAGTTCCAATTTACAGATAATCAAGCTGAAGCAATCGTTTCATTACCGCTTTACCGTTTATCTAACACAGATGTTCATGCTCTAGAAGATGAAAACAAAAAACTATCAGAAAAAATTGATTGTTTTAACGATATTATCAATAATCAATCAAGTCTATATCAAGTGATTAAAGATCAATTACTAGCAGTTCAACAAGAATTTCCAGCTAAACGTTTATCTAAAATTGAAGCAAAAGTTGAAAAGATTGAAATTGATCAAACAGCATTGATTGCTGAAGAAAATACACGAGTACTAATTTCACGCAATGGTTATCTAAAACGTTCTTCATTACGTTCTTACCAATCTTCTCTTGAAGCTGAAAATGGATTGAAAGAAGAAGATACGCCAATCTTTAATGAAACTTTATCAACTTTAGATCATGTTTTTATTTTTACGAATAAAGGACATGTTATCTATCGTCCTGTTCATGAAATTGAAGATATGAGATGGAAAGATACTGGGCATCATATCTCTCAAGATTTAAAATTAGCAGAAGACGAATATTTTAGTCAGGTCTTTATGTTTAGTGACCTCAATCAAGAAGGCCAGTTTGTGTTAGCAACAGACAATGGCTACATTAAGCAGGTTAAGTTGGAAGATGTTAAACCGGGTCGAACTTATCGTAGTCATGCCGCAACTGTTATGAAGTTGAAGCAAGGGGATGCAACAGTTGTTTCAATCGACTATGTCGAAAATGAACAAGATACTGACGTGTTGATTATCACTCATCACGCTTATGCATTACGCTATGATTTAGCCGAAGTTCCAACGGTTGGTCCTAAAGCAGTTGGCGTAAAATCTATTAACTTAAAAGACAAAGACTTTGTTAAAGAACTTAAACTACTAACACCAGACTACCAAGACTCAAAACTTGGGATTGTTACGCAACGTGGTGCATACAAACAATTACCACTAAAAGAAATTCAAAAATTCTCTCGAGCAAAACGTGGTATTTTAGTCTTGAGAGAGTTAAAGTCTAAACCACATCGTGTTAGTGCAACTGTTTTATTTAGTGCGGAAGCTAAACTAGCAATTGTGACTGATCAACAAGAAACTGTTGACGTACTAACAGAGAACTATCCAATTAGTGATCGATATTCTAATGGTTCATTTATTTTAGACGTTAAAGAACAAGGAACTCCAGAATCAATAACATTAGTGACTGAATTAAACGATAATAATAATCGAATCGATGAGCCTACTTTATTTTAGTTAATTAAGTTATTTAAATGGTTTTATTAAAAAAGTATTAATCCAAGACTTTATATTTGTTGAATAATGATAATGTCGTTATGATATGGGTGAGAGATATAAGAAGGGGGACCACCCATTGAAAACAAAAACAGATGCTGTTTTATCAGCAAAATCATTAAAATACTTTTTGCAGTTGATTGATTCCATGAGCTATACACAGGCCTCACAAATATTAGGAATTACTCAGCCCGCATTAACACAACAAATTAAAAAGATTGAAAGAGCTGTCGGTGCACCGCTATTTGGCCAAATCGGTAAGAAACTATATTTAACTGATGCTGGTACACGTATGCAGACAGTAGCTAATGATTTGTTTAATACAGTAAATGCGGCCGTTGATGAAATCCAACAAAATAGTGACTCAAAAATTGGAACGATTTCTATTGGAATTCTAGAATCTTTAGAGTCAACTATTTTTGAAGACTTTGTAATTGACTTCAGTAAACAATATCCTGATTTGAAGTTAAATATTTGGAATTCAAGTCGACGTGAATTATGGAACCGTTTGGATAAAAACGAAGTAGATATCGTGATTATGCCATTAATTAAAGAAAATGTGAGTCACTGGCAATCTTATAATGTTAAAACAATGTATGAAGATGAATTGATTTATTTATCGCATCATAACTTATCCGACTCACAAGATGCTCAAGGTAATATTGCATTAGAAAGTACATTGGGACATCCATTGGTTCAATACCCAAATGATGCTTATTTTGCTAAAAAACTTGCAATGCAATATCGTATGAACGATTTAATTAAACCGGAAAGCGACATCTATTTTTCAAGCCCATCACAATTGATGCAGTTTGCTGAAAAAACAAATTATGATACCTTTGTGCCTAAATCAGTTTGTATGACGCATCCTGATAATGAGATGAATCATTATTCATTGGGAGAAAACTTAAAAATTGAAACGTCAATTATTTTTCGTAACGAAAAGTATCAAATCCCTCGAATTAAAAACTTTATTGATTCTTTTGAGAAATTCTTGGCAAAACAGTCATATTTTAGTAGATTAGAAGAGAAGTATAAAAAGTAACAATAGGAGAGATTGTATTATGAGTAAAGAACTTGTTTTTGGACACCAAAATCCAGATACAGATGCTATTGGAGCTGCAATGTCTTTATCATACCTTGCTAACCAAAAAGGTTTTGATACAGAAGCAGTTGCATTAGGCAAACCTAGCAAAGAAACTGCCTTTGCTTTGAGCCACTTTGGTTTAACAGCACCTCGAGTAATTGAAAAAGCTGGTGCTGAAGTTGATTCAGTTATGCTTGTTGACCACAATGAATTTGGTCAAAGCGTTGCTGATATTGAAGATGTTAAAATTTCACATGTTGTGGATCACCACCGTATTAGCGATTTCCACACTGCTGATCCTTTATACTATCGTGCTGAACCATTAGGTGCAGCAAGTACAGTTCTTTGGAAAATGTACAAAGAAAGTAATATCGAAATTCCTAAAGGAATCGCTGGTATGATGCTTTCAGCTATCATTTCAGATACATTATTATTTAAATCTCCAACAACGACACCAACTGATGAAGAAGCTGCTAAAGAACTAGCAAGTATTGCTGATGTTGATGTTGAATCATACGGTTTAGAAATGTTAAAAGCTGGTGCTGACTTATCTGACAAGTCAGAAGCAGAATTAATTGATATTGATGCTAAAAGTTTTGAAATGGGTTCAAATAGTGTACGTATTGCCCAAATCAATGCTGTAGATTTAGATAATGTTATGCAAAGAAGTGCTGCTTTAGAAGAAAGTATGCAAAAAGAAATCGCAGATAATAACTACCAATTATTTGTGACAATTGTGACAGATATCTTGAATAGCAACTCAATTGCAATTGTTTTAGGTGATGATGCAGCAGCATCTAAATTTGAAACAGCTTTCAATGTTTCACTTGAAAATAACCACGCTGATTTACCAGGTGTTGTTTCTCGTAAGAAACAAGTTGTTCCTCAATTAACTGAACAATTAGCTAAATAAAGTTAAAAAATAACCTTTCACAGTTAAGTGAAAGGTTATTTTTTTGCGTTCGATGGCATGACTATGATAGTCTTAACTATAAGACTACTATTTGGAGAGTATAAATGAAAAAAATAAGTGCCGTAATAGCTATAGTTAGTTTGTTACTTTTAATGGGGTGTTCCACAAATAACAATAGTCAGCAATCTAATGCCGAAACAACAGATAGAATATTGGACAATCTGGAGTATTTGACAAAAGATGAGATTACAATTCCTCAAAAAGGAAAAATAACTATTCTGACACATGGTGTTAGTCAAGATGATCAAGGGAAAACTATTTACAAAATTTCATATAAGACTGATTATAATGATAAGAATTCAAAACGATCATTGTACTTAGAGCAAAATAATAAAGGTGTTTTAAAATCAAGTATCACTCATTTTGATTCTCAATTTGAAACTGTGATACTGGAGTTAATTGATACTAAAGCACCAATTACCTTTACTATCAGAGAAAACGGTGAGGCGTTAGTAAAACGCAATTACTATCTTGATACTTAATTTTAACTCGGAGGATTATATGAATAAAGGAATATTAAGTTTGGGATTAATTTGTTTAATAGGTGTTAGTTTAGTTGGCTGTTCAGCTAATAGCAATAATCAAACTGAGAACAATCATGAACAGGCTACTAATTATATTGACAAAACAAGTACAGAACTACTGAATCAGTCAAAAATAGAAATCACATACAAAAGCGTTTCTAAAACTGAACCTTCTATGACATTTGATATTAAGACAGAACCTTTGACTAAAGAAAATTCAGATACAGCGATTGAATATAGACAAAACGGTCGATTGCTTGAAGCAACTGCCACAAATGATAAGCAAGTAAATACTAAAAACTATCATGTTACTCTGGAAAATGATAAAAATCCAGTTACATTATCTATTTATTTTGATTCAGATGGACAAAAACGAACAATTTATGAAAGAGCTTACTATCCAGGATCATCTAAAAATCTGACTTTTTAAGTGTTGAAAAATAGGGGGGAGTTAACTTGAAAAAACTATCGATTTTAAGTATTTGTGGATTAGCAGTAAGCTTATTGACAGGTTGTACTTTTATTCACAAAGAAAGTGAACTTAAAGATTATCTGAGTAAAGAAACAATTGAAATACCGAATAAAGGCGATATAACAATTATTAATCAAGGTGCTTCAGACAAAGAGTATAACAACAAGGTTGTTTTGAATTTATTAGTCAAAGCAAGTAGTGAACTTCAGCCATTTTTGGTAAGTTCTGATATAAAAGAAGGTAAAAATTATCCGTCGGTTACTTTACCAGCTGAAGCAAGCGGATACTATAGTTTCTATACAGTCTATAATCAGGGAGAAACTGAACCAGCTAGATTTCAAATGAAGAATTTTAAAGATGGCACGGTTTATGTTGATAGGTATTACTATCCTGTTATCAATCCTAATTTAAATCTCGGATTAGATCCTGAATGGTTTAATAATTAAGCTATAAATTTGCTTTTGTCCATGACTCTCACTAGAGTTAGATAATCGGTGACTATTTGAGTGTAAGAGAGGGTTAAAAATGAAACGATTGGCGACAGTTGGGTTATTAATTGTAATGGCGTGTTTGCTTGTAGCATGTTCGTCTAATGAACAAAACTATTTTGAAAAAGAAACGATAGAAGTTCCCGGTAAAGGAAAAGGCACTATTATCAATAAAGGAAAAATGCTCAATCAAAATAATAAGCTGGTAATGAGATTCAAAGTAGATTTAAGAGATTTTTATTCTGAATCTAAAAAAGAAGCAAGTTATTTTACTCAAAAAGGTAAGACAGTTCCTGCTAGTGTTACTTATGTTCGAGGAGATACCTTTGAATTATATGAAGTTCCCGTAGGAGATGAGAATGTACCTATTACGTATACAATTGAGGCTGACGATAAAATTGTTTTTCAAAAAAACTATTATCCCCACTTGTATACAGGTGCATTCGAATAAATAGATACCTTTTAATAATACTAGGAGAATGTTGAAATGAAAAACAAATCAATTGTGTGGAGTTTTTTACTCATCATAATGATGCTAACTGGTTGTTCAACAAATAATCAAACTCAGTTGCCTCAAAATTATCTGAGTAAAGAGGAACTTGAAATACCGAATAAAGGTAAAATGACAGTTATCAACCAAGGTGCTTCAGATAAAGAACATCATAATAAGATTGTTTTAAAGCTAATGGTTAAAACAAGTAATGAGTTTCAAGGATTATTAACCAGCTTTGATAAGCAAGAGGGCAAAAGTTATACTGTTACCGCACCAAACGGAGAAGATGGTTATGATGTTTATTATCAGGTCTATGATAAAAACGAAAATGCACCATCTAGACTGAAAATAGAAAATTATCAGGACAATACCATTTATACAGATAAATATTACTATCCCGTTATTAACCCTAATTTAAATCTTGGATTAGATCTTGAATGGTTTAATGATTAATTTATAAATTTGTCTTTATCCATAATTTTTGGTAAAGTTAGGCAAACAAATTACTATTTGGAGTGCTATGAGGAAAGTAAAAGAGGGGTAAAAATGAAACGAGTAACAACATTGGGGTTATTAATGTCAATAGGGATTTTATTTGTGGGATGTTCAACTAATAACGAACAAACTCAACAAATTAATATTCCTGAAAATCAACTATTTGAAAATCAAAAATATATTTCTAAAGATGAATTTGAAATTCCTGATAGAGGTAAAATTACAGTTTTAAATCAGGGTATAACTCAAGATGATGATGGTGCTGATGTGTATCAATTATCTTTGAAACAGGAATTATCACCTAAAGAAAATGATATTATAGGGTTGAATTTTGAACAAAATGGTCAAACACAATTAAAAAAAACAATAGGTTATTATCAATATGAAACAAAAATTATTTCATTAGTTAATAAAACTAATCCTATTATTTTTTCAATCAAGCAAGGTGACAAAATAATAGCTGAAAAAAGTTATTCTGTTCGTTAGTTTTTAAAGGGAATAAAAATATGAAAGATAAAATTACAGCCCAACTATTATCAAAAAAATTATGTACAATCAAGAAAAATAAACAAGTTGATATTAGTGACGAAGAGGTTAACTGGTTAGTTCAACATATTGGTGATAAAGACCAAAAAATTAGAGATGGTTTAGTTTATCAATTTCTAACGTTAGGCTTAGTGTCTAATTTATTCACTCTTAAACAACATAACAATATACATAAAGAAATTATTGATAAGAAATTAATTTTTCAGAATATTAATAAAAAATCATATTATACGCTGACAAGAAGTTTTACGGCTCTTATAAGTGGAACTTTGTTATATGTTGATGATGATCAAACTAGCATTTACTATCAAAAACTATCCCCCAAAGGTAGGTGCTATTTGATGCAATCATCAATTGATTATTTAAATAATGAAAAAGATATAACAGGATATTCTGAAAAATACGGCTGGGTTCACGCTATGGCACATGCTGGAGATTACTTATCAGCTACTATTTCACATAGTCAATTTTCTGAATCTTGGGTTCCAGAAGTACTTCAAGCTATCAAGAATGTTGTTTTTGCTATAAAAGTTCCATTTATAGATGAGGAAGAAAAAAGAATAGCTGAGGCTTTAGTACAAGGAATTTTAAACCATCGTATTTCTCAATCACAGTTATCAGAGTGGATATCAACATTTTCTTTTGATTTATCCAATCAATCAGCGTATTATCAATTAATGATTTTCAAAAATATGTTAGCGTATATTTACTTTCATCTAAGAAAACATCAATTTGGAATAAGTTCAAAACTTATCGAAGGGTTATTTAAGGTGTTGGAAGAATATTAGAATGAAGCATAAAATAATTACAGGGTTGCTTTTATTTGTAATATCAGTGTTTGTAACTGCCTGTTCAATGAATAATGAAGCACAATTACCTCAAAAATATGTGAGCAAAGAAGAAATTGACATCTTAAATACTGGAAAAATAGAGGTTATTAATCAAGGATTTGCCAAGGATGATGAAGGTAGATTGGTTATTAGATTTTTTACTAAATTTAATGACGGTAGTCCAGATATTGGGGTAGAAACGGTAAACACACAGTTTATCAATCTAGAACAAAATTCAGCGGGCAAGTATACTACAGTTACCGCTAGTCTAGAAGATAGCAATAAACCAATCACGCTAAAATTGACTTCAACTAAAAATAATATCATTTATTTTGATAGAAATTATTACTTTAATGGGCAAACTGATTAGCAAATGGCAGATAGTGATAAAGTAAGTATATAACAGTTTTTCAAACTTTTCAGTTGCATTAATGAAATTTACTTCTATAATAGGGCCTATCATCAAAGGAGGAACGAGTAATGACTAAAGAATTTAGTATTCAGTTGGATGAGCAAACGTATGAACAAGTTGTTCAAGTTGCACAGTCTAAAAATTTATCAGTTAGTGACTATGTTCGTAGACTAGTTGTTGATCATTTACCTAATCCAAGCTTTGAATCTCGGCAAATTATCGGCAGAATTATTCAAGGGGAAAAATTAGATGAGAAAAACAATCTGGTAGAGGTATCTGGCATTTATTATCGTTACCATTTAGAAAATCCTTATCAAAGCAAACTCAAACAATACAACTATCAAATTACTAATAATGATGGGAACCAGCTTTATTTAAAACAATTATCTAATTAATTATATTTGGAGGACAATATTATGGCATTTGGAATCAAAATCGTACCACAGAATTCACAAGGACTAGTTGAAACACTTGGAAAGTATAGTCACAGCGTTGAGTCTGGCTTACATTTTTATATTCCGTTTATTCAACGTATTCGTAAAGTTAGTTTAGCAATGGCACCATTATCATTGCCTAATTATTCAATTATTACTAAAGACAACGCAGATGTTTCGGCCAGTGTTACTTTAAATTATCACGTCACAAGTGCTGTTAAATATCAGTATGAAAATACGGATTCAGTAGAATCGATGGCTCAACTTGTTCGTGGTCATTTACGTGATATTATTGGTCGTATGGATCTAAATGAAGCGTTAGGTTCAACAGCTAAAATCAATCAAGAACTAGCTATTGCAATTGGTGATTTAACTAATACATATGGAATTAATGTGGACAGAATTAATATTGATGAACTAACACCATCAAAAGCAATTCAAACCGCTATGGATAAACAATTGACAGCAGACCGTGAAAGAGTAGCATCTATTGCTAAAGCTGAAGGGGAAGCTAAATCAATTGAACTAACAACTAAGGCTAAAAATGAAGCGATGATTGCAACATCAAAAGCAGAAGCTGATTCAACTAAGATTCGTGCTAATGCTGAAAAATATCGTATTGATACGATTCAATCAGGGCTGGCTAATGCTGATGATCGTTACTTCCAAAACCAATCAATTAATGCGTATTCAGATCTAGCTAAATCAAAATCTAACATGGTTGTTGTTCCAAGTGATAACGCTCAAACTTATGGCCAAATTCCTGGTCTTGCGAAGGTGTTTAAAGAAAGTACCAAAGAAGATAAAAAAGAAAAATCATCAGAACAAAATGAGAAATAATTAACTAGCAAAAGATTCGGTAAATTGAAATTTACCGGATTTTTTATTCTTGTTCATAACATGTGAGATGGCATTTGATTACAGTTAGTTTTATATGTTACTATTCTTTAATACAATATTTTTATATGAAGAAAGAGGAACAAAGCTTGAGCAAAAAAGTAATACTAAGTGCAGGAATCGCATTGACCAGTTTATTTTTAATGAATAATCAAAAGGTAGATGCTGCAACTAAAGATGTTACTAGTCTTGAAAGACCTTCTTGGGTCTTTGATACTGGGATGACTCGAGGTATGAATCATGATCGACAAGATCTCGGATTTATATTGAATAAAGGATCTCAAATAAAAATTCGTAAAGTATCGAATAATGATGGTTACAATAATGCAACATTATGGCTGTTAAATGACAGTAGTAAAACAGAAAAAAATTATACACTGACAACTGACTGGCAAACAATAAATGTTGATAATATATCCGTTCCATTTATTAATACACCTTACGGCCAAAACAACTTAGAAGTAGAGTATGATGTTGTACAAGGAAAAACCACCGATCTACCTATTTATAAAAAAGGTGATAATCAAACAGACTTTTTAGACCATTGGCAACAGTCAAATGCAGACTTTGCTATTATACAAGGTAATAAATTCCAATTGATGGTCAATACTAGTGAAAAAGATAAGCTAAAAAAATTAAACGATTTTGCAAATCTTGATGAGTATATCGATTACCAAAACGAATTAATCACTTATTATGATCACATCATGGGTCTTAGTGAGAATAATCAAAGTCTCAATAAAATGCCAACTAATCGTTTTTTCCTCAAAGCAGATACTAGTGCTGGTGTTGGTGTAGGTGCATACTACAATGTTAATTATACCGCTAATGGTGGGAAATCAGTTGTTGATAGTTGGATGAAAAAGGGAAACTGGACAACTTTACATGAGCTGGGACACGGTTATCAACCAAACTACAGTAACGGTAATAATAAGTCCTCAATGTATACAGGTGAAGTGTCAAATAATTTATTAGGAAATATGTATCTGCTTTCGCACTTTGGTAAGGAAAAAGTTGATAGTTCCTGGCTATATGATTATGGTCAAAAAGCTAAAACACAAGAAACTGTTTATCAAAGTATAGTTGAACAAAAGCAATCATACTCACAATTGCCAATAACTCAACGAGAACGATTAGTCATTTTAACAAATATTATTCAAAGTGCTGACATTAGTGTTTGGACAGAATTTAATGAGTGGTATCGAAAATCAGTAAGTGAAAATAATCCAGCTATTCAACTGCCATTACCAGATTTGTTAAATATGTATTACAGTCAAGCTACCGGGCATGATTATACACCTGTATTTAATCAATTTGGAATTAGCCTAACTCAAATTAATCAATCAGAAATTAACCGAAATTCAAGAGCTATTGTTTCGCCGCTTTCAAGTGTTGTCCCTAAATCTCAGCTTAATCAAGCTTCAACTATTTTAACTGGTCAAATAACTGATTCTATTTTTAATTTAGTAACTAATCAGCAGTTAAAACAATTAGGATTAAATGGCGGCACACTTACATTAAATCTCAAGGTTAATTCTCAACAATTTAATGATTTAAAAGGGAAGACAATTGTCTTAAAAGACGGTTCTAATATTATTAAAAAAGCCAAAATCAATAGTGATGCTGTTGATTTTGGCAAAGTTGATAATGGTGCTTATTCAGTTGAAATTATTGATGCGCCAATTAATATTAGTTTGGGTACAAACTATGTTTATGTTAAAGAGAGCCAAAATCAAACGAGCATTGCCGTTTCTGATAACAAGTATGGCAACTTATTGAGCCAACCCATTACCTTAAAAGGAATAAGTAATCGTGATTTTGCTTATATTACGCCTAACTTTGATACTAATAGTTTAACCATTAATACACTAAAAGTTAATCAATTACATCCATACTTTAATCGTTATGCACAAGTGAAAGTAACAGATAACCAGGGCAATGTTGTATTTGATAAAGAATTTAATGGTAAAATAAACAACGCTGCTGAATCAATTAATGTACCTCTTAAAGAAGGGGATCAAATTGAAATTTATCATACAGAGACTCAAACAAGACTAACATCTAATATTTCATCACTTGTTAATACTACTGCTAAGAATAATACTAATAAATTGGTTGTCAAAAATGGCTATTTAGAAAATGCTGAAACACATAATAATGGTATTCGTGAAACAATTAGCCAAGCAATTCAAGATTTTAAAAATGATAATCAGCTTAGCCAATTAAATGTATCTACTTTGAAAAAGGACATTATTTTAAGCTTGGATTTATTATCTCAAGATGAGAGAAATAAAATACTTAAAGACAATACTGAATTATTAACTATTAAAGCACCAGCTAAAGAATATACATCAGCTATTACTTTAACCGATAATAATCAAACTGATTTTGCAGAAATTAAAACAAATATAGCAAATGGTGATTTAGCAGTTCAATTAAATAATTTATCCAATCCAAAATTAAATACCTATCTTGAAATTTTAGATGAAAATGGCAAATCTGTTTATCAAAATCTTATTTCTAATCAATCAAAATTAGCAACAGATGAGTTGACCTTGAAATCAGGTTATCAAATCAAAATAATGCAACCTGATAATTATTCATCAAACATCGTAAATTCATCACAACAGATTCAAGGGACTCAAACATATTTCGTTCAAGATAATCGACTAATTAGTCAGACAGAAAAATCTGTGAAAGATAAAATTATGAGTGTAGGAAAAAATTTAACCAATTCAAAACAATCAAATGCTAAGCAACTAAGTGTAAAAAAAACAGTTAGCTAGAAAAATTGCACAATCTGATTTAGCTAACACAGATAAAGATAATTTTATGAAGCAATTTGATTTGAATAGAAATGATATTATAAATGATACGATTACAGTAAATAGCCGTAACAAAAAACCTGTTATTCAATTAATAACTAACAAAGATCAAAATCAAATGAAATTAAATATTGCTGCTAATAAGCCAAGAACAACATCTACAATTCAAATTTTAGATGAAAAAGGCAATCAAGTAGTTGATCGAGTTGTTGGTAACAGCGATGTTATTAATGAATCTATAAATACTGATTTAAAAGATAACTATACAATTAAAATCTCAAGTAGCTCATCAAGCTCAATAACAAGTACATTTAATCAATTCAATTCAAAACAAAAACAAGCAACATTTGTAGTTAAAAATAGCTATTTGAATTTAATTAACTAATTTAATATAAATAAAAACGAACTCGTGCTGAGAGAAACATTCTAAGCACAAGTTCGTTTTTTTATTTAACAATCCATCGAAACAGTGTTAATTATTTTTTTCTGTACAATTGTAATAGTTAGTATTTTTTATTAAATGTTTAAAATTGTCAGAAATCAAAATACCATATTAAATTTAATATCATTATTACTCTGATGTTTAACTATAAGCCCATTACTTCCGATAATATATATTATGTTAACCTAAATATATAAGAAAAAAGCATTTTTCAATGCTTTATCCCCCTACCTACTATTATATTAATATAGCGGTTTCTTACCATCAACTAAATTGATTTTATCAATATCAATCATCCATGTCAACGCTATTGTTTTATCACCTAAGTGAGCTCCGATAATTGGACCGAATTCACAAATTTCAATTGCTGCTTCAGGATGTTGTGCTTTGACATCATCGTATAAAGTTTCAGCTAATTTCTGATTGCTACTATGGTAAACCATAATTTTAACCGGATAAGAAAGTTCTTCAAGTTTTTCATTCATTAAACTAAAAATTTGTTTAACAGCTTTTTTAGTTGAACGAACTTTATCAAATGAAACGATTTTATACGTTTCATCATCAAATGTTAATAACGGTTTGATTTTAAGCATTGTTCCAACAAATGCTGAAGCATTACTCAAACGACCACCACGAACAAGATTCTTTAAATCGTCCAGTGCAAAAAGTTCATCAGTTGTATCTCTGATTTGATCTAGACGTTCAATAATTTGATCTGGTGTTAGTCCATTTTCAATCATTTTAGCAGCAGCTAAAACAAGATTTCCCATTAAACGAATGGTAATACGTGAATCGTATGGATATAAATTCAATTCTGGATAAGTCTCTTTAATGGTTTCGAGTGTTTGAACAGTACCAGAGATAGTGCTTGCTAAATGAATTGAGATAATTGCTTCAAATCCTTCATCATGTAATCTTTGGTAAAGTTCAACTAATTGTCCGATTGAAGGCTGGCTAGTTTTAGGATAACTAGCACCTTGACGTTGCATTTCAAAAAGTTCTTCTGCAGTGATTGTTTCGTTCTCTAAATATTCCTTGTTATCAATGAAAACTGGCAAAGGAATAACTACAATCTGGTTATCTTCAATTTCTTTTTTAGTTAAATAACTCGTACTATCTGTAACAAGTGCTATTTTCACTGTGTAATCCTCACCTATATCTTTTTTAGAATTTATTACAATTATATCATATTTATAGTGATAATCTACTAATTCAGGTTAATTGCCCTTTATCTAACCTACTAAAAATAGTAAAATTAAGTGATTGGAGGTTTTTTATATGAGTTTTGATGGAACATTTATCCATAGTCTTTTGACTGAAATAAAACCCGAACTAGTAAATAGTAAAGTTTCAAAAGTTTATCAACCTTTTGAACACGAACTGGTGTTCGTATTCCGAATCAATCGACAAAATAAAAAATTGTTGATTTCTTCTAATCCACAATATAATCGTATGAATTTAACTGATGAAAAATTCACAAATCCAACTGTTCCCCCTACTTTTGCGATGGTTTTAAGAAAGCATCTGGAAGGTAGTTTCTTATTTAAAATTGAACAAGTTGGCAATGACAGAATTGTTAATTTTTACTTTTTAACTCGTAATGAATATGGCGATGAAGAAGAATTAGTTTTATCTGCAGAATTTATGGGACGTCATAGTAACATTATTTTATATAGTAAACGTACTAATAAAATAATTGATTTAATCAAGCGAATTGCACCTGATAAAAACCGTGCTCGCTTACTATTACCTAAAGCAGATTATGAACTTCCCCCTTTAACTGATCAGCAAAATCCGTTCGAACTTTCATTGGAACAATTCAACGAATCAATAAAAAATGATGATGAGTTCTCAACTTTAAGTGGGTTGAGTGGCCAGACTAAAAATGAACTACGTTTATGGTTTGACCAACGTGGCAAATCTTACCAAGAGTTCACGGCCTTTTTTGCTCAATTTAATTCACCTAAAGCAACTGAAATGATAGTCAATGGCAAAACTTCTTTTGCTCCTATTCCCCCTCTTAATAGCGATAGTTATGATGAAATTATCAATTATCCCTCATTGAGTGACTTGATAGCTAACTTTTATCAAAGAAAAGCTAATAGTGAATGGGTTAAACAACGGTCATCTCATGTTGATACTTTAACGAAAAATCAAATTAAAAAGTTAAAGAAAAAAATTAAGGCCTTAATCAAGCAACAAGATCAAGCCGAAAATTCAGAAGATTATCGTATCAAGGGTGAATTGCTGACGACTTATCTTCATGAAGTTAAACCTGGTATGACACAAATTGAACTACCTAATTATTATGATGAAAATAATGGTCTTATCAAGATTAACTTAAAACCAGAATTAACACCATCGAAAAATTCACAATGGTATTTTTCTAAATATCAAAAGTTACGTAATTCAATCAAATATGTTCAAGAACAATTAGACATTGCCCGTTCTGAATTGAACTATTTCCAAGGAATCGAAGAAAACTTACGAATTGCAACACCTAATGATATTGAACAAATTGTTCAAGAATTGCGTGAACAAGGTTATCTGAAGAAGAATCGTAAACAACAAAAAACACGTAACCATAAAAAGTTATCTGAACAAGATATTACCAAATATCAAAGCTCTGAAGGCACGCCAATTTTAGTTGGTAAAAATAATTTCCAAAATGAATGGCTAACTTTCAAAAAAGCTCAGAAAAAACAATATTGGTTCCACGTTAAAGATATTCCGGGATCACATGTTATTCTACAAACAACTGAACCAACAGATACTGAAATTCAAGAAGCTGCTGAAGTTGCATCCTATTATTCAAAAGCGCAAAATTCTGCCCATGTTCAAGTTGATTATGTGGAAGTTAAACGTGTTAAAAAACCAAATGGTGTTAAACCTGGATTTGTTATTTACACAGGACAAAACTCAATTGAAGTAACACCTGAAGCTAAGAAATTAGATCAAATGAAACTTTAATAACTAAATACAAAAGAATGCTTTTGAGGTTAAATCTCAAAGCATTCTTTTATGTTTTAGCTAGAAATTTAAGAATAGGTAGATTTTATGAAAAAATTTTTTCCGGCAAAAGTAATGATTTTCATTTATTTACTACTTGCTATTTTGACAACTTTTTATATTTACAGTATGAGTCAAAACTCATTAATGTATGGCGATGACCTGCGATTTCATCTCTCTAGAGCTTATGAAATTGCTCAAAATAATGGTCAATTCTCTTATATTAACACCCATACTTTTGGGTCTTTAGGAAATATGATCACAGCATTTTACCCTAGTTTTTTGCTGTATCCGTTGGCCTTTGGCTTATGGTTAACTCATGATTTTGTGCTAAGTACTTACCTTTTTTTAGGTATTGTAAACTTTATAACTCTGTTAATAGCTGATTATAGTTTTCGCCGAGCTTTTGACGGGAAAAAATGGCGAAATCTAGGTGCGATAACTTTTGCTACCTTATATTACTTTGCTAATTATCGAATGAATAATATTTACATTCGATTTGATTTAGGCGAATTATTAGCTCAAGCTTTTTTACCAGCTGTAATTGGTGGTTTAGTCCTATTTTTGACTAATAAAAGTAAGAGCCGAAGAATTAATTGGCTTCTTGTTTTTGGATTTACAGGAGTTGCATTTAGTCACTTACTCAGTATCATTTTAGTTGTTATAACCCTTTTTATACTTCTAACTGCTCAATTTTGTCACTTAGTTTATCAACATCAAAAAGGAAAGATTAAAGAGTCAAAATTACGTAACTTTGTGATTACGATTGCGAAAAATACAGGACTTTTACTACTATTAACTAGTGTCACTTGGCTTCCACTTATTTCACATATGTTAGTCCTTCGTGATACGTTAACAATGTCTTTTGATCAGGGTGAAGTTTATAAAAGTCTGGATATCATAAGCTTTGCCCAGAGAAATTTAGATGGTAGTTACTTTTACAATGGTTGGCTTTTGATATTACTTTTACTAATTCCCCTCTTGATACTTTTCAAAAAACAACTTCCCTTTTGGGCTAAAAGTTTTAGTCTTTTTAGTTTGATGATGCTACTGGTTCAAACAACACTATTGCCAATTGATAAAATCATCCCGATTTTAGCTAAAAAACTTCAATTTTCATGGCGTTTCAATGAGCTTTACTTCATTATGGTTATTTGGTTAACTTGTTGGTTCATTTTTAGTTACATACCTCAAAGTAATTTAGGTCAATACTGGTATGGATTTAAAAAACGAGAATTCTTTTATACAGCAACAGTGCTATTGCTAGCCTTTACTAGCGTGAATGTGATTAATCATTGGTATAGCGTCTCTGAAAATTATGCCCAAACGCTTAGCAAGCCGACTTCTATGCGTAAAAAATTAGATAATAGTAATCTTGCTCAAGAATTAGCTGTACAACCTTATGTTCTGGATTATTTACCTAAGAGAACAAAAACCGTTATCAACGATTTGAAAAAACAAATGGTGATAGGTACTCAGGAAACAAAATTATCTCAGACTCATCATACCGACTACACAACAACATTGACACGTCAGCCTAATGAGTTGATTTTTAACTTAGATGGTGATAGACCTCAAGTTGAGTATCTGTTTTTACCCGTTATCGCTTATAATCATAATTATCGTATCTCAGTTAACCATCAAGAAGTTAGCTTTGATATTAGTCAAGAACATGTCCCCTACATTAAAAATCCTACCGATAAAACGATTGAAATTAGTATCAAATACGTCCCTGCTTGGTATGACTTTTTAGGACAGTTAACTTTCTTAATAACAATTATGGGGATTGTTATTTTTAAAACTAAAACCTATCTAAACAAAAAAACCTTATAGCTAAGCTATAAGGTTTTTTACATGGGTTGTGTGGTTAGTGCTTGAGATTCAAGAACTTCTAAAATATATTCTGCTGATTGCAAACGAGAAAACACAGGAATATGGTGTGTTAATGCTGCATCTCGAATCTTGATAGCAGCACGATTAACAGGTTCAGAGAAATTAGTAGTATTAATCACCATATTAACGTGATTAGCAATAATCTTGTTAATTAATGACGGATTACCACCTTGAAGTTTTGCGACCACACGAACGGTTATTCCCTGTTCAGCTAAGTAGTCTGCAGTTCCTTCAGTTGCAATTAACTTAAACCCTAGCCGACGAAATCTTTGAGCTAAATTAATTGCCTTATCTTTATCTTCATCATTAACAGAGATAAAGACTGTTCCGTAACTAGGAATTTTGAGCCCTGCACCTTCATATCCTTTATAAAGCGCTTTTGGTAACTCTGTATCACGTCCCATGACAAAGCCACTCGCTTTCATAACGGAATCAAAAATATCCTCACCTGTAAAACCAAGTCTTGAAAAGACAGGCATTTTAACGTGAATTAATTGGTTGTTAGACCAAATATCTTCCAGAAACCCTAAATCTTTGATTTTTTCACCTAATAAGACTTTGGTTGCAATCTGAGATAGATTTTTCTTAAGTGATTTAGATAAGAAAGCTACATTATGACCAGCATAATTCTTGACTTGTAGCACATATACAGTATCTTGTTGAATTAAAAAGTGAATATTCAAAAATCCTTTTGCCTTTAGATTTTTAGCTAAAGCAATTGTCATATCTCGAATTTGTCGCTGATGAGTTGAAGATAAATTTTGAGGGTTAAAAACAGCAATTGAGTCACTGGCATGACTCCCTGACTGTTCTAAATGTTCAATAATACCCGGAATCGTAACTTGTTCCCCATCACTAATGGCTGTTACTTCATACTTGTGGCCTTCAATAAATCGACTAATCGAAATATCTGAAACATCTGATTCTTTAAGATATTGTTCAAGTGCTTCTTTTTCAAACACAACAGCAGACTTACGGACTTTATGTGCTCTTTTACCACCAATTAGTAATGGATAGCCAACTTCTTCAGCAAAATTAATGGCAACAGAATTGTGGCTAGTCGTTAATCCCGAAACACCTGGAAAACCTAGTTCATTAAGTAATTGACTAAAGTTTTGCTTTTGTCCGACAAGATCGTTAATTTCTTCACTTCCACCAAGGACTTGCAGGTTATTTTGTTGTAATACTGGGAGCAACTGCGTAGCCATTTTACCGCTAAATTGCGTTAAAACATATTGAGGTGATTCAATATTAGCAATTTCTAAAATGTTTTCTAATGTAACAGCCTCAAAGTATAAGCGGTCCACTAATTGATAATCGGCACTAATCGATTCAGAATTATTGGTTAACAACACTGTCCGATAGCCTTTTGCTTTGATTTCTTGAATAGCATTGTAAAGCATATAGTCGAATTCAGAGTTTTGTGAAATTTGAAACGGACTTAATCCAATAATCAAGATAGTAGGTTGTGCTTTATCAAAAGGAACAATTTCATTTCTTGCTTGATAAGCATGAAAAACGGCGTTATTGTAGGTTGGATAAAATCCTGCCGTAGATTCAATATAAAGTCCACTTGGAATGATTTGGTTTTGGTGTCTAAATTGATGCACTTTTTGTTCTGAACATTGCCACAATTTAGCAATGATAACATCAGCAATCCCTCGATGCTTAGCTTTGTTTAAGACACCTGAATCAAATGGATTTTCAAGAACTTCTTCTAATAAGTTTGTCAGCCTAGCAAATTTTTCAAGATAAGTTGGATGAATTCGAGTGTAAGTATGAATGTCTTGTAGTGTGAATCCCTTGTGAAAAGCGGCTAAAATAATAAAAATCAAATTTTCATTTGGGTGCGATAGCTGTTTGATTAACTCTTTTTCAGATAAATTAGCAAAAAATTTGAAATTCAAGACCTTTGAAACTTGATTTGTCGCTAAAACAGCCTGCATTAAAGCAGCATCAAAATTACGCCCAATTCCCACACTTTCACCACTAGAGTGCATTTTATTATTTAATAAATAATGGTTCTCTCCTAAGTCTGCAAAAGACCACATCGGTATTTTGACACTCACAGCATCTAATACTGGCTCAATTGCCGCACTGAGTTTTGTTGCTGGATTAATGATTTTATCTAATGTGTATCCCAAAACTAACTTAGCTAAGATATAGCCAATGTTATAACCTGTTGTCCGATAAGCCAGTAAATTGCTGCGAGTAACTCTTGGGTAAATGCCAATTACTCTAAATCTTAACTTGTCTGTTAGCGGTTTAACTGCAAAACGGACACTGACAATACCAACAATTTCAAGTGAATCAATGATCTTTTTAGTATATCGTCTTAGAACTTGAACTTTATGATCATTGAGTGTTTGAATAGGTGAAACACTAATAGCATCTCCAGCATTAACTCCTGCTGGATTAATATTTTCAGCGTAATTTAAGACAACCATTTGTCCTTTACTATCACGAACAGCATCAATTGTATACTCTGTATAATCTGATAAGTCTTCTTGCACTTCATAAGAATTTTGCAAGCTCGTTTCTTTGCGTCGTTCTTCTTTGATAATCGTTCGCAATTCTTCAGCATTATTTAAATGTCTAAACCCTAAATGGGCATCGTATTTCTCAGGTTTTAAGACAATCGGAAAGTTTATTTCTTCAATTCGCTCTTCTAAGTTGTTATCTCTAGGGAAAAGTCGTTGTTTTTGGGTGACAAAAATACCAGCCTCATGCAACGCTGTATTAAAATCATACTTATTTTGTGTGAACTTAAGTGTTTGGATAGGCAATGATAGTAATTTAATGGATAGCTCATCTAAAATGCCATCTTCATATAACTCATAAGCCATTTTCATACCGACTTTACTTCCAAAGATTGAAACAATGGCGTCAGGTTCTTCCATTCGAATAATACGCTTCAAAAAGTCCTTAGTCATCGGTTCTAAATAAACTGTGACGTTCTCATCGTGATCAGTAGCGACTGTAGCAGGATTAGGGTTGATAATAACAATTTGTTTATCTTCTTCTTGAAATGACTTAATTGCTTGTTTTGTAATGAGGTCAAATTCCGCAATTTCTCCCACAATACTAGGACCAGAACCTAAGATTAATATTTTTTTGATACTATTACTAAACATTCTTTTGTTCCTCCATCAATCTCAAAAAGTCATCCAAAATTACAACCGCTTCTTTTGTTCCAGGTGCAGCTTCTGGGTTAAAAGCCACTGCTAATAGCGGCATATCTTGCAATTCATAGCCCGCAATATAGTGATGATGCAACTCATAATAAACTTCTTTGAAGTCATAATCGTCTAGTCGTTTATCAGCTTGAACTAACTGTTGCACATTCATTGATGTTTGCTTCAATTTTTGGGTTTTGTTTTGATCAATGATTGGGAAGTTCGTACCGTAAAACCCAATACGTGTCCTGTCTGTTAAGGATAGTCCTAGAAGTTCAGATGTCACTAAAAATCCCAGCCCAATCGCCATGACAGGTACTTTCCCCATTAACGATTCAACTACAGGCTTAATGGCAGAAACGTCTTTTAGATGTCCTGGACCATTTGAAATAATCACACCATCAGGGTTTAAACTTAAAATTTCTTCTAATTTAGTATTAAAAGGCAATACTAACGTATTAATATTTCTAAGTGACAGTTCCCGTAATAATGAGTGCTTGATTCCTAAATCTAAGACAATTACAGTTTTCCCTACATTAGGCGCAGCATAAGCTTGTTTAGTTGACACCATTGAAGCTAAGTTTTTAGGCAAAACCAAAGCTTTGATTTGATCAAATGCATGTTGATCATTGGCATCCATAAAACTTGCTTTTTTAACATTTTGGCGTGTGATTTTACGAACTAAGCTCCTTGTATCAACATTATACAAACCAGGAATATTCTTTTCTTTTAGGAAGGCATCTAGATTAAATAGATCGTTATGAATTCCTTGATTATAATCCAATTGATTAATAACGACACCTTTAACTGTTGGGTCAATCGATTCATAATCAATTGCAGAAATTCCGGCATTCCCTAAAATTGGCGTTGTAAAAACCAAAATACGACCACTGTTTGTTGGGTCAGTGATCGCTTCTTGGTAGCCATAATTACTAGTTTGAAAAGTTAGTTCACCAGTTGTAGTGACTGCTGAACCAAATCTGATTCCAGAGTAGTAAGTACCATCTTCTAAAATCAAATAACGTTTATCCATTTTTTGAGCCTACTTTACTTTTTAGATTCGATATCTTTCGGTAATACTAAGTTTAATGCAATACCAATAACAGTTGCAACTGTTAAACCTGAAAAACTTAGTTGAGGGTTTAATTGTAACATAGCATCTCCTACCCCAATAACCAAAATGGATGAAGCAATCATCAAATTGCGACGGTTATTAAAGTCTGTTTTATTTTCAACTAAGATGCGAAGACCACTTGAAGCAATAACTCCAAATAGCAAGAAGCTAACGCCTCCTAAAACGCTACCAGGGATGCTTTGAATTAGTGCTGATAATTTACCGATAAAGCTAAACAAAATTGCAAATACGGCTGCACCAATTAAAACATACACGGAATGAATTTTAGTAATTGCCATTACTCCGATATTTTCACCATAACTGGTGATTGCAGGTCCACCTACTAGTCCAGAAACAATAGATGCTGCACCATCACCTACAAGCGTACGATCTAAACCAGGTTTTTTGAAGAAGTTACGACCGGTTAAATCATTTAAGACCATAATATGTCCCATGTGTTCTGTCATCGTCACAAAAGCAATCGGTGCCATTCCTAAAATAGCTCCCCAGTTAATGCTAGGATGACTATTAACGAACAAGACTTCAAAATTAGGAACTTGGAACCAGTTGGCATTCATTACGGGTGTAAAATCAACTAATCCGACAAGTAGCGAAAGAATATATCCACAGACAATACCTAATAATACAGCAATTTGACTAATAAAACCTTTGCCAAAAATGGTAAAACCAATAGTTAAAAGTAACGTAGCAATCGCTACCGCAAAAGACTTCACATCATAATTATTATTCACCATTGTCGCTTGCTTGGCTGCACTTGAGGCTAATGATAGCCCAATCGCAATGACAATTGGCCCCACTACGATAGCTGGAAGTGCTTTATCAACCCAATCATAACCTATAAAATGAATAACTAATGCAATAATCAAGTAAACCACACCAACAGCGATGATTCCTTGAGAAACCCCACCATATCCAGCAGTTTTCATAAGGGATGCCATCACCGTAATAAAGGCAAAGCTAGACCCCATATAAAGAGGAACTTGACCTTTGGTAATCAATAAGTGAAGTAAAGTCCCTACTCCTGAAGCAAATAGGGCAATTCCTGGATTTAACCCAACTAAAATCGGCACTAATACTGTAGCACCAAACATAGCGAATAAGTGTTGCATAGATAAGAAAATTCCTTTAAAAAAGGATGGCTTATCGAAAATATCTAATACCGGTTTTTCGTTCTTCATCGTAACCCTCCATAAAAAGTCATTAGTTCAAGATAACGGCTTGTGTATCACCTAATTGTAGTTGGACATGTTCATTGATAGCTGTTGGAATATTTTTACCGATAAAATCAGGTCTAATTGGTAATTCACGGTGACCTCTATCCACTAGTACTGCTAAACAAATTCTTTTGGCACGTCCAATTTCAGATACACTATCTAAGGCCGCACGAATTGTACGTCCTGAAAATAAAACATCATCAATCAAAATAACGGTTTTATTTTCAATTGCTTCTTTAGGAATATCATTAGTCACATCTTCTTGACGGTCATCGTCACGGTGCTTTCTAACATCTAAATCATAAAGGTTAATTTTAGTTTCAGGATTATTTTGTTCAAGAAGCTGAGCTACTGTTTTGGCTAGTGATTCGCCTCTGCTCTTAATTCCTAATAAAGTTAATTCATCAGGGTTTTGTAGTTTTTCGATAATTTCATAACTAATACGTGTTAGTGAACGTTTAATTTGATTTTGATCCATAATTTCTTTAGTCATTATGTTATTTTCCTCTCTTTTCCACATAAAAAAGGACTCCGCAAAGCATGCGAAGTCCTTTTGTTAGTTATCAGTCCATATAAAAATAGATAATAAACAATTGAGCAACTCCTTGAAGCTTCACAGAACTTAATTAAAGGAATTAAAATAGTTGTTTACTAGATTAACTTTAATTGGTGGAATTGTCAACTGAATCTTTTTGTAGCTGAGTCAAAATATTTTCAAATAACTGAGGCGGGTTAACATTAAACTCTAACCATTCTTCAGTTACAGGATGATAAAATCCAAGTGTTTTGGCGTGCAGTAATTGACCATGGCTACTTAAAGAACGACGTGGTCCATATAAAGGATCTCCCGCAACAGGATGGCTAATATACTTCATATGAACACGAATTTGGTGAGTACGACCAGTTTCTAGTTCACATTGAATTAAACTGTATCCACTAAATTGTTCTAATACTTTAAAGTGAGTCACTGCATCACGGCCATCTGGAATAACCGCTTGCTTTTTGCGGTCCTTATAATCACGACCGATTGGTGCTGTAATAGTTCCGCTTTCTTCGTTGAAGTTCCCATGTACAATCGCTAAATACTGACGTTTGTTAACTTTATCTTTTAATTGAGCTTGTAAACTAATTTTGGCTTGGTCGTTTTTGGCTACCATAAGTAATCCCGATGTATCTTTGTCAATTCTATGAACAATACCTGGTCTAAAAGCCTCTCCTTCATTAGTTCCTGAAAGTTTAGTGTGATAAAGCAAAGCGTTGACAAGCGTTTGATCAGGATGACCTGCACTGGGATGTACGACCATTCCTTGAGGTTTATTAACCACAATAACGTCATCATCTTCATAAACAATATCTAAAGGAATATCTTGAGCTACCAAATCTAAAGGCTTTTCTTCAGGCACTTCTCCTGTAATTTGATCTTCAGATTTAACTTGGTATTTAGCTTTCTTTGGCTCGCCATTCACTTTAATATCGCCATTTTGAATCATTGTCTTACATTTAGCACGACTGAGTTCAGGATAAGCTGTAGCTAACACAGCATCTAAACGGCCTGTTTCTGTTGAAATAGTTAAATTAATTTTGTTCATGATCTTTCCCATCTAAAAATAATAAGTAAATAATAATTAACGCAACTCCACAAGTTACGGCAATGTCAGCGATATTAAAGATATTAAATCGCATAAAGTCTAATTGGAACATATCAATAACGTATTGTAAACGAATACGGTCAATTAAATTACCGATTGTCCCTGATAAAATCAAGATAAGTCCAAGTCGACAAGTAAAGTGGCGTTTTTTTGTGCGATGGATTAAGTATAACAAGACTGGGATAGCAATAATGGAAATAATGTAGAAAAATAACATATTCCCACTAAAAATATTGCTGGCTCCGCCGGTATTTTGAACATAAGTGAATGACAAAATGTTAGGTACAACTTCTTGTACTTGCCCTAACTGAAAATTAGCGGCAATGTATAGCTTTAGTAGTTGGTCTAAAACAAGCATGCCTAGACCAATTAACCAAAAAAGTATCATATAGTAGTGAAATCTCCTTTAAAATAAACCGGAAATTTTACCATTAGAATCAATATCAATATCCAAAGCAGCTGGATGTTTAGATAATCCAGGCATTGTTAACACACTTCCAGCATAGATAACAATAAATCCAGCTCCTGATTTCAAATCAACATCTCGAACTTGTAAAGTAAAGTCAGAAACTACATTAAGTTGTTTAGGATCATCTGAAAATGATGATTGTGTCTTGGCGATAATGATTGGTAAGTTTTCTTTGTTATTTTGTTTAATATTTTTAATTGAGTTTAAAGCTTGTTTTGAAAATGCAACATCTTTAGCACGATAAATTTCTTGAGCGACATGTTTAACTTTGTCTTCGATAGATTCATTATTATCGTAAATACGTTTAAAATCAGTCACAGGCTGATTTTGAGTGACTTCAATAATTGTTTCAGCTAAATCTTTAGCCCCAATAGATCCTTTTTGGTGAGCATCTACTAGACAAACTTTGACACCTAAAGCTTCAATTAATTCTTTAAGTTTAGCTAATTCTGCTGGTGTATCACTAGCAAAAGCGTTGATGGCAACGACAACAGGTACATTAAATTTCTGCATGTTTTCAATATGCTGGTTTAAGTTAGCAAATCCTACTTCAAGTGCAGAAACATTCTCATTTTTAAGATCTGCAAGTGCTTGTCCACCGTGGTACTTCAATGCACGAACTGTTGCGACAATGACACTAGCATCAGGAGCTTTTGGTAGCAATTGGCTTACAAAATCATTGTATTTTTCCCCACCTAAATCAGCTCCAAATCCAGCTTCAGTCACCACATAATCAGCCATATTTAAAGCGGCTGTAGTTGCAATTACAGAGTTTGTTCCATGAGCAATATTAGCAAATGGACCTCCATGAATTAAAGCTGGTGTATATTCTAGTGTTTGTACTAAATTAGGCTTAATTGCATCTTTTAGTAGAACTGTAATAGCCCCTTGAACATTTAAATCTTTAACATAAACAGGTTGTTGATCATAAGTATAACCAACAAGTATTTGACTGATTCTGTTCTTTAAATCATCAATCCCTGTTGCTAGACATAAAATAGCCATTAATTCATTAGCCGCTGTAATTTGGAAGCTTTCTTCACGTGGGACTCCACTTGTTCTGCCACCCATACCAACTAAAACATGGCGCATCACACGGTCATTTACATCTAAACTGCGTTTAAACATAATTTGTCGAGGGTCCAAGTTCAAATCGTTCCCTTGTTGCATATGATTATCAATTAAAGCGGCTAATGTATTAATTGCACTAGTTAAGGCGTGTAAATCACCTGTAAAATGCAAGTTGATATCTTCCATTGGGACAACTTGACACTGTCCACCACCTGTTGCCCCACCTTTTAGTCCCATAACTGGTCCAAGTGAAGGCTCTCTTAAAGCTAACATGCTTTTTTGATGGGTTTGTGTTGATAAAGCATCTGCCAATGCAATGGCCATCGTTGACTTACCTTCTCCGGCAGGAGTAGGATTAATCGAGGTTGTCAAAATTAATTTACCAAGTTTTTTGTTTTCGGTATATTTTTTTAATGCGTCATGACTGAGTTTAGCTTTATAATGACCATAGAGCTCTAAGTCATTTGATTCTAGTCCTAAGGTTTGGGCTACTTCATTAATCGGCTTAGCCTTAGTATTTTGAAAGTTTTGTGCAATCTCGATATCTGTTCTCACCAAAAAATCCTCCTGAAATAATTCATTCAATAGAAAGTGTGACCTCGTTTATGTTAAAAATTCATACAGATGGTGCCTTTGATATCAAAACTAATCAAGCAACCATCGGCTATATCATTGAAACATTCCCAAAGTCCACCTTAGTTAAACAACACGCTGAAAAAATTTTCGCTAAAGATAATCATGAAGCAGAGTTCATCGCTTTAAACTATGCGTTAGACTACTTAATTAAAACCCAGCAAACCAACCAAATATTGAGTATTGAAACAGATTCTAAAATTCTGTGTGACTCAATTGATAAACGGTATGCTAAGAATTATCAAGAATTAACGCAAGATATTTTAAACCAGTTAGACCGGTTCTATGATCATTATATCAAACTTATTCCTGATAAACAGAACTTTCGAGCACATAAGTTGGCGAATGATCGGTTATTTGAATTAAAATAATTTAAGGGTTAACACGACTCTTAATTAATGATTTAATTAGAGTGTTGCCGATAACTACAAAAGGAAGTGAGCATGTGATCTCAAAAGAATTAGTCCAAAGCCGAGACTCACGCACCATCTTAATTAACAATATGTCAAAAGAAGATCAAGAGTACTTGCGAGAAAATTATCAACTGACGACTGAAATGTTAATTTATGCAAAAGACCTTCGAGAAAGAGCTCGTGTGGAATATGACCAACCTACTCAATCCTGGATTATGATTTATAATGCAGTAGCTGAAAATTTTTCAAGACCGATTAGTCCGATTGCTATTATTATTCGGGATAAGAATGTATTTGTCTTTACACGTACTGAAACACAGTATATTCAGAACTATTTCTCAAAAATAGACAATACAAAATTGCATATCCCCCTAACCCATCAAACAATTTGGGAAATGGTATTTAATGCTTTATACCGCATTACGACTGATTTTTTTGATCAAATTGAAGCATTGAATGCTCAACGTCAAGAACTTGAAACTGAAATTAGAAATAGTCCAAATAATGACCATATTTTTGAACTGGCTGACCTAACTAAGGCAATGGTTTATATGTTGACCAGTGCAAACTCTAATACAATGGCTATTGAAAGTTTCAAACTTTATAATAGACGTCTTGGTATTTTAGATCTTAGTCAACTAGAATACGAACGTTTAGATGATGTGCTAATCGAAGCACGCCAAGCACAACAAATGGCTCAGCTAACTTCTGATATTACGAATAAAGTGGCTGATACCTATAATAATTTAATTGGTAATACAACCAATAATGTGATGCGATTTTTAACTATTTATTCCATAGTACTCACAATCCCTACAATTGTGACTGGATTTTATGGAATGAACGTTGATCTTCCATTAGCAGATTCACCCTTTTCATGGGTGTTCGTTGTTTTAATTATGGTTGGTATTATTAGTTTTATGTGGTGGCAAATGAAAAAACACCACTTCTTTTAAAAAAAGCTTACAAGTCTACGGGGCTTGTAGGCTTTTTTGTATGGACGTGTTATACTCCCCTCACTAAGAACTTTTTAGGGGGGTAACTATGAAAAAGGAAAAAGAAACGATTAAAGAAAAAGGGATAATTGGTGTATTAGTTGACCTTTTTATGGAATGGACACCTATTCAAATCATTACAATGATTTTTTTCCTAATAATTGGTATCAGTGGCAAAAGAAAAAAGCGACAAAAACACTAACACAAAATTTTGAGGATCTTTCATTTTACGGAGACTAGAATTAGTTGTACTCTGAGATTACTAAATTGAAAGTTCGGTGGTAAGATGTTTGGAATTAACGGATCAGAATTAATATCTATAATTTTAATAATAGAATTTTTGCTATTTTTAGCATCAGTTCCCTTAGCTCGTATTAAATTAAAACTAAGAAGATTAGTTAAATCTCAACTAAACTCAAAAGACAAATTAATTCAAAAAAAATTCCAATCCAAAGTCATTCTTGCTATGATTTTATTTATTATTCCTTTGTTTATGGTTGATATTTTAATAACATTTGGCGATTCACTATTACCTATTTATAGAATTTTAATTGTGTTATTCTTTATTATATCGTTTATTGTTTATGGCTCCTTTATTTACTATCAAAAACCTCGATTTGATGAAAAATATTTAAACATTAGTCAAAAAAAGCAATGGCAAAGGAATCAACGTCTAATATTAATTTTGAGTATACCATCATTTATTTTGCTTTTTTTCTTACTATTGTTATTAATTTAAGACTTAAAAAAATAAAACCTAATCTCCAATGAGATTAGGTTTTATTTTTGTGGTTGATTTGCAATATATAATTGGACATCTAAATTATTGGCATATTGTAAATATAAATCAGTCCCTTTATCACTTGGAAATGGTAACATACTTGCTAACTGTAAATGATTACCTGCAATAATTAAATCGGCACTATTTTGAATATTTCCTAATGCTGGAATCTGACGTAAATGTGTTGATTTTTCTCGAATAAATTGTCTGAATTCAAGATAATGTTCGTTATTTTTGTTGTCTTTTAATAGTTTACTTAATGCGTTTTTAGTATCAATATAAATAAACTGCTGAGTTGGATATTGTGACTTTGTAATTTTTTCAGAACTACCTGTAATGATTGAGACTTCAAAGTCATATCCAGGATATTTTTGATGCATGTCATCTGAAATACTTTGAGCAAGCTCAAAGTATTCAGGTTTTACCTTGGCTGACGCTTTAATATAGTCATTGTCAGTATTAGCAACTGCTTCTCTAACAGTTATTTCTCCACTTTGATAAACCGCAAAATCGTGATTATTTCTACTTGCTTCGGCATTTTTTTGAAAAACATTAATATATACCGTCAGTGCTACCATAAAGGCTGCAAGTCCTATGGCTATTCCAATATACTTTTTCTTCATCATACTCCTCCATTCTATTACGAATAATAGCATTTAATGAATAGAACTGTAAAACTAATAAAAAAGAGTTTAACAATTGTTAAACTCTTCTCTCAAAATACCGTATTTAACCGAGTCATAGTACTGACCATTTAAATAGCGTACTTTTCAAATAATGGCTTCTTTTGTCATGCCACATTTTTCGCCTAATCGCTGCATACCTTTATTATCGTTCTGCTAGTGTTAATTTCATTCGTTTTAAAATAGATTGTGCTAATAAGACCATTGCTAGTGACAATACTACCGAAATCAGTATCGTTTTCAAATCAAAGATACCAAAAGCAATACTTCTCAATGCATTTAATTGATACGTCAACGGATTAATAGCTGCAATCAATTTAATTAAAATAGGTGAATTATCCGACAAAACATATAATGTTGGTGCTGCATAAGAAATGGGTGTGAAAATTAACGTCATTACTAAATCTCTTTTTTGATAATCAGAGATTTTAGTACTTAACAAAATCCCGAGGGATGACCAAAATTCTAATAAAATAATCCCAAACAAAACAGCTAATAAGAAATAGACAATCTGATAAATGCCACCCGTTATTAATCCGAGTACCAATAAAACACTACATTGAAAAATAAAACCTATTGAGGGGAAAAAACTCATTCCTGTTAAATAATGCCAAGGTTGTACCCCGTTCATAAACTTAATGGCTAAAAGTCCAAACTGCTTATCGACTGAAGAGCGATACATGGCTTGCGACATTTGTGTTGTCATAAAAAATGAGAAAATCCCAATTAATGCATATTGTGCATAAGAAACGACGATACCTTGATAGTTAACCGTTTGAATACTGAGCCCAAGGGCTGACACTAGTAAACCATACAACATCAAGGGTTGCATAAACATCGATAATAGCAAGCCCTTGTTAGTTCTAAAGGCCTTCCATTCATTACTAGCTACAATTAAAATTGATTTTACACCTAAGGAGTGGTGTCTAAAATTCATTGGATTTATTTCACTTCACGCTCCTTCAAATATTTCTCTCTCAAGTTTAAATTTGAATCGGCGATAAAGTCTGTAATCGTTCCAAAAAACTGTTGCTTGCCCTCATCAATAAACAAAATTTTGTCACTGTATTTATCCAGTAAAGTTAAATCATGTGAAGATGTTAAGACAATTCGACCTTCTTTTGCTTTTTGATTCAAAAATGTGAATAAACTTTCTGCGGTTTCAATGTCTAATCCCGTTGTAGGTTCATCTAGTAGATAAATATCTGGATCACGTGCAATTTCACGAGCAATCTGGACTCTTTGTTGCTGTCCGCCAGATAAATGATCAACTGGATTATTTCTTAATTGATAAATGTCAAGTAGCTTAAGTGCCTCCTCTGATTTTTGTTGAGCTGTTTTTTTAGTAAATCCTGCTAGTAAAGGACCTAACATGACATTGTCATAAACAGTAGTATACCAATCCATTAATTGACTTTGTGGGCTAAAGCCTACATAAGTCATAGGATTATGATTGTGATGGGGGTCGAATTCCCAACTAAGTTCTCCTGAAACTGTTGGCAAAATCCCAATCAATGAGTTCAGTAAGGTTGACTTTCCTGCACCATTAGCACCTACTAAAGCAATGAAATCCCCTTCAAGTAGCTCAAATTGCAAATTAGTAACCACTTTTGTTTGATCATAGCCGATGGCTAGCTGATTTGTTGTAATCTTCAATCAATTCCTCCTTGATAGTAAAAGATAGTTTAGATACTAACATTAAAATATAATTAAGTAAACATTAATTTATTTAATATAAAAACCGCTAACAATATTGTTAGCGGTTTTTTGCAAAAGTTTACCAACTGGCAAGTGCTTTTTTAAGATTATTTTGATAATTGGCATCTTTAAATGGCACATTAGCTTTACCAAAATCTGTATTGTTTAAGGCATTACGTGCAGCTGGTGTTAAATCATCCCAACCAATTAAAGGCTGGCTTCCACCAACTTCGCCATTAGATGGTGAAAGTGAGTGATCGACAAACTTAGGAACGGGTTTCATATTGTCATAGCCGACTAGAGGTGTATTTCCTTTGAAAGTCTTGCCACTATATCCGTAACTCGTATAGCCACCATGTGCAGAATAAGAGACTTTCAGAACTTTAGGGTTTTTGTTAGCTGGATTATCTAACCAAACGACAATATTTTCCCAATCATGACGGTGACCGCCAATACGTGAATCTGGTTCATCTTTTGGGAAGTACCAAGAATACATGATTGCCCATTTACCTTGATACCAACCTGAACGTGCATACACTTGTCCAGTACTCTTGCTAGCATTTCCACTAGGTGTTCCTGAAGCTTGTAAGCCCCCACTAGTATTACCTGCAGCATCAACTGCTGGGAATGGTACAGCTCCACTATAAACCTTTAATACAGGCTTATATTTCTTTTCAATTTGTTCTGTTAAATTTGATGGATTTGTTTCTTTAAATCCTACTACTTTATTATGATCAATCACTGCAGCTGAAGCTGGTTGTGAGGATTGATTAATTAGGGATGCACTAAGTCCTAATGCAACCGCTGATAAAATTGTAACAACTTTCTTATTCATAGTATTTCTCCTCCTTATTTCTAGTTAAATAGTTTATCATATTTATTTAATTTTTTTAAGGTAAAAAAAGAAGTTACCTAAAAGTAACGTCTTTACATTAATGATTACTTTAATGTCACACTACCCTTTGTTTGACCTGTTCCAATCATATTTTGATAGCTATCTCCTACCGCCATCAATTCATCTGCAGATACATTAACTGCCTTTAAAACTGGTGCTAAGTAAGGTGTCAATGATCTCGATGTGAGTGAAAGTGAGCCATAGGATTCTGCCCCAGTAAGATTACCGAAAAAGTGGTTATAAGTACCTAAGTCATGAAAAGCGGTTCTTAAAATATTAAGTGTTTCAATATTATGTCCTTGTATCATAATCGTACCGTTAATGACATGAATTGTTATATCACTTCTCGTATTACTAAAACCAATACCTGCATTTTCAAGAGTAGTTTGAGGCACATTTAAAGAAATCATAGCACCATTATAATCGGTTAATAACTCCTTAACTCGCTCTTGATAAATACTATCTGATAATTTTTCTTGATCTAAATGAGTGATTGCTTGAGATAACTGATTAAACTCGTCATTAATTTGTGTAACAATTAATGGTTTTGTGGCTATGTAGTTTGTATTCCCAATGTTATGTTCAATCAAGTGGTTAGTTTCTGTGGTATCAGCTTGCACAGATGAGTGTTGTATCATCGATAGTCCAATCCCACCTAATGCTAAGACACCTGTTGTAAGTACAGCTACTTTTTTAAAATTCATTATTAAAATCCCCCTATATGAATAATCCAACTTTTGTGTATACCGTAGCACAAACTCTGTCAGCATTCTAGTCTTTGAATTAATTTTACTTAATCATTAATTGGAACCCTGATTATTATTCTTTGGAATTTAACTTATCCTTATATTTGAGGTAAAAACAAAAAGCAAGCTGAATAAGCTTGCTTTTTTCATAATTTAGATACAAAAAAAGAGCCCCACAGGCTCTTTTTAACTTATTTTTGGATGTTAACTGCTTGAGGACCACGGTCACTTTGTTCGATATCGAAAGTAACTTTTTGACCTTCATCTAAAGTTTTGAATCCATCTGATTGAATAGCTGAGAAGTGAGCAAACACATCTTCACCATTTTCTTGAGTAATAAAACCAAAACCTTTGTCAGCGTTAAACCATTTAACTGTTCCGTTAACCATATATAATTTCCTCCTGTTGCATATTTAAATATGCGATTTGTTGCAATGAATATTTGATAAGTAAAAGTAAAAATTATATATAATGTATAACATCACAGTTCACGTTTCAAAATCAATTACATACGTAGTATAACATGTATAAAAAAATAATACTACTTATTTTTTGAAAAATAGTTAAAAATGTTTGATTTTGTTAAGTTCTAAAAACCTAAAACTGATATAAGATAATTAACACGATTTAACCCTGCAGCAATTCCAGCAAATTGACCAACTGCTCCTCATGAGAGATATCCTTCGCTTCTTCTTTTATTTAAATAATGACTTTTTATCATTCATATTTAAGAATAGTTAGTATTCTTAATGTTACCACAAGTGCACAAGTTACCGTAAAACTGACTATTACTAACGATATACCTAATCCACATATATAATAAATATTTTCGTCTAACATATACTTTGAAATATATTCAGCTAGTTTCCAGATACCTACTAAAATATGAATTAAAAATATACCTATTTTTGTTATAGAATGAGAATTATTTTGTGGATAATAAACTTTAACAGTTTTATTTAAATAATATGTAAGAATCATTAATATAATAGTATTAATAGTATTGTTATAAATTTTAAATAAAGTTAAATAGCCTAAAAAGATAAAAATAATCTCGATATATAAAACCCATTTAATCTTGTCTTTAAATTCGTTTTTTAGTTCTCTAGAATCCATGAACAAGGGTTTGTTGTTATCTAATAAACAATCGTTTGAAATCTGGAATTTACCTTCAATATACTTGACTAAGTGATAGTCTGGAATTCCGCGATCATTTTCCCACGCTGATATCGTTTTGCGAGAAACATTTAACTCTTGAGCTAACTGCTCTTGTGTGAGTTTATGATACTTTCGGATATATTTCATTTTTTCACTGAATTCGACAATAAATCCCCCCAACCTAATAATTTATTTTTACAGAAATTATTATATATTAAGTTGAATAAACCGAAAAGGATTATCCGATGTCTTATATCAACAACCACAATTAAGTTTGAAAAGATATATAGTCGATTAGGATAACTTTACATATTATACTCATATCTAATAAACAAGGGGAACGTTTTTTATGAATTATTCAAAAAAGTTCTGTGTAATTATTAGGTTAACAGCTGTGGTGTTGTTTATTTTAGTATTACTTAATATGCTTTTAATCCATAACAGTGATTTAAGTGAACTGCTAAGCTTAATAATTATTGTTTTGAATACATTTAATTACTTCTTCTTTTGGAGGAAAAAAGTAAAACATAAAAGAGTCCATCAGTTAAATAGCCGATAGACTCTTTTTTGCTTTTAATTTTAGAAATTACGCATATCTTTTAACTGCTTTATATTCAATACATGCCATAATTATGCCAAGAATTCGAGCGGACATTGAAATACATTGTAAAACTAACAGTGGAAATCCAATAGCTATAGAGGCTAAATCTCCTGTGAATTGCATTGACATATATATGTCGTAAAAAATAGCCAAAAAATTAATAACAGATCCTAAAATCATAAAAATAGAACTAGATTTCTTGATATGAGTGTCTTTGATTCCCTTTACCAAAATAACAATTGATATAAGAATAGTTGCTATATCAAGTAATCCTAAGGGATTAAATATATTTGCGAAAAACGGCGTAGGTACACAGAACAAGATTGCAATTACTATATTTACTAGTAATAGCCTAGAAATATTGCTATATTTTTTCAAAATAATTCCTCCCAAAGTAATTGATGTAAGCTGTACATTAACATATTACACGGAACTATTCCCTAGACTTAATAATTTATTAATTATTTATATTAACTAAGTTAGTCTTACTTCTTGGTAAGGGCATTCCTCGAACATAAAAAAGTACTAATTTGATGTAATCCCCAAAAAGTTGGACCCAAAATTCCAACTAAGAGATTCTTTTTTAATCTCAGTTATTTGGCCCTATTACTTTTGACTTCTACTATTAACCCACATACTGATAATACAACTGTAAGAGAATCGAAAATATAAAACCAACTGTTCAAAGAACTAACATATTCCTTTTGAAATAGTAGCAGATTAAAAATCATCATTATCAAAAATATCGATAAATATACATATTTATCGGGAACACGTTGGAAAAATTTCCGAAATATAGGTCTAATTTGCTCATGCTTCAATACTCCGAACAGCGCTATAAACACAATACACAAAAGTAATACCGATAAAAATGTACTAGTACTGGGATTCAAATGGTTGATAAGTGCACATCCAGCTAAGAGGTTTATAGCAGCAAAATAGTATTTTTTATACATATGAAGTGCCTCCTTCTTCCATTGAAATTATCAAATAACTATTGCTGAACAATCATTTCATCAATCAGTGATTTTACTTCTTTTCGTTTGAACACAATAAAAGTATAGGAATTGTTGTCAGTAGTTACCGTTATCATTTTAGAGATTTTAGGGTCTTCTGTGACAGTCAATATCTCTGATGACGGAATAAATTGTGGATCTCTATGAAAGTTTAAAAAGTGTGGCTTAAAAAATAATCCCTCTTCCGCTATGGTTAAAAAACCACCCGCGTATTCATACCCTTCTGTTGAATTTGTTACAAATTTATAAAATAGCCGTTTAATACCCTTTAAATTAGTTAAGGGTTCTCTTTTAGAATTTGCCCCTACTTTAAGTTTGACGTTCAATTGTTTAACATCCATAACTTAACCCCCGTTATCTTTTGATTCTAGTTGTTCCTGTTTTTCTTTGAGCTTTCTTTTTCGGCGTTCGTCCCCTGCTCCCCAAAAGCAAAGTGATCCGATTGCGATTGTTCCAACCATTAGGAAGTCTCTTAACGCATAACTGTTGGTTTTAATCATTAAAAATACGCAAAACACAGTGACTAATGCTGGCAAAATCCCTCCAAGCCAAAAGTGTTTGGTATTAGTTAAAACATAATATTCAAGTGCAATTATCCCGATAAAAATTGTAAAAAATAGTGGTTGTGCCATTGTTACTCCTTCTGCAAATAGATTGTGAGATATGTCTATCATTATACATAGGATTAAACAATAATAAAAATCTTAATATTCATTATGTTAAGATACCTATAAAAGACATTGGAGGAATTTAGTATGGATAAAAAATATTTAGAATGGGATTATAACTACAAAGAAAAGTTACTAGGTAAAAAGATATCTAACAATTCCATCAAGAATATACTACTTGCAAAAGATAAAGAAAACTATAGAGATAAGTACAGTGACTATGTAAAACATAAGCAAGATAAAGGACATATCGAAAACTATTCAGAGGTTGATACCATTTTAAAAAAAGTTTTCAATATCGATGAAAAAATATTGCTTCATAAAGATATTATGAACTCTTTTTGGTACACTTATAAATTTTATCTACAACTAGAATACCCTGCTATTTTCAAACCTGGAGGAAATTTAAATAACAGATTACCTTTAACAAAACCCAAATCAAGTCAATTAGCAAAAGTTTATATTGGGTATCCTCCTCACACTACAGGAGGAAAAAGTCAGTGCCTTAATCAAAAATATATTGAATATTATAGAGAACACTTTCCTGCTCTTCTTCTACCTTTTCAAAAAGAACTAAAAGAGGAACAATATCCCAAAATTTTATGGGTAGATTTTTTACGTGAAAATTTTGAAAAATTCAATAAAGTTCATGAAAATAAATATCTAAAAGATTTTGCAAAACTCACTCACACTATTGGAAACATAGCAGTTGTTCCTGAAGGCTTTAACACGAGTCGAAGCAACTATGACTATTGGGATTATGGATTACGTTATCTAAAAAAATCTTGGTATCCAACGAACTCTGAATGGAAAAAAATCATTCAAGATAATTTACTTGAAGAGTATGTATGTAATTCATGTGGTAGTGTTCTGCCACTATGGGAGGACCATCTTGAATCAGGAAATTTACTACCAAAAGATACTAGTCAAATAAACTCATTTCTAATCACAGTTAATCAAAGAATTGAAAATCGTGGAAAAAGAATAATGAATGCATATAATGAGTTATTATCTCCCAACACCAACTTATAAAAATACCATCTGTTATCCCAAAGGATACAGATGGTATTTTTTAACTTAATAAATAGTAAAAAGCTAGATGAATAGCAATTTGCCAACTAATATTTCCAGTAAATCTTCTTAAAGAAGATAACAATAAAGCCACTAATAATATAAATATCAGGCTAACGGGTTGCGTAAGACCAAATTTTTGCCATATGTAGATAACGTGCCCTGATGCAAATGCTAATGTTGTAATTAGCTGACTAATATTTTTGGAGAATATATCACTCAATCTGCCATATAACCAACCAAAACTAACGTAATTCTGCCATACAACTGAACTGAACATCCAAAAGGCATACGTCACAACATGAAAAATCATCTTATAGTGAAACGGCAAAGTAGCTAAACTGATTAGTATAATAGCTACTACTATTAGTGCACTTCTTTTAGAAAGATTATTTAAAAAGTAAGATCTTGACTTTTGCCAGTCAAAAAATATAAGAGATAGAAATACTAAAAGCATAACTGCACTATTAATCCATACACTAACTTCATCACTCTGATTAAATAAGCCAGCGACTCCAAAGTTATAGTTAATCAATCCAGGTGTGAAGGCAAATAAAACAAGCCATCCTACATAGTAGCCAATTGTTTTTACATAATTATTATTCATAAAATCCTCCAAGTAAGTATTATTCCAAGTGTATCTAAGTATGCAGATGATATCAAATGAAATAACTTTATCCTTTAAAATTAAGATTCACAAAAATAATAAATAGCATTAAAATTCTGAAAATAGATGAAATTTATATCTAAATTAAGAAAGGATGATATTTTTTATGCAAACAAACAATAAATATCTACTTCTAGGTGTTGTATTTTTATGTGTGTTGATGATGCTATATATTATATTTTTGATGAAGTAAATAATTACTAATCAAGTCTTCAAGTAATAATTTTGATTTTTTGAGAGTAGACATGCTATTATTTTTTACAATCAAAATGATACACTATATCTGATAAGTTGTTACTAGAATCAATAATCTTGTAAGTACTAGATTGGTTAATGGGACCATTATCAGGAGTATGTACTTTTACTTCTTTATCAACCAAAACGTATAAGTTAGTAAATTTAGACTTACACAGTAACACAGATGAATCAGAGTTCTTATTAATTATGAGATACTCGCTCTCAAAAGCATACGTACTTGAATACGATTGTGAAGATGGAATACGAATTATAAAAAGAATTTTTATTATTAAATACATAAAATAAACAATATTTATTAAAAATAAAAACTGGATGATATAATCTGAAAGCACTTTATCACGAAGACTATAAAAATTGTTCTTTAATCCATAAAGTAAAAGATAATACACATAATATTGTAAACATATTTTTGATATTATATTTCCTATTCTGTTTTTTGCAGAAACCGCATTCCATTCTTCTATTAAACCATCACCAGTATAACTTTTGTTCTGAAAAATCTCACGATTAAAAAAATCAAAGCGAAAGAGTAAGTAAATTGCTATCTCTGCTGTTATCATTGTTCCTAATGTTATCCATAAATTACCATACACTATACTGAATATGGCAAATAATAAATTAATTAATTTTAATGTTGAAGTATTAGAGTCAACACTAGAAAAACTATGTTCTGGATAGTACATCATAAAGCATATTACTAAAAACAATATATAAGTTACTGGCAATTTTACTTTTTTGATAAATTCATTGAAAATAGTTTGATATATTTTTAATGGTGCCATTGTTATCCCCCTTTATTTAATATAGTATACCACAAAGTCAAAAAAAACAGCAGCCCACTCACCTGAGTAGACTGCTGCTTTTTTATTTAGCCCAAAATTGGAATAAATCGGTTCTTAAACGACCGTTATATAACTTACGGCGTTTAGTTGCTTTTTGATCATAGAACTTCTCAAAACTTAAATCACTTGTCAAAATATATTTGCTCCAGTGAGTTAATGGATTAAAGACTTGTCCCATCTCTTTATAAAGTTTACGTACACTTTCAATTTCTTTCATACGTACACCATATGGTGGGTTAGCAATAATGATTCCTTCTTCAACATCTGTCTTGAAGTCTTTCACAGCACGTTGTTTGAATTCAATATCGTGCAAGACCCCTGCATCATAAGCATTAAGTTTAGCAATTTCAATCATTTCTTGATTAATATCAAAGGCTTGAATTTGAAGCTTAATATCACGATTAATGGCAGCTTCTGCTTCAACAAGTGCTTTTTCAAGTAAACTATCATCAAACCAGTCAAATTGTTCGTAAGCAAATTCACGCTTCATACCTGGTGCAATATTACGGGCTTTCATAGCGGCTTCAATTGGAATTGTTCCTGAACCAGTCATCGGATCAACTAACAATTGAGAACCATCATATTTAGTTAAACCAAGTAGCCCTGCTACAAAGTTTTCTTTCAATGGGGCAGCACCGTGTTCAGTACGATAGCCACGCTTGAATAAACTAGCTCCTGTTGTATCTAGAGATACTCGAGCAACATCTTTGGTAATGGTAATATCAAGTGGATATGTCGCCCCGTTTTCTAGTAAAACACCACGTCTATGATATTGTTCAGCCATTTTATTAACGATGGCTTTTTTGGTAATAGACTGAATACTTGGCTCGTGGTGTAACTTTGAACGAACACTCTTACCTTGTACAGGAAATGCACCATCAACTGGAATTAATTCTGCCCAATCAATCGCATTAACTTCATCATATAGTGTCTCAAAAGACGTTACTTTAAATTCTTTAATTAAAATTTTGACACGGTCAGCAACACGCAACCATAAGTTGGTTTTCACGATATCTTCTTGATCACCTTCAAAGAAGACACGACCGTTTTCTGTTTCGACTTCATAACCTAAGTCTTGTAATTCTTGTTTAACTAATGATTCAAAACCACTAGCCATAGTTGCAAATAACTTGTAACTCATTTCTTAACATCCTTACTTTTTCAAAAAAAAAGTTGAGCACTAAGCCCAACTTATTATCCTATGTAAATTTCTATAAGCCACGTTCTGTTCCAGTATTTCTAGGAAAAATACCTTCAGCAATCATCTATCTGTATTTCTACCTTCATTTTTAGTTCATTTCCTTAAATGAAGCGCCCCTACCAATGTTTGGGTTGCTCGCTCGTGGGGTTTACCTCGTTCCACCAATAAAGTTTCCAATATTGCTACGTCACTGTGGCACTTTCAAGCTAGTCATGCATAGTCAAAGACCTTAGCACTTTAACTGCCGTAACTTCATAAGAAGTCCCAGGGCTTATTGGGCCAAGCACGAACACTACAAGCATCTCAGCCTGTGCGGGCGTGGACTTTCCTCAGCAATCATAAAGATTACCGCGATTGCTCAAAACCTACATATTGAATTGTACCATATTTCACTATTGATTGTTAGAAAAACTATGATTTTCTTGACTTTGTTGCTGTTGTAATTGGTAAACTTGGCTTTCCAATTTACTCAATCGTTTCAAGATATCAAAATTAGTTGAAGCCGGTGTTTCAAGTCCGTCACTATAGTTGTTTTCACGATTTTTAGCTTCTAGTTCTGCTTTTTGTGTTTGAAGTTGATCAACTTTTTGTGACAGTGTTTCAATTTTTTGATTGTACACTTGATAGTCTTCAATAATTTTGTCTAAGAAGTCATTGACTTCATCGCTATCATAACCTTTTCTAGCTTGACTAAATTGCTTTTCTAAAATGTCATATACTGAGAATTGAATTCCTTCATAACGTGCTTTATTTTTATCTTCCACAGTCTAACCTCCTATAAATTAAGCTTGATCAGCCGCATCTTGTAAATCATAAAAATCAATTAATTCAAGTTCATAATCTTGTTGATTCTGATAACTTTTGATAGCTTCATAATCATAGCTTGGTTTGCCCGGATACTCAGGGTCATAGACTAACAACGCCTTATCAGTATGTTGCAAAATAAATTGTTGATAAGCTTTTAGTTGATAAGGCCCTTGATACTTATTATTGGTTGTTACTTTACAAAAATCAACCCTATTTTTCAAATTTGAAAGCACTTCTTGATTTTTTTCATTCCATCTTGCTCCAAAATCTTCATATGGCAAAAGCATTGCTGTTTTGATATTATAAGCTTCCTTCAACTCTAATGCGGCGGATAAGGCAAGTTGTTCAATACCGAGCTGTCCGCCTGTAATAACCCAGACCAAGTCATTATTTTCTGCTAGATTAATCAGACGTTGTTTGATAACATCTCTGATAATCTTGGCTTTAGGGTCGTCTTCTTTAAAAAGGTTTAACTCAAAACCTCGATATCCAGTTAGCCAAATTCTCATTTTGTCCTCCACTATTTGTAATTTTTAAATTTGTTTGTTTATTGATATAATGCAATAAGGAGCGTGATAGAAACATGATCAACTACCCCAATGGTGGCGGTGGCCCCTCTTCAATTTCTAAAGGTAATAGCACGAGTGCCTTCTCGTTTTCAAAACGAGGCATGTCTTTAGAACAAGAGATTAATGACAGTAATGACTATTACCTCAATAAGGGCATTGCTGTCATTCACAAAAAACCAACACCCATTCAGATAGTCAATGTTGACTATCCCAAAAGAAGTCGGGCTGTTATTAAAGAAGCTTATTTTAGACAGGCTTCAACTACCGACTACAATGGTGTCTATAACGGGTACTATGTTGACTTTGAGGCTAAGGAGACACGCAACAAGACTTCTTTTCCCCTCAAAAATTTTCATCAACATCAAATTACACACTTTGAGAATTGTTTAGCTCAAAAAGGTATTTGTTTTGTGATTATTAAATTTACCAGTTTAAACCGATACTTCTCTTACCCTGCTTCAAGGCTAATAAAAAAATGGTATGATCAAGAAACAGGTCGTAAATCCATCAAATTAGATGAAGTCATTAATTATGGTATCGAGTTTTATCCTGGATTTCGGCCAACATTACCTTATTTGGAAACTATTAATAATTTAATACAGAGGATTGAATATGACAAATAATAAAGAATTGAAACGTAAACGTGCACCTCAACAACAAAAGCCCAAAAAAGCGAAAAAGAAATCTCGCTTGTGGGTAAGGCTTGTTAAATGGTTCTTAATGATTGTAACGTTCTTCTTTGTTTGCGGTATAGGGCTGTTTGCCTTCTATGCTAAAGATGCACCAGCAATTACGCAAGAACGACTTCAAGCTGGTGGTTCAACACAAATTTATGATCGAAATGGGACTTTTGTTAGAAGTATTGGAACACAAGAACGTGACTATGTCACAAATGATAATATTCCACAGACAATGAAAGATGCTATCGTATCAATTGAAGATAGAAGATTTTATCAACAATCATTGGGTATTGATCCTATTCGTATTGTAACTAGTGCTTTGGGTAATATCAAAAGCGGGAGTACAACATCTGGTGGGAGTACCATCACCCAACAGTTAGTTAAACTAACTGCCTTTTCAACAAGTTCTGATCAGCGTACGCTTCGTCGTAAAGCACAAGAAGCTTGGCTAGCGATGCAAGTTGAACGTGAATATTCTAAGGATCAGATTTTAGAATATTATCTTAACAAAGTTTATATGAACTACGGTAATTATGGTGTTGGTACGGGAGCTAAATATTACTATGGTAAAGAGCTGAACCAATTGAGTTTACCTCAAATTGCTTTGATGGCAGCTATGCCTAATGCACCAACTTCTTACGATCCTTATGTTTATCCAGACAATGCTTTAAGACGTCGTAACTTAGTATTAAGTGAAATGCTTGAAAACCAAAAGATTACACAAGATCAATATCAACAAGCTGTTAACACACCAATTACAGATGGTCTAGTTGATCAAAGTAGTCACCAAACCCAAGATTCAAACAATGCGATTACCGATGCTTATATTAAAGAGGCTTTAACTGAAGCTCAGAGATTAAATTACAATCCTTATCAAGATAATTTAAAAATCACTTTGAATATGGATTATGATGCTCAAAAAAGACTTTATAATTTAGCAAATAATGGAACTGTTTCATTTAACAACTCCGGTTCAAGCAAAGGTCTACTACAAGTTGGGGCAACTGTTATTGACCCTAATACAGGTGGAATCGTAGCGATGATTGGTGGTCGTAATCAAGATAATGTTCAATTTGGTTACAATAGAGCCGTTCAACAAACACGTAGTACAGGTTCTACTATTAAGCCCCTACTCGATTACGCCCCTGCCATTGAATATCTTAACTGGTCAACAGCCAAATACTTAGATGACAGCAAATATATTTACCCTGGTACCAATGTACAACTCTATGACTGGGATATGCAATATATGGGGAACATCAGCATGAGAACAGCCCTTGTGCAATCTCGTAATGTCCCAGCCGTTAAAACACTTCAAGAAGTAGGTGTTTCAAAAGCGAGTGATTTTGTTAAAGCTATGGGAATTAATATTGATAAAAACTCAGGTTTATCTGTAGGGATTGGTGCTGATATTTCGTCATTACAGTTAGCTGCTGGCTATGCGACATTTGCTAATGGTGGTACTTATTACCAACCAACATACATTCAAAAAGTTGAAACAGCTGATGGTAATGTTGAAACATACAACAGCACAGGGGTTCGTGTCATGAAAGAATCAACAGCTTACATGATTACTGACATGTTAAAAGGTGTTATTCAGCCTGGTCAATTCGGATCTAGTGCTTATATTTCAGGATTACCTCAAGCAGGTAAAACTGGTACGGTTCAATATTCTCAAGAAGAATTAGCTAAGTATCCAAGTTATGCTTCGACTCCTAAAGATTCTTGGTTCTCAGGATACAGTAAAGACTATGTGATGAGTGTTTGGACAGGATATGACAATATTGGTGATGGTACAATTCGAGGAACAGAAAGTAACTCTGCTCAACTACTTTACCGTTACATGATGCAATATCTTAGTCGTGATGCTTCTTATTCTGACTGGAAACAACCAAGTTCTGTAGAACGTGTTGGAACTGGCCTTTATGTTAAAGGTTATGCACCAAAAGTAACCGAAACACCTTCAACTAATCGACAGTCATCATCACAAAATAGTAGCTCTTCTGAGTCATCAGAAAGCTCAAGCAGTCACTCTTCTTCTACTGCAAGTTCAAGTAGTAGCCAAAGTCGTACCGACAATACTAATACAAACCAAAATAATACTGAGGTAACATCACCTCAATCGCGTGAAGAAGATAGAACAGACAACAATAACAACCGTAATGATAATCAAAACAATACCGGTGAATAACTAAAAAGACCATAGAGCGTTAGTGCTCTATGGTCTTTTTTATGTCAAAAACTGATAAGGATCTAAATCTTTATATTTTGCTGGTAAATCATTTCGGCCAAATGTAATCAAAGCCAAATGCATCGCAATCCAATCTTTTTGAGGGACTATTTTTTCAAGATAAGCCTCTACTTGTAAAGGAGTTGCTTTTTTAGGCACCATCTTAAATTGTTTAGCGATACGTTCAACATGTGTATCGACGGCAATTGCGGGAACTTGATAAATTTCAGCTAAGAAAACATTAGCTGTTTTAATCCCGATTCCTGGCAGTTTTAGCAGGTCCTTTTTTGTTTTAGGAACTTCTCCATTAAACTGTTCTAATAACATATACGACAATTTATAGATGTTTTTTGCTTTATTGCGATAAAGCCCTAACCGTTTGATTTTGTTTTTAATATCTGTCACTGTTAGCGATTTAATATCAGCAGGTGTTTTTAGTATCGAAAACAAATCAGGAGCCACTTTATTGACGGCTTTATCTGTTGTTTGGGCACTTAACATAACTGCTATTAAGAATTCAAAAGGATTATGATAATCTAGGGATGCTTTTTGATTGGGGTACTTAGCTAATATTTTATTTAAAACCACCTTGGCTTCTTTTTGACTAAGGTATGCCATCTTTTAATCACGCCCTCTCCTACTTTACTGTGCTTGTTTATACCAAACATAAGCACCATATAGTGAGTTGATTAACATGACCACTTGTAGCACTAACATACTAACCGTTGAAGATGAATCAGTTTGTGTAAGTTGAATTGACCAAATCACAACATTTAAAGCATTAATCACAATCCATACAATCCATTGTGACTTATAACCATAAGTCATCAGTAGTTGTGCTACTAAAGCTAGTGGTAATAGTGCCGCATCTAGCCAGACTTGATTACCGCCTAATTGATAAGATGTATACACAATGAATAGGTAAACCGCAATTGTCACAACAATCATCACAGCAGCTAAAGTCTTACTAATTGCTTTTGATTCAACAAAGTCGCTTTGACGCTGGCTTTTTGATTTTTGCCACTCAATAATTCCAATAAATTGCATAACAAAGTAATAAAGTTGGCTGGCAATATCACCAAATAGACGATTTTCAAATGCAATAATCAACCAAACCACAGAAGCCAAAATTCCCCAAATGTAATTAGTAATAAAGCCTCGATCAATCAAAATCAAATTAAGCGCTGTTGCAATCGAACAAATCAATGTAATGATTCCCATTGTGGTTGTTAATCCACCACTTAACACCGAAGAAATAATCGTGGCTAAAAGCATCATAGCTAAAAGCCCGTATTCCTTTGTGGTCAATGCCCCTAACTCTTTAACGTTACCTTTAAAAGAAAAAACCGTTTTAGATCCTTCTTTTAAATAATGTAGTTGTTCTTGAAACCAATGTGTTTTTTTCATAGTTAACTCCTCATTTTATCTCCTCTGAATATAATAAATAGTTTATCTAACCTATTTTACTAATTATTAAAACATAAAACGACTAATTTTGGGTACAACAACTCTTTTAAAATTTTTCTTGATACTGTTTCACTTGCTGAGGAGTCTTTAAATTCATTTTTTGCCAGTTTAACAAGATTTTATCAATATACTTGAAATTGTATACCTGAGATAAAACAGACTCTCTCAGTGCCAAAATAACGACCTCTTGATTGTAGTTATCTTCTAGCAGCCAAGACTGAATCATCTCACGTTCAATTGGTGACAATAAACGACCAAATTCAATTTCAAATTGTCTCATCACATATGACAGACCATCTTGATTGTCAGGTTCCATCAAGACTTCTTCTGTTTCAGACTCGCTTTCACAGATATTGTTATCAATATAATCAACTAACTTTTGATAGAGATTATCTAGTCGATATTGCGTTTCAATTTTATTAACTTTATCTGTCGTTTGAATAATCTCGATTAACTCTTTACTGACCAAACTTTGAAGAATTTGGCCAACATCGTGTGCACTCAGATTAGTGTGTTGGTGAATATCATTGTTACTAGGGAAAAAATTCCCATTTTGACGGTATTTTTCTAGTTGCAACAGAACAATTAATTCTAAGTCGCTCACGTTTATTTTATTGTAGTAATTCAATAGTGCTTGACTAATCGAACTAAATCCTTGCTGATACAGCAATAAACTTTTACTTTCCATACATAATCTCCCTACTCAACTAAAAAACCGAATCCACTTGGATTCAGTTTTTTAAATATTATCTATATAACTGACTTCTTCACCGTCATCAAAAGAATATAAAATATAACCCCAGAGATTATCACTATTTTTAAAGGTAATCTCCCAAACAGGTTGATTGTGATACCAACCTAAATTAACTTTTTCAATTGTTCGATTTGGATGGTTATTATTAAAGGTGTTGATAACCTCTTCTTTTGATTTACCTTCATCATATTTATATAAGTGTGCCGCTTTTTCATCGGGCAAATAAATCATGTAATACCTAACTTGTTTATCATCTTGACCACTCACCGCTAATGACTTCACATCTCTTGATAATTGATAATAAGCATCAATCGTTTTAATCGGTGTTTGGTCATAAGCAATATCTGCTACCTGAGTCTGTTCGACACGATTAACATGGGTCGCTGATACATAAATTAAAGATACACCTAGTGTGATAAATACGAAAAAGCCAATACAACTGGCAATTATCTTTTTCATGGGTTCTCCCTATGATTATTAGTTTGATTTAAATAATTCACTAATTCACTTTGATCTAAGAATTTAATTGGTAATTTCAAAAGACTTTGCTGGAATAGATTAGCATAAGGTGACTCATAAAAGCGAGGGTCTAATACAACAAATGTGCCTTTACTACGTTCTTTTCTAACTAAACGACCAAATCCCTGTTGGAACCGAATCAATGCTCGAGGTAAAGTATCTTCTTTAAATGGATTCGTGAGATTATTTTGGCGTAATTTCACATCTGCTCGATCAGGTGATTCAAATGGTAATTGCGTCACGATGACCATGTCATGTTGAACATCTTTGAAATCGACACCCTCCCAATAACTATTAGCGCCTAACAAAATAGACTGGGGCGCAATCGTATACCGTTTAGATATTTTCTCATTTGATCCTGTTACACCCTGTGCTAAAACTTCATAATCACTTAGGCGCTCATCACCAAGTATGTGATAGTAAACCTCTTTGATATTTTCTAAGTTAGTAAACAACAGTAAAATATGATGACTATCACTTGAAGAAATAATCTCAGGAATAAGTTGGCTAATGCTTTCTAAATAATGATCATCATTAGGGTTTTTTATACCATCTAGCTGGCTAATCCCTAAAATTTTGACATTATCTCGATAACGACCTGTTGATTTAGCAACATACGTTTGTACTTCTTGCTCTTGATAGCCAAGAGAACTTAATGTATAAGTGAAATCATTTTGTTGTTTTAAGGTAGCACTGATAAATAAAGGACGATTGAAATTTTTTAAAATTGATTGAATGGGTTCAATTGGATCAATTAGCAACCAGCGTAGATTAACAGCTAAGGGATCATCTACTTTAGAACTTTGTAAGACAAAGCCTAGGTCATTCAAATTAACTTCTTTATTAACCTCTTCACTCAAGGTATAGCATTTTTGTAAATAAACCTCGATTGTTACTAATTGTTTATCTAATTCTTCAATTGTTTCTTGTTCATTTTTTAACAAACGACGATGTTGCCGATTTAATTGCGCTACCAAATTGAGTAATTGCTTTCTAGCGGACTCCAATTGTCCTTGCAGACGAGTTAAATAACCTTGAGCAACCGTTTTATCTGGAAATAATTCGTTACCGTTAATTGCAAAATCTGTTTGTTTGAGATTACGGTAAACAGGGACTCCTGCTACCTTAATGCCTTGGTACAAGAAACGTTGAAAATCATTGATAACTTTGATTAGTTTATCTAATGAACCGTGAGTTTGATTGATTTCTTTAGACATAAATAAATCCTGTTTAAACCCATTTAATAGGCCGATTTGTTTATTCGTTAATAAAGATTGAATATGAGCTAAAAAGCCCCAAAAACTTTCAAATTGAAAGCCATCTGATAATGATTGTGTCGTATTTTCAGCAAAACGATGAGCCTCATCAATCACTAACAAAGGATCTTGTCCCCAGATTAAATCATTAGCATGGTTAACTAAGTAAGCATGATTGGTAACGAGAATATCAGCTTGTTCTTGGCGTTCACGGGCCAAGTTAAAAAAGTCATACTCACTAAATAACGTGGCATTACGTGCATCTCCAGGATGACGAATAACGTTAAATAGCAAATCTTGATAATTGGTTAACTGCAGCTCGCTTAAGTCTCCTGTATCTGTTTGTAAGAGCCAAACTAAGATTCTCATTTGTAAAGTTAGCGTGTAATTTGTTTGGCTGTCTTTAGCTAAAGTTTGATAAAAAGCATCCAAATCTAAATAATAGCGTGAACTTTTAACAATTTCAGCTTTAAACTGTGTCTTGAGTACACGATTGAGTTGAGGGACTTCAGTTTGAATAATCTGATTTTGTAAAATTGTTGTTGGTGTGGCAACAACTAATTTTTGAAGTGGCGATAGTTGATGAACATAGCTAAATAAATAAGCAAATGTTTTACCACTACCATTCGGTGCCTCTACAAATAATGGCTTGTGTCGATTCTTTATCTGCAAAAAGTCATGGATTCGATTCATCATATTAACTTGTGAACGTCTAAACCTTATTTTGCCCTTAAACAAGGATTTCTTTTGACTATCATCTATGGGATAAGTCTCTAGTGTCGAGCTTTCAGGTGTAGCATGACGTTGCTTTTTAAGAACGATATCTTTGACTCTAACATACTGCTTATCTAGCGTTTGTGGGCGTTTTTTCTTATAGTTATAAATTGCTCTGAAAAAGCCACCTGTTTCTCGTGTTAAGCCTTGGCCTAATTCCGTTAACTTTTCTAAAGTCTCAAATGGTAATTGACGAGCTTTTCGTTGCAATTTCATTAATAATTTAGCTGTTACAATCGCATCTGAATCTGCTTGATGGGGATTAGTATGTTTGATGTTTAATCGTTTTGACAAATCATTGAGTTTAAAGCTTTCAGAAGTCGGTAACAAAATTTGAGCTAATTCAACTGTATCAATTGCTTTATTGGTTAAAGGTGCAATCCCTGCTTTTTCAAATTCATAATTCAAAAAAGGCAAATCAAAATTGACATTATGAGCTACAAAAATGGTACCTTTTAGAATTTTATATAATTTTAACGCAATATCTTCAAACTTTGGTGCATCCCTCACATCTTCATCTTTTATACCAGTCAGACGCGTAATTCTTTCAGGAATCTCACGACCTGGATTAATCAAAAAAGAATAAGTCTTCACAATTTTTTGTTTTTGGATAATCGCACAACCAAACTGAATCACGCGATCTTGAGCTTCTCGATGCGTTCCTGTTGTCTCTAAGTCAACAACAGCATAAGTTGTGGCCTTCTTTGGCATAGTTGCATCCCCTTTTATACTTCCACAATTTCATTGATAGAAAGTAAGATTAATAATCGTTTTGTCACCTTTTGTTCCGCAAACGATTCAATCGCTTGTTGATAAAGGTGTAATTGTCCGCGATACTTACTTACTATTTTAGCAATATCTTGGGCCTTTTGACCAGGGTTAATATAATCTGTTTTGTAATCAAATAGGATAATTCCATCTGACGTTTGAATATACCCATCGATTGTCCCATGAACTAGAATTTGAGCATCTTTATCAGAGAAGTCATCAAATAGGGTTTTGGCTGAAATTAAAGATGAAAAGGACACTTCTCGTGCTAAAGTATCTTGATGACGACTAAGGGTTTGAGCAAAAGGTGTCGCTAAAAAATCTTCAATGTGTGTAAGGTTAACTTGGTTAGCCAGGTCTTCTTCGATTAAATCGTTAACAACTAACTCTTTAAGTAGTGTATTGGGATATTGTGCTTCATTAATACGACTAAAATCAATTTGTTGCATAACTAAGTGAGTCGCACTCCCAATTTGAGCTGCAGAATAAGCCGACGCGGTTAAAAAATCAGGGCGTGCGGTTATCGGCTGTAGATAGCGATTAGAAGCCGTAAGCTCTTGATAGTCAGTAGTTGCTCCTAGTTCTTTTAAGTTAGGGTCACTAAAGCGGTCTTTAATTTCTGAAACCGCTTGATATGCCGTGGTCTTAACTGAAGAAGCAAAGGGATACTCTGAGTGATAAAGCTTTTGCAGTGTTTCATCTAGTAACTGACTAGAGATACCTTGATTTTGTGTAGGGGTTGTTTGTGCAAGTGATTGTAACTTATCTTCAATATCTTCTTGATAGAAATAAGCTTCATATCGTGTGGCAGTTGGTTGTGCTTGATACTTGGGCTCATTTAATATCTTTTGACTAAGCATCAATGTCGGCCCTAGAAAATGCATGAAGCTTTGCCCTTCTCTTAGATAGGTTAGTTCAACCTGTTGAGCTTGATCATCATAGTAAGTATCCCAAAGTTCAATTTTTTGTTCTAACTTTTTAACGTTAGCCGTCATAATCAGCTTTTGTTTAGCTCGACTAAGTGCTACGTATAAAACTCTCAAGTACTCACTTAATAACTCTATTTGTTCTGCATCTAAAGCTAATCCTTTAACAAGCGTATCTACTTGGCTATGATGTGATTCTAAAACACCCTTTAAAGCAATCCCTAGTCCAACATCTTTATTTAGGACATTTGATTGTTTTAAATCTTGTAGTGAAAAGGTCTTCCCCATCCCCATCACAAAAACAACAGGAAACTCTAGTCCCTTACTGCCGTGAATAGTCATCAATTGAATCGCATCTTGTGCTTGCTCAGCTAAAATGGGTTGTGCAAGATCTTTATCATAGGATTTCATTTTAGTCATGAGCTTTAAAAATTGATAGAGGTTCTTAAAGCCAGCACTTTCATATGAAGCGGCACGTTCATAAAGTGCTTGTAAGTTTGCTCGCCTTTGGGGGCCGTTTGGCATCCCACTAACAAATCCTAAAAACCCTGAACGTTGATAAATCTCCCAAATCAACTCAGATAAGCGATGTTTGGTCACGTAACTTTGATAATAGTGTAAGTCTTGTAAAAAGTCCGTTACTTTTTGAGCAAGTTTTGTCTCTTCGCTTTCAGCATAAGCCAATAAAGCTTCATAAAAATCAGTATCACGACTGACAAGTCTAATCTTAGCTAACTCATTTTCATCAAACTGATATAGTGGTGAGCGTAGAACACTGACTAGTTCAATGTCATGATGACAATTATCAATAATCGTTAGATACGCTAACATCACGGTTAGTTCCATCGTTTGAAAGTAATTTTTGGCATCATTAACATACAATGGCATCCCGTGTTCAGTAAAACTTTGAAGAATAGATAAGTTATTGGCTCTTGTTGGGGTCAAAATGGCAATATCTTGATAAGTAATAGAACGTGTTTGATTAAGTTTGGCATCAAACACTTGATAATCTGTCTCAAACAATTGTTGGATACGATGCATCACCATTTTTTCTTCTGAAAGATCAGTGTCTTTATTGGTTTCACTATCCATAAATAAGAACTCAGGAGTTGAATCAACGGTTTTGGGATAATTTTTAGCTCCAAATTTCATATGGGCTTGTTTATCATAATCCACACCCCCAAAAGACTGCTTCATAATTTTTTCAAAAGATGAGTTAATAAATTGAATAATCGGTTCATTAGAACGGAAGTTATCAGCTAAAACGATGCGTTCACTTGGGTTAGCAAGTGAGGGATTTTCCGTAAAAGTCAGATACTTGTTTAAAAACAAACTAGGATCAGCTTGTCTAAAACCGTAGATGGATTGTTTGATATCCCCCACCATAAACCGATTGCCTTCATCACTTTTAGCAACAGCGGCTAGAATTGCTTCTTGTAAGGCATTAATATCTTGATACTCATCAATCAAAACTTCCTTGAACTGATTTTGATAAAACGCACGAGCCATATTAGAAAGGTCTGTATCTTGAGTCAAAATTTGATACGTTAATTGCTCTAAATCATTAAAGTCCAATACGTTTTGCTCTTGTTTAAGTTCTGCATAAGTTGCCATAAAACGACGCTCAACTTCAACTGCTTTTTCAACGTATTGTTGACTGGTTTGCATGAGTGTTTGTTGTGCTTCATACGGCAACAATAAATATCGTTCAAACAACTGCTTCAATTGTTTTTTAGTTGCGGCAACCACAAGTTTTGTTGTTTCAAAAGCTTGAACATCTTCTAAATCTTTTGGTTTACGCAAAGCTTTAAACGTTAAATTTTGAAAAGCCGTTCTAATAGCATCATAGTCTTTTGATTCTTTTGTCAATAAATCAAGCAGTTGTTGACTATTTTCAAGGTATTGCGCGAGTGTTTGCCCTACTTTTTCAAGGGATGCATCCCTTGAAATATCATTTTCAAGAAGTCGTGTCAGGCGTTGATGAATCGTTTTTAACTGTAAATCAAGCTCAGCATAGACTTTGGATAAAGTTTGACTGTGTGTTAAATCATATGCTTTAGGTAAGGCCTCTAAAAAGTCTTGACCATCAGGTCTTGAAACAACCGTATTATACAGGTTTAAAAACAACTCAACTACCGCTTCATCGTTTTTATCACTCATAAAGTTTTGATACATTTTTCGAAAAGCTACATCATTTGCTTTAAAGTAGTGATTTTTAACAGAATCGAACGCTTGTTCTTTTAGCAATTGTTGTTGGACGTCATCCGTTAATAAACTAAATGAACGGTCTTGATCAATGACGTAATAAAATCGTCTAATCACCTGCAAGCAAAAGGCATGTAGCGTTGAAATATTGGCATCCTCACACAATAGTAATTGTTCTTTTAAATAAGGTGTTGGTTTTTCTTTTAGTTCAGCTTTAATCGCTTCAATGAGTCGTTGTTTCATTTCATTAGCAGCCGCTTCAGTAAAGGTCACAATTAATAAGTCTTTTACTGAAGTTTCGTCTAGGATCATTTCAATCACCCGTTTGATTAAAACCGTGGTTTTACCCGACCCGGCTGAAGCCGAAACTAAAATATCGTGATTGTGGTTGTAAATGGCTTTGGTTTGTTCGGGGGTAAACTGACTAGTCATCTTCTGGAAGCACTCCTTCTTTAATATTTTCAAGTAATGTCTTAGTATCTAAGCTATCAATCACACGGTAACGATTATCTGGCAGCATGGCATCAAAGAAGAAGATGTCACGATAGTCAGAATAAGATAATGCCGTTTTTTGATTGTTGTGTTTAACCGGACTCAGTGGGAATTGCCCATTTAAGATGCGTTTACCCGCTTTTTGGATGAGTTGTTTGTTATAGTCTAGCAAGGCTTTAAGATCTGCTTCTTTAATGCTTTTTTCTTTTGAAAAACTCATGGTTTGATCTTTTTTAACTCGCATATTGCTATACATTACTGAATTTCCCATTAAATCAGGCTCAATATCAGTTGTAATATCAGTGTGACCGTATTGTACGAGTAGCCCTTTATACTTCTTATTAGCTAAATATTTTTGGTGGCTATCGCCAAATTGATAATTTGTTTTTAGGTTATCTTTAACATTTAACAGGCCTTTTGAAATATGTTGGTAAAATGCCCCAAAAGGTTTAACTTTTTGTCCCTTAAAGCGGTCTTGATTAGCTAAGACGACTTCTAAATAAGTAACCAATTGTAGTGAGATACCATGATAGAACTGAGCTAGGTTAAAGTCATGCACACTTGATTTGTAATCAATAACTTGAATATAGGGATGCGTTGAGTCGGTTGTTTGATCAATTCGGTCAATTTTCCCATTTACTTGAATATCGACTCCCTCTGCTTTGATTTGAAGTGGGTCAAAGTTTTCAGGTTTTAAATTAAACTCAACCTCTGAGGCAAAAGGTTCAAATTTTGTTTGTTGATTCAGTTCAAGATAGTCTTGCAATACAATTTGAGCTGTTTCAACCAAATGTTGCTGTAAAAAGCGGTAGTAATTATTTTGACTAAACGGCTTGAAAGCTTTTAGTTGATTAATCGTATCAACGGCTTGTGTAAACAGTTGATTAAACAAATTACCATCTTCGAACAATTGTTCGGTTGTCAATTGATCGGCTTTCATTAATCTAACAAACTGGTCAAAAATATCATGGAAGTAATTCCCAATTTCAAGCACGCCAAATTCAAATTCACGTGGATTTTTCAGTTTTAGCCCGTACTTCAAGAAGAATTCAAACGGATTAGCATAGTAGCTTTCAAGTTGTGAAATTGAAGTCTTTAGTCGCTGACCAAACAATTGCTTAGCTAAGTCTGCTTCAACTTGAACAGGTAGATTACGATAGTCTTTAGCTTGATAAGTTTTTGCCACTTTTTCAGTATCATCAGCAGAAATCAGGGTTTGGTCTTTAATTTGTTTAAAGTCTGCTTGATCAACAATTTGATGTGAATTTTGATTTAAATAGCCTAAATATCCGACTGAAAACTCAGGGGTCGTCATAAAGCTTAGTAAGTCATCAGTTTCACCAGTTGGTAAATCTCTTTGACGGCTGGGTTTAATCCCAAAATGATTTTTGATATCTCGCACATAGCTAGACCACTGTTTGGCTTTATTTTGACCGTCAATAATCGCATGTGAAAAGTATAATTGGTCAGTCGCAGCTGTCATAGCTAACCCAAATAAATACGGTTGTGTTTTTAGTTGATAAGCTTTTTTATCTTCTAAGGTTAGTTCTTGTTCAAAATAATTGCCCGATACAGATAAGGTTAAGGTACTTTCATCAAATTGCGATTTGATTTCGTTAATATTATCCCCTGCTAAAAAGGCATCATCATTTGCGATTTGTGGAATCGCTGTATCATCAGCCCCAATGATAAAGGCAACCTGATATTTAGGAGCTTGCACCATTCCAAGTTCTGAAACTGTGACTGCGTCAAGTGTAGAAGGAATTTGCGAAAAAGTTGCTGAAGAAAATCCGGTTAATAACACCTCAAAGAAATCTTCATAGTCAAAACTTTCATCTTCATTAATCCGATAATAATCTTCTAACATTTCAACCAGGGTTTGTAGGGTTTGTTCAGGCTGAAGCGAGAGTTGCAATTGATTTTGAGCATTAGCTTGGTCACGCCACTGCTCTAATTGTTTTAATACGCCATAATTTTCCAAAAAGTCATAAAAATGCGTGATAGCTTGTTTCACTGATTGTTTTTGCTTTAACTTTTTAGTGATTTGGCCAATTAATTCACTGTAATATCGTCTTAAATGCTCTAAACGTGTCATATGAACATCTTCTTCATCAAAGGCAAAAGGTTGAGTTAACCGATTATAATTAATACCTGTCTCAAGCAAATAGTTTTCTAGACTGGCAATATCTTCAGTAAATTGCGTCTCATTATCATAATTTTCTGGTATAATTAAACGCGTTTTGATAAATGATAATAGACTATCAACAGTCAGTCCTTTTTCAACTAACAGACTTAATTGTTCAACTAGTAGTACTAAGGGATGATATTTCATCTGAACTTGTAAGTCATTGAAAAAAGGAATATTTAACTGATCAAAAATAGGCCGAATTTGGGTTTCATACTTTTCAAGTGATGGTGCAATCACAATAAAATCACGATAGCGACGATTATTTAAAGCCACTTCTCGATAAATTGTCCGTGCTACAAAATAAGTTTCAGCAAAAGTTGAATCAGCTTCAATCAAGGCTAAATGACGACTTAAATCCTGTTTAGGTTTTTCAACGGGTTCATTTTGAGCGTTTTTGACAAAAAACTGATTCAATTCACGCATGGCATCACTTAAAAGCGGGGTTTTTGCCCAAGTAGTTTTAGTTTCTAACTGATTATCCAAGGCAAAGGCTTGTAACTCTTTAATCATTTTTTGAACATGATAATCATAATCTGACTCAACTAAAGTTAAGTGGTCTTGTTGCATCCCTAACTTAAAGCCTAATGTCATTTGCTTAGCATACGTCATTAAAACTTTAATCAGCACTTTTTCTTGAACTGAAAAGTGTGAAAAGTCGCTCACATAAAAAGCAGCGTTCTGAAGAACTTCTGCCTCTTCAGCTAGCCACTGATTCATAAATTGTTGCTGCTGGTTTTGCGTGAGGTAATGTCCTTTGATTTTTTGATGAAATGCCCGATAGACAATTTGCAAATCGTGTAGCTTATCACTTGTTTCATAACTTAACTTGAGTTGTTCACTCATCGATTGTAAATCATCCGGGTCAATATAAGCTTCCTCAAGCTCTAACACCTGCTTATAAAAACTGTCAATTAACCCCATTGTTAATCTGGAAGTTTTAAATAAGTTTAAGGTTGCTTGATTATCATTTAAAATCTGTTTTAAAATCATCTTAGCTGCTGTATCTGTTAAAATAGGAAGTAGCCCTTTTTGACTATCTTTCAAAAAGAACCAGCTCAATCGTGAAAAAGATAATATTTGTAGGTTTTTAGTGCTGACGTGTTTCTTCTGTTCAAGAATTGACAATTTTTGCATCGCACTAACCTCAGTATCAAACTTGATATGGTTGGGAACAATAATGAAGGTTAAATCTTGTTTATGTTGATAATAATGATTAACAGCTTCATCTAGTAGTTCTTGATGGATATTATCGGTTTGATCACCTAATCGAAAATCTAACATTATTCTACTCACTCCTTGCTATTAGTAGTTAAATCTTATCATATTTTTCAAACTTAATTTATTTTTACTGGAGGGGATTATTTGTGAAATCTGCCATAGCAACAACCCATGGGAAAGCTATTTTAATCGGCGAACATAGTGTTGTCTATGATCAAACAGCACTAGCACTTCCTATTCAAAATTTAAACGTAACGGTGAAGTTAACCCCGATTGAAGGGGATGCTTCAATTATTAACAGTCCTAGTCTAAACTTAAAGGCCCCTATCTCAACTATTGAAACCGACCATCCAGGTCTTTTTTATTTATTAACACAGTTTACCTGTGACCATGCTTTTGAAGCAACCTACACAAGCAATATTCCAACTGAACGTGGATTGGGTTCTTCTGCTGCGACTTCACTTGCCACTATTGAAGCATTAAACGATTATTTAGACCTTAAGTTACCTTTTGAAGAACAACTTAGCTATGCTAATCACGCTGAAGAGTTGAATCATGGTTCAGCTAGTGGATTAGATATTGCGACTGTCTGCCGTGATAAGCTGGTGTATTTTGATCATGGCCATTGCCAATTTGTTGATCAAAAACTCGGTGCCCATTTAGTGATTGCAGATAGTGGTATTTTAGGTAATACCAAAAAAGCGGTAGCTTTAGTTAAAGAACATTATCAATCAGGTCGCGGTCAACAAGAGATTGCAAAACTCACGCACTTAGTTGAACAAACAAAAGTTCTTTGGCAAAAACACGCCGTTAAACAATTAGGAACGGTTTTTACCCAAGCTCAAACTGCCCTATCTAATCTGAATGTATCCCACCCGGTTTTAGATCAGTTGATTCAAACCGCTAATCGCCATGGTAGTTTAGGTTCCAAATTAAGCGGTGGCGGTCTAGGTGGTATTATGATTAGCTTAGCCGATACCCGTCAAACTGCTGAAAGAATTAGCCAGGCTTTAAAACAAGCCGGTGCTAAAAATACTTGGATTGAGGAGATTTAAATGAAAGCAACTGCTCGTGCCCATACCAATATTGCCTTAATTAAATATTGGGGCAAAAAAAATCAAAATTTTATTTTACCCTATAACTCAAGTCTATCGATGACACTTGATGCTTTTTATACAGATACGACTGTTGAGTTCAATGAAGCATTCACTGAAAATCAGTTTTTCTTAAACGATAACCGTGTTAATAATGAAATGGCGACACGTGTTTTTGACCATATCAAAAAAATCACCACCCTGCTCAATCAACCAAATCTTCCCCATTTTAAAGTTTGGTCTACTAATCATGTTCCAACAGCTGCGGGACTTGCAAGTTCTTCATCTGGTTTTGCGGCATTAACTGCTGCAACCGTCAAAGCTATGGGACTTGAGTTATCAAAATCTGAACTATCTCGTTTAGCTCGTTTGGGTTCAGGATCAGCAACACGGTCTTTATTTGGTGGATTTGCGATGTGGTCTACAGGGAACGATTTGACTTCAGTTGGGTCAGCTATTGATGAGCACCCTGAGATGGATCTTCATTTGTTGGCCATTGAAACAAATAATGCTCGCAAGAAAATTCCATCACGTTCAGGGATGCAAAACACTGTTGAAACCTCTGCTTACTATGATGCTTGGGTTGAAAAAGCAAAAAACGATTTAGACTTGATGACCTATGCTATCAAGCAAAACGACTTCGAGTTATTAGGTAAAGTAGCTGAAAACAATGCGATGGCTATGCATGCCACTAATTTAGCTGCTGTTCCAAGTTTCACTTATTTTGAACCAGATACTTTAATTGCGATGCAAACTGTCCAAGAGTTGCGTGATAACGGTATTTCTTGTTATTATACTTTAGATGCGGGTCCAAATTTAAAGATTTTAACTCAATCCAAAAATATTGAAGCTATTAAGACTTACTTTAATAAAAAGTTACCTAAAGCTTCAATTATACAAGCAACCTTTGGTCCCGGAATTCAGTACTTATCATAATAAAATAAAAAAGAGGAATTAATTTGATTACAGAATATGCGTTAGGAAAACTCTATATAGCCGGTGAATATGCCGTTCTTGAAGAAACCAGTCCTGCTATTTTAGTGGCTTTAGATGAGTTCGTTAGTGTAAGCATCAGTAAAAGTAAAAAGCACGTGGGAACCATCCACTCGAAACAATACTCACAAGATGCGGTTCACTGGACACGTCAGGAAAACAAAATGGTGCTAGATAACCGAGATAACCCTTTCCATTTTATTTTATCTGGCATTTATTACGCTGAACAATACGTATTAGAAAATGAGGGCAAACTTGATATTTTTGATTTGAATATCAATAGTGAATTGGATGCTAAAGATGGTCGTAAATACGGCTTAGGGTCTTCTGCAGCCGTTACTGTTGCAACCGTTAAAGCTGTCTTAAGTTTTTACGGCGTTAAACTCGATAAAAGTCTTGTTTTCAAATTAGCAGCCATTGCCCATCTCAAAGTTCAAGGTAACGGTTCTCTTGGTGATATCGCCGCTAGTGTTTATGGTGGTTGGATTGCTTATCAATCTTTTGATAAACAGTCTGTTTTAGCTGAACTTGAAGCTAGAAGTTTAACTGATGTCATTAACTTAGCATGGCCTCAACTTAAAATTAAATTACTAACACCCCCTAAGGACTTAGAATTAATTATTGGTTGGAGCGGTATCCCTGCTTATACCTCACAATTAGTCGATAAAACAGACCAGGCAAAAGTTAAATACCCCGAAAAATATCAAAATTTTGTTAATGAAACACGCAACTGTATTCTTCGTATGATTGAAGGCTTTGAAACTGGCGACACCTCTAAAATTCAAGCTGAAATTCGCTATAACCGTTTATTACTGCAATCACTTGCTGATATGAGCCAAGTACAAATTGAAATTCCAAAATTAACGAAACTAATCGAAATTGCAGAATTGAATCACGGTGCCGCTAAGACCTCAGGTGCTGGAAATGGTGATTGTGCCATTGTCATTGCTGATTCTCATACAACTGTTGACCAGATGAAATCACAATGGTTAGCCGAAGATATTACCCCTTTAGACTTTAAAGTACACTCTTTATAGAAGGAATAACTTGATGAGACCAGAAAATAACCAAAGTATTCGCTCACATCGTAAAGATGAGCATTTATCACTTGCTGAAATTTTTTATCAAGAAACAAAAAACGTAGACGAATTTAAACAATTGAGTTTAATTCGACCTACCCTACCTGAAACTCGAGTGGATCAGGTTAACTTAACCTCATCCCTTTTTAATCGTTCACTAGATGTCCCTCTTTATATTAATGCGATGTCAGGTGGATCTAAACGATCGTTTAAGATTAACCAACAGCTTGCACAATTAGCGTATGAATTCAATATTGGTATAGCTAGTGGGTCGGCTTCTATTTTGGTTAAAGAACCTGAACAAGCAGAAAGCTTTGCTATCCTGCGTAAAGAAAATCCTACAGGACTAGTTATGGCAAATATCAACCCTTTTGTTCCAGTTTCAGATGCTAAACATATTGTTCACACCATGCAAGCTGACGCACTTCAAATTCATGTGAATGTGGTACAAGAAATCATCATGCCTGAAGGTGACCGTGACTTTGTTTGGTTGGATAATTTAAAAAAATTACAAGCTGAACTTGACGTGCCAGTTATTATTAAAGAAGTTGGCTTTGGTTTTGATAAGCATACGTTAGATTTACTCGAAGCCGAAGGTTTTGAAACAGTCGATTTAAGTGGCTCAGGTGGTACTAATTTTGCAAAAATTGAAAACTTTAGACGACCTGAACATGATTATAACTATCTGGATAGTATCGGGTTGTCCACCCTGCAGTCTTTATTGAATGCTCAAGACATCAATATGACTTACTTAGCTTCTGGTGGTGTTAAAACACCACTAGATGCGTTAAAGTGCTTAAGTTTAGGCGCTCAAGCTGTTGGTATTAGCGGTGTCTTATTACACCAATTAGAAAGACATGGGTATGATCAGGCCAAAAATTGGTTAGCAACTTTTATCAAACAACTAAAAGAGTTAACCGCTGTATTTGGTGCACAAACGGTAACTGATCTTCCAAAAATCCAAAAGTATTACCATTTAGAATTACAAAATTATCGTGAACAATTATCGACTGATTTCAAAACAGAACATTAAGGAGTGATAGTGTGAATACTTATTTGATAATTGGTCTTCTACTCCTTTTAGGTGCTGGATTTAGTCTAATCAGACTGTTTATTGATCATAAAAAAGCTAATCAAAAAGCGCGTGATATCTTAAAATCTAAAAAAGAATTTAAAAATATTGAACAAGCTTATCTGACAATGGCACCAAAAGCTGCATTAGACAAAATTAAAGTAGACTATCGTTTAAATATTTTAGGGACGGCAAAACTTTATCGGATGGTCAAAAGACAAACAAAAAAAGATGCTCAGTAAAGCATCTTTTTTATTTAACTTAAAATAGTTGACAAAACACAACTATTTTAATAGAATAAGCTCTACCAACTATTAGAGGAGTGATAACCCGTGAATGTCAAAAATATTCGACACTTTAATCGATTTTACACACGTATTTTAGGTGTATTTAATAACCGCGTATTTGATTTAGATTACTCATTGCTTGAAATGCGTGCACTGGGAGAAATCGGCCGATGTGAAGGCATTACATCGAATGAGTTAACAACCATTTTGAGTATTGATAAAACCTATCTAAGTCGTATTTTAAAGAAATTAAAGCAAAATGACCTAATCTATCGTCAAAAAGATGAGATTGATCAACGTCTCTTCCACCTTTATTTGACCAAAGATGGTATTGACTTATATCACTACATTGAAACGCAGTCCGATAACCAAATAGCAGCTAATCTTAAAGGACTTTCTGCCAAAGAAATCACAGAATTAGAAACAAGTATGAAGACTATTGAAAAACTATTATCTAAAACAACAACTAATTAAGGAGTGACCTATCATGGAACAATACTTAATCGATAGCTACAAAACTGAACATCAAACATCAATTACTTCAATAAGTGAAGACCGTCAAAAAATCACTGTTAAAGATACTATTATTTATCCTGGTGGTGGTGGTCAACCTAGTGATAAAGCTTGGGTTGAAGCTGATGGTCAGCATTATGATATCACGGGCTTTAGCCGTCAAAATGGCCAAGTTGTTTATCATTTATCAGAGCCAATTCCAGCAGAAACAACTACTATTACAGAATATATTGATTTTGACTATCGCTTTCGTAATATGCGTTACCATACCCTACTTCACCTGGTTTCTGGTTACTTGTACAACACTTATGGTGCTCTGGCAAAAAGTAGTGCGATTGAAGCTGACCACGCTCGTTTGGAAGTACAGTTTCCTGAAGACCGTGTTCCTGAAAATTTTGATAAAGAAGCATTCAAAGCAACTATTGATAATTTAATTAATCAAGGCTTAGCTGTAACTAGTGAAGAAGTTGACCGAACAGAATTGAGTCAAGAAGATTTAATTAGAACCTATACTAGCTTGATTCCTGAAAGTGTTCGTCATGTTAGATTAGTTAAAATTGAGGGCTTAGATGAACAAGCATGTGGTGGAACTCACGTATCTAATACCCGTGAGATTGATCAGTTTGAATTCACTCAATTGAAAAATAAAGGTCGTTTGAAAAAACGAATTAAAATGGCCCTAAATTAGCAAAAAAGAGCTTACTTAAAAGTAAGCTCTTTTTTATAAATATGCTTTTGAGCAGTTGTTATAAGTCTTAGGAATCATTCACAACATCTAAAAAAGCTTGAAAATCTGGATTATGTAGTAATTGTTCAGGCTCTTGGTTAGCTTTGATTCGACCATTTTCAACCCAAATAATAGCATCGTAGTGCTTGATTAAACTCATATCAAATTGATGCGTAATATAAACAAGGATTGAATCGAGTGTTAGAAGTTGGTCTTCTATATGATGTGATAATTTTGAATTCAGTCCTGATAGACTTTCATCCAGAACTAACATCGGTTTTTGCTGATAAATACCTCTGGCTAGTGCGATTCTTTGCTTTTGGCCACCGGAATAATTTTGACCATTTTGTTTAATTGATTCATTCAGTTGCTGAGCATTTTCGATGAATTGGTTAACACCACTTTGAACTAAAACTCGTTTAAATTTTGATTCTGAAAAAGGCTCACTTATCACGATATTTTGCTTGATAGTCTGATTGAAGAGATGCGGCGTCTGGCTGACATAAGAAACACTACTAAATAAATCTTCGCTGTTAATCAATGGCTGATTATCCACTAAAAACTGACCTTGATAATCCTGAATAAATCCAGCTAGTAACTGAGCTAGTGTTGATTTTCCCGACCCACTCTCTCCTACCAGTAAGTACTTTTTGTGAGCAGTCAAATTTAATGAAATGTCGTGCAATATTGGTTTACTATCCAGTGTCACTGAAATGTCTTTTAATTTGATTTGCTCATTTAATGACAATGGCGATGTCTTATCAACAACATCAACTGTATCAGCATCCGCTAAAGATTCGATTTTATCCATAATTGGTTTTGAACTTTTAATTTGAGGAATTAATCTAAAAATATCAATCAACGGAAAAACTAAGGTATTCATCGTTTGAACCATTGTAAGCATAATCCCTACGGTAATCATGCCATTCATAATAAACCAAATAGAAGCTAAAACAGCCGCATATTGCACCATCATACCAAGCATACTCGAAGTGACGTAATTTGCCATAATCCATTTGCCAGACGATACTTTAGCTCTTGTAAAATGATGATTAACTTTATTAAAATCATGAAGAAACTCGTCTACTGACTGTGTCGACTTGATTGTATCAAAACCATTCAAAATATCAGAAGTTTTCTCAGTTAGATTTGCTGATTCATTTGAAAATGAGGCTTGCTTCTTTTGTAGTGTTTGACTCATCATCATCGGAATCAAAAACACACCAATTGTACCAAGTAAGATGACTAAAAAGACAATGGGTTGATAATAAAGAACTGCCATTGAAGATATCAAAACAATAACCAATTGTGAAATAAAGTCAAAATAAGGTTCAATTGCATCTCGATCAACCATCTCAACATCATTTAATACATTCGACGTATACATACTAACAGGTTTTTTCCTAAATTGAGATACTGAGCTCCCTATCAATGTCTGTAGCATTTTTTGACGAATAGTGTAGATAATATGACCAACAAACTTCACCATAATTAATTGATTAATCATATCAAAGACCCACCTTAAAAAAACGATGGTTACGCCCATTACAATCATCATCAAAAAAAGGGCTTGATTCTTATTATCAGCATGTTCAACTATGTAACCGTAATAAGTTGCACTGGCAATGCTTACAAGTGCATAAAGCGTTGCCGTAACCATGACAATTAAAGTTGACTGCCAGTTTTCAACTAATAATTTCTTGATAAAAAATCCCCCTTAAAAATTAAATATCTATCATTTTTTGTTAACTATATTTTAATTAATTAGTTTCGTCAAGCTAAAAAAGAGCAGCCATCATTTGATAGCTACTCTTTTTACTGATAATTACGGCATAATATTAATAGATTCTGTAAACGTTGTCCCATTTGGTTCTGGTGTAAAGTTAAGTCTTACTCGATAAAAATTAGTATATAAGTCGAATTGTAAGACACATTCGGCAGTTTTACCTGGATTCAAAGTTTGTTGATCATCTTTGACAAAAATAATAGATTCATTAACATCCTTTAATTGTGAATCAAAATCATACTGATTAATCGAAAAATAATTATGCCACAGCTCATTAACTGAAATAGGTTGAGTTGTTTTATTCGTCAAATTAACCCAGACTTTCATAATAGGTGGAACATCATTATTGACTGACTCATCAATTCTAAATTTAGCAAATTTAGCGGTTAACACCTTAGAATTAGCGGTATAGCTTCTAAAAGTCGTTTCGTCTACTGCAGGTGTTGGCGACACTGATTTCAACTCTTGTTGGCGTGTTAATTGATTGTTTGAACAACATCCTGAAATCATAAGTGATAAACAAACCATCATTATTGTAATTAAATATTTTTTCATTATCCTACCCCTATTAATTGACTTTTTGTAGGATAACATATTTGGCATGTGCTATAAAATCCTTGTAGTTTCTTAATGTCGAATACTTTGTATATTACTAGTTTAGTTTTTCATTAAAGAAGTTAACTAATTTAGCAAATGGGATTTTATCTTCCTGATCATATAAGTCAGTATGTGTGGCATCTTTAATAATCATTAATTCTTTATTGTCACCTGTTAGCTTTTTGAAAGCATCTTGTGAAAAATAAAGAGAATGTGCTTTATCACCATGAATCATTAGTACAGGTGATTTAATTTCATTACTATATTGCAAAATTGGCATATTCATTAAAGAAAGTGTTGAAGTTACCGTCCACCCATCATTTGAATTAACCGATCTTGCATGATAACCACGGTTTGTTTTGTAATAGGCATAATAATCTTTTAAAAATTGAGGTGCATCTGATGGCACTTCTTCTGGTAAACCACCAGCTAATGCATAAGTTCCTGATTTATAATCTTTTGTGCGTTGATTATTCAACGAAACTTTCGTTTGATAACGTGCTTCTTCATCGATACTATCATTGTAGCCTTTTGCATTTAAGCGAGACATATCATACATTGTTGAAGTGACTGTTGCTTTAATTCGTGTATCAATAGCTGCAGTGTTTAAAGCAACACCACCCCAACCACAAATACCGATAATTCCGATTCTATCTGGATCCACTTCGTCTTGGGTAGATAAGTAATCAACAGCTGCTTGAAAGTCTTCTGTATTAATATCCATAGAGGCAACTGAGCGAGGAGTTCCTGCACTTTCACCTGTAAATGATGGATCAAAAGCAATCGTTAAAAATCCTGCTTCTGCCATTTTTTGAGCATACAATCCAGATGACTGTTCTTTCACAGCACCAAAAGGTCCACTAACCGCAATGGCTGGTAACTTCTCTTTTACATTTTTAGGTTGATATGAATCTGCTACTAGTTCAATACCGAAACGATTATGAAAACTTACTTTTTGGTGATTAACTTTATCGCTTTTAGCAAATACTTTATCCCATTGTGACGTTAATTGTATAGTTTGTTTTTCAATCATAATTTTAATCTCCCTTTGACAACTATTTCTTCTACGGTTAGTATAGTAGTACCTCAACCTGACTTCAGGTCAAGAGATTATTTAAATTTAATTAGGAGATTAATTAATGTATACAATTGGACAAGTTTCACAGCAATTTAATATCTCTGTTTCAACACTCAGATACTACGATAAAGAAGGTTTACTTCCTCAACTTAAACGTGTTTCAGGAATTCGTTATTTTTCTGAGAAAGATTTGGAAGCACTTCGTGTCATTGAATGTTTAAAACGCTCAGGATTGGAAATCAAAACCATCTGTCAATTTATGAAGTGGTGCGAATTGGGCAATGAAACCCTTCCAAAGCGAAAAGAATTATTTGAAAAACAAAAACGAGTTGTTGAAGAAGAAATGAAACAGCTGCAAAAAGTTTATGAGATGATTTCATATAAATGTTGGTATTATGGCGAATCTGTTAAATTAGGTTCTGAAGAATATGTGACTCCTAAAATTCCCGAAGGCTTACCTATTCATATCAAAAAATCTTATGATGCCGCACATCAATAAAAAAAGCTAGCCCTTAATGGCTGGCTTTTTTACTCTTTTAAACGGTCTAAATCTTCTGGGTCAATAAATAGCTCAACTTTTCCAGTTTCCATATCAACATCTACCTCATTATAAATAGATAATTTACCATTTGGTTGAATATCATTAATTTAAATTAAAATTAAAGTACTTTTATTTTAATTCCTATAAATTTAGTGAATTGCTAACATTTAAATAAAAAAATGCGTATAATGTGAATTGAAATCTATAAAACTAGGAGTTGAAAAACTTGTCAGATAACGAAAACATTCCAAAGCGTTCTGATCGAAAAAATCAAAATGAAGATTCTTGGCTTAAAATGTTTTTTCAATTTGTCCTTACATTTGCTATAATTTTTGGTTTATTCAGTGCACTTTTTACTTTTGTGTTAGAAAAAGAAACAGTATCTGGAACTTCCATGCAAACCACGTTTGAATCGGGAGATAATCTGATTGCCTTGCGTAATCCTGGTGTCAGTCGTGGTGATGTTGTCATTGTTAAAGTCCCTACAAGCGATGGCAAAACCGAACTGTACATTAAACGTATTGTCGGTCTTCCTGGGGAAAAACTTGAATCTAAAAATGATCAGATGTTTATTAATGGTCAACTTTTAGATGAGTCTTATCTAGATGGTGGAAAAGCTAAATTTAAGGCAACTAACCCTGATTCCCTATTTACAAATAATTTTGAAACAACGGTTCCTGCAGATAGCTACTTTGTTATGGGTGATAATCGAAGTGTTTCAAAAGACAGTCGAATTATTGGACCTGTTTCAAAAAGTCAAATTGAAGCCAAAGTTTTATGGCGTTTTTGGCCATTAAATACAATGAGAACGTTCTAAAAAACTTGCTAGTTAAACCAGCAAGTTTTTTATTAGGTTAATTCAATGAAAAGAGGTAAAATTATGAAACAAAAATTAATCGCATTAGATTTAGATGGTACAACTTTAAATCATCAAGGTAAGGTTTCTACAAAAACTAAAGAAACATTATCTAAAGTAATACAACTCGGTCATCATGTTATTTTAGCAACTGGGCGTTCTTTCCAGATTAGCAAGCATATTTATCAAGAACTAGGACTTGATACCCCTATGGTCAATTTCAATAGTGGTCTAGTTCACCTTCCCTACCAAGAATGGGATAAAGAACGCGTTGTTGGACTTGATTTAGATGTTGTTAATGATATCGTTAAACGTGCTGATAAACGCCCTGAGGTTAGTTTATTAACTGTTGAATCAAAAGATTTCTTTTGGGTTAACAAAGTGGCTAATCCAGATATTGACTTTTTCCCTAGAAAAATTACAGAAGACGATTTATTACCAAAACAGTACCCGCAAGAGATTATTTCAATTATGCTTTTTAGTGAAAATCCTGATGATTTAGCAAAAGAAATTAGAGAAGCTTATCCTGATCTTTCCATGCATGTTTGGAGAGGAAATGTTAGAGGAATTGAAATTCTATCTAAAAAAGTACATAAAGCTGATGGTGTTTTTTATGTAGCTGATCAGTTTATCATCGCAAACGAAGATATCATTGCATTTGGTGATGAAGAAAATGATTACGAAATGCTACAATCTGTCGGTCACGGTGTCGCAATGGCGAATGCTTCAGACAAGCTAAAAAATGTTGCTAAAGATGTAACAGCCTTCACCAATAATGAAGATGGTGTCGCACGCTATTTAGAAGACTATTTCAAATTAAATTAAAAAAACTATTGGATAAAATATCCAATAGTTTTTTTATTTATTGTTCGCTTTTTAATTTGCCACCAACAGAATAGTTATCTTTGTTCATTTCGTTTAAAACGATATGAACATTTTCTTGTGGTGCACCTGTGTTTTTGGCAATGGCTTCGGTAACATCTTTTACCATACCTTTAATTTGTTCAGGTGAACGTCCTTCAATTAAATCAATGTGTACGATTGGCATTAGTTTTCTCCTTTAACATTTAAAGTTGCAATTTCAAGTAAAACGTCTACGGCTTTTTCCATTGTTTGAACACTAACATACTCATAACGACCATGCATATTTTCGCCACCTGCAAATAAATTAGGTGTTGGTAGGCCCATAAATGAAATTTTTGATCCGTCTGTTCCCCCACGAACTGCTTTTTCATCGGTTTTAATGTCTAAATTATGCATAGCTTGACGTGCTAAGTCAACCACATACATATGGTCTTTAATTACTTCATACATGTTAGCGTATTGATCTTTAATCGTCACTTGAACACGCTCAACATCAAGTGATTCATTCATTTCTTTAGCGATTGATTGTGCTAATTCTTTACGACGAGCTAAGCCGTCTTTTTCAAAATCACGAATGATATAAGAAAGTGAAGCTTGGTCAACATTACCAGACATATCAGTTAATAAGAAGAACCCTTCACGATCTTTTGTTTTTTCGGGTACCTCATCTTTAGGCAAACGATCGTTAAATTCAATTGCCAACAAACTAGCGTTTACCATTACGCCATAAGCTGTACTTGGATGAACATTTTTACCCTGAATGTCTACCTTTAAGCTAGCTGCATTAAAAGTTTCGTATTCTAATTCACCTTCAGGTCCACCATCAACTGTATACGCAAAATCTGCGTCAAATAAATCAACATCAAATAAATTAGCCCCTGTTCCGATTTCTTCATCAGGACCAAAAGCCAAACGAATTTTACCGTGTTCGATTTCTGGGTGCTTAATTAAATAATCAGCAAATGTCACAATTTCAGCAACACCTGATTTATCATCGGCACCTAATAAAGTCGTTCCATCAGTTGTAATTAATGTATGGCCTTCATATTTAGTTAAGCTTTCAAATTCTTTAGGGTCTAAGTAAAAACCACTCTCACCCAACTTGATTGCTGACTTTCCATCATAATTTTCAATCAATTGTGGTTGAATATTTTCAGAATTGAAATCTGCTGTATCAACATGTGAAATAAAACCAATAGTTGGAACTTCTTTCTCAGTTGTAGCTTCAATTGTTGCTGTTAAATAGCCATTTTTTTCGTTATAAAAAATGTCACTTAGTCCAATTTCTTCTAGTTCTGCTTTTAAGTTGTTTAAGAAATCAACTTGGCGTTTTGTAGACGGTACTGTTGTTGAGTTTTCGTCTGAACGTGTGTTTTGCTTCACATAACTTAAAAATCGTGAAGTTAAATCATTGTATTTCATACTATTCTCCTTAGTTAAATAAATTGATAGGGATCCGTTGAAATTTGCGATTGAGTGACAGATATGTGCCAATCATTCTCTTGACTCCAAGTTGTTAATTTTTCCGCCATTTTACCCTTAAAAATAGCTTCAATGTGATGACCTGGATCAATAACAGGTAAGTTATAACTCAACATATCATGTCCTGTATGGTAATAAACATCTCCTGTAATTAACACATCAATTTCATTTTTTACGGCATCTAAAAAGAATTTTCCGCCATCTCCCCCTATTATACCAACTGTCTGCACTTTTTGCTCAGGGTTTGAAGCGACTAGCCTTAATCCTTGAAGGTTAAAGACATGTTTAAGTTCTCTTGAAAGTTCCGTTAATGTTTGAGATTGTGATAATTTTCCTTTTCGCCCGATTCCCATAGGCGTATTCCCGCGTGTTAACTCAAATGCAAAAGGCTGCACATCAGATAAGTTTAAGCATTCACTTAGCCAATCATTCATACCTTCAGGTGCCATATCAATATTAGTATGAGCTGAATATACGACAATATCATGTTTGATAATTTGAGCATACATTGCATTTTGTGGGTTAGATAAATCTAAATTCTTTGCTGGACGAAACATCAATGGATGATGACTAAAAATCATATCCACATTATTTTGAATAGCTTCTTCTACAACTTCTGGTCGAACATCTAAAGTCGTCATAATTTTAGTGATATTTTGGTTAGGATTACCAATTTGAAGTCCTACGGGATCTTTATCTAAAGCTAAATCTTGAGGTGCAAATTGTTCAATTCTCTCAATAATTTGTTGAGCTTTAACCATTATAAAACCTCCTGTTCAATTAAACGTACGGTGTTTTCGAATTCTTCAATCTTTTCTTGATTGTTATCGGCATGCTGTTTAAGTTGTCTCAAAATAGTAGTTAGTGTATCTAATTTATGTTGCCATTTTTGAATAAATAACTCTGGCTTTTCTTGTACTAAAACAGGCCCAAAAAGTAACTCTGCTTCAGAATAAGTAACCTTTTGATTAACTTGTACTGCTTTAATAATTTCGTAAATGTGACGACCTTCTTTAACGATGGTTTCTTCTGTAATTTGATAGTGATGAGTCATCAACCACTGTCTAACCTCTTCTTCACCAATGTTAGGCTCTAAAATCAATGTCTCAAAATATAACTGTCTTTGACTAGCTTCTTCTAAAATATCAACAATTAGTTTGCCACCCATACCAGCAATTACAACTTGTTCAACCTCATCTGCTTTTGAAAATGGAACTAGTCCGTTACCAAGTCGCGTTGATATTTTATCGGCTAGTTGATGCTGTTGAATATTTTCAACGGCATTATTCAACGGCCCTTCAGCAATATCTGCGGCAATGGCACTCGAAATGACGCCCTTTTCAACTAAATCAATTGGTAAATAGGCGTGATCAGTTCCTATATCTGCTAATTTTTGATTGTGATTTACTAAATTTGCAATAGCTTCTAAACGTTTTGAATGCATCATATCTCCCCATATCTATCCCTGATTTTAACACAAAAAAAGAACTTGGTAACAATGTTATCAAGTTCTTTTCTGACAATTAGTCTAAAAAGTCCTTCAATTGATTTGAACGTGAAGGATGACGTAATTTACGTAGAGCTTTCGCTTCAATTTGACGGATACGTTCACGGGTTACTTTGAAAACCGTTCCCACTTCTTCCAAAGTACGTGTACGACCATCATCTAGACCAAAACGTAAACGTAGAACATTTTCTTCACGGTCAGTCAATGTATCCAATACATTTTCTAACTGTTCTTTTAGTAGTTCATAAGAAGCATAGTCTTCTGGACTTGTTGCTTCTTGGTCTTCAATGAAATCTCCTAAATGAGAGTCATCTTCTTCACCGATTGGTGTTTCAAGTGACACGGGTTCTTGTGAAATTTTTAGAATTTCACGAACTTTGTCACGTGCCATATCCATTTCAGCACCAATTTCTTCAGGTGTTGGTTCACGACCTAAATCTTGAAGTAATTGACGTTGAATTCTGATTAGCTTATTAATGGTTTCAACCATGTGAACAGGGATACGAATAGTACGAGCTTGGTCAGCAATTGCACGCGTAATAGCTTGTCTAATCCACCATGTGGCATAAGTTGAGAATTTGAAACCTAAACGGTAATCAAATTTATCAACAGCCTTCATTAGTCCCATATTACCTTCTTGAATCAAATCTAAGAATTGCATACCACGACCAACATAACGTTTAGCAATTGATACAACCAAACGCAAGTTAGATTCAGCAAGTTCTTGTTTAGCTTCTAGGTCACCATCTTCAATACGGTGAGCTAGACTAACTTCTTGATCAGCATTTAAAAGAGGTACTCGTCCAATCTCCTTCAAGTACATTCTAACAGGATCATTAATTTTGATACTTGAAGGTGCTGATAAATCTTGAATTTCTTCTTGTTTAATCGCTTCTTCTTTACTCAAAGCTAATTGTGAAGGATTTCCTTTTTCGTCAACAATTCCAATACCATTATCTTCAAATTGACGAACTAATTCAGTAATCGCTGTTTTTGTTAGTTTAAATGGATGAACCAACTTATCAGCAAAATCAACTTCTTTTAGTTCTTTAGTTTTTTTAGACTCTTTAACTAGCTGATTAACAGCTTTTTCAAGTTCAGTGTTACCTTGTGTAGCACTTTTAGAGGTTTGATCTGTAACTTTTGTTTGTTTGTTTTCTGACATAGAATACCTCCTACATTAATTCAATAAACGCCTTAATTCGATTATCTGTTGCGTTATGGCGAGCTCTTGCTGTTCATCACGTTGGCGCTTTGCTTCAGCTAATTGAGCCCGCAGTTGTTGCAACTGTTGAGCTTGTTTTTCTTTGACTGATTGACTTAAGTAGTCTTCAAGCTCTTGAGATGAATAATAATCAGGCATTTGCATCATCTCTATAGACACTATTATACGCTTTAAATCATCAGAAATAAAATCGATAAAGCCGGAAATTGACGGATTATCTGTGGCTTGCTTATAAGTTTGCCATTCATTAAAAATAGCTCCCAATTCAGCATTACTAAACTCGTACTGATGTTGGATAACAAAGTCATTAACTTCATCATATCTTAAAACCAAGTAAATTAATCTGACTTCTGCGATTTCTAGTGCCGTTAGTTTTTTGGAAAAATCTTGTTTTTTTGGTTCAGGCTGTTCTTGATAAGTTTGATTTGATGCAATTCGCCGCTGTTTTTGATTTTCAGAAAGAACAGCATTCTTAATAGTTTCAATGGGTAATTGAGTTAATTCGGCTAATTTTTGACTATATAAGTCTTGCGTAATTTCAGTACGACTGCGAGCAATCAAGCTAACCGCCGCATTGACAAACTCGATTTTTTCTCGATTATTATCTAAATTGTAATGTCTTTGCAGTAATTTTAAGCCAAAATCGATTGTTGTAATTGCACCGTTAATTTGATTAACAAAAGCGTCATTTCCATAACTACGAATAAAGTCATCTGGATCATGTCCATCTGGTAATAAAACAACCGATAGATTAAACTGTTGTTTTTGATCAAGCAGTTTAATTGCTCTGTTCGTCGCCTTAATACCTGGATTATCGCCATCATAGCAAATAATCAAATCAGAAGTTGCCTGCTTAATTAAATAAATCTGTTGGTCAGTCAAGCTAGTCCCCATCGATGCAATTCCGGTTTTGACACCTGCCTCATAGGCACTGATAACATCCATAAAACCTTCAAAAAGAACCATAGACTGTCGTTGTCTCAGGTTCTTTTTGGCTTTTTGGTAGTTAAATAAGGTCTTGCTTTTATTAAAGATTTCTGTTTCTGGACTGTTTAAATATTTAGGCTCATCTGAATCATCATTTAAGGTTCGCCCAGAAAACGCAATAACATTCCCATAATTATCGAAAATAGGATACATAATTCGATTTTTAAAACGGTCTCGTAATTTATCATCGGTAGAGCCGTTGATAAATAATCCCGAATTAGCTAAATCTTCAGGTTTATGCCCTTTGTTGAGTAAGAAATCATAAACAATATCACGAGGTGGTGCAAATCCCAGCTGAAATTCCTTGATAGTAGCTTCGGTCATACCTCTTTTAAACAAATAGTCCAAAGCTTTTTTACCATAGTCTGTCACCATTAAAATATGGTGATATAACTCACTAACCTCACGATAAGCTTGTCTAAGTGGATGACTTTTGATCTGTTCTTGTTTGTTGATAGTGGTACTTTGAACATCTGACGGCACAGGAATGTTGCTGTCTTGTGCAACCTTTAAAACTGCCTCAGGAAAGGATAAATTTTCAATGTCCATCAACAATTTAAAAACATTACCACCTCGACCACAACTAAAACAATGAAAAATTTGCTTTTCTTCAGAAATTGAAAATGACGGTGTTCGTTCTTCGTGAAATGGGCAAAGTCCAAAATAGTTTTTACCCTTTTTTTGAAACTGAATATATTGGCTAGCAACATCTAAAATATCAGTATTCGTCCTAACCTCATCTATAAATGTTTCAGGAATAAATTGTGCCATTTTAACTCCCCCAACTGTTAACTTACAATTGAAGTTATTTAATGACTAAGCGTTGAACATCTCCTAGACGGTGTGCTAATTTATTTAGCTTGTTCAATTGTGCCAAACGGTTTTTCTGAATAGCTTCATCTTTATCCATAATCATATTTTCTTCAAAGTAAGCTTCAATCAATGGTTCGATTGATACTAATTGTTTGTATAGTTCTGGCAAGCTAGCAGTTTGACTCAAAATATCATTAGTTGCGACTAATAATTGTTTTTCTGAATCAGTTTGAAGTAAGCTTTCATCTACTGCTTCATTACCATTAAATTGTGCTTTTTGTAAAATGTTGCTAATACGTGTTAATGATTCCACAACTGACTTAAATTCTGGATCTTGGTGGTGTTCATTCAAGACTTTAGCTGCTTCAATAACTTGCAATGGATCGTTTTGAACAGAATGCATAACTGTATCAATAACATCATATTTGTAGTTTTGAACAGTTAAGTATTGTTTAACACGGTCCAAAATAAAGTCTGAAATTTGCTTAATTGTTTCTTCTGATGTTGTCAAACGAGCTGGTGTTAAGCCATCTAATGTTTGAATTAGCTCAGGTAACAATTGGTTAAATGAAACAGACCATTTTTGGTCAACTAAAATACGGACAATACCGTAAGCTGAACGTCTTAAAGCATAAGGGTCGTTTGAACTTGTTGGAATCATATCAGCACTAAAGAAAGTCAAAATTGTATCTAGTTTTTCACTGATTGAAAGTAATGCTCCTACTTTTGAAGTTGGTAGCTTACCTTCAGCTGAAGTTGGTAGATATTGTTCAGCAATAGCTAAACTCACTTCATCATTTTCACCAGCCAATTTAGCATATCTTTGTCCCATAATTCCTTGAAGTTCATCAAATTCACCGACCATTTGAGTCACTAAATCAAATTTGTAGATTTCACTTGCACGAACAACATCAGTTGTCTCATCAGCAGACAAATCAAATCGTTTAGCTAAGTCGCCAGCAATTGTTTTAACACGTAACATTTTTTCAGTTAAAGAACCAATTTTATCATGGAATGTCACGTTTTTCAATTTATCTACAAAGTGTGAAATTGGTAATTTTTGGTCTTCCTTGTAGAAGAAGTCAGCATCTTCTAAACGAGCTGTTAACACTTTTTCATTACCTAAAGCTACATTTTCAATGTGATCTTTATTTCCGTTACGAACTGAAATAAAGTGTGCACTCAAGCTACCATCTGCTTCACGAACAGCAAAATAACGTTGGTGATCTTTCATTGATGTAATTAAGACTTCTTCAGGAATTTCAAGGTATTTTTTGTCAAAACGACCAGCAAAAGCAGTTGGATATTCAACCAGGTTATTAACTTCTTCTAATAGACCTTCATCAAGTTTGACAATCCAGTTGTTTTCTTTAGCCATTTCTTCGATTTGAGAGCGGATAATTGCTTTTCTATCTTCTGCATCAGCAATAACAAATTCACTTTTTAGAGATTCTTCGTAGTCATCGGCTTTAGCTAAACTAATTGGATCACCTAAGAAACGGTGTCCACGAGTTTTACGTCCAGCTTCAACATCTAAGATTTGCATTGGAATGACTTCATCATCAAATAATGACACAATCCAATGAATTGGACGAATAAATTCAAAGTCATAATTTGCCCAGTGCATACGAGTTGGGAATGTTAGTGACATCACAACATCGCTTAATTGACCCAAAATAGCTTTAGCTTGTTTTCCTTCTTCTTTTTTGTGAAGAAAAGCATATTCTGTTCCTTTTAGGTCTTCAAAGTAAATATCATCAGTACTCATATTTTGTCCACGAGCAAAACCTTGAGCAGCTTTAGTCCAGTTACCATCATCATCTAATGCGATTTTTTTAGCCGGTCCTTTTTGGACTTCATCGATATCTGCTTGTTTTTCGTTTAAGTCTTCAACAAGTAGTGCAAGACGACGAGGTGTTGAAAAAGTTTTGATTTCTTTATAATCTAATTTGTTTTCTTTTAAGAATTTTTCTGTTTTAGTTAATAATTGTTTAATTGTTGGTGTGACCACGTGTGCGGGCATTTCTTCAAGACCAACTTCTAATAAATAGTTTTTAGTCATTTTCTTCACCTGCTTTTTGAGCTTTATTTTTCAATAATGGGAATCCTAGCTTACGTCTTTCCTCAACAAACGCTGAAGCAACACGATGTGCCATGTTTCTGATACGTGAAAGATAACCAGCACGTTCTGTTACAGAAACAGCACCACGGGCATCTAGCAAGTTGAATGTGTGTGAGGATTTTAGAATGTAGTCATAAGCTGGGTGAACTAAGCCAAGTTCAATCAAACGTAACGCTTCTTTTTCATACATGTTGAATAAAGTTAATAATTCTTCTTGGTTGCTGTCTTCAAAAGCATATTTTGAATGTTCATATTCAGGTTCTTTGAAGATATCACCGTATAAAACACCATCTGACCATTCTAAATCAAAAACTGAATCGACATCTTGAATATATGATGCTAAACGTTCAACTCCGTAAGTAATTTCACTTGTCACGGGTTTAACTTCAATTCCCCCAACAACTTGGAAGTAGGTAAACTGAGTAATTTCCATTCCATCTAGCCAAACTTCCCAACCAACACCGGCAGCACCCATTGAAGGGTTTTCCCAGTTATCTTCAACGAAACGAATATCATGTTCTAGTGGATCAATGCCTAAAGCACGTAAACTATCTAAATAATATTCTTGAATATTTTCTGGAGAAGGTTTCATCACCAATTGGAATTGGTGATGTTGGAAAAGTCTGTTAGGATTTTGACCATAACGACCATCCGCAGGTCTTCTTGATGGTTCAACGTAACAAGCATTCCATGGTTCAGGTCCAACAGCTCTTAAGAATGTGTAAGGACTCATTGTTCCCGCACCTTTTTCTGTATCGTATGCGTTCATAATCATAGCACCTTTAGAAGACCAAAAATCTTCTAAAGTTGAAATCATTTGCTGAATGTTCATTTTTATTTACTCCTTTTTTTGCAATAAAAAAACCTATGCATAAATATGCATAGGGACGATTAATCGCGGTTCCACCCTAATTCCGAAAAATTCGGCTACTTAATTGTCAAGCTACTCCATAGTGCCCTTCATCTATCCCAATTCCGTGGCTTACACTCACCCACAGTCGCTTAAAATTGATAATAATAGACTACTAATCTATTTCATCGTAGCTTTGATATACATTAATAGAATACACTTTATATGTGCTTGTTTCAATAAAATTATGACAAAATTTAAGAAATAATTTAATCAATTAACCATGTTGTCATTTGATTGAGATACTGCTTAGATTTTAGTGTCATGTCTAATGTTTCTAAATAAATTCGGTCGATGGCTTTTGATAATCTCGTCTGTGTTTGATGTTTCACTGTGACGTGGTTCAACTTATCAAGTGGCACAAAGGCTAATGTTCTCAATAAACTAACCTCTTTTGTTGATAAATCTAGTAATCGTAAGTTGCTAAATTCAGATAAGTGCTTTTGGCAGATGATACCACCTTTTTCAAGTGAATAGGCAAATTCACCCTCAGTATTTTGGCAAACAACACAGTGTCTCAATTCAGGAGCTACACCATAAGCTTTGAGCATTTTTAGTTGAAAAATCTGCATTACAATTTCTGGATTTTTACCCTCATCAAGGCGAAGCAATGCTTGCTTGAGTAACTGATAATACTCACCTTCTGCTTGATAATCGACAAAAGCCCGATTGGCTAAATCACACAAGAAGGTCGCATAAGCACTTTTTTCAATATCTGTAATAATCGATTCAAACTGTTTTACTTTGGTTGTCGTGTTGAGTCGACTAATTCGATTAGGCTTAATATCAACTAAATAATGGCCGTAAGAAAAATTAAGTACACTGCTATTTAATTTTGACTTTGGTCGTTTTGCACCTTTAACAATCATGGTAAACAGCCCATATTCCTGAGTGAAAATTCGCACGAGTACATCTGTTTCCTGAAAGGATTGTCTTTTAAAAACAATACCTTCAACCCATTGCTTATTCATTAGTTCAAGTCTTTTGGATTGTAACCTGACTGAGCTAGGAACAATGGATCTTTACGCCAGTTCTTTTGAACTTTAACCCAAAGTTTTAAGTTTACTTTTTCACCCAGTAGGTTTTCAATTTCTTGACGAGATTTAATACCGATGCGTTTTAATAAGCTAGCACCTTGACCAATTACAATAGCTTTTTGACTTTTACGTTCTACAAAAATTGTTGCATCAATCTGAAGTTTACCTTCAATACGTTGACTCATTTGATTAACTAAGACAGCAACTGAATGTGGAATTTCATCGCGAGTAAATTCAAGGATTTTTTCACGTATTAATTCAGCAACGACAAAATATTCTGGACGATTTGTTAGTTGATCTTCATCATAGAATTGTGGTCCAACAGGTAATTCATCGCTCAATTGATCTAGTAATTCATCAACATTATTTCCTTGTGTTGCAGAAATTGGATAAACTTCTTTAAAGTCTAACTCATGACGGTATTGTTCGATAAATGCCAATAAATCATCTGGATGAATCAAATCAATTTTATTGATAATTAAGTAAACTGGTTTTTTTACGTCTTGTAATAAGTTTAAGATAAAACGATCTCCTGGTCCCATTTTATCTTCAGCTGAAACCATGAATAATACGACGTCCACTTGGTTAAGCATCCCTAGTGATGATTTTGACATATAATCATCTAATTGGTTTTTGGGTTTATGAACACCTGGTGTATCCAAAAACACCATCTGTGCTTTATCTGAAGTGTAAATTCCGTTGATATTATTACGTGTTGTTTGCGCTTTATCTGACATAATCGCAATTTTTTCACCGATAATACGGTTCATCAATGTTGATTTTCCAACGTTAGGACGGCCAATAATCCCAACAAAACCAGATCTAAATTCGTTATTTTCCATTATTTAATTCCTCGCTTGTAAAGTAATAGGGTAAGATTTCATCTAAGCTGAATTGCTTTAAATCATCTGTTTTAGCTGAAGCTAAAACTATTCGCGTTTCTCGATTGAGTAACTCACTCATCACCTGACGACAAGCTCCACAAGGAGAAATAGCATTTGGTGTGTTCCCAATAATCACAAAATCTGTAATCGTGGGTTTAGAGTCATTTTGATTGATACTTTCAAATAAACAAACTCGTTCAGCACACATTGTTAGTCCATAAGAAGCATTTTCAACGTTAATTCCTTTATAAAGGTTACCTTGATCATCCAATGCAACTGCTGCAACTGGAAAATGAGAATAAGGGACATAAGCCCTACTCAAATGCTGTTTAGCAATCTCAATTAATTGTTTAATTTCCATAGTTAATTCCTAACTAGTTAATAAATTTAGGTATAAAAATAATTGCACCAATAATCACAGCCATCATTGCAGTCAAGACCACAAACCCTGCTGCTGTATCTTTAGCATATTTTGCATAATCGTGGTACTTAAAATCGGCAGCTAAATCAACGACCGTTTCAATTGATGTATTAGCCACTTCAGCAATAATAACTGAAAAGATTGAAAAAACAACCCATAGCCACTCTGCACTAGAGATTTGATAATAAAAACTAATCAAAATAACTATGATACTGACAAAAATATCAATCTTAAAATTCCGTTCAACCTTCAACACATGCAAAATACCATCAATTGCATGTCTTAGTGATTGAAAAAAGTGTCTATTTTTTTGAATTTGCTTTTTATCTTTTAAGGCCATAGTCATCTAAGATTTGGTTTTGCAACCCAATCATTTCCTTTTCTTCTTCAGGATCAATATGGTCATAACCACTCAAGTGCAAGAAGCCATGGACTAAGGTATAACCAAATTCACGGTCAAAGCCATGACCATACTCTTCCCCGTGTTCAGCCACAATAGCTGGACAAATCACAAGATCACCAATATTTCTGGCAATACCAAAAGTTTGTTGGAGCATTTCAATCTCTTCTTGGTCTTCACCATCTTCAATTGCAAAGCTAATGACATCTGTTGGATTATCTTTTCCACGGTAAGTTTCATTGATTTTTTTGATTTCATCTTTGTCAACAAAGCTAATTGACATCTCAATAGCTTGGTCTGGTGCAATTTTATCTTTAGTATAGTTCAATAAATCAACAGCCCATTGAACTTGTTGATTATCTAGTAAATTCTGTTCGTTAATCACATTAATATCTAATTGGCTCAATTTTGTTCCTCATTTTTTTCGTAGGCTTCAATAATTTTGGTTACGACTGGGTTTCTAACTACATCGCTGGCAGAGAAATTAATAAACTTAATTGCATTAATACCTTGCAACCGTTGTTTGGCTTCCACAAGGCCACTCTTTGCGTTGTAAGGTAAATCAATCTGTGTGATATCCCCATTTACAATCATTTTAGAATCAAATCCCAGACGCGTTAAAAACATCTTCATTTGTGAACGTGTCGTGTTTTGGGCTTCATCTAAAATCACGAAAGCAGAGTCTAGTGTTCGTCCTCTCATATAAGCTAACGGTGCAATTTCAATAATTTCACGCTCCATCAAACGATTGGTTGCTTCTGTGCCAAATATCGCATACAAAGCATCGTAGATTGGACGAAGATAGGGATCGATTTTATCTTTTAAGTCCCCTGGTAAAAATCCTAGATTTTCTCCTGCTTCAACAGCTGGACGTGTTAGGATAATACGTTCGACTTCTCCACGTTTAAAAGCAGAAATCGCCATAATCACCGCTAAATACGTCTTACCTGTCCCTGCTGGTCCAATTCCAAATACAACATCATGATGCTTAATAGCCTCCACATATTTGGCTTGACTAAGATTTTTGATACGGATTGGTTTACCTTTAGCATCACGAATTAAAATCTTCTGGTAAAGATCTTCAAAATACTCAAGCGTCCCTTTTTGGGCCATCTTAATCGCACTCATTACATCTGATCCGTTAATTTTAACACGTTGTTTGATTAAATTCGATAATGATTTTAATAACTCATCAACCAATTGGACGTCTGATTGTTGGCCACTTAAGCGAATACTATCACCTTGGTTGGTAATTTCAACATCAAAATAGTCCTGAATTAAGTTGAGGTGCTGATCATTTACACCAACTAAGCTGATCAAGTCATCAGCATTAGCTGTTTCAAAATAGCTGTTTTGCATCGTTGTATCCGTCAATAATACGCCTCCGAAAGTAAATTTATATCTGCTTTAATGATAAAGCTTTTTAAGGCGAAAAAAAACCCTTATTTCTGGAAATATAACCAAAAATAAGGGTTTTACGAGACGTTATCTCTTACGTTTACGAGCTGCTTCAGATTTTAATTTTCTTTTTACACTTGGTTTTTCGTAAAATTCGCGTTTACGGTACTCTTGGAGTGTACCACTTTTAGAAACGGAACGTTTGAAGCGACGAAGAGCATCATCAAGAGATTCGTTGTCATGAACGACTGTCTTTGCCATATGATATCCCTCCTTCCATTTCTATGACCCTATAAGGTCAACTAATTACATGCTTAATTATATCGAACAAAGATATCCAGGTCAACAAAATATCACGATGTTTTTTAATTTAATTCTTAATTTATTGATTTTCTTTTAATACTTCTTCTTTTAAGTAATTATCGAATTGTTTTTGACGTAACATTTCAATCTCACGCTTATAAGGCGAATATTTTTTCTTGCTATCCGATTCATCAGGGATAAATGGTGTTTCTAAAATCTTTGGCAATGCTTTAAAGGGCTCATAGTAAGCGACCTTTTGCAAAGTTTCAAATCCTAGCTGACCAAACCCTAAATTTTCATGACGATCCTTATGAGAATCGAGTCCAAATTTTGAATCATTAAGATGAATAACGGTAATTCTATCAAGCCCAACTACTCGATCGAATTCAGCCATAACACCTTCAAAATCATTTTTGATATCATAACCGGCATCATAGACGTGGCAGGTATCAAATGTGATTGATAGTCGATCAGGATGACTTGAACCTGCAATAATTTGTGCTAATTCTTCAAATTTTTTGCCGATTTCAGTTCCTTTTCCTGCCATTGTTTCAAGTGCGATACTAACTGTTTGAGTTTCACTTTTTTCAATTGCTTCATCTAAACCTTTGATAATTTGAGCAATAGCTGCTTCTTCTCCAGATCCTACATGAGAACCTGGGTGAAAACTAATGTACCGTGCACCAATTGCTTCAGCACGTTGCATTTCTTCAGCTAAAAAGTTAACCGCAAAACCAAAGTTCTCAGGTTTTTTAACGTTACCTAAATTAATGATATAAGGTGCATGAACGACAATAGGATTAATCTTGTGATCTTCAATAATTGGTGTTGCTTGTTCAATATTGAAATCTGACAACGGACGTCTTCTAGTATTTTGGGGTGCTCCTGTAAATACCATCATCGTGTTTGCTTGATTAGCAATCGTTTCTTCTGTTGATAACAGAAGCATTTTTTTACCTGATAATTTTACGTGGCTTCCAATAATTAATGATTCTTTACTCAACTTTAGGCTCCTTAAATCTACCAATTACTTTTTCAGCTTTCGTGATGCTGACAAAAGCATATGGGTCTTTATTTTGCACGACTTGTCCTAATTCATGCATTTCATATCTTGAAATAATTGTAAATAAGATGGTTTTTTCAGTATGACCAAAAGCCCCTTCAACGTCATGAACAATCGTGATACCTCGCCGCATTTTGCCTTGAATATCATCGATTAAATCACGTGGATGCTCAGTTACAATCATCACTTGCATTTTTTGGTTTTGGGTATAAATCATATCGATTACACGGCCATTTACAAAGATTCCAATAGCTGTATAAAAGGCAAATGGCCAGCCAAAAATAAAACCAGCAACTGCTACAATCATGAGGTTAAAGAAAATATTAATCGTTCCAAAACTATGACCTGTTTTCTTACGAACAATAATTCCAATGATGTCTAACCCACCAGTTGAAATACCATTCTTCAAGGCAAATCCTGTACCAGCTCCATTAATAACCCCACCAAATAAGGCACAAATTATTGGATCAAACTGTGTGCTGATAGGTGGCATTACTTTCATCATGATTGATGAAAAAGCAACAGCTAAAATTGTATAAAGGGTGAATTTATGGCCGATTTTGAGCCATCCCATAATAATTAAGGGAATATTTAAAGCAAAATACATCACATTAGTAGATAACAAATTATGAGATAAACTTTGAATAATTTGTGCAAATCCAGTGACACCACTGGCATAAATATGTCCCGGTTCCCAAAAAAAGTTCAATGCAATTGATACACATAGTGCATAAATAACCGCAGCACTAATCTTTGAAAAATTGGTGTGCTGCCGACTGATTTTAGACAGTTGATCCATAGTTTTTAACTTCCTTTTTTATTTAAACTTAGTCTAAGTCTAACAAAAAAACAAGTTTTTGAAAGCAATTATTTAGGATTTCCACACTTCTTTTTTAAATTGTTCACGTCCACCCAATTCTTCCATTTCAAATCTTGCCGGGTCTTTTTTGTAGAAGTCTTGGTGATAATCTTCTGCCGGATAAAAAGGCTGCTCTGCTTCAATTTGAGTCACAATTGGCTTATCAAATAAGCCACTTTCAGCTAGCTTAGTACGAGAGGCCAAAGCAATGTCATACTGTTCTTGATTATGATAGAAAATAACCGGACGATAAGATTCACCACGATCTTGAAATTGACCCATAGCATCTGTTGGATCGGTTTGACGCCAGTAAATCTCAACAAGCTCGGCATAAGAAATAATATCAGCATCATATTCAATCTTGACTGCTTCTGTATGTCCCGTTGTGCCCGAACAAACTTGTTCATAAGTTGGATTTGCAACATGACCACCAGTATACCCAGACGTTACTTTCATTATACCCCGTTGCTCATCAAATGGTTTAACCATACACCAAAAACAGCCACCTGCAAAAATCGCATATTCTTTTTTCATTACTTAAACACTCTCCCTTACACTCAATTATCGATTAAATAGAACTAAATACTTACCATAGCCTTCATCAGCTAATTTATCTACTGGAATAAAACGAAGTGCTGCTGAATTAATACAGTATCTCATACCACCCTTTTCAAGTGGCCCATCGTTAAAGACATGGCCTAGATGTGAGTCTGCTTCTTTACTTTTAACTTCAATTCTCTCCATCCCATGAGAAGAATCACGTTTTTTAACAACTTTATCAATTGGTTTGGTAAATGATGGCCACCCACAGCCTGCATCATATTTATCTGTTGATGAAAATAAAGGTTCGCCACTGACAACATCGACAAAAATACCATCTTGCCAAAAATCATCATATTCCCCGGTAAAAGGTGCTTCTGTTGCTGCATTTTGTGTCACTTCATATTGTTCTTTGGTTAATTGATCTCTTAAATCTTTAGACATTATACTTCTCCTCTCAAACTTTCTTTTAGTAAGTTTAAAGCTAGTATACCAAAAAAAGTATTGTTTACAACCTTTAAACCAAATAAAAAAACGATAAATAACTCGATTTATCGTTTTTTATTATTAATCTCTTGTTTCAATTCCTAATTCTTCAAGTTGAGCATCTGATACTTCTGCAGGAGCATTCATCATTGGTTCACTTGCTTTTGAGTTTTTAGGGAAAGCAATAACATCACGAATGTTATCACGACCAGCAAGTAACATTGCAAAACGGTCTAATCCAATGGCAAGTCCGCCGTGTGGTGGGAAACCAAAGTCAAGTGCGTCTAGTAAGAACCCAAATTGTTCTTTTGCACTTTCTTCAGTAAATCCTAATACTTTTAGCATTTTTTCTTGAATTTCACGGTTATGAATACGGATTGACCCGCCACCAAGTTCGTAACCATTTAAAACAATATCATAACTACGAGCATGTGCTTTATGCGGTTCACTGTCTAGAAGTTTAACGCCTTCTTCATCTGGCATTGTGAATGGATGGTGAGCTGCTGCCCATTTTTCATCGCCTTCATCGTATTCAAATAATGGCCAATCAACAACCCATAAGAAATTAAATTCTTCTTTGTTGATTAGGTTTTGTTCTTTTGCAATTTCAACACGTAAGTAACCTAATGCATCCGCAACAACTGTTGCACGGTCAGCTACGAATAATACTAATTCATCGCCCACAAGGTTCAACTTATCTTTTAACTCATCATGTTGATCAGTTACAAATTTAGCGACTGGTCCGTTGAATTCACCATCTACAAATTTCATCCAAGCTAAACCTTTTGCACCAAAACGTTTGATGTATTCTTGTTTTTGGTCAATTTGTTTACGTGAATATTCATTAGCACCATTTTTAACAACGATAGCTTTAACTTGTCCGCCATTAGCTACTGCACCAGAGAACACTTTGAAGTCACTATCTTTGAATAAGTCTGATAAGTCTTGAAGTTTCATATCAAAGCGTGTATCAGGCTTGTCAGAACCATAGTTCGCCATTGCATCATGCCATGACATTCTTGGGAATGGTGTTTTAATGTCTAGACCTTTCACGTCTTTCATGACTTTCTTGATTAGACCTTCAGTAATATCTTGAATTTGTTCTTCATCTAAGAAAGTAGTTTCCATATCGATTTGAGTAAATTCAGGTTGACGATCTCCACGTAAATCTTCATCACGGAAACAACGGGAAATTTGGTAGTAACGGTCAAATCCAGCACCCATCAATAGTTGTTTAAATAGTTGTGGTGATTGAGGTAAAGCGTAAAAACTACCTGGATAAACACGAGAAGGTACTAAATAGTCACGAGCACCTTCTGGTGTTGATTTACCTAAATAAGGGGTTTCAATATCGACAAATCCATTTTCGTCGAAAAAGGCATGGATTGAGTGCATCATTTTTGAACGCATCATAATACCACGTTGCATTTCAGGACGACGTAAGTCTAAGTAACGGTATTTTAGTTTAGTTTCTTCTGAAGCTTGAACATCATCACTAATATCAAATGGTGGTGTTTTTGCTTTGTTAAGTAACTCGATACCATCAACTTCCACTTCAATTTTACCTGTTGGATTATTTAAGTTTTGAGTTTCTTCTGAACGTTTAACAACTTTACCATGAACTGAAATAACATCTTCAGCACGGAGTGTTTCAGCCACAGCTAAGGCATCAGCACTAAATGTTGTGTTAAAGACAAGTTGAACAAATCCTGAGCGGTCTCTTAAATCAACAAAAATTAAGCTTCCTAAACTACGACGTTTTTGGACCCATCCATATAGCGTCACCTGTTCGCCGACTAATTCTTCGGTCACTTGACCATTGTAAACTGTACGTTTTTCCATTTTTACTATCCCCTAGTTAATTTCTTTTAATAATTCTGATGCATTTTTGTTTAAAGATTCAAAATCAACAACAGTCTGTGAGCCATCTTCAAGATTCTTAAGCGTTGCTGCTTGATTTTCGACCTCTTGATCCCCAATAGTCAAAATATACTTAGCTTGATGACGATCAGCTGATTTGAATTGATTCTTAAGTTTGCGTTGTGAAACATCAAAGACAACTTTAAGTCCTTGATTTCTCAAAGAACGAGCCAGTTTCAAAACAGTTGCGACAGAATTATCACCTACATTAGCAATATAAACTTCTGGACCTTCTGTTGCAAACATTTCAGGGTTTTGTTGTTGTAAAACAAGCATTAGTCTTTCAAATCCAATACCAAATCCAATAGCTGGTGTTTTTGGACCTGAAAATTCTTCGACTAGTTTATCATAACGACCACCAGCTAGCACCGTACTTTTACTTTGCCATAAGTTTTTATCTTCAATCATAAATTCAAAGATAGTCCCTGTGTAGTAGTCTAAACCACGAACTAAGTTATCATCGATTTGATAGTTAATCCCCAACTCATCAAGCATACTTAGGACAAAACCAAAATGTTGATTAGTTTCATCATCTAAATAATCACGTAACTTAGGTGCATCTGCCACTAATTCTTGATCACGTTTATCTTTAGAGTCCAAGATTCTAAGCGGATTCACTTGTAGACGTTGTTTGGAATCTTCTGATAGTTCATCTTTAAATGGTTCAAAATAGTTAACTAGTGCTTCATGATAATTTTTTCTGACTTCTGCATTTCCCAGCGAATTGAGGTGCAATTCAAAGTTTTGCACGTTTAATTTTTTGAGTAAATCATGTGCCAGTAAAATAATTTCAACATCTTGCATTGGATGTGTTGCTCCAAAGGCTTCCACACCAATTTGGTGAAATTGTCTTTGGCGTCCAGCTTGTGGACGTTCATAGCGAAACATTGGGCCAATATAGAATAATTTGACTGGTTTTTCATGTTCTGGTGCATACAGTTTATTTTCAACGTATGAACGAACCGTTCCAGCTGTTCCTTCTGGTCTCAATGCAATATGACGGTCTCCTTTATCGAAGAAATCATACATTTCTTTTGAGACAACATCTGAAGATTCACCACTAGAACGGGCAAATAATTCATATTGCTCAAAAATAGGCGTTCTGATTTCATTGAAATCATACAAGTCCATAAAATTTCTAACTTCAGTTTCAACATATTGCCAACGATTAGATTCGCCAGGCAAAATATCAACTGTTCCTTTAGGTTTTTGTAACTTCATACACAAGACCCTTCTCTATCCAGTTTTTTGTCTTATTTCGCATTAATATAGAATACTAGAAAAAGACGCTCTATGTCAATTTAGACTACAGTTCATAAACAATTGTAACAGGGCCATCATTGACTGATGAAACGGCCATATCTGCACCAAATTGTCCTTCTTTAACAGTTAAATTCTCTTCTCTTAATAAATTATTGAATTGATTGTAAAACTCTTCAGCTTGTTTGGGTGCCATCGCTTCTTGAAAGTGAGGACGATTTCCCTTTTTGGTATTAGCAAGTAAAGTAAATTGACTCACTGAAAGAATTTCACCTGAAACATCCTTCACACTTAGATTCATTTTTTGATCATCATCGCTAAAAATTCTCATCTTAGCAATTTTTTGAGCTGCTTTTTGCAGCATATCTGGTGTGTCATCTTGATGAACACCAACTAGTAATAGCAAGCCATTTTTAATTTGTGAGTACAATTGATTGTCAATTGTCACACTAGCTTCTTGTACGCGTTGAATAACAATTTTCATTACTGATCTGCTCTCTTTGCTTCATAAACATCTGGAATATTTTTAATTTGTGTCAAAATTTCATTAAGGTGTTGTGAATTTTTAACAGAGACGGTTAAGCGAACGTGTGCCATATCATTATGATCAATACGACCGCTGATATTGGATAGCTTTTTGGAAACGGAATTCAATCTTTGAAGAATGTCGTTCAGTAATCCACTGCGATTAAAGCCGTAAATACTTAAGTTTGCAAAGTAAGTTTGGTCTTTTGAAGAAACATCCATCCATTCAACATCCATCACACGACCTTCTGTTCGATCTGATTCACTGATGTTTGAACAGTCAGTACGATGAATCGTGACACCCCGACCTCTGGTAACATAACCAACAATTGCATCCCCAGGTACAGGGTTACAACATTTAGCCAGTCTAATCAATAAATTATTAAGGCCTTGAATGATAACCCCATTTTCATGCTGGATTTGCATTTTTGTAGGTTCATTTTGTTTAGAACGATCAATTTGATTTTGAGACTTTCCATCAGCAGAAGATAGGATTGAGTTTTCTAATTCCTTACGTTTTTGTGCTTCACTTTCACGACGTGCTTTTTCTGTTAAACGATTAGCCGCAACAAGCGGTGTGATTTCACCATATCCAATTGAACTGAATAATTCTTCTTTAGACCCAAAATTAAAGCGGTTAACCAATTCTTGAATATGTTCTTTATCCATAAATTCCTTGGGTGAATAACCCATTTCAGTTAATTGGTTTTCAATATCGTTACGTCCTTTTTCGATATTTTCATCTTTAGTTTGGTTTTTAAAGTAACGTCTAATTTTGTTTCGTGCACGGGACGTTTTGACGATATTAGTCCAATCACGACTTGGATTAGCATTTGATGAGGTATTAATTTCAATAATATCGCCATTTTTCATTTTGTAATCCAAAGGCACCATTTTAGCATTAACACGCGCACCAACTGCATGATTACCGACTTCGGTGTGAACTAAGTAAGCAAAGTCTAACGGCACTGACCCTTTAGGTAACTCATAAACGTCCCCTTTTGGTGTAAAGACATACACACGATCAGAGAATAAATCACCTTTGACACTTTCCATAAAATCACGTGCATTGGTTGAATCTTCTCTTAGCTCTAAAATCTCACGGAAAATATCAATCTTTTCACCGGCTTCATCAATTCTAACAGGTGAGCTGACACCTTCTTTATAAGCCCAGTGAGCAGCAATCCCGTATTCAGCAATTTCGTGCATTTCTTCTGTTCTGATTTGAATTTCAAGTGGTTTGCCACCAGGGCCGATAATTGTTGTATGGAGTGATTGATAGCCGTTAGCTTTAGGTACTGCAATATAGTCTTTAAAACGACGAGGAACAGGTTTCCACTTCGTATGAACAGCACCTAAAACTGCATAACAATCTCGCACGCTTTTAACCAAGATACGAACAGCAGATAAGTCATACAATTCATCAAACTGTTTATGCTTTTCTTTCATCTTCTTGTAGATTGAATAGATATGTTTTGGACGTCCATAAATGTTGTATTGAATATCTAGGTCATCTAACGTTGTTTCCATCGTATGGATAGCATCTGCAATGTAGCCTTCACGCTCACTACGTTTAGTCTTCATCAAACTTACAATACGGTAGTATTGTTGTGGGTTTAGGTAATGTAGTGAAATGTCTTCTAACTCCCATTTGATTTTACTAATCCCTAAACGATCAGCTAATGGTGCATAAATTTCAATTGTTTCAGTTGAAATACGACGTTGCTTATCAGGTCTTAAATGATCTAAAGTCCGCATATTATGCAAACGATCAGCCAGTTTCACCATGATAACACGCAAATCTTGAGCCATAGCAATTAGCATTTTACGATGGTTTTCAGCAAGTTGCTCCTCATGTGACATATACTTGATTTTTCCAAGCTTTGTCACACCGTCAACAATAGTTGCAACATCTTTACCAAATAACTCTTCTACATCTCCAAGTGTAACCTCAGTATCTTCAACAACATCATGCAAAAAACCACTGACAATTGTTTCAGGGTCCATTCTAAGTTCTGCCAAACTACCCGCTACTTGAATGGGATGAATAATATATGGTTGTCCTGATTGACGTTTTTGGTCTTTGTGCAGATAAGCTGCAAATTCATAGGCTTTTTTCACAAAGTCTAAGTGTTCTTGATTCATATAATCAGCGCAAAGGTCAAAAACCTCTGTAACTGTTAAATCCTTATGTTTAGACATAGTCTCAACCCCTAGCTTTCCTCTAGTTATTATAGTTGAATTATAACAACCTTAAAATTAAAATACCAATTTAAATCAATGATTTAACTCGGTTTGGTAAGATAACGTACTTAAGAAATAAAGCGGTGCTGTTTCGACTCTTAAAATACGTGGGCCTAATGCTGCAATCGTTGCCCCTTGGTCAACTAAAGTTGTGACTTCTTCTTCAGCTAACCCACCTTCTGGGCCAAATACACCCAGTAGTTTTTGGCTAGTCTGAACTTGTTCAAATACCTTAACCAAATTAGATTTTTCAGACTGTTTAGCTGCTTCTTCATAAGCTACTACAGTATGATCAAACTCAGATAGCTCTAAGTCACTTAACTTATCTAATACTTTGACTTCAGGAACTATTGATCGTCTTGATTGTTCAGCTGCTTGTTTAGCAATCGTATTTAATCGGTCTAACTTTTTGGCTAGTCTGTCTGCTTTTAATTTAGCTACTGCATATCTAGAGTTAAAGAAAATAAAAGTAGTAGCTCCAAGTTCTGTTCCTTTTTGGATAATCCATTCTGCTTTTTCTTTTTTAGGCATCCCGACTAATAAAGTAACCTCTTGTTGAAGCTCCACTTGACGAGTCTGTTCTGCAAAAATTTCCACTTCTACACTTTTATTTTCTAAACTGACGATTTTAGCTAGAAAAACGTGATGATTTTGATCAACAAGCTCAAGTTCATCATCAATTTTGCTTCTTCTCACACGAGAAACACGATGAGCAATATCTTTGGGTAGTGACACTGTTTGTCCAATTCCTAAAGGCTCACTTAAAAAATAATGTTGCATCCTTACACCTCTTGTTTTTTCACGAGTAAACTTACCCATGTTTTTTGACGCATTTCACTTACCACGTCGAAGTGATACTCAGCTAACTTAGCCACTAATTTATCACGTTGTTCATGGTCAATACCTGATAAAATGGCAACACCATTAGCTGCTAAGTGATCACCTAGATTAGGAACTAAGGCCATCAAAATCTCAGCTAAAATATTAGCAATGATAATGTCATATTCTCCTGAAACTTGTTTCAATAAATCACTTTCTTGTAAAGCAATTTTATTTTCTAACTCATTTAATTTAATATTTTCTTCGGCAAAAGTTAAAGCGTGAGCGTCAATATCTGTTCCTACGACTTGTTTAGCTCCCATTTTATGTGCGGCAATCGCTAAAATTCCCGAACCTGTTCCAAGGTCTAGTACACGTGCATTTTCTTTTACCATTGTTTTTTCAAGATACTGTAAAGCCAGTTGTGTTGTAATGTGCGTTCCTGTCCCAAATGACATTCCTGGGTCTAGTCGGATAATTTGTTCAGACTGTGAAGCTGGTTGATAGTCTTCCCATTCAGGAACCACTGTAAACCAATGAGATAGTCGAACGGGATGATAATATTCTTTCCAGTTATTTTCCCAGTCTTGATCTACAATACGGTTTAACGCAATCACACCTGACCCAATATTTAATTGGTAGCCTGTTAATTCAGTTAATTTTTCTTTGGTTTTAACTGGCAGTGTTTCATCAAAAGTTGCTTCATCAAAATAACCACTGACTTCAGCGGCTTCTGGTAAATCTTTAATGTCGTCGGTAACAATTAATTCACCATATCCTGGCATATTTTTATTTTCAAAATCCTGACGATCTCTAGTTTGGATTCCTAACGCACCATTTGCCATTAAAAAGGCTGATAGTGCCTCCACAGAATCGGTTGCAGTTTGAATTGATAATTCGATTAAATTCAAAATATTCCCTCACTTAAATTAAAATTATGGTTATAGTATAACTTATTTTTGATTGGATTTCTTTTGACACTTAAAAATCACATTGCTAAGATTGTATTTATTATAAATAAAAAGGAGTCTTTTGATGTCTAAGAAAAAAGCTAAAGTTTCAAAAACGTTAGTGGAAAAAATGTTAGATCAACAAAAAATTAGTTATGAATCTATTGTGGCACCCACAGTAAAAGACGGCGATGTCGAGTCTTTAGATACCACAAACTTTCCAGAACACGAGACTACGGTTTATAAAACGTTAGTTTTAAAAGGAACTGAAAATCCGGTTTTGGTTGGCGTTGTGCCATTAGATAAACACTTAAGCTACAAAAAATTACGCCAGCTTTCTGGTGATAAAAAAGTCCACTTGCTTCCGCTAAAAGACTTAGAAAAAACAACAGGCTATGTTCACGGGGCGAACACACCTATTGGTATTTATGAAAAACTCAAAGTACCAATTTTCTATGATCAACAAGCTGAATCTGAAGATGAAATCATTGTTTCTGCTGGAAAAGTTGGCCGCAGTGTCAAAATCAAGGTTTCAGATTTAATCCCTATTACTGCCGGTCAATTTGGCGATATTGCAGAGGACAAATAATGCCTTTTGACCCTTTACAAGAACGTTATGCCTCGGTTAAGGTTATGCAACAACTCCCTGAAGAACTTATTCATTTAATTTGGGAAACAATTGATGACCAATTAGTTGGATTGGTGCCTTTAGAGAATTTGCTGACTTTTACACTGTTTTTAAATAACCAAACTCAAAAATTAAAGTTTGTCCAGCCTGGTACGGACTTAGAAGTTGACTTTGATTTAAAGAAACCTATTTTAGTTAATCAACCAACAACTATCGTCGCCTACGATGCTGATGATCATCAAACCTTGTTATTTGAAGATGAACTAAAAATCCCTTAAAGCTAATTAAGCCTTAAGGGATTTTTTATTAAGGAGCGTACAGGATTTGAACCTGCGCGCCGGTATTAACCGGTTCGCCGGATTTCGAGTCCGGTGCATTACCACTCTGCCAACGCTCCATAATCAAGGAATGTCCTTGATATTAGTAGTCCATCAATGTGAACATGTCGTAATCTTTAATTTTGTCACGACCATTTAACTCTTTTAATTCAATTAGGAAAGCTGTTCCTACAACGATTCCACCTAATTTTTCAACTAAGTCGATTGTTGCACGAACTGTTCCACCTGTTGCCATTAAATCATCAGCAACTAGTACTTTTTGACCAGGTTTAATGGCGTCTTTGTGCATGTAAAGTGTATCTTGACCATACTCTAAATCGTAAGAAACTGAAACAGTTTCACGAGGTAGTTTACCTGCTTTACGAGCTGGTGCAAAACCAACACCTAACTCATCTGCTACGGGACAGCCAACTAAAAATCCACGAGCCTCAGGGCAACATACCATATCAACACCTAAGTCTTTGGCATATTTAACGATTTCCATTGTTGCGGCGTGATAAGCTTCACCATCAGCCATCAATGGTGAAATATCGCGGAAAGTTACACCTTCAGTTGGAAAGTTAGGAACATCTGCTACGTAATCTTTAAAATTTATTGTCAAGTTCAAGACTCCTATTCTTTGTTAGCCCAAGTATTGTGCAATATGATGTTTCAAGTCGCTTGAAGACATCGTATTCAACTGGTTAACAAATTGTAATTGTTTTTGTGTTTGTTGTAATAAGTTGGAAGATGTCAGTGCTTGTGACTGAACATTTTCAACTGGTTGAATTAGAACCCCATCTATTTTAACAAAATTTAGCTCTAAAAACACCCTTAAAATCAAATTTAATTCGTAAATTGATAAATTAAAGTATGCTGTTAATTGTTTTAAGTCTGTTGTTTTCAAGTCATGATGTTGATAGAAATACTTCAATACTTCACGGAATTTATCTTGAGATGGAATCTGTGTGAGCTGTAAGTTTTTAATTTGTCCGTAGAAATACACTTGCTCAACTCGTGCATTTGAAAAGACCACTTCTAATTGTTGATTATTTAATGCTTGATCCATCACAATCAACGTTTGCGGTAATTGTTGATCCGGACGTAATAAAATAACTTGCTTAGTTGATAAATTGAGTTTTTGCTGGAATGCTTTTAGTTTAGTTTCATTAAAAAAACCATAAATGCCTTCAACAGCCATAATTTGATTGAATTGGTAATGACGACAGTCAATCACACGTTCTTTTTTGAAATCAAGAAACTTCATCATTAATTGTAGCGTCACTTTACCCTGCCACTCATTTTTAGATAATTCACCATATAAAATACCTTTTTCAGTAAATGCGTTCACGTCTACATGCGGATAGTTGAACCCTATTCCTGATACTTGCATCCCTTTAGAATTAAGCATCGTAAATTTTAGATGGTCTTTATTTTGACCAATCTTTCGAGCAAATGAAATATGAGGGGACTCAATTTTAAATAGTGGCGTATCAAAATCAGTCCCATAAGGTCCTAATGCTGAGAGCTCCTGCAAGGTTTCAAGCGTCAATTGATCTGGTGTAATCTGACAATCAAACAGTTGTTCTTGGTGTTGGTCACTGATCGAAAAACTAGCTTCAAATGCATCAATTAAGTTTGACAATTGGCTTTCTTCGACAGATAAGCCACATGCCATATCATGTCCACCAAATGATACTAATTCTGATTTAATCGGTGTTAACGCACTAAATAAGTCAAAGCCTTGAACACTGCGACCCGAACCCTTTAAGACACCATTTTCTGCTTTAGTTAATAAAATAGCGGGCTTTTGTGTTTCTTCAACCACTTTGTTAGCAACAATCCCCAAAATTCCTTCGTGCCAATTATCTTGATAAATAAGCAAGGTATTGTGCGTATTATATTGGTTACTTCGTGCTAATTGAAGGGCTTCTTTGGTCGTTTTCACCACTAATTGTTTTCGCTCATCATTGACCTGGTCAATTTCTTTAGCGAGTGCCTCACACGTTTCTGGATTATCATTAAGTAATAATTCAACAGCTTTACCAGCATTTTCTAAACGTCCTAGCGAATTAAGTCGAGGTGAAATCACAAAGCCAATGCTTGTTTCATCTAAATCATCTAAGTTCGTTCCAGCTTCAGTCAAAAGCTGTCTAAGGCCTAGTCTCTGCGTATTTCTCAAGGCTTCAACACCCAGTTGTAATAACGTGTGATTTTCACCTGTAACAGCCACCATATCAGCAACCGTTCCAATTGCTACTAAATCAAGTAGCTCATAAGCTGTCTCACCAAGCAACGCACAACATAACTTAAAACTAACACCGACTCCGGCTAAATCATCAAATGGATAAGCTTGTCCCGCTAATCTAGGGTGGATAATTGCTAGTGCATCAGGTAATTCTTGCGGTAAATTATGATGATCAGTGATGATACAATCAACACCCTGCTCATTTAAAAATTCGATGGCTTCTTTCCCACTTACACCGTTATCAACAGTGATTAAAAGTTGTGTCCCGTCGTTAATCAATTTTTGATAACTCTCTTTGTTTGGTCCATAACCTTCAGTAAATCGATTAGGCAAGTGATAATTAACTTTGGCTCCCATAATCAAAAGTGTTTCCACTAAGATGCTTGTACTTGTAATACCATCGGCATCATAGTCACCATAAACTGTAATTTGTTCTTGAGCATCTATTGCTTGAAAAATACGGTCAACAGCTTTTTGCATGTTCGTAAATAAGAAAGGATCGTGTAGTCCCTCTTCTGACGGTGTCAGCCAGTCAACAAGGGCATCTTTTGAAGTTAAGCCCCTATTTTCTAAAATTGTTACAGCAATATCTGACAATTCTAGTTCTGATTGAACCTCAGAAGAAATCTTGCCTACTGGTTCTTTTTGCTTAAAATTCAAGTTAGTTTAACCCCTTTTACTTAGTTTAAATTAAATACCGTTAATTCTTTCGGTGTCGCAGTTTTTGTTTCCACTAATTCACCTCGAATAGCCCAACGGTTAACGCCGCCATCAGCACATGTGATTAAGGTGACAATAGCTTGCTCGGTATTATCTACAAGCCAAACCGCATAAGGATCAACGACTTCTTTTTGGTAAATCTTATACGTATAAACCTTATCTAAATCGGTTAAGTAAATTAGCTCGCCTGTTTTAACAGACTCTAGTGGAGAAAATAATAGTCCTTTGTCGGTCATATAATGCCCGGCTATAGGATAACTACCTATCCCCATTTGTTGGTCTTCTCGCATTGTGCCACCACCTGATGATAGTGCCGCATCACTTAACCCTTTTGAAATTGGTAGGTTCATATTGACACTTGGGACGGCTATTAGTCCAATAACTTGTGTTTGATTATGTGTCAGTGATTGTCCAACTTGGTTAATATCAAGACTCTTTACCTTTGAAAAATCATAGTCTGCTGTTTTAGTTTGTGTATTTTTTTGAATTTGCTCTTTTGTCACAGAAGTTCGAGCCACTTCTGTGTTATGAGAGACAATCATATTTTGGATAGGTTCATTAAAAATTAAAGCTAGCCCTACAATTAATAAAATTAAAGCGGCTAAGTATAATAAAAACCGTTTAAACTTTTTCATGAGTTACTCCATCATTTGATAACGTTATTTTCAACTTGGCTATTATATCATTTGTTTAGACAAACAAAAAATCCTCTTTAATAATTTTAAAGAGGATTTAAAAGCTTTATTTTTCATCGTCACCCATTTTAAGCACACTCATAAAGGCTTCTTGAGGAACATCTAACTTCCCAACTGCCTTCATTCGTTTTTTACCCGCTTTTTGTTTTTCAAGCAGTTTCATACGACGAGTAACATCCCCACCATATAGCTTAGCTGTAACATCTTTACGGTAAGCTTTAATTGTTGAACGGGCGATAACTTTATTCCCAATTGAAGCTTGAACAGGCACTTCAAATTGTTGTCGAGGAATAACTGATTTTAATTTTTCAGTAATGGCACGACCACGAGCTTGGGCAAAATCACGGTGAACAATGAAACTTAACGCATCAACTGCTTCACCAGCAAGTAAAATATCAATTTTGACAAGATCACTTGGACGATAACCACACAACTCATAATCAAGTGACGCATAACCACGAGTATTTGATTTTAATTCGTCAAAGAAATCAAAAACAATCTCAGATAGTGGGATTTCATAGATAACATTAACACGGTTAGCATCTAAGTAATCCATCGTAACAAAGTTTCCACGTTTTCTTTGAGCCAGTTCCATGACAGGACCAACGTAGTCATTTGGCACCATAATTTCCGCTTTAACATAAGGCTCTTGAATTTCACGAATATCACTAGGATCCGGCATTTCTGCTGGGTTAGCAACTGTTACTTCTTCACCATTTTGTAGTTTGGCATGATAATCTACAGATGGTGCCGTCATAATTAATTCTAAGCCAAATTCACGTTCTAGACGTTCTTGAATAACATCCATGTGCAACAATCCTAAGAAACCACATCTAAAACCAAATCCTAAGGCCTGTGAAGTTTCTGGTTCAAATTCAAGTGCAGCATCATTCAATTGTAAACGTTCTAGTGCTTCTCTTAAATCATCGTACTTAGCATTTTCAACTGGATACATTCCTGAATAAACCATGGGTTTAGCTGGACGATAACCGGGCGTTGGTTTAGTTGTTTTGTTGTTAGCTAATGTTAAGGTATCCCCAACATGAGTATCACGAACAGTCTTGATGTTAGCGGTTAAATACCCAACATCCCCTGCAACTAAACGGTCACGACTAACTGCTTTCGGTGATAACACACCTACTTCTGTTACTTCGTATTGTTTACCATTACTCATAACTTCAATCATGTCGCCAGGTTTAACAATACCATCTTCAACACGAATAGATAAAACAACCCCACGATATGAATCGTAAACTGAGTCAAAAATCATTGCTTTTAGAGGTGCTTCAAAGTCACCCTGAGGTGCTGGAATATCCGTCACAATACGTTCTAGTAATTCTTCGATTCCAAGACCACTTTTAGCTGAAGCTAGAACCGCATCTTGGGCATCTAATCCAATTGTATCTTCAATTTCATCTTTTACACGATCTGGATCTGCCGCAGGTAAATCAATTTTGTTAATGACTGGTACAATTTCAAGGTCATTATCTAAAGCTAAATAAACGTTAGCTAATGTTTGTGCTTCAACACCTTGTGCAGCATCAACAACTAATACAGCACCTTCACAAGCTGCAAGTGAACGTGATACTTCGTATGAAAAGTCCACGTGACCTGGTGTATCGATTAAATGAAAAATATAATCTTTACCATCTTTAGCACGATATTTTAACTCAACTGAGTTTAGCTTGATTGTAATTCCACGTTCACGTTCTAATTCCATACTATCTAGAATTTGAGCGTGCATTTCACGCTTTGACACCGTATCCGTTAATTCTAAAATACGGTCAGCTATTGTTGATTTCCCATGGTCAATATGGGCAACAATAGAAAAATTTCTTATTCTTGATTGATAATCTTTTAATTCTTCTAAATTCATGTGTTCTCCTCTATTACTTCTGTTCTTTATTATAGCAAGTATCCGAAATGGTCACAAACAAAAAGAGAAGATTAAAATCTTCTCTTTTTTAAAATTCACATAAATTTATCTTTTACTTTTTCAAAAAAGTTTTTGTCTTGGGGTTGAATGTCTTCGCCACCAGCCTTAACAAAATCAACTAAGGCTTTCTTTTGGTCTTCGTTTAGCTTTTTAGGTGTCATAATCTTAACAGTTGTTTCTTGATTACCTGTACCATGACCGTTCAATTGTGGCACACCTTTTCCATTTAATCTAAAGGTTGTACCTGTTTGTGTTCCTGCTGGAATACGCAATTTAACTTTGCCATGAACCGTTTCAACATCAATTTCATCACCAAGAGCTGCTTGTGCAAAACTAATTGGCACTGTGTAGTAAATGGTTGTCCCTGAACGTTCAAATGTCTTACTTGGACGAACACGTAGCACGATGTATAAATCACCGTAAGGACCACCATTAGCTCCTGCTTCACCTTGACCAGTTAAGTGAATTTGTTGGCCTTGGTCAACACCTGCTGGAATATTAACTTCAACAGTATGTCTTTGTTTAGTTGTTCCTTTACCATGACAGTCTTCACAAGGTGTTTCAATAATTACACCTTGACCGTGACATTCATCACAAGCAACTTGTTGACGAACCATACCAAGCATTGTTTGACGATCTACGGTCATATAACCTGAACCGTGACATTTTTGACAAGTTTTGGTTGAAGTACCTGGTTTTGCACCATTACCATCACATGTTTTACATGTTTCATCACGATCGTATGTGACGTTTGTTTTCTTACCAAAAATGGCTTCTTCAAATTCAAGCGTCATGGTGTAATCTAAATCATGTCCTTTTCGAGGTGCAGTTGGATCTTGGGCACGGCCGCCGCCAGCTCCACCACCGAAGAATTGACTAAAGATATCTTCAAAACCGCCAAAGCCTTGGCTTCGCCACCAAAACCACCAGCTCCACCTTGAGCACCACCATTAACTCCTGCATGACCATAATTGTCATAAGCAGCACGTTTTTGAGAGTCACTCAAGACTTCATAAGCTTCACTAACTTCTTTGAACTTTTCTTCAGCATCTGCAGAATCATTCAAATCTGGGTGGTATTTTTTAGATAGTTTACGATAAGCTTTTTTTATTTCGGCTTCTGATGCATTTTTAGAAAGACCCAGGACTTCATAGTAATCTCGTTGTTGTGCCATAAAATTCCTCTTTCATTTCTATAAATGAAAAAAGTCAAATTGACAATTTGACTTTTTCATCGTAATTGTTATTTATCTTTATCAGGGTCTACTTCACGGAAGTCACCATCTACGGTGTCATCGTTGTTTGATTGACCTGATTGTTCGCCACCTTGAGCTTGTTGAGCTTCTTGTGCTTGTTGGTATATTTTTGTTGTTAAATCTTGAACGATTTGGTTCAATTCATCTTTTTTAGCTTTCATTGCTTCTAAGTCATTATCAGATTGTGCTTTTTCTAAAGCTTCTTTAGCTTCTTTAGCTTTTGAAACTTCTTCTTCAGAAACTTTGCCATCTAATTCTTTCAATGTCTTATCAGTTGTAAAGATTAATTGATCAACTTCATTACGTAAGTCTACTTCTTCTTTACGTTTTTTATCTGCTTCAGCATTTTCTTCAGCATCTTTTGTCATACGTTCGATTTCTTCATCTGATAGACCTGATGAACTTTGGATTGTAATCTTTTGTTCTTTTTGTGTACCTAAGTCTTTAGCAGATACATTTACAATACCGTTTTTATCGATGTCAAATTTAACTTCGATTTGAGGAACACCACGTGGTGCTGGTGGAATATCTGTTAATTGGAAACGACCTAAAGTCTTGTTATCAGCAGCCATTGGACGTTCACCTTGAAGAACATGAATGTCTACGGCTGGTTGGTTGTCAGCAGCTGTTGAGAAGACTTGTGATTTACTTGTAGGGATTGTTGTATTACGTTCAATTAATTTAGTTGAAACGCCACCCATTGTTTCAATACCTAGTGATAATGGTGTTACGTCAAGAAGCACAACATCTTTAACGTCACCTGAAATCACACCACCTTGAACAGCAGCACCTAAAGCAACGGCTTCATCAGGGTTAATTGAGTGATCAGGTTTTTTACCTGTCCAGTCTTCAACAGCTTTTTGAACTGAAAGGATACGTGTTGATCCACCGTTTAGGATAACTTTATCCACTTCATCTTTTGAAAGACCAGCATCTTTTAATGCGTTTTCAACTGGGATTTTTGTTCTTTCAACTAGTTCAGCTGTGATTTCATCGAATTTAGCACGAGTTAAGGTTGTTTCTAAGTGTAATGGACCTGCTTCACCAGCTGAGATAAATGGCAAGCTAATTTGAGTTGTTGTTACACCTGATAAGTCTTTTTTAGCTTTTTCAGCTGCATCTTTTAGACGTTGTAATGCCATTTTATCTTTAGATAAGTCAATACCGTTTTCGTCTTTGAATTGTGCAATCAACCAATCCATGATTGCTTCGTCAAAGTCGTCCCCACCTAAGTGAGTGTCACCGTTTGTTGAAAGCACTTGGAATACGCCGTCACCTAATTCAAGGATAGAAACGTCAAATGTACCACCACCCAAGTCATAAACAAGGATTTTTTCGTCTTCTTCAGCTTTATCTAAACCATAAGCTAAAGCACTAGCAGTTGGTTCATTAACAATACGTTTAACATCTAAACCAGCAATTTTACCAGCATCTTTTGTTGCTTGTCTTTGTGAATCGTTGAAGTATGCAGGTACTGTAATAACAGCTTCTGTTACTTCTTCACCTAGGTAATCTTCACTGAATTTTTTGATGTGTTGTAAAATCATTGCTGAAATTTCTTGTGGTGTGTATGACTTGTCGCCAACAGTTACTTTGTAACCTGCTTCACCAATGTGACGTTTGATAGAAGAAATTGTATCTGGGTTTGTAATTGCTTGTCTTTTAGCAACTTCCCCAACTTGAATTTCACCATCTTTAAAAGCAACGACAGAAGGAGTTGTACGGTTACCTTCTGGGTTTGCAATAATTTTTGGTTCTTTACCTTCTAAAACAGCAACTGCTGAGTTAGTTGTTCCTAAATCAATACCAATAACTTTTGACATAAATCAATAACTTCCTTTCAAATTTCTTAGTTTGCAACGCTAACCATTGCAGGTCTTAAAATACGATCTTTAAATAAGTATCCAGGCTGGTAAACTTCCACAACTGTATCTTTTGGATGGTCTTCAGTTGCTTCAACTGTTTGAACCGCTTGGTGATAATTTGGATCAAAAGGTGCACCTTGTGCTTCAACTTCTGTGATTCCTTTATCATTTAAAGCTTTCATTAAAGCGTTGTAAGTTAATTCAATCCCTTTTTTCAATTGGCTTGAAGCCTCATCGTCAGCTTGAACTTGTAGGGCTCTTTGTAAATTGTCTAAAGCAGGCAAAATTTCTTTTGCAAGGCTTTGACCTTCATATTTACTAAATTGTGCCAGTTCTTTTTGTTGACGAGTTTGAATATTTTGGATTTCAGCTTGTGAGCGTAAGTATTTATCTTGTGCTTCTTCAAGCTCTTGTTGAAGTTTTTCAACTTCTGAATCAGTTGTTTCCACTTCTTCATTTTCAACAACATCTTCAGTTGTTTCTTCAACGGGTTCTTCGGTTGTATTTTCTTGTTTAATATCTTTTTCTTCGTTAGACACTGTCATCCTCCTTATCTAAACTTGCTGTAATAATCCAGTAGCTGGTCAGCCAGTTCTTCTTTGAAGTAGTTCATCAGACTAATCATCTGTGAATACGGCATATTTGTTGGCCCGAGTAAAGCCACAATTCCATTTCCAAAATCACCGACTTCATAAGTGGCAGTTAGTAAACTGTAATCCTTTAATAAGTCCAGTGGCAGTTCATCTCCTAGGCGAACATGAACAGAAAATGCGGGATTATTTAAACTATTTTCGTGAATTAAATCTGAAAATATTTCAGGATGACTAAGTAATTGATAAAGTGATTTCAAATTATCTAAGTCATCGAAACTAGAATAGTTATTCAATAAATTCAATTCGCCATTAACAAATAATTGATCCGTTTCCGTTGGCTTAAACACATCTTTTAATAGCTGAAGTAAAATTAAACTTGCTGTATCTTCTTTCACACCTAAGATAGACATGAATTGTTCAGAAGAATAACCTGAGACTTCATGAAGTGTTTTGCCTTTGACGGCTGTATTAATTTTTTCGACTAATGCTTCTAGTTCACCACCTGATACATCATCAGGTAAACGATAAAGCTGATTTTTAACATCGCCATCGCTGGTTACTAGAATGGCCATCATTTGATGATTAGAAAGTGGCACAATGCGAAATTCAGTAATTCTGCAAAACTGAATCTCAGGACTAGCTACAAAAGCAGTATAACTAGTCAAATCAGATAATATTTTTGCCGAACGAGATACAATATCATCAATTTTTTGAAACTGATGATTAAAGTTCATTTGCAGTTTTTCATGCAAATTTTCTGGCATATCTGTTGGCTGTAATAAATAATCTAGATAATAACGATATCCCTGATTAGATGGGACACGTCCTGAAGATGAATGTGTTTTTTCAATTAATCCAAGTTCTTCTAACTTCGCCATTTCATTACGAATGGTAGCAGAAGAAACTTGAATCGTGAGTTCATCCATCAATGTTTTAGAACCAACGGGCTGTTGAGTCTTATTAAAAACATTGATAATCATCTTAAGTATAAGTTCCTGTCGTTTTGATAACATAGTGTCACCTCTTCGAATTAGCACTATTAAATTACGAGTGCTAACTATTAGAATATAACAACTAACTAGCAGAATGTCAAGACGACAGCTAAAAATATCAAACTATTTCTCTAAAGCTTTAAAATAGGCCCTACTATCAATTTCATCTTGATTTAATTGGTCAATCAAAGCTTCAATTGATGAATATTTTTCCTCTGGGCGAAGATAGTGATACCACTTTACTTCCACCATTTCATCATAAATATCTTCATCAAAATCAAAAATATTAACTTCGACCGATAAGTCTTTCACATCATCAAATGTAATATTATATCCAACACTGGCCATTCCTTGATACCACTGACCATGGACTTTCAACTTAACAGTATAAGCCCCTGAAGCTAAGCCTACTTTTTTAGCATTGGAGTCAATATTAGCAGTTGGAAAACCTAATTGACGGCCACGCTTGAACCCGTGAATGACTTTGCCAGACGTTTGATAAATTGAATTTAATAACGTATTAGCCTGATCCACATCACCTTGTTCAATCAAATGACGAATCCGAGTTGAGCTCACTTTTTGACCATCTTGGTTATAACTGGGGACTTCATAAACTTCAAATTTATCTTTTGCTAACTGTTTGAGTAGTGACATATTCGCTACTTCTTTTTTACCAAAAGTATAGTCAAAGCCAGCTACGACTGCCTTAACGTTTAATTGACTTAAAACTTCATCAACAAAATCTTGCGGTTGAACTTTAGCTAAAGGGCCATTGAAATTGCCAATATACAGGATATCTACTCCAAGTTGGGCCATTAGTTCCGTTTTTTCAGCGGTCGTTGTAAGTAATGGCACAGACACATCTGTTGGTCCATAAATCTGGCTAGGATGTGCATTCATAGTCATCACTGCTAATTTCAGACCTTTTTCAGTAGCTACTTTTTTCCCGGTTTCAAGTAATTGGCGATGTCCTAAATGAACACCATCAAAAAAACCAAGTACTAATACAATACCTTGGGTCTCAACGACTTGAGATTCAATTGGATAATTGAGTTGATAAGTATGCATCATGCTCCTCCTCTACATTTTTTTAACTATTTTGAAGCAACATCATTTCTGGACGATAAAGCGGTGGATGTTTCACATCTTTTTTGTAAATAGCTTTAATCTTGCGATTATGATACAAGCATAAACGTTCAACATCAATTGGGAATTTTAGTTTGGCACCGTTTTGTACCATTTCAAATTCTTTATCACTAAGCTGATAAGCTGGCTGCTCTTCAAAAAAACGTTCTAATGGGACTACATAATCAACTGCTTTTTCAGGATTTTCTTTCAATGTTTCAAGTAAAACAGCATCTTTTAAACCAAATCCAGCACTTTTTGCTCGCGTTAGTGAACTCATAACAGCAGGACCACCTAAAATATCGCCCAATTGTTTAATTAGCGTTCTAACATAAGTTCCTTTAGAACAAGTAATTTCAAACTTAAAACGTTGTTGTTTGTTAGCTTCGTCGTAAGTTGATTGCCCAATTTTGACATATTTAGAAACATGAATATGACGTACTGGACGTTCTACTGGAATATTATTTCGAGCATAGTCATATAAACGGCGACCTTTAACTTTAACTGAAGAATACATTGGGGGGAGTTGCTCAACTTCTCCTGTTAATTTAGACATAGCTTCTTCAATAGCCTCTTCAGAAAAAGGCTCTTCAACATCTTGTGTCTTGATTATTTCACCATCTAAGTCTTCGGTATCCGTTTCAAACCCTAAAATAGCTTCTCCAATGTAAGTTTTATCATGTGTTTGCATAAGATCAATAATTTTAGTTGCTTGCCCAATCGCAATTGGCAAAATTCCTTCTACTGATGGGTCTAGTGTTCCACCATGACCTACTTTTTTCATTTGAAGCACACGACGCATGTCACGAACGCAATCGGTACTGGTCATCCCTTTAGTTTTATATAAAACAATCACACCACTTAACATATCTTACTTAACCATCCTTTATTATAAAAAAAACGCCATAAAATGGCGTTTTTTAGTCTTTTTGATTTAATTGACGAATCAAAGCATCAATTTTGGCACCATAAGCAACAGAATCATCTTTTTTAAAGATTAATTCAGGAACTTTAAACGTTGTCAAATTACGCCCGACTTCATGACGAATTAAACCTGTTGATTTTTTAAGTCCTTCTTCAACTTTTTGATTGTCAGATGCTTTATCAGACAAAATACTATAGTAAATAGTAGCCTGAGATAAATCACCTGTTAGTTCAACATCAGTAATTGTAACGTCTTGAACACGAGGGTCCTTAACATTTTTACGCAATACTGTTGTTACTTCACGTAAAATTTCTTGTTGCACACGTTCAATACGGTGTTTCATTAGAATTCCCCCTTTTATTTAACAGGAACTTCTTCCATGACATAAGCTTCGATTTCATCATCCACTTTGATGTCATTGTAGTTTTCAATCATTAAGCCACAATCAAAGCCTTGGTTAACTTCTTTAGCATCATCTTTGAAACGTTTCAATGAAGATAGTTTTCCTTCATAGATTACGATACCGTTACGGATTAATCTCACACCACTATCACGTTGAATTGAACCGTTAGTTACGAATGCACCTGCAATTGTTCCAAGTTTTGAAACGTGGAATGTTTCACGAACAATTAAGTTACCTGTAACTTTTTCTTGGAATTCAGGATCTAACATACCCTTCATAGCTGATTCAATTTCATCGATAGCTTTGTAGATAACACCGTATAGACGGATATCAACGTTTTCAGTTTCTGCTTGTTTTCTTACTTGTTGAGTTGGACGTACGTTAAATCCGATAACGATAGCATTACTTGCAGTAGCCAATGTTACGTCACTTTCATTAATAGCCCCTACACCAGAGTAAACAATGTTAACTTTAACGCCTTCAACTTCAATTTTTTGAAGTGATCCAGCTAAAGCTTCAGCAGAACCTTGTACATCAGCTTTGATAATAACATCAACTTGTTTCAATTCGCCTTCTTTCATCGTATCGAACAAGTTATCTAATGTTACACGGCTATTATTATTACGTTCTTCTACTAAAGCACGTTTTGCACGTTCTTCACCAGCTGCACGAGCAGTTTTTTCATCTTCAAATACTGCGAAACGATCAGCTGAGTTTGGCACATCATTAAGACCTGTAATTTCAACTGGTTCTGATGGATAAGCTTCTTTCACACGACGACCACGATCGTTAGTCATAACACGAACACGACCAAATGTGTTACCGACAACAATTGGGTCCCCTACACGAAGTGTTCCTTGTTGAACTAGTAGTGAGGCTACTGAACCTTTACCTTTGTCAAGACGAGCTTCAATAACGGTCCCAACTGCTTTTTGTTCTGGGTTAGCGTGTAATTCCATCACATCAGCTTGTAATAAAATCATTTCTAGTAAGTCATCAACATTTTCACCAGTTTTAGCAGAAATAGGAACGAAGATTGTTGATCCACCCCAGTCTTCAGGAATCAATTCATATCCCATTAATTGTTCCATCACGTGGTTAGGGTTAGCATCAGGTTTATCAATCTTGTTAACTGCAACAATAATTGGCACGCCCGCAGCTTTAGCGTGGTTAATCGCTTCTTTAGTTTGAGGCATAACACCATCATCAGCTGCTACAACTAAGATGATGATATCAGTAATATCAGCACCTCTAGCACGCATATTTGTAAATGCCGCATGTCCTGGTGTATCCAAGAACGTAATTAAGCGACCGTCATTATCAACTTGGTAAGCACCAATATGTTGTGTAATTCCACCTTCTTCACCATCTGTAACGTGAGTGTTACGCAAGTGGTCAAGTAAAGTTGTCTTACCATGGTCAACGTGTCCCATAATTGTGATAACGGGTGGTCTAGGTGTTTGATTTTCAGTATTGCTATTTTCAGCCTCAAAGATTTTATCGATATCTGAAATATCTTCATGTTCTTTTTCTTTTGACTCAATACCATAATCCGTTGCAATTAATTCAATTGTATCTTTATCAAGTGATTGGTTTTGGTTGACCATGACACCTAACATAAATAATTTTTTAACAACTTCAGCTGGTTCACGGTGTAATAGTTTACCTAAATCTTGTGCATTCATGCCGTCTTCAAAAACCAATACTTCTGGCAATGGCTTTTCTTTTCTTTGTGGCATTGGTTTTTTCTTCTTAATGTGAACATGTTGTTCTTGATGTCTATTGTTCTTTTTCTTATTGTTACGCCAATTATTTTTTGAATTAACGTTTTTCTTGTGGTCAACACGTTTACGGTTACGGTTTTCAGATTCGTTTTGTACGGGTTCTGGTGCCGCTGGAATATTTGGTAATGTATTACGACGTGCTGGTTTTTGATTGCGATCGTTATTCTTTTTGTAATTTCCGCCACCATTATTGTTTTGTGGACGATTATTATTTGAATTTGGACGACCACCATTATTGTTTTGTGGACGATTATTATTTGAATTTGGACGACCACCATTATTAGAATGACGATTGCCGTTATTGTTATTACGATCGTTTGATTTGTTATTTGGACGACCGTTTTGGCCACCACGGTTATTACGTGGCTTTTTGTTTGTATCTTGGCGTTGTTTTTCTTTTAATTCTTCCAAATGTCTTAAACCTGCTTTAGGTCTTGGTGAATTATTAGTTTTTTGGTTTGAATTAGATCTGTTATTGCGACGATCTTGGCTTTGATTGTTGTTATTATTACGGTTTTTTGAGTAACCATTTTTATTATTAGAGTTGTTTGAGTTGCCTTGATTTTGGTTATTGTTAGAATTGCGTTTTCTAACAGCACTCATTTTAATTTTTGTTGGCTTATGCTCGTTTTGTTGGTTGTTTGAATGATTATTATTTTGATTTGAGGTCAAAGAATGGTCATTCCTTTCTTATTTTGGCAAAGCAAGCATGATGCTATCAGGTTTTTGTCATCAGCATCACACTTCTTCACTATAGTATTTTTGTATTGCTTTACTAAAGCCCTTATCACAAATTGCTAGTATTTTACGATTTTTACCAATTGCTTGTTCAAAGTCTTGGCTCGTAAAGTCTGTAATAACAGGAACTTTATAGTAATTAGCTTTGTTTGTAATGTCTTTTTGATTGTTTTTAGCAGTATCTGTTGCCAAAAATATCAATTGCACCGAGGCATTTCGAATACCTTCAATTACTTGAGGTGCACCAGAAATTAAATTTTGAGATTTTTGTGCTAACCCTAGAAAGTTTAACACTTTTTGTCGGTTATCCATTACTGGTTATCTCCAAATAATTCTTGTCTGGCTTTTTGATGATCAACATATTCAAATAACTCATCGTAAAAAGCATCATCAACTTTAACCTTTAAAGATTGATTGAGTACTTGTTTGTCTTTTGCTGTTTGAATAATGTCTGGCTTTAATGAAACATACGCCCCACGACCTGGTTTTTTACCAGTTGGGTCAATGCTCAAATTACCTTCTTTGTCTAATACGACACGTACTAATTCTTTTTTAGGTACCATTTCATTAGTCAGTAAGTCTCGACGCATTGGAATCTTACGTTTTTTCATAGTTATCACCTACTCAAAAATTATTCTTCAGTTGATTCTGAAGGACTATCATCTGTTGATACTTCAGTACTTGCTTCAGCTTCTTCAGTATCTTCAACAAATTCAACTTCTGATTCTGCTTTAATATCAATTTTGTATCCAGTTAATCTAGCAGCTAAACGAACGTTTTGACCACGTTTACCAATTGCAAGAGATAATTGGTAATCAGGAACAATAACTAAACAGCTATTTTGTTCTTCATCAAATTGAACAGCAATTACTTCTGCAGGGTTAAGTGCATTGGCGATGTAATCTGATGAATCTTCTTCATAATTGATGATATCCATGTTTTCACCACCAAGTTCATCCACGATTGTTTGAACACGAGCACCTTTTTGACCCACACAAGTTCCGACTGCATCAATATTTTTGTTATCAGAACGAACAGCCATCTTAGTACGGTCACCAGCTTCTCTAGCAATTGAAACAATTTCAACAGTACCATCATAGATTTCAGGTACTTCACGTTCAAATAGACGTTTAACTAAATCAGCATGTGTACGAGAAACAAATACTTGAGGACCTTTTGTCGTATTGTCCACTTTAGATACTAACACTTTAATACGGTCTTGTGGTTTGTAAGTTTCATTTGGCATTTGGTCAGCACGTGACATTAAAGCTTCAACGCGACCAATATTGACATAGACAAATTTGTTATCTTGTCTTTGTACTTCACCTTGAACGACTTCATCTTGATACTGTGAGTATTCATTGAAGATATTACTTCTTTCAGCTTCGCGAACACGTTGCATAATCACTTGCTTAGCAGTTTGTGCTGCAATACGACCGAAGTCTTTAGGTGTTACTTCAAATTTTAAAACATCGCCTAATTCATAAGCTTTGTTAATTTTTAGTGCATCTGGGAAGCTGATTTCTAATCTATCATCGAAGACTTCTTCAACAACTTCTTTTAAAGCATACACTTTGATATCACTTTTCTTTTCGTCAAAAATAACTTCAACATTTTGTGCTTTGTTGTAATTTCTTTTGTATGCAGAAACTAAAGCTGCTTCTAACGCATCAATGATAACTTCTTTTTTGATACCTTTTTCTTTTTCAAGTGCTTCAAAAGCACTTAACATTTCTTTTGACATGAACTACGTCCCCTTCTAAAACTCAATTGCGAATCTTGCTTTAGCCACAATATCCGTTGGAATTGAGAGTTGTTTACGTTGTGTTTTAATTTTAATTTCTAAAGTTACAAATGAATCATCTTTACTAATTAAAAAACCTTCGTAGACTTTTTCGCCTTCAAAAGCACGGTATAAACTAACATTGATGTATTCACCAATTGCACTTTCCCAGTCTTTTTCTTTTTTGATAGGTCTTTCAACACCTGGTGAAGAAACTTCTAACATATAAGGTTCTGGAAAAGGATCAGGATTAAGTTCATCAAGCTTTTCACTTAATTGTTCACTTACCTGTGCGACTTCTTCAATATCAATTCCACCAGTTTTATCGACATAAATTCTTAAATAACGTGTTGATTTTTCTTTAATGTACTCAACGTCAACAAGCTCATAACCTTTCTCGTCAACGATTGGTGTAACTAAAGATTCAACGATTTCTGTAATCTCAGCCACATAATCCTCCTATTGCAATAAAAAGAGTGAGCATTTCTGCTCACTCGAACTAAGAACCATCCAATGTGTATAGTGTAGCACATTAAGGGCTTTAAATCAATTAAAATAGTGATAGTTGGTTCTGTTCAGGTAGTCCTTCCAAGACCCCATTTTCTTCAAAATAACTCATGATGGTTTTGGATACTTTCCCTCTGGTTGCTAAGTCTTCTTGTGATAAAAACGGTTTATCAGCACGAGCCGCTACGATTTGTTTTGCCACATTATCACCTAGTCCTGGCACAGCATTAAAAGGTGCTAATAAGGTATGATCATCAACAATTGTAAAGTCTTGAGCTGCTGATTTTTCAACATCGACCATTTTGATTTTAATGCCTCGTTCTAAACATTCATTGGCAAGTTCAAGCACCGTCATCAAACTTTTATCTTTAGCCGTTGCATCATTGCCTTTATCATGAATTTCTTGCATGGCTTCCTTAACAGAATTTTTACCATTTGACATCGCTACCAAATCAAAATCACTTGCTCTAACACTAAAGTAAGCTGCGTAATAAATGGTAGGATAATGCACTTTAAAGTAAGCAATTCTAAGTGCCATCATCACATAAGCAGTAGCATGGGCTTTGGGGAACATGTACTTGATTTTTAAACAAGAATCAATATACCAACTTGGAATATTTGGATTATCCCGCATTAATTTTTGCCATTCTTCAGGAATTCCTTTTCCTTTACGAACACGTTCCATGATTTGAAAGGCCGTTTGAGATTCCATTCCCCAATGAATCAAGTCAAGCATGATATTATCACGACAACCAATAACCTCTTTTAAGGTAACTTGTCCGCTATCAACTAAGTCTGAGGCATTGCCTAACCAAACATCTGTCCCGTGAGATAATCCTGAAATTTGTAACAACTCTGCAAAAGTTGTGGGTTTAGTATCTTCAAGCATCCCTCGGACAAATTTTGTTCCAAATTCAGGCACACCTAATGTACCGGTTTTTGAATTAATTTGTTCAGGTGTTACCCCAATTGACTCTGTTCCAGAAAATAACGCCATTACTCCTGGATCATTGGTTGGAATAGTCAATGGATCAATTCCACTTAAATCTTGTAACATTCTAATCATTGTTGGATCATCATGTCCTAAGATATCAAGTTTCAAGATATTATCGTGAATAGAATGGAAATCAAAGTGAGTTGTTTTCCAGGTAGAACTTTGGTCATCTGCTGGATATTGAATTGGCGTAAAGTCATAGATATCCATGTAATCTGGCACAACGATAATTCCAGCCGGATGCTGACCAGTCGTTCGCTTAACACCTGTTGACCCTTTAGCTAGTCGTTCAACTTCGGCTGTTCTAAGGTCTAATTCTTTTTCTTCCTCATAATGTTTAACATAACCAAACGCAGTTTTATCAGCAACAGTTCCAATGGTTCCTGCTCTAAACACGCTGTCTTCACCAAATAAAACTTTAGTATAATTATGAGCCACAGGTTGGTAATCACCTGAGAAGTTTAAATCGATATCTGGTACTTTATCACCGTTAAAACCTAGGAAAGTTTCAAATGGAATATCATGACCATCTTTTACTAACTCTTCACCACAATTAGGGCATTTTTTATTAGGTAAATCATATCCTGACCCGTATTCACCTTTAGTATAAAACTCAGAATATTTACAGCTAGCACAGCGATAATGTGGTGGCAGTGGATTAACCTCTGTAATCCCGGTCATCGTTGCGGCAAAACTTGACCCAACTGATCCACGTGATCCAACTAAATAGCCATCTTTATTAGATTTATATACTAGTTTTTGAGAAATTAGATAAATAACACTAAATCCATTTCCAATAATACTCTTTAATTCGTGTTCAATCCGGTCTTCAACAATTTTAGGTAAAGGATTGCCGTAGAGTTCGTAGGCTTTATTGTAAGATAACTCTCTAATTTCATCTTCAGAATGTTCCATAATTGGTGTGTACAATTTGTCTTTAACAGGTACAATTTCTTCTGTTGATTCAGCAATTTGATTTGGGTTAGCAACTATAACTTGGTAAGCAGTTTGTTCGTCTAAAAAGTCAAACTCATCAAACATTTCTTGCGTTGTTCTGAAATGTAAATCTGGCAATTTTTGATGACGTAGTGGACTACTTTTAATTGAAGAGATTAGGATTTCACGATAAATATGATCTTCTGGATTTAAGTAGTGCACATCCCCTGTTACAACCACAGGCTTATTGAGTTCTTGACCTAACTGAATGATATTCTTGAGAATATCTTGTAAGTCTTCTTTATTACGAATTAATTCTCGGTCGATTAAAGAACTATACGCACTTGGCGGTTGAATTTCTAAGTAATCATAATACTCAGCTAATTTTTTAGCTTCAGCGTATCCCTTTTGCATCATGGCGGTAAAAACTTCGCCATCAGCACAACCACTTCCAATTAATAATCCGTCTCGATATTCATCCAGCAAGAATTTTGGTAGACGAGGTGTTCGGTAATAATACTTAACATTCGCCATTGAAATTAGCTTAAATAGATTTTTCAAGCCTGCTTGTGTTTTGGCTAAAATCGTCATATGACTAGGTCTTGCACGTTTATAGGTCACATGAGGATTTTTATGCTGATTAAACTCATTAAGATTTGTTTCACTAAATTGTTCTTGAAAAACACCTAGTAATTTATATAGCAAATAACCGGTTGCTTCCGCATCACTATCGGCACGGTGATGATGTTCAAGTGTAATTTGGTATTTTCTAGATAGGGTATCTAATGTGTGTCTTCCTTGTTCGGGGTGTAATAATCGTGATAATTCTAACGTATCAATAACCGGAATCGTCACATTGTTAAACCCAGATCTCACTAAGGCAGCATTTAAAAAACCAATATCAAATGAAACATTATGTCCCGCAATTGCTTCAGCACCAGCCATAAAATCAACAAATCGTGTAATCACGTCTTTTTCATCATCTGCTTGTTCAACCATATCGTCAGTAATACTTGTTAAATTGATGGTTGTTGTTGACAGTGCTTCATGCGGATTGATAAATTCGTCAAAACGTTCGATAATCTCGCCATTTTTCATCCGAACCGCACCAATTTCAATGATTTGATCATAAACAGCAGAAAGCCCTGTTGTTTCGACATCAAAAATCACATAGTCAGCTGACTGAGCATCTAAGCTAACTGGATTTTGAACTAGTAAGTTTTTACTATCATCAACGAAATTCGCTTCTTGTCCATATAAAATTTTTACGCCATTTGCTTTTCCAGCAGCATGAGCCTCAGGAAAAGCTTGTGCCCCTGCATGGTCAGTAACTGCCAGTGCTTTATGGCCAAATCTAGCCGCAGCTTGAACATATTCTTTGATCGAATTAGTAGCATCCATTTGACTCATTGTCGTATGAAGATGGAGTTCAGCTCTCTTTTCACCTTCATAGGTATCTTGTCGTTTTGGCTTTTCAAAAACTTCAAGATCTCTAATCATAATGGTTAGCTCTTGACTATATTTATCGTTTTGAGTTTGTCCTTTAACGCGTACCCACATGCCAGGCTTGATATTTTCAAAGACTGCCGCTTCTTGTTGATTACGTGGGAATTTTTTGATGGTAATAGAATCACTGTAATCTGTGATTTTAGCAATTAGCATTTTATTATCATTGCGTAAACTGCGAACTTCAACATCAAATAAATGCCCCTCAATCACAACATCTTGCTGTTCTTCTTGTATATCTTTTAATTGTTGAAATTGGGATTGAGGTGAAATTGGTTTTCCTAATGACGTTTCTGAACTGGTTACCGCTGGTTTTTTAGGCGTTGCTTGTTGTTTATGAGCTTCTTTTTCTAGTGATTGTTCAAATTCTTGTTGCTGTTGATAAAGACTATCTAAGTTTTTTAAGGATTGTTCTTCATCGATAACTGTGGTTTTAATTTGGTCCACTAAAAAGCCATACTGTTTTAGTATCGATTTAAGTTCAGTTAAAACTTCATCACTAATCATGGCTTGACTAACTGAATTTTCAAGCTTTAAAGTCAAAATTTGATTTTGGTAGGCAGATTTTGAATTCAACAAAATTCGCTTAATCATCGATGAACTATTCAAATGGTGTTCAACGATATCTTGGTAGTAATCTTGATCGATATCATTTGATTTTTCACCAAATGTGATAACTAACTCAGGTTCAACGAAATTAGCCAGTTCTTGTGTGATTGCTTGTTTTAATAGCTGATAGGCTGAAAAGGATATTTTTTTAGGAAAAAAAAGGTGGAAAATCCACTTTCTCTCTTGTTGGTAGACATCCACTTTTTTTATTTCACCTTGGTAAAAACTATCATTTTCAGAAAATCCATCAGCAACTAATTGATTAAACTTAACTTGATTTAATAAATTTAAAAATAGTTGATTTTCTTTAGACATGTTTTACCCTATTTCATTTTTTAAATAATTTGTAACTTCAGAAAGTTGAAGTTCAACTGCTTCTTTAGTTTGGTTATTTTTAACTTCCACAATTCCTTCAGCTGCTTTTTTACCAATAATGACACGGAATGGTGCCCCTAATAAGTCAGCATCTGCAAATTTAACACCTGGACGTTCTGCACGATCATCATATAACACTTCAAACTGTGATTGTAAGTCTTGGTATAATTTTTCAGAAATTTGTGTTTGTTCATCATCATTCATCTTCATCTGAATAAGGTGAACACTAAATGGTGCCACTTCTTTAGGCCATAAAATACCACGGTCATCATGATGTTGTTCAATGATAGCTGAAAGCAATCTTGAAACACCAATTCCATATGATCCCATGATAACAGGTTGTGCTTTACCATTTTCATCTAAGAACTTAGCATTCATTGATTCTGAATAACGTGTTCCTAATTTGAAAATATGACCAATTTCAATCCCACGAGTGAATTTCAACTCATCTTTTCCAGATGGGTCTAATTCGCCTTCTTTAACGACGGCAATATCTGCGAAATTATCTGGTGTAAAGTCACGGTTTAAGTTAACATTTTTTAGTTGGAAGCCAGTTTCATTAGCACCTACCACAAAGTTAGCCATATTTTGAATATTACGGTCAGCAACCACTTCTTTAGCAAAGTCTTGGTTAACTGGTCCAATACTACCTGATTTTACTTGTGTTAATTCAACTTGTTCTTCACTTGTTGCTAAGTGTAAGTCTTCGACTTGCAACAGGTTCTTCAATTTGACTTCGTTAACTTCTTGGTCGCCTCTAATTAAAACCAACACTGGCTTTTCATCTGCAATATAGACAACGCTTTTAACAATATCTTTTTCACTAATGTTTAAGAAATCTGCTAAGTCAGCAATCGTCTTAATATTAGGTGTTTCAACTTTTTCAACGTCTTGTAATGGCTCATTATTTTCTTCTTTAACAAAATAACTTGAGGCCATTTCAATATTTGCAGCATAACCTGAATCAGTATAAACGATTATATCTTCACCGATTGCTGCAGGAGCTCCAAATTCTAGAGAATCAGAACCACCCATGGCACCAGCATCTCCAATAATTGGCTTAACATCAACACCTGTTCGTACAAAAATCTTCAGATATGCGTTTTTCATATTTTCGTATTGTTGATCAAGTTGGTCATAGTTACTTGCAAAGCTATAACCATCTTTCATAATAAATTCGCGTCCACGAAGCAATCCAAATCTTGGACGGTTTTCGTCACGGAATTTAGTTTGAATTTGGAATAATGAAAATGGTAAACGTTTATAACTCTTGATTTCTTGGGCCACAATCTCTGTAAAGGTTTCTTCATGTGTTGGTCCCAAAATAAAGTCACGTTCATGACGGTCTTTTAATTTAAACAAATTAGGACCGTAAGAATCATAACGACCTGACTTTTGCCATAATGAAGCAGGTAGTAATTCTGGCATCATCATTTCGCTTAAATCAATAGATTCCATTTCTTCACGAATAATTTGTGATACTTTTGATAATACGCGATTTGCCAATGGTAAATAAGAATAAACACCCGCAGTGACTTGACGTACATAACCACCACGTAACATCAACTGATGGCTGACAGCTTCAGCATCAGAAGGTGTTTCTTTTAAGGTTGGCATAAAAAATTTAGATTGTTTCATAGTTCCTCCAACTAAGTGACTTATTTAATAAAATAGCGATAGATATCGTTTCCGGTTACAGCAATAATTAACGCAAATAAAATCACAACACCGACAATATTAATGATAACTTCTTTTTCTTGTGAAACGGGTTTTCCGCGAAGTAATTCGTATAAGTTAAGAAGTAATTTACCTCCATCTAGTCCTGGAATTGGTAATAAGTTCATAATCCCTAAGTTAATTGAGATGGCACCTAAGAAGTATAAAATACTTAAAAATCCTTGGTTAGATAAATCTGAGGCTTGTTTATAGATACCCACAGGTCCTGATAGTTTATTTAAGCTAAAACCTGTCACTAGGCTCTTGACACCTTTAAAAATCAAAGTGGCTGTATTCGTGGTTAAATTCCACCCTTGATTAATACGTGCTGGTACTGACCCATCAACATCAAAAGTCAGCCCCAACAAGCGATAACTATTCCCGTTTTCACTAATTGTTTGTGGTGTTACGGTCTTTTGAACCAATTGACCATTGCGCTCAAGTTCAACTGTTACTTGTTTGTTTTGAGTTGTACTAAGGTACATTTGAATATCAGTTGTTGATTTAATCGCTTGTTGATCAACTTTGATAATTTTGTCCCCTTTTTCAATTCCAGCTGTTTGAGCAGGTGAATCTTGTGAAAAATTGTTAACGACTGTTGTCGGTGCTCCTGCTGAAATAAACGCATAAATCATAAACGCAACTAATGTTAATAATGCATTATTAAATGGACCTGCAAAATTGGTCGCAATTTTTTTCCAAACAGAAACTGACTGCATTTGAACATCTCTTGGGGCAATTTGAAGTTCTGTTCCATTTTCTTCAATAATAGTTGCATCATGAATGACATCAAAACGTCTTAATTTTTGTTCATCACCATTTTCAAAACCTTCAATATAAAGGTCATCTTCTAAATCAGCTTTCTTAACTTGAATGGGAATACCATCAAAAGAAATATCATCTGGTGTTGTATTAATTCGAACAGCCTCTCCGGCTTCATTTAATTGCAACAATACCATTGATCCGGGGTCAATTTTTGCTGAATCATCTGGACCAGCTAATCTCACATAACCACCTAATGGTAGCCATCTGACTGTGTAGGTTGTATTCTTATGCAATTTTTGAAATAATTTTGGTCCCATTCCGACAGAAAATTCACGGACGAGAATGCCTGACTTTTTAGCCACAATAAAATGACCAAATTCATGGACAACAACCAAAATTCCAAAAATGATAAGAAATATAAGAATTCCAAGTAATTGCATTTACTCTTTGGCTCCTGTTCTCTTTAAAATAGACCGATTAAATAAGCAACGGGCAATACAAATAGTAGACTATCAAAACGATCTAAAATACCGCCGTGACCAGGCAAAATCGTGCCGCTATCTTTGACTTGATAAAAGCGTTTATAAGCCGATTCTACTAAATCACCGATTTGACCGACAATTGATAATAATCCGCTGATAATCACTACCTGAATCCATGACATATTTAAAGGTACAAGGCTAGTATATAGTAATGATGCTAAAATTGCGACAATAACACCACCTATAGAACCTTCAATCGTTTTATTTGGACTAATAGGTTTATATAACGGATGTTTCCCAAATGTTCGGCCGACTAAGTAAGCACCACTATCTGTAATCCAGATAATAACCAATAATAGCCCAACCAAAGCGAGTCCCTTTTCAGAAGCTCTAGCTTGCAAGAAATAATGAAATCCTTGTCCAACATATAACGAAGTGATGGCAATAACCCCCACATCTTCAAAATTAAACCGGTTAGAGTCAATAATGGTTAATCCCAGTAGTAAGACCATTAAAAGTAGAAATAGTCGATAACGATCTAAGGGTAAATTTTGATCAAAAACAGTTAAAGAAACTGCCGCTAAAGCAGCTAAAACAAAATCTACGGAAACTAACACTCGTCTTTTCATCATATAAATTTCGGCCATAGCGATAATACTCAAAATAGCCATAATTAGTGTCAGATAAATACCGCCCACATAGACCAAAGGAAGTGCTATTGCTAAAGCAACTAGTGCTGTCAAAACACGTATTTTCATTAGCAGGTCTCTTCTTTCTTTTTAAAGTTACAGTTTACCAAAACGGCGATGGCGTTTAGAAAAGTCATCGATAATTTCAGTCAAATCTTCTGGTGAAAAGTCAGGCCAACTTTTATCTGTAAAAGCAAACTCTGTATAGGCTGATTGCCAAAGTAAAAAGTTTGATAATCTTTGCTCACCGCTTGTTCTAATGAGTAAATCAGGGTCTTCAAATTGACTCGTTAACAGGTGAGATTCAATCACATCTTCTGTAACCTCTTCAGGTTTTAGTTGATCGTTTTGAATTTGTTGACCAATTTCAGCCATAGCTTGTGTCAATTCCCGTCTAGAACCGTAATTTAAGGCAAAATTCAAGACTAACCCCGTATTATTTTTAGTTTGTTCAACTGCTTTCATTACAACATCATAAGTTGATTTTGGTAACTCATCTAAAAATCCCATAACATTGATACGTACGTTTTCTGCCATTAATTCTGGCATAAATTTATCAAAAAATAAAGCGGGTAATTTCATTAAATAACCCACTTCTTCTGTTGGACGTCCCCAATTTTCAGTTGAAAAAGCATATAAAGTTAAAACCTTTATACCCAAACGATTAGCTGCTTTTGTAATCGTTTTAACGTTGTCCATTCCTTGTTTATGACCGGCAACACGGGGCAAGAATCGCTTCTTAGCCCATCTTCCATTGCCATCCATGATAATTGCTAAATGGTTAAGATTACTTGATTTTAATTTCATTTGTATTCCTATCAAAAAACCGAAGTTTTAACCTTCGGTAATTTCAACACTTTTTGCATCAGATGCTTCTTCAATTTCTTTAATTGCATCGTCAGTTAATTTTTGAATGTCTTTTTCTAAAAGACGTAGTTCATCTTCAGTGATGTCACCATTTTTTTGTTGTTTTTTAACATCTTCCATAGCATCACGACGAATGTTACGAATTGCAACTTTTCCTTGTTCAGCAATTTTACCAACTTCTTTAGCTAGTTCTTGACGACGTTCACCTGTTAGTTGAGGAATAACTAGACGGATAACATCCCCATCGTTAGCTGGGTTAAGACCTAAGTCAGAAGCTAAGATTGCTTTTTCGATGTCACCTAATGAAGATTTATCATATGGTGAAATCATCAATACACGTGCTTCAGGAATGGTAACTGAAGCCATTTGGTTTAGAGGTGTTGGTGCACCATAGTAGTTCACTTTTACAGGGTTTAAAATACTTGCATTAGCTTTACCTGCACGAATATTTCCAATTTCATGTTGGTAAACTTGCACACTTTTCTTCATTGATTCTTTTGCATTTGTAGTTGCTTGGTTTTGCATTATGATTTTCCTCCGCGAATTTTTGTTCCAATATCTTCTCCGAGTACAACACGTTCAATATTTCCTGGTTCATTGATGTTAAAGACAATTAAAGGAATGTCATTGTCCATTGATAGGAAACTTGCTGTCATATCCATTACACGAAGATCTTTATTAATCATGTCTGATTGTGATAGTTCATCAAATTTAACAGCGTCTGGATCTTGTTTTGGATCTGCTGAGTAAACACCATCAACGTTATTTTTAGCCATCAAAATAACTTCTGCATCCATTTCAGCAGCTCTAAGTGCTGCAACAGTATCAGTTGAAAAGTAAGGATTACCAGTTCCAGCAGCAAAGATAACCACACGATGTTTTTCAAGATGGCGAATCGCACGACGACGAATATAAGGTTCAGCAATTTGACGCATTTCAATAGCTGTTTGAACACGTGTTGGGACACCGACTGATTCTAGCCCGTCTTGTAAGGCTAAACTATTCATCACAGTTGCTAGCATACCCATATAATCAGCTTGTGAACGTTCCATGCCTAATTTGGCACCTGTTTCACCACGCCAGATATTACCGCCACCAACAACAATTGAAATTTCAACGCCTAATGCATGAACTGATTTAATTTCTTCAGCTAGACTCTTGATGATTTCAGGATTAATCCCAAAACCGTCTTTACCGGCTAAGGCTTCGCCACTAACCTTTAAAACAACTCGTTTATAATTAATTGAACTCATGGAATCCTCCTACTATACTGATAACATTTTATCATATTTAAAGTATTAAATCGTATTTTTTCCAAAAAAATAACACCTTAACGGTGTTAAATTTTTGTTATTTTCTAACTTGACTCATAACTTCTTCAACAAAGTTATCAGCTTGTTTTTCGATTCCTTCACCGACTTCATAGCGAACAAAGTTAACAACTTTTCCACCTTTAGATTCAACGAATTGTTGAACTGTTTGGTCAGGATCTTTAACGAATTCTTGGTCTACTAAACTAATTTCTGATAAGAATTTGTTCATACGACCTTCAACGATTTTTGGAATAATCTTTTCAGGTTTTCCTTCGTTTTTAGTTTCTTCTGTGAATACTTCTTTTTCATGGTCTAAGACTTCTGAAGGAACGTCTTCACGTGAAACGTATTTAGGATTGATAGCTGCAACGTGCATTGCAACATCTTTAGCTGTTTGTTCGTCAGCACCTTCTAATGTTACAAGTGCTAAGATTGTTCCACCGTTGTGTAAGTAAGCACCAAATACTTGGTTATCTTCTTTTTTCACAAGGTTGAAACGACGGAAGCTAATTTTTTCACCAATAACAGATGTTAAGTTTGTGATTTCATCTTGAACTGTACCATTTTCGTTGTATGGTAGAGCCATTGCTGCTTCAACTGATTCAGGTTGAGCTTCAGCAATTTTACCAGCTACATCTTTAACGAAAGATACGAAACGGTCATTTGATGAAACAAAGTCTGTTTCTGAGTTAACTTCAACCATTGCTGCAGTGTTTCCACTGAATTCAACGTCAGCTAAACCTTCAGCTGCAACACGATCGCTTTTCTTAGCTGCTTTCAAAGCACCTTTTTTACGAAGTTCATCGATTGCTAGGTCCATGTCACCGTCTGTAGCAACAAGCGCTTTTTTAGCGTCCATCATACCAGCACCGGTTTTTTCACGAAGTTCTTTTACTTGAGCCGCTGTAATACCAGCCATGTCAAATACCCCCTATTAAATTTTCAAATGAATTAATTAAAATTAGTTTTCTTCTGATTTTGCTTCTTCAAATGAAGCTTCATCGATTGCTTGGTCTTCACCTTGTTTACCTTCGATGATAGCATCTGCCATGCTGCTTGTGATTAAACGTACGGCACGGATAGCGTCATCGTTAGATGGAATGATTACATCAATTTCATCTGGGTCACTGTTTGTATCAACCATAGCAACGATAGGAATGTTAAGTTTTTGAGCTTCTTTAACTGCAATTCTTTCTTTGCGAGGGTCAACAATAAATAGTACATCTGGGATTCTTGGCATATCTTCGATACCACCAAGGAATCTTTCAAGTCTTTCACGTTGTTTGTTTAACAATGCAACTTCTTTTTTAGGAAGTACGTCAAATGTACCATCTTCAGCCATAGCTTTGATTTCTTTAAGACGTTTGATACGACCTTGGATTGTATCCCAGTTAGTCAATGTTCCACCTAACCAACGGTGGTTGATGTAGAATTGACCTGCACGCGTTGCTTCTTCTGCGATTGCATCTTGAGCTTGTTTTTTAGTACCAACAAAAAGAAATACACCGTCATCTGCTGCAACTGCTTTAACGTAGTTGTAAGCATCTTCAACCATACGAACTGTTTTTTGTAGGTCGATGATGTAGATTCCGTTTCTTTCTGTAAAGATATAAGGTTTCATTTTTGGATTCCAACGTCTTGTTTGGTGACCAAAATGTACACCTGATTCAAGTAATTGTTTCATGCTAATTACTGACATAAATAAATTCCTCCATTTGGTTTTTTTAATCCTCTCAGCAGTTTTATATCTCTTTGATAAAACTTTAATTAAAAGCACCTTATCAAAAATTTACTACTGATGTGGTTTGCTGCTTTTGGCAACTATCAAATTATACCCTATATTTTTCATTCATTCAATACTTTTTATTAAAATAAGGTACTAAAACATGATGTTGGTTTAAAAATTGTTGTTTTTGTTTTCTGCTTTTCTTTTTGAACCATGCTTCTCGTTTTAAAGCCTGTGATTTTGTAGCGTACTTTTCATAATAAATCACATGAACTGGGACTCTAGCTCGCGTATATTTCGCCCCTTTTTTAGCATTGTGTGTCGCTAATCTCTTGGTTAAATTTGTCGTAAATCCACCATAATAAGTTTGATCAGCACACCTTAAAACATAAAAATAATAATTAATCCCTGTCACCTGCCAAGATTCTTTCAATAAATTCAGTATAATGATTATCTTCTTCATGAACAACAATTTCTGGCAGTAATTTAACACCCGTCATTGCCCCTTTGGCCATTGCTTCTACCAAAACGATATTAGCTTCTCGTCCTTTTTTGGGAATAACGGATTGAATCTTGCGAGGCATTAAATCATATTTCGCCATTAAAGTCATGATTTCAGTTAATCGATCAGGTCGATGAACCATAAAAAGTTTTCCCTTGGTTTTTAGTAGTCCTGCTGATGTTTTAATAATATCTTCCAAGTTAATCATAATTTCATGTCTGGCAATGGCTAGTTGTTCGTTTGGATTAACCTTATGTCCTGAATCAAGCTCAAAATATGGCGGATTACAAATCACCGCATCATAACTATCTTTTTTTAAAAAAGCTGTTGCCTCTTTTGCATCCCGATTATGGACTGTGATTTGATTACTCAACTCATTTAACTCAACTGATCTTGTAGCCATTTCAGCAATATCCGATTGTATTTCAACAGCATCAATTTGAGCTGTTGGATGATAATGCGTTAAAAACAAACTTGCTGCTCCATTACCCGAACACAGGTCAACAACTTTGCTATTCTTTTTGATTTGTGTAAAATAAGCTAATAAAATTGTATCTAAAGAAAAAGAAAAGACTGTTTTATTTTGAATGATCTTAATCTTTTCATTAAATAAGTGGTTAATTTCTTCATTTTCGTACAGCGTCATAAATGTCATTTCCTTTTCAAATATCAGTTAAACTGTTTTTTTGTTATAATAACATGGTTAAAAGAAAGGTGATAATATGTTTTATCGATTTATTCGTGTGGTAGCACGTGCAATATTCTTCATTATAAATGGTCGACCATTAGTTTTACACAAAGAAAGATTACCCGAAGGTAACTATATTTTGATTGCTCCTCATAGAACTTGGTGGGAACCCATTATTTTTGCTTTAGCAGCCAGTCCAAAAGAATTTATGTTTATGGCTAAAAAAGAATTGTTCAAAAACCCTATTCTAAGATTTGTTTTGAATCATTCTCATGGATTTAGTGTTGACCGCCAAAATCCAGGACCATCAGTTATTAAAATCCCGGTTAAAAACTTGAGAAACACTGAACTTAGCTTAATTATGTTCCCAACTGGATCACGTTACTCTAATGATGTGAAAGCCGGAGCTGGTGTGATTGCTAAAATGGCTAACGTTCCCTTGGTTCCTGCTGTTTATCAAGGACCTTTAAAGATGAGTGGTGTTTTCAAGCGTCAAAAAATGTCAATTACCTTTGGTGAACCTATCTATATTGACAAGAAACAAAAATTAACAGATGAATTCAACGAACAATTAGATCAAGATATTCAAAATCACTGGCATGCCATTGATCAAGAAACTAACCCCAACTTCAAATACATTCCAAAAGAAAAAAAGTAGCTAGATAACCTAGCTACTTTTTTATTTACGGTTTTTTGAACGCATGTTTGCCATCACTTGATTCAATTTCTTAGATGATGGTTTTTGTCCCATTTGTGCCATCATTGAACGAATCATATCTTCACTGATTGGCGGATTATCTTGTAAGTATTTCTTCATGTAAGATCTAGCTAAGAAGAAACCTAAGACTAGTCCACCGATTAGGGCAATCACAATTAATAAAATCGCAAGTCCTAAATTCATATTACGCACCCCCGTTTATTAGTTACATTATACTATTTTACACAACTAGCTAGAAGTTTGACAACTAATCTTCGCGTAAACCTTTTCTTCTTTGAGCTTCTTTGGCTTTTTCAGATGTCACTTCTTTACCGTTTTTATCAATAATTTTCATATTTTCGATTTGTTGTTTGAATCCTGCACGAAAATCAGCTAGGTATTCACGATGAAGTTTTTTACGTTCCATTTCTTCAGCTTCGCTTAAACCAGCTTCTTTACGTTTTTTAGCTAATTCATTAATACGATCGATTCTTTCTTGGTTTTGACTCATAATAGTAACCTCTTTTTTATGATTGTTTATTTATTATTTGATGTGCTATCCTTATTTTAACAATATTAAGGGAGTAATTAAATGGCTAACATCAAAGAAAATAAACGATTAGAAATTTTAAATTATCTTTATTATACCATTTTAGATAATCAATATGCCCCTAGTGTACGTGAAATTGCACAACATGTTAACCTGGCTTCCACTTCCACCGTACACAGTCACTTGAAAAAATTAGAAACAGACGGTTTTATTACTAAAGAAGGTAATAAAACCCGTGCAATTCGTGTAACGGATTTAGGAAAAGAACGACTTGATATTAAAGAAGATGCCATTCCAGTTATCGGTGAAATCGTCGCAGGAGAACCTGCTTATACTTTTGATCAATCAATTAACGACTATTTTCCCGTTCCCCCACACTTAGAGCATTTAAAAAATGACTTATTTATCTTAGAAGTCAAAGGAAATAGTATGATTAATGCCCATATCTGCCCTGGAGATTATGTCTTTGTTCATTCTCAAACAAGCGCTCAAAATGGTGACATTGTCGTTGCTTTAACCGAAGACAACGAAACCACTTTAAAACGTTTTTATAAAAAACAAAATAAAATTTACTTGCATCCCGAAAACGATACAATGACTGATATTCAAGTTGATAATGTCAATATATTAGGCAAAGTCATCAGCCTGTATCGTCCTATGATATAAAAAACATCTCCTAAAATTTAGGAGATGTTTTTTATTACTCTATTAATGATTTCATAGCTTGTAGTGTTAGCTCTGTTGTCACTTTTTGAGTGTAATCCGCAAGTTGTGCTTGTGTTGTTGCAGGATTTTGTGCTTGATAACTTTGTATCTGTGTGGCTACTGCTTGTTTAAGCTGTGTTTGTTGTGCCTGTTTTTGTGCATCGGTCATGGCTTGTTGTTTTTCAGTTAAAGTTTTAGTTTGATCTGCTGATAAAACGAGCCAGTTTGACTGTGGAAGTGTTACTTCATTTGTTTCAGAAATTAATTCAGTTTCTGTATCATCTACTTTAAATAATGATTTATATAACTCTGAGTTATACTGCCATTTTGTTGTCGTTGTTTTAATCTTAGCTGGTTCATCAGTGGCAATAACTTGATAATTAGCTGATTTTTTAACCGCTTCAGCCATATGATGTTGATCAGGAACAAAAGCAGTAATAGGTTGTTCTTGGTCTTTAGATTCTCTAAAACTCATCGCATAATTATCAGAATCCGTTCCAATTTGATTAGCAATCAAAATATTCACAGGAGAATCTAACTGACCTGCAGTGTAAATACTCGTTTCTTTTGTTTCAACTTCTTGAGACATTCCAAAGTGATAGGAAGTATTGGCGATAATCGCAATAGCTGAAAGTAATAGTAAAGCAGAAAAAATTGTTCCAACAACTCGTCTAATAGCCTTAGGTTTAATTAAAAACCACGATGCTAATGTCAATAACGTTAAAACAATTACAATCATAATAATCAACTTTAAACACCCCCCTATTTCGTTTTTTCTTTCTTATCTTGTGGTTGGTTAGTTACAAATAACGCCATAATGAAGCCAATCACTGCAAAAGCTAATCCCATGGTAAAGGCTACTCTAAATCCATCCATAGAAGCTGTTAAAGTTTGTGCTCCATATTTGATTGGGTCTGCTGCTTTTAAGGCTTCAGCAGGTGCATGGGTATTCATAATATTTTGTGTAACAGAAGTTAATAGTGCAACAACAATAGAAGTCGAAACTTGTCTCATCGTATTATTAGCAGCTGTTGCATGAGTTGACAATTCTGTAGGTAAAGCTGCCATAGCGCGTGTTGTCAGTGGCATCATTGTTAATGCAACCCCCATCATTCGAACAGCATATAATACTGTAATGATATGAGTTGGTGTTGTTGCTGACAAGAATGTAAAAGGTAATGTTCCAATAGCTACAATTGATAATCCAACTAAAGCCAGACGTTTTACCCCCACTTTGTTATATAAAATACCAGCAATTGGTGAAACAATCCCCATCATTAATGCCCCACCTAATAGGGTTAATCCTGAATTTAATGGCGTCAATCCGTGAACATTTTGTAGGTAAGTTGGCAACATCATTTCAACACCATACATAGCCATTGCAACCATGATAACGGTCAAAGTTGGAATAGTGAAGTCTTTTACCTTGAAAACCCTAATATCTAAGAACGGCACTTTTAGTTTTAATTGACGTATCACAAAAATTGCTAATAAGACAATACCTGCAACAATTGGCAAAATAACGTTCATAAAATCTGTCCAACCTGCTGTTGCGACGTTTGTAAAGCCCAGTAAGAATAGACCAAAACCAATAACAGATAAGAATAACGATAGAACATCTAACTTAACTGATTTATTAGGAATTACATCTTTCATTACAAATGGACTTAAGACAAATGCAATTAACACAACAATTAATGGTAAAACAAAAATTGTTCGCCATGAGTTAGAAATTGTTACTCCTAAAACAACATGGTTTTGATCTAAAATCCAACCAGAAAGTGTTGGTCCAATTGCAGGTCCCATCCCAATAACAAGTCCACCTAATCCAAGAGCAGTCGCTCTTTCTTTTAAGTTGAACATGTTTAAAATAACAATTTGCATCAGCGGCATCATAACCCCAACAGCAATCGCAGCCAGAACTCTTCCGACTAAAAAGATAATCCAAGATGAATGATTAGCTGGTGTTAATGCTGTTAATCCAATTCCTATTGCTAATAAACCATAGGCCCCAACATGTAAAATTCGAGTTGAGATTCTAGTGGCTAAGTACGCTGTTAAAGGAATCATTACACCGTTAGCAAGCAAGAACCAAGTTGTTGCTTGTTGTGCTGTACTTAAATTGATGTCAAATTCTTTCATCAACGTTGGAAGCGCTGTTCCAAGTGAAGTTTGCATCAAAATACCAGCAAATGTTGCAAATAAAATAAGTAGCATAACCGTTATACGATTATAAGGTTTGCCATGTATATCTAAGTGATTTTGAGTATTTTCCATTATTTCCTCCTTATATTTTTAAAAATTCCATTTGAAACTATACGCTTATTCTGGTAAATTAGCTACAACAAAATAAGTCATGTTGTCTTATTTTTATCATACTACTTTTATTATACGAGGTACAAAATTTGGCTACTTACACCAAAAAAACACAACAAACCGATAGAATTATTCGACGCGCTTTTTTGCGTGTTTTAAAAACAAAATCCTTTGATTTCGTAACGGTCAGCGATATTGTTAAAGAAGCTAATATCCACAGAAGTAGTTTTTATCGTTATTTTGATGATAAATACCAACTAGCTGAATGTATTGAAAAAGAAATTATGGGCTACATGAGAAGCGAACGACTAAAATGGATGGATAAGCATCCAAAAACAACACTTGCAGATCCTGAAGCCATGGCCCAATTATTTAAATCAATTGATTTTTTTGCACCAGCTATTAATATTCTGCTGAGTCCAAATGGCGATCCTAGCTTTGAAGTTCGCTTACGTAATGCGATGTTTAAAAACTTTTTCAAAAATTCTAAATTTGATGATGTTGAAGATGACAAAATCGAATTAATGAAGTTATTTTCGATCAATACTATTATTGAAACTTACAAATATTGGACCTCTCCTCATCGCAAACTAACCGCTGAAGAACTTGCTGAGATGCTTAGCGATATGTATAAAAAAGGATTTATTTATGCGGTTAATCATTTATAACCAAAAATCGAGCCTAGTAATTAGGTTCGATTTTTTTAGTATAAGTTAGCGACTGCACGTTTAATTTTAAGTTAGTTATTGACCGTTTCAAAAGAAATGGTTAACTGTAAATTCCAAATTCGACGCATACCTGAAATATCAGCATCAACACGATTTTTGGCAACTATGGTTGGCTTACTAGCGGTTAGGTTTTCAAAAGTTAATTGATCTTCTTCAGCTGAAAAATATTGCATACTACTATTTTCAATTGCTCCTAACCAGTCGTTTTTAGATTGTTGAACACCTGTAATATGAACTAAATAAAAATCATCTATTAAAAGTGAACTTAAATCGCTTGTATCACGATTAATCATATCTTGATAGAGTCGTTGATAAACTTGTCTAACTGCAATCTCTTGATTAGATAAACTTGACATACTTACAACGGACTCCGTCTGATTGCTCGTCATATTTGAATCTATTTTTCGATTATTGGGCTGTAAAAATAAAATCAATACTGTAAGAAGGCTCAAGCCAAAAACTGTAAAGCCCACTATTTTCCATATCTTTTGACGACTGCAATAAAAGCAATTAGACCTAATAATAAAAGTATATTAATCATATTCATCTCCCTAATAACTTTTGGCTACTGCTGAATTAATTACTAAATGTCCTTCTTTATTTTGTGAAAAGGTCAAGGTCATTTGTAAGTGCCAATCAGCTCGAAACCCATAAATCTTTGCATCAACAATACTTCTTCCTATTAAAATAAGTGAATCATCCGTAACTTTAATACTTACTTGATCTTCTTGTGCACGATAATATCGCATTTGACCTGTTTCAATGGCTTGTAACCAATCTTGTTTAGCTTGTTTAATACCTGTCATATGCTCTAAAACAAAATTGTCCGCTAATCTAGCATTAAGTAAATTAATATTTTGATTAACCATACCTTGATACAAATCACGATATAATTGCTTAGCTTGTTCATGGATATTCATCATAGTTATCATCCTTATTTTTTATTGATGTTTTTATCATAAGGGTTCAAGTTAACTTTAAGTCAACTGTTAATTCAAAAAAAGATGGCAGATATTTAGCTATCAATTTAGCTCAATATCTGCCATCTTTTTGGCTATTCAATTACCAACTTGCTTTTTTTACACCAGGAATCTGACCCTTTAAAGCCAATTGTCTAAAATTCAAACGGGATAGCTTGAATTTTCGCATATAGCCTCTTGGTCTACCGTCTAATAAATCACGGTTTTGCAACCGGTTAGGATTTGATTCTTTAGGTAATCTCGCAAGTGCTTCATAGTCACCTTTTGCTTTAAGCTCTTGTCTAATTGCCGCATAGCGGTCAATTAGTTCTCTTTGTTTACGTGCTTTTGCAATTTTTGATTTTTTAGCCATTCAATCTCCTTATTTGGTTTCTTTGAATATCATACGTTGACGTTTTTTAGGTGAGTATTTTTTAAATTCTAAACGTTCAGGGTTATTACGTTTATTTTTATTAGTTAAATACAATCTTTCACCAGTTTCTGCACATTCTAAAAGAATATTTTGTCTCATTATAAAACCTGCTTTCTAATATAAATAGTAATTATTACTATTTGAAATATAATTTTATCATATTGTGTTAGTTTGTCAAATAAAGTCTTTGAACAAAAAAGCTATTACCTTTAACAGTAATAGCTTTTTTATTGTGAAAAATAGAATTATCTTCTTTTTTCTGGGATTCTTGCTGCTTTACCACGTAGGTTACGTAGGTAGTAAAGTTTAGCACGACGTACACGACCTTGACGAGTTACTTCAATCTTAGCAACACGAGGTGTGTGTAGTGGGAATGTACGTTCTACACCAACACCACTACTGATTTTACGAACTGTGTAGCTTGCGCTTACGCCAGTTCCTCTTCTTTTAATAACAACACCTTCGAAGATTTGGATACGTTCGCGAGTACCTTCAACAACTTTTGCGTGAACACGAACTGTATCTCCGGCACGGAAATCAGGAAGATCTGTTTTTAGTTGATCTTGTGTTAAATCTTTAATCAATTGATTCATGATTTTTTCTCCTTTGTCGATACTCTTAATCAAATTCGACCAGCGGAATATCCGATTTATTAGTGATTTGCATCACAATACGATATTTTAGCAGTATTATTTTAAAAAGTCAATGTTACTTAATCTTAAGATTAGTCAGCCAATTCTTGCTTAATTTCTTGCAATAATTGATGCTGTTTTAAACTTAGCGTCTTATTTTCTAGTAAATCTGGACGATATAAATAAGTATTCTTCAACGACTGTTTCTCACGCCAGGCTTTAATATTAGCATGATGACCACTAAGTAAGACATCCGGTACCTTTTGACCTTCGTATTCTGCAGGTCGAGTGTACTGCGGATATTCAAGTAAACCATCTGAAAATGATTCATCACTAGCAGAGTCTTCATTTCCTAACACACCTGGAATTAATCTAACAGTTGAATCAATCATTGCCATCGTTGGAATTTCGCCACCAGTTAAAATAAAATCTCCAATAGACACCACATCTGTTGCATATTGATAGACACGTTGGTCAAAGCCTTCATAATGACCACAAATAAAAGTGATATTGTCATAATTATTAGCCCAATCAGTCGCCATTTCTTGGTTAAATGGTTTTCCTGTTGGTGCTAAAATCACAACTTTTTGTTTATTTTCAATTTCAGATAAGGCACTAGCAATCGGTTGAACTTGTAACACCATCCCTGGTCCACCACCATATGGTGCATCATCAACATGCATTTGCTTATCTTTTGTAAATTTACGAAAGTCAATCACATTTAAGTTTAATTTGTCATTTTCAATGGCTTTCCCGACAACTGAGTGTTTCATTGCTTCAAACATATCTGGAAATAGTGTTAAAACATTAATCTTCATCAATTAACCCCTCAGGTACTTCTACCCAAGCTTTATTTTGATCCAAGTCAATTTTTTTGACGATTTGGTTTAAGAATGGGAGTAAAACATCTTTTCGACCAGGTTTTTCAATTGTCCAAACATCATTCGCACCTGTTGGGAAGATTTCTGTTACCTTGCCAAGCACTTCATCTTTGTCTAAATCAATAACCTCAAGTCCAATGATTTGATGGTAGTAGTAGGCACCTTCTTCAAGTTCTTGCATATTTTCTTTGGCAACATAAAGTAGGTCACTTTTATATTTTTCAACGAGGTTAATATCTTCTAGTCCTTCAAATAGTACCAATAAAAAGTTCTTAACCGAACGTGTACTTTTAACTGTAACTTCAACTTCTTGCTTTTGATGTTCAATAATCAAAGGCATGCCTGGTGCAAAGCGTTCTTCGATAAAGTCAGTTGATGGGAAAACTTTCAACTCACCTTTGATACCGTGAGTATTAACAATTTTTCCAACTTCATATTTAGTTGACATTCTTTTTAACTCCTTTCAGAAAAAAAGCTTAAATGAAGTTACCTCATTTAAGCTTTTAAAAATTTATTTAGAGTATTTTGATTCGTGTAATTTTGTCATGATTCCAGCACCAGATAACAAGCTACGAACTGTATCTGAAGGTTGAGCACCTTTTTGTAACCATTCTAAAATTGAATCTTCTTCTAATTTTAATTGTGTTGGGTTTGAAAGTGGGTTGTAGTAACCAACTTCTTCGATAAAACGACCATCACGAGGTGATCTTGAATCTGCTACCACTAGACGGTAGAAAGGTTTACGTTTTGAACCCATACGACGCATACGAATTTTAACTGCCATATTAATGACCTCCTATTTTTATTAACTTAATCAGTTTAGCATGAACATTTTAAGTTGTAAAGGGTTTTTACTTAACAGATTAAGATTTAAATCTTTTAGCTTTTTTAAGACGTTTTTTCTTTTTCTTTTGAGAACGTTTCATCATGGAATTCATGGCCATTTTACCCATTTTACCTTTCATTCCACCACCAAGCATCCCTTCAAGATCGCTTGTGTTACCTTTTGAAACCTTCTGCATCATTTCTTTTGATTGCTTAAATTGTTTAATCATACGGTGAATTTCTTGAATGTTGCGTCCAGAACCTGCCGCAATACGACGGCGGCGAGATGGTGTTAAGATATCTGGATTTTCACGTTCTTCAGGTGTCATCGAATAAACGATTGCCTTTAAGTGTGCAATATCTTTTTCACCAATATTAATGTTTTGTAATGCGGGATTATTAGCCATACCTGGAATCATTTTGATTAATTCATCAATTGGCCCCATGCTTTGAATTTGATCCATTTGATCAATGAAGTCGTTGAAGTCAAACGTGTTTTCACGCATTTTTTCAGCTAATTCTTGGGCGTTCTTTTGATCGTAATCTTTTTGAGCCTTTTCAATCAAGCTCATCATGTCACCCATACCTAAAATACGGTTAGCCATACGATCAGGGTGGAAGATATCTAGGTCAGATAATTTTTCCCCTTCCCCAACATACAAAATTGGTTTGTTTGTGATTGAACGAATAGATAAAGCAGCACCACCACGGGTATCCCCATCTAACTTAGTTAAGATAACTCCTGTGATATCTAGTGCTTGGTTAAATCCATCGGCAACAGTTGCCGCAGCTTGACCTGTCATCGCATCAGCTACTAAAACGATATTGTCTGGTTGAGCGATTTCTTTAACATTCTTTAGCTCATCCATTAGCGTTTCATCAATTTCAAGACGTCCTGCCGTATCAATAATCACATAATCGTTTTTGTTTTCTTTAGCTTGTTGCATCCCGTGTCTAACGATATCTTCTGCTGAATTATCAACACCCTCTTCATAGACTGGAATTTCTAGCTGATTTCCAATAACTTTTAATTGGTCAACCGCAGCTGGACGATAAATATCGGCCGCAATTAGTAATGGACGTGCTTTTTGTTCGGCCATTAATCGATTAGCTAATTTACCTGCAGTGGTGGTTTTACCAGTCCCTTGAAGTCCAACCATCATAATAACAGTTGGAATTTTGTCAGATTTAGTTAATTCAACTGCTGATTCACCCATCATTTGAGTTAATTCTTCATTAACAATTTTGATGATTTGTTGACCTGGTGTCAGACTTTCTAAAACATCTGATCCCAAGGCACGTTCTTTAATTTTTGCAATAAATTCTTTAACAACTTTAAAGTTAACATCCGCTTCAAGTAATGCTAAGCGAATTTCACGAGTTGCTTGATTAATATCGGTTTGGGTAACTTTACCTTTTTTACGTAAGCCAGATAACGCATTTTGAATACGTTCACTTAAGCCTTCAAATGCCATACTTAGTTCTCCTCTATTATTTGTCTAATTTTTTGGATTGTGTCTTTTGCTTCAGTATAATTTTGCTTATCTATCGTTGATAGTGCCTGTTGACTTAACTGTTCAATAGCTAAAAAATTACGATTCAAATTCAATTTAGCTTCGTAATCTTCTAGCAAACGCGTCGTTCGTTTGAGATTATCATAAACCGCTTGTCTAGATACTTCTGCATTCTCAGAAATTTCAGCAAGTGATAAATCATTAAAGTAATAATCTTCAAAATAACGCTGTTGCATTGCAGTTAGTAGAGGTCCATAAAATGAAAACAACTGGGTTAAGTACTGTGTTTTTTCTAAACTCATACGTCGACCTCCTTGCATTAGGTTAAAGGACTTTTTTTAATTCGTCAATTACTTCTATTATACAAAAAAATTGGCCACATATGGCCAATCCTTTTAAATTAATCCTTTAAATAATCCCAAAGCAAATTTTTCAGTATCAAATGGTGCTAAATCAGCCACTTGCTCACCTAAACCTACTAACTTAACCGGGATATTCATTTCATTACGGATAGCAATCACAATTCCTCCACGTGATGATCCGTCCAATTTAGTTAAAACAATTCCTGAAATTTGGGTAACTTGATTGAACTCTTTTGCTTGGCTCATCGCATTTTGTCCAGTCGATCCGTCTAAAACAAGTAGTGTTTCTTCAGGTTGGTCTTTAAATGTTTTTTGAATGGTACGTTTGATTTTATCTAACTCATTCATCAAATTAACTTTGTTTTGTAAACGACCCGCTGTATCAATTAGTAGGTAATCCACTTCTTGCTCATGAGCTCGTTTAACACCTTCAAACACAACTGAAGCAGGGTCAGCTTTTTCAGGTCCTGTAACCACATCAACACCAACACGTTCACCCCATTGAACAAGTTGTTGAACCGCACCTGCTCTAAAGGTATCAGCTGCAACTAACATTACAGATTTGCCTTGTGATTTCAATTGAGCGGCTAGTTTACCAACTGTGGTTGTTTTACCAGAACCATTAACTCCAACGAAAAGATAGATATTAGGCTTATTAGCTTCATTATAAGATAAGCCTTCATCTTCCTCACCAGGATTTTCATAAAGTCCCACTAATTTTTCAACAATTACTTCTTTTAATGCTTGTTTTGATTTAGCATTTTTTAATTTTGCTTCATCTCTCAATGCATCTACTAAATTCATTGAGGTTTCATAACCGACATCAGACTCAATTAATAAATCTTCTAAATCATCGAAGAAATCTTCATCGACACGTCTAAAATTAGCAAAGAAGGCATTTAATTTTTCACCAAAAGAGCGGTTAGTTTTTTCCAATCCTTTTTCATAAAGGTGTTCTTTTTGTTCTTCTTGATCTTCTTCTGCATCTTCAGCGTCTTCTTGTTCAGCCTCTGTTTCTGGTTCTACTGCTGTCTCAGTTTCTATTTCTTCTTCAACTTCGTCCACTTCTGCTGTCGATGTTGGTTTTTCAGACTCTTCTTGCATATCTGATTCGTCGTGTTCTGGTGTTGAAGTCGTTTCTTCTGAAGCTTGTGATTCCACAGGTTCTGGTTGTTGGTTTTTTGAAGACATATCTTCTTCAACTTCATCATCTAGCTCAGGTTCTTGATCTTTTTCGTGAGCTGGCTGTTCAGATTCTTCTTGCTCGGCAACTTCTACTTCTTCTTTGGTTGAAGTCGACTCTTTGGGTTCTTCATCTTGTACTTCTTCTTGATTTTCTTCGACTTCAGGTGTTTCTTTTTCTTTTTTATCTCCAAAAATGGATTTTTTTATACGATCAAATAATCCCATTGTAACCTCCTACAATTGTTGTTCGATTTCATTTAGTGAAACAGATAACAAACTCGAAATACCAGATTCTTGCATCATAACACCATAAAGTTGATCAGCTTGTGCCATTGATCCTTTTCTGTGGGTAATCATAATGAACTGTGTTGTTAAATCATAGTTTTTCAAGAATTGGGCAAAACGGTCAACATTCGCTTCATCAAGCGATGCTTCAACCTCATCCAAAATACAAAATGGTACAGGGCGGACTTTTAAAATAGCAAACAATAAAGTGATTGTTGTTAATGCACGTTCCCCACCCGAAAGTAGGCTTAAACTTTGTAGTTTTTTACCTGGTGGCTGTGCAATGATATCAATCCCAGTAGTTAAAATATCATGTTCATCAGTTAAAGCTAATTTAGCATGACCTCCACCAAACATCTTAGGAAAAATATCCGCAAATGCTGCACTCACTTGATCAAACGTTTCTTTAAAACGAGTCGATACTTCCTTATCCATTTCATTCATCGTATTTTCAAGAGTTGCTTTAGCTGACAGTAAGTCATCTTGTTGTTGATGTAAAAAGTCATACCGCTCTTTAACTTCTTGATATTCAGCAATAGCCCCCAAATTGACAGGCCCTATGTCTTCAAGCGATAGCTTATGCAACTTGATTTCATGTTGCAATTGACTAATATTGATTGACTCTGGATTTTTGATATCACTCATAGCTCGTTCAAAAGTCAACCGATACTCTTGATTCAGTGTTTGTAATCGTGACTCAATCTCAGATTTCAAAATAGCTAGTTGATTACTTTGAGTTTCTTGCGTTTTGGCAACTAATTTTCTTGAATCATACTGTTTTGTATAATCTGTTTCAAGTGCTGTGATTTTTTCTTCTATAGTTGTTAATTCTTGTGCAAACAACTTGAGTTGCTCATTGAACTCATCAATTTTAAGTTTATTTTGAGCAAATTGTTGTTGCTGTTTTGTAACATCTTGTGAATTTTTTGCTTTAGCCTGCTCTAAATTGGCTAACTTATCAATTACTTGTTGCTGTTGTTGATGGCTTTGTTTGACTTCCGCCTGTTTTTCAGTAATTTGAGTTTGATAGGTTTCTTGTTTTGTTTTAAAAACCGCAATCTCAGGTAATAATTCATTTAATTGAGCTTGCACTTTTTGTGAAATTTGATCAAAATTTTGAATTTGAGTTTGGGTTTCTTTAATTTTTTGCTGAATTTGTTCGACATCCGCTTCAGCCTGTGTTTTTTGTTGATCTAGTTCAGAATACTGTTGTTGTTGTTTTTCTAACTCAGCTTTTTTAGTCTGTAATCCGTGCTTAAGATAATTCAATTGCTTGGTTAATGTTTGTTTTTCATCTTGCAAGCGGTTGATTTGATTATCAAATTCTCTTAACTCGGTCGTCACTTCTGATACTTTTGCTGTGTTTTCGGTTTGAATTTTTTCAAGTCGTTGCTTTTCAGTAATTTCTTGTTGTAAGGTAGCTTGGATTTGTTCAATTTGGGTATCAAATTGTTGCCCCTTAGTAACTAAATCATCTAACTGCTTTTTAATCAATAAAGGCGATTGGCTATTTTTGTTGTGTGACCCCCCTGACATCTGACCGCCAGGACTTAAATAATCGCCATCTAATGTAACAATATGATGTCTTTGCTCCAATAATTGGCTCAATTTTGTTGCATTATCCAGATTATCCATAACAATAATTCGCCCTAATAAGTGCGTAATAGCTGGTTTAACTTCATCAGAACAAGCTATCAAATCAGATGCAATTCCATGATAACCAGCTGTTGTTTTTAGAATTTTTTTGACTTCTGCTGATAATACTTGTTGTCGTAGTTGATCTAAGGGTAAAAATGTTGCTCGGCCCCAGTTATTTTGACGTAAAGTTTTAATTGCGTGCTTAGCTTCACTTTGTGTACTAGCAACAAGATTTTGAGCATTACTTGCCAAAGCAGTATCAAGTGCGAGTTGATATTGACTATCAAAATCAATCAGCTCACTAACCACGCCCAATATCCCTGGAAACTGGTCCTTATGATTTAAAACAGCCTTAACACCTTGAAAATAACCTTCATGATTTTCATGCAAGCGTTTAAGAGCTTGAAGTTGAGCATGAGTTCCTTGAGCTAACTCTTTTACTTCACTTCGTTCTTTTTGGTTTTGCATGACTTTATTTGAAGCCTTTTCAATTGCCAACTGGCTTTCATCTACTTGAGTTTTAAGCTGATTAAGCCAAGTCTCTTGTGCTTGTTTTTCTTCAGTTAGTTTAATAACCCGATTATCTAAATCGGTTAAATTTGCTTCTAATTCTTGAACTTCAGGAGAAGTTAACTCCCCTTTTAGCTGGTTAATTGCGTTTTCTGCAAAAATTAACTGGTTCGATAAAGTTGTTTTATTTTGGAGATTGTCAATATAATCATCTCTTAAACTTTCCAACTGTTGTTGCAGTTTACCTGGATCTTGAGCAATCTCAGATTTAAGGTCATTCTCTTTTACTTTTAATTGTTCATATTGTTCAGTTGCTGTGTTCAATTGCATCTGTTTGTCTGAAAGCTCTGCTTCCAATTGTTGCTGACGTTTTTTTAATTCTTGTTGACGATCTTGTAACTCTTTTCGACTGGTTTCATCAAATTCTGTACTTTGGTCATAAACTGCTAACTGCGTCTTAATTTCATAATTTTGGTTAAGTAATTGATTATATTCAGCTTGTAATTTATCCTGTTTATTTCTCAAATCCACTCGGTTTTTTCGACTCGATTCTAGTTGTTGTTGAATCGTTGATACTAATCGATCAAGTTTTTGCAATTCTTGTTTAGTCTCGTTGTTTTGGTTAAGCAATTCTTCTTGCTTTTGAGCACGGGAATTGATTTCCAATGTTAAAACAATTTTATTTTTAGAATCGTAACCTTCTTTTTGTGACCGATACTCTTCAGCTAAACTTTTTTGCTGTTTAAGAGGTTCAATTCGTGTTTCCAACTCTTTCACAAAGTCATTAATTCGAATCAAATTATCTTGCGTCTGTTTTAGTTTAAGTTCAGCCGTTCTTTTTTGCTGTTTAAACTTCAACACACCTGCAGCCTCTTCTATAATAAATCGACGGTCAACCGGTTTTGCATTAAAAATCTGTTCAACACTGCCTTGAGAAATAATCGACAAGGATTCTTTCGATAATCCCGAATCCATAAATAGGTCATGGATATCTTTCAAACGGACATTTTGGTTATTGATTTGATAGTGGCTATCACCGTTACGGAAAATAGTGCGTGTAATTGCAATTTCTTTAAAATTGCTATTCAGTTGTTTAGTTTGATTGTCGAAAACAACCGTTACCTCTGCACGATTTAGTGGAGCTTTCATCGCTGTACCACCAAAAATAACATCTGTCGCATTTTCTCCGCGCAAATGTCTCACATTTGTCTCTCCCATTACCCAACGCATGGCTTCAGTTATATTACTTTTACCACTTCCATTAGGTCCGACAATACCTGTTATTCCTTTAGGAAATTCTAAGGTGACTTTGTCAGGGAATGATTTAAATCCATTAATTGTTAATGACTTTAATGGCATTTCGTCAACTCCATTATTGTAATTTTTTCAAAGCTTCACTAGCAGCATGCTGTTCAGCTTTTTTCTTAGAATCGCCAGTTCCTTCAGCTAGTTTTTCAGTTTCAGCATATACCGCTACTTTAAATGTTTTATCGTTATCGCTACCTGTTTCCTGAAGCGTTTCATAACTGATTTTTACTGACCCATTTTGCTGTAATAGTTCTTGTAATTGTGTTTTGTAATCCGCATTGTATGAGAAATCACCTTTGATGATATCAGGAAACACAGTTGCTTTTAAAAATTGATAAACACCTGGCATCCCCTGATCTAAAAACAAGGCACCATTAAATGCTTCAAAAACATCTTCTAATAATGTTTTTCTCAGTCTTGCACCATTATTTTCCTCACCTTTACCAAGCATGATTTCTTGGTCAAAGCCTGCTTCTTTTGCAAACTTTGAAAATCCTTCTGTTCTAACAACATTTGAACGAAAACGTGTTAATTCACCTTCGTCAAGGTCAGGAAATTGATGATACAAAAATTCTGAAATTGCTAATTCTAAAACCGCATCTCCCAAAAACTCTAATTTTTCATAGTTTTTTAGTTCCAAATTGCGATGCTCATTTGAATAAGATGAGTGCGTAAATGCTTCATCTAGCAAACTCATATCTTTAAATATTATTTGAAAATCATCTCGTAACTTTTTGGTAAATTTCGAACTAACCATATTTAAAATCTCCTTCTATATCTATGTTTATTATACCAGTTTGTGTAGTAAGAAAAAACGCACAAAAAAACACTTTTCATTGAATTGAAAAGTGTTTTTAATGTTATTTGTTTTCAGATACACCCACAGATGCCCATGAAGAGCTAGGTAATTTACTATAACCTACAACTCGTTTGTTAACAGCAGTGATTCCATAGCTATTTGCAATTGGAATTACATAAGCATTGTCATTCATCCATTCTTGCCATTTGAAGAATGCTTTTTGACGATGTTCTGCATTAAATGAATCTTGAGAATCAATATCTGCTAACAATTTATCTTGTTCATCAGATACGAATCTTGAAAAGTTGAATGGTGCTTTTCTATTATAGATATCATTTGGTGATGGTTCTGATGATAGACTCCATGCAGCCATAAACATATCTACATCTGGATCATCGTTTTGAATTTTATCATAGAAACTATTGAATTCAATCAAACGACCACTAGTTAGTTGAACGTTCAAACCAATTTTCTTCCATTGTTGGATATAGTTTTGAATGATAGGTTCTTGAACGGCACTTCCTGACATAGCAGCAAGTTTAATTACAAGAGGTTGACCGTTTTTATCTACACGGTAGTCACCTTCTTTTTTATAGCCTGCTTCGTCCAATAATTGGTTAGCTTTATCTAAATTAAAGTCGTAACCTTTTACATCTTTATTAAAGTATTGTTCGAATTGCTCTGGAATTAAAGTAGGAATTCTAAATGACAGACCATTCATGAATTTTTCGTAAGCTTGGTCAACATTCATAGCGTAACCAATAGCTTGACGAAGTTTTTGGTCACTCATTTTAGAATTAGTATTCATAACACTTTCGCCTTTTTCAGCATCCCATTTACCTACTTTAAATCCTAAGTAAGAGTAACTTAAAGGAATTTTTCCAATAAACTCAGTATTAGGGGCACTTTGTACTTCTTTCCAAGCACTGTTTTGAACTCCAATGATATCATAGGTATTACTCAAAGCAGCTTGTGTTGCATTACTTGGACTTACAACTGAAATTGTGATTTTTGATAGTTTAGGTTTTTCACCATAGTAATATTCATTTGGTACCCATTCGGCTGATTGACCAGCAACTAAATTACTTAGTTTATAAGGACCGTAGTAAAGAGGTGTTTTTCTAACTTGGTCTGATGAAACTAATTTATCAAATGGGACATCTTTTAATTGATGTTCAGGTGAAGCAGTTTCCCATAAATAACCGTTCCCAGATTGTGTCATACCTGGTTTCATCTCTTTAAATTTAATCACAACTTCATTACCGTCTTCACCGTTTGGTGTTGTAATTCCTGAAATTTGATCAGACTTACCAGCATTGTAATCGGTAATACCTTCAATACCTTGTAAACTTTCAGTATATCTAGAAGATTTAGTTGCAGGGTTTGCAATAATTTTGTAAGAATAGACAACATCTTTGGCTGTCAGAGGTTGACCATCTGACCACTTAACATTTGGATTGATTGTAATTGTAGCGGTTTTTGCATCAACATTTAATTTTAAGTTAGCTGCCCCGCCATCTACAATTTTATAGTTATCATCATATTTGAATAATGATTCATCACCAAATTGTGAAACCGATGAGTCGTTAGCAGAAGTTGCAAGAGCTGAGTTAAAAATACCTGTAAAAGGTGTGTCAGAAACCATAGCTAAACTTAATGTACCACCCTCAACTGGCTTACTCTTGTTTGATACAGAAACAGGAAACTGTTTATTAGTTGTTTCTGCTTGCTTAGAAGAACTGTCACTTCCACCACCATTACTACTACATCCAGCTAATGTCATTGCTACAGCAGCTGTCGCAATCGGCATTAGCCATTTTTTTCTCTTAGATACCATTTAATAACCCCCCAGAGCTTTCTTTTTATTATATTAAAATATTATCACTTGAATATTAAAAAAACAAGTTGTTTATTTAATATTTTTTTAATTATCTTCTTTGTCTTGCATCGGCAGCACGTTGGAAAACAGTTCCGACATAATTAACCATGTATGAAATAATTAATAACAACGCTACCGCTGGTAACCATAGCCAAGGTCTGCTCATAATATTAACTGGATCATTAGCATAACCAATTAGTGTTCCTAAACTTGGTGTTGAAGGTGGTAGTCCGTACCCAAGAAATGATAGTCCGGTTTCTACCCCAATATTACCTGCAATTCCTAAAACAACATCGATAATAATCATAGAACTAATATTTGGTAAAACTTCCCGAAACATAATCGTAAAGTTTGAAGTCCCTGAAGCTTTTGAAGCCATAACATATTCGCGTTCTCTTTGAGCCAACACAAAACTTCTAAAATATCTAGCAGAACTTGTCCAACTGAATAATGAAATTAAGATAACAAGTGTAAATGCATTATAATTTGAAATAATAGTTGTCAAAATAATAATAATCATAAATCGAGGTAAAACCATAATAAAATCGATAACTCGCATAAAAATATCGTCTACAATTCCACCAAAATAACCAGAAACTAATCCGATAACTAGTCCGATTATGATGGCAATTATCGTTACACTTATCCCAATCATAATTGAATTTCTTCCCCCAACAATCAAGAGAGATAAAATATCCTTACCACCGGAATCGGTTCCAAGAAAATGTCCTGGACTAAATGCCGGTAATAAAGAATCCAAGATATTTGTTTCCATACTATCTTTAGCAACGAATAATGACCCACCAAAAGCAATTAAAAGCACAGCTAATAATACAATAATTGCAAAAATTGCAAATTTATCCTTAAGAATTTCTTTTATAATTAATCTAATCCCAGATGGGGGAACACTAACAACTTCACCTGTTGCTGTTTCAACATTAGACTTGTCTTTTTTATTAAAAAGCATAACTTTCCCCCCTATTTAACTCTAATTCTTGGATCTACAATAGTCATAACAATATCTGAAATCAAGTTACCTAAAATAGCTAAAATACCGAATAATAAAATCAGTGCGGTCAACACTGGATAATCTCTTTGACCAATGGATTCCATGAATAGCTTACCCATACCTGGATAGCTAAAAACTGTTTCAAGCATAACTGATCCACCTAATAATGCACCAATAATATTACCGATAAAAGCGGTAATAGGAAGTAATGAGTTTCTTAGAATATGTTTATTGAAAACAACTCTTTCAGGTACACCTTTAGATCTAGCTGTTCTTACGTAATCTTCAACTTGATTATCGATAATACCCGTTCGCAAGTATTGTACTGTAGAAGTGGTACTAATCAGTGCTGCTACCACCGCAGGCAAGATAATATGATGAGCACGATCTAATAGATAATTTAAAAATCCCGGTGCTACCGACACACTTATTGTTCCGGTTGTTGGGAACCAATTTAATAAATAACCAAATAACCATAAAGCCAACACATAAGCAACAAATCCCGGAATTGCAAATGTAATATAGTTAAAGATTCTAATTGTTTGGTCTGGCCATTTATCTTTATAACGTCCTGCAATAATTCCCATCGGAATTGCAAATAAATAAGATAAAATAATGGTTGTTAGTGCCAACCAAAAAGTATTTTGAGCACGATCCCCGATGAGGGATGTAACACTCATATGTTGGGTATAACTCATTCCTAAATCACCATGGAATAAATTTTTAACCCAGTTCAAGTATTGAACCCAAGGTGCATCATTCAAACCATACTCTTGTCTCAGTCTTGCGATTGTAGCTGGATCACTTTTGGGATCAATTAACCCTGTAAACGGATCTCCAGGCATCATCTTAGCTAGAAAGAAAATTAGAATTGATAAGATAATAATCTGCGGAATCATTACCAAAACACGTCTTAAAATTGTTTTCCACATCGTTATTGTCCCCTTTCTAATTCATCTTGTGGTAACGCTACAAAATGAGATTCACCGATTTGTTGTAGCGGGTATACTCTCCCATTTTCATACCACTTATCTTGATTTTCTAAAAATTCTTTTTCAACAGCTTGACGATGAACTTTATGTGCTTCACGATTTTTAGGATCGATTTTAGGAATAGCTGCAAGTAGTCGCTTAGTATAAATATGTTGTGGGTGATGATAAATATCTTCTCTTGTCCCCACTTCAACTAAACGTCCTCTATGCATAATTGCTAAATTCTCACACATATGACGAACAACACCTAAATCGTGTGAAATAAATAAATAACTAATATTGTATTCTTTTTGAATTTTCTTCATAAAGTTTAAAACTTGCGCTTGAACTGATAAATCAAGAGCCGAAACTGGTTCATCAGCAATGATTAACTTAGGTCGAGTGGCTACTGCACGAGCAACCCCAATTCTTTGTCTTTGACCACCAGAAAATTCATGGGGATATTTATATAATGCATCACTAGGCATCCCAACAATATCCAACAGTTCTTGGACTCTTTTTTTCTCTTCTTCTTTAGATAACTTCTCAAAGTTTCTAATTGGTTCAGCAATGATATCAAAAATACGTTTTTTAGGATTTAAACTCGACATTGAGTCTTGAAAAATCATTTGAACATCACGATTGTACTTTAATTTACGACGTTCACTAGCTTTAGTGATATCGCGACCCTTATAAATGATTTGGCCAGATGTGGTATTTTCTAAACCAACGATGGCTTTACCTGTTGTCGATTTCCCACTTCCTGACTCACCAATTAATCCGTAAGTTTCGCCTTCTTTGATTTCAAAATTAATGCCATCAACAGCTCTAACATGATCTGTCACACGGTTAAAAAATCCTGAACGAATTGGATAATGAATTTTTAGGTCTTTGATTTCGATTAATGACATCTTTTATCCTCCATTCGTCATAATTTATTGTTCAAAGTAAAAATCTTGATAACAAGTACAACGGACTTCATGTCCTGGTGATACTTCATGTAAAACAGGATCTTCTTCATGAGATTTTGAATCAATCCAAGGAATTCTTGGTGCAAAACGACAACCCTGTGTCATCATCTTATCTAATGAAGGAACGGTTCCTTGAATAACATGCAACTCTTCATCATCCACATCAGTTTGAGGCATTGATTCAAGTAGTGAACGCGTATAAGGATGTAATGGATTAGTAAATAACTCATCGACTGGCGCAATTTCAACAATTTGTCCAGCATACATGACTGCTACTCGATCAGCTGTTTCAGAAACAACACCTAAATCGTGTGTAATTAAAATAATTCCTGCACTTGTTTCATCTTGAATATCTTTTAATAAGTCCAGAATTTGAGCTTGAATCGTCACATCTAAAGCTGTTGTTGGTTCATCAGCTAAAATAACAGAAGGTTTATCAGCAATTGCAATTGCAATAATAACTCTTTGTCTCATCCCACCTGATAACTCATGCGGATACTGACGACTGATACGTGCAGGATCTGGAATCCCAACTTGATCTAGTAATTCTAAAACACGTTTTTTACGTGCTTTCTCGTCTAATTTAGTATGATAATATAGTGTTTCTTCAATTTGAGCTCCAATACGCATTAAGGGGTTCAAAGCAGCCAATGGGTCTTGAAAAATCATCCCAATTTCTTTACCACGAATACGATTAAACAGTGACTCATTTAAGCCTACTAAATTCAATTCGTCGAATAATATGTCTCCCCTAACTCTAGTATTTTTTTGATCATAAAGACCAATAATACTAGAAGCTAATGTACTCTTTCCTGACCCTGATTCTCCAACTATTGCTAGAATTTCATTCTTTTTCAATGTTAAAGAAACATCATCAACAGCATCATAAAACTCTCCTTTTAATCGAAAGCCTGTATGCAAATGCTGAATATCTAAAAGCAAATCGCTTGGTTTTTCCAATGAAATTCCTCCAGTTCAATTTAAGAAACCTTAATTTATTAAAGATTAATTAAATATTTAATTATTGTTTTAATTATATCATTTAAAATTAATTTTTCAACGTAAAAAAAACAGTAGCTTAAATTTAAGCTACTGTTTTTATAAATTATTGTAAATATAGTCAACTGCTTGTTGAACTGTTGTTAACTTTTCAGCTTCCTCATCAGGAATTTCTGAACTAAAAGCATCTTCCATTTCTAAAACAAATTCTACAAAATCAATTGAATCTGCATCTAAATCTGTTTTGAAATTAAGTTCTGGACTAATTTTATCTTTATCGACTTCAAAACGATCTGCAATTAAATCTGCAATTTTGTTGAAAATCTCTTCTTTATTCAAAATTAGGTACCTCCAATAAAATGATTACCCAACAATTCTAGTTCAATCAGTTCTAAATGTCTACTATAATATCAATTATTTTTTATCAAATGCTGTTTTAACTTGTTGAACAAGATCTTGTTTTAACATTTCATCTACTTGATGGAAAGCGTAGTAAATAGAACGACCATCACCACGGCCATGGACTTTAATAACTGGGGCTTTAGCTCCCATTAAAACAGCCCCACCATAGATAGCCATATCAAATTGTTTACCAATCTCTTTAAAAGCAGGTTTAGCCAATCCAGCACCCAATTTAACTTTCAACCCATTATTAAGTAAACTATCTTTCAAAACACCCATAATTGTTGAAGCAGTTCCCTCAAGTGTCTTAAGCATTACATTTCCAGAAAAGCCATCTGCAACAATAACATCTGCTTTTCCTTGCAAGACCTCGTTTCCTTCAATATTACCCACGAAGTTGATATCTGGTTGTTCACTTAATAATTGGTAAACTTCTTGATGTAACTCATCACCTTTATCATATTCACCACCGTTATTAAGTAATGCAACACGTGGATTTTCAACGTGGCGAATCGATTGTGAATAAAAGCTACCCATTTCTGCCCATTGAACCATATGTTTAGGCTTACATGAGGCATTTGCACCTGCATCTAATAAAGTTAACCCTTTATCAGAATTTTCAACAGGCAAAACGGGCATTAAGGCAGGTCTTTCAATACCTTTAATACGACCTACAATAAAGATTCCCGAAGCTAATAATGCACCAGTATTTCCTAATGATAACAATGCATCGTTTTCGCCATCTTTAACAGACTTAGCAGCTAATACCATTGACGCTTCTTTCTTTTGACGAATAGATTTAACAGGCTCATCTTCACCTAAAATTTCTTCGGTAGTGTGAACAATTTCAATTCGAGTCATGTCAGCTGGTAAATGAGGTTTCATTTGGTCTTGATTACCATATAAAACAAATGTTGTCTGCGGTAATTCTTCTCTTACCATCAATACACCTTCAATAAGTGCTTTTGGCCCTTGGTCGCCACCCATAACATCTACTGCAATTCTATTCATTATGTTTCTCCTTAGTCTTTTGTTTTTGTTTTTAGATAATTTAATAGTTCTTTTAACTCGCGATTTTCTGGTGTCCGATTGAGTAATGGATCATGTGTCAACACTTCTTGAGCTGAATTTTTAGCCTCAACTAGTATTTGATAATCTTTTAAAATATCACCCACCTGAAATTGGGGAACACCTGATTGTTTATGCCCAAACAAGTCACCTTGTCCTCGCAACTTCAAATCTTCTTCTGCCAGAATAAAGCCATCTGTTGTTTGTTCAATAATCTGCATTCGTTTTTTTCCTGTTTCACTCTTAGGATCTGATACGAATAAGCAATGTGCTTGCGTTTGCCCACGACCAACACGACCTCTCAACTGATGTAATTGCGACAATCCGAAATAATCAGCATTAAAAATCACCATCATATTAGCGTTTTTGACATCAACCCCCACCTCAATAACTGTTGTTGAGACTAAAATATCAATTTGATGTGATTCAAAAGCTGTCATCACGCTACTTTTTTCGTCTGCTGTCATTTTACCATGCAAGAGCCCTACCGAATAATTGGGAAATTGTTGGGCCATTTTATCATGTAAAGCCTCAACATTTTCTAAATTTAGTTGCTCTGAATCTTCGATTAAAGGTGAAACAACGTAAATTTGAAAATTTTGACTTAGTTGCTTCTGCATTGCTTTATAAACCTTTGAAAGTTGTTTAGGACTCACCCACTGACTGACAATCGTTTGTCGCCCTTGAGGTAATTCATCAATAGTCGAAATATCTAAGTTTCCATAAGTTGTCATAGCCAGCGTTCGAGGAATCGGTGTAGCAGTCATAGACAACAAATCAACCGCTTCACCTTTATCAATCAAGCGTTGTCTTTGATTAACACCAAATCGATGCTGTTCATCAACGATTACGAGACCTAATTTTTTAAAGTGAACTGATTTTTGGATTAAAGCGTGAGTACCTATGACAAAGTTAATTCTACCACTGGCTAAATCATCATAAATTTGTTGTTTTTGTTTTGACTGTAGCGATCCAGTTAATAATGCCACATGAACGCCAAAAGGTTGTAATAACTCTTTTAGTTTTGCAAAATGTTGCTGTGCTAAAATCTCCGTTGGTGCCATTAATGCTACTTGATACCCTGCCGTTATGGCACCAAATGCACTAATAGCGGCAACAATTGTTTTTCCTGAGCCTACATCACCTTGAAGTAGTCGATGCATCACTTTAGTCTCTGCCATATCTCCTAAAATTTCTTGGCTAACACGTTTTTGAGCACTTGATAACTCAAAAGGCAAACTAGCAACAAAGTGATCTATCGGTATGCGATGATACTGTCTAGCAATTCCCACTTCTTGATAAGACTCTTGGTAAATAATTTCTTGCAGTTGCATCTGAAATAAAAAGAACTCTCTAAAAGCGGCACTACGACGAGCCAACTGCTGTTGTTGCTTTGTTTTTGGAAAGTGCATGAGTCTCAGTAACTGATTATCAGTCAATAATTGATACCGCTGTCTCAAATAAAGCGGAACCACATCATTGATTATTAAATCGCTATCTTTAAATAAATTAACAATAAATTTTTGATAACTCTCTTGAGAAAAAACTCTTCTCAACGTGTAATGAGGCATCAGATGTCCTAAATAATTTTGAGGAACTAGTTGTGTAGCAGTCAATCGTTGAGTGGTTTTTTGATAGCTACCATGAACTGCGACAATCTCACCTTGTTCAAATCTTGATTTCATCCAAGGCTGATTAAAAAAACTGACCATGATAATGTCATGGTCAATTTTGAGTTTGAAAGAAAGAATTGTTCTTTTAAAACCAGCCCTACGAATCAGAGGTTGTGTCACAACACGACCTACAAACGTTGTCTTTTGACCATCTTCAATCGTCATTAAATCATACGTATTGTAATCATCATACCTTTTAGGATAACTATAGAGAACATCATAAATTGTCGATAAATTAAGTTGTTTAAACTTATCGAGTGTTTTAGGTCCGACATTTTTAATTTCCGCTAAGGGCGTTAAAAGTTTTTTCTTCATCATTATTATTCTATTGAAATTAAGTAATCGTATACAGGTTGATCTCCTTGGTGGATTTCAACTTCTAAATCTTCATCAATTTCTAAAATACGGTCTTCTAATTGTTGTGCTTCTTCTTCTGAACCATCTTCACCAATAATAATCGTTACAATTTCACTGTCTTCAGTTAAACCATCTTGAATAGTTTCAATAATAGTTTCAAATTTATTAGCCGTTGAATGTACAATTTTACCGTTTAATAATCCCATGTAATCGTTGTTGTGAATTTCAACACCGTCAATTTCTGTGTCACGAATAGCACGTGTCACTTGAATGCTGGTCACACCTTCGATTAATTCGGTCATGCTTTGGGCATTATCTTCAAGAGAGGCATCAGGATCAAAGCCAAGCATTGCTGACATTCCTTGAGACACAGTTTTTGCAGGAACTACTTCAACAGGAATGGATAAGACGTCTTTGGCTTGTTTAGCTGCCATCATAATATTGCCGTTATTTGGTAAAATAATCGCCTTTTTAGCTTTCAGTTTTTCAACGGCATCCACAATGTCTTGCGTACTTGGGTTCATAGTTTGTCCCCCACTTAAGACATAGCTTACACCTAAACTTTCGAATAATTGACGTAATCCATCTCCTACTGCAATAGCTACTACAGCAAAATCAACAGGTTGGATGTCTGATTTAGCAGATTCATCAACTACGTTTTCATGCTGAATACGCATATTATCAACTTTGATTTTGTCTAATTTACCAAATTTCTTCCCGTGGGAGAAAATGTGTCCCGGAACTTCAGTATGCACGTGAACTTTTACAACTTCATCATCAGAAACAACTAATAGGGAATCACCTAACTCATTGAGGTATTCTCTAAATTCATCGTAGTTGAATTCTTTTTTACCTTCAAAGTCAGCTGTTAAATCAATCATCATCTCTGTACAGTAACCAAAGTGAATCTCTTGTGTTGAGATTTGTGGTTGAACACCTTGATGGTGAGCGGCATTAACCATTTCATCCATTTCAGATTTATCAGGTTGGTATAAATCTGAAACATTTTCACCGGTCAGCGCTTCTAAAAATCCTTGGTAAACAAATAACAATCCTTGTCCACCTGAGTCAACAACACCAACTTCTTTTAAAACAGGTAATAATTCTGGTGTTTGTTGAAGTGACTTATGGGCACCTTCAACAACTGCTTGCATAACTTCGTTTACATCTGATGTTTCTGTTGCCTTCTTTTGTCCAGCACGAGCGGCTTGACGAGCAACAGTCAAAATTGTTCCCTCAACAGGCTTCATAACAGCTTTATAAGCAGTTTCAACACCACCAACAAAAGCGTCTGCTAAAGCTTGTGAATCAAGAACTTCTTTGTCTTCAGTCTTTTTTGAGAAACCTCTAAATAACTGTGACAAAATAACACCTGAGTTTCCACGTGCTCCCATCAACATACCTTTAGCTAAAGCTGCAGTTAGCTCACCAACTTGTGAACCATTGCTTTCATTAACAGCTTTTTCCCCACTTTGAACTGTTAGATTCATATTTGTTCCCGTATCTCCGTCAGGTACAGGAAAAACATTTAATGAATCAACAAATTCTGCGTTTTTATTTAAGCGATAAGTCGCAATACGTACCATATCGCGAAACTTGGCTGAATTAATCTCAGTGACAACCAATACTATAACCTCCAGATATTTGTAAATAAATAAAACTAGCAAAGCTTGGCTTTTGACTAGTCTTCAAGAATTTTGACACCCTGTACAATGACATTGACAGATTTTGCTTGTGTCCCTAAATATTGTTTCAAGTGATACTTGACGCTGTTTTGCACATTCCGACTAACTTCTGACATTTTAACGCCGTAACCAACAATGATATAAACATCAACAACAATTTCACCATTATTTTGTTTGATCACAACACCTTTAGTGTAGTTTTCACGGTTTAAAATTTCGTTCATACCATCTTTAAGTTGATTCTTGCTTGCCATCCCAACGATACCATAAATATCTGTGGCAGCACCACCAACAACTGTCGCAATAACATTGTTAGAAATGTCGATTTGTCCATATTTTGTGTTTATTTTTACAGTCATATCTTCCCTCCATTACCGATAATGAAGCCAAATCATTTACTTTTCCTATTTTATCACAGCGCATACAATTATTAAATTATTTTTGATAAAATTCATATAGTAATTGAAATATCCTATTGGTTATGATATCTTATATTAGTAATTGAATTATTTTACTGGAAAAGGAGGTTTAGCAAATGGCAAAAGATGTAATTACAGGTCGTAAGACAACATTCGGTAACGCGCGTTCACACGCTTTGAACTCTTCACGTCGCAAGTGGAAGCCAAACCTTCAAAAAGCTCGCATCCTTGTTGATGGAAAGCCACAACGTGTTTGGGTTTCAGCAAGAGCTCTAAAATCCGGTAAAGTTACCCGTGTTTAATTTTTAATTAATACAAACAACAATTAAAAGCCATGTTCATTAAGAACATGGCTTTTTTATTTTGTCTATCGTTAATCTTTACTATAAATAATAGCAACAATACCTTTTTTTAATTGGATTTCTATTGGCTTATCTTCTTCAAATTCATTGCTGATGAATGTCTGAATTTGTTCGGAAGAAAAATCTATTAATGGATATTTGGCATCTGTAATGGTTAAGTGAGAAACACCTGTTAGTGGAATAACAGAAAAATAAGTTAGTCCGCATTTTGGATAGAATTGATGTCTTCCTCCATTAATATAAACAACTTCATTGGATTTATCTATCAGTTTGATTTTTTCAATATAGGGTAAAATATCTGACGCTAATACCATAACTAGATTAGAAAATAAGTGATCTAATCTTCCCCCTGTTGCACCATAAACCAAAATTAAATCGTCAGCTTCTGACTGCTTCAACAGCTCAACTGCTTTCATCAATCCAAGTTGGCCATCTGTGTAATCTTTATGCGTTGGATAAACAACTAAATCCTCAACTCTATTTTTTAGTTGATACTTTTGGTTTGCATCAACTGAATCGAAGTCACCAATTGCAATATCAGGAGTGATATCATTATCCAACAACCACTGTGCACCATAATCAACACCAATTACTAATCGACTGGCGGTCAAACGATTTTTTAAATCATCAGGATAAGATGTTACCGGACCACCCAATACCACACTAATTTGACCTGTCATTAGATTAATCGACTCAATCTCTCATGGAAATTATTGCCATTGAATAGATAAGAACCAGCAACCGCTACTGTTGCACCAGCTTCTTTAGCAAAAGTAAAGGTGTTATCATTAATTCCGCCATCCACCTCTATTTCAAAAGAAGCATTTTGACTATTTTTTATTCCAGCTAACTCAGCTACTTTTGGTATCATTTCTTTAATAAAACTCTGTCCACCAAATCCAGGATTAACAGTCATGACTAGAACTTGATCAACAAGCTCTAATAAAGGCATGATTACCGATACAGGTGTTGAGGGACTGATAACAATACCAGCTTTGACGCTGGATTTTTTTATTTGTTGAATCAAATGATAGGCATTAGTTGTACTTTCAATGTGAAACTCAATCGTATCTGCACCAGCGTCAATAAAATCTCCAATCATTTGCTCAGGGTTTGCAACCATTAGGTGTACCTCAGCTTCCATTTCAGGAAAATTTTGTTTAATATCTTTAACATTTTGAGCAGTAAAACCCAAATTAGGAACAAAATGACCATCCATAACATCTATATGTAACCCACTAATCCCAGCTTCTTTAGCTCTAGTAACTTCTTTAGCTAATTCCAAACTGTTAGCACCTAAAATAGAAGGCATTATCTTCATTTTATTTTCTCCTTTTTCGTTGTTTTTTAACATACTCTGGTGTCCGACTGCGTTCAACTTCTTCACGCAATTCCAAATACATATCATAACGCGATTGTAAAATATCGCCTGATTCAACTAATCGCTTAATTTCACAATTAGGTTCGTTAAGATGCTGGCATGATCTAAATTGACAAAGATGTGCATGACTTCTAAATTCCACAAAACAATCTCGCAATTCATCCAATTGAATCATTTGAATATCTATTGATGAAAAACCAGGTGTGTCTGCTAAGTAACCCGATGCTAGTTCAAACAACTGAACCTGACGTGTTGTATGTTTTCCCCTGTTTAAGGTTTGGGAAATGGCAGCCGTCTCTTGTTTAGCATTTGGATTAAGTTGGTTTAATAAAGTTGATTTTCCAACACCTGATTGGCCAGCTAAAACACTTAAATGTTTAGTTTTAAAATAGTCTTCTAATACAGATAAAGGTTGATCAGAATAAAAAACAGGATAACCGATGCTTTCATAATAGGCTAATTGACGTTTTAAATGGCTGGCTTCTTCTTCAGAAAGCAAATCCATTTTAGAAATATAAATGGCGATAGCTACCTGATGTTCTTCAATAAATGTTAGAAATCGATCTAATAATTTAGGAGAAAATTCCGGTTCTCTAGCTGAAATTAAGAGTAAAACGTCTGAAATATTGGCTAGTAGTGGTCGTTTCAGTGAATTTTTTCGTTCATCTATCGACATCAAATAGCCCGTTTTGGTTTCTTCTTCAGGTTGGATTTCAACATAGTCCCCAACAATTGGCTTTTGACGTTTATTTCGTAAATTGCCTCGAGCTCGTGTTCGATATTTGCCATTTTCAGTAACAACATCGTAAAAACCTGAGATAGAGTTAATAATTTGTCCTTTTATCATAAAACCTCGCTAATTTTTGACAGTTTGATTAATTATTGTTTCACCATCACGTACGATTCTAATTGAACCATTCGTATTAGGTGCTAAATTAAATGTAATATTGTAATTTTTATCTTGTGTAATTTGTTCATCACGGTAAAGATTGCGACTGTTGTTCAAAGAGTCGCCCACATAAATTTGAATATGGTTTTTACCATTGACAGCTGTATCGTCATTATAATCAATTTCAAAAGATTGAGTTATTAGTTTGTTGTTGCTACTGCTTGATTGCGAACTAGAGCTAGAATCATAAGTTGGTTCTTTACCTCTTGAGACCGTTACTGTAACGTTATCGCCTTTCTTCACTTCAACTTGTGCATTCGGATTTTGACTTATAATTTGACCTTCTGGCGTATTATCAGAATAATCTTGTTTAATGGTCAAGTTAATACCTACTTCATTAGCGTAATCTCGTGCACTTTTTTCAGAATAACCACTTAAATCACGTAACTTAATCTTTTGTACACCTGTGCTGACAGTTAAGGTTATCGTTGTTTTTGAAGCATCGACTTGTTTACCTGCTGGCTCACTTTGTGCCATAATCAAATCTTTATCAACAGAATCTGAAGTCTGGTCTTTTCTTTGAACTGTAAATCCTGCTTTTTCAAGTACTTCTTTAGCTTGATCATAGTTTTGATTAACTAAATTAGGAACGGCAGTCAATCCTGGACCTGAAGAAATAATTAGTCCTATTTTAGTACCTGACCTAACTTGAGTATTAGCACTTGGCATACTTCGAATAACTTTATCTTTTTCAACGGTTGAATTATTTTGTTCATCAACTGCTCCAACAGCTAGTCCTTGTGCTGTTAGTTGACTTTGCGCCTCTTCTTGCGTTAGATTTTCTAAATTTGGAACTGAAATCATCGTTCCATTTGAAGCAAAAACTTTAAAAACTAAAAAGATAATCAAGAAAAATAAAACTAGTCCTGCTCCAACAAACCATAATACATGACGTTTTTTAGGCTTTTGCTCTTCTTGTGGTGCCTCTTTTTCTACACCATGATCTGTTTCTTCACGTTCTTCTTCAGTTAAATTAGCAACATGACCCGATAAGTCCGGGATAACTTTGGTATCGTCAGCTTTCAAAGCATGTGCCGGTTCATATTTAGGTTCATTAACTCGACTAGCTGATAAAGCTGAATCTAAATCTGCTTTCATTTCAGAAACACTATTGTAACGATCTTCAGGGTCTTTTGATGTCGCTTTTAAAACAACGTTTTCTAGCGATTGTGGAATTTCAGGATGTATCTTTCTAATTGAGGGAATATTTTCTTGAAAATGTTTCAATGCAATTGAAACCGCTGTTTCTCCACCAAACGGAACATTACCCGTTATTAATTCATATAAGATAATTCCTAGTGAATAAATATCAGATTGTTTTGTTGCCATTGATCCCTTAGCTTGTTCGGGTGAAATATAATGTACAGATCCTAACAAACTATTTGTTTGAGTTACTGCATTTTTGCCTAAGGAAATAGCAATCCCAAAATCAGCGACTTTAACGACACCGGTTTGACTAATCAAAATATTTTGCGACTTCAAATCTCGATGAATTACTTCGTGTTGATGGGCTAATTTTATCGCTGATAAAATTTGATCCATGATATTGATGACTTTATTCATCGAAATCGGATAATTTTCTTTAATATAATCTTTCAGGTTAGAACCATCTATGTATTCCATAACCAGATATTGCATCCCCTGAGACTCACTAATATCTAAAATGCTAACAATATTAGGATGGCTCAATTCACTAGTTGCAATGGCTTCCCTTTGAAAACGTCTGACAAGTGGTGAATTATTTTGAAATTCTCCACGCATCACTTTGATGGCCACGTGTCTTTCCAAAATAATATCTTGTGCAAGATAGACGTCGGCCATTCCACCACGACCAATGAGTTTCATGATTTTGTATCTTTTGGCTAACAAATAACCTTTCTCTAACATATAAAATTACACCTCTTTATTCTTTGTTAACAAGCACACGGTAATATTATCTTCTCCACCAGCTTCATTAGCTAAAGCAACTAAAACATCACATTTTTCTTGTAATGTCATATTTTCATTTAATACTTTTTGAATCTGCGAACGTGATAATGTGTTTGTTAAACCATCACTACACAATAAAACGATATCAAATTTGTTAGGAATCATTTTGATGTATTCTGGGTTAATCGATTGAGAAACCCCTAATGATTCGGTAATAATATTTTTTTGTGGGTGGTTTTTAGCTTGCGAAGGTGTGATTTCACCTTGTTTGAGTAATTCATTCACTAAGGAATGATCTTCTGTTACTTGATATAGGATTTCTTGTTTCAACAAATAGGCTCTTGAATCTCCTAAATGTGCAAATAAGTACGCGTCCTTAAAGGCAACAACTAAAACGATAGTTGTGCCCATACCTCGTAAATCTTTAAATTGATTACTGGCATCTAAAATCGCTTTATTTTCTTTAACTAAAGTATCTTCCAACCAAGACTTGGCCTCATCATATTTTGCAATATGACTTTGTTCAAAACTATGACCAATATGATTAACCGCCATTGATGACGCAACATCGCCTCCACGATGTCCCCCCATACCATCAGCGACTATTGCCAAGACAATATTTTCTTGATTTTTAAAAACTTTAACATAGTCTTGGTTGGTCTTTCTAACTAACCCAACATCTGTTTGCCATGCAGTCTGTATCACTTATTGTTCTCCTTCACTTTTGACTAAAGAAGCAATAAAGAATCCGTCTGTTCGATAGGTATCTGGAAAAATACGGACAAAATCGCCAGATCTGATTGCTTCGTTATCAGCTTTTAGATAAACCTTTTCTAAAGAAAACTCAGGGTGCTGTGCTAAAAATGCCTGCACAACCTGCTCATTTTCTTCATCAGTAATTGTACAAGTGCTATAAACCAAACGACCGTTTGGTTTTAAACTCTCACAAACACCATTTAAGATTGCTAGTTGGATTTGGCTTAGTTTTTGTACATCTGAAAACGCTTTGGTATATTTCACTTCTGGTTTTCTTCTAAGCAGTCCTAACCCTGAACAAGGTGCATCCACTAGGATTTTATCATAAATTTGCGTTCCTAGTTCTTGGCTCACTAATCTAGCATCTAATTGCTGTGTTTCAATTAAATCAGCAACTTGTAAACGTGTCGCATTATCTTTAATTAAGTTCAACTTGTTCTTATGAATGTCTAAGGCGGTAACCGTTCCTGTTGTCAATTCTTCAGCAATCTGAATGGTTTTACCACCTGGAGATGCACACGCATCTAAAACGTTGTCGCCTGGCTGTACTCTTAAGCTTTGAGCAGCTAGTGTAGCTGAATCATCTTGAATGGTAATGGCTCCTGTTTCAAATAACTCAAGTTGATTAATCGGACCATATGATAAATGTAATGAATCAGGCGAAATTTCTGATTCAGTATAGTTGATACCTTGTTCATCTAACCACTGGCACACTGCTGCTTTAGTCGTTACTTTTTGATTGATTCGAATGGTGTTTTGTGGAGGCTGATTGATTGATTGTAAAATACTTTCAGCTTTTTCTTGACCAAAATGCGTCACGAAATACTCAACCAACCATTCTGGAATACTGTAAACCGTAGATAAGTAGCTTACCGGATTTTTTGAACTTGGCTTTTGTTGACCTCGACGAATCACATTTCTTAAAACACCATTAACGACTTTATACAAGTTGTTTTTTGTGTATTCTTTAGCTAATAAATTAGCTTCATCTAATACTGCATGATTTGGAACACGGTCTAAAAAGAATAACTGATAAACTGACATCAGTAAAAGTGGTCTCATCCAAGGGGCTTTTTTATTTTCCTTAAAAATATCGTGGATTTGATAATCTAAATAGATTTGGTGCTGAATTGTACCATAAACTAATTGTGTTACTAAATTTTTATCGTGACTTGAAAGCCCTGAATTTTTAAGAGCATGATTAAGTGCGATATTAGAATAACTTTTATTCTTAAACACTGAAATCAACGTTTCCAAGGCAATTCGTCTAGCAGATTTATTCTTCATCACTAACTACTTTTTCTCCAATTTTTAGATTTCGACCGTGGCCGTTAAGATAATCACTAATCTTCATTCGCGGTTTACCCATTGGTTGAATTTCATCAATTTCTAACACACTATTATCCGCAAAACTTAAACAAAAACGCTTGTAATTATCAACAAGTACACCGGATTTATAAGTTGTTTTTTCGTCTAAAACGTGTGACTGCCACAATTTTGTTCGAACGCCATTAATATAAAGGTACGCACCTGGATTAGGATTAAGTGCTCGAATTAAATCATGAGCTTCTTTAGCCGTCAACGTTGTCGCTACTTGTGCTTCTTCTTTGCTAATTGTAGGCGAAAATGAAACGTCCTCTGGATTTTGTGGCATTTTATCAGTAGGGTTTACAGCAATTTGAGGTAGCGTTTTTAATAGTAGATCACGGCCTAAGTAACTTAATTTATCAAAAATTGTCGCTGCATTATCGTCATCGGCAATCGTGATGGCTTCTTGACTATACATGTCACCGGCATCCATTTCTTTAACCATTTCCATAATGGTAACACCTGTTTTTTCATCGCCATTTTTAAGGGCATATTGGATTGGTGCGCCTCCACGGTAATGTGGAAGTAATGAACCGTGAACATTAACAGCCGCAATTTTAACTGAATTTAAAAAGCTAGTTGGTAAAAATTGACCATATGCTGCAGTTACAATGAAATCCGCTTTTAAGTCAATGAGTTCAGCCAACTCTTCACTTTGACTTAACTTTTCAGGCTGTAAAACAGGTAACCCCACTTCGGTTGCATATGCTTTAACCGGTGTAGGTGTTAGTTGTCTTTTACGTCCTAATTTTTTGTCAGGTTGTGTTACAACCGCTTTAATTTCATAGTCGCCAGATTCATAGATTCCCTTTAAAATTGGCACACTAAATTGGGGGGTCCCCATAAAAATAATTGTCTTCATATTTGTCACCTTCTAATTAAATTGATAAGGATCAACATCTAAATAAATGTTAACCTTGTCTTTTTTTGAATCAAAAGCTTGAGCTTTAATTGTATTAAGTGTGGCGTACAATTTAGGTTCAACTTTGTACTTGATTAAAATTTGATAGTAGTAATGGTCTTTCAGGCGAGTTACTGCCTGAGGTGTTGGTCCTAAAATCAAAGCTTGGTCACTCAGTTCTTTTTTGAGCAAGCTTTTAATTTTAAAGGCCGCCATTGCTGCCTTTTGTTCTAATTTACTCGTTACGGTAATTAAATTCAAATAAAAATAAGGTGGATACTGTCCTTGACGTCTAATTGCCATTTCTTTTTGATAAAAACCTTCATAATTATGGTTTTTAGCGAGTTGAATTGCATAGTGGTCTGGATTATAAGTTTGAATTAATACTTTACCCGGCAAATTGGCTCGTCCTGCACGACCACTAACTTGCGTTAGTAAATCAAACGTTTTTTCAGATGACCTAAAATCAGGAAAGGATAACCCACTATCTGCATTAATAACACCTACTAAGGTTACATTTTCAAAATCTAACCCTTTAGCAATCATTTGTGTCCCAAGTAAAATATCAGCTTCATGATTTCCAAAAGCATCCAAAATTTTTTGATGGCCACCTTTTCTTCTAGTTGTATCCACGTCCATTCTCAAAATAGTTGATTCAGGGAGTATTTGTTGCAGTAACTCTTCTATTTTTTGAGTCCCACTCCCAAAAAACTTAATTCGAGTCGACTGACACTCAGGACATTGCTTTGGAACAGATGTTTCATAGCCACAATAATGACACTTCATCTGTTGCGTGTCCTTATGAAGTGTTAACGAGATGTCACAATGTGGGCACTTTAGCACATACCCACAATCACGACATAACATGAAATTAGCATATCCTCGACGATTCAACAACAAAATAACTTGTTGTTTTTGAGCAATCGTTTGTTTGATGCCTGCAATTAATTCATCCGATAAATCTAATTGGCTTGAAAAATGAGCTTGTGTCATATCAATTAAGTCGACTTGTGGTAACGCTAATTGTGTCGGACGTTTTGTCATTAACAGCAGTTGGTAGCGATTCTTTTGTGCTCGGGCTCTTGATTCTAGCGAAGGTGTTGCACTTCCTAGAACTAACACCGCTTGATGATAATTAGCACGCCATTTTGCAACTTCACGTGCGTGATATTTGGGATTTTCTTCTTGCTTGTAAGTGCTTTCATGTTCTTCATCAATAATAATCAAGCCTAAGTTTTGTAACGGTGCAAATATGGCACTTCTTGCTCCCACAACAACGTCAACTTCTTGTCCATTAATTCGCCGCCACTCATCATAGCGTTCACCATCAGATAACCCACTATGTAAAACCGCAACTTTAGACCCAAAACGGGCAAAAACTTGTCTCACCATTTGAGGTGTCAAAGCAATTTCAGGAACTAACATCAAAGCCTGTTTTTTCTTTCCTAGTGCTTTAGCAATGGTTTGCAGGTAAACTTCTGTCTTGCCACTTCCTGTAATTCCTTCGAGTAAAAATACCCGCTTTTGACTATTATCAAGTGGTTGATTAATGGCTTCAACTGCCTCTTGTTGCTCTGTCGTTAATTTTTTAGGATTAGTATCCTTTGAAACAGTCAGATTGGCTAAAGGATCGCGATTAATTTGCACTTTTGATCGTGTTAGCCACCCTTTTTTCTCAGCTTCTGATAAAAAACTGACAGGCAGTTGGGCTTCTTTGGTTAATTGTGTTTGAAAAATAGGAAATTTTTGTGGATTTTGAATAATAAATTTTAGCAGTTTTTGCTGATTGGTCGCATTAGCTTTTGTTGTTTCAAGTACCTTTTGGTAAATAGACAGTCCAAGTCCTAATTCAACTTGAGTTGCCACCTTATCTTTAGCTTTATTTTTAACTTGATAAACAATTTTCGTTTCTTTATTTTGAAGCGTTTTTTGAATGAGCTTAATTAAGTCGTAGTCTTTAATTTGATTAAGAGGCAACTGATTGGTTTTTTGGTTTTGAAACAGTTGCTGATATGTTGACTCTGAAATTGTCTCAGTAGGCTGTAAAAATCTCTGATAGTTAGCTTTTAGTACGTTAGGTAACATCGTTTGAATAACTGAAATCCGATAAGTAAACAGATGCTTGGCTAATTCATCAGATAACTGTAATAATTCTGAATTTAACGGCGGAAACTCATCAATTACAGACAGAAGATTCTTTGTTTTTCCTGAAAAACTACTGGTGGACTTGATATTCACAACAAATCCTTGAATTTTTCGGCGACCAAACGGCACTTCTACTCTTGAACCTCGTTTAACTAAATCAGCCAGTTGATTCGGAATTTGATATTGAAATGTTTTATTTGTATCTTGTGTTGCCACATCAACAATCACATCAGCAAACTTAGCCATACAAAACCCTCTCTTTACGATTAAAAAACCTTCATCCACATACAAAGATGTTGATGAAGGTTCATCAAAATACAAGCCGATTAATAATTAACGTGTAACATTAGCCTTATGATTTGGGTCGATTTCAACTGCACCTTCAGCAATTTCTTCAAGTGCGTGACCGACAACTTTTCTTGATTTGTATTCTTCAATAGCTTGAGGTGCACCGTCTTCTAGTTCGTGTGCACGTTTTGCAGCTAAAACTGCTAATGAATAACGTGAATCAACTTTTGTTAATAGTTTGTCAATTGATGGATATGAAATCATAAATTGTTACTCCTTTTATTTATCTAACATTTGACGGTAATCATCGATTACACGGTCAACTCGAACATGTTCAGCATCGATGATGGATTTGATTTTTTGAACGGCTTGATCAACTTCATCGTTAACCACAGCATAATCATAACTTTCCATCATTAAAATTTCTTCTTTAGCCTTAGTCATTCTCTTTTGAATAACATCTAAATCGTCAGTTCCACGTTTGACGATACGGTTTTTTAATTCAGACAAGTCAGGCGGTGTCAAAAAGATAAAAGCTCCTTCAGGAATTTTATCTCTGACTTGCATTGCACCTTTTACTTCGATTTCAAGTAAAACATCATGCCCTTGCTCTAACATATCATTAACAGGTTTAAGTGGTGTTCCATAGTAGTTATCAACGTATTGTGCATACTCTAGCATTTCACCATTTTCGATAGCTTCTTCAAAGGAAGCTTTATCACTGAAATAGTAGTCTACACCATCAACTTCCCCTTCACGAGGATTTCTTGTTGTCATTGAAACTGAATATTTGAAGTCGAAAGCATGGCTTTCAACAAGTGCTTGTCTGACTGTCCCTTTACCCACACCAGAGGGGCCGGATAGGACAATTAATAAACCTTTACTTGGCATCGTTTTATCTTCCCAACATTTTTAAAGTATTACTATAATAATGCAATAATTTCAAACATTTTTCAAGCCTTAAGACACAAATCACAACTATTGCGTTAGCCCAAGTAACGCCTTGGCATTTTCTAGGGCTGGATTAGTGACAGAATCTCCCGCAATCATTTTAGCAATTGCTTCAATTGAATCATTTAAAGTCAATTTATGAATAGTTGTTCGCGTTCTACCTTCTACCACTTGCTTTTCAATTAAATAGCGATAGTCAGATAAAGCTGCGATTTGTGGCGAGTGCGTAATCACTAAAACTTGTTGATTTTGTGCAATCTGTTTCATTTTTTGACCAATAGCTGTTGCTACTCGTCCTGAAACACCAGTATCAATTTCATCAAAAATAACAGTTGAAACTTGATCAGCTCGTGAAAAAATTGTTTTTAACGCTAAGATAACCCGAGACTGTTCCCCACCTGAAGCCACTTTGTGCAAGGGTTGCAGATTTTCTCCAGTATTAGACGAAATATAAAATACCGCACTATCTTGACCATTTTTATCAAATTCTTGATTTAAACTCAATCTAATCTCAAATTGTGCTTTATCCATATACAAATCTTTGAGCTGTTGTTTAACTTCCTGTTCCAACAACTTAGCTTGCTTACTTCTAATATCTGTTAGCTGTGCTGCAAACTTTTTAACATCTTGCAGAACCGTTTCACGCTGTTGTTTAATTGCTTCAATGTCGTCTTGACTAAAAAATAACTCATCTAATTGTTTTTGAGCATCATCTCTAAAAGCAATCACGTCTTCTAAAGTTGGTCCATATTTTTTTTGAAGAGCTAATAATTGTGTTACACGTTCATAAACATACTGATAATGAGCTTCATCAAAATCAAAATTATCTGAAATAGTATGCAATTGATGATTAGCATCGTCAATCGAATAATAAGCATCATTAATGGTCTGTGCTAAGTTTTTGAACTCAGTCCCATATACTGTGAGCTCATCTGATTCAGATTTAACCGCATTCATCATCGCAACTAAGCCTTGGTCATCTGATTCAAGATAAGCTAGCAGTTGGTAAATTTTATCACTAATTGATTGGAAATTAGATAGTCTTTCAAGTTCTTCTTCAAGTGTTTGGTCTGCCTCTAAATTAATATCAGCTTCCTCAATTTCATTAATTTGAAAGTTTAAAATATCAACTTGTTGAGCCATTTGTTGAGCATTATCTGTGATTTTATCTAATTTTTGAGACAACTTTTGATAAGTTGAAAATGCTTTGTCATAAGCAAGTTTAACTTCAGCTAATTGTTCTTTAGCATAGCCATCTAACAACGAGAGGTGAGAAAGTTGGTTCATTAAAATTTGTTGATCGTGCTGACCATGAATATTCACTAAAAACGGGCTCAACTCCTTCAGTAAGCTCACTGTTGTTAGTTCGCCGTTAACACGAATAATATTTCGCCCTTTTTGAGAAAGCCGACGTTGAATAATCAGTTGGCTATCGTCTAATTGAATGTTATAGCCATCTAACAAGCGTTGCACTTTATCATAATTATGTTGTTCGACTTCAAATAACCCGGTAATAATCGCTTCATTAGCTTGACTACGAACCATCTCAGAAGACGCACGTTGCCCCATCAATAAGGACAGTGCATCAATAATAATTGATTTCCCTGCTCCCGTTTCACCAATCAAAGTTGACATGTTGGCATCAAAAGTCATTTGAATTTCTTCAATGATTGCAAAATTTTTAATATCTAATTGACTTAACATAGCATCCCCGTTTCTTATAATTGATGCAAATATTTAATAAAGGCTGATGCATCTTTAACTGAAAAAAAGATAATTAAAACTAACGCATCATTTTCAATAACAGAAAACAAGCCATCTAAATTTTTAGCTTTGATTTCCTCCCCCAAAGCTTCAGCCATCCCGGGATGGGTTTGAAGTTGCACCATATCCCGTTTTTGCTTGATATCTGTTATTGGAAATGATAAAAACTGCCTGTCTTTTTTTAACTGGGTCATTTTTTGATTTTGACTATAAGCAAACCCTTTGGAGGTGAGCCGATTTTTGTCGATATATAAGTCATCAAAATCTCTTGAAATTGTAGCCTGTGTGGTTTTGATTCCACGTTCGGTTAAATAATCCAACAATTCTTGTTGACTTTGCACAATATTATTTTTAATAATATCTAAAATCGCATTTTGTCTCAGTACTTTTTTCATTGTTTTATTTTAAATTCCTTCATCAACTAACGCCATTAATTCAGATACGGATTTAGTCCATTTATTTTGACCTGATCCAGATTGATTTTTACGCAAATGAATCAAAAATTCGATATTACCATGACCACCCTTGATTGGTGAAAAATCTAAATCAAGTACATCAAATCCTGTTTTTAATGAGAATTCAATAATCGTTTCAAGCACTTCAGCATGAACCTTGTGATCTTTGATAATCCCTTTTTTACCGACTTTTTCACGACCCGCTTCAAATTGTGGCTTAATTAAGCAAACCGCATCATGATTGTCTTCTAAAATATCGTACATCGGTGGCAAAATTAATTTTAATGAAATAAATGACACATCTGTCATCGCAAAAGTTGGACGTCCTTGTGTGAAATCTTCTGGTGTACTGTAACGGAAATTTTGTCTTTCCATCACAACAACTCGTGGATCTTCCCTTAAAGACCAAGCTAGTTGGTTATAACCAACATCTAAAGCGTAAACTTTTTGTGCCCCGTTTTGTAAAGCAACATCGGTAAAGCCACCTGTCGATGCCCCTATATCTAAACAAATTTTATCTTGCAACGAGATATCAAATACTTTTAAGGCTTTTTCTAATTTGAAACCACCTCTTGATACATACTTAGCATCATGGTTTTTTAAAATAAAGGTTTCAGATTCTTCAAACTTATCTCCTGCTTTATCAATTCGTTGATGATTATGGTCAAGTACATTTCCTGCCATAATCGCACTTTGAGCACGTTGTCTTGAAGGAAAATATCCCTGTTCTGCTAAAATTACATCTACTCTTTTTTTCAATTCTTATTCCTCACTGTCAAAGTAATCTAAAAAATCTAATAAGTAATCGCGTCCTTCAATGTCAGCTAGTGCTCTTTGGGCTTTCTCAATTTCATGGGTTAAATGAGCTTTAGCTCCCTCGATACCATACAAACTCACATAGGTTGTTTTATCAGCATCATCGTGACCTTCGAGTGTACTTTGTTTTGCATCATCCAAATCATCAAAGATTTGAAATGCTAATCCAAATGCATCCCCAAAACGCAAAGTACTTGAAATTTCATCTGCCGTTGCTTCAGATAATTTAAGTCCTGTATATAAACTTGCCTGAAATAGACGACTTGTTTTTAAATGATGAATTTTTGCGACATCTTGAATCGACTGGTCAGTTTCAGAAAGAACATCTAAATACTGTCCATAAACCATTCCGTTAGGACCGATAGCTTGGCTGACGTAAGCCACAATATCACCAGCATGATGAGGTAATTCAGCTAGCCACTGTAATCCTAAAGTCAATAAAGCATCTCCAGCCAAGATAGCATTAGCTTCACCAAATTTTTTATGACTAGTTAATCGACCTCGGCGATAATCATCGTTATCCATGGCAGGTAAATCATCATGAATCAGTGAATAAGTATGCAAGCATTCAATTGCTGCTGCCGCTTTAAAAACAGTCTGATCAATTGGGTGATTCAACATCTTGCAAACAGCCAACACAAATAATGGGCGAATCCTTTTCCCACCTGCTTGAATTGAGTAGTTAAGTATCTGTGCAAACTCTTTATTTTGAATATTTGTTTCAATTTCAGAAGTTAGAAATTGGTTAAACTCCGATAAATAATCTGCCTGCAACTCTTTTACTTTTTCCACGCTATTTAGTCCTTTTCTGTATTGAAATCTTGTAATTGTCCTTCTTCGTTCATGAGCTTATTGACAGTATCTTCAGCACTCACTAATTGTTTTTGAAGCGATTGGCTTAATTCAACACCTTTTTTGAATTGATCAAGTGCTTCTTCTAAAGGAACTTGTGCATTTTCTAAGTTTTTAACAATCGTTTCGAGTTCTTGTAACTGAGACTCAAAGTTAGGTGATTCAGCCATCTTTATTCTCCTTTTTTATTTCACGTACATCTACTAGTGCACTACCATCTTGATAGTGAACAGTTAGGGGTTGATTAACAGCTAATTGGTCAACTGTTTTAACTAGCTGTCCTTGATGATTTTCGGTATAAGTATACCCTCGTTTCATCGTGTTGAGTGGGCTTAGGGCATCTAGCTGATTCATCGCATATTGAACACGCGTATTTTGGTGATGCAACAACTGTTTAAAATGATATGTTAGCTGACGAGTTTGGTTATTGACCAGGGTTTGATAGTGATTAATGCGTTGACTTAGCAACTTACCGTCAACTTGTTGACTTATAATTTCAAACTGATAACGCTTTTGTTTTAAAATCTGATTAGTCGTTTGCTGCAATCGATTGGATAATTGATCAACTAATTGGAGTTGTTGTTCGTAAATACGACTAGGATTTCTTAAAAATGGGTTATCGGTTAAATTAGTTAAAGCTTGCTTGCGATAAGTTAACTCTTTTGAAATTGATTGATAAAGTCGACCTTTGGCTTGCGTTAAGTAATTAAGTACATCTGGCAAATTAGGGGTTGCTATTTCAGCTGCAGCTGTTGGTGTTGCTGCACGAACATCTGCCACTAAATCACTTAAAGTGGTATCGGTTTCATGACCAACAGAACTAATAATCGGTAACTCTAAATGATATAAAGCACGCACAACTTGTTCTTCATTAAATGGCCATAAATCTTCGATTGATCCACCACCTCGACCAATGATTAACGTCTCAAATTCGAGATTACTTTGCTCGACTTGCTGAATAGCTCGTATCAAACTATCTTTTGCTTTTTCACCCTGTACTATTGCTGGAAACAAGACAATCTGACATTTAGGGTAGCGTCGTTGAACAGTCGTTATAATATCTTGGATAACTGATCCTGAAGGGCTCGTGATTACCGCTATCTTGTTGGGGAATTTTGGGATTTGTTTTTTTTCAGCTGAAAAAAGGCCTTCACTAAATAGTTTTTTCTTAAGTTGCTCATAAGCTGCATACAGTGCCCCAATCCCATCAGGCTGCATATTATCAATATAAAATTGATAACTACCTGTTGGTGGATAGATACTGATATGTCCTTCTATCAGCACTTTCATACCTTCTTCAGGCGTAAATTTCACCTTTTGAAAAGCCGACTTGAACATCACCACATTAATTTTAGACTGATCATCTTTAATTGAAAAATACTGGTGGGTATTTGGACGCATTCTAAAATTAGAAATTTCTCCTGTTAAGTATACTTTTTTTAGATAAGGGTCTAGGTCAAATTTTCGCTTTAAGTAAGACGTTAAAAGCGAAACACTTAAATACTTCTCTTCTGTCATAATTAAACACGCTTTTTGGCTATTTCAATAGTTTGTTCCATTAATGTCAAAATTGTCATTGGACCAACACCACCAGGAACTGGGGTCATAGCACCTGCTACTTCAGACACATCATCAAAGTCAACATCACCCACCAGTTTATCGTTTTCGTCACGATTCATTCCAACATCAATAACTGTCGCACCTTTTTTAACCATATCTGCAGTAATAAAATGTGCTTTACCAACTGCACTGATTAAAATATCCGCTTGTTTAGTAATTGATTTTAAGTCCTTTGTTTTTGAATGAGCCATAGTTACCGTCGCATCAGCATTCAGCATTAAAGCTCCCAATGGACGACCAACAATGTTACTACGACCAACAATTACAACGTGTTTGGAAGCAGGATTAATTTCACTTTCTTCAAGTAAAGTCATAATGCCACCAGCTGTTGAAGGGATAACATTGGGGTTGTTTTGCCACAAGTAACCAAAGTTAATTGGACTAAACCCATCTACATCTTTGTAAGGCGAAACAGTTTGGACAACTTTTTCTTCATCGATATGTTTTGGAAGTGGCAGTTGAACCAACATAGCATCAACTGTTTGGTCTTGATTTAATGACTCAATAGAAGCAATCAATTCCTGTTCAGTAACGGTTTCATCAAATCTAATGAGCTCAAAATCAAGTCCTAATTCTTCAGCTCGGCGTTTTTTATTACGCACATAAATTTCACTCGGACCACTATGTCCCACCAAGATAACACGTAAACTCGGTGTTACACCTTTATTCTTAAGGTTTTCAACTTCTAGACGTAAATCTTCTTGTCTTTTTTGGGCAATTGCTTTTCCGCTTATCAGTTTAAACATAGTTTTCCTCCATTATATTTAAAGCTGGTATACAAAAATATACCAGCTTCTTCATTATTGCTTACTAAAATTTGATAATAACCCATTAATAAACTTCTTGGATTTGTCGTCACTAAATTCGTCAGCCAAATTCAAAGCTTCGTTAATAGCAACAGCCGTTGGTGTTTCAGTGTACTTCAATTCATACAAAGCCAATTGTAAAATTGCAATATTAATCTTAGCAATTCGATTGAATTGCCATTTATCACTCAAACGATCATCAATGACTTGATTTAATTCATCTTTCTTTGAAGCAACACCTTTAACCAGTTGTTCTAGATAGTCTGGTAAAGTTTCTTCTTCATTTAGATAGTGGTCTTTAACAGTTTCAAGAGCTTGTTCTGCTGTCAGCTCACTACTTAATTGAATAAAGTTTGCTTGAAGTGCTGCTCGACGGATATCATGTTGGTTCATATTTGGCTCTCCCTTAATCAGTCATTTCCTCGTCAAATAAAGCATCGGGGTCGATTTTTTCAGGTTTTTGAGAAACAAGACCAACAACATGAATATTAATTTCATCTAGTTTCAAGTCAGTCATTTGTTTAAGTTGTTCTGTCAATTCTTTTTGAAGTGTTAAAGCAACCTGTGGCACACTAACACCATATTTCAAGTAGACATAAACATCTGTTTTTAACTGATTGTGTTCGTTAACTTCAATCGTGACACCTTTACCACGATTAATACGACCAAATAATTCATTTAGATTATTGCCGAAAGTGCCACGCATTTGGTAAACACCTTCGATTTTAGTTGCTGCAATTCCTAAAATAATTTCAAGTACGTGAAGGTTAACTTTAATTTGATCATCTGATCCATCTTTTGCTAACAAAATTGCTGTATCTTCTGCCATATCGACACCTCTACTTTACTAATTTACTAGTTTGCGCGAGAAATATATGTTCCATCTGTTGTGTTAATACTTAATACGTCACCTTCATTAACGAAGAATGGCACTTGTACAACAGCTCCTGATTCCATTGTAGCAGGTTTTGAACCACCAGAAGAAGTATCTCCACGGATTCCAGGCTCTGTTTCAGCAACAGTTAATTCAACTACTTTAGGTAGTTCAACACCTAATAATTCATTTTCAAACATTGTTACGTTCACAACCATGTTTTCTTTCATGAATTTTAATTCTTCTGCAATTTCATCGTTTGGCAATTCAACTTGTTCGTATGTTTTGGTATCCATGAACACATGTTTATCACCATCAGCGTATAAATATTGCATTTCATTGTTATCAATTGTTGCTTTTTCAACTTTTTCACTTGAACGGAAAGTTTTTTCTTGAACAGCACCTGTTCTTAAGTTACGTAATTTAGTACGTACAAACGCACCACCTTTACCAGGTTTTACGTGTTGGAATTCATTTACTTTCCATAGTTGTCCATCAAATTGAATTGTTAAACCATTTTTTAAATCATTTACTGAAATCATGTATTTTTCCTCCGCTTTTACTTGTACTTTATAATATCAATTTTAATATGTATAGTGCAAGATTATAATTTGATTAATTCGGCTTTAGGTAAGCTAGTTAAAACTTCTGGTTCACCATCAGTTATTAACACATCATCTTCTATCCTAACACCGCCAAGTCCTGGAACATAGATGCCAGGCTCAATTGTAATAATCATATCTTTTTGTAATGTGACATCTTTAAATGATAGTCTTGGATCTGTTAACTCATGAACATTCAACCCAATACCATGTCCGATGCCATGCCCAAAGTATTGCCCATAACCACATTCTTGAATATATTTACGAGCTGCACGATCAACTTCAAGTCCTGTGCAACCAATTTTTGCCTTAGCCGTCGCACGTCGATTAGCTTCTAAAACAATGTGATAGATTTTTTTGAGTTCATCAGATACTTCACCTACTGCAAAAGTTCTCGTAATATCTGACGTATAACCCTTATAGTAACCGCCAAAATCAATCGTCACTAACTCATTCTTTTCAATCTTCTTATCACTAGCAGCTCCATGTGGCCAAGCACTACGATAACCTGAGGCCACAATCGTTTCAAAACTAATATCAGATAACCCATCTTGCTTCAATTGAAAGTCTAATAAATTAGCAATTTCTTTTTCGGTAATACCAGGAGTGATTTTAGGTAATACTTTTTCTAAACTTTGTTCTGAAATTTCAATTGCTTTTTTTATTAAGGAAATTTCACCTTCATCTTTTATCATTTGAAGTTGTTCTACCCACTGATGACAAAGCGTTAATTCAATTGCACTCAGAGATTCTTTTAAATCGATAAATAAAGAAGCACTAATATCATCACCTTCAACAACTAGTTCAGTAAGTTTTTGTTTTGTAATTACTGTTGCGAGTTCTTGAAGTAGCGAATTGGTTTTATTATAAATAGTGACCTTATCATCAACTTCTGTTTCAATTTGAGCCATAAATCTGGAATCAGACATCAAAATTGCATTTCCTGATTCAGTTAATAATAATTGCGCTTCATCGCCAGTAAAACCAGTTAAATAACGAATGTTTTTTTCGTTAAATACTAGCATAGCTTGTGTTTGTTCTTTAGTTAGCTTTTGGTAAATTTGTTCTCTTCTTGTTTGATAAAGATTCATACTTCCTCCAATAAAAAAAGGCTGAATAATTTCAGCCTTTTAAAAGTTATTATTTAGCTTGTTCTAATGGGTAAACTGAAACTTGTTTACGGTCTCTACCTAAACGTTCGAATTTGGCAACACCCTCGATTTTTGCAAATAGAGTATCATCGCCACCACGTCCAACATTTTGACCTGGGTGGATTTTTGTACCACGTTGTCTAAATAAAATTGAACCTGCTGTTACAGTTTGACCATCTGCACGTTTAGCACCTAAACGGCGACCAGCAGAGTCACGGCCATTGGCTGTAGAACCTCCACCTTTATGTTTAGCAAATAGTTTAATATTGTTAAGATCTAGCATTTCTTTCACCTCTCAAAGTCATTAAATTAAATTAAGCTTTAATATCTTCAACAACCACTTTTGTATAAGGTTGACGGTGACCTTTTTTAGTATGGCTGTGTTTTTTAGGTTTGTATTTGAAAGTTACAACTTTCTTTTCTTTACCTTGTTTTTCAACTTTAGCCACAACACTAGCACCTTCAACAAAAGGAGTACCAACTTTTGTAGATTTGCCGTCGTTCACAAGAACAACTTGATCAAATGTTACGTTTTGGCCTTCTTCAACGTTTAATTTTTCTACGTAAACAGCTTCGCCTTTTTCGACTTTGTACTGTTTACCACCTGTATTAATAATTGCGTACATATTGTACACCTCCTGAAAATGTATTCTTAGACTCGCCACTAAACAAGGTGCCTAACGGCTTAAAACCTTGAGCGTGCGGTTGCAGATGTGAGGTACACAAATACAACTACTTAATAGTATCAAATAAGTAATAAGACGTCAATTTATTCAGTCAAATATTCGTAAAATATTTCTTTTAAAAAAGTTTATATTTTTTGTTGACACATAACCCGATTCTAGATATACTGTTTAAGTAATGTTTTGACACAGTAGCTCAGCTGGATAGAGCAACGGTCTTCTAAACCGTAGGTCGTGAGTTCGAATCTCACCTGTGTCATCAATAACTTCATTTAAAAGGACTAACTCAACTGAGTTAGTCCTTTTTTGTTTATCTCATGTTAAAAGGTTTTAATTTGTTTGCAAACAAGATAAAATTATCATTAACTAATAATTAATTTTTTAATATATGGAGGACTTAAATGAATTACAATCAATATGCGAGACTAGATTTACCGCTAACGCAACAACTAGACGAACTCAAACAATTAGACTTTATTTCTGAAAACTACAATAAACTTTCTTTTTCAAATAATATCTATACCGCTTTTAGCAATTTCTTTCCGGAAGTCACTTCAAGTGAAGGTTTAGATTATAAATTCAATTTGCTTGCAATTAATTCAAAAGAGACACTAAAGGATTGGTTAATTGACGACCAATCGTCATTGAGCAACTCAGAGTTTTATGCCTTGGCCTTGCAGCTACTAAATTACGAAGCTAATCAAGACTTTGACTTATCAGACCCTATCCAATTAATGAAGAACAATCAGCTCCCTTTCATCACCGATGCAACAATCGATGACTCTAATTTCAGTTCAGCTTTGTACCTATTACTAAACACACGTGCTAAAAACGGATTCGAGTTAATCGATAATTTAGCTGATAAAGGCTTCTTTTTAAAATACATCGAAAACCCCAACTTTAATCAACATTTATTTTTTAATGGTAAAGCTTTGCCTGTGTTTGATGCACAAAACATGATTAGAGAAGTTGTTTATATTGAAAGTGATTTAGATACGGACTTAGACGGCAAACGTGATTTACTACAAGCAACTGTCTTTAGACCCAAAGAAACAGACTTCGGTCTAAAAGTACCCTCTTTGTACACAGCTAACCCCTACTTTGGTGGGACTAACGATGACAAAGATGATCTGCATAATGTCGATGAAAACTTAACTGCTGTAACAGCCGAAAATCAGCCTTCTTTCAAAAAAGCTTCTATTAATACTTTTGAAAAAACAACACCCGACTCAAAAAATGCTCAGTCTGCCGAAGAACTTGCAACTAGACAACGCATCTATCGCTTGAATGACTATTTCTTCGCTCGTGGTTTTGCTAATGTCTATGCTGGCGGATTCGGCACTAGAGGTTCTGATGGTTTACGTAATACCGGGGATCCAAGTGAGACAATCTGTGCCAAAGAAATTATTGAATGGCTAACCGGCGATAGAATTGCTTACACTTCTCCTGCAAGAACAAAAACGACAACTGCTTTTTGGTCTAACCATCACATTGCAATGACAGGTAAATCTTATCTAGGAACACTTGCTACGGCCGTGGCAAGTACTGGTGTCAAAGGATTAAAAACCATCATTTCAGAAGCCGCCATCTCCAGTTGGTATGATTACTATCGTGAAAATGGATTAGTTATTGCTCCTGATGCTTGCCAAGGTGAAGATTGTGATGCTTTAGCTGTTGTTTGTCAAAGTAACCTAAAAGATAGCGGTCATGCTATTAAATTACAAGAACAATTCGATAAACAACTAGCCTACTTGCAAGAACAACAAGATCGCACAACAGGTCAATATAGCGAATTTTGGGAAATCAGAAATTATCGTCATCAACTAAAGAAACTTAACTGCTCTTATATTGGTGTTCACGGGCTTAATGACTGGAATGTTAAGCCTAAAAATGCTTATAAACTTTGGCAAGAATTAGAAAAATTACCTATTAAACATAAACTGTTCCTTCATCAAGGTGAACATATTTATATGAACAACCTAGCTTCGATTGATTTCACGAATATGATGAACCTCTGGTTATCAGAAGAACTGTTAGATCAACCTAATAACGCCTATAATCAATGGCCCAATGTCTTGGTTCAAGATAATGTCAAACCTGATACCTGGCATGGTGAAACTACTTGGCATAATAATCTTGGTGAAAAACAGTCTCAAGTTTTATCTGAGCTAGCTTCTGAAAAAATTAAACAGTTTACAGATAATGGTCAAACTTTCAAAAAACTAAATCTTGATGCTAAACACTGGGAAAACGAATTTATCAAAGGTGAATTATCAGAATTAGCTTCTGAACAAATTAAAATCAGACTTCCGCAAAATGAATCTGAATCAATTTTGGTAGGAAGACCCAAAGTCAACCTATCGGTCGCTTCATCAATGAATAAAGGCCAACTTTCTGTCATGTTAGTTGACTACCAAAAACGTCATCGTTTATCAATTGTTCCTCAAATTATTGAAATGAATGCACAACCTCTAGGTTATCAGTTTGCCTACGAAACATTGCGAGAATTCAAACCTCAAACTCAATCAACTGATTTCAAATTGATTGCCAAAGGACATGCTAATTTGCAGAACTATCAAGGTAAACAAGCAGTCAACATTAACCCGGATGAGTTTTATGATTTGAGCTTTGAATTACAACCTACCTATTATTGTCTTCCAAAAGATAGTCAATTAGGATTGATTATTTACAGCACTGACGTTGGTATGACTAAGCGTCCGTTAGAACAAACCACTTATACCATTGATTTAACTCAGTCATCATTTGACTATTCAATTAAATAATAAAAAGCCAACTCTCACGGGTTGGCTTTTTATTATAAGATGCTGTGCATGATAGTCAATAATTGTTGCTGACTGGGTGTTAAAACGTAATTTATTCGATATACAATGCTCGTGATGAATTCCGGTTGTTCGTGATCTAGTAGTTCCAAACAAACAACCTCATCTTTGTTGTAATCAACTATTTTAGTAAAAAAACCAATCCCGACATTTTTACTAATTAATTTCATTAGGATATGGGTATTATTAGATTTGAATACAATATTAGGCCTGAAATGATTTCGCCGACTCAATTTATTAAATGCAGTATTGTGAACAAAATTACTGTCAAAAAAAACAAAATCATCATGACGAATCTCGTTAAAGTAAATCCGTTTTCGATCAGCTAAAGGATGAGACTTTGAGACATAAATACAAAAGGGCTGTCGATCAAATTCGTCTGCTATCAGATTTTGATAGGCCAAAGGCTCAATTGATCCCAATAAAGTTAAATCAACATTACCATCTCTCACAGCATTTCTTAAGGCTATTGATCCGCCTTCGACTGTATGAACATTCGAGAGTAGTCCCTCCTGAGCTAGCCTCTCCCCTATTTTAGGAAAATAGTGATTTTCGATAATCGGAGGTAATCCCAGCACAATCTTATTTTGTGTTAAATTATTGATTTCTTGATGGGCTACTTCAATTTCATGTAGGACAACTTTTGCATGTTCTGCCAATTGCATCCCGCTTGGTGTGGGACTGACTGTATTATGAATACGATCACGCACTAGCAAGGCTGTACCAAATTCTTTTTCGAGATTTTTGATTGCTGTTGTGACTGTTGGCTGACTTACTTCAAATTTCTCAGCTACTTTTGAAAAATTTTTTTGATTAATAATTTCTTGAAAATAAGCTAGATGTTTAATGTTCATAATTAACTCCCATTATGACAGTGTTTTTAGATATACTATAAAATTAATTTATAGTATATCACAAGTTTGACTATAATATTTTGATAGTTCTAGGATAAGAAACGTACCTAACTTAAAACCTATAATTGAAAGGAACATCAAAATGTTACATAATCAATCTATTTTAAATAATCCCTTTTTAAACAAAGGAACTGCTTTCACAAAAGAAGAACGCCAAAAATTAGGCTTAACTGGAACTCTTCCTAGCCAAGTTCAAACACTTGAACAACAAACAACACAAGCCTACGCTCAATTTCAAAGCAAAACGACACCACTTGAAAAACGTATTTTTTTGATGACACTATTCAACGAAAACAGAACGTTATTCTATCGTTTAATGGATGACCACCTTGTTGAGTTTATGCCTATTGTGTATGATCCTGTAGTTGCAGATTCTATTGAACAATACAATGAACTATTCTTAAATCCTCAAAATGCTGCATTTGTTTCTGTTGATGCACCTGACGATATCGAAGACACGCTAAGAAACGCAGCTGGTGGCCGTGATATTCGCTTAGTTGTTGTAACAGATAGCGAAGGAATTCTAGGTATGGGTGATTGGGGAGTTAACGGTGTTGATATCGCAATCGGTAAACTGATGGTTTATACTGCTGCCGCAGGTATTGACCCCTCACAAGTCCTTCCCGTCAGCATCGATGCGGGAACTAACAATCAAAAACTATTAAACGATCCTTTATACTTGGGTAATCGCCATGAAAGAGTGACAGGCGACCGTTACTATGAAACAATCGACAAATTCGTTCAAGCAGAACAAAAACTATTCCCTGAATCACTACTGCACTGGGAAGACTTTGGTCGTTCAAATGCTCAAGTTATTTTAGATAAATACAAAGATAAAATTGCAACTTTTAATGATGATATCCAAGGAACTGGTATGGTTGTGCTTGCTGGTATTTTAGGGGCATTAAATATTTCAAAAGAAAATATCAAAGACCAAAAAATTCTAACATTCGGTGCCGGAACTGCTGGCATGGGAATTGCTAACCAAATTATGGACGAATTAATGCAAGAAGGTTTAACGGAAGAAGAAGCTAAACAACACTTCTATGCCGTTGATAAGCAAGGCCTATTATTTGAAGATACAGCTGATTTAACGCCAGCTCAAAAACCATTCACCAGAAAACGTAGCGAATTCACTAATGCTGATGAATTAACTAACTTGGAAGCTATCGTTAAAGCTGTACATCCTACGATTATGATTGGAACTTCTACTCAACCTGGTGCTTTCACCGAAACTATCGTCAAAGAGATGGCTGATCACACTGAACGTCCTATCATTTTCCCATTATCAAACCCAACCAAATTAGCTGAAGCAACTGCCGAAAATCTAATTAAATGGACAGATGGTCGTGCATTAGTCGCAACAGGCATTCCTGCAGAAGATGTGGACTATAACGGCGTTTCTTATCAAATAGGTCAAGGAAATAACGCTTTAATGTACCCTGGTTTAGGATTTGGGTTAATTGCTTCAACAGCTAAATTACTTAATAAAGAAACATTATCTGCTGCTTGTCATGCTTTAGGTGGGATTGTTGATACTTCAAAACCTGGTGCAGCTGTCTTACCTCCTGTTTCAAAAATTACAGAATTTTCACAAAAATTGGCAGAAGTTGTTGCTCAAAGCATTGTTGACCAAGGTCTAAATAAAGAGCCAATTCAAGATGTCAAAAAAGCTGTAGCTGATATGAAATGGACACCTGAATATCAAGACATTAATAATGACTAAATTCAACATTAAGGGGTAGTTTTAAAATGGCAGTTTTATGGAATTCAATTCAAAGCGTTCTCGTCGTCGTTTTGATTATGGTACTCGGTTACATTCTTAGACGTTCAGGATGGTTCGACAATAATTTTGCTGGAACCATTTCAAAATTCATCAAAAATATTGCATTGCCCGCTTCAATCTTTGTCTCCGTCTTAAGTCGATTATCACGCGATCAATTATCAAGTTTTTCTTTATATCTGGTCTATGCTTTCATTAGTGTAATTATTGGTTATATTATCGCCTTTGTATTAGCTAAAGTCATGAAAGTTCGTCCTGGACGTCGAGGCGTTTTCATTAATGCAATCGTTAACGCTAACACAATATTTATTGGTTTACCTTTGAATATTGCGCTATTTGGCGATAAAAGCATGACTTTCTTCTTAGTCTATTACATCGTTAATACCGTTTCGACTTGGGCATTTGGTGTCTTCTTAATTTCAAATGATGACCCAACTAAACCCAAAGAAAAAACCAAACGCCAAATTGATTGGAAGAAAGTTCTACCAATGCCTCTAATTGGTTTCTTAGTTGCTCTTGTCTTTTTACTATTAAACATTCCAATCATGAAAGTTTCGTTTGTGAGTTCCGCATTAACTTATGTTGGAAACTTAGTGACACCTTTATCATTAATTTATATTGGAATTGTCTTAGCTGATGCCGGATTAAAAAGTATTAGTTTTGACCGTGATACCACTGCAGCTTTAGTCGGTAGATTCATTGTATCGCCTATCGTTATGATTTTAGTATTAACAGCTGTTAAAGGTATGGGGGCTGATTTACCAACACTTGCTTCCCAAACATTGATTGTTCAATCAGCAACACCTATGCTTGCTGTTCTTCCTATCTTAGCTAATGAAGCTCATGGGGATGTTAAATATGCAACTAATATTGTAACAACAAGTACTGTGTTATTTATCATTGTTGTTCCAATACTAATGTCAATTATTCAATTCATCTAACTTATCTCATAAAAAACACGCTACTTTTTCAGTAGCGTGTTTTTTATATCATTATCTTAATCTAACTAAAAGCAGCTGAATATCTTAATGTTCCCTCTACCCCAGTTAATGCACCATCACTCAATGGTTTAATTAAAAAGGCATCTTCAGGTACTTCAAACGGTGGTTTAACACCATATTGTTTTGCTGGAACATATCCAAACTTAGCATAGTAACTTGGGTGGCCCAAGATACTAATGTAAGGATAGTTAAGCTCTTTTGCACGGGATTCAAGAACTTGCATCATTTCTTTTCCCACACCACTTTTTTGATAATTTAAAGCCACCTCAATAGGTGCGAGAACTAGTCCTGTTAGACTATTTTGATTAGTTTGAATGTTGACTTTGCTCAATAACCCGTGTCCGATAATATCATTGTCTTGAGTAGCCACAATTTCTAATTCTGAAATATAATCTTCTTTTGATGCTCTAATTTTATCAACTAATTCAGCTTCTTCACCATATCCAAATTCTGTCTGTGTGAAAACTGTTCTAATTAACTGATCAACCGCTTTATAGTCTTGTGGTTTAATAGTTCTAATTATCATTTATATCACTTTCTTTATTTTTAATTAACCTAAAAATCTTCTTAATTTACTCATTTTTTCAATCAATAAAGTTTGAACTTCTGTATCTGAAATACTAACTAAGTCAGTCGCTAATTGTGAGTGTTGAGCTTGTTCTGTTGTTCTAGGACCTGCTTCAATGTCAAAACGTTGCGTTAAATCGGCAACATCTGCTTCAATTTTACCAAATGCTGGATTAATTTGTTTTAAAACAGCCATTGCTTTAGGACTGTAAAATCCTAACACGTGTTCAAAATCACGTTTCATATTTGGATAATAGCGTTGTAGAATTGACCATTCATCTGCTGTTAATTTGCTCAAAGCCTGTCCTGCACCAATAATTTCTGGCGGAATTCCTACTGAATATAGTGATCCAGTAAAAGTAATGGCACGTGGCATTTTGTAGCCATCAACATCACGAGAATAACCAATCATTCCAACGTGTTGGTGACGGTCACGACGTTTTGGAAAGGCATCAAAAACGGATTGCAAATCATTAATTAATGGGTCTAGTGTGTTGTGATATTCATGTGCTGTTTTAGCTGCAATTTCAAGTAGGACTTTTTCATCAGCTTCATCAACAATATTAAATTCACTTTGACGTAATCCATTACGCAACTTATCAATTGCTGTTTTAACTTCTTCAATTGGATAGTCATAACGGAAAGCTGATTGTACCGTTGCTGTTTTAAGTCCTGGGAATTCTTCTAGATAACGATCAACAGATTTTGGTGAAAGACCCCCTCTAAAGATTGTACTTCCTACCCCAGCAATTGGATAAACTGGCACGCCACTTTCTTTTGAGAACGCACCTAATCTTGATAAGGCCAATTTATTTCCAATAATACTATTTAAAAAGCCATTTGAAAGAGCTGAATCTGAACCAGCCAAAAATACACGCAGATATTCAATTGGACGACCAAAGTGTTTTTCATACATTGCCATATATTGCTTCAAAATTTCAGGTGCACCTAATTGAGACTCAAAACTTTCAAATAACGGAATCATTTGAAGTTGTTCACTATTTGGATGTGTATTTTCAAATTCTTTATTTTTAAATTGAGCAAGTGAAGCAAACTTATCTTCCATTGCGATTAACTGATCTGCACTTTTTGTCATCGGCAATACCGCTTCAAATAGTGGGCGTTTTTTGAATTTTAAATCATCGGCAAAATCTTCAGCCAACATCATAGTGGTCATAGCTTGCATTAAGCTATAACCTTTTTCTTCCCAAATGTTAGGCAATCTAAAGGTTAAGAACTTGTCATCACCTAGTTCATGTTGTTTGAAATACTCATATTGTTTGGTGTACAAACGACTGATTACAGAAGAATCAGCATGTTTTCCTTCCCAATCCCACATATATTCATCAGCATCTAATGTTGAAAAGTTAGCATAAGCTTCATCAATTTCTTCAAAAGCTGAAACAAATGGGCTGTGATGTTTTTTAAAAAACGGAATGTTAGCGTTATCTGGATGTTGTGTCCCCATTACGTTAGGTATCATTCTGTCTGTCAATTAATTGTCCTCCTGTATTTAATAGCTAGTTAATTAGTTATGAATAGTTTGTAAATAATCACGAATACGGTCCATGGCTAGTTGAATATCTGCTTCAGAAGCTGCGTATGAAAAACGAATATAACCTTGTCCACCTTTTCCAAAAGCACTTCCTGGAATAACACCAACTTTGGCTTTTTCAGCTAAGGCTAGTGCAAATTCATAAGAATCTTGTGTGCAGTATTCTGGAATTTTAGCAAATAAATAAAATGCACCATGAGGCTTAGCCATTTCAAAGTTCATATCTGTTAGTTCATCAACAATGAGATCACGACGTTTTTTATAAATATCACGCATAGCAAGAGCATCGGCATCCCCATTATTCAAGGCTTCTGTTGCGGCAACTTGTGCAGGATTAGAAGGTGAAGTTACCATAAAAGCATGCACCTTAGTAACTTTTGACATGAATTCTTTTGGCCCACAAACGTAACCAATGCGATATCCTGTCATAGCATGAGATTTAGACAGACCATTAATATAAATTGATTGTTCAGGCAATAACTTAGCGATTGAAAAATGTTCGACACCATAAGTTAATTCACAATATATTTCATCTGTTACAACGAAAATATCATGTTGCTCAATAACATCAGCTAAAGCTTTAACAGTTTTTTTATCGCATTCAACCCCTGTTGGATTGCTTGGATAGTTAAGTAAAACTGCTTTAACCGCTGATCCTTCTTCTTTAATGACTTCTTCTAGTTTTTCTGGAGTTAGTTGAAAGCCTGTTTGTGAGGTATCAACCATAATAGGATGTGCCCCTAGTAGTTCAATAATTGGAAAATAAAGTGCAAATGTTGGCGTTGGCACGATGACTTTATCACCTGGATTTAGCATCGTTTCAAAAGTAGCATAAATAGCTTCTGTTGCCCCAATTGTGACAATAATTTCATCTTCTGGATTATAATTTAAATCTTGTTGACGTTTTAAATAATCAGAAACTGCTTTTCTTAGCTCCAATTTACCTGTTTGAGCTGAGTAATGAGAATCATTATTTTGAATACTTTGTACTGCAGCATTTTTGATGTGTTCAGGTGTATCTAAATCAGGTTCTCCAATTGTTAATTTCACAATATCTTCGATAGCTGAAATTTTTTGATCAAAACTTCTAATTCCTGACGGATTAACTAAGTCTAGTTTTTCATTGTACGTTGTACTTAATTTTGATGATAAATCTGGCATGACAGTCTCCTATTTCCCTAAATTATTATTCAGAAGAGTAGCTATTAAAATATTAGACAAAAAAAGATTCTTTTGTCTGGGCAGACAAAAGAATCTAAATACTTTAGATGTCAATTTGTCGATAGCACTCCATAAGTTTTAATCTTATGACAGTTTATGATTTATTCAACCATACCCCAACATCAAATCATCACAATTCTTTGATGTTTCGGCAATATCCCCTCACTCAATTAACTAATACTATTGTGATAGCGAGTTAACGAGCTATTGTCAATTGCGACCTCTTCTACTAAATTAACTATAAGTTATTTTTTCGTGTAATTCAACCTTACATTTCATTTTTGTCTAATCGTTTACTAATGATAAGTAACTAAAACAATAGTTTGATTAAAACAACCGCACCGAAAACTTGCACTAAACTAATTAATAAACCATAACCTAGGAATCGACTACCAGAATCCTTAATTGTTTTCAATTTTAAGTTTAAGCCAATCCCTGCAAGGTTAATGATACCAAAAAAGCTAGTTAATTCTTTTGCAACATGCGTCAATTGAGTAGGTAAATTAACATAACTATTCATTAGAATAAAGATGATAAAAACCAAAATAAACCAAGGTACTTTGATATAGTGTTTAATTGACTTTTTAGTTTGCGAAACTTTTTGGCTCTTTCCCTGAGCCATCTTTGCAAAACTAATAACGACTACTGATAATAAGATTACTCGCAACATTTTGAATAACGTCGCATATGTTGTCACATCTTGATTAATTAAAGAAGCAGTCCCAACAACTTGACCAACTGATTGGACAGTTCCACCAATCAATGCACCTAAAAGTAAATCTTGTTTACCCAGTACAACAGGCCCAATAATTGGCAAAACAATTAATAAAACAATCCCTACTAAACTAACCATTGCTACAGCAGTTCGTCTTTCGTCATCATTGGCTTTAATCTCTGGCGACACAGCTGCTATTGCACTTGACCCACATACAGCGTTACCTGCAGCCATTAATAATGATGATTTTTGAGAGACTTTAAACACTCGCTTTCCTAGTAAAATAGCAACAATAACGGTTAACATCATCTGCAATACAATAAATAAAATTCCATTAATCCCTAAAGACTCTATTGTTTTGAGTGTTACGGTCAGCCCTAACAACGCAATTCCTATTTCAATTGGATATTTTTCTGACCATTTAATACCCGAATTAAGTTGAGGCTGTGTCAAAACCGTATTACCTAGTAAAATCCCCAGTAGCATTGCTAAAGACTCTGCTCCGATAAAAGGCAAATACACTGCCAAGTATTTAGCAACAATAGAAACTACTAGTGTTACAGCTATTCCGGGTAAGAACGCTTTTTTTATTTTCATATTTTTCCTCTCCTTCAATACAGGCATAACTATACCATATTCCTCATATTAATATTTGTTTAATAAATAATAACTATATATACTATTAATAAACTTAATAATAATTCAGAAAGGAATTTTATGTTTAAATTATTACGTACCTTTGTTGCTGTCTATGAAACACTGTCATTTTCACAAGCTGCTAGTCAGCTTTTTTCATCTCAACCCAGTCTTTCTTTACACATCAAACAGCTAGAAGAACATTTAAACACACAGCTATTTATCAGAAATGGTAAGGCTAAATTAGAACCAACACCAAATGCAACTAGACTTTACCAAAGTACCACGAAGATTCTTAAGGAATGGCAAGCTATTCAAACAGATATTAGTGATAACCCCAAAAAATACGAGTTGCTATTTGCCTGCTCTCAAACCAGTGCCCATACTTTCGTGCCTCATTTACTTTCGCAACTATCGCCTTCTATTTACAACACGTATGATTTGACTGTTGAAGTTCATAACTCCAAAGAAATATTAGATAACGTTTTAAATCATCGTTTTGCTTTTGGAATAGTTGAAAAGCCTATTCACCATAACTTAATTATTACTGAAAAAATCAAAACGGACCAGTTAGTTTTGGCTGGTAATTTACAATCGGATACTTGGTTACTGCGAGAAGAAGGATCGGGTGTGTATCATTACACTAAAAAATATCTCAATCAACATAATATTGTTCCTCAAAACAGTATTGTGATTAAAAATAACCAATTAATCGTTGATCTTTTAAAACAAGGTGTTGGTAAATCCATCGTCAGTCTAGATGCAATCGATGATTCAATTAAATTTCAAACATTAAACGACTCTTTTTTGAGACATTTTTACTTAATTTATCAAAAATTTGAAACTCATCCATCAATTACCAATTTTATTAACGACATAAAAAAAGCTATCTGAGTAATTTTCAGATAGCTTTTGTCGTCGGTTATTAATACAATTCCATGTATTGGTTTCTTTCCCATTCAGAAACAGTTTGACGGTATGCTGACCATTCTAATTTCTTAGAGTCAATAAAGCTTTGAGTTAGGTGATCACCTAAGGCTTCTTTAATCACTTCATCTTTAGCAAATTCATCAACGGCTTCATTCAATGTTCCTGGAAGATCAGTGATGTGATTTTCACGACGTTCTTCATCTGTCATGTGATAGATGTTACGGTCAACTGATTCAACTGGCAATTCTTTTTCTTCAAGTCCTTCAAGACCTGCTGATAAGATTCCTGCAATAGCTAAGTATGGGTTAGCTGCTGGGTCAACACTTCTTAATTCAAGACGAGTTCCAAGTCCACGTGATTGTGGCACACGGATAAGTGGTGAACGGTTTGTTCCTGACCAAGCAATATAAACAGGTGCTTCAAATCCAGGTACCAGACGTTTGTATGAGTTAACAGTTGGATTGTTTAAAGCTGTTAGTGCTTTAGCATGGTTCAAGATACCAGATAAGAAGTACATTGCTTCTTTAGATAATTGGTTATCTGTATTTTCGTCAAAGAAGACATTGTTACCATCTTTAAATAGTGACATATTAATGTGCATCCCTGATCCATTAATTCCTTGTAGAGGTTTTGGCATAAATGTTGCATGTAAACCGTGTTTTCTAGCAACAGTTTTAACTACTAATTTGAAAGTTTGAATTTTATCAGCTGCTTCTAGAGCATCTGTATATTTAAAGTCAATTTCATGTTGTCCTGGAGCTACTTCGTGGTGACTAGCTTCGATTTCAAAGTTCATTTTTTCAAGTTCTAAAACAATGTCACGACGTGTGTTTTCACCTAAGTCAACCGGAGCTAAATCAAAGTAACCACCTTGATCGTTTAAATCAAGTGAAGGTTTGTTATTTTCATCTAGTCTAAATAAGAAGAATTCTGGTTCAGGTCCAATATTAAATGCTGAGTAACCTTTGTCTTGCATTTGTTTTAAAACACGACGAAGATTGTAACGAGGATCACCTTTAAATGGTGTACCATCTGGCATATAAACATCACAGATTAAACGAGCTACTTTGCCTTGTTCAACTTCCCAAGGGAAAATCAACCAAGTTGATAAATCTGGATGTAGTAACATATCACTTTCTTCGATTCGAACGAATCCATCAATTGAAGAACCATCAAAAGCAGCTTCATTATTCAAAACTTTTTCTAATTGACTAACGGGTACTTCAACGTTTTTGATAGCTCCGTTAATATCTGTAAACATTAATCTTAAAAACTTAACATTTTCTTGCTCAACAATTTCTCTAATTTCTTGTTTTGTATATGCCTTTGACATTTTATTTCCTCCGTCGTAATTAACCTTTACTTTACAAAATTAGTAGTGCTGATTAGATGAACCAAAAGGACTATTATTCATCATCTCATCAAATAATAACCGTCGAGCCTGCTTATCATTAACCGACTTTTGACGACGCTTTTGACTATCGAAGTAAGCACGGATATCTTCAATATTGAATCCATCACTAAGATGTTGCTTGATAATCAATAATGTATCAACTTGATTCAGTGAGTATAACCGTTGTTTACCTTTAGTCCGATAGACTTCAATTAATTTTTGATCTTCATAATAGCGAATTTGACGAGCTGTTAATCCAGTCAATTCCATCACAATCGAAATCTTTAATAGCGGTTGTGATTTTCTTTTTTTTATCTCATCCATTTTTCATACCTCATCAACACATCAATAGAATAACAGCCCTTTTTAAGATAAACAACCTATAATGTTAGGTTTTCTAACATCATTTTGTTAACCAATTGTTAATTTCTTTAAAAACATGATAATACCGGGTGTCTTTCTTAACTGAGTCAATCCAATTCACAGGTAATTTATTTCTAAAGTAAGTTAACTGACGCTTGGCATAACGTCTTGAACTTTGTTTAAGCAGGTCAACTGCTTCTTGTTCAGTTATTTGATGCTCAAAGTACGGGAAAAATTCTTTATATCCAATAGCTTGTTTTGCTTGATAAATTTTATCTTGATGACTGTAAATTAAATTAGCTTCCTCTAAAAGTCCATCAGACATCATCTGATCAACTCTTTGATTAATTCTTTGATACAACAGTTCACGCTCGGTATTGAGACCTACAATGTAAGCATCGTATTTAACAGGTAGTTCTTCTTGTTGTTTAGAAAACAAATGACCTGTACTTTTAATTACAGTAAGCGCTCGAATCAAACGGCGATGATTTTCTTTAGGAATTTTATTGGCTGCAACAGCGTCTTGCTTAAATAACAACTGCCAAAGATAGTCTTCTCCCTTTTCTTCAAGGAGATTTTGATATTCTGCTTCGATTTTTTGGTAGTGTTCATCTTTTTCTGCCCCTAATTTAAAATTATGTATGAGCGTGTTGAGATAAAATCCAGTTCCCCCAACAATAATCGGTAGTTTGCCACGAGCTGTAATTTCTGTGATTTTTTGATCAGCTTGTTCAACAAATTCTTTAACAGAAAATTCGTCATAAATACTCTGTGTATCAATCAAATGATGCACTGCTTGATTTTGTTCTGATACTGTTGGTTTTGCCGTAGCAATGGCAACTTCTCGATAAACTTGCATGGAATCCCCAGAGATAATTTCACCATTAAATCGCTGAGCTAATTGAATACCAAAAGCAGTTTTTCCGACAGCAGTCGGTCCTGCTACAATTAAGATTTTTTTCAATTTAAATAGTCCTTTATTAATATATTTCTAAAATTATGATAAAATCAATTTAACAATTCAAAGGAGGAATTTCAGATGGCTAAAAAATTTTTAGGTGGCGTTTTAACAGGTACTGCTTTAACAGTTGCATCTCTTGCTGGGGCTGCATTTACATTTAAGAAAAAAGTAGTTGAACCAGAAGAACAAGAAGCAGCACGTATTGAAGAAAACCGCCGTCGTGCAATTCGTAAGAGTTTATCCGCACATCGTCGTGCAAAATAAAGACTAATCAAATAAAAAAGCTTGGTTAATAACCAAGCTTTTTTATTTTAGTAACTTTTTTTGGAAGCTTTTGTTTTGCCTTCCCAGTCTCGATAACCTTTTTTTAACCACTTAACATTTTTAAATCCTTTTTTGTTAACAAGATATCTTGCTGCACGTACACAAATGCTTTGGCCATCTGCATACAAGTAAACAGGCAAGTCAGGTCTCATTTCAGCAAAAGACATTTTAAGTTGAGTATAAGGTATGTTACGAGCGCCTAAAATATGAGATTGATCGAACGCATCTGTTCCACGTAAGTCAATAATTTGTGCTTTGCGCATAGTGCTTTGAAAATCTTCATTAGACAAGGCACCCGCTAATTTTTTGCTGTAAAAGCGGATGTACAACCAATTAAATAAGATTGCCAACACAATAATTGCTAAAACAACGTATAAAACTAACATGTCGAAATCCCCTTATACTTTTTTATTGAACGATTAGTGAAGCAGCTCCGATAACACCTGCTTCATTTCCTAATGAAGCTAAACGTAGCTTAGTTGAATTTCTAACGCTTGGAAATGCTGATTCTTCAAATGCTTCAGTTGTTTTATTTAACAATAAATCTCCAGCAGCAGAAACCCCACCACCAATAACAACAAAGTCAGGGTTCAATGTATTAGAAATATTAGCTAATGCGTAACCTAAGTAATCACAAATACGGTTAATAACACGCACAGCCAATGGGTCATCTTTTTTAGCTAAATCAAATACGATTTTTGCGCTAATTTCTTCACCTGCATCAAGCAAGCGTTTTAGTGATGAGTTACCTGCGTATTCTTCTGCTAAATCTCTAGCAACACGAACAATACCTGTTGCACTAGCAACTGTTTCTAAACAACCATTGTTTCCACAAGTACATTTGTAGCCGTGGCGTTCAACGATAATGTGACCAATTTCACCAGCAGCACCAGCAGCACCATGTGCGATTTGGTCATTAACGATGATACCACCACCAACACCAGTTCCAAGTGTTGCAAACGCAACGTTAGAAGCGTTATCACCAGCACCCTTCCATTTTTCACCAAGTGCGGCTACATTAGCATCGTTATCGATAAAGACAGGAATTCCTGTTCCTTCTTCAATGTCGCGTTTAGGGAAAACAGGTTTACGCCAGTTTAGGTTATAAGCGCCAACAACTGATCCATCTTTTTGATTAACACTACCAGGAGAACCCATTCCAATACCGGCAAACTGTTCTGGTTTCATGTGGTAAAGATTCAAGTGATGGTTGATAGATTTGATAATATCAGGAATGATGTGTGAACCGTCATCCAAAATATTAGTATCTTCAGCCCAACGTTGTTGAATCTCCCCATTTTTAGTTAAAATAGCGAACTTAATTGTGGTGCCTCCTAAGTCAACACCAATTAATTTTTTATCCACGTTGTTCTTCCTTTCTTTTTTCAACTTCATATTCATGTTGTAAAACCACTTTGGCAGAAATAAATTCTTTTTGGGTGATGAGCCCCGAATGATAAATATTATCTAATTCTAGCGCCATCAACTCAATATCCCACTTACGTTTGCCAACATAAACATAAATATTGAACCGCTTTAATAATTGTTGAACATCATACAATTGTTTCATTAAATCGAAACCTGCATTCCTATTCCAATTAAAATTAATGTCAAGATTATAGTAGCAAAAATCGCAACTATTCGCCATCTTGTTGCATATAATTTTTGATTTTTTTGACCACCGAATATTATACCAAATAATACACCAAATAATAAGCCTCCAAAATGGCCTTGAATATTAATATCAGAAATAAATAAATCCATCACCAAATTCAAGATAGCCAAGGCTAAGAATTGTTGTTTGATTGCTGTCATAGCTGGCGTTTGATTATCCCACACTAACGCAAGGACTACCCCAAATAAACCAAAAAGACTCGTACTTGCACCTGCTGAAACTGTCATATCTGAGCCAAATGCCAACGACATCAAATTACCACCAATTCCCGTTAGTAAAAAGATGCTTAAATATTTAAGTTTACCCAAAGTAGGTTCTAAAAGCTGACTAACATAGTAAATCATAACAGCATTAGACGCAAAATGTAAAAAATTGATGTGAATAAATTGTGCCGTAATTAACCGCCACCACTGGTTGAAAATAACAACTAGCGGGTTAAACAGTGAACCAAAGTTAAGTAAGGTTCCCGAGTCTATTGCACTACCAAAAAGTGCTAATCGTCGACTGCTTAAACATTCAAATACAAACACGAGGGCCATCACACCTAAAAGACTATAGGTTACAACAAGATTTGAATTAATAAATCGTTTAATTTTTTGCAATTGTTAGACTCCTTTACTATTCACTGGGAATAATTAACTCGTCAATTGGGACATCCATCATAGAAATTGGCCAGTCTGCTGTTTCAAAAATCATCGGTGTTAGTGCTAAGGTCAATGTTTGCATTTGATACTGATTTAAGAAACGGTCAAAATAGCCGCCTCCAAATCCAACACGATAATGATGATTTTGACTAATGGCCAAACAAGGAGTGACGACTAAATCTAATTGATTTTTGACAGGATGATCAAGATTTGGCTCAAGTACACCAAATTTTGATTTAACTAATTGGTCACCCGAATGATACGCGACAAAATCCATTCGCTTATGAGGTCTAACCTTAGCTAAATAAACAGATTTATTCATCTCAAGCAATGCCTCAATCAGTGGTAATGTATCTACTTCGAAGTCCTCACCGATAGTTAGTCCAATATTTTGTGAAGCTTTGACTTTAGGATGGGAAACAAACTGATGAAAGAGATTAATTTCTTCTCTTTGCTTTTGGGTCGTTTTAGCAAATTCTTGCAATCGATTCAGTTGCATCTTTCTGAGTTCAGTTTTATCCATAATAAAAATCCTTTTGTATATTAAAAAAACAACAGGTCAGCCCTGCTGTTTTCATTATTTTGTTTCACGATGAAGTGTGACATGTCTCTCACGAGGGCAGTACTTCTTTAGTTCTAAACGTTGTGGGTGGTTACGTTTATTTTTCTTTGTTAAGTAAAGACGTTCGTGACAAGATGTACACTCTAAGTTAATATTTACGTTCATGTTGATGACACCCCCTAAATTCTCTATGATGCATTTAACTCATACATGATAACATTATTTTTTGGAATTTTCCACTATTTTTGTGGATTCAATTTAAAGTAATTGGTGAACATTTCATGTGCAACATCCAAGTTGTAATGTCCTTGAGAGTTGACATCTAAATCTGGAAAGACTACAGAAATTGCAATTTGTGGGTCGTCTGCTGGTGCATAACCAACAAAACTTGAGGTCGTTGTCTCAGGAGCATTTGGATTTCCAGGATTGTCAGGATCATAATAGAAAGTTTGCGCTGTCCCGGTCTTGCCGGCTACAGAAGGTTCAATATCTGCTAATGTATGAGCAGTTCCCCACGCATTGTGGCCGTGTACGACTTGAGAAAATCCTTCTTTAACAACTTGCAATTGTTCTGGTGTGAAGTCCACTTTGTTTAGCACTTCTGGAGAATTGGTATGTTGTGTAATAAAGGCTTTATTATCATCTGTTGTTTGCCCTATTGACTTCACTAAATAAGGTTTCATACGATAGCCCCCATTAGCAATAGTTGATACGTATTGTGCTAATTGCATTACTGTGTACCCATCATAGTTCCCAAATGATAAAGCTAAAGCCGAACCAGAAAGTAAATTCCCTTTACTATCGAAAGGACGACCTGGATACCCAGCAACTTCACTTGGTAAATCAATACCCGTTTTAACTCCTAATCCAAATTGAGAATAGATATTACGCATTTGAACGAATGCATCTTGTGGCATCGTAATATAGTTATTAGCTACATAACCAGCTTTTAACCATCGTAACGTTAACTGCATCATATAAATATTAGAAGACACTTCTAGTGCCGTCTGTGCATTTAAGGATGAAAAAGTACCCAATGGATAAACTGATTTCATAACGGGTGTTCCTCTTAAATAAATCGCTTCTTCAGGTAAAGTATTAGATTGTGGTGATATTGCACCATTCATCAATCCACCTAAAACTGTAGCACCTTTAACAACAGACCCCATCGTGAAGGCATGATTAATTGTTCCAAGTGCGTCACTATATGTCTCACCTGTTTTTGGATTACGACCAATACCCGCAATACCTAAAATAGCCCCTGTTTTGGGATTAGTTGCAACAGCATAGGCACCAGCTGAGTATTTCGTTACACCGTCTGCTTGTGCTTTTTGATAGTATTTATTTAAACTATCTGAAATCATTTGTTGGTACTGTAAATCTAATGTAAAAGTCAAACTACTTCCCTTTGCGCCAGGATAAACCGTATTGATTTCTTCAATGGTGTTGTCAGAAGATGAAATATTAACTTGGTTAAGTGCTTTTGTCCCTCTTAAAATCGGTTCGTATTGACGCTCTAAATAACTCGTTCCAACACGGTCATTTCTAAGATAGCCTTGTGTTAAATAATATTGCAAGCGATCACTTGGTAATCCTGCTTGCTCACTTGAAACACGTCCAATAATACTTTGAACTGAATCACCGTTTGGATAAACACGTGTCCAGTCTGTTCCAATATTAACTCCTGGCAATTCAGATAAATGTTCAGCAACTAAAGCAACTTCTTTATCCGTTAAATTATTATTTTTCACGTAAACTGTCGAAAGCATTGAAGCTGCACTGATTTTACGTAATATAATAGCTGCTGACTTTTGTCTATCAGAAACTTGTGGCTTTTGACTAATATAATACTTCACAGCATTAGCATAAATCTGTGTACTTGATAAATTTGCTGAATTGGTTTGATCCTTTGGCATCTTGTTTAAAAGATCACTGTAGTTACGTGTATCACTCAAATAATAAGTGGCTAAATCTTGATTAGTTGCGCTTTCCCCATCTAAAGAGATATACTGACTAAGGTCGTCACTAATTTCTTTCATACCTTTGGTAGTTAGATTCATACCACGAGTATAGGTGATGGCGTTTTTTGATTCATTTCCAACCAAAACACGGCCCTTTGAATCATACATAATTCCTCTTGGAACATTGGCTTGAACTAGATTTCGGTCTGATGTGTCAACTTCGGCGCGAAACCGACTCCCATAGTTCAACTGCAAGTGCCCTGATTGGATAATGAGTAACGCAAATAAAATAAAAATAACGCCCAAAAGAATGTTCATTCTTGTCGGGATGGAAGAGGTGCTTTTTTTTGTAGAATTTTTTAATTTTTTTAAATATTTCACAATAATTCATTCCTTAATATAATAGACTTATTTTAACAAAATTCGGAGTGGATTACTATTCAGTACAGACGTATTGAAAATTTTTTAAATAATGGATGGAGACTATGCAAAACAACTATCTAACTCGCCTAATAAAAGTTGATAATATTAAAACTTTTAAATGGCTCAGTTTTTTATTACCGTTTATTTTATTCTTAATTTATTTTGCACTGAGAGGCGCTTATCCTTTTGGTGATAATTCTATTTTAACAGTTGATTTAGGCCAACAATACATTGATTTTTTAGCTTATTTCAAACACACTCTAACGCAAAATCCCAATGATATTTTATATTCCTTTAGTAAAGGATTGGGTGGCGCAATGGCCGGAACTTGGGCGTATTATCTATTAAGTCCCTTTAACTTGATTTTATTATTAGTTCCGACAGCCTTTTTCCCGACCGGAATTTTTCTAATTATTCTAACGAAGATTGGTTTTATTGGCTTAAGTAGTTTTCACTATTTCCATCGTCGTAACCACCTTAATGGTTATGCAACGCTTGCTTTATCAACTGCCTATGCCATGTGTGGATTTGTAGTCGCTAATAATTTCAATCTTATGTGGCTTGATTCAGTTATTTTGTTACCTATCTTGATACAAACAATTGATGATTGGTTCACTAAACCCCAATTCAAAAAGCTATTGCTCGTAACCTGCGCCTTATTGATTACCAACTTTTACTCAGGCTACATGGCGTTACTTTTTGGTTTCTTCTACTACATCACACTTTGGATTATCAATCGTCCAAAAAATTGGGGCAAACTGTTTATCAAATATGCCGCAACGAATATTTTATCAGCATTATTAACAGCTTTTGTGCTCATTCCAACTGTTCTTGAATTACTGACTGGTAAAGGACAATCGCAAGGTTCTCAATTTGAACTTGCCTTTCAGTACCCTCCACAAAATACTCTGGCAAAATTAATGATTGGTAGTTTTGACTTTAATCAAATGTCCTATGGTATGCCTAACGTCTACTTCAGTAGTTTATTACTACTAGCCGTGATTGGTTTCTTTATGAATAAAGCAATTGCCAAACGAACCCGTATTGCTTTATTTGGTCTTTTCTTCTTTATGATTGCTTCGCTATCATTCATTCCACTTGTCTTAATGTGGCATATGGGGCAATTTCCGGTTTGGTTCCCAGGTAGATTTACTTTCTGTTTAGTTTTCTTATGCTTGATTTTAGCTAGTGATTATCTTAAGAATATTAAATTTGACAGTAACAAGACTTGGATTGTTCAATCTATTTTAGTAGTTGCTGCGATTATTTTTGTGGCTATCAACTTAGCTCAATTTACTTTCTTAGATTGGTTAAACATTGGATTTACAGCTGTTTTCTTTGCAATGGGAATTTACCTCTACAAGCGCTTTAATACTTGGGGAGCTATTGCACCTATTTTGTTAATGGTGCTAGTGACGTTAGACCTTTCAAGTAACTTTGCTGCAAGTTTAAACAATATCTCTTATCAATCTAATAGTGCTTATGTCAATTATTCTCGTCAAAATGCTGACACTAGCAAAAAAATAAAAGAATCCGATGATAGTTTTTATCGAACAGAAAAAACATACTATCGTTCAAACGACGATCCCTTTAGTGGTTTATTTAATGGTATCAGTCATTTCAATTCACTAACACCTTATTACCAGAGTATTTTCTTAAACCGAATTGGACTAAAGAGTGCGGGTAGTTCATATAGTTATGGTAATGGGACTGTTCTGACTGACTCACTATTAGGCGTTAAATACTACTACACTTACGCCGATAATTCCGATGATTTTCCGTTCAAGACCCCTAATCGATTTGCTTCGTTAACAACAAGACCTGATTTAGATACTTATCAAAAAATTATGAAGAATTATCAGATTGATGTCTACAAAAATGACCATGCCTTACCTATTTCATTTATTGCACCAGAAAATTCATCTGAGGTTTCCCTAGCGACAAATCGTCCAATTTTAAACCAAGAAGAATTAATGAGTAACTTACTCAACAAACAAGTTTCTTATTTTAAAAAACAACCCGAAATGGATGCTTCATTGACTAACGTTAGTGTTGAAAAATCGCTAGATACAACTTCTTATCACGTCATGGAGCAAGGAAAACCTGCTACAGTAGAGTATAGTTTCACCCCTGAAACTAACGACCCTTATTACCTACTAGTTCCTAATTTCTTTGACAATAAACAAGTTAAAATTTACATTAATGATATTTTGGTTAGTGGTAATTCTCTTGGTGGTAATGAAAATCGTGTTTTAAACGTGGCAAGTAATCAAAAAGGCGTAAAGGTAACTGTAAAATTAGAACTTCAAAAAGACTTCTTATCATTTTCACTACTTTCCTTATACCGCTTTGATAATGCATCCTTTAAAACAGATATTGACGCCTTAAAGGCAACACCAACCAACACAAAACAATTATCTAATACACACTATACTTCAGATGTGGAATTATCAGAAAGCCAACGCTTTATGACATCAATTCCTGCTGATAGTGGTTGGAAATTCAAAGTAGATGGTAAAGCTGTCACACCTGTGAAATGGGCAAATACATTTTGGAGCTTACCACTAGCAAGTGGGACTCATCATATTGAGTATTACTATCAACCAGATTATGTGATTTATCCATTTGTATTATCTGCAACAACACTAGTTTTAACATTAGGTGGTTTATACACCTATCGCAAAATAAAAAAACGTCAATTAGACTAACTGTCTAATCGACGTTTTTTATTTTAATCAGCTAAGGTTACTTCTAAAATTTCAACATCAAACTCGCCACCAGGGGTTGCGATTGAGACAACGTCACCTGTTTTTTTACCAATTAAAGCTTTGGCAATTGGTGAGTCATTTGAAATTTTACCAGAAAGTGGGTCAGATTCTGATGACCCTACAATAATATATTCTTCAGGATCATCTTCACCAACTTCGGTGAAAACCACTTTTTTACCAATAGCAACTTCGTCTGCTTCTGCTTGAGTAGCATCCACAACTTGTGCATATTTAAGCATTTCTTGAATTTGCTTAATACGACTTTCTAGTACACTTTGTTCATCTTTTGCTGATTCGTATTCTGAGTTTTCAGATAAGTCACCAAAAGAACGTGCAATTTTGATTCTTTCAATAACTTCTGGTCTTTTTTCTAATTTTAAAGTTTCTAATTCTTCCTCGAGCTTCACTTTACCGTCAGCTGTCATTGGATATACTCTTTCGACCATCCTTATAAACACCCCATATTTCTATATCATTCCTGATAAATATTAGAGTGAATGAACCAATTTGTCAACTATCTATTTAGTTTTGTTGTCCTAAATTAGTATTTGTTGCAATATGTTCATCATAAGTTTTACTATAGTAAACTTTACCTGTTTTTAAATCAGCAACAAAGTATAAATAACCTTGGTCACGATCAGCAGGAATTAACACAGCTTTGATTGACGATTCACTTGGCATCGCAAAAGGACCTGGTCCAATACCTTTGTTTTGGTAAAGATTGTAAGGTGAATCAACTTTTGTATCTTCAATCGAAAGCATTGTTTTATGTTGATTTAACGCATACAGCACAGAAATATCTGTTCCTAGTGTCATGCCTTGATCTAAACGATTATCAAACACACCCGCAATTTTAGCACGATCACTATCGCTTACCCCTTCTTTTTCAACTAGAGAAGCTAAAGTTAACACATCATGCACCGTTTTGTTTTGTGATTTGATTTGATCATAAAATGGCGTTAGTTCTTGATTGGTCTTGTCAGCCATCGTTGTGACAATATCCTCTAATTTTGAATAAGAGAAAATATCGTAGCTTGCTGGATATAAGTAACCCTCTAAGAAGTAACGAAGATTTGTTCTATCGGTTAACCCATTAAGTAAGTTTGGATATTTTTCAGCTAACTTATTAACAAATTCTTTGTTGTTTACTAAATCAAGAAAATCTTGTTTTTTAAACTTACCATTTTTTTCAATTGAAGTGGCAATATCATCGATATTATCCCCTTCTTTAATGACAATTTGACCTTCAGTTGCTTTGTTTAGTCCTTTTTGTAAGCTATTAACAATCTCAGTTAAAGTCATCGATGGAGACAATGAATAGTCCCCCGCTTTAAAACTGTCATAATGATTAAATTTAGCCCAGTAAGTAAAAATAGTTGAATTTTTAACCAATCCATTTTTTTCTAAAATTACCGCAGCATCTCGGTTAGTAGCCCCTTCGGGGATATTAATCGTTTTTTTAGATTGATCTGAGACATTATAAGGTTGTAATGCTTGGTTGACATATACAGCGGTTGATAATCCTACTACAGCAATTAAAATGATTAAGATTGAAACAATCCATTTCACTAATTTTTTTGTCGGTTTATCTTGTTTACGATTACGCATAATAATTAGCTCCCCATTAACTAACGTACACTAATATTAAGTTGTGATGTTAGTGCTTCAGTAATAGCTGCAATAGCCTCATTAACACTTTCATCTTTCAATGTTTGAGCAAAATCTTGGAAAGTAAGTTGGTAAGCAATTGATTGTTTGCCAGCTTCTAATTTATCACCTGAGTAAACATCAAAAACTTGACTATCACGTAGATACTTGCCACCATTTTCATCAATTACTGAAATGATTTGTGAGTTAGTTACTGCTTCATCAACAAGTAAGGATAAATCACGTGTAATAGCTGGGTATTTAGGTGCTTCTTTTGAAACCGTTGGTTCAACATCAACTGAAAGTAGTGTCACCATGTCTAATTCAAAAGCATAAACTTCTTTAAGTTTGGTTTTTGGTAGTTCACGTGGGTCAATTTGACCAACAAATCCAACGTATTGACCATCGTAATAAATCGCAGCTGTACGTGTTGGGTGCATCCCTTTAATTGGTTCTGCCACATAACTTGTGGCTTTAGTGAAGCCCATTGCTTTTAAGAATGCTTCCACTTGACCTTTTACTTCGTAAAAATCAAAATTTTTAACATCATGTTGCCAGTTATTTGGGCGATTTTGACCGGCATATAAAGCTGCAATATGATCAACTTCTTGATTTTCACCGTTTTCTCGACTAAAGACACGACCTTGTTCAAATAAACGTAAGTCTGTTTGTTTTCTAGCAGCATTATAAACCGCACTGTCTAATAACCCAGATACTAAATTTTGACGTAAGACTTCGTGTTCTTTAGTCATTGGCCAGTCCAAAGCAATCACATCTTTTGGTTCTTTAACAAAACTTACAGCTTTTTCGCTAGTTGTTAGTGAATAATTAATTGTTTCATCTAAGCCAAAACTAACTAACAGATTACGTGCTTTATTTAAAGCTTGTTGTTGTCTATCGTAACCACCAATTGTTTGTTCAACAACTGGCAGAACAGTTGGCAAGTTATCGTAACCAAAAAGACGTGCCACTTCTTCTACTAAATCAGCATCAATTGAAATATCAAAACGTCTTGCAGGAACAGACACGCTAAGTGCATCCCCTTCAGCTACCACACCAAATTGTAGGCGTTCAAAAATAGCAACCATATCTGCTGTAGTTAGTTCAGTTCCTAATACGTGGTTAATACGGTCGGTTGTAATATCAATCACAACTGGTGATTTTTGAATATCTCTAACCACTTTAGTTCCGGATAATACATTTGCTTGACCATTTTCAGCAATAAGTTGAGCTAAGTAGTCGATTGCTTTTTGCGTATTATCCCAGTTAATGCCCTTTTCAAAACGAGCAGAAGAATCAGTTCTCACACCGTGTCTTTGGGCTGATTTACGCACTAAAGCACCGTCATAAATAGCTGATTGTAAGATAAGTGAACTCGTTTTTTCATCGACTTCAGCAGCAGTTGAAGTGACAACACCACCTAATGCCAGAATCTTTTGGTCATCAGCAATCACAATATCTTCAGTATCTAGTTCAATTGGGTCTTGATCTTTCAATTGAATCGTTTCACCAGATTTTGCAAAACGAACTTGTAAATCACCTTCAATTTTATCAGCATCAAAAGCAGCTAAAGGTTGTCCCATTTCAATCATAGCGTATTGCAAAGCATCAACTACATTGTTGATTGGACGTGTTCCTGCATTCATCAAGCGTGTTTGCATCCAAAGTGGACTTTTTGCAAGTTTAACGTCTGTTAGATATCTTAAACGATAATTTGAAACGGCGGATTCATCTAAATCAAGTGATACTTTAATTTGTGAATCAAAACTTTGTGAGTCTTCTGTAAGTTGAGGTGTTTTTAGGTTAGGCTTTTGACTTAAAATAGCTCCTACTTCATAAGCAGCACCTTCCATTGATAAGGTATCTGCACGGTTAGGTGTAATATCAAAATCAAGGATATAGTCATCCATACCTAAGGCTTCATAAACTTCTGTTCCAGGTGCAACTGCATCTTCAAAAACATAAATACCATCTTTCACTTCTTCTGGAACAACTGAGTCACTGAATCCAATTTCTTGTAACCCACAAATCATTCCTTGAGAAACAACACCACGTAATTTACCTTTTTTGATTTTTTCATTACCTGCAATACGTGAATTAGGCAATGCTACAATCACATATTGGTCTTCTGCAATATTTGGCGCACCACAAACGATTTGGTAAGGTTCTTCTTCACCAACATCAACTTGTGCCACTCTTAAATGATCTGAGTTTTCATGATTTTTAAGAGACAATACATGTCCCACTACAATTTTTTTCAACCCTTCTTGAGGATGTTCAAGGGTTTCAATTTCAATCCCTGTACGTGTGATTGTTTCAGCTAAATCAGCAGGGTCTACTGTCACATCTAAATAATCTTTTAACCAATTATATGAAACTAACATTATTTGGCCTCCTGTCTAAATTGTTCTAAGAATCTAACATCATTAAGGTAGAAGTCACGAATGTCACTAACACCGTATTTCAAAATAGCAAAACGATCTAATCCAAGACCAAAGGCGAATCCACCGTATTTTTGACTATCAACACCAGCGTTTTCTAAAACATTAGGGTGCACCATACCAGCACCTAATACTTCAATCCAACCTGTTGATTTACAGGTTGAACAACCTTTACCACCACAGGCAAAACAAGTGACATCAACTTCAACTGACGGTTCAGTAAATGGGAAGTAACTTGGTCTTAATCTAATTTCACGGTCTTCACCAAAAACATGTTGAGCAATCGCTTGAAGGGTTCCTTTTAAGTGAGCCATTGTAATGTTTTCATCAATAACCAAACCTTCTAACTGGTTAAATTGGTGTGAGTGAGTCGCATCGTCATCATCACGACGGTAAACTTTACCTGGTGAAATCATTTTTAATGGACTCTTTGAAAAGTCATGTTTTTCAAGTGTACGTGCTTGAACAGGTGAAGTTTGACTACGCATTAAATGTTCATGTGCAGCATCAACATAGAAAGTATCTTGCATATCACGAGCAGGATGATTTTTTGGAATATTCATCATTTCAAAGTTGTAATGGTCTGATTCTACTTCAGGACCCGTAATTACTTGATACCCCAAACTCACACAAAACTCTTCAATATCTTGACGAACAATATTAATTAAGTGATGACTACCTAGGTAACTTTCTTTACCAGGTAAAGTAACATCAATTGCTTCTTCTTGCATTTGAGCTTCAAGTTCAGCTTGTTGTAATTGTTCTTTTTTGTTATCGATTTCAGTTGCAAATAAGTCACGTACCTCGTTTACAACCTGTCCTACTTTAGGACGTTCTTCATTTGATAAATCTTTCATTGAGCGAAGAACTTTAGTAAGTTCCCCTTTTTTACCTGTTAAATTCACTCGAATATCATTTAAAGTATTCAAGTCACTAGCTTCTTTAATTTGTATTAACCCTTGATCTTTTAATGTTTGAATATGATCAAAAATAGACATAATAGCTCTCCTTTCAAAATAAAAAAGCCTCATCCCAAAAAGGGACGAAGCTTTTGACATCGCGGTACCACCCTGCTTTATCAGACATAAAAGTCTCATACACTTAGTACATCAGATAACGGTGATTGCCGGAATGGATTAGATTCTACTCCTGAAGTGAAATTCATAGTGCTTAAATAGACTGCTCTCACTATCCAGCCTTCGCTTTGATTACCACACTACTACTAGCTTCAATCGCTGTATGCTTTAAATTCTAAACTAAAAAGCATAATAGCGCAACTTATTTTATTCTTCGTGCCAGCGTTTACCCCAAGCATGAATTTGATCCATTACGGGTTTTAATTCGTCTCCTTTTTGAGTAAGAGAATAACGAATAACGCCTGTTTGCTCATCAACTGAACGGTTCACAATTTTTAGTGATTCTAGTTCTTTTAGACGTTCTGTTAGCACACGATCTGAACATTTTTGCACGATATTAGCTAAATCTTTAAAACGCATAGCTTCATTTTTGCATAATGCACAAATAATCAGCCCATTCCATTTTTTGCCTAAGAATTCAAAAGACTCAATAAAGCAATGACATAAGATTTCATTTTCGGTTGTTTGTAAAGTTTTAGTACACATATAAAATCCCTCCATGATTAAAAAATGATTTGTACTTACAAATGTATAGTAACATATTTTATTATGTTTTATAAAACAAATTGATACATCATAATTCCTGCAGCAACAGCCGCATTCAATGATTCTGCTTGTCCTAAAATTGGAATATAAACTTTGGCATCAGCCGCATCTAAATGCTCATGACTAACCCCATGTGCTTCATTTCCAACAATTAAAGCAAACGCACTGCCAGGTTCAAGCGTATTTGAATGAATGGCTTCATCATCTAAGCAACTTGCAAAAATACGGTTCCCCGCATCTTTTAAGCTCATAATGGCGTCATCCAAATCATGTTGTAACACTGTAATATGAAACTGACTACCTTGCATAGCTCGTTGAACTTTATCATTGTATAAATCAACGTTACCAGTATTTAAAATAACCCCATCATATCCCGCAGCATCTGCTGTTCGAATGATAGTTCCCACGTTTCCGGGATCAGATAAACTATCTAATAAGACCCATTTACCTGGATAAAAACTGAATGATTTAGGTTGGTTAATTGGCAAGACCATAAAAATTGACTGTGACGTATTTGTTTGACTAAGTGACTTAGCAATTTCATCAGTCACCTCTAAAACTTTGTCTGCTTTAATATCAGCTATTTCTAACTTATTCAACGCTTCAGGTGTTCCCACAAGATAACGATAAGGTTGATTAGACTTTAAGGCCTCTTCAATTGTATGAAAACCTTCAATTAAGTATAGTCCATATTTTTGGCGGTATTTTTTTTGTTGTAACTTTTTAAGCTCTTTAATTGTTTTGTTCGTTAAAGATGTAATTTGTGGCATAATATTCTCCTTTTGCGATGAATAATTATACCACTTTTATTAAAAAAAACAAAAGTGATTGTCAGATTCTTATTTTTTAATTCCCCGTCCTATTTTTTACTTGAATTGACTGTACTAACTAGTTTAGTATAATTGGTTAGAGACTCTTAGAAAGGATTTCTTACAATTATATGACTAAAAAAAATGCAAAACTCGTCTTGTTACTGCTGGTTACAGCAATCGTATTAACAGGATGTGCAGCTCACACAGCAACGGGTGAACCTGGAGGTATTCAAGGTTTTATCTACTCGTTAATTGGTAAACCCATTCAACAAATTATGTTGAATATCGGGAATACCATTGGCCAACCTAATGGGATTGGTTGGGGATTAATTATCATTACAGGGGTATTGCGCTTAATCTTGCTACCCTTAATGATTAACCAACAATCAAAAAGTTTACGTCACCAAGAACGTATGAAATTGGTTAAGCCACAAACAGATTTAATCCAAAAAGCTGTTAAAAATCCTGCAACGACTCAAGAACAAAAGATGCAAATTAACCAACTTCAAATGCAAGTTTACCGTGAAAATAACATGTCAATCACAGGTGGAATTGGTTGTTTACCTTTAATTATCCAACTACCTTTCTTGATGGGGATTTACCAATCAATCCAATACTCACAAGACATTGTACATTCAAGTTTCTTTGGGATTTCACTAGGTAGCCCTTCAGTAATTATCACCGTCATTGCGACCCTACTTTATGTTATTCAAAGTTTTATTATGTACAGTAAAGCTGAACCTGAACAAAAACAAATGATGAAAACAACTGCTTTTATTAGTCCTTTAGTTACTTTCTTCATCAGTATTTCTACCCCAGGTGGTATCTCACTTTACTTCTTAGTGGGTGGTATCGTTGTTTTAATTCAACAACTTGTCATGTCTTATATCTTACAACCTCGTATTAAGCGTCAAAGTGCAGAGGCTAATAAAGATACTGAAATTGTAGAAGTTGTTACACCAAAAGTCATTGATGATATTTTAAAAACAAATTCAGCAAGTACAACAAAGACAACTAACAGTTCAGCAAATGCCACACCTAATCGTGAACAAAACCGTCAGCGTAACGCTGGAAAGCAAAATAAAAAAGACTAGAATTTTCTAGTCTTTTTTATTTTGCTTATTATTACGGCTTTTACTTTTATCTGGACGATAAATTGGAAAATCAACTCTAAATTGACTACCAACATTAGGTTCTGATTCAACACTAATTTTACCACCATATTCACCTACAAGTTTTTGAGCGATAGATAATCCTAATCCATTACCACCTTTTTCACGAGTTCTTGCTTTATCAACACGATAAAAGCGGTTAAAGATTTTTTCTCTATCTTCAGGTGTAATACCTTCACCAAAGTCTTGCACGATGACACTAACATTTCGGGTATCTGTTGATGCAGATAAGTGCACCTCTTGCCGTGTTTTTGAATATTTAATGGCATTGTCCAACAAAATAATCAAAATTTGTTCAAAGTGATTGCGATAAATTTTAACTTCAGTCTTTGAAGACACATCATTATCTAGCACAATTTTGAAATCAGGATGTATCATCTGTAAATTATCAACTACTTGTTGAACAACGTGGGAAACTTTTGTCACTTCATTTGGGAAAAGCACTTCAATTTGTTCAGCACGGGTTAAATCAAGCATTTCTTGAATCAAGTGTTTCATTCGTGAAATCTCTTGGATAGAGGCTTCGATTGACTCAGCCAACACTTCTGGATCATCTTTTCCCCAGCGATCAATCAACTTCAAGTGTCCTTCAATTACCGCAACTGGTGTCCGCAATTCATGCGATACATCTTCCACAAATTGTTTTTGTTGGTCAATGTAACGTTGCATGCGATCCAGCATTTGATTAAAGGCAGAAGCCATATCCCCTAGTTCATCATGACGATGTAAATCAGGAATTCTCACAGCTTCATCAGGATGTTCATCGACTTCACGAGCAACTTTTGAAATTTGCCTTACAGGACGCAACATACCAGATATTAGAAGATAACTCACTAATATCCCTAAAATAATCCCTACAGCAGATAAAATAAACATCCAAAAACGCAATCCATTTAAGATATTATTGTAATTAGTCATTTTGTTCTCAATTACAATGTAACCCGTAATATTATGACCATTGGTTGACTTAATTGCTTTGATTAAGTACATCGTTTGGCCTTTTGAGTTTTCAACAAACTTTTCACCAAATGATAAGGTTTCGCGACTTAATAAATAATTAGTAGGTCGCGTTTGAAATAGTTTTTCTAAACTCAAGTTATAAACTGTCACACTAATATCTTTATTCGTTAGATTATTGTAAATGGCCTCACTTAAATCGCTATGATCTAAATCAGGTGAATTTTGTAGGGTAAATTGACTGTTTGATTGTTCATTTTTTGCAGATAACGCCGGAATAACCGATGCAATCGTCAAATCTGACTTAATAGTTGACAATCTATCCTCAAAGTTCTTAGTCGTTTCTTCAACAGCTTGTCGCTCTTGAACCATTAATTGTTCTTGAACCAAATGTGTGATAACTAGAGAAAAAATAGCAAACATGATGGTGATTGTCATCGCCATTAAAGCCGTCCATTTAAAAGCAACTGAAATATGAAACTGTTTTTTTTCGGGGGCTTTTTCTTTAGTCTTGTTCTTCTTCATCTGATTTAACAACTGACTCATCCGTTCTCATTACATAACCTGTTCCACGTATTGTCTTAATATATGAAGGTCTACCTTTAACATCAATTTTATTTCTAAGGTAACGAATATACACTTCAACAACGTTGGTTTCGATTTTTGAGTCAGGACCCCAGATTTTGTGAAGTAATTGATCACGAGACACAACATTATTAGCATTTTCAATTAACGTAATTAATAAATTGTATTCACGTTTTGTTAAATCAATAATTTTGTTGTCTTGGTGTACAGTACGATTGCTTGTTTCAATTACCAAGTCGTTAAATTTAACAATCTTTTGTTTAGCCAGATTGCTTGTCCCTTGACCTTCTTCAATTTCAATACGACGTAAAACAGCACGCAAACGTGCTAATAGTTCTTCAATGGCAAATGGCTTTACAATGTAATCATCTGCACCATGGTCAAGTCCAGAAACACGGTCAATTACAGAATCACGAGCAGTCATCATCACGATTGGTGTGCTTTTTGATTGACGAACACGTCTTGCGATTTCTAATCCATTTAGTTCAGGAAGCATCAAATCTAATAAAATAGCATCCCAATCTTCGTTTAAGGCAACGTCTAGCCCCTTACGTCCATTATATTCAACATGAGTTTCATATTTTTCATGTTGTAGTTCTAATTCTACGAATCTTGCTAAGTTTTTTTCATCTTCAATGATTAAAATTTTACTCATAGTTTTACCGATACTTTCATTTAATATTCACTTTTAATTTTAACATAATTTTTGTTGCTATAATAGAACAAAAGAAAAGAGCTGCTAAGTCATTAACAGCTCCTTATCATTTATTGTTCGTCATACCATGGGTAGTGGTAAGTTCCTTCGCGATCAGTTCTTTGGTAAGTATGTGCACCAAAGTAATCACGTTGTGCTTGAATAAGGTTAGCTGGAACTACTTCTGAACGATATGAATCAAAGTAAGATACTGCACTAGAAAATGCTGGAGCAGGAGTTCCTGCTTTAATTGCAATAGATAGCACATCACGAACAGCATCTTGATAGTCATTTGCAATATCAGCAAAATAATGATTCATCAATAGGTTATTAATTGATTCATCTTCATTGTATGCGTCAGTGATTTTTTGTAAGAATTGTGCACGAATGATACAACCTTCACGCCAAATTTTAGCAATTTCACCAAAGTTTAGTGGCCAGTCGTAGTGTTCTGCTGCAATACGCATTTGTTCAAATCCTTGAGCATAGCTCATGATTTTACTAAAGTATAATGCTTTACGAACACTTTCAATAACTTCTTCTTTGTTCAATGAAGAACCATCAAATTTAGGACCATTTAGCACTTTACTTGCTTCAACACGTTCATCTTTAAAGGCAGAGATATATCTAGCATAAACGGCTTCAGTAATTAGTGATTGTGAAACCCCTAATTCTAACGCATTTTGTGAGCTCCATTTACCTGTTCCTTTATTACCAGCTGCATCTAAAATTAAATCAACAATTGGTTTGTCTGAACCTAAGTCATCTTTACGAGTTAAGATATCGGCTGTGATTTCCATTAGGTAACTTGAAAGTTCCCCTTTGTTCCATTCAGCAAAAATTTCAGCAATTTCATCAACACTTAAGCCTAATACATTACGTAAAATGTTGTAACTTTCAGCAATTAGTTGCATATCACCGTATTCGATACCATTATGCACCATTTTTACGTAGTGACCCGCACCATTAGGTCCAATGTAAGTTACACAAGGTTCGCCATCTTCGGCTTTAGCTGACATTTCTTTTAGGATAGGAGCTACTAAATCGTAAGCTTCTTTTTGGCCACCCGGCATCATTGAAGGTCCTTGTAAAGCACCTAATTCTCCACCAGATACACCCATTCCAATAAAGTTGATACCTGATTTGTCTAATTTTTCATTACGACGAACAGTATCTTCAAAGAATGTATTACCACCATCGATTAAAACATCCCCTTTATCTAATAAAGGTAATAATTCATCGATAACAGCATCTGTCCCAAATCCAGCTTTAACCATCATTACAATACGACGAGGTTTTTCTAGACTTTCAACAAATTCTTTGATGTCATAACTTGGTACTAGGTTCTTTTCTTTATGATCAGCCATTACTTCTTCAGTTTTTGCGGCTGTACGGTTATAAATCCCGACAGTGTATCCACGGCTTTCGATGTTTAGGGCAAGATTTTTACCCATAACAGCCATTCCAATTACACCAATTTGTGGTTGTTTGCTCATAACAAAATCCCTCCGTTTTATTCTCATTAATCGTATCAGATGATAGCTAGATTATAAAGTGATGTTTTTATTTTTTATCATCATTATCTTCTAATAAGTCACCTAATTTTGCAAATGGTGAAGTTTTAGTCTTTTCTTTTTGTTCAAAGTAATCTTCTTCACTCATCACTTGCCAAGTGCTTCCTGAAGGCATTTCATCGTTTTGTTGTTCTTCTTCAGTTAGAATTTGGGTTGGCAAGTTTAAAATAATATTATCTTCGACTGCCTTTTGTAAGTCAACCTTATCATTTTCAACTTCGATGATTGTGCCATATAAATCAAAATCTTCTTCACGAGGCTTAGTATCTGTATAAGCTTCGTCAAAAGAAAATGATAAAGGATAATTAATAGGTGTCAAACTTCTAGTAGATAAAACGACTAAATCTGCTTTGACGTGCAAGCGAGAAATAACAAAAGGATAATCGTTAATCAGTTCCCCTGTTACTTGAACGTGTTTGGCTTCCTCAATCATATTTTTAGTTCTTTCTTTTAAAACTTCTGTTAAGTCAATATCTTGTTCAACAGAAGTGAATTGATTCTCATAACGAATCAAATCGGAAAAATTGTGTGTTAACATCTTATTTCCTTTCTATTGGTCGGCGACCAAAATTCTGACTAGTTTGTTTGGCTATTTGTTCATATAAACGGTCCACTTGAACTTCTAATGCTAACTCACCGTCTTTATTAGCATTTTTCTTATTAACACGACTAATAATTGAAAAATCAGTCTGCTTTTTAACTCGTTTCAAATGACGCCTACCTAATTTAGAATAGCCTAATACACGTATATATTTCTTCTTAGCAAAATTACGAACTTGTTCATCAGAAATATTAAGCAGGCAATATAGTGCTAATCTTCTTAATCGAGCATAGGTGTAACGCTTTGATTTGAGTGCCATCAAAAATTCCTCAAAGGAATCTGTTTGATGAATCACTTGCTTCATTCGGTTTTCAAGTCCTTCAGTCATTTGATAAATCTGAGCTAAGTCGGTGGCTGATGTTGATTCGATTTTATATTTTAAAAATGGGAATAACATCTCCCAATCAGGAAAATTAGGTTGTGCTAAAATCGCTGACAGTTCTTTTTGAGGTAACCAGTTTTTAAATTCTTCTTTGAGGTCTTGGTTTTGATTGAGTGCTTTTCTAATAGCTGAAGCTGAAGCTACCGGTTGTTCTTTTTCAAGCGGTTGATCATGATCAACTCCTAAACGTCTAACCGGATGCATCCTTAGCTGAGTGTTAAGTGTCACATTAGCTACAGAATAAGCAATAGCCAGTAAAGTATTGGGACGATTGACCTCATAACCCAGCTCATTAGCAATCGTATCATTGTACTGTGCAGCGTAAGTTTGCGTATAGTCTGAAAAATCAGCACTTTTTTGTCTAATATCACTAATTTTTTGACCTAGTGACTCAAAATTCAATCGTGCATTTTCAGCACCAAAGACTAGGGTTTCAACACCTAATCCAGCTAAAATTTCAATCGCACCTGTTGCAAAACGGTCAGCAGGTTGAACCGCATGATGAAAAGGTAATTCAACCACTAAATCAGCACCTGCAGCTAAAGCCGCATCGGTTCTTGTCCACTTATCCGTAATCGCAATATCGCCTCGCTGAACATAATTGCCAGACATAACGACAATAATCGGATCATCTTGTGCAACAAGTCGTGCTTGGTTCATTAAAAATTCATGTCCACTATGGAATGGATTAAATTCAGCAATAACTCCTGTTACACTCATTTACTTACCCTTTCTTGCCCTTAAAAAACCAGCGTTTTGCTTTTTTTTCATCAAAATGATTACTGAAATCCGATGTTACTTCAATATCTGAAAAACCTGCCCAATTAAGACTTCTTACGTAGTCTTGATAAGGATAAGTACGTTCATAATGAAGCTCTTGACTTGCTTGGTAGTGATTCTCACCATCAGGCGTTAAAATCTTCAAATCATGAACCACAGCATGTTCAACATCCGTTAAATAACTGTGCCAGATAAAGAGATAATCATCAGTTTCAACATTGAACATATAATTATCAAACAAAACATCCATTTGATAAAGCGAATGTGCATCAAATAAGAATTGTCCGTCCGGTTTTAGTGCCCGATAAGCGTTATTAAAAACTTGTGTCACATCAGCTAAATCAGCCATGTAACAAATAGAATCATCAAAGCATAAAATGGCATCATATTGTTCAATTTCATCTAATTCTAGCATATCTAAAACTTTGATAGCCGTTGCTTTTCCTTGAACTTTGTTACGAGCCAATTTTAACATATCTTTTGATAAATCAGTTACTGTAACTTGATAGCCAGCTTCGATTAATAACTCAGATAAATCACCCGCACCAGCGGCAATTTCAAGAATTTTACTCCCTAATGGGACATTTTTTTTAACGTAGTCTAACCACTTAGGGTAAAGACTTTTATCCATCAATTCATCATATACTTTAGCAAAAGATTGATAAGTCATAACGCATTAATCCAAGTTAACTAATTTTGCGTCCGCAAATAATTTTTCTAAACCATAGAATTCGCGTGCATCTGGTAAAAAGACATTAACAATCACATCGTACAAGTCAATTAAGAACCATTCTGAGTTCTTTTCACCTTCAACTTGTAGAATTTCAACATCTTGTTTTTTTGATTCTTCAACAACTTCATCAACAATCGCCTGTAGTTGACGGTGTGAATTAGCTTGTGAAATCACAAGGTAGTCAGCCATGACGCTTGATTCTTTCATATCTAAAGCAACAGTTTGCTCACCATGCTTGTTATCAATCGCTTCGACTACTAAATCTAAAATTTGTTTACTATCTTTCAAAAAAATACTCCTTTTATTTTACATTCCAAACATTATAACTCGCTAATGTTTTTGGATAAACTTTAAAATTGTTTTTAATTAAGTAAATCAAGGTTTGCTGTAGTTGGTAAGCCACACCTTGATCTAAACTTTGGTGTGTTTGTTTTCTAGCTTCTTCTACACCAGGAAAATGACGACCTGGTTCAATATAGTCAGCCATGAAAACGATTTTATCTAAATCAGTCATTTGCGTATCAGCTGTTGTATGACGTTTAACTGCTGTCAAAATAGCTGGATTTTTAATCTTTAATTCTTGTTCAATGTAGTAAGCACCGACAATGCCATGCCAAATACCACGGTTATAATTTAATAAATCTTGATCAAATTTTTGCGTTTTTATTGTTTCAATATAAGTGTCAACGGGCACCTCTTTAGCATAATCATGCACAAATCCAGCTAGTGCTGCTTCATTTTCATCAACACCATACTGTTTTGCCAGTTCTCTTGCTGTTTGGCTAACACGTACACAATGCTCAAAACGACCTGTGCTTAGTTTTTGTTTAGCCTTTGCAATAATTTCATCTGACGATAAGTCAGAATAAGTTTCACTAAATTTAAGATTCATCTTGATATAACCCCTTTTCGTTAATATAATCCATTACTTTTTTAGGAACTAAATAACGAATTGACTCATGATTTTGACATCGTTTTCTAATTTGAGTTGAGCTAATCTCGAGCAATGGTGAATCAACCCAAATCACAGGGTACGGACTTGTAACTTCATACCCTGGTCGTTTAACACCTACAAAAGTAACTAAAGGTAATAGTTCATCAATTTTATACCAGTTGGGTAAATCTTGAATCATATCCCCACCCAGAATAAAATAAAAATCAACATCCTGATGCTGCTCTTTTAATGATTGGATTGTGTTCAATGTATAACTCACACCACCACGATAAATCTCTGATAGATTTAAATCAAAGTCATCATTGTCCTCAATTGCTAGCTTCAGCATTTCCACACGATAACTAGCGTCAATGGCTGATTTTTTTTGCTTGTGAGGCGGAATATTGTCCGGTAAAAACCAAATACCATCAAGACCTAGTCTTGATAATACTTGCTCTGCCATAATCAAATGGGCTTGGTGAATAGGATTGAAAGTCCCACCAATTAAACCAATTTGTTTCTTTTTATTTTTAAGTCTTTGCGTTTGAACTTGATGTAAAGGGATTGCTTTTGCAGATGCGTGATTTGCCATTTTTAAGCTCCTTCATTTCATTGTTAAAAATATTATAGCATACGAAAGAAGGCACTGATAAATCTAAATGATTGCTCGACGAATACCAAGACCTAATGCTCCTGGTGAGAAGGTTTTAACTTGAACGTCATCGTTAACTGTAATCCAGCCTAAACCACCAAACAACAAGTCACTTTTTTCTTTTGTATGATAACTCAGTCCTTTAAGTGGCTTTAATTGTTCAAGTTGTTCTGTTTGTGGTGGTGCTAATAATTCACCTACGTGTTTATCATAAAAAGCATCCGCATTTTCAGTTTTAGTACGGTGAATGTACAAGTCATCTGATGCATAAACAACGAAGCTTTGTTTACCTGGTCCATCAACATAATCAAAACGACCTAATCCACTTAAAAATAATGTTTGGCCTGGATTTAATTGATAAACTTTTGGCTTAATTGGTTTTTGCGGGGCAATTAGCTTCAAATCTTTTGGTGATAAAATGTGTGCAATCTGATCTTTTTGAATGATACCTGGTGTATCAATTAAAGAAGTCCCATCATCAAGTGGGATTTCGATTTTATCAAGTGTAGTTCCTGGAAATCTTGAAGTTGTAATCAAGTCTTCAACACCTGAAAGTGTCTTGATAATACTGTTAATCAACGTTGATTTTCCAACATTAGTGCTACCTACAACATAAATATCACGATTTTGTTGTTTTTTCTTAATTAAATCAATTAACTCATCGACATTTTTTTGCTTTTTACCACTAGTTAGTAGAATTTCTTCAGGGTAAATCCCCCATTTATTAGCTTGCTGACGAACCCAATCTTTCACTTTGCGTAAGTTAGTGTTTTTAGGGAATAAATCAATTTTATTTCCAATCATAATAATTGGTGTATCGCCCACAAAACGTGGTAATGATGAAATCATACTTCCTTGAAAATCAAACAAATCGATTACGTTCAATACCAACGCATCTGTTTCAAGTAAATGGTTTAGTAAACGCAAGAAATCATCTGCGTTTTCTTGTACAGGCATAATTTCATTGTAGTGTCTCAATTTAAAACAACGTTGGCAATAAACTTCCACTTCTTCATCATTTTCAATTGCTTTTTCTATTTTTGCATAAGCTGAAGCTGGCAAGTAACCAGATTTTTGACTATCTTGATTTTGTAAAGTTGCACCGCAACCTATACATTGAATGGTTTCATTGTTCATGAAGATCCTCCTGATAAGTTATCTTTTCTTTTGAATTTAAACACCCTAAGATAAATTTTTCAACTAATCGATTTAACCAAGTATGCCAACCATCTGATTTAATTAACGGCTTAACTAACGCTGTTTTCATACCTGCTGAATTACCTGCCAAGATATCTGTTAGGATTTGATCGCCAATCATTAACGATTCAGCTGGCGTCACACCATCTTGTGCCATTGCTTTGACCAAGTTTTTCTTGAACGGTTTTTTAGCACTAGCAATAAACTCAATTCCTAAGGGTTCTAAGATTTTATTCACCCGTTCGTATTTGTTATTTGAAATAACAACAAGGGAAATCTCGTGTTGATTTAGTCGATTTCTTAACTGACTAATTTTTTTCAAGGTTTCTTTTTGATTCCAAGCCACCAAGGTATTATCTAAGTCACTAAAAACCGTCTTAATTCCCATTTTTTTGAGCGTAACGGGATTGAGATTATAAACGGTATCAATTGTATATTGAGGTCTAAAAATACTCATGTTTTCTCCTGAAATTTATCCATAAAAAAGCCCCTGAACTTTCTTATTCAGGGGAACAGTTTTATTTTAAAGCTGATTTGGCTTGAGCTACTAAGTCAGCAAAAGCTTTTTCATCGTTGTAAGCTAGGTCAGCTAGCATTTTACGGTTGATGTCGATGTTAGCTAGTTTCAAACCGTGCATTAATTTGCTGTAGCTAATGTCGTTCATTCTTGCTGCAGCGTTAATACGAGCAATCCATAATTTTCTGAATTCACGTTTCACTTGACGACGGTCACGGAAAGCGTAACGGTATGAATTCATAACTTGTGAATTAGCTGATTTGAATAGTAAGTGCTTAGCACCACGATAACCTTTGGCAAGTTTTAAAACTTTTTTACGACGTTTACGAGTAACAGTTCCACCTTTAACTCTTGGCATAATAATTTCCTCCTAAAATACGGTTCAATCTTTTTTTATTAACGAACTTGTGAAAGCATTTGTTTGATACGTTTGAAATCACTTGCTGATACCATTGCTGATTTTCTTAAGTGACGACGTTGTTTTTTAGTTTTTCCGTGGAAACGGTGACCTGTGAAGGCGTGGTGACGTTTTAGTCCACCATTAGCAGTTTTTTTGAAACGTTTAGCTGAACCACGGTGTGTTTTTTGTTTTGGCATTGATATTTCCTCCTAAAAAGTAAAATGTAATTAATCTTTATCGGCTTTTGGTGCAAGCATTAAGAACATGCTACGACCATCCATTTTTGGTTTTGCTTCAATGTTAGCAATTTCTTTTGTAGCGTCTGCCATCTGCTCTAGAACTTTACGTCCAATGTCTTTATGAGTGATAGCTCTTCCTTTAAAGCGAATTGATACACGTACCTTATCGCCTTTAGAAATAAATTTTTGAATTTTCTTAAGTTTAGTATTGAAATCGTTCGTTTCAATTGTTGGACTTAAGCGAATTTCTTTAACACTGAAAACTTTTTGTTTCTTTTTGTTTTCTTTTTCTTTTTTCTGTTGTTGGAAACGATACTTTCCGTAATCCATAATTTTAGCAACTGGCGTTTTAGCTTTAGGTGAGATTAAAACCAAGTCTTGGTTCAATTCTTCAGCTTTTTGTAACGCCTCATTACGACTTAAGATTCCTAGCTGTTCACCATCTTCAGCAATCACTCGTAATTCACGAGCACGGATTCTTTCGTTTATTAATAAATCTTTAGCTATGGGTGTTCACCTCCAAAAAAATTTGAGGACAAGTAAAAAGTGGGCACTAGAAGTGCCCACTTTTAATCAACAGATTATTATCGATTAGCCTAGAGGTATAATGACTTAGGCGAGAAGCGGGAACTTCTACTTGTTCTCATTCATTAAAAATTATATCGAACTATCCGATAATAGTCAAGTCTTTTTTAGTCTTCACGACTGTAGTTATTAACATCTGCTACGATAGCATCTAAGAATTCAGCTAAAGCAAATGTATTTGTATCTTGTTGACCATAACGACGGATTGAAACAGAGTTTGAAGCTGTTTCTTGGTCACCTACGATGATAGTGTAAGGCACTTTATTTGTTTGTGCTTCACGAATCTTGTAGTTCATTTTTTCATTACGTAAATCAACATCTACACGTAAGCCTAATTTCTTCATTTGTTTTTTGATATCTTTAGCATAGTCTGAGTGAAGATCCAAATTAACAGGAATAATACGAGCTTGAACAGGTGCAATCCATGTTGGGAAAGCGCCTTTATATAATTCTGTTAGGTAAGCAATAAATCTTTCAAGTGTTCCGATAATTCCTCGGTGAATCATCACTGGACGATGTTCTTCTCCATCGTTACCAATATATGATAATTCAAATTTTTCAGGTAACATGAAGTCTAATTGAATGGTTGAAAGTGTTTCTTCATTTCCTAAAGCAGTTTTAGTTTGAACGTCTAGTTTTGGACCGTAGAATGCAGCTTCACCTTCTGCTTCGTAGTAATCTAAGCCTAAATCATCCATCGCTTCTTTAAGCATTGATTGTGCTGTTTCCCAAATTTGGTCATCTTGGAAATATTTTTCTGTATTTTGTGGATCACGGTAACTTAGACGGAAGTTGTAGTCTGTAATGTTAAAGTCTTTGTATACTTCCATCATTAGACGTAAGATTTTAACAAATTCTTCTTTAATTTGTTTTAATTCTACGAATGTGTGACCATCATTTAATGTCATTTCACGTACACGTTGTAATCCTGTTAGAGCACCTGATTTTTCGTAACGGTGCATCATACCTAGTTCAGCAATACGCATTGGTAAGTCACGGTATGAACGAACGTGGTGTTTGAAAACTTGAATATGTGAAGGACAGTTCATTGGACGTAGTTCTAGCATTTCGCCATCACCCATGTCCATTGGAGGGAACATGTCTTCACGATAGTGATCCCAGTGTCCTGAAGTTTTGTATAAATCTAAGTTAGATAAAATTGGTGTATAAACGTGTTCATAATCAGCAGCCAATTCTTTGTCGGTAATGTAACGTTCAATTACTCGACGAATAGTTGCACCATTTGGCATCCAGTATGGCAAACCAGCACCAACTTTTGGATCAACAAAGAATAAGTCCAAGTCACGACCTAAAGTACGGTGGTCACGTTCTTTAATGTCTGCACGACGTTGTAAATCAGCTTCTAAATCAGCTTTCTTATAGAATGCTGTTCCATAAATTCTTTGTAGCATTGGGTTAGTTGATTTACCTTGCCAGTATGCACCAGCTACTGAAAGTAGTGCGAATTCTTTTACACCGCTTGCATTTGGTAATAGTGCTTTATAACCAAAGTCGATGAAGTCACCCATTTTGTAAACTTTGATTTGAACAGCATCCATAGCTTTAAGTAATGATAGTTTGTAATCATCGTTTTCAAAATGTTTTTCTAAATCAGCTTTATCCATCATGTCAACTTCGATTGGCAAGCCTGATTTAACTACTTTTTGCATTGCTTCTTGCAATTCTGGTAATTCAGTTACAGCAATTTGATTTTCTTTGTCTGTATCAACATAAAAACCATCTTCAATTGCTTTACTTTCGCCAAAGTTAATATCACTATGTGCTTTTTTAGCCACATATGAGAATAGGAATGCTGCTGTATCACGTAATACACGTAATCCTAACTCATCTTTTTGTAAAACGATTTCAATGTTTCCGTCTTGTGAAATTTCTTCATTTAAATCAAGAAGTTCACCATTCAAAACACCAGCAACAGCTTTTTTAGCTAAGCTTGTGCTAATTGATTTAGCAACTTCTTTAACGCTAACAGCGTCATCATATTGTTTGCGATTTCCATCTGGAAATACTAGTTCAAAACTCATATTATGTATCCTCCCAAAAAAATAAAAAATCCCGATGCAAAAGCTTGCATCGGGACGTCATAAACGTGGTTCCACCCAAGATTTAGATTATTAAGTCATAATCTTTCTCGTTAGACTTGATAAAGGTCGTCAACCTGTTAACAGTATTAAGATTGCTATAAAAGTGGTACCGCTTACAATAAAAAGCTTTCAGCCAAGGCTTTTTTCTCTGGAATTAACTGTATCAGCTTGTCTTTTATATGATAACTTTATTATAACTAATTTAATAAAAGTGTCAAGCATAAACCATTTATTCTGGATTACGTCTGTTTGAACCACTAATCGTCACTTCATGTGACAGACTTTTAACACGTTCCATAATTCGTTTGGCTTTTACCGGCTCCACGTCACCTTTAACATAAGTCAGATGATTTTCTAATTCTGCCATTGAAAAGTTCGAACTGAAGAACGTGGGTAAACGGCGTTCCATTCGGTATTGCAAGATAACCCCTAAAACATCATCACGAATCCAAGTAGTCAATGTTTCTGCGCCAATATCATCTAGCATTAAAATTGGTGTTTTTTGCAAACGTTCAATTTCAATAATAGCCGTATTATTTTGGACTTGTGATCGGATAGTTGAAGCAAAAGTTGGAAAATGGACGACAGAAACTGGCGTTCCTTTTTCTGCCAGTTTATTGGCAGTAGCTGCTAATAAATAAGTTTTACCAACACCAAAGTCTCCACACAAGAAAAATCCCTTATTCACTTCGCCATTAAGATAATCACGAATAAAACTCGCACATCCTGCTAAAGCCTCAAATCTGCCTTCACTACCGTCGTTGTAATCATTCAAAGAAGCTGTCTTTAGACTATCAGGTAATGAAATGTAGTTGAGTTGCTTAGCTAATTTTTTTTGTTTAGATTTTTCGATTGCTGCTTGAGTAGGTTCATAGCTCACTTCAATCAATCCGTCATTGACAATTAAATGTGGTGCATAGCCAGATAATGGATTATTTGAGTCGTTTTCCGTCGCTTGCTTTTGTGTCACATACTCATAAATGTTAGCACTGCTTTTTTCAACGGCACCTTCATCTAGTTTTGCTTTGTTTTTTGCAATAAATTCTTGAACATCTTTATCTTGGATAGCTTCAGTCATGAGTTCATCCAAACTAATCTTAACATTTTTCTTTTCAAGAATTTGATTAATAACACGTGAGATATTTTGCATGTAAACCCCTCCTTTAATCTGGATAATCGATTTCTTTTAATAAATTATCTAGTTGAGATAACTCTTTTTGCTCTGGCATTTGTGATTGGTTTTCTTTTTTAGACCAATCGGTCGCAATTTCTTTACGAGCTGGCTTAGACTGGTACTGCGTTTTTTTCGCTTTTTTGGGTGACTGACTTTCTCTTGCTTTTAGATAATTAACGACTTGCTCAGCATTAGTGATACCTTGTTGAAGCCAATCATTAGCTAAGTTATCCATTAAATTTTGCTTCAACGTTGGTTCATATCTTAATGCAATCCAAATCATCATGTTAATCATTTCATCTGATAAATGAATATTTTGGCTCAATCGGTAGAGAATTTGTTTTTCTCCAAAAGTTGAAAAACCACCCTTTTGGTTTTTGTAACGTTCTAAATACTGTAAAGGTGTAACTTTTTTTGCACTTGCAATCAGTTTTTTCTCTTCTACACTAAATGAATCTTGTGTTTGTGATGATTTAGACTGAACTTGTGGTTGTTTTGCCACATGAGCTGTTGAGTGGTAAGTATCAGCCAGCATATTTTCAATACGTTTGAAGTTTAAGGTTGCATCCCCAACATTCAACGTTTTAACAATGATATTGCCCAGCTCTTGTTCTGAAATACCATAAAAACGCATCATATCGTAAAAACGTTTTTGATGCTTCATTACCTCTCGTTCTGAAATGTGGTAAGCAGCTAAAAAGTCAGTCAAAAAGTCCCATTCGATTGTCGCAGCCTGTTTTTCATCTAGTTGTGATTGTTTATTCTTAGCTGGTGATTTGGTTTCATCAGCCATTTCTTTAACAACTGGTGAAGGCGACAACACCTGTTCTTCTCGCACATGAAAGATATCAAAAAAGCTACTTGAAATATCTTGTGGTTGATTAAAGATAACTGGTTTGGGTTGTGCATATTTTTCTTTTAACTTCTGATAACGAACTTCACCGATTTTTTCTAAAAGTAAACTAGATAACAAAAAGGTCTGAAAAAATTCTGAAACAGATAAAATTGGATTCAGTTCAAAGACAAAAAATAGACCCAAAACTTCGTTTGAATCTTGATAAGTTTTGAGTAGCGAAACGCCTTCTAATTTTTGTCTTGCTTGATCTATCTCACTTAGAGATAAGTCAGTTTGCTCTTGTACTTGTATTAATGTCTTGTATTGTGATCGAACAGGCATTTTGTCTGCCAATTGATTCAACGTTAAAAACAAACTGACGGCTTTAGCGCCAATTAAGGGTTGGTAGAGTAAGGTTAAAACTTCGATTTCATGTGCTGTTAATTGCTGCGGATACAGCGTATAAAATCGTTGTTTAGGATTATTAAATAACGTCATTAGATTGCGTTACTCGTCGCCTTCTTTGTTCATCATCTCTTCAAGTGTTGTCATAAATCCACTGACATCCTTAAATTGACGATAAACACTTGCAAAACGAATATAAGCTACATCGTCCAATTGTGACAACTCGCTCATCACTAATTCGCCGACTTTTTTAGAAGGCACTTCCATTTCACCACTGGTTCTAATGCCATTTTCTATTCTGTCGACAATTTTATTAAGCGCTTCACTCTTAATAGGTCTTTTTTCGGCAGCACGAATAAGACCAGCCATTATTTTATCTCGGTTAAAAGCTTCTCTAGTCCCGTCATTTTTAACAACTAAAAGCGGTGTTAATTCAATTCGCTCAAAAGTCGTAAATCTAAATTGACAGTTTTCGCATTCTCGACGTCTTCTAATTGCACGACCTTCATCACTAGGACGACTATCTATAACGCGCGAGGTTTTTTGATGACACATTGGACATTGCATGCAATCATTCTCCTAACGTTTATCTTGCGGCAACATGATTTGAGGATAATTGTCACTAAGATATTTTTCTATTTGTTTTTCAGTTTGTTTTTTTGTACCGCTGTTATTAATAATAATATCTGATAAAGTTCGCTTACGTTCAATGGACCACTGCGCTCGAATACGCTTTTGCGCTGATTTTTCAGACATATTATTACGCTTCATTAATCGGCTTAGCTGTGTTGCTTCATCAGTGTAGACCAACATCACTTGATCAAATTCAGTCCGATAATCCGACTCAAATAACAGTGGAATATCCGCAATAACCAGTTCATTTTCTGGCGTGTTAAAGTGTTCGACTTGTCTCATGATTTCTTGACGGATCAATTTACCATTAATTTGATTCAGCTGTTTAAGCTTCGTTGCATCTGAAAACACAATTGACCCTAGCTTTTTTCGATTAATCGTTTGATCAGAATTCAATACTTCCTCACCAAAAAAATCAACAATGTTATGCCAACCTTTTTTATGTGGTTCGATTAATGATTTAGCTACCTCGTCTGCATCTACAACTGGTATATTATAAGATTTAAATATCTTGGCAACTGTACTTTTTCCGGTTGCAATTGATCCTGTAAGTCCTATTTTATCCGTCATTTTTTACCACCTGACAATTTGGGCAAAATGATGTTCCTCTCCCATTTACTTTAATTTTTTCTATAGTAGTTTGACATCTTTCACAAGGCTTTCCTTGCTTGCCATAAACATGTAAGAAGTTCTGAAATTGACCTTCATTACCATTAGAATCATGATAACTTCTAATAGTTGTCCCATTTAACTCAATGGCTAACTTGATTTCTTCGTTAATAGCTTGATGCAAGCTTAAAACTTGGGCTTTTGTTAAATCTTGGGCTTTTGTTAAAGGATGAATATGACTTAACCACAAAACCTCATCGACATAAATATTGCCTAATCCACTGACAATAGATTGATCAAGTAACGTATTTTTGATGTTTTTCTTCTTTTTTTGAAGAGCTTGATAAAAATACGCTGATGTAAATTCAGCTTGATTAGGTTCATAACCTAAATATCGAATGCCAGTTTCAACCCGTTCTCGACCTGTTTCTACTAACTGTAGACGGCCAAACTTTCGTACATCATCATAACGCAATTGCGTACCATCTGTAAATAAAATACTGAGGTGTTCGTGTTTTTGAATCGGTGTTTGTGAAGAAACTAACCGATATTTACCTTCCATTCTCAAATGAGAAACAATCGTTAACTGGTGACTCAATCTGAGCAACAAATATTTTCCTATTCTATCTATCTTTTCAATAGTTTGACCTTGTAGCTGTGCTTTAAATTGGTCAACATCGCCTGAAACAATATTTGGATAAATCACGTCAACTGATTCGATTTTTTTCCCTTGAACTTGTGCTGTTAACGTTTTTCTGACGGTTTCAACTTCAGGTAATTCTGGCATCGGTTTTCTCCTTAATCTTTATTTAGCTTCGTACCATGATTTTCCATATGAACTATCAACCACCAATGGAACATCTAATTGAATGGCAGAAGTCATCACTTGAGGAACTAGTTTTTCAACAATAGCTAACTCATCTTGTGGCACTTCAAAAATTAGCTCATCGTGTACTTGTAGTAACATTTTAGTTCTTAAATGCTTCTCTTGCAAAGCTTTTTGCATATTAATCATCGCAATTTTAATGATATCAGCAGCAGTTCCTTGAATTGGAGAATTCATTGCTGTTCTTTCTGCAAAAGATCTTAAATGAAAGTTACGTGAATGAATATCAGGTAAATAACGACGACGATGCATCAGCGTTTCAACATAGCCATCAGATTTGGCTTGTTCGATTGTATCATCCATAAATTGTTTAACTTTTGGATACTGTGCAAAATATTGATCGATAAAAGCTTGTGCTTGTTTTCTTGGAATATCTAAATTTTTAGCTAATCCATAATCTGAAATCCCATAAACAATCCCAAAGTTAACAGCCTTAGCCTGTCGACGCATATTACTGTCCACTTCTTCAGGAGAAGATAAATTAAAAATTTTCATTGCTGTATGCGAATGAATATCATAGTCACTCTTAAATGCTTCTTGCATATTTTCATCTTCTGACATATGAGCTAACACACGTAATTCAACTTGAGAATAATCACTTGAAAAAATAACCGAATCTTCGTTAGAAGGTACAAAAGCATGTCTAATTTTACGCCCTTCTTCTAGTCTAATTGGAATATTTTGTAAGTTTGGATCAACTGATGACAACCGACCAGTTGCTGTTAGTGTTTGCAAGTAGCGTGTGTGGATTCTTTGGTCAGGATGTATCGTCTTAAGTAAGCCATTAACATAAGTTGACTGGATTTTAGCGACTTGACGATAGTCGAGAATATCACTCACGATTGGACTTTTCTTTTTCAAAGTTTCAAGAACATCAACCGACGTTGAATATCCTGTCTTGGTTTTTTTAACTGGTGGCAAGTTTAGCTTTTCAAATAAAATTTGGCCAAGTTGTTTAGGTGAATTAATATTAAATTCCTCACCAGCTTGTGCGTAGATTCTAGCTTCGATTTCTTGTAACTGCTGACTCAAAACAACAGACATTTCTTGCAATGTTGATGCTTGTGCTTTAATGCCAATGATTTCCATTTCAGCCAAAACAAAAGCTAGTGGCAACTCAATTTCATCAAACAACTGATCTTGATTATGGTCAGTTAATTGCGACATTAAGCCCGCTTTCATAGATTCGATAGTTCTCACTTTACGAGCTAAATGTTCAAATAGCATTTCATCTTCGGGCAAAGCCTTTTTAGCACCTTTTCCATAAACTTGAACATCACTCTTAGCATCAAAACAATTATAAGATTGTGCCAACTCTCCTAAATCATTTTGATTGTGGTCTGGATTTAACAAATACGAAACAAGCAACATATCAAAATCAACTGATTTCAATGTGATGCCTAATCTTCTTAGCCCCACAATGGTTCGTTTGACATCGAACACTCGTTTATTGATTGTTGTTGACTCTAATAACTTTTGAAGCTTAGGTGTTGTTAACAAATCAATAACTGAACTCACAAAATACTGCCCGTTAATGCTCAATGAAAAGCCGACAAAGTCTGCTTCGTGATAGTTCTGACCAAATAACTCCAGCTGAAATGCCACAAAACCATCTGTCACCTCAGGTAGTTGGTCAACATCGGCTTCGGTATTTAAAACTGTATAAGCAATTTCTTCTTGTGTATTTTGATTGAATTGACTGTCCAATACTTCCTTATCCAAAAATGATTTGAAGTTCATTTTTTGATAAAAAGCAACGAGTTGCTCAGAATTTTGGGCTTGTACTGCTGTGTCTGCTAAATCAAAATCAATGGGTGTATCTGTCTTAATTGTCGCCAAATCATAGCATAAAAAGGCAATTTTTTTTTCGTTGATTAGATTTTCTTTCATTTTGCTTTTCTTCATCTCATCAACATGGTGATAAAGTTCTTTCACTGAACCATACTTTTGAATCAGTTTTAAAGCTGTCTTTTCACCAATTTTGGTCACACCAGGATAATTATCTGAATTGTCTCCCATCAATGCCTTCATATCGATTAACTGTAAAGGTTTAATGCCCAGTTCTTCTTCAAAATAAGCAGGCGTATAGGATTTAATCTCATTAACACCCTTGACTGTCACATCAACTTGAATATGAGTATCAGCTAGTTGTGTTAAATCCTTATCACCGGTTACTACAACGACATCAAAGTCTTGGCTTTGTGCACGTTTTGCAAGCGTACCAATAATATCATCAGCTTCATAGTTATCTTGTTCATGCCATTTCAATCCCATGTGATCTAACATCTCACGAATGTAGGGCAACTGCTCTAATAATTCTGGTGGTGTTTTGGCACGTGTTCCTTTGTATTCTGAGAACATATCGGTTCTAAAAGTCGTTTTCCCGGCATCAAAAGCTACTAAAACATTGTCAGGTTGATGTGTTTCTAGTAAACTATCGAGCATTTTTTTCATGTTATAAATCGCACTAGTATGAAGACCTTCGTTATTAACGAATTTATCAACGACATTATAAAGTGCATAAAAAGCCCTGTAAGCTAAAGAATTACCATCAATTAATAATAATTTTTTTCGTTTACTCATGTGTTTCTCCTTGTTTAAAAGCACAAAAAGCAACCAAGTTGGTTGCTTTTATTGATATTGTTTTTGGTAAGCACGTTCGTATTTTTGAACATCCCCTGCACCCATAAAGACTAGCACAGCATCTGAAAACTGGTTGAGTTGGTCAACGGTATCTTCTGTAATAAGATGAGCTGACCCTTTGATTTTAGCGATTAAGTCTTCACTTTTGACGGTACCTTTTTGTTCTCGAGCTGAGCCAAAAATTGGGGTTACAAATACGTGGTCAGCTTCTTGAAGTGAGTTTGCGAATTCATCCAAAAACTGTTTGGTACGGGTGTAAGTATGTGGTTGAAAAACTGCAATCACTTCTTTTGTTGGATATTTTTGACGAACTGCAGAAATTGTGGCATCAATTTCTGTTGGATGGTGAGCATAGTCATCAATAATAGTCATATCTTTAACTTTTGATTCAGCTAGACGACGTTGAACACCTTTAAAAGTCAACAATTCTGCTGCAACTGTTGCCATATCTAAGCCTTCCATGTAGCTCACACCAATAACAGCTAAACTATTTAAAATACTGTGGTCACCATAAAGTTTAATCATGAATCGTCCTAATTTTTTGCCGTGGTGGTTAACATCAAAAGATGAGCCTTCGGCTGTTTTTTCGATATTTGTTGCATAAAAGTTATCATCTTCATTAAACCCATAAGTATACTTAGGAATCTCAACTTTTAGTGATTTTAATAATTCTGAATCACCATAAACAAACAACGCCTTTTTCACTTGTGAGGCTTCTTGTTGAAAAGCATCATACACATCATCTAAGTCTTTAAAGTAATCAGGATGATCGAATTCAATATTGGTCATCACGCAGTAATCAGGAGAATAAGCAATAAAATGACGTTGATATTCATCAGCTTCAAAAGCAAAAAAGCGAGAATCTTTCACAGCTTTTCCTGTTCCGTCACCAATCAAATAACTTGTTGGCTCAATGCCGCCTAAGACGTGAGCCATTAAACCTGTCGTACTTGTTTTACCGTGAGCTCCGGCAATAGCAATACTTGTGAAGTTTTTAATTAATTGACCAACAAAGTCATGGTATCTCACCACTTCAAGACCCAAGTCGTGGGCTTTTTTCACCTCAACATGATCATCTGAAAAAGCATTACCTGCAATAACAAAAAGACCCGGCTTAATATTAGCTTCTGCAAAAGGCAACATTTCAATTTGTCTATCTTCTAAGCCTTTTTGAGTGAAAGTATAGTCGGTAATATCAGAGCCTGATACCTGATATCCTAAGTCATTTAAAATTAAAGCCAAAGCACTCATTCCTGAGCCTTTAATTCCAATAAAATAATAGTGATTGTTTTTGTTTAACATTTTCATAACTCCAGTCTATTTTCACCCATAATTATAGCATTAAATTAATTTCAGCGATAACTTTGATTACAAAAAAACGATGTGAATTAAATCACACCGTTTGCAAGTAGTTCATCAACTTCATTAGGTTTAAAAGCATCGCCAGCAACTGTATTTTCAGGAAGCACTAAAATTCCTCTAGCAGTTGGTGCATGTTTTAGTCCTAACTCTTTAGCTGAACAAATCATGCCACTACTATCTACACCACGAAGTTTACCTGGCCAGATTAGTTGACCATTTGGCATCATAGCACCTGGTAAAGCCACAACTACTTTTTGACCTTGCGCAATATTTGGCGCACCACAGACAATTTGGTGTTTACCTAATTGTCCAGCATCAATCGTTGTCACGTTCATATGGTCTGAATCTGGATGTGGTTCACAAGTTTCAACAAACCCATAAACAATTTTAGGTTGATCATCTACTGTCAAATTAGCTTCAAAGTTACTTTCAGATAATTTTTTGTTTAATTCATCAACATTTTTTTGCGCTAAGAAAACCTGACCATTTTGATTAGGATCAATTTCAGTATAGCTTGAAACATTGAAAAAGTTGTAGCCAATAACCTGGTTGTCTTCATTAGTTAAGCGAACAACATCGCCACTTTTTTCACTACTTGTTGCACCTTTATCAGGTCCTAAAATAACAATCAATGTATCAAAGAAACTGTGGGCATTTAAACTTGAAATCAACATATTTTACGCTCCTCTTCAATTAACCTAAGTTTGATAAGAAATTAATGACTTCTTCTTTAGTTTTACGGTTTTTGTTGACTAATCGACCAATTTCTTGGCCATCTCTAAATACAACAAAACTTGGGATTCCCATAATATTTAAGTCTTGAACAACATCCATTGATTGATCACGATCAACTTCATAAAAAGTCATTTTACTAAATTCTGCTTCAATAGCAGGTAATTGAGGTTTTAGAAAACGGCAATCACCACACCAGTCTGCACTAAACATTAAAACAACTGTATTTTTTTGATCTTTTAATTGGGTAAATTCTTCGCGTGATAAAGCACTCATTTTTTCCATAAGTATAATCCCTCTTCCTTGTTAATTAGGCACTAAAATGTGCATATAAAGCGTAAATGGATTGACCTTTTGATGAGAATTTTTCTTCATATTCGGTCATAATATTATCTTCAGCCATTTTACTATCATGTAAGTTTACTGAAACAAAGTCAAAATGCATCCCATAATTATTAAAACTTTGAACTGAATAATTGTAAAGTGATTGGTTATCCGTTTTAAATTCAATCCCATGATTAGGTTTCAAAATGGTCTTATAAACATCTAAAAATGTCTTGTAAGTTAAACGGCGTTTTTCATGCTTGGTTTTTGGCCAAGGGTCTGAAAAGTTTAAAAATACTTTTGAAACAGAGTCTTCTGCAAAATAGTCAGTTAAAGCTTCTCCATTTCCTAACAATAATTGTAGATTAGGTAATTTTTCGTCAAGCTGCTTTCTTAAAATCATACCGATAGCTGCTTCTTGTATTTCAATAGCAACAAAATTAACATCTGGATGTTTTTTGGCTTGATTAATAATAAATTGACCTTTTCCTGAACCAACTTCAATATAAAGTGGTGCATCAGGGTTTTCAAAACGACTAGACCAGTCAATTAGGCCAGCTTCTGGACGGTCTAAAATATAATTTGGATTTTGTTCAATCATATTACGGGTCCAAGGTTTTCGTCTTAGTCTCATGATATTCTCCTATTTTTTAGCTTTTAATTTTAATGATAAATATCCATAAGTAAATATTATAACAAAAATATTAACGGATACAATCGTAATCCAAACATTCACAGCTAGCCCATACTTTATTAACATCCCGATAGATAACACAATAGATTCTAATAGTAAAGCTTGTGTTAGTAAAATCTTGAAGTCTTGGAACTTACGACTAGCATCAAATGGCATTACAAAGTACATTAAGTGACGGTCATATTGATTATACAATGGTAATAATTGGTACCCTGTTAAAAAGATAATAAAAATCCCCATAATTAACGTAAACCAAGTGTTATCTAAAATCACCATCAAAATTAAAGCAAATGCCGTCATTCTAACGAGCAAGTTTAAATATTCAGGATTTCGAATAAGTGTACGTTTGAATAAGAAAAACTGAGGGGATTGTTTTTTAGGATTTTTAACAAACCAATTCAGTGTTTGATCTAGGTATTGTCGACGTTTGATTTTGGTCGTTCTTTCTTTAACATCGGTAAATAAACTGTAGAATGCATAAATCATTTCTTGTCGACGCGATTCAAGTAAAACGGCTTGTCGCCAGTCAAAACTTGCTTGAGCAGTGTCAAGCTTCAATCGACTCCAAATAATGCCTATAACAGCTACAAGTAAAACTAGCGGTGAAAACAAGTAAAATGATCCAATTATAGCTAGTAGCATCACGGGTTGAATCCACGAAATAATCTTTATACTATTTTGTGAAATAGCAAATTGTTTTTTGGCCTGTAGCTCAATATTAAGATATTTCGCAGCCATCAAGCCTACAACAATGATAAGATATCCCACCAATGAAAATGACATCTTAAAGTAAACTAAAGGCAATAAAACTACTGAAACTAGCAAGATAAAAAACAAAGGTAAAGCCAAACTGTAATTCTTAGCTGGTTTAAAATAAGTCATCATTTCATCATCTTTAGCCCATAAAAACTGTTGATCAGCTTCATCCAAAAATGTAGCCAATTTACCAAAAAGATAAGGAATAAACAAAATCACGCTGATAATCAGGCCATAAAACCATTGATTCTCCGGCAAACGCTTCATAATATCGGCATACCAAAATAACAGACCACCCATTCCAATAATCAAGGCGAGTAAAAAGTGGTCATTAAAGACTAATTGCAAATAGCGAAATTGTTTAACTAAATTCTTTTTTAATCGTGTTTGATATAACGCTTTCATTACTTACCCTCTCTTTGCTAATTGAGAATATAAGTCTTCAAGGCGACCGTCTGTCAAACGATATTGCGATTTAATATCGTTCAACGTGCCGTTTGATACAACCTGTCCATCATTTAAAACAATAAAGCGGTCAATCGCATCACGTGCAGTTGATAAAATATGTGTCGTTAACAGTACCATCTTACCTTCTGCTTTCTTTTCTGCAATTAAGGCGAGTAAATCTTCAACTGCCAAAGGATCAAGCCCCGTAAATGGTTCATCAATGATAAACAGTGAAGCATCCGTCATAAACGCTGTCACAATCATCACTTTTTGTTTCATCCCTTTTGAAAAGTTAACGGGTAACCAATCTAGCTTATTGTCTAATCTAAATATTTCAAGTAACTTCTCTGCACGTTTAAATGCTTCATTATAATCTAAATCATAAGAAAAAATGGTCATTTCCAAATGCTCTTTTAACGTTAGTTCTGAGTAAAGCACAGGCGTCTCTGGCATGATTGCAATTTGTTTTTTAAATTGTTTGCTGTCTTGTGCCATTGTTTGATTATTTAAGGTGATTTGTCCAGATATCGGGTTTAAAATCCCTAATATATGTTTAATTGCTGTTGACTTTCCCGCACCATTTAGGCCGATTAACCCGACAACTTCACCTGGATTAATTTCAAAGGAAACGTCTTTAATAACTGGGACTCTGGCATATCCCCCTGTTACTTGATTCAATTTTAGTGACATAATATTCTCCTAATCTAAATGAAAAAATCTATATATTATGATAGCATGAAAATAAAAACAACGTAGAATTTAGAGGTAAATAATATGGAAAACAACTGCATTTTTTGCAAAATCATAAACAATGAAATCCCAAGTTACACTATTTTTGAAAATGATGATGTGAAAGCTTTCTTAGATATTTCACAAACAACACCTGGTCACACTTTAGTAATTCCTAAAAAACATCGTGATTCTTTACTTGACTTCAGCCAAGAAGATGCTAAAAATGTTTTTCAGTATATTCCTGAAATCGCACGTGCAATCAAAGCATCTAACCCTGATATTAAAGGCATTAACTTACTGAATAACAACGGTGAAGTCGCTTATCAATCTGTCTTTCACGCCCACATCCACTTAATTCCACGCTATAGTGAACAAGATGATTTTAGCATTCATTTTTCTGAAAACCAAAATCACTATACACCAGAAAAATACGAAGCGTTGGCAGAAGCTATTAAAACACAATTTTAAATAAGTTAAAGGAGTAAGCTGATGAAAAACTTTTTACTAGGTAGCCTTCTTGGGGCAGCAGCTGGTGTACTACTAGCTAATACACAAAATAAAAACACAGGTAACACATTTGGCAAAGACTTTTCAAACGGTATTAAAGCTACTGGTAAAGACTTAGAAGACATTAATCTTGAACGCGAAAAAATCAAAGAAAATCTTAATTACCTTCAAACTGAGGGTATGAAAACAATCGAAAAATTCGGAGATGACGTCAATCAAGAAATTGAAGAATTCAATTACTATGCCGAACCCCACATCGCCAGACTGCAGCAAAAAGTTCGAGACCTTGAGTCTAAACTAGAAAATGATAAATAATCAAACTTTTTTTGACGGATTTATGAATTTTTTTAAATTTGATATCATGTCAGTATAAATTATGCTATATTCTAACTGGCGCAACAAATTAAGTAAGGATGTGTAACGATATAATGAAAAGTTATATGAAAAAAATTGTAGCGGGAGCAGGAGTTGCAGCAATGTCACTAACACTTGTGGCTTGTTCTTCATCTTCTGACAAAACCGTAGCCAACTATTCAGGTGGTAAAATCACACAAGATGACTTTTACAACCAACTAAAAACTAGCCAAAGTGGTAAATCAACTTTAGCTAACATGATTATCCAAGGTGCTCTAGAAAACCAATACGGTTCTAAAGTATCTGAACAAAACGTTAACGATGAATATTCAAAATATGGTAGCCAATACGGCTCAAACTTCTCATTAATTTTACAATCTAATGGTTATACAGAAGCAACATTCAAAAAAAGTTTAAGAACTAACTTATTAATTGAAGCTGCTATGAAAGACCTAAAACAAATTTCATCTGAAGATGAACAAAAAGCTTGGGAAAGCTACCAACCAAAAGTGACTGTACAACACATTTTAGTAAGTGATGAAAATACTGCTAAACAAATTATTACTGACTTAAATAGCGGTAAAAACTTTGATGAATTAGCAAAACAATATTCAACAGATACAGCAACTAAAGAAAATGGTGGTAAACTACCTGAGTTTGATAATACTGACACTTCTTTAGATGCAACATTTAAAGAAGCTGCATTCAAACTACAAACTAACCAATATACAACTGAACCTGTTAAAACAAAATTTGGTTACCACATTATCAAGATGGCTAATAACCCTGGTAAAGGTGAACTAAAAGATCATAAACAAGATATCGACAATCAAGTTTATGAATCATGGATGAAAGATACTTCAGTTATGCAAAGTGTTATTTCAACTGTTCTAACCAAAGCTAACCCAAGTATCAAAGACAAAGACTTAAGTGATGCTCTAGCTGCTTACATTCAATCAGCAAGTTCATCTACAGATCTTTCAAGTTCTGCAAGCGAAGGCTCACAAAGCCAAGCTACTGAATCTAGTTCATCAGAACAACCACAAAGTAGTCAAGAATCTTCACAATCTTAATTAGATTAATAAAAAAAACTCCGAAAAATTCGGAGTTTTTTTATTTGCGATAATAGGGTTTATATAATTTTCTATTCTCTAAGGCAAAAATTCGACCCGTAAATTCGCCTGGACTAATTTGTTTTACAGATTCAGTCATCATATTCATTGAAGCATCAAATTCATCAATACGATGCAATACTTCCGCTTCAAGTATTTGTGGCCTAACTGGTGAGCCATATTCTTTAAGACCGTGATGTGACAACACTAAATGTCTGAGTAATAAAAATGACTCTGCTTCTTCATCAATTTCAAGGTTTTGAGCCGCTTTAACGATTTCTTCATCAATCAAAGCAATATGGCCAATCAAATTACCTTCTAACGTATAATCCGTTGACACAGGTCCTGATAATTCAATTGTTTTGGCTAAGTCATGTAAAATAATACCTGAATAAAGTAATTCTTTATTGATATCTTCATAAATACTCAACACATGATGCGCCAAATCAAGCATCGATACTGTATGAAAAGCTAACCCACCTGCAAACGCATGGTGATTGGTTTTAGCAGCAGGATAATCAAAGAATGCTGCATGGTATTTATCTACCAGATAATTGACAACAGCACTCCAAACAGGATGTGTAATTTCTTTTTGATAGTAGGTCATCTTATCTAACAAACTGTCAGAGGAAACAGGCGCTTGTTTAACGAATTGAGAAACCTCATACCCCTCTTCTTTCATCACAGGTCTTAAGCTGTAAATTCTAATTTGCGGGTTGTTTTGATAAGTTTCACGTCGACCATTAACTTCGACAATTTCACCCGCTTGATACATATTGACATCTTCATTTGAAGCATCCCAATACTTCCCGCTAATTTCACCAGAACTATCTTCAAATACAATCGCTAAAAATTGTTTACCATTTTTTGCAACGCGAACGTCGACTTGCTTCAGTAAAACAATTGTATCCATTTCTTCGCCATTTTGATATTCTAATAATTTTTTTGTAAACAACCGCTTCTTCTCCTTTAATTTAGTTCAATAATTGTTCGGCTCTTAAATAATGATTTAATTTTTTGTCTTGCTGTAAAAATAAAGACCTGATTATATTTTGCAATTTCATCTAATAATTGTTGAATCATTTTCGTTCTTTGATCATCAAAATTAACAAAAGCATCATCAATTACAATCGGCAAGCTTATCATATCACTAATTTGTTCAATAAATGCAAATTTTAGTGAAAAATACAATTGTTCTGCTGTTCCCCGAGATAAGTCACTGACCGCATATTTTTGATTATCTTTTGTCACGACTTGAATACTACTTTTAGTAAATTTAATTTGGTGATAGCGACCCATTGTTAGTATTTCAAAATACTTTTGACTGCGCTCAATCATATTAGGAAAGCGATTGGCACTAGCAATATCAAGCATTTTCATAATCACTTCTGATGTCAATTCTTGCGTCAACCAGTCAGCTATTAACTGGTCTATTACTTCTTTTTGTAAAGCTATTTGTTGTTTTAAGTCAAAAATACCTTGATCATTAGTCAATAAATCTTGTTTAGCAGTTAAAGTCGCAATGGCTTTTTGAACTGTAATCTGCTGTTGCTTTAGCTCTTCATAATGTTGTTCTTTTGAGTCGAATTCTTGATCTTGACTATACTTATTTTCTTTATATTGTTGAACATCTTCCCACAATGAGCCTATTTCTTTTTTGATAGCATTCAATCGCACATTATCTTCTTGCGCTTGAATATGAGTCTGATACGCTTTTTCAAAATCTTCAACCGTCTCAAATTGATTTTGTACTAGGATTTGATTGAGTTCAGATTGCACGGTTTGTTTTTGATTTTGAAGTAGTTCTAAGTTATTTAACTTCATCTCTCTTGCATTTTCTTGTTGTTTGAACTCAGCCTGTTGTTGTTGCAATTGAATTACTTTACCTCTAAGTAAATCAAATTGAGCAATATTTTCTTCTAGTCCTAGTTTCGTCATAAAGGCTGTTACGTATTGACTCTGCTCTAACATAGCTTGTTTATCTTGTTCAATTTGAGCTGTTAGTCGTTTAAAATAAGTGCGTTTTTCAAAGGCTTCATTTAACCCATTGATTGTTGAAGAATCACTAAATTGATAACTCTTTAAATAATCACTGAATACTTTGTTTTCAGCTTCTTCTCGACGTTTTTGAGCACCACGACCATTAGTTTTAAAGTGAATAACAATAAAAATTGTCGCCATAATAGCTAAAATCAAGGTAATGACAGGATTAATAAATCCCCCTACAACTGCAGCAAAATAACCCACAATCCCAATCATCAAATTGGTTTGACTATTCTGCTGACTATTAGGTTGAGATTTAAAATCATCTAATTGTTGCTGTGATTGCTGTGCTTGTTCATCTGTCAGTTGCGCAATTGATTGGATTTGCGGTGTGTAATCAAGCATTGACGTTAAGTCATTTTCTTTTTGATTCAGTGACCCCTCTACTCGTTTGTATTCTTGGTAACTGTACTGAACTTCTGGCCATTGATTAAGTGTCTCTTGCAGTTGATTATCATCAGTTAACTGAGTAGCTTCTAAATCTTGCTTAGCCTGCTTAACTTGGGTATTTAATTGCGTTAGCGTTAACTTTAATTCCTGTACTTTTTGATAGTCCGAATTTTTAAAGCTTTTTTGACTAATATCGAGACGTTGCTCTAATTTTTGATAATCTTCAAGCAGCGAAAACTTCTCTTTAATCTGTTTTTGCTGAGATAGATAATTAACCAATTGATTGGATTGTTGCTGCAAGTCATTTAGTCTAGCTTGATTTTCTTCTAGTTGAGCTTGATAAGACTGATAAGTTTTGAATTCTTCACGTTTGTCTTGCAATGTCTGGGTTAATTCTTGGTATTTAGCAATTTCTTGATTAAGTGGCTGCTTGCGACCTCTTGGTCGATAAATATCTGCTGCATTTTTAGCTTTATCCCGGCTTAATTGCAACCACTGTTTACTATTGGTTACACCCAAATAGTAAATTTGTTGCATCAATTCTTCTTCGCTAACGCCATAAATATTTTGCAGAGTGTCTTGGTTAAAAATAAAGTTTTGTTGATAAAATAACTCATTAATATCCTTAACCTGGCTAAAGAACACACTAGCAGGGACTTCTTGCTCATCTTTGAAAACAGAAAAATCACCTTCTGTTTTCTTGTTGAGGTACCGTTTTAACGTATATCGACTACCATCATCTGAAAAGATAATTTCACCGCCAAAAATACTAGGCATTGGTGAAGGATGATATTGCTTTTTCTTAGTCGTTTTATTAGGAAATCCAAACATAATCTGGATAATAAAAGCTACTAGCGTACTTTTACCAGCTTCATTTTCGCCATAAAAAACAACTTGATTACTTGTGAAATCAAACACTTTATCTGAAAACTTACCAAAATTCTTAATTTTAATTTGCTTAATCTTCACGTTCTTCACCCCTTGTTACAGCTTCATTTAATTCAAGCTGTACCAGCTGTCGCAATTGGTCTACTAAATCATCTGGCTGATTTAATAATTGTTCAACTGGTAAATATTTTTTCAATAATGGTCGTAACTTATCTGACACTACGCCCTGATTAACTAAGTCAGCTATTGCTTCTTCAAAATAAGTTTCATCAAGAGCGGTTAGTTGAATCTTGTGGTTCACTTCAAATTCAACATCATACAAAATGCTATCATAGTCTGTTTTTTGAGAAATTTGATCTAAGAAATTAGTTTGATTCAATACTTCTTTAGCATTCAGTGATAATAATTGACTATTTTGAATAACTAATTTAATCATTTTCATTTGCTTAACGTCAAGCGTGCTTAATGCCTGTTCAATCTGTTTTTGTAACGATTGCAGTCCTGTTTCTTCAGTTAAACTAAGTTTTAACTGACTAAAAACAATTTGACTAGTTTCAATAAATTGTAACTCACTTGCAAACGTTTGTTCATCCACACTCACTAAATAGCACCCTTTTTGACCGGGTTCGTTAATATGACGACCTTGTAAATTACCACTGTATACAATCAAAGGACTTTTGCGCAATACTTCTCTTTTGTGAATATGGCCCAAGGCATAGTAATTATAGTTTTGTTTTGTTAAATCAGATAGCTCAAATGGCGCATAGTGGTCTTGATTAGCGTCTGATGTTGCTGGTGAACCATGAATCATCCCAATTGTATAATGTCCAGGTAATCTTTCTGGAAAATCGTGTACGATATTTTGGGTAATGTGGTTTTGAGTATAGCTAAAGCCGACAATATCAACTGCTAATCCACTTTTTGTAACTAAACTTTTTCTTTGCATCCCCGATTTAAAAACAACAACATTATCTGAATAATCAAAAGCATAATTTTCAGCTTGGTAATAATCGTGGTTCCCAAAAGTCAAGAAAACCGTTATGTCAACTTGATTTAGACGTTCAAATTGATCCGCCACAAATTTTTGAGCATGCAAAGATGGATGAGGTCCATCAAAGGTATCTCCTACTACCAAAACAAAATCAACTTGTTCAGCAATGGCTTGATCAACAGCTGTTTCAAACGCTAAATACGTGGAATCATAGACTGATTGCCATAACTGTTTTGGCAAGTAAGATAATCCTTTAAATGGACTATCCAAATGTGCATCAGCAATGTGTAAAAATTTCATGTTTACCCCCCTTTTTCGGATAAAAAAAAAACGGAACGTATTATTCCGTTTTTTCAATATTTCTAATTATTTAAATCGTGGTAAAGTTCATCCATTGATTTTGAAACAGCACTGTTAATATCTTGGAATAATTGTTGCATGCTTTGTTCTTTACTCATTAAGTCAACGATTTCTTCTGTTTTTTCCATTTGTTGACCTAATTCGTTTGCTTTAGCCATGTCTTCTTGTGTTAATTCTTGACCTGACATTTGTTTAGCTTGTAAATCTTTTTGAATGCTGTTTACTTCTTTAAATAATTTAAAGGCTTCTTCATTTTGTGATAATTTTTCGTATGAAGCTTGTAAATCTTTGTATTCTGAAGTTTCTTTTAGTTCTGCTGCTAATTGATTAATTGTATCGTAAATGTTCACTATTAATTCTCCTATTTTCTAATATTAATTAAGGCATTACCTTATCTCTGATACCATTGTACCATTGACCTAGGGTTTGACCAACACCATCGAAAACATTTTGGACACTTTTTGTTAAATCGTCTACCCAGCTAGTTGAGTTCCCTTGAACGTTTCGTTCCGAAACAATTTGTTGCGCATTTTTTTCATTAAATGTGGTTCTATCAGTATAAGGTAAGACACTTTGCGCCATTTGTTTAAATAAGTAAGAGATTTGTGTCTCACTGGTTCCACTTAAATAATGTGTGTCGTCTGGCCTGTCAAAACCAATCCAACTGACTAAAACGATATCAGGTGTGTACCCAATAATCCATTGGTCATTTGCTTTTGTTGTTCCATCACTCAATTTAACTTCGGTTGTTCCTGTTTTACCCGCCATATGATAACCATACGGCTTAGCTGTTTTACCTGTTCCATTATCGAATACATTCAATAATAAACTAGTCATTTGTTCAGCTATTTCTGGCGTTATAATTTGGTGTGAAGTTAACTGGGTATTATCGATTAAAACTTTATCATCATTACCGACTACTTTTTTAACAGCATGAACTTGGTTAGGCAGTTGTCCTTCGTTTGCAAAGGCACAGTAAGCTCTTGCCATATCTAGTAAGGAAACACCTGATTGAAGGCCTCCTAAAGCAAGCGCCAGATTTTGATCAGCATTACTTAAATTAATTCCGAAATTCTTAACCGACTGAATGCCTTGATTCAATCCAATTTGATTTAATAACCAAACCGCTGGGGCATTTTTACTTTGGGCTAATGCTTGATAAAGTGGGACTTCCCCTGCATATTGATTATCAACATTTTTGGGGGTGTAGTTATCTGACCCATAACCCTGTAAAGTGTCTTGTAATTTTGAATCAATTTGATAGCCATTTTGTAAAGCTGGGGTATATACAGCAAGAGGCTTCATTGTTGATCCTGGTTGACGCTGCATCTGAATAGCACGATTAAAATCGCTTTTACCACGACTTCCTACCACACCAAGTACGGCACCCGTTTTGGGGTCCATTGCAAGACCTGCTCCCTCGACTTTTTGATTATCAGCAGCATTATCAGGAAATAAACTATCATTTTTATAAGTTTTCTTCATATTGCTTTGAATATTATAATCTAAGTAAGTATAGATACTTAAATTACGCGTTGCAATATCATTATAATCCCAATTATACTGTGTTTTAAGTTCTTGAAGAACGGCTTGGTTATAATCTGAGAAAGCACTTTGATAAGCCTGGTAGCGATCAGTTACACTCATGGCTTGATTTTGAAAAGTTTGCAATTGGTCAGTCGAAATAACACTATTTTTTTGCATTAATAAAAGCACTAAATTTCGCCGACTAACGGCATTTTCTTTTGAGTCAATCGGATTATAATAGTTTGGTCCCTTCAGCATACCTGCGATAGTTGCCGCTTCAGGAACAGTTAAGTTACTAGCATTTTTTCCAAAATATTTTAAAGATGCATCTTGAACACCATAAACACCATTACCAAAATAAGCAGTGTTCAAGTACATTTCTAAAATTTGATCTTTAGAATAATCTTTTTCTAACTGAACCGCATAGAAGAACTCTTTAATTTTGCGCCAAAAAGTTTGATCTTGCGTTAAAAAGCTATTTTTTGCAAGTTGCTGGGTAATCGTTGACCCACCTTGTGTCACCATTCCTTTAGTAACCAAGCTTAACCCAGCTCTTGCCATAGAAGTTAGGCTAAACCCACTATGGTTATAAAAATTTTTGTCTTCCGTTGAGAGTACGGCATCTTTTAAATAAGGCGAAATTTTGTCTATCTTGGTATAATCCCCCCGATTATATGAGATTTCACCAATTTTATTGTTGCCTTGATCATAGATTGTCGTCACTAACCTCAGTGAATCTCCTAGTTGACTAACTGGTGTCAATTTAACTAATGCTGTACAATAAAAAGAAATCATCAAAGTAAGCGTTAATCCAGCTAGAATTAACCATCTTACAAATTGAAAACGATGATTCGCTTTTTTCAAACGACTCAGACCCACTTTGAATAGGTCTAATAGTCTGATGGCATAACTTTCCATGACATCCTCCTATCTTTTCCTCGTTATTTTAGCACAAAATCACCTTAATTCTTATTTCTTTAATGAAAGGTATAAAAAATTTAAAGATGTCTTTACCAAATGAACGCACCTTAACTCTACCTCAAAACTTTACCCCCTGTACAATACGAGAACTTTTGACTCAATTGTATATCCCTAAAAAGTGGCAACATTTTTTAAGGATTGAAAAAGCTGTGACTATTAATGGCAGCTATAAACCTATCAATACCACTGTATTTGCTGGTGATACTATCAACTTGACCTTTACGCAAGTTGACTCTACGCAAACTTATTTACCCAGCCGAAATTTGCCTGATATTGTTTATGAAGATACAGATATTATCATTATTAATAAGCCTGCCGGTCAAAAGACTCACCCTAATCGCCCCGATGAAAATAACACTGCGATGAATGATGTCGAGTACTACCTCAATCGAACAAATGAACATGTTTATATGATTCATCGTTTAGATATGTGGACCAGTGGCCTTTTATTACTTGCAAAAAACCCTGTGGTTGTCCCTATTTTAAATCGGCAATTAGCTTTAAAAATAATGAAGCGCTTTTATTTAGCAATCGTTAGAAAGTCTAAACCTATTTTAGCCAATGGCACCATTTCAGATCCAATTGGATTAGACGAAACAGACAAACGAAAAAGACAGGTTCGAAAAAACGGCTTGCTTTCTGTCACACATTTTTCTGTTGTTAACCAAACACAAGATTTAGCTACACTCAAATTAGATTTAGAAACAGGTCGAACACATCAAATTCGTGTTCATCTTAGTCATCATGAGATGCCTATTATTAATGATCCACTTTATGACCCATTAGCTGATTCTTCTCAGATTATGTCTTTAAAAGCTTATGAAATTCAGTTGATTAAACCTTTTTCATTTGCAGGATTAACGGTTAATTTGAATCCATAAGTCAAAATAAAAAGCAGCCCTTAGGGCTGCTTTTTATTTAAGTTTAAGAAAATCTTCTCTTAACTTTTTGGCTTCTGTCTCATTTATGCAGTAACAAACAATCGTATCATAACCTGCTAAGCTCGCTACGAGCTCTGGATAGCCATGATTATCAATTAAAGCACTCAGAACATTTGCAGAATTAGGATTACATTTGATAATCACTGTAAATTGAATCTGCAAAACATCTTGCACATTATTTGTGAAAACTTCTTTTAACTGTGTTAAGTCATCAATTTCTTGTGTACCTGAAACAACATAAGACATTTGACTGTCGTCTTGAATCAGTTTAATAATTCCTAATTCTTTCATATCACGTGATAAAGTTGCTTGTGTAATACTAATGCCTTTATCATTTAAGTGATCCATTAATTCAGATTGTGTTTGAATATGCTCATTTTTTAATATCTTGAGCAATTCATCTTGTCTGCGTTTTTTTTGTTTCATATTCTACATTTCCTTTGGAGCGTTAACACCTAGTAATCGTAGCGATTCTGTTAAAACCGTACTTGTTGCTTCAACTAAAGCTAGCCTTGCATTTAGGTGCTCATCCTCATCTAAAATACGTTGGTTGGCATAATACTTATTAAACAATTGTGCTAAATTAATTGCATATTTAGCAATAATTGAAGGCTCATATTTTTCAGCTGCACGTTGAACAATTTCATTAAATTTCAATAGTTCTTTGGCAACTTCAAATGAATAATCATCAGTTAATTCAAGTTGAGAAGGTGTTGAGTCAATCTCATGGTTGGCTTTTCTCAAAATACTTTGTGCACGAGCATTAGTATATTGAACATAAGGACCAGTATCTCCTTCAAAACGAACAACTTCTTCTAAGTTAAAGTCGAAGTTATCTAGACGATCATTTCTCAAATCGTGGAAAATAACGGCACCAACACCGACATCATGAGCCACTTGTTCTTTGTCAGCTAGGTTCGGGTTCTTCTCATCAATTTGAGCTTTAGCTAATCTTACAGCATCGGCTAAAACCTCTTCAAGTAAGATAATATTTCCTTTACGAGTTGATAGTTTTTTACCACCTGATGTAATCAAGCCAAATGGAATATGGCGAATATCGTCAGACCAATCGTAACCCATTTTACCTAAAACTGCTTTTAATTGTCTGAAATGCTCGCTTTGTTCATTTCCAACAACATATAATGATTCAGCAAAATCATAGGTATTCTTACGATAAATAGCCGCCGCTAAATCACGTGTCATGTAAAGTGTTGCCCCGTCGGATTTTTGAATTAGTGCTGGTGATAAGTCTAAATCATCAAGATCGACAATTTGCGCACCTTGAGATTCTTGAAGTAAATCTTTTTCTTTTAATTCTTCTACGACTGCATCCATCTTATCATTGTAAAATGCTTCACCATTGTAAGAATCAAAGGTTACTCCTAAAATATCATAAACACGTTGGAATTCTTTAAGTGATTCTTCTCTAAACCAGCGCCATAATGTTAAAGCTTCTTCATCATTGTCTTCTAGTTTTTTGAACCATAGACGGGCTTCATCATCTAATTCTGGGTGTTTTTCAGCTTCTTCGTGGAACTCAACATAGTATTTCAATAGGTTATTAATAGGGTCTTGTATGACTTCGTCTTCATTTCCCCATTTTTTATAAGCTACAATCAATTTACCAAATTGTGTTCCCCAATCACCTAAGTGATTAATTTTAATTGGGTCAAAACCGACTTTATCTAAAATCAATGAAATTGAGTTACCAATCACGGTTGATCTTAAATGTCCCATAGACATTGGTTTTGCAATATTAGGTGAAGACATATCAATTGTAACATTACCTTTAGATTCGCTTTGACTTGCATATTGATCGCCTTTTGCTAAAATTGTCGAAACAACAGCTGATGTTAATTCATCATGTTTAATAAAGAAGTTGACATAAGGTCCAACCGCTTCAACCTTAGCAAAGTCATCACCTTGTAAGTCTTTGGCTAAATCTAGCGCAATTTGTTGAGGGGCTCTTTTTTCAATTTTAGCTAAACTAAACGCTGGGAAAGCATAATCACCTAAATGAGAATACTTGGGTCTTTCGATTAAGTTTGCAATTGTTTGACCATCTAATTTGTCTTGCAAAATCGTTTGCAAGCTTTTAACAACACGCTCTTTGAAATTCATACTTTAAATTCCTCCTATAAATAAAAAAACTCTTTCACGACAACTGCCATGAAAGAGACGAGAAAATTCCCGTGGTACCACTCTAATTGATGCTTTGAACATCCACTTTACATAATTTTTTGATTTAGGTTGCTCTAAAGTGCGACAGGATCAATTATTTGTTATCTTTCACCAACATAACTCGCTTTATAAATAAATGTTAATCCGTATTCTTTAGTAATTCCAATTACAAAAGTTTACACGAATTTTACGGGATTTTCAAGGATTTATTATCTAATCGTTGTTACCTAAAAGTTGCAAAATAGATAGATAAATATTGATAAAGTCCATATACAACGTCAAAGCAAATAGTGAGCTCACACCTTCGATATCACGATGTGCAATAGTTTCATATCGCTTAACTAATTGATTAGTATCAAAAATAGTATAAAAACTAAATAAAACAAGAATAGCAATATTAAGAATTAAACTTAACCCACTAATTCCAATAAAAAGACTAAAAACAGATAAAATAATTACTCCTATTAACGTGATAAATAGTCCTTTTTGCCAGCTAATTAAATCTTTTTCTCTTGTTAGTCCAAAACGAGAAAGTGCTAAAAACAAGCCACTCGTAACTAGAAATGAAGCCCCTATTGTTCCTAATGAAAAATATGAGAAAATATAGGATAAAAAGAGCCCATTTAAAGCTGCTAAACCGTAGAATAACTTTGTTCCACGTTTATCTTGTCGATTTTGGATTGAACGTTGTACCTGTGTGATTAAAGCAAACATTAAGACCATCACGACGATTGCACCAGTCAATGAACGTGAAAACTTAGCAAAAATACCGGCAAAGGCATAGTTCCCAGCAAAAGCAGTTACTGCCGTGATTAAAACAGCCAAAGCTACTTTTTGGAAAGTTTTATTCAACAGCTGGCGTGTATTATTTGGTTTTGTTTGTTCACGAGAAATAATGTGATCCATAAGCATACCTCCATATTAATTTATTATGTCTTTCATTGTATCAAACTTTGATTTTATTAGCACTTCCCCTTAACACTCTCTTAAGAACTAGATAATCAAAATCTCATTTTTAATTTTAAGTTATCTTTAGTAGAATAGAAGTAATCACAAATTAGAGGAGTTCTTTTGATGGAAGAAATAACAATTGATAGTTTGACTCAAACAATCAAGAAAAGAGAAAGTCATAGTCATAAAGGTAGCTATGGTCGACTATTGCTTATCGGGGGAAACTATAATTACGGTGGTGCCATTACAATGGCCGCTAAAGCAGCAATCTATGCTGGTGCTGGACTTGTTAGTGTAGCTACACATTCTATCAACTTGCCTGCTTTACATGCTAATGTCCCTGAAGCCATGTTTGTAGACTGGCGTGACCAAAACACATTAGTTCAATTAATACAACAAGTTGATGTTGTGGTATTAGGTCCGGGGTTAGGACAAGATGACTATGCCAAAAAACTAATGACACTGGTGAAAGAATCAATCTCACACAATCAAACAATTGTTTTAGACGCTGATGCATTAAACAATATTGCTAAAAATACGTCGCTTACTCCCCGCAATGCCAAAAAAATCATCATGACTCCTCATCAAGTTGAATGGCAACGATTAACGGGACTAAAAGTTCAATTTCAAGATGAAAAATCCAATCAAACCTACTTACAGTACATTGCTAAAAATTTAACAGTTGTTTTAAAGTCTGAAAAAACTGCTATTTTTGAACGTGAACATGAACCGCATTTTATTGATATTGGGACTCCTGCTATGGCAACAGGTGGCATGGGAGACACACTTTCGGGTATCATTGGCGCTTTCGTAGGACAATTTGGTGAAACAGCCGAAACGGTCTATGCAGCTGTTTATCTACATAGTTTTATTGCCAACCACTTAAGTCGCTCAAACTACGTTGTCTTACCTTCAAAACTGATTGAGGAAATCCCTCATTTTATGAGTCGCTATAGCCAAAAATAAAAGAGCTAATGATTTAGCTCTTTTTTTATTGCTCAATATCTAAAATCGTATCAAAAACTTGTTAAGGTTAATGAATCAACATTAGTATAGTTAACATCAATTGTTAGCTTTACAACATCTGATTCGCGTTTATCAGCTAAAACCGTATCAAAGGTCGCATAGCCTTGCGTAACCGTTTTTAATTTTCCAAAGAAATTGAATGCTATTTCAGCAATTGGGAATTCATAATGAAGTGTCACAAGTTGGTCATCATTATCTAAACTCACTAATAGCCCCCTGTAGTGGTTACTCAAATCAATCACTTTATTGAGATAAACTTGTGGCACTGTAATTTGAGCTTTTTCAAAAGGCTCTTTTACGACTTTAATTTTTGAAAAATCTGGAAACTTAGCTGGATTATTAATATTTTGAATGGCACCATCCTTCAACTGAACTTCATAATTAACATTAGAGGCCGTTGTAATCACTGAAATATTAAAATCTTGACTAAGTCGTTCTCGAATGATTTGCAAATGAAACAAGCCTAAAAATCCACAATGAAATCCTGCTCCCAATGCTTCAGATACAATTTCAGTATATTGTAGTGAGGAATCTGTCAGCACCATTTTTTCCATTGCTAATTTAAGTTCTTGATAATCAGAATTATTAGGATAAATACCTGCAAAAACCACTGGTGTTATAGGTTTATAACCTGGTACAGGTATTGGCGTTTTATTTTGAGTAGACGTGATTGTATTCCCTACTCGTAGTCCTTGAGGAGCTTTGATTCCTGTTGCGACATAACCAATTTCACCAGTCTTCAATACTTTAACTGGCTTTAGTATCGGTGTAAAATTCGCCACTTCTTTTGCCTTAAACGACTTTTGTTGTGCCATTAAAGTTAAAGACTCTTGTGCCGATACTTGTCCATCTATTACTCGAATATGAGCAATAATTCCTTGGTACTGATCATATTGAGAGTCAAATACCAACGCTTTCAATGGTTTATTTTCTCCTGAGTCAATTGGTGCAGGTAGCTGAGTAACAATCGCTTCTAATAACTCAGTGACATTCAATCCACTTTTTGCAGAAATCTTTAAAATAGTATGATAATGAAATCAAAAGAAGCGAGAGCCTCACAAGGCTCTCGCTTCTTTATCTTGTTTTAAGTAATCGTAACTCATTCTCAGTTAATGCTCGATAGTCACCTGGATTAAGTTGCTCATCTAATTGAAGTTGTCCAATTTGTAAGCGATGTAAGGTTAGTACTGGTTTTCCAATTTGTTGAAACATGCGCTTAACCTGATGGTACTTTCCTTCATGAATCGTCACTTCAATTACTGATTGGTTTTGTGGTAATAAGTCAACTGTTTTCACAGTAGCAGGTTTTGCTGTGAAATCTTTGAATTGCATCCCCTGACCAAATAACTCAACATCATCTGATGTCATCTGACCCGCAATCTTAGCTTGATAAATTTTAGGCACTTTCTTGTTAGGATGAATAATTTCATGAACAAACTGACCATCATCAGTCACAATCAGTAATCCTGTCGTGTCCTTATCTAATCTACCCGCCGCCACTAACTTCTCAAAGTGAACTTCATTTTGAAAATATTGTAAAAAAGTTGAGTGCTGAGCATCTTGAGTTGCAGTTATAACCCCAGCTGGTTTGTTAAACATGAAGTAACGCTCAGTCAATGCGTCTATTACCTGATCGTTAACCCTAACAACATCATCATCTTTTAATTTCTCATTAGCTGATTTAACAACTTGATCGTTAACTTTCACTTGTTTTTGCTTAATTAATTTTTTAACTTCAGCTCGTGTTCCAACACCACTATTAGCTAAAAATCGATCTAAACGTATCATGATATATGCAATCTTCTCCTAATACCTTGTACTTTTGACCCAATAATACGGTCAGCTAATCTTGTCTTCAATACTAAGTACCCATAAACACCGGCACCAACTAACACACTAACCACAAAGATAAAGAGATATCCCAATTTACCATCTGGCTGCATTATCGCAGTTAATAGCCATTCAATCAATTTTGTTGGAATGAACATAAAAACTGAAAACAAAACAATTCCTGCCAAGCGTCTTGCTGTTCGTTGGCCACTGTAGTGAAATCTAACTTTTAAATGATGTAACATCAACCAAGAAGTGATGCTCATTCCGATTCCTGTTGCGACTAACGGCCCATAAATTTTGAAAAGCGCAATCATAGGGTACTGTAAAGCTAATTTAATCACAATTCCAACGACTAAATATAAAATAGCCAGTCTACTTCTAGATAATCCTTGTAAGACTGCCGCTAAAATGGTAAATAGCCCCAAAGCAATAGCCACAAATGATGATAAGTATAAAACACTAATACCTAAAGCATCATAATTATAAAAAATACTATATAAAGATGTCGAAACAGCAGCCATCCCAAAACTACTTGGAATCATCACAAATAAAAATAGCTCTAATGTATCTCCGATGTGAGCGGTAATTTCTTGGAAATTTCGTCTAGCATGTGCTCCTGAAAGTAGCGGAATAGCTGTCACAGCCATTGCAGTTGCTAGTGAAATTGTAATCATAATCAACTTGTTAGCGTTTAATCCAAATAACGCATACCAACTATCCAGTTGATCAGTTGAGGCCTGCACAATTGTTGCCATAAATTGGTTAAATGTATATTGGTCAATCAACTGGAATAATGTAATTCCTGAGTCAATAATAATAAATGGAACTGATTGACGAACTATTTCAGCAAATAATTTACCCGTTGAAATAGTCATTGCGTTGTGGCTGTTAAGCACTAGATAATCCATCTGAGATTTCTTTTTGTAATAGTAAAAAACAAGTAACAGTAGTCCCGCCAGTGCTCCAACTGCTGCAGCAAATGTTGAATGTGTTACAGCTAGCACATAATCGCCGTTATCATGTAATTTCATGATAATATAAGTCGCTGCAAGCATATAAATTACTCGAAATAGCTGCTCAACAAACTGCGATAAAGCAGCAGGTGCCATATCATTATAACCTTGGAAATAGCCTCGTATTAAACTCATAACGGGAATAAGTAACAGTGCTGCTGAAAGACTCTGCATCACTTGAATTTGGCGCGGATCATCTCCTGCTAAAATAGGCGAGAAAAAATACATGGCAATAGTTGAGATAATACCTAATCCCAACATTAACACAATTCCTCGATGGAATAACTTTCGCCCGACACCATACTCATTTAAAGCATTATAATGCGCAACTTGTTTAGCAATTGCTCCAGGGATTCCAGCAGTTGAAATAATAATAAATAGACTATAAATATTATAACTTCTAGCCGTCAAAGCATTGGCAATGTTCCCATGACTACCCATCCACGCAAACCAAGGAATAATATAAAGTGCACCTAGAATACGTGAAAAGATAGAACCCATCGTCATCCAAGCAGAACCTTTTAACAGTGTGTTTTTTGACGTGGTTTGATTTTGATTATTTTCTTGCATATATTGATTCCTTACTTAAAGATAATTTAATCTATCTCTATAATATCAAAAAGCACTTTATAAAAAGTGCTTTTTGCTTAATTTATATAAAATTTTAAACCACAATGTTCACAATTTTTTGTGGTACCACAATCATTTTGCGAATTTCTTTTGAACCAATTTGAGCTTGGATAGTTTCATCAGCAAGTGCTTGTTTTTCGATAGCTTCTTTTGAAGCTTCAACTGATACCATCATCTTGCTCTTCAACTTACCGTTAATTTGAATAATCATTTCAACAGTATCTTCTACTAGTTTAGATTCATCAAATGTTGGCCATGGTTCATAACTAATACTATCATTATGACCTAGAACTTGCCAAATTTCTTCCATCATGTGTGGGGCAATTGGGGCAAGTAATTTAACAAATCCTTCAGCCATTTCACGGTTAAGTGCTTTTGCTTTATTAGCTTCATTAACGAATACCATCATTTGAGAAATTGCAGTATTAAAGTGAAGCGCTTCGAAATCTTCTGTAACTTTCTTCACAGTTTGGTGATAGATTTTATCTAAATCTTCTGTTGGTGCATCTACAATTTTTTCAGAAAGTTCATGTGTTTCTTCGTTAACAATCAAACGCCATACACGATCTAAGAAGCGACGTGTTGAGTTTGGTCCGTCAGCTGCCCAACTGGTTGAAGCATCTAAAGGTCCCATAAACAATTCGTACATTCTTAAAGCATCTGCCCCATATTCTTGAACGACATCATCAGGGTTTACACCATTTCCTTTTGATTTAGACATTTTTTCGTGGTTAGCACCCAAAATCAATCCTTGGTTAAATAATTTTTGGAATGGTTCTGGAGTTGGGACAACACCGATATCGTATAAGAATTTATGCCAGAATCTTGCATATAGTAAGTGAAGAACGGCATGTTCTGCCCCACCAATATATAAATCAACTGGTAACCATTGTTTTAATTTATCGTAATCAGCTAATTTTTCATCATTTTGTGGATCAATGTATCTCAAGTAGTACCATGAACTACCAGCCCATTGTGGCATTGTATTTGTTTCACGACGACCTTTACGACCGTTTTCATCAACCACGTTTAACCAGTCTTCAATACGTGCAAGTGGTGATTCTCCTGTTCCAGATGGTTTAATATCTGATGTTTTAGGAAGTGTTAATGGTAATTCTTCTTCAGGTACTAGAGTTGTTTCGCCATCTTCCCAGTGAATAACAGGAATAGGTTCACCCCAGTAACGTTGACGTGAAAATGTCCAGTCACGTAATTTGTAGTTAACTTTGCGTTCACCAGCTTGGTTTTCTTCTAACCAGTCAATCATTTTTTCAATAGCTTCAGATTTGTTCATACCGTTTAAGAAATCTGAGTTAACATGTGTCCCGTCTTCAGTATAAGCAGCTTGTGTCACATCGCCACCTTCAACAACTTCTCTAATAGGCAAATCAAATTTCTGAGCAAATTCAAAGTCACGTTCATCGTGAGCTGGAACAGCCATTACTGCACCTGTTCCGTAACTAACTAAAACATAATCAGCAATCCAAATAGGTAATTTGTCGCCGTTTACTGGATTAATCGCATAAGAACCTGTAAATACCCCTGTTTTTTCTGGGTTTAAATCTGTTCGATCTAAGTTACTCTTTAATGCTGTTTTTTCAACATATTCATCAACAGCAGCTTTTTGTTCAGAAGTTGTAATTTGTTCAACTAATTTATGTTCAGGTGCTAATACGACGTAACTTGCACCAAACAATGTATCAGGTCTAGTTGTGAAAACGCTGAAATCTTTATCAGTTTCATCAATGTTAAATTTGATTTGTGCACCCGTTGATTTACCAATCCAGTTACGTTGCATTTCTTTAATGTTTTCTGGCCAATCAACTAAGTCTAAATCTTCTAGTAAACGTTCAGCATACGCTGTAATTCTTAGCATCCATTGACGCATTGGCTTACGATAAACCGGGAAACCACCACGTTCAGTTTTACCATCAATAACTTCTTCGTTGGCAACAACTGTTCCTAAATCTGGACTCCAGTTAACCGCAACTTCATCTTCATATGCCAAGCCTTTTTTGTAAAGTTGTTCAAAAATCCATTGTGTCCATTTGTAGTATTTTGGATCAGTTGTTTTAACTTCACGGTCCCAGTCATATGAGAAACCTAATGAGTTAATTTGTTTTCTAAAGCGTTCAATATTTTCATCTGTAAATTCTGCTGGATCATGTCCTGTATCTAACGCATATTGTTCAGCAGGTAATCCAAACGCGTCCCATCCCATTGGATGTAAAACGTTGTATCCTTGAGCACGTTTCATTCTTGAAACAACATCGGTTGCTGTGTAACCTTCAGGGTGTCCAACGTGAAGTCCTTTAGCTGAAGGATATGGAAACATATCTAAAGCATAGAAGTTATCTTTTGATGAATCGGTTGTTGTTTTAAACGTTTTATTTTTTTGCCAGTAATCTTGCCATTTTTTTTCAATATTTAGATGTTCATAACTCATATTTTGTTCCTCCTAATAAAAAAGTCCTATGATAAATAATCATAGGACGAGTTAATTTCGCGGTACCACCTAAGTTTTGCACTTTTTTACAGTGCAACACCTCAATGTCGTTAACGCTGACTAGACGTGCAAATCAAGAACAATCAGTAAGTTCATTATGGTAACAATATGCTCGCATCACCCGCATACTTTCTGTACAGTTACTAAAATAATTACTACTCTGAAATAATTTGCGATATAATAATTATACTTTATCACATCGTAAAAAAAATACAAGGAGTCATTTATGATTTTTAATCCAAAACTTTTTAAAAATCGCTGGTTCTACTTAGGCACTGCTAGTTTAATTAGTTTTATTATCTGGTTAGCCTTGGTCACAAATCATACGACAATTATTACCCAAACTGATTGCTTATTTACACACTTACTACAAAATAATTTTACAATGCATTATCAAAAGCTGGCGATTAGTATTACTTTATTAGGCAATCCTCTCCCTATGATTTTCTTAAGTGCTATCACTTTTGGATTTTTAGTTTATCGAAAAAAATATCAATTAGGGCTGCTGATGGCAGGTTCTGGTCTTATCATTTTATTCAGCAATTTAATTTTAAAAAGTTGGATTGCTCGTCCAAGACCTGACACCTTACACTTGGTTAATGCCAGCGGCTTTTCTTTTCCAAGTGGGCATGCCATGAACAGTTTGTTTTTATTTGGTGTCTTTTATCTGATTTATAAACCTTATATTCCACAAAAATTTCAATCACTATTTAAATTTTTTTGTATCTGTATACCACTGCTTATAGGTTTTAGTCGTGTAACTGTAGGTGTTCACTACCCCTCAGATGTGATTGGCGGCTTTTTATTAGCTATTGTCGGCATCACACTTTTTTATATCTTTATTACCAATAAAAAAACGCTCTCTTAAATTAAGAGAGCGTTTTTATTTAGATATTAGCTTTTAATTGATCAACTTTATCTGTTCTTTCCCATGGAAAATCTTGATCAGGACGACCAAAATGACCATAAGCTGCTGTTTTTTGATAAATTGGTTTTTTCAAATCAAGCATTTTGATAATACCAGCAGGACGTAAGTCAAATACCTTACGAACAGCTTTTACCAATTGCTCATTTGAATAGTCACTTGTACCGTAAGTATCAACCATAATACTTACAGGTTGTGCCACACCAATAGCATAGGCTAATTGCACTTCACACTTTGTTGCTAAACCTGAAGCTACAATATTTTTGGCAATATAACGGGCTGCATAGCTGGCAGAACGGTCAACTTTTGTAGCATCTTTACCAGAAAAGGCACCTCCACCATGACGAGCGTATCCGCCATAAGTATCCACAATTATTTTACGGCCAGTTAAGCCCGCATCTCCTTTGGGACCGCCTAAAACAAAACGACCGCTAGGGTTAATAATGTATTTGGTATCTTCATCTAAGTAATTTGCTGGAATGACTTCTGCTACAACTTTCATCATTTCAGATTTGATTTCATCGTTTGAAACCGCTTCACTATGCTGCACACTTAAAACTACTGTATCTACTCGTACAGGCTTGTTATCTGTATCATACTCAACCGTTACTTGAGCTTTAGCATCTGGTCTTAAGAAAGATAGCTCTTTTGTTTTTCTTTTTTGAGAAATTGTTCGCATTAATTGGTGAGCTAATGAAATAGGTAACGGCATCAATTCTGGTGTTTCATCAACCGCAAACCCAAACATTAACCCTTGGTCACCTGCACCAATTTGATCAAATTCATCTTTATCCGCTTTATTTTCACGAACTTCTAAAGAATCATTCACACCACCAGCAATATCTGGTGATTGTTCATCAATATTAATTAAAACTGCACAATTTTCGCCGTCAAAACCAAGGCTTGGGTCATTATACCCAATTTCTTTGATTTTGTTACGCACAACGCTTTGAATATCAACATAAGCGGTTGTACTAATTTCACCAACTACTAAAACCAGACCAGTTGTGACTGTGGTTTCACAAGCCACTCTAGCGTTTTCATCTTGTTCTAGCAAAGCATCCAAAATAGCATCAGAAATTTGATCAGCTACTTTATCTGGATGTCCTTCAGAAACAGACTCAGATGTAAATAAATATTTTTCCATTTTTATTTCCCCCTTCGATTCGGTTACAAGGCATATCTAGCTAATACTAGATCCTATCGGGAACACAAGTAAGAATCAACAGTAATTAAAATTTGTTATAAAAAAAGACCAGCTTATAGCTGATCTTTTTTACGGTCCCAACCGGATTTGAACCGGTGATCTCCTGCGTGACAGGCAGGCGTGATAACCCCTACACCATGGGACCTGAGTTATGGAGGATACAGGGATCGAACCTGTGACCCCCTGCTTGTAAGGCAGATGCTCTCCCAGCTGAGCTAATCCTCCGAAAGTGACCCGTACGGGATTTGAACCCATGATACCGCCGTGAAAGGGCGGTGTCTTAACCACTTGACCAACGGGCCATATTAAAATTTATAATTACGGAGAGTAAGGGATTCGAACCCTTGATACGAGGAAATCCCGTATACATGATTTCCAATCATGCTCCTTCGGCCAGCTCGGACAACTCTCCACAATAACTCCGGTTGTCAGACTCGAACTGACGACAGCTTGATTAACAGTCAAGTGCTCTACCAACTGAGCTAAACCGGAATAAAAAAAAGCGTGGCAGCTTCCTATCCTCGCAGGTAGTTACCCACCAACTACTTTCGGCGTTAAGAAGCTTAACTTCTGTGTTCGGCATGAGAACAGGTGTAACCTTCTTGCTATCGCCACCACACTTTTATTTACCTTGAGTGTTGAACACTCAAAACTGAATATGATTTATTTTCCAAAAACCCACCGCTTAACTTGGTTAAGTCCTCGACTGATTAGTACTAATCCGCTCCATATATCGCTATACTTCCACTCTTAGCCTATCGACCTCATCATCTCTGAGGTGTCTTACTTCCTTAAAGGAATGGGAAATCTCATCTTAAGGGGGGCTTCGCACTTAGATGCTTTCAGCGCTTATCCCGTCCATACATAGCTACCCAGCGATGCCCTTGGCAGAACAACTGGTACACCAGCGGTATGTCCATCCCGGTCCTCTCGTACTAAGGACAGCTCCTCTCAAATTTCCAACGCCCGCGACGGATAGGGACCGAACTGTCTCACGACGTTCTGAACCCAGCTCGCGTGCCGCTTTAATGGGCGAACAGCCCAACCCTTGGGACCGACTACAGCCCCAGGATGCGACGAGCCGACATCGAGGTGCCAAACCTCCCCGTCGATGTGAACTCTTGGGGGAGATAAGCCTGTTATCCCCAGGGTAGCTTTTATCCGTTGAGTGATGGCCCTTCCATGCGGTACCACCAGATCACTAAGCCCGACTTTCGTCCCTGCTCGACTTGTAGGTCTCGCAGTCAAGCTCCCTTATACCTTTACACTCTGCGAATGATTTCCAACCATTCTGAGGGAACCTTTCGGCGCCTCCGTTACACTTTAGGAGGCGACCGCCCCAGTCAAACTGCCCACCTGACACTGTCCTCTGACAAGATAATTGTCAAAAGTTAGAGGATTCATAAAACAAGGGTAGTATCCCAACAATGTCTCCATGAAAACTAGCGTTCTCACTTCCTCGACTCCTACCTATCCTGTACATGTTTCACAAATACTCAATATCAAGCTACAGTAAAGCTCCATGGGGTCTTTCCGTCCTGTCGCGGGTAACCAGCATCTTCACTGGTAATATAATTTCACCGAGTCTCTCGTTGAGACAGTGCCCAAATCATTGCGCCTTTCGTGCGGGTCGGAACTTACCCGACAAGGAATTTCGCTACCTTAGGACCGTTATAGTTACGGCCGCCGTTTACTGGGGCTTCAATTCAAACCTTCGCTTACGCTAAGCTCTCCTCTTAACCTTCCAGCACCGGGCAGGCGTCAGCCCCTATACGTCATCTTTCGATTTAGCAGAGACCTGTGTTTTTGATAAACAGTTGTTTGGGCCTATTCACTGCGGCTGATTTAAAATCAGCACCCCTTCTCCCGAAGTTACGGGGTCATTTTGCCGAGTTCCTTAACGAGAGTTCACTCGCTCACCTTAGGATTCTCTCCTCGACTACCTGTGTCGGTTTGCGGTACGGGTACAATACATCTAACTAGAAGCTTTTCTCGGCAGTGTGACATCAACGACTTCGCTACTTTAATTTCGCTCCCCATCACAACTCATCCGTATAATTATAAGCATTTGACTCATAATAAAACTTGTTGCTTGGACGTGCTCTTCCATTCGCACATTCGTTTAGCCTGCTGCGTCCCTCCATTGTTCAAACAATGCATCATAGTACAGGAATATCAACCTGTTTTCCATCGATTACGCCTTTCGGCCTCATCTTAGGTCCCGACTAACCCTGGGAGGACGAGCCTTCCCCAGGAAACCTTAGTCTTTCGGCGGATAGGATTCTCACCTATCTTTCGCTACTCATACCGGCATTCTCACTTCTAAGCGCTCCAGCAGTCCTTACGATCTACCTTCTTCGCCCTTAGAACGCTCTCCTACCACGTGTTATAAATAACACATCCACAGTTTCGGTATTATGCTTAGCCCCGGTACATTTTCGGCGCAGCGTCACTCGACTAGTGAGCTATTACGCACTCTTTAAATGAATGGCTGCTTCTAAGCCAACATCCTAGTTGTCTACGCAATGCCACATCCTTTTCCACTTAGCATAAATTTTGGGACCTTAACTGGTGATCTGGGCTGTTTCCCTTTCGACTACGGATCTTATCACTCATAGTCTGACTCCTGGATATAGATCAATGGCATTCGGAGTTTATCTGAATTCAGTAACCCTTGACGGGCCCCTAGTCCAAACAGTGCTCTACCTCCACGATCCTTTACTCCAAGGCTAGCCCTAAAGCTATTTCGGAGAGAACCAGCTATCTCCAAGTTCGTTTGGAATTTCACCGCTATCCACACCTCATCCCCGCACTTTTCAACGTACGTGGGTTCGGTCCTCCAATGCATTTTACTGCATCTTCAACCTGGACATGGATAGGTCACTTGGTTTCGGGTCTACATCATGATACTTATTCGCCCTATTCAGACTCGCTTTCGCTTCGGCTCCGTCTCTTCAACTTAACCTTGCATCATAACGTAACTCGCCGGTTCATTCTACAAAAGGCACGCCATCACCCATTAACGGGCTTTGACTACTTGTAGGCACATGGTTTCAGGATCTATTTCACTCCCCTCCCGGGGTGCTTTTCACCTTTCCCTCACGGTACTGGTTCGCTATCGGTCACTAGGGAGTATTTAGCCTTGGGAGATGGTCCTCCCGGATTCCGACTGGATTTCTCGTGTCCAGCCGTACTCAGGATACTACTTTGGTATAAACAAGATTTCAAATACAGGGCTGTCACCTTCTTTGGCTGAGCTTCCCAACTCATTCTTCTATCTTATTTAAGTCCGTTATTGTAGTCCTACAACCCCAAGAAGCAAGCTTCTTGGTTTGGGCTTCTTCCGTTTCGCTCGCCGCTACTCAGGAAATCGATTTTTCTTTCTCTTCCTGCAGGTACTGAGATGTTTCAGTTCCCCGCGTCTTCCTCCTGCATGCTATGTATTCACATACAGATACTAAGATTACTCTTAGTGGGTTCCCCCATTCGGATATCTCTGGATCAAAGCTTACTTACAACTCCCCAAAGCATTTCGGTGTTTGTCCCGTCCTTCATCGGCTCCTAGTGCCAAGGCATCCACCATGCGCCCTTTATCACTTAACCTGTGATTTCTCTTTAATTTACTCTTAAAAACGCGGTGTTTGATTATCTTTCCGATAACCTCGGCTTTTGGTTCTTAAATCATATTCAGTTTTCAATGTTCAACGTTTGAGAGTAAACCTCTCAAAACTAAACAAAGTTTCAAATGTGTGTTTCCGTATATCCTTAGAAAGGAGGTGATCCAGCCGCAGGTTCTCCTACGGCTACCTTGTTACGACTTCACCCTAATCATTTGTCCCACCTTAGACGGTTGGCTCCAAAAGGTTACCTCACCGGCTTCGGGTGTTACAAACTCTCATGGTGTGACGGGCGGTGTGTACAAGGCCCGGGAACGTATTCACCGCAGCATGCTGATCTGCGATTACTAGCGATTCCAGCTTCATGCAGGCGAGTTGCAGCCTGCAATCCGAACTGAGGATGGTTTTAGGAGATTAGCTAAACCTCGCGGTATCGCTGCTCGTTGTACCATCCATTGTAGCACGTGTGTAGCCCAGGTCATAAGGGGCATGATGATTTGACGTCATCCCCACCTTCCTCCGGTTTGTCACCGGCAGTCTCACTAGAGTGCCCAACTTAATGCTGGCAACTAGTAATAAGGGTTGCGCTCGTTGCGGGACTTAACCCAACATCTCACGACACGAGCTGACGACAACCATGCACCACCTGTCATTTTGTCCCCGAAGGGAAAACCTAATCTCTTAGGTGGTCAAAAGATGTCAAGACCTGGTAAGGTTCTTCGCGTTGCATCGAATTAAACCACATGCTCCACCGCTTGTGCGGGCCCCCGTCAATTCCTTTGAGTTTCAACCTTGCGGTCGTACTCCCCAGGCGGAGTGCTTAATGCGTTAGCTGCAGCACTGAAGGGCGGAAACCCTCCAACACTTAGCACTCATCGTTTACGGCGTGGACTACCAGGGTATCTAATCCTGTTTGCTACCCACGCTTTCGAGCCTCAGCGTCAGTTACAGACCAGAGAGTCGCCTTCGCCACTGGTGTTCTTCCATATATCTACGCATTTCACCGCTACACATGGAGTTCCACTCTCCTCTTCTGCACTCAAGCTAATCAGTTTCTAATGCACTTCTCCGGTTAAGCCGAAGGCTTTCACATCAGACTTAATTAGCCGCCTGCGCTCGCTTTACGCCCAATAAATCCGGACAACGCTTGCCACCTACGTATTACCGCGGCTGCTGGCACGTAGTTAGCCGTGGCTTTCTGGTTAGTTACCGTCAAATAATAAACAGTTACTCTTACTATCTTTCTTCTCTAACAACAGAGTTTTACGAGCCGAAACCCTTCTTCACTCACGCGGCGTTGCTCCATCAGACTTTCGTCCATTGTGGAAGATTCCCTACTGCTGCCTCCCGTAGGAGTTTGGGCCGTGTCTCAGTCCCAATGTGGCCGATCACCCTCTCAGGTCGGCTACGTATCATCGCCTTGGTAAGCCATTACCTTACCAACTAGCTAATACGCCGCAGGTCCATCCTAAAGTGATAGCCGAAACCATCTTTCAAATAAGAAACATTCGATTCTTATTGTTATGCGGTATTAGCATCTGTTTCCAAATGTTATCCCCCGCTTTAGGGTAGGTTACCCACGTGTTACTCACCCGTCCGCCACTCGTTTGGATTCTTAGTCAAGTAGTGCAAGCACTACCATCATAAGAGCAAACTCGTTCGACTTGCATGTATTAGGCACGCCGCCAGCGTTCGTCCTGAGCCAGGATCAAACTCTCATTTTAAGATTGTTTGACTTGCTCTTTTTAAAACTTACTAGCGAATTGACTTCGCTCATTGCTTGGGGTTAATTACCCCCACACATTTATGCGAAACTTTGTTCAGTTTTCAAAGGTCTACTTGTTTAACAACTTCTCTATTATATCAAAGCTGTTAATCAGTGTCAAGAAGTTTTTTAAATTATTTTTTTCTTATGAATCAATAACTTATCGCTCAACTTGACGACTTAATTAATATACCATGTTCTCTTTTACTTTGCAACTCTTTTTTTAAATCTTTTTCAAATTTATTTAAGTTGCTTAGCTATCGCTTTTCAACGACAAAGAATATCTTACCAGCTATCAACTAGTTTGACAAGGGTTATTTTGAAAATCTTTTTAAAGCTTGATAAACCCAAGGATTAATCTCTTCTGCAATTGTTGAAAAGCCTAAGTCTACACGGTAATCTGTCCAATAATGCTTACGTTTACGACGTGTAACCTCATTAGCATCTTGTAAAACTCTCACAGATAAGCTAATCTGTCTAGAATACTCATCAATATCAATAATAACGGCTTTTATTCGTTTACCCACTGTAAACGCTTCTTCTAAGTTAGTAACGAAGCCTTGTTTACATTCTGAAATGTGAATGAGTCCTTGCTTATTTTGACCTAAGTCAACAAATACTCCGTAAGGTTGAATCCCGTTCACTTTACCCTCAACAACTTGACCTATTTTAAAATCCATTTGTATAATTCCTTTCTTTACATTAATATAATGACAGATGTAATCTTATATTGAAAGACTAATTTATAAATAAGGTGTGTATATAATGACGAATTACGATGTTGCAATTATCGGTGGCGGACCAGTTGGTATGTTCGCAGCTTCCTTTTCAGCCCTTCACGGTGCTAAGCCTATTATACTAGAAAGTTTAGCTGAAATTGGCGGCCAACCCAAAATGATTTATCCCGAAAAAGATATTACAGATATTGCTGGGTTCAGTAAAGTTTCAGGTGAAGATATAACCAGCCAATTACTCGAACAGGTACAATCTTATGATGTTGCCATCAAAACTAATTTCAAAGTTTCTACTATAGAAGAATCTGAGTTTTATACTTTAAAAAGCGAGCTGGGCGATTTGATTCAAGCCAAATCAATCATCATTGCGACAGGTAACGGGTCATTCAATCCCAAAAAATTGCCTGTTAAAATCTCAAACCCTACTACTATAGAAGAAAAAATCTACTACAGTGTTTCTGAACTCGAAAAGTTTACTAACAAGGCTGTTGCTGTATTTGGTGGAGGCGATTCTGCTATTGATTGGGCAAACATGGTAGCTGAAGTCGCAGATCACGTCTACCTCATCCATAGACGTGATAAATTTAGAGCAATGTCTTACAATGTCGAACAGCTTAAATCAAAAGATAACGTTACGTTTGTGACACCCTTTTTACCAAAAGATGTTGCACTCACTGACACTAATCAACTTGACTTTACACTAAAACAACTCAAAGCCCAAACTGAACCAAAACACCTACTTTGTGATGAGGCTATTGTAAGCTACGGCTTCAATACGACTAATCACCTGCTTTCAGCTATTGATGTTGATACTGAGCGTGGCTTTATTTGCGTTGATGAAACCATGCAAACTAACTTAAAAAACGTGTTTGCCGTTGGTGACAGCATCACTCGTCCAGGTCACCTGCCATTAATTACGCTAGGATTTGGTGAAGCCCAAGTTGCAGTTACAACTTTAATGAAACAACTATTCTCAGATAACAATATGGCTGTTCACTCAACAAGTTTAACTAAACCAGATAACTCAAACAATTAAAAACTGGTATACTAAACTCATACAACTAACAATTTAAGGAGTCTTTTATGCAACTGATTGATTTTATTTTACATATTGACCATCACTTGGTTAATGTTGTGAACAGTCTTGGCATCTATAGCTATGTCATTTTATTCTTGATTATCTTCATCGAAACGGGTCTAGTTATCTTCCCATTCTTACCTGGAGATTCTCTTATCTTTGCTGCTGCAGCCATGTGTGCTAACCCTAAATATTCGCTCAATATTTTTATTTGTTACCTTATCTTTGTTGTCGCAGCCGTTCTTGGCGATAGTTTGAACTATGAAATTGGCCGTTGGTCCAGTCAAAAAAGTGAAAATAGCCGCTTTTTGAACCGGTTAATCAACAAAGACAAACGACTAGCTGCTGAACGTTTCTTTGATAAGCACGGGGGTAAAACCATCCTACTTGCTCGTTTCATTCCTTTTATCAGAACATTTATTCCATTTGTTTCTGGAGCAAGCAAAATGTCTTACCCACACTTCATCTTCTATAATATTATTGGTGGGGTTTTATGGATTTCATTATTCTCAATTCTAGGTTACTTCTTTGGTAACATTCCACAAGTTCAAGATCACTTTTCACTCATCGTGATTGCCATTATCTTGATTTCTATTCTCCCTATCGTATTTATTTACTTTAAAAACAAACTAAAAAAAGCCTAACTCATCGGAGTTGGGCTTTTTTCTTCGTCACAAACCACAATTGTAGCTCATAAATTAGTAATCCAATTGCAAACGTTGCTGCAAAAAAAGATTCTGGTAGCACATTAATAATTGGGTCTGTTGCTGGGTCAAATAACCAGTCTTTATTACTAAATAAGGTTTCATGAAAAATCACAAAAAAAGTATCAAAATTTAAAACGGCAAAAGGTAACACAATCAACGGCATAACCATACCTAAAATCAAAATACTTTTAGATAATAGTTTATCTTTTACGACTAGCCGATAAAATAATCCAAATACAATAAATACACCTAATGCTAATAAAAAGAGTACTTTAACATCAGCAAAGTGCTGTGCTCCGTTAACTGATGTCGGAAAGTCCGACATTTTAAGTACATTTTGAAATGGCCACAGTAAGTACCACATTAATTGTACGTAATTTTCCATAATCGTTTCAGCACTGAAACTTGTGATTTTGGTAATATCTGTTGTTTTCAAGAAAAGATACAATAATGGAAAGCTTAACACAATAGCTGAGACTACTGCCGAAGCTAATGAAAAAATAATCGCATACAGGCTCTTTAGCCAGCTTTTAACAGCCAGCATCTTAGACTTCCCATTCAGCTAAAGAGTTCACAATATGAGTTGGCTTAGCTTCAACTTTTGCAATTTGTTCAGGAGTTGAGACACCGGTATAAACCAAAATAGTGGCTAAATTACTATTAATTCCAGACATGATATCCGTGTTGTAGTTATCTCCAACCACAGCCACTTCTGACTTAGAAAGTCCTAATTGCTTCATAGCTAAATCAACAATAATTTTTTCAGGTTTACCCATCACAACTGGTTTTTGGCCTGTTGCTGTTTCAATCATTTTCAAAATTGTACCCGCACCTGGAATTAAACCTTCGTGACTAGGTAAATTAGTATCAGCATTAGTTCCAATAAATTTGGCACCTTTTGAAATTAATAATGTCGCTGTTTTGACTTTATTATAAGTGAGGTCTTGATCCATTCCAGCAACCACAAAATCTGGTGCAATTGGATCATAAATGCATCCCGAATCCAGCAACGAGCGATAAAGACCAACTTCACCAATAATATATACCCGTGGATTTTTTATTCCTTGGTTATGAATGTACTCAGCTGTTGCCATACTTGGTGTATAAATATGTGTTACATCTGTCTTAACGCCATGTTTAGCTAATTTATCCACGACCATTTGCGGTGTACGAGTTGAATTGTTAGTCAAAAAGATATGCGGAATATTTTTGGCTTGCAGACGTTCCACAAATTCTTTCCCTGCTTCAATCGTTTCATTTCCACGATAAATCGTACCATCTAAATCGATTAAGTATCCTTTGTATGTTTGACTCATAGTCGATCTCTCTTTCTTAATACAAAATTTTTCTGAGGTTGTGTTTTCTTCTTTTTAGTGCGATAAAACTTCGATTGTTTCACTTTAAGCTTTTGTTTTACAATGCCCGTCTTTTCTAGCACAAAGTAACTTGCTCCAGGATTGACGTATTCCATCAAATAATCTTTAATTGTGTTAGCGTATTGATCAAGATGGGCACGCTTTTTCTTACCTACAAAAAATCCTTTAAACCGTAACTTATCATCGGCAATATCGCCTACAATATAATCATACTTTAGCAAAAACGGATCAAAACGTTCCTTTAATAATTCAATATCTAAAGCATCATTATAATTCATGGTAATATCATAAATTGCCTCTTCAATTTTTAGCTTATCTTCTGATTGTCGCTCAACTTTAGCTAATTTATGATATCGCTGTTTAACTTTTTCTTTTTCGTCTTTCAAATTATCACCACTTATTCTTTGATTGGGTAGTTTTGTTTAAGGTAATGAGCCACACTATTTCGCAAAAAGTCTGGGAATAAAAATTCAATTTCACCTGCAATCTCAATTGTTGGGAAAAAGGGAATAAACAAGTAGTGGTCAACAGTCGTCAAAGTGTAGTGCTTGCCTAAATCTAACGGTTGGCCTTTAACATAAACTTGTTTAGTCTCGGGTTGATAGTCAATCCCTAGATATCGGATATTGCCGAATATCTTTCCTCTAAAACCCATTCCGTTCATTGGATAACGTGATAAAAACAATCGGATTTTTTCCATTTCACGAATGAGACGCCATAAATTATACCCGCTTAAAGTCACACGAATCAAGTGCATAGGATGTGGCATCGATTGATGCAACTCATCATAAGTTAATCGTCCAGGTTCAAGTGGCGTAACTGCTAACCCACTATTTAAAATAGCAAGGTCAGTTTTAGCTTGTTTAGCAACGCTTTTTAATAAGACTTCGTTAGTGACTTCAACATCCTCAAACGTATCTGGTAAATCTGCCACTAGTTCTTCTTGTAGTTTGGTATGACCTTGTGTTAACCAACTGTCTATTTGAGCTTCATCACCAGATTCTTCAGGAAGACTCGATGTTGGTGTCGTATAGGCTGTCACTTTGTCTAACTTGCCATCGTCATTAAAAGTCAAAGTTACATTGCCGATATTTTGACCATACTTACCTGCTGCTGCAAGCATCGTTTGATTAACTTGTTCACCTTCAGGAAGTAGATGATGCGTATGTGACCCTAAAATCAAATCTAAATCAGGATAATCTTGTGCTAGTCTACGATCTGTCGGCAACCCCAAATGGCTCAACAAAATAATTGCCGAAACATCTTGAGTTTTTAACTCAGCAATCACACCTGCTAAAACCTCATCTACTTCTTTAATCTCCCAACCATTAGGATTATAGGTTAATGGATAGCAAGCTGTCATCCCGATAACACCGATTTTGTGCTGTTGCTTAGTCTCAATAATTTTGTAAGGCTGTGCAAATTTTGGTCGTTGTCTATCTTTTTGATAGAGATTATCTAAGATAACATCAAATTGGGCGTGGTCAAACAAATGCTGCAGTTGCTCATGACTATTACCGATTCCCTCATTATTCCCAATCGTTACAGCATCATATCCCGCTTGATTCATCAAATCAATATTAATTTGACCATCAGTTGCTTCAGTTAAGGGATGCCATCTGTCCATAAAGTCCCCGATATCAAATAACAGTAAATCGGGATTTTTTGCTCTAGCTTCAGCGATATACCTCGATAGTTTAGGCCACTCTTCAAAATGAGAATGCAAATCATTTGTATGTAATATGTTAATTGTTTCCAAAATTTGTCACACCTTTCATTAATTAATATTATTTGATCGTAATACTGTCTCAAAGGCCTCCTTAATTTTACCTTCTGGCTTTTGCCATTCTTCAAATTCAGTCAACTCTGGTTCAGGAAATGTATAAGTCTCATTGATATATTGTTCGTAGGTCACCAGACTTGGTGATCTCGGAATATTTAATTGCACAATTCTAACTTCTTTTATCAAGTTTTCAATTGCCGCTTTTTCAGCACGACCATTCATCATGATATTGGCAATTTCGTAATACTTTGAACCATCATTACGTGTGATTTGTTCTATTAAATCAAAATATTGATAATCTTGCATGATATTCTCTTCCTAATTAGGTTTTCTTTTAACTTTTTTAATCAACTCTAGTTTATCATAATTTATTTTTAATACACTAGATAGCCCCCGCAATCATTTTTATAAATTTACCATTAGATTTGTGTTAAACTATCCTTAACACCTTAAAGGAGGAATACCTAATATGACTTTAAATTACAAAGAATTAGCTAAAAAATACGAAGCTGATTTACTTGAAGACTTAAAAAACTTAGTCGCTATTGATAGTTCAAGAGATGTTGAACACAAAACTGATGAATTCCCTCTAGGACCTGGTCCTGCTAAAGGATTACAACAATACCTAGATTACGCTAAACGTGATGGCTTTACTTTCAAAAACGTTGATAACTTAGCTGGACGTGTTGAATACGGTGAAGCAACTGAAGATGATGTTTTAGGAATTATTGCCCATGCTGACGTTGTGCCTGCTGGTGATGGTTGGGATACTGAACCTTTCACAATGGTTGAAAAAGATGGCAAACTTTACGGTCGTGGAACAGCTGATGACAAAGGACCTGGTCTTGCTGCTTACTACGCTTTAAAAATCTTAAAAGATGAAGGCGTTAAGTTATCAAAACCTGTTCACTTTATTATCGGAACTGATGAAGAAAGTAACTGGGAAGGGTTAACTCACTACCTTAAATCAGAAAGACGTCCTGATATTGTCTTTTCTCCTGATGCAGAATTCCCAATCATCAATGGTGAAAAAGGAATTGCAACCTTCATCGTTGATTTCAAAAACAACACGCAAGATGGCGATGTAAAACTCGTTTCTTTTGCAGCTGGTCAACGTACAAACATGGTGCCTCATACTGCTTATGCTACTGTTAGTGGACTTGACTTTGCAAAAGTTGAATCTGACTTTGCTGAATTCTTAAAAGCTAACCAATTAACTGGGGATGCAACAGAAGAAAACGGTCAAATTAACTTCACTCTAACAGGTAAAGGTGCTCACGGTTCAGAACCTGAATTAGGTCGTAACGCTGCTACTTACTTAGCACAATTCTTAGTTAACTTTGACTTCTCAGGTCAAGCTAAACACTACCTAGAATTCGCTGCTAATACTTTACATGAAGACTTCAAAGGTGAAAAAGCTGGAATTGCTCACCATGATGACCTAATGGGTGATGCTTCTTCTTCTCCTAACATCTTTGCTTTCAATGAAGATAACCAAACAATTGCGATTAATGTTCGTTACCCACAAGGAACTAGCGACGATAAAATCACTGCTGGTTTACAACAAACTATCGGTGATGCTGCAACTGTTTTTGTTGATGGTCACGCTCAAGAACCTCACTACGTTTCAAAAGATAGTGAACTTGTACAGACATTGTTACGTGTTTATGAAAACCAAACAGGTAACAAAGGTCATGAACAAATCATCGGTGGTGGAACTTACGCTCACATTTTCGATAATGGTGTGGCTTTTGGTGCTCAACCAGAAACACAAGAAAATGTCATGCACCAACCTAATGAATACATGCTAAAACAAGCGTTATTCGATGCTGTTGCTATCTACATGGAAGCAATCTACGAATTAGCTAAATAAACTATTGATTTAAAAAGTCTTGGTAACAATCCAAGGCTTTTTTATATTGCCTCAAAAGCATGTTATACTAAAAACTCAATACGCTACTTGGGGGGATTTATTATCACTTTAATTACCACACTCTTTTTTAATTACAAAGTAACTGATAAAAAATTGATTATACAAGGAATCGTAGTACTGGGAATTATTTATATTTTGAATATGTTTACTTTTTCAAGTTTTTACCATCTTTATCCTTTAGCAATCAATGCTATTTTGTCAGGAATCAAAAAGGATTGGGATGATGAGGAAGATGCATTAGACTGTCGTATTTCTGATAAATATTACTTACGTCATCCCTTATTTTTTGTTACTGGGATTTTGACATTTCTTTGGATACCACTTTACTGGTGGCAAGTAGAAAATTTCTATATTCCACATAATGAAAATAATTCCATTACCTATATTTTTTTGATTATCTCTGGGTTTATATCCCTCTATAAGGGAACTGAGTTGATCAAAGACAATTAAGCTACTTTATACATAACTAGGAGGATTATTCTGAAAACAACTTTTAAAACTTTTTTTACGAACTATCAAATAAAAGATAAAAAATATATTATAGCTGGGGTTGCCATCTTATTGGTTTTTGGTATTCTTGACTATTTAACAGCTTATTCTTCAACATTTATCGTGATGTACTGTTTAGGGACATACGCTATCACATCAGGATTAATTAAAAATAAAAGTGACTACTATCAAATTTCAAAAAATTATTATCTTAAAAATCCACTCTTGATTTTACTAGGTGTCATCTTTTTAGTTTTAATACCGCTATATTTACTTTTTGCTTATCAACATCTTCCTTTATTATCTTGGAGAAAGATTCTTGACCTATTATTCCTACTTACTTGGGCAATTTACTGTTTCTTAAGTGCTTTTTCATTCGACAAGAACTAATTTAGGAGGACTTTCATTATGAAAAAAATTTACAACTGGTTATTTGCTAACTATAAGATTACGGATAAACCCGGACTTGTTGCGACCGTTTTCTTAACCCTTGCTATCAGTTACTTTTCAATACAGACGCACGACCTGTTTCTTTGGTCATACCCTATTATCTTATTTTCGCTATCACGATCTATCAAGCGTGATTGGTCTAATCAAAAAGAACGTTATCATTATCGCCTTTCAACAAATTATTACATCTGTGAACCCATTATATTTTGTTTAAGTATCCCCGTCTTACTGACAGGAGTTATTTATTGGCTAATGTTGCCAAACTTTAGCTTATCAACAGTAACTGCGATGATGACAGTCATTAATACTTTAATTTATGGTACTGTTACTTTATTTACCAGTATCAGAAGACTGCAACCAAAAAAATAACCTTGATTATAGATCAAGGTTATTTTTTATTAGTCTAGCTTTTTAACCATCTGCCTCCTAAAAGCAATATAGCCGATCAAACAAGCTCCTAGAAACAACAGACTAAATCCAACTAAATTTGAACCTAGGTTAGTACTTGTAAAAGTGGCAATCGGCATGTAAGGAATGAATTCCCAAATACCAATGACCAAAATCACAAAGAAACTTCCACCAATAAAAATAGCTAGTGCGATTAAAATGGCAGCCACTTCACTATTAAACAATTTGGTTATAGCAAAACTTAGACAACCATATACAAATCCAAAAATACCAAAATTGATAATCGTGGTTATTAAGTAAAGTAACGGATTAATTTCAAGTGTTTGGCTAAAAAACATTAGTGTTTGTGGAACGCCATTCGTACCATCGACAATACTCGCAATAATCGCTAGCACAACCGCTGGTATCAAGTACGCTAGAGCACCTGTTAAGCCAGCTTCTAAAAAAGCTATTTTAAATTTTGTATGTACTCTTTTGGATTCATCTTTTGAACTTAAAAATATAGCTATTGTTGGTACAAGTACAGCTAAATAAGCTAAAGCAGAACTGCTATTGCCATACAGTCCGTCAAAAAATAAAGCATAACTCTTACCAGATAATCTTTGACTCCAGCCAAAAATTATATTAACTAAAATAATCGCAATCAAAAAAAGTTGAACCCCTATAAAATAGTTCGATTGCACTCTTGATTTTAAGTTTTGAATAAGCTCACCCATATGACCTCCTAATTATTGGCTATTTGTTTAGTCACTAATAGTCCATACTTAACCACTTTTAATCTAAATGAGAAAGTGCATAATCGATTTCTGAATCAGTAAACTTCATATTAGTCAAAGTTTCTTTGATTTCATTTTTAGGAGCCTTAGCACGTTGCATTGTTTTGGCTGATCTTAGTGCAATTTTTGAAAAATCAATCTGACTAGCATCTAAGATTCTTGCTATAAAACTCTCATATCCTTTAGTTTGATCAATAACAGATTGTCTTGATTGTTGAATGAAGTTGGGATTATCTTTGTTTTCATTAACTTTTTTTAGGAAAAACCGATAATCGACTTCGTCATCTGTACGACTTTCAGGTAATGGTTCAAGCGTTTGTACTGTCTTTTGCTTTCTGCTATTTTCTGAAATCAATTCAACTGATGAACTCCCAATCCAGGTATTATTGCCAACATTATAGTAAGACTGATTGTCGCCAATTTGTCTTGCAAAAACCTTCCAAGTTGTTCCACGTTTAAAATTACCGCTTTCAGCAGCATCAGCTTTAACTTGAACAATTCCATCCATTTCCTGTTTAGCTGTTTCATTTCCTAAATCAAAATAGTTACTATCAACGTATTCATTATTACCTACCTTATACCATAATTTTTCGATATCCCCTACCATTTCTGACTCTATATCAATGATTTTCCAAGCAGAGTCCGTTGGTAAATAATGTCCCGTAGGCTGAAAATGATGATTACTATCTAATTGCCATGTTGAAACCCCGAAACCTTTGACATAATTAGCTGTCGCTGTTTTATCAAAAATCTCTCTGGCTTGTGTCTCTGAACCTGTTTGCGTAAAACTTAACCCAATAGCTGCAGTTGCTACTGCCAATCCTGAAATAATCGTTGTTTTCTTCATATATGTATCCTCCTTATTTATCCTAGTTGCTAGCGTAACGGATAACCTAAGTAGTTAAAACCTACTACTAACAAGCTTTAATAAAAGTTAACGAACTTTAGAAAAAATAAAAAAGCTAACTGACCTTGAGGTCAATTAGCTTTTTGGACTTATTTTGTTTGCGATTGTTTTTGTTGTTCAATCATTTGATTTACTAATTCATTAGCTTGATTAGCAGGTACATTTGATTGAACCAAGTAATTGTAAGCTTTATCTTTATTAATTGTACCGTCTTCATTTAAAAATTGGCTGGTCACTTGGTTCATTGATTGTTGCACTTGCTTTTGAACTTGTTCTAAAAAGTTTTGTGAACTTGCTTGAATTGAAGCTTGAGATTGTTTCATTTGTTCAGCAAATTGTTTAGCTTCTTGCTCTGGCATCCCTGCTTGAATAGCGTAATTATAAACCTTTGTTTGATCGATATTACCGTTTTGATCTAACAATTGTTTTGAAAATGATGTCATCACTTTATTAAAGTTATCAGTCAAACTATTGTTAGCTAGGTCCTCTTTAGATAAGTTAATATTATCAACTACTAATTTAGCTGTTTGTTCTGGCATTGAAGCTTTTCGTAATAATTGATAAATTTTATCTTTATTCAAGTTACCGTCTTGAGCAGTGAATGCTTTGGTAATTGCTTGAGATAGTTGCTTCATTGTCCCTTCAGGATCTTTTTCTAATTGTCTTAAAGTTTGTGTTGTCACATCTGGTAGTGAAGGTTCAATTTGGTTTTTGAATCTAGTTAACATAGTTGAAATAAAGTTGTAATCGATTGTATCATCTTCATTTGAAGTTAACGGTGTAAAGCCTGCAAACCCTTTTTGACCACGTGAAGTTTCAGAAACAATACTTGCATCATTTGCACTAACCCATTGATTAGGTCCGACTAAATAGAAAACTTGACCATTATTAACAAAACGCATTGAGGTTTGCCATTCACTACCTGCTGGCACTGACCCAACGACTTGTTGTGTGGATGAAACTAACGGTGCTTGACCTTGTTTTGTCACTTTCACAACTGCGTTTAATTCTTGGTATGAAATCTCATTACCTAAATCAAAGTATTGGCTATTTGCATATTCCCCATTGCCAACACCATACCATAGTGAGTAATTATCTGGTGAAGTGATTTCAGTTACACGCCATTTGGTCCCATTATTTAAATAATGACCACTAGGTTCAAATTGACCATTAACAGATTTCCAAGTTGCTGGGCCAAAACCATCCACGTAGTTTGATGTTGCTGTTTTATCATAAACTGCCTTAGCTTGTGCTTCTTGTTGAGGTTGAGATAAAGTCAATCCAAAAGCTGCAGTAGCCAGTGCCAATCCTGATACTAAATATGATTTTTTCATTTTGTTTCCTCCAATAGTTTAAGTTGTGACGTAGTATAACAAACTGAGTTTAATCTCGAAATATTATTTTTAAAAACTTAATAATTATCGACGTTTAAGCTAAAAATCATGACACTTAAGGTGTTCTTGTTCAATTGTACTTACTATCCGTTACAATATAACTATAATGACTACATGGAGGATTTTATGAAAAAACTACGTCAACTGATTCAATCATTAATTGTATTTACTGCATTTGTTGCAACTAGTATTGTAACTTTAATTTATTCAAATAATTGGTTTCAAGTAGCTATTTGTTTAGTTGCTATATTAGGTAATGGATTTTTAGTTTTTATAATATGTAAACGAATTCTTGACTGGATTCAAATCTTGCATGACAATTCTGAGTCCCTTGAAGCTTATTCCACACAACTAAGTGATGAGTATCAGACCGTTAGTCAGTTTAAACATGACTATAAACATATGATGGCATCCCTTTCACATCTTGCTGATAAACAAGATGACAATGAACTGAAAGATTACCTTAAACGGTTTAACCAATACAACAAAACGCAACTCCAAACACCAGCTTTTGATCATTATAAAAATATCAAAAACATTCACGTTCATTACCTTAGAAGTCTTCTTATTAAAGCTATTAACCAAAGTCAAGGAACCAATACAACCATTACTATCCACTGCCCTGATGAAATTTTTGAAATTCCAATGGAAGAGTTTGATTTCTTGCGAATCATTGGCAATTGGTTATCTAACGCCACTCAAGTCGACCTTGATAAACAAAAAATTGATATTAAAATTGACCAGCTTGATAACCAGTTTACACTCAGTATCACAAATCAAATACCACAAAATCAGACAATAAACTTACAACAAATTCGAAAAGCTCGCTTTACAACTAAGCCTAATCATAAAGGCTATGGTCTAAGCCTAGTTGATAGCATCAGCAAGCATCATAAAAATGCTTTGATTGACTACACTATCTCAGATACTACTTTTACAGCTCAAATGACACTTACTCAACTCTAGGAGGAATTATGTCTATTTCGATTTATATTTGCGAAGATAATCCGACATATTTAACACTTATTGAATCGATTATTTCAGATTACTTGCTCTTTCACGAACAACGCTTTAAATTAGCGTTAGTCACTTCAAATCCTGATGAATTTGTTCAAATACTTGAATCAACCCAAGCTCAAAATAGTTTATACTTCCTAGACTTAGAATTAAATCACAAACTGACAGGATTAGATTTAGCTAAAATTATTCGTCAAAATGATCCTGAAGGTAAAATTATTTTTATCTCAAATTATGATTCAGTCATTACACAATCAGTTCATCAACATATCGAAATACTTGGTTTTGTTGACAAATCCTTATCTCAAACTGTACTAAGAGCTGAGATTTTTAAATTGATGGAGTTAACCGAAAATAGAATCTATCAGCAACTTCAAAACAAACAACAGCTATTCTCATTTAAAGTTGGCACAATGCTTTATAATCTCAATTTTTCTGAAATTCTATTCATTAAATCGGCTAAAAATCATCAACTTACCCTTCAAACAAAAAATAGTTCCCACTCTTTTTACGGCACTTTAAAAGAAATTGTTATCCAGTATCCCGAACTTTTAAGAATCAGTCGCACAACTCTGGTTAACCCTGCAAATATTGAACAAATTGATTTTTCAAAAAGAGAACTCTTTTTTGATAATCAAATTTCTTGTAAATTTTCGATTCGATATACCCAATCTATCAAAAAATTCTTTTTAAAATAATTTAAATAATTTGTATTTCATCAAGTACCGGCGTATAATTAGGTCAATTAAATTGAACAATAGAGGTGCAAAAAAATGCGAATTAATGTGTTACAACATACACCAAATGAGGGGATTGGCTCTGTTGGGGCTTGGGCAAAAGAAAATCACCATGACCTTTTTATCTACCATCCTTACTTTTACAATGGTGTTTTGCCAACAGCTGATGAAACAGACTTACTAATTATTTTAGGTGGTCCAATGAGTCCAAATGATAGTGACGATTGGATTATGGCAGAAAGAGATTTAATCAGAACGCTCATTAAACAGCAAAAACCAATTTTTGGTGCGTGCTATGGTGCCCAACAAATTACCAAAGCTCTTGGTTATACGGTCACTAAATCACCCGTCAAAGAAGTGGGTTGGGATAAAGTCTATCTTGAATCTAACATTATTCCAGATATTCCAAAAGAATTGACTGCCCTTCACTGGCATGAAGAAACATTCCAAATCCCACATGAAGCAAAATTACTTTTCTCAAGCCAATACTTAACCAATCAAGGGTTTATCTTAAATGATAATATCATTGGACTTCAATTCCACTTTGAACCAGAAGATGTGAACGTAAAAGAAATGGTTACTAATGATTTTGCTTACATTAAAGATTCTATTCTTGGTCAAACTGCTGAAGACATTTTAAATTTTGATGTACCAAAAGAAAATAAAACCGTGATGTTTAAACTGCTTGACTTCATCACAAAATAAAAACGCTATCTTGTTGATAGCGTTTTTTATTTTGTACTTTTTCGATTAATAATTTCATGAGGCAAAATCACTTGTTGATTTTGTACGGGCTCTTTTTTCATTAATTTTGTCAGCATTCGCATTGCTACGGCACCCATATCATATAAGGGTTGGCTGATAGATGATAGCTCAGGTCTTGCCATTAACGCAAGTTTAGTGTTCATGGCAGACATCACTTCAAGTTCTTCTGGCACTTTGATGCTTCGATCATTTGCAGCATTCAAAATACCAATAGCTACACTATCGTCAGTTGTTAGCACAGCTTGAATGTCTTTTGCTTTTAACTCATCAAAAACAGCTAAGCCACTCTCATACCCATAACCTGCTCTAATCACTTCAAATTGAACAGTTGAATGATTTTTAGCTGCTTCAGCCATTCCTTTACAACGAAAATCACGATTAACATTAGTGCTTTTGTCTTGCACAACTAAGGCAATTGAGTCATGATATTCGGCAAATTTTTCCATGATATCATATGTTGCTTGTTTGTAATCAATATTAACAGAAGGTAACTGTCTTTTATAGTCAACTACTCCAGCTAAAACTGTTGGGATGCCTTTTTCATATAATAAATCACAAACTTCATCTGAAATATCGTATGACATGTAGACAATACCATCAACTTGTTGGGAAAATAAACTTCTTAGAACGTCTTTTTCGTTTTGATGGCTAATACTTGAACTCATCAAAATAATATTATAATTGTAAAGCTTTGATACATCATCAATACCTTGAGCTAGTTCATTAAAGTAGGCATTATTCAAATCAGGTAAAAAGATACCAATTGTCGTAGTTTTTTGACTGGCTAGTCCCCTTGCCACAGCATTTGGGTGATAGCCCATATCTTTAATAATCTGTTGTACTTTTTGTCGCGTAGCCTCTTTTACTTTTCCTGTACCATTAACAACTCTTGAAACAGTCGCCATGGATACATCTGCTTTTTTTGCTACGTCGTAGATGGTGATTGTTCTTTTCTTCATAAACTTATCCTCACGCTATTCATCACTAGTTCCTAGTTTAAAATTAGCAAATTTACGCTAGTTTTGCAAACGCTTACTTTATTATAAAAATATTAAAAATTGTGCTATAATCAAAAAATAAACTTAAAAGAAAAGAAGGTACGTCATCTATGGAAAAAATTAATCAACTGAAAAACTGGTTATATGATAATAACATTGATGTTGCTTATATCAGTAACCCTAAAAATGTTCATTACTTTACTGGATTTGAATCTCACCCTGAAGAAAGAATCTTAGGACTATTTGTTCTTAAAAATGCAGATCCATTCTTATTTACACCTCAACTAGATGTAGAAGTTGCTAAAGCATCCGGATTTAAATACGATGTATTCGGTTACCTTGACCACCAAGATCCATTTGCTTTGATTGCAGACCACATCAAAGACCGCCAAAAAGAAAACATCTCATGGGCTACGGAAAAAGATAGTTTACCTGTTGAAAAACTTGAAGCTATGCAAGAAGAGTTTCCTACTGCACAATTCAAGCACAGCTTAACTCGCTTTATTCAAGAAATGCAGCTCTACAAATCACAAGATGAACTTGACTTGATGATTAAAGCAGGACAAGATGCGGATTATGCTTTCCAAGTTGGATTTAACGCCTTAAGAAATGGCATTAGTGAAAAACAAGTTGTCGCAGAAATCGAATATGCACTTCAAAAACGTGGGGTAATGCACACGAGTTTTGATACAATTGTTCAAGCTGGTAAAAACGCTTCAAATCCTCATGGTGCTCCAACAGATACACAAATTGAACCAAATCAATTAGTGTTATTTGATTTAGGAACTGTTAACCATGGTTATATGAGTGATGCTTCACGTACCGTTGCTTATGGTACACCAAGTGAAAAAGAACTTGAAATTTATCAAGTAGTTTTAGAAGCACAACTTGCAGCTCAAGAAGCTGCTAAACCTGGCGTTTATGCTTCTGAACTTGATAAAATTGCACGTGATGTTATTACAAAAGCTGGCTACGGTGAATACTTTGTCCACCGTTTAGGCCATGGTATTGGAACTTCCACTCACGAATACCCTTCACTAATGGAACACAATAATTTGGAACTTAAAGCTGGTATGGCCTTTTCAATCGAACCAGGTATCTACATTCCCGGTGTAGCTGGTGTTAGAATTGAAGACTGTGGTTACCTAGATGACGAAAAATTCAATTCATTTACACATACACCTAAAGATTTAACTGAAATTATGGTTAGAGATTAATCAAAAAAACATCTTACTTATGTAAGATGTTTTTTTGTATCCAGGTTATAATAGCTGTATAAACCTGTTCTTTTTCTTGTTCAAATAAAATTTCATGACGTAAATTTTTAAATAATCTGAGGTCAACTGATGAAGCCCTTGCTGCTTTTAACTCATTAGCCACTTTTTTGGGACCTTTACTATACTGACCAACGGGATCTTCAGCTCCACTAATCACTAAATAAGCTAAGTTAGTATCAACTTGATAAGCCCAACAGTTTCTCGTAGCTAAAGCAACCAATTTGAATAAAGTATAAAATCCATTATTAGTGAAAGTAAAACCCGTTAATTGATTTTCTTCATACTGTTTAACATTAGCTTGATTTTGACTCAACCAATTAAATTGTCCCGCTTCCTCAAAATGACGTGCGTAACCGCCAAAGGCTAGCTTATTTAAGAGTCGATTAACTTTTTTAGGAGCAACTCGTTTCGTAATTGCCGATACGACTCTTGCTACTTCTAACCCATGTGGTTTTTTGCCAGTCCCCATCAGGATAACACCTGCTAATTTTGAGGAGGTTCCCAGTTGTTGCAAATAATTTCTCACAGCAAAAGACCCCATGCTATGCCCTAAAATAATGTGAGGAATACTTTTAAAAGTATCAGCTACCCAATCTGACACCTGCTTAATATCTGAAATAAGAACTTCATCAGGCCGACGCTTCGTAAAATAACCGTAAGGTATTGTTTGATTATTGACTGACTGCCCGTGCCCCAAGTGATCATGACCAATCACGGCAAAACCCTGTCTAGTCAAATATCTAGCAAAGTCATCATAACGCTCACTATACTCAGCCATTCCATGCACCAGTTGAATAGTTGCTATTGGCGGATTTTTTGGAAGCCAATAAACCATATGAACAGCTGTTTTTTCATCTGCTGATAAAAACTTCAAATGCTTCATTAATTTGCCCTTTCAACAAAAAAACGGCAAAGGCTACTGGCCCTTGCCGTTAAAAATTAATTATTTTTTGATTTCACGATCAATATCATCAATCATTTGTTTTGAAGATTCTTTTGCTTTGTTAAACGCTTGTTTACCATCAATAACGATATCGTCAAAATCAGTAATTTCTGAGTTATCGTTTTGGTTAGCGTGACGTTTAATTTGATCTTTTAAAGCGTCTGTAGATTGATCATATTTATCTTTAATATCTTCTAACTTGTCTTGAGAAGTAGCTTTTAGTTCTTCTGCTTTATCTTTAGCTTGGCTAGCATAATCTGAAAATTGTTCAGATGCTTGTGTTGCATAATCTGAAGCTTTTTCTTTTAAATCTTGGCCTTTTTTAGCCAATTCATTTTTTGTTTCTTCTGAAACCATTGCTGAAGCAGCAAACCCTGTTGCAGCACCTACTAGAAACCCGAAAATAAATTTACCTGTACTCATGATAATGTCCCCCTATTAATTAAGTTTATCTTTTCTTTTTACTTCTAAAACGTTTAAGTAGACCGCCAGCTACAGTCGCTTTACCCATGTTCTTAGTTAAGCCTGAAACACGTGAAGCAGCGTTTGTGGTACTTTCGTTTAATTTTGAAACACTGATACCCAAATCAGCAGCCGCTTTAAAGACTGGATCTAATTCACGTGTTTTATTATTAATGTTATTTAATAAAACATTTGATTTGGCCATCAAATTCTCTGCTTGAATTGCAATAGAATCAACATCATCTGTGACATTAGATAATGTTTTTGTTGTTTGTGCTATTGTTTCGTCTACTTTTTTTAGTGTTTGCACAAGTCTCATCAAAAAGATTCCTGCAAAGACAACTAAAAGTAAAAATGCAATAGCAGCAATTAACCCGGCTAGTTCACCATATGACATTACTATTACCTCCATTTTTAACTTTTGTATTTACTCTTAGAGTTTAGCATTTATTTATGTTAACGGCAATTTAAAGATGTTAAAATAAACATTAGGAGGAATATATTATGCAGAATTTTCATTTAGCTAACGTTGCCGGTATTTTTGACTGGAATAAAATTTTAGATTCACTAATCAACATGGGAATCCAAATTGCTATTACCTCAGTCGTTTTCTTAATTATTTGGAAAGTGGGAATTCGTTTAATTAAACTAGCGTTTAATAGACAGGGAAAATCCAAAATGAAGAAGAGTCGTCAAAAAACAATTGAATCTCTTTTAGGAAATGTTTTCAAATACTTTATTCTATTTTGTTATATATACGGTGTCCTCAAAATCATGGGACTTCCTGTTGATGCACTACTTGCCAGTGCCGGAATCCTAAGTGTGGCTATTGGTTTAGGTGCCCAAGGCTTCTTCAATGATGTTGTGACAGGTTTCTTCATTTTAGCCGAACAACAAATTGATGTTGGTGATTGGGTAACAATTGGTGCTGTTTCTGGAACAGTAACTTCGGTTGGAATTAGAACGACACAAGTTCAATCAGTGGATGGTACTTTGAATTACATCCCTAACCGTAATATTACGATTGTTTCAAACAGCAATCGTGGTAATATGCGTGGGATTGTGAACTTTGACTTACCAACTGATGTTAATATCGATGATGTTCAAAAAATGGTAGATCATGTCCACGCTGAAATGACACCTCAATACAAAGATATTATTGGTGAACCTCGTTTTATTGGTGCAATTAAACAATCAGGCAACATGGTAACTTATCGAACACTGATTGATGCCAAAGCTGATACACAATGGCAAATTCAACGTGACTTCTTATCAGGATATCTTAAAGAGTTCTCATTGAATGGGATTGTTATTCCAGAATCAAATAGCGTAACTTTATCTTAATCAAATAAAAAAGACTGTTTAATAAAAACAGTCTTTTTTATTATCTTTGATACTGAGTTGAAAGCGAAGGTAACAGCTCGCCTGATTGATTATAAAAATCAATCATATATTTCTGGGAAGTGATGGTCAAAATAGCATAAGTCCCCGTTGCTTTTAATCTAACATCTCGTGACTTTGCCAGTGATCCTGGATTAAGTAATAATAAATCATCAAAATAAGAAACAAACGGTTGATGCGTATGACCAAATACTAAAACATTAGTCTGGTTTTCCAGCCCTTTAAACTGTAATCGCATCGGATTATAAGCAATATTATCATCCAGATGACCATGCATTAGCAAAAGGCCACCATCATCAATTTTTAAATGAGCTTCATCTGGCAAATCAATTACTTCAGTCATATTACCATGCACAGCAATAATATCAGTAACATCTCCAGATGATTGAAACTGACCATCGCCTGCATGAATGACTTTATCAACTTCAGCTTGATGGCGTTTGATAACTTGTTTCATTAAGGATGTCTCGCCATGAGTATCACTCATAATTAATAGCTTAGTCATTTTTTTGACGGTCCTTTAACCATTGTGGCAATTGTTCAGCCAATTGTTTAAACGCTAGTCCTCTATGACTAATTTCATTTTTTTCATCAAGCGTCATTTGAGCTAATGTTTTTTGTTTATCTTCGACAAAGAATAAAGGATCATAGCCAAAACCGGCATCACCTCTTGGAATAGCTGTAATGCGACCAGTCAGTTCCCCTTCCACAACTAAATCATGGTCTGGTTGATTGGGAAAACTCACGACAATAGTTGTATGAAAACTTGCTTGGCGTTTTTCATCAGGTACGCCACCTAATTCACTTAGTAACTTAGCATTGTTTCTTGCTGGATTTTGTGGTTCACCTGCATAGCGAGCTGAAAATACACCAGGTGCATTATGTAGTGCCTGAACACACAACCCTGAATCATCTGCTATTGTTGGCAATTGACTATATTCTGCCAAAGCACGCGCTTTTAATTTGGCGTTTTGTTCAAATGTTCGACCGGTTTCTTGTACATGAGGTGGATTTTCTAAATCTGCTAAAGATACGATTTCATAATCGGTATCTTTTAATAATTGATTGAGTTCTTTTACTTTTCCTTGGTTAGTTGTCGCAATTAATAACTTAGTCATTTTAAATCCTTTCATATTGTGACTTGTTTAATATCGTCAAATGTTTGGCCTACCCACTTTTGAGCAGCACCTTCAAACGCTTCTTTTGAGCCAGTTGTGTAGCCATAATTAATTGTCTGACTACCCGATGCAAAAGCATCCTTTTGCTTAAGAAAACACCTAATTTGTTGGCAGATGCCTTCAGCAGGATCAACAATCATTATCGCTTTGTCGGCAAATTCTTGGCTAATTTGATTTCGAATTAAAGGATAATGAGTACAACCTAGTATCAACGTATCAAAAGACTGGCCACAAAGTGCTTGTAAACTTTCGTGAATAACAAGCTGTAAATCACTCACATCGTTTTCAATTGCTGGCACCAAGTCTGGCGTTGCTAATGAAACCACTTCATATTGACTATCAATAGCTTTTAAGGCTTGTTCATATGCACCAGAATTAATGGTTGCTTGTGTTGCAATCACGGCAATCTGATGAGACTTAGTTTGGTTAGAGGCAATCTCACTCCCTGCTGAAATAACACCAATGATTGGAATATCCACTTGTTGTTGAATAGTTGTCATTGCCGTTGCCGTTGCCGTATTACAGGCAAAAACAATTAATTTAACATTTTGTTGAATTAAAAAGTCGACTAATTTTTGAGTTAATCGAATAATTTCACTGGCACTTTTATTCCCATAGGGTAAGTGTGCTTGGTCGCCGATATATATTGTTGATTCATGAGGCAGTGCCTTTTTTACTTGTTTTAAAACACTCAATCCTCCTAAGCCTGAATCTAATAATCCAATTGGTCGATTATCCAAAAAATCACCATTCCTCTATTTAGTTTGTGATAATATCTCTAATTGATTCAAAATCTTATTAGGTGTTTGCCACAATTTTTCATCGTAATCATTAGCTGAAATATCTAATCCCAATTGATTATTAAACGCATAAATCAATTGAACCGTTTTTAAATCATCCAAAATACGAGTCTGGTAAAGATTAACATCAGGTGAATCTTGAAGTCGCCGTTGTTGAGTTACTTGATTTAAAATCGTGTAGAATTTTTGTCTATCTATCATTGCCAATCCCCCTGCTCTTTTAGACTATAAAAAAATCCCTTATAACATCATTATAAGGGATTTTTTGTATTTAGAAAACTAAGCAGTGTATTCTTCTAATTTTGAACGTAATTGTTCTTTAGCTTGGTAACCTGTTAATTTTTCAACAACTTCACCATCTTTTTTAATCATCAAGGTTGGAATTGCCATAATACCAAATGATTGTGGTGTTTTAGGATTTTCATCAACGTCCATTTTAGTGAAGTTAACGTTGTCCATTTCTTCAGCTAAATCTTCAATAATTGGAGATTGCATGCGACATGGACCACACCAAGTTGCCCAAAAGTCTACCAATGTCACACCGTTATCTGTTTCTTGTGCAAAGTTTTGATCTGTTATTTCTTTAACCATAATCTTTTTGCCTCCTAATTTGCTAATTTGTTGTTAACTATAGTTTAACGCAATCCACTTACTTTTTGCAAGTAGAAGTTATTATTTAAATTCGACAATTGTTGCACCAGAACCACCGTTACCTTCTGGTGCATAACCAAAGTTTTTAACGCTTGAGTGACGTTTAAGGTATTGGTTAACACCGTTTCGAATCGCACCCGTTCCGATTCCATGGATAATTGTGACACTATCAAAGTTAGAAAGCAAGGCTTCATCAATATAACGATCTAAGTTCATCATTGCTTCATCATAACGTTGACCTCGAAGATCAAGGGATGCACGTGTTGAGCGAAGATTAATCGAACGTGTTTTCTTAATCTTTTGCTGTTTAGGTTGCGTTGCTTTATTTGCTTTTGATTGTGATAATTTCTCGATATCTTTAGCGGATACTTTAACTTTTAGTGCGCCAATTTGAACTTCAAAATGGTTATCATCTAAAACTTTGGTAACCGTTCCGACTTGGCCATAGGCTAGCACTTTAACTTGATCATTTTGTTTAATAACTTGTTTTTTCTTCTCTCGTCTTAGCACTTTATTATGCTTCAAGTTATTATCACGAAGTTGGTTTAATTGACCTTTAGCTGCAATTAACTGATCTTCTTTGACACCTTCTTTTGATTTAGCTTGCTGTTGATAATTTTGCAGTTGTTTAATAATTTCATCAGCTTTTTGCTGAGCTTTTCGGATTGTTTCATCAGCTTTTTCTTTTGATTTTTCAATTTCGCGATTAACATTACGGTGATAAAAGTCCAACCCTTGACTTAATTTTTCATAAGTCTCTTTTGAATCTTGTACCTTTTGTTCAAACTCTTCTTTAAGTTCAGTGGCTTTTTTTGTTTCATCAGCTAATTTTTTAATCATATCATTTAAATCACTGCTTTGATCTTGACGTAAACTTTTAGCTTGATTAATGACTTCTGTTGGCATCCCTAATCTCTTGGCAATTTCAAATGCATTACTATAACCAGGAACGCCTAGTAATAAATGGTACGTTGGACTCAAGGAGTCAACATCAAATTCCATGCTAGCATTGGTTGTTCGATCACGATTATACGCATATAGTTTCAATTCAGGATAGTGAGTTGTTGCCATTAACTTCACTTGTAGTTTCTTAAAGTGATCTAAAATTGAAATAGCTAAGTCTGACCCTTCTTCTGGATCAGTCCCTGAACCTAACTCATCAAGTAAAATTAAACTATCTTGGTTAGCCTCTGACATGATATTAATAATATTATCCATATGTGAGGAGAACGTACTTAAGTTTTGTTCAATAGATTGTTCATCACCAATATCCGCAAAAATCTCACTAAAGACACCAACTTCACTATATTCTTTTGCTGAAATAAATAGTCCTGATTGTGCCATTAGTTGTAACAAACCGACTGTTTTCAGACTGATTGTTTTACCACCAGTGTTAGGACCTGTAATCAACATAAAGTCATAATCTTCACCCAAAATAATATCGTTAGCTACAACTTTATCAGAGTCGATTAATGGATGACGTGCTTTGTTCAATTTAATGGCATGATTGTTATTTAAAACGGGTTCAACTGCCTTCATTTGATTAGCTAGTAAGGCTTTGGCTTGAATAAAATCAAGCGTTGCGACTTTTTCATCGATGTTTTCAATAGCCGACATCTCTTCTCGAGTCCAATTAGTTAATTCCTCTAGAATACGACGAATTTCCATCTTTTCTCGAGCCGTTAACTCTTGTAAATTATTGTTCAAATCAACTATTTTACCTGGTTCGATAAATAACGTTTGACCTGTGGCACTTTGGTCATGAACAATCCCACCAAATTTACCACGATGACTGGCTTTAACAGGTAGAACTAAACGATTATCACGAATAGTAATGATTGCTTCACTTAGATAGTTAGCTGTACTACCTTTTAAGTAAGACTCCATTTGCTGACGAATATTATCTTCTGTTTTTTGGTAATGATGACGAATAGATTTTAGCGTTTGACTAGCTGTGTCTAACACATTACCTTCGCTATCAAATGTTTTTTCTAAACGTTTAGTTAATTCAAGTGGCAAGTCAACATCAGCAATTAAGCCCATTAAAGCTGTAAGACCTAGCTCATAGTCTTTTGGATCAAAATCTAAAAAGGTTAAGACATCTCGCATAATAGAGAGTAATAAACTAATCGTTGAGAGTTCTTTAGCATTTAATGTCGCATTTTCTAATTTGAGACGTTTAATGATTGGCGCAATATCTTGATAGGCCACAATTGGTAAGCGTCCTTTGATTCTCAGCAGATTAACAGCATCTAATGTTTTAGCTAGCTCTTCTTTTACACCTTGATAGGTTTTATGAGGTAATAAATTTTGGGCTTTATTTTTTGCATTATCTGTTACCGTTAATTCACTTAACTGACTTGTAATTTTATCAAATTCCAGCGTCTTTAATATTTTTGAATTCATAACAGTTCCTTCCAAAAAAGAATAGGCCCAGATTAGGCCTATTCTTTATTTATATTCATTTAACAGTTGTTTCACTACACTACTAATTTTAGCGGTGATGACCTCAAAGTGCAATAGTTGAACACTAAAAGTTAGTGCTAGCTTAATCCTACTTTTTTGAAGATATCATCAACATGACGCAAATGATAATTATAATCAAAAGCATCATCCAAGTCTTCAGCAGTCAAGTGTTTCGTGATGGCTTCTGTTGCTTCTACTAGCGGTCTGAATTGTTTCTTTTCATCCCATGACATCGCAGTTAACGGCTGTACTAAATCGTAAGCTTCTTCACGAGATAATCCTTTTTCAACCAGTTTTAGTAGTAAACGCTGACTGTAGATTAAACCATATGTTTTTGACATATTGTCTTTCATTGTTTTAGGGAAAACGGTTAAGTTTTCAACAATATTTGAGAAGCGATTCAACATGTAATCTAGTAGAGTTGTAGCATCAGGTAAGATAATACGTTCAACAGATGAATGTGAAATATCACGTTCATGCCAAAGTGGCATATCTTCTAATGCGGGTTGAACATAACCACGAATTACACGTGCTAAGCCACTAATATTTTCTGAACCAATTGGATTACGTTTATGTGGCATTGCTGAAGAGCCTTTTTGACCTTCGTTGAAAAATTCTTCTACTTCATGGATTTCTGAACGTTGTAAACTACGAACTTCAGTCGCAAAAGTTTCAAGACTTGTCGCAATTAAAGCCAGTGTTGACATATAGTCAGCATACAAATCACGTGGTAGTACTTGGCTTGCAATATCCATTGGTTTTAACCCAATTTCTTTCATCATGGATTCTTCAACTTGTGGTGGCACATTGGCATATGTTCCGACAGCACCACTAATTTTACCAACTGCAACCTCTTCTGCTACACGAACAAAACGTTCACGTTGACGTTTCATTTCTGAATACCAACGTGCAATCTTTAAACCAAATGTCGTTGGTTCAGCATGCACACCATGGGTTCTTCCCATCATCACAGTATCTTTATATTTTAATGCTTGTTTTCTTAGAATTTCAATAAAACGATCTAAGTCATCTAGCAAAATTTTATTTGCCTTTTTAAGTATTACCCCATTAGCTGTATCAACAACGTCTGTACTTGTTAATCCAAAATGCACCCATTTTTTTTCTGGTCCTAAATATTCTGAAACATTACGAGTGAAAGCAACAATATCGTGACGTGTTACCGCTTCGATTTCTGCAATACGTTCTACTGAAAAATCAGCATTTTCTGCAATTTTTTTAGCATCTTCTGCTGGTACTTCGCCCACAGTTACCCAAGCATTAGTAGCAGCCACTTCAACTTCAAGCCAAGCTTGATAACGTGCTTTTAATGACCAAATGTCCATCATTTCTTGACGCGCGTAACGTTCTAACATATCAATTAATCCTCCCAGATATCTTTTAGTACCATTGTTTGATCACGATCAGGTCCAACAGAAACAGTGAATAAATCAAGTCCTGTTAGTTCGCATAATCTTTTAACATAATTTTTAGCATTTTCTGGTAAATCTTCAAAACGTTCAACTTTTGTAATATCTTCATGCCATCCTGGCAATGTTTCATAGATAGGTTCAACTTTTGATAATTCAACTAAACTTGCTGGGTAGTAATCAATTTCTTCCCCATTTAAGCGGTAGCCTGTCGCAATTTTTAAGGTGTCAAAACCAGATAAAACATCTAGTAAGTTCACACTTAGTTGTTTCAAACCTGATACACGTACAGCATGTCTTAATGCAACAGTATCTGCCCAACCAATACGACGTGGACGTTTTGTAACAGTACCGTATTCACGACCAATTTCACGAATTTGATCACCAATTTCGCCTTCAATTTCGGTTGGGAAAGGACCTTCGCCAACACGAGTTGAGTAAGCTTTTGTAACAGCTACAACATTGTCAATTTCTTGTGATGATACACCCGAACCAACAATGGCTCCTCCAGCTGTTGGATTTGAAGAAGTAACATAAGGATAAGTTCCGTGATCGACATCAAGCATCACACCTTGTGCACCTTCAAATAATACTTTTTTATTTTCATGTAAAGCTTCTGTAATCAATACAGACGTATCGACAACATAATCTTTTAATTGTTGACCATAGTCATAGTAAGCTTCAAAAATTTCATCAAAATCAAGTCCTGATTTTTGGTAGAGTTTTTCGAATAGTTCGTTCTTTTCAGCTAGATTAAGTTTTAGTTTTTCATAGAAAACATCCTTATCTAACAAATCAGCCATTCTGATTCCAACACGACTCGCTTTATCCATATAAGCAGGACCAATTCCGTTACGTGTCGTTCCAATCTTTTGGTCTTGTCTTTTATCTTCTTGATATTCGTCTAATAGAATATGGTAAGGCAAAATAACGTGAGCACGGTTAGAAATTCTCAAGTTATCAGTTGTAATTGCATTGTCATTTAAATAATGAATTTCTTTAAGCAATGCTTTAGGGTTTACGACAACGCCGTTGCCGATAACTGCTAATTGATCTTTTCCTAAAATACCTGACGGAATCAAATGTAGTTTGTAGGTTTTATCCTCAAAAACAATTGTATGTCCTGCATTATTTCCACCTTGGTAACGAACAACCATATCGGCTTGTTTACTTAAGAAATCGGTAATTTTACCTTTTCCTTCGTCACCCCATTGACTTCCAATTAAAACTATTCCTGACATTTGGCCACCTCATTTAACTTTTTAAACCGTAAATAAGTTTAGCAATAAGTTAACATTTAGTCAAACAATTAACAGATATTTAACTAGTTAAATATAATATTTATTCGTTTTTTAATATTTCAAATCATTGACTTTTAATATTTATTTGCTTATATTATTGAGGTAGCGAACGTTTAAATTTTCGTTAAATGAACATTAAAAATGTGGAGGAATTATTTTGTACCCTTTTGATTACGATGATATCCAACTTTTACCTAAAAAATGTATTGTAAACAGCCGTTCAGAAGTCGACACGACGGTTAAATTAGGTAACCGAACATTTAAAATACCTGTTGTCCCCGCTAATATGCAAAGCGTGATCGATACAAAACTAGCCATTTTCTTAGCTGAACGTGACTACTTTTATGTGATGCACCGTTTTGAACCTGAGACAAGACTAGCCTTTGTTCAAGAGATGCAAGCTAAAGGATTATTCGCTTCTATTAGCTTAGGGATTAAAGAACCTGAATATGAGTTAGTTGATCAATTGGCTCAACAAAATTTAACTCCTGAATATATCACAATTGATATTGCACACGGTCATTCGGACTCTGTTATCAATATGATTAAATATATTAAAGAAAAACTTCCTGAAAGTTTTGTTATTGCAGGTAATGTTGCAACTCCAGAAGGTGTCCGTGATTTAGAAGCTGCTGGTGCTGACGCTACTAAAGTGGGGGTTGGTCCTGGTAAAGCTTGTATCACTAAACTAAAAACTGGTTTTGGAACAGCTTACTGGCAACTATCAGCTATTAAGTGGTGTGCTGAAGTCGCAACTAAACCCATTATTGCTGATGGCGGTATTCGCCACAACGGTGACTTAGCTAAGTCAATTAAGTTTGGTGCAACTATGATTATGGTCGGTTCTTTATTTGCTGGACACGAACAATCTCCTGGTCAAGTAATTAAAATTGACGGCAAACTATACAAACAATACTGGGGTTCTGCTTCAGATACGCAAAAAGGTAAATATGAAAATGTTGAAGGTAAGCAAATGCTTATCGATTACCGCGGCGATATCAAACGCACCCTTAAAGAAATGCAACAAGATTTACAATCAGCTGTTTCTTACGCTGGTGGTAATGAACTTTCAAGTCTAAAAGATGTTGATTACGTCATTTTAAATCATGGCATTGTACAACAATAAAAAAACACCGTAGAAAATTCTACGGTGTTTTTATCTGCTCTTTTTGACAAATTAACGCTAAATCTTGTGGTAGTGGTGCTTGAGCCTTAACTTTTTGCTGAGTTAGTGGATGGTTAAAGCTAATCTGACTAGCGTGTAAGGCTTGACGCTTTAAATCGACTGTTTGTCCACCATATAATTGATCTCCTAACAACGGATAACCTAAACTCGCTAAATGTACCCGTATTTGATGAGTACGACCTGTTCTCAACTTTAAACGAACTAAACTACAGTTCGGTCCTTTTTGAACTAGTTGATACTCTGTTTGCGATTCTTTGCCCTTCGTGGACACTTCTCTTTTGATTGCATCCCCTGATACTCTTGCAATTGGGCGGTCGATAACAGCAGGAATCTGCTGTAACTGGTCATCAGTTTGAATTAAAGCTAAATAATATTTATCAAGCTTGCTTTGTTGGATGAAAGCATGACCGATGGCATCTTTTGCCACTAATAAACACCCACTCGTGTCTTTATCTAACCTTGTAATAACATGCGGCTTGGTTGTGATTGATTGCGTTTGAAAATAGCTTAGTAACCGATTAACTACTGAATCTGTTAAATCAGATTTAGAAGGCGTTGACAGTAAACCAGCAGGTTTATTAATAATCAAAAACAACTCATCTTCATATAAGATATCTAGTGATTTATCAACTGCCTTAACTTTTTTATTTTCTGGTTCTATACCGGGAACAAAATGAATGACATCTCCTGCCTTAACGGCATAAGATGTCATTCTTCTTTTCTTGTTAACTAAAATAAAACCACCATTATGACGACAATTAATCAACGCACGTTTTGAAATCCCTTGTTTTCTCAAGTATTTACCAACTGTTGTCCTTTTGTCTTCAACCCTAAATTTATAATAACGTATCATTGTTTTTCTTTTGTCCTAAAAATGAATCTTCGACTCTTGACCAAAAATGTGTATGACGATATTTAGCAAAATGGATTTGCTTATCAGATATTCTATAAGTAATCCGACGTACAGCATGATGCTTAATTTCTTTTGAGTCAATCGTCACAACATAATCATCTACATGCTCTGGTAATAGCGTAATCCACTCATCAGGTGCAATAATAATAGGTGAAGAAAGCGTTCTAAATAAGCGATTATTAATTGAGGCAATCTCAGTTAATTGCAATGTCTTTAGTCTTGGGTGAATAACAGCTCCCCCTAGCGACTTGCCATAAGCCGTTGACCCAGTAGGTGTTGAAATACAGACCCCATCTCCTCTAAACCGTTCAAAAAATTCGTTTTTGATATAAACATCGGTTTTTAAAGTTTGTGAAACACGTTTAATAGTTGATTCATTCAATGAAAGATAGTGCCTCGTGCAAGCACCCTCTTCTTCAATATGAACTTCAAGCAATGGATAACTAACTGATGTGGGTTCTTGTTCAACAATTGCTTTAACCAGTTCTTTTATCTCATAGTTACGCCAATCTGTATAAAATCCGAGGTGCCCCGTATGAACACCGATAAATCGAATGTGATCAACCATATGAGCATATTGATGAAACGCCCCAATTAAAGTTCCATCTCCACCAACAGTGATGACTAAATCAGGATTTTCTTGATTGAGTTCAATTTGGCAACGGTTTAGTTCATGCTTGAGCTCACTGACAACATTTTGTGATATTTCTTTTTCGTTACTAATAATTGCGACTTTCAACGAAAAGCCTCCAATTCTACTGTTTTAAATTCTGTGTTAACTGCTGTCTTCGATGTGACTCTTCAATTTCTTTTCGAATTTCAGACATTTCGACATCAAGTTCATAAGCTTTTTGTGCGACATCTTTTAAGCGATCTTTGACTTCAGGTGCGTAATCATTAGGGTACTTATAATTCAAACTATGCTCTAATGTTGCCCAAAAGTTCATTGCCAATGTTCGCAATTGAATCTCAGCTAAGACAACTTTCTTCTCTTCGTTATATTGATAAACAGGATATTCGATTACCATATGATAAGAACGATAGCCACTTGGTTTGTCATTTTGAATATAATCACGTTCTTCAACTACCGTCATATCTGTTCGACTATGAATGACATCAATAACTTGATAAACATCTTCCACAAAGGGACACATAATTCGAATACCAGCAATATCTTGTAAATCTTGCTCTATTAATTCTTCAGCAACATATCTTCTTTTTAGTTTTTCTTCGATACTTTCAACAGGCTTAACGCGACCTGTCACAAACTCAATTGGTGAATGGTTCGTTTGATCTAAGTAACTTACACGTAAGCCTCTAAATTTAACTTTTAGTTCATTTACAGCCTGTTGATAAGGCCATAAAAATTTTTTCCAATCTTTTATCATAGTTTATTCTTCCTCCAACGGGACTTTTTATTTTAGAATGTAGGTAACAATTAAAATTAAAGCGAGGTAAACAATATGTCAGAAACAATTGAAACAGAATTCAAGTTAATGCTCACTCAAAATCAATTTAACAAATTATTATCAGCTTACACGCTGAAGAAAGCGATTCAGCAAACCAATTACTATTTTGATTCAAAAGATGCTTGTTTAAAAAATGCAAATTGTGGTTTAAGAATTAGACAATTCAAAAACACAGGTGAACAGACACTCAAAGTCCCTCTCCCAAATAATACCACACATTCATTACGTGAAATAACGGATCCTTTATCTTTAAGCAAAATTGAAAAAATGCTCGCAACAGACGCTGTCACTTTTTCAGGTAAAGTAGGCGATTATCTTAGCCATCACTTTGAAAATCGGGCCTTTTATCGGTTAGCTCAAGCTCATACCCATCGTTATCTTTTACATGGGCCTGAAGACTTAGAACTAACACTAGATCAAACAGATTATTTAGACGGCACACGTGATTATGAATTAGAAATTGAAACAGACCATTTAGAAGCTGCACAAGATGCCATGAGGTTTTTGAAAAAAACGTTCAATTTAACTTCTGATATGCCCCAAAAAAATAAAGTGGCTCGTGCTTTTGACCATCGATTAATAAAGTAATTCACGAATCTGACGGCTCTTTTTTTGCCTGATTACTTCTGGATTAAGATGCCTTAAAGCAATCGGCAAATAGATGGTTAAATCATCTGCAAGACCGAGTTTGATTTTACTTTTTGCTGTTGTTTCACTAGACAAAAAGTAAGGTTGTCGATAACTGGTATAACACTCATCTAATAACTTTTTAACATTGTAACCGTTAGCATAGGCCAAACGTTTGATTGTTTCAAGTTCTTTTTGATATTTGTCCCATTTTAGTGGTATTGGTGGATAGTTTTTCATTGTTTGCTCTGTTTTCATAAATGAAAGAAGTTGGTTAAATCCGTGCTTAGTTAAGCTAACCGTTTTCACTTGATATCGTGCTATCGTTGCAAAGTCTTGTCTCATAATCTGGTACTTTAATTTGATTTCTTGGCTATCTAAGTGTAGCTCAATTAAATAAAAGCCCAGATTTTTTTGATACCTTAAAAACCGAATATGTTTTTTGCCTAGTCGCTGGTTTAAGTGAAGTTTTTTCCCAACTAACCAAATATCTTCAAGTCCAAATTGTCGGTAGTGATTATGTCTAAATTGATGACTGGCTTCACTCAATGGCGAGCACTGAATCTCAATTGCTAATTGCCTGTTTCTACCCTTAATTAAGATATCTGGTCTTACTTTTTGATTTGGCAATGCTTTTTCTAATGACACGTGCGGATAAATATCGGTTAAAATAACAAATAGTTGTTTTTTTAATGCTTGATGCTCAGCAGTTTCATCATTAACCACTATTTTAGCTAAGTGTTTAAAATAAGGTGTTTTGCCATTTGCTTTAACAAAACGTACCTTTTTTAAACATTTTGGACACTTTAATTTGTCTAATTTTTGTGGCTGATAATGCGTTGCATAAATCAGTTGTTTGTTAACTAAAGCTGCATACAAAAAAGACACCCAGTATTAACTACGTCGGGTGTCTTTTTTTAATCGAAATAAGTTTTTAAATTCTCTATAGCATTGTCCGTTAAGACACACTTAGCATTTGATAAAAGTAATTTTGTTTCACCTTGAATCAAATCGCCAAATTCATTTACCATAATCCAAAAATCTTTGATAGATAGTTCATATGACTGATGAGGATCAAACCTAAATGACATGAGATATGTTTGACTAGTTGAGTCCGCATAAAGTTTTGTATCAACCCCACTAACATGAGGTAATTCTTTGGCTAATTCAATAGCGTCTTCAATACTATTAAATTCATAAATACGGTAATAGTCAGAAGTATTCTTCTTATCTTCATTTGCATCTACATGAGAAATTGATCCGTCATCTAATGATTGTAATAATTCTTGTAATTGTTGGGCATTATTCTGTGACTCTTGCACCGATTGGTCAGAAGAAACGGCAGATTTTTTCATATTGGTTCGACTAATTAATAGCTCTAACCCATCGTTGCTAGGCATAATTTGGAATGTTACGGCATCGTTTTGGGCAAAAGTATGATTTTCGTCTACTTCTTCTAGGATATTTCTGAAGAATTGCTCAATATGTCCTTGATTTCCTAGAAGATCTAACATGGTAATACCACGCTCTTCTAAATCTTCACTACCAAGAATCACTCGAATTGTGTTGTCGTTAATACGTTGCATTTCCATATTAATACCACCTCTCGTAATTCTGAAGTTCTTATAATTCCATTTCATTAAATTTATTAATTAAGGACTGTCTATATTTTAACTGATTTATAAAAAAAGAACCAGACAAAACTATCTGATTCTACATCTATTTTAATTGATTTAAAAGCCTTCCATCTCTTCGACTTCTCTTAACTCTTGTTGTCTAACTGTACGAGGCAAAAAGCGTCTGATTTCATCTTCATTAAATCCAATTTGTAAACGTTTGTCATCCGTGATGATAGGACGAATCAATAATCCTGGTTCTTGTACTAGTAATTCAACTAGCTTATCTAGTGATAAATCTTCAAGTTCGACATCTAATTTTTGAAAAAGTTTTGAACGTCTTGAAATTAATTTTTTTGTTCCTTCTTCAGTCATGCTTAAAATCTTTTTAATCTCTTCTTTTGATAATGGGTTAGCAAAAATATTTCTCTCAACATAAGAAATGCCATTTTCTTCTAACCAAGACTTTGCTTTACGACATGATGTACAACTTGGTGATGTATATAAGTTGACCATTTGACCACGCTCCTTTGCTTTGAACTCTAATTTAGATAATCTCTTTAACAATTCGTAGTATACAACTAAATTTTGCACAATACTACTTAATTTAAAAAATAAATTATATCTAATTAGTCTTGTTCTTATAAAAGAGCCTCATCAAAGTCATTAAACACTATTAACAAATTCATAAGTTTTTATTAATTTTAATTCCATTCTTATTTATTTGTTTATTTTTATTTTTCTTAAATTTTTTGAATTAACCCAACTTTAGCAATTTCGGCGTGTGAGAATACCTCTTTAGCCTCAGCTAAAATTTGTTGATGATCAATTGTTTGAGGTAAATGACTCAATAATAAAGACTTAGCCCCTGCTTTTTGAGCTAACTGTGCTGACTCTTCAGAAGTCATGTGCCATTTACGTCCAGTCTTATCCTTAGCAAAATTTGTATCTGTTAACAGCAAATCAGCATCACGACTAAAGTCAACTAAGTCTTCAAAGTAAGCAGTATCAGCTGTAAATACGAAAACTTTACCTGTTGTTTTTTCAGTAATTCTCATCGCATAGGCTGGAACAGGGTGTTGCGTTCTTAAAAAACTAATTTCAAATGGTCCTAAATCAAGCGGCTGATAATCAAAGTAAGGATACCCTTTTGTAATACCATCCATACTTAGATTTGCGAAGCTAATAAAGTCTTGATTATGACCATAAATTGGTAATACTGATTGTCTTTTTTCACCCGGATGTAATTGGTAGTAATATTGTAATACTCCAATATCACTCGCATGATCATGATGATAGTGTGATAATAATACCGCATCCAACTCAAATGGATCTAAGTAGTGTTCAAGTGCCAAAAGTGACCCGCTACCTGCATCAAGTAATAAGTTGAATCCATCTTCTGATTGTAATAAATAAGATGAGCTAGCTGAACCTGCATAAGGATAGCCACCATAAATACCTAGTACTGTTAATTTCATAATTTTACTCCTTTGTAACTAAATTTTTTGTTTAACTAAATACCAATAATTTTGATAAATTGCATAATACGCTACTATTGTAAACCCTATAACCAATCCACATAAAGTTATAAAGCTAGGATAACCCGTAAAGTTTAAATATAGAATAAATGGAATTAATAAGAGAATCATGTATACCATAACAAATAGTGTCGGCATCAAAAAATAATATGCTGTATATTTAAATACTAATTTTTTAATATCTGATTTCAAATTACCTAGTTTAACTAATGATTGATAATCAGTTAAGTTCTGACTGAAATCAGTATTTAGCTTTAATAGTAAGATAACTTGTGTCGCAATAATTAACAAACCACTAAAAACAATTAAAATGAATTGGATATTTGATAAAACATAAGACGAAGTAACTTGATCTTTATAATAAGAATTGTAAGCACTCAAAGTGGCAAAACTGAAGGGTATCCTAGCTGAATCTGAATTTAAAATAGCCATATCTTCAACCGTTAATTGACTTTTTTTATCGTTCTCTACTATAGCTTTTATATTAATATTTTGATTAGTCAAATCATTAGCTAAATCACTTAATGTTTGTTTATAATTTTGAACTTGGCTAGGCTTAATATTATAAGAAATCACTTGGTAAGTAACATCTGATTGAATTTGTGCAAAATCTTGGTCCGAAACAATAATATTTTGATCAGGTATTAGGCCATACCCTGCGGGCTTAGGTCTATTTGTCATCCACTCATCTACATGAAAGGCTTTTTTTCGACCATTCTCTAAATTTAGTTCAAGGGTATCTCCTGAGAAAAAACCATACAATATAAAACTGAATTGTCCATCTGTCAATGTTATTTCTTTAGCTCCTAGTTGTTCATTTGAGACATTTGGCCGATTAGTTGCCGGATAAACTCGGTTCAAAAATCCCTCTCGAATAGCTTGATTATAACTGGATTGTGAGATTACACCAAATTTACGATTTGAGACATTAGTGTAATATAATAACTTAATAGGCATTACTTGTTGATGTTCAATTGTTAAGTTATTATCCCGCATAACCCGTTCAACTTCTGCTTGATTAAAACTAGTTGTCACAAATTCAGAAGGATTTATTCTTACGTTATTTTGAGCCAGACCATTATCACCATACGCAAAAATAAATAGACCGATTATAGCCAACATATTGATAATCCCAATCACGATTGCTGTCCAACTACTATCAGACAGACTTCGTTTTAATTGACTGTAAACAACGACTTTCAAATCATTTGCCCGTCTTTTTCGTTTTTTCTTTTCTAATACTCGAAAAATCCACCATCTAAAAAATGTAATTAAAAATAAAAGACTCAAAAAAGCATAAAAAACAGGAAATCTTGTCAATTGAAATACTGACATAATAATTCCCATTAAAAGTAGTAGTTGTAAAAATGAAACTAAAATATTGGGACTTCTTCTTAATTTTCGCCTTTTAATTTCAGACTTTTTAGGATTCGCATAATTGTTAAAGTACGTTGGTGTTTTTAACAATCGTGTCGTCAAAGTCAAAATCAAAAATTGCATCCCAAAAACAACTAAAAATGTTAAGAATGTTTCTTGAAGGGGTGCTTTTAGCACCATACTCCATGTATTATGCCAACCTAACAATCGAATTAATATTAAATTCAAAAGTGGCGTGCTAATAATACCAATGATAATCCCTACTATTAATGCACCAAAGTGAATAATAAACTGTTGAATAGCAAAAAAACGGACAACTTGGCTTTTATTGAACCCAGCAATTAATAACTTGGCTAAATTATTTTTAGAAATTTTGAAAAACAAAATAGAGGTAATAATTAAAAACAAGATAATAAAGACTAATTCTGAAAATTTAGTTAGCATGGCAATGATACTAATACTCATCATATAAGTTCCGAGCATTGAATTCGAATCAATAGTTTGATAATTAGGATTATAAGACAAGTTAGCAAAGAAAAAATAAACAGCGATTGCTAGGGCAACTGCTGTTGCATAAACCGTAAAATAGCCAATATTACTTTTAAGGTCTTTGAGTGCGGCTTTAAAAATCATAACCTTCACCTCCACCAACTGTCGCTTGCATTTCAACAATTGACTCAAAGAAGGCTTGTCGACTATCTACACGATTAATTTGAGAAAAGAGTCGCCCATCTTTCACAAAAATAATCCGATCACAATAACTCGCCGCAAAAGGATCATGAGTAACCATTACTAAACTATGATGCTCACGATTCAACTGTGTCAAAAATTGCAGCAAGTAAGTCGCTGATTTTGAGTCTAAACTGCCGGTTGGTTCATCAGCTAAGATCAACTCTGGTTCTTTGATAATAGCTCTAGCTGCACTAACTTTTTGCTGTTGTCCAGGAGACAAATCAAATACATTTTGGTCGAGTAAAGCTTCAATATTTAACCGATTTGCAATATCAAAAATTTTTTCTTCAACATCTTTACGTTTAACCCGTAACGCTAGCAAAGATAACTCGATATTTTCTTTAACAGTTAAGGAACTTAATAAGTTAGGGTCTTGAAAAATAAGTCCCATCTTTCTTTGGCGATTTTTAGCACGTTGACTATCAGAAAAATCCCTTAAATCAATGCCATCCATAGTAATTTTCCCAAATGATAAATAATCAATTTGAGCTAATAAGTTTAAGATAGTGCTCTTCCCTGAACCTGAAGGACCCATAATCCCTAAAAATTCACCCTTCTCTAACTTAAAGCTTAAATTATCAAGTGCTTGAACTTGGTTAACCCCATATCCATATAATTTTGAAACCTGATTAAATGTTATATAACTCATATCAAACTCCCCTTGATTTTTTGACCCCAAAAACGTCATAATTTGTTATCCTTAATAATAACTAATTTAAATGACAAGGTGAATACTCATGTACAAAATAATGATTGTTGAAGATGACCGCACAGTGAACACACTGATTGCTGAAGCCATCGAAAAATGGCAAATGGAACCGATTATCGTTGATGATTTTAATGATGTTGAAGAGCTCTTTTTAAAGACACAACCTCATTTGATTTTGATGGACATTAATCTTCCTGTATACGATGGCTTTTACTGGAACCAACGGATTCGCTTACACTCTAAAATCCCAATTATTTTTATTTCCTCACGTAATACCAACATGGATATGGTTATGGCGATGAATATGGGAGCTGATGATTACGTTTCTAAGCCTTTTTCAACTGACGTTTTAGTCGCTAAAATTAATGCGTTACTGCGTCGTACTTATAATTATAAAGATGATCATCAAGATATTATTTCCTTGCATAATGTTACTTTAAATTTATCAAACTCGACCGTTAAAGTGAATGACCAAGCGATTGATTTATCAAAAAATGAATATAAGCTACTGCAAGTTTTAATGAATCAAAGTGGTCAAATTGTTTCAAGAGACCATTTATTGCGTAGTCTTTGGGAAGATGAACGCTTTGTTGATGATAATACACTAACGGTTAATATTAATCGACTTCGTAAAAAAATTGAAGTGGCTGGTGCTAAAGACTTTATCAAGACTAAAGTTGGCCAGGGTTATTTGATCGAATAGTTAGGAGTAAGTTATGATCTTTCTTAAATTTCTAAGGGACCAACTACCTTTTCTAGGATTGTTTATTGCATTGATTGCCATTATGAACGTTGTCCTTTGGCTCGACCCTACCCAAAGTATTCACTGGTTTAATCTGCTTTATCTAGATGGCATTTGTTTATTGATTTTAGTCGGATTTACAATTGGTTCTTACTTAAAAAAGCGACCCTTTTTAATGGAGCTTTATTTTCGAACGCAATATCCTCATAAAAGCTATAATCAAACCCTCAAAACAGGTAAAAGTCAAAGTGAATTGATTTATCAAAAAGCATACAATACTTTAGTTGACTACGGTAAAGAAGAAAATTTAAAATTAATCAATCGACAAAATGACCAAACTGAATACGTTGATTCATGGGTTCATGAAATTAAAATCCCCCTAGCTGCCTTACAGCTTTTACAAGAAAACATTCAAACGCAAATTACGGATAATAAAAACCGACAAATCAAAACGGAAATTAGTCAAATTAGTCATTTGGTTGATCAAGTGCTTTATTACTCTCGTTTAGATAATTTTACGCAAGATTACCTCATCCAGCGTTACCGTCTGAAAAAAATTGTGAACCAAGTAGCATTAGAGAATATGACGACTTTTTTAGAAAAACATATTCAATTTGAACTTGAAGGCGAAGATACCCCTATTTTGACGGATCAAAAATGGTTAGCTTATATTTTGACACAATTATTTTCAAATGCTTTGAAGTACACGCCTGATAATGGTTCTATCAAAGCCAAAATTATTCAAGACCATAAAGTTACTATCTTACAAATTACCGATACGGGTGTTGGGATTCCAAAACAAGATATTTCCCGAATTTTTGACAAGGGATTCACGGGTGAAAACGGTCGTAAACAAGATAAAAAATCAACAGGTCTAGGTCTTTATCTTGCTCAAAAAATGGCTCAAAAATTAGGTCATGAGCTAACGGTCAGTTCTACCCCTGGTAAAGGAACCACCTTCTCTATTCAATTTCCTTTTTTATCTTATTATAATGATGAAAACCAAGATAATAATTTATCCTACAAAAAAAGAACAAAAGCTTAGGCTTTTGTTCTTTTATTTTTTAAGCTTTAAATTTTAAAGTCATGGCATTAATTGCAACAATAACTGTTGATAAGGACATTAAAACTGCCCCGACAGCTGGATTAAGCATAAAGCCAATTGGTGCTAGAATACCTGCAGCTAGTGGTAAGGCTAAGATATTATAACCTGCTCCCCACCAGAGGTTTTCTACCATCTTACGTTTAGTTAACTTCGTTAATTCAAATAAAGCTAGAACTTTATCCAGCGATTGACTAGTTAACACGACATCTGCTGCATCAATAGCAACGTCAGTCCCTGAACCAATAGCAACACCAATATCTGATGCAGCTAGCGTTGGAGCATCATTAATCCCATCACCAATCATCATAACACGGTGTCCTTTGTGATGTAATTGGTGGATATAGTCTAATTTATCTTGGGGCAACAATTGTGCCTGTACTTCTGTAATACCTAACTGATCAGCTACTTTTTGAGCAGTTAACGCATTATCACCTGTTAGCATAACGGGTGTAATATTTTGAGCTTTAAGTTTTTCAATAAATGATTTAGCTTCTGGTTTAATTTTGTCACCTGTAGCCACAACCGCTAACACTTCTTGGTCAGCAATTAAATAAGAAACCGTCAAACCTTGAGCGGCTAAACTTTGATAACTAGTTGCATCTACTGATAAGTTATGTTGATCTAGGTAAGATTTTGAAACGATCTGATACGTTTTGCCAGAAACACTTCCTGACAAGCCGACACCTTTAATAGCATTCACTTCTTCAGGTGCATCAAAATGAATTTGTTGATCAGTTGCAAATTTGACAATACTTTTGGCAACAGGATGACTGGATTGTGATTCTAAGGCTGCTGCAATAGCTAAAGCTTCTTCTTTAGAAATTTTTTGACTGAGACTTTCAAAATGAGCCACCTCAAACTTACCATCAGTTAAGGTTCCTGTTTTATCTAATGCAATATAATCAATTTGTGAAGTCAATTCAATCACGTCACGGTTTTTGATTAATAGACCATTAACCGCTGAAAGTGACGTAAATCGAGCCGTCACAAGTGGAATAGCCAGTCCTAAGGCATGTGGACATGCAATAACCAAGACAGTTACTAACACAAGAAATGCATTGGCTACTGTGCCAAAGAACAACCAAGTAATAAAGGCAACTAAACCAACTAAAACTGCTGCATAAAATAGCCAACCAGCTACTTTATCAGCCAAGGTTTCAACTTTTGATTTGTTTTGTTGAGCGTCCATGACTAATTGTTTAATTTTTGAAAGATAGCCACTGTTTCCAACACCAGTAACTTGAACCAAAATTGTTCCATCTTCATTAGTTGAACCACCAATAACGGTTTCACCAGCTTCTTTAGCAACGGCTTTAGATTCACCTGTTACTAAAAATTCATTAACTTGTGTATTTCCTTTGGTAATAACACCATCAGCTGGGATTGTTTCGCCGGCTTTAATCATAAGTGTTTGATTTTCTTTAACTTCAGATAATAACACTTCATGAGCATGGCCGTGTTCATCTACCAGTTGTGCTTTTTCAGGTAATAATTTTGATAAATTATCAAGGGCATTATTAGCCTGCATCGTCGCATTCATTTCAATCCAATGACCAGCAATCATAATGACGATTAGCGTTGCTAGTTCAAAGAAAAAGTTCATTGTATGTTGATGGAAGAATTCATTTGCAACAAAGGAATACAAACTATAAAAGTAAGCAACACTAATTCCCATTGCAACCAAAGTCATCATCGCAGGTGATCGATGTTTAATCTCATCTTTTGCACCGAGTAAGAATGGTGCCCCACCATAGAAATACAAAATAGTTGATAAAATTAATACTAACCATTGCGAACCCGGAAATTCAAATTGAAAAAATAAAGGAACATCCATCATTGGTGATAAGAAAACTACCGGAATAGCCAAAATTAACGAAATAATTAATTTTTGTTTCAAATTACCCATGTGCGCCATGCCATGGCCATGCATACTGTGGTCCATTCCACCATGATCATGATTCATGTGTGAATGATCCATGTGCATATGATTGTGGTCATGATTCATGTGATCACTATGATTCATAGTTGAATGATTACTGTGGTCCATATGTGAATGGTCCATATGATGTTGATGATTGTCGTGTTTTTGATTTTTCATCAAACTACCCCCTTCAAAATTTAACTTTCTAGCATAAGTATACCACTTAACTAACTTTTTGTAAGTATCAATTTAAATTTAGGCAAAAAAAAAGCACCAATATAACTATTGATACTAAAATAACCACTTGGCTATTAAAAATTATGTCTTAAACAAGACCTTCTTTTTTCATTGTTTCGTCAATTGCATCTAAAGCTGCAGAAGCATCGTCGCCATCAACACTGACAACAACATCTGACCCTTGTCCCACACCTAAAGACATAACACCCATGATTGATTTTAAATCAACGGTTTTGCCTTGGTATTCTAAGGTAGATTTTGAATCAAATTTACTAGCTGTCTGAACTAGTAATGTTGCTGGACGTGCATGAATCCCAGTTTCGGATGTAATGTGATAGTCGCGTTTTTCCATGTCTATCTATCTCCTTTTAAATAAAAATGGACTGAAGAAATTAAGTCTTCTCCTACAATTAAAGATTATCATTTTTTACCTTAAATAACAATAAGTATATTCCCATTGCAGACCCTTATCTTAACATTTTTAATTATTTTTTGTAAGTTAATTATAGTTTAGCACTTGAAATATGAGAGTGCTAAAAGTATAATGAACATATTCCTTTTGAAAGTCTCACTCGCTTTCAAATTTTTCAAAAGAAAGGTGTGAATGATATGGTTTGTCAAAACTGTCATCAAAATGATGCTACAATCCATCTTTATACAAGTGTTAATGGTAGTCGTAAAGAATTAAATCTTTGCCAAAACTGTTATCAACAAATGAAGAATCAACAAAACAATGCTGAATTTTTTAATTCAAAACAAGACGATAATAATGATAATATCTTTGGATTTTCTAACTTCGACGATTTATTCGCACAATTAAATCAAGGTAATCCAAATGCTAAACAACAACAAAGTAGTAATAAAGGTAACGGTGGTGATAACACCCTACTTGGTCAATTTGGTGTTAACTTAACTGATCAAGCTAGAAAAGGTAAAATCGATCCCGTTATCGGTCGTGATAAAGAAGTGGCTCGTGTCATTGAAGTCCTAAACCGTAGAACTAAGAATAATCCTGTTCTAATTGGTGAAGCAGGTGTTGGTAAAACAGCCGTTGTTGAAGGACTTGCCCAACAAATTGCTGATGGTGCCGTTCCTTCTAAATTACAAAATCGTAAAGTCGTTCGCTTGGATGTGGTTTCTCTTGTCCAAGGAACTAGTATGCGAGGTCAATTTGAACAACGTATGCAACAACTTATGAATGAACTTAAACAAGATCCAGATATCATCTTATTTATCGATGAAATCCATGAAATCGTGGGTGCCGGTAATGCTGATGGTGGTATGGACGCTGGTAACGTCTTAAAACCTGCTCTTGCTCGTGGTGAAATTCAATTAGTTGGGGCTACAACATTTAGTGAATACCGTACTATTGAAAAAGATGCTGCTTTAGCTCGCCGTTTCCAACCTATTCAAGTTAAAGAACCTAGCGTTGATGAAACTGTAAAAATTTTACATGGTCTTCAAAAGAAATATGAAGATTACCACCATGTTAAATACGATGAAAAAGCAATTACAGCAGCAGCTAATCTATCTAACCGCTACATTCAAGACCGCTTCTTACCAGACAAAGCGATTGATTTACTTGATGAAGCTGGTTCTCGTATGAACTTAACTATTCCAGCTGTAGATACTCATACGCTCAAAAAACGCATTGATGAAGCTGAAAAGTTAAAACAAGATGCACTTAAACAAGAAGATTACGAAAAAGCAGCTTACTACCGTGATCAAATTGAAAAATATCAAAAGATGAATGAAAGTAATTCTGAGGATCCTGACAAGATGCCTGTTATTTCTGAAAGAATCATTGAAAAAATTATTGAAGAAAAAACAAACATCCCTGTTGGCGATTTGAAAGAACAAGAACAATCTCAACTTATTCATCTAGCAGATGACCTGAAAGAACATGTTATTGGTCAAGACAAGGCCGTTTCTGAAGTTGCTCGTGCAATCCGCCGTAACCGTGTTGGTTTCAACAAGTCTGGTCGCCCTATTGGATCATTTATGTTTGTGGGTCCAACTGGTGTGGGTAAAACTGAACTAGCTAAACAACTAGCTAAACAATTATTCGGTACCAAAGACTCTATGATTCGTTTTGACATGTCTGAATATATGGAAAAACAAGCAGTTTCAAAATTAATCGGTTCTGCTCCGGGTTATGTTGGCTATGAAGAAGCTGGACAACTAACTGAAAAAGTTCGTCGTAACCCTTATAGCTTAATTTTACTAGATGAAATTGAAAAAGCTCATCCAGATGTTTTACACATGTTCTTACAAATCTTAGATGATGGTCGTCTAACTGATTCACAAGGACGTACGGTTTCATTTAAAGACACAATTATCATCATGACTTCTAATGCTGGACAAGCTGTTCAAGAAGCTAGCGTTGGTTTCAGTGCAACCATGAATGGCGAAAATCATTCAGTTGTTAACCGTCTAACTGATTACTTCCAACCTGAATTCTTAAACAGATTTGATGATATTGTTGAATTTAAACGTTTACCAAAAGAAAGTCTGATTAATATTGTCAGTCTAATGATTAATGATACTAATGACATGATTCAAGATAAGGGACTTTCTATTCATGTGACTGAACCTGCTAAAGAAAAATTAGTTGATTTAGGTTACAACCCTGCTATGGGTGCACGTCCATTACGTCGTGTTATTCAAGAAATGATTGAAGATAAAGTAGCTGATTACTACCTAGAACATCCGCAAGATAAACAACTTGAAGCACGTGTTGAAAACGATGAAATTAAAGTGACAAAAGCAAACTAATGATTAACTTAATAAAAATAGTAAACAGACAGACAAAAAGACACTAGCATAATTGCTAGTGTCTTTTTATATAATCTAAACTTCTTTTTCATTAAATCCTGCTTCAAGTTCAACATCAGGATACTTATCATGGAACCAACGCATTGCAAAATCATTTTCAAATAAGAACAATGGTTGGTCAAAACGGTCTTTAACTAATAAGTTACGTGAAGATGACATACTTGGATCAAGTTGTTCTGGTTTAATCCAACGAGCTGTTCTTGACCCAATTGGTGTCATCACAACTTCAGAGTTGTATTCATTCTTCATACGATATGAGAACACTTCAAATTGCAATTGACCCACTGCACCCAGAATATATTCATTAGTTTGATAGTTACGGTAAAGTTGGACCGCACCTTCTTGAACTAGTTGCTTCATTCCTTTATGGAATGATTTTTGCTTCATCACATTTTTTGAAGTGACTTGCATAAATAATTCAGGGGTAAATTCTGGTAGTTTTGGATATTCGATTTTGGCTTTACCCGAGTAAATACTGTCACCAATTTGGAAGTTACCTGTATCATATAACCCAACAATATCACCTGCAACAGAAGTTTCAACTTGTTCACGTTCACTTGACATGAATTCAGTTGCATTATTCAAGCGGATTTTTTGGCCAGTTCTTGCCAATGTGATATCCATTCCTTTGTGGAATTCACCTGACTTAATACGAACAAACGCAATACGGTCACGGTGAGCTGGATTCATATTAGCTTGGATTTTGAAAACAAATCCTGAAAATGTTTCATCACTCGCTGCAATTGTTTTTTCGCCATCATTAACTTCTGAACTTTCAGGAGCTGGTGCATATTGTAAGAATTGATTCAAGAAACTTTCCACACCAAAGTTTGTCAAAGCTGATCCAAAGAATACAGGTGTTTGTTGTCCTGCCAGTACTTTTTCTTCATCGAATTGGTTACCAGCTTCAAGTAGTAGCGAAACATCTTCCATTGTTTGCTGGTAAATTGATTCTTCTTTTAATGGATGGTTACCTTCTAGTTCGCCATCACTATCTAATTTTAAGAAGCGGTCTTGACCTTCTTCGGGACGATATAGTTCAATATGGTGTTCACCAATATCATAAAGTCCACGTAGTCCTTTACCCATCCCTATAGGCCAGTTCATTGGATACCCTTCAATATTCAGTAATTCCTCAAGCTCTGTAATCAAGTCAAGCGGTTCACGACCATCACGGTCAAGCTTATTAATAAAAGTAAAAATTGGAATACCACGTTGTTTAACAACTTTGAATAGCTTTTTGGTTTGAGGCTCAATACCTTTGGCAGAGTCAATTACCATCACAGCTGCATCAACAGCCATTAAAGTACGGTAAGTATCTTCAGAGAAATCCTCATGTCCTGGTGTATCTAAAATGTTAACGTGCTTCCCATCATAATCAAATTGTAAAACCGAACTCGTTACACTAATCCCACGTTGTTTTTCGATTTCCATCCAGTCACTCGTTGCAAAGTTCCCAGATTTTTTAGCTTTAACAGTACCAGCTTTACGAATAGCCCCACCTTGTAGTAAGAGTTGTTCCGTAATGGTTGTTTTCCCTGCATCGGGGTGAGAAATAATGGCAAAGGTTCTTCTTCTATCGACTTGCTGCTTTAAATTATCCAAATTTTTCATCCTTATCATATTCTTTATTACACACAAAGACATCGACCAAAGTCGATGTCAATTTTAATCATTATCTTCTTTATTAGTTGACTCGTCTTTTTCTAACAATTCTTTTGGAATATCTAGTGTTAGATTTTCTAAACGAGAGCCTTTAACTTTTCCAGTTGTCAACTTCATTCCATTGTCTAAAGTTACCTTGTGATGTTCACCATTAGATGGAATCATCCCAAGTTCTGTGATGACGTAACCGGCAATGGTATCCACATCATTAGCTTCAATATCAGTATCAAATTGTTCATTGAAATCATAAATCGGCATTTTACCCGCTAATACATATTGCGTATCAGACATCTTAGTAAACAATGTTTCTTGGCGATCGGTTTCATCATCAATGTCACCTACAATTTCTTCTAGTAAGTCTTCAATTGTGGCTAGTCCGACAACTCCACCGTATTCATCAAGTAAAATTGCCATTTGCATTTGTGTCTTTTGCATTTCAAGCAATAATTCGTCAATTGTAATCGTTTCTGGTACAAACATTGGTTCTGTCATTGCATCTTCAATCTTCAAGTTGTCAAATCCAACTTCTTTAGCCATTTTCAAAATGGTCTTTATATGAATAACACCAATAATTTTATCTTTGTCGTCTCGATAAACTGGAATTCTTGAAAAAGGTTGTTTCATAATGGCGTCTAAGTTAGCTTCAGTTCCATCATCAATATCAATCATAAATGAATCGGTTCTTGGCACCATCACTTCACGCGCCATCTTATCATTAAAAGAAATAATTCCTTCTAGCATATGGTATTCATCTAAACCAATAACACCATTTTTGCGTGAATTTTCAATCAATGTTTGCATTTCATCACGTGACATTCTTTCATCTTTTTGTGTAAAGTCAATAGGGACAACCTTCATTAGTAACCCTGTTGATGCAGAAATTAACCACACAAATGGTTTTAAAACAACTCCAAATACTTTAACAAACCCAATTGTTGCCTTACATACCGCTTCAGGTCTTGCAATCGCAATTTGTTTAGGAAATAGCTCCCCAAAAACTAACGATACGTAAGAAATAATAATGGTAATTAAAATAACTGAAATGTTGTTTCCCCAACTCAAGCCTCCAAATAAGGGCTCGATATACTGAACTAAACTATCAGCGGCTGTCGCTGATGAGAAGAATCCAGCAAAAGTAATTGCAACTTGAATCGTTGCAAGATAATCGGTTGATTCATTCATTACCGCCAATATTTTTTTAGCTGATCGACTACCTTCTTCTGCCTCAGTTTCGATTTTGTTTCGATTTACCGAAACAATAGCCATCTCTGCTGCCGCAAAAAAAGCGTTAATTATGGTTAAAACAACGATCAGGGCTAATTGGATTAATAACGAACTAAAACTCCCCGGGTCACCACTCATATTCAAACTTCACTCTCTTTCAAAATAAAAAAATTAATATTAATTTATATTATATCACATCATTAAAACACACAATGGTTTACCGTAAATAATTCCATTTACCTTTTTATCAAAAAAAGGTACGATAAAGTAAATTACGTTAAAGGATGGCGACATATGAAAAAATACCGTGTGTTTTTTGTCTTCTTGTTTCTATTACTCATACCTTACATCTGTAGTCTAGCTTTAATTGCGACTGCCTATAATGCTTTGGTTTTACATGCTGATGATCTTTTCAGAACACTAGTAGGTGCGATAACTGGTGGATTCATTTTATATGCCATGAAAGCAACAATCCAACGACCACTAGATTTAATCGGTGATCAAATTAGACAGCCGTTTTTAAAACAATTTGTCCGCTTTTTTAGTATTCAAAGACGTTTTAAATTCAAAATTGCTAATTTAATCTTAGACATTATCCTAAGTGGTATTGCTACTGTCTTAATACGTGTCTTGATTGATAAAAGTATTATCATGAATCAATTAGCAGGTTTCTTTTTGATTATCATGTTCTTTTCAACAGCTCTTGGTGCGTATGTTGAATACGACCACTTATCCGTTGACTCGCCTAGTCATTAACATTATCAATGACTTGGCCTAAGTAAACAGAAGTTTGCTTAGTTAGTCCTTGAGTGGCATCCCCAACGTATTGTTGTAAGAAGTAAGGATGTTCACTCAATCCAAGGTTAGCAGGTATTTCGATACCTGCTTTTTTTGCACTATCAAAAGCTTGTGTCAATTCAAAACTCAATGGTGTATGGAATTGATAGTCTGAAATTTCTTGACTCATTGTTGCTACTGTTGATTCAGGCAAATCATAACTCATTAAGCCTTTTGGCAATTCTGCTAACTCACCTTCATAAACAAGTCCTTGCCAGTACATATAGTTCTCTGGGCCAAACACAATTAAACTTGAACGGTTTTTAGGTAATTGGTTTGTTTCATCTAATTGGTTAAGTACTTGGCTATCTTCTAGCTCTTGAAATTGACTGTAAAAACTCCCATTTGCTTCAAGCATTGAAGGCATTGCGACTTTACCGATAAATTTTAGTTGTTTTTGTTGTTGTTTTTCCATTTTTAAAACTCCTTTTTAATTAGTTCTTTAAGGCACCCGTTTGATAATCAATGGTGTAACCTTCTTGAACATTGAAAATGTAAATATTAAATTGAATTTCTTTATCTTCAACGGATTCAGCACGCATCCACATACCACGAGCAACTTTTTCATCACCACGATAAACGGGTTGAACGTAGTACAAGATGTGATGACCAGTTGATCTTAAATATTGTGCCATTTTGTTTTCGTAGAAAGTCATCCCTGGATCATTTAATGAACGGGTTCCTGTCATCAAATTGTTTAAGTTATTATTTTGTCCTGTAAATTGGTAACCAATCAAGTGAGCACGATTGTATAACCAACCTTCTTTACCGTTGATTGTAATTCGCTTGTTAATGTAACCGGTTGGATTAACCGTCAACCGTTCTCTTTGTGCTGTTGGCATCAAAGATTTATGTAGCATAGCTGTTGCATAGGTTGCACGTTTTAAATTATCTAGTGGTGCATAATATTGAAACGGCTTTTGAGCAAGTTCTTCAGCTGTGAATCCTGGATTATTATTATCGACCGCAATAATCTGAGTTCCACTGTAAGATAGCTGTGCAAGTTCTTGTGCTTTTTGAGTCGTTGAAGCAGATTGTTGAGTTTGATATTGACTGTTTGCATTTTGTGACTCTGAACTGCTACTTTGCTGTGATGATTGTTTTGAACTACTTTGCTTATTTGATGATTGTAAGCTTGAATTTTGCTGGTTTTGTTGCGTTTGATTTTGGTTTTTGTCTTTATTTGTTCCAAAAAACGCAAAGAAAATAATCAGTGCAGCAACGATTACGGTTACCAGCACTTTTTGCTGATTTTGATTTTTCATAACGGCATCTAACATCCTATCTCATTTTATTTTTAACGCAAAAAAGGCACCGGCCGGGTGCCCTTAGCGACTATATCTTATTCTTTGAGTTACGTGACTTTTTATTGTTCTTTGGTACTAGTTCATGATAACGCTTATACCAAATATCCACATAGTCTTTTGAAAAAGGACCTTTTTGTTCATTAATCCAGTCAATCAGTTCATGCGTACTGTGTCGTAAAATACGGTCTATCTCTTCGGGATAGTGCCATTTTTCGGCGTGAGCGGCATACTCATCAACATCTAGTAAACGCTTTTCACCATCTGGAAAAATTTTGATATCCAGGTCATAATCTATATATTTTAGGGCTTCTTTATCTAAAACAAATGGACTAGCCAAATTACAATAATAAGCAACACCTGTATCACGAATCATTGCCACAATGTTAAACCAGTAATGCTTATGAAAATAAACCAAGGCTGGTTCACGAGTGACCCAACGCCGACCATCAGATTCGGTCACTAGCGTATGGTCATTACACCCAATAATTGAATGCTCGCTGGTTTTGAGTACCATTGTGTCTCGCCATGTTCGGTGAAAACTCCCATCATGTTTATAACTTTGAATTGCAATATAGTCACCTTCCTTAGGAAGCTGCATGTTCATCCCATCTTTCAAAGTTATTTTAACAGTTTAAGTATATCAAATAATAGCACAAATGACGACAGTTAATATTGAGCGAGTTCTTCCAAATCAATAACTTCTCCCGCTAAAAATTGATCAATTTCTGTAAAAGAAAACCCCTTGGTAACTAAAAATCGTTTAATTTTTTGATTGCGTTCAAATTCAGGATAACGACGAAATTTTTTATAAGCCTTAATTCCTTGGGTTGTTAATGCAATTAATTGATCATCTTCGCTACTCTCAACTTCAACACTCTGCATTAACTGCGTCATTAAATCGCCTGAAAAACCGCGAGCCATTAATTTCTGTCTTATTTTGGTCTCTAATTGTCGTTTTGAATACTTAGCTGTTTGTTTCACTAAACTTGAAATTGTCCGCAAAGCGACTTCTTCCCAATCTTCAAAACGTACTTCAGCTAATTGTTGCTCAGAAATTTCTGAATTAACCCCCTTTTGTTTGAGCTTTTGCATAATCTGATAAGGGCCATCTTTTTTAAGTCGTAAACTATCAACAATAAAAGCCTTCGCATAAGCGGCATCATCTAAATAACCCATTTCCTGTAGGCGAGTCACAACTTGTTGACTAACCTCTTCTGCATATTCTTTTTTAGCTAAATACTGCTTAATTTCTGTTATACTCCGCATTTTATAGCTCAAAAAATTAAGAGCTGCTTGCTCTGCTTTTGAATAAACTTGTGCTGATTGAATCGTTTCAACCTGTTCTTTGGTTAATACTTTATCTTTGGCTAATTCAAATTGAATTAAAACTTGTTCAGTTACAGAAAAAGCATAGCTTTCATCCAAAAAAATGTTATAATATCCAGGTCGTTTTTGTGTTGAGATTTTAGTAATGGTTGGCATGAGTGAGTATCCTTTCATTAACTTTAATCTGACAATATAAAAATAGTCTATTGTAGAAAAGAAAGTTTTAGGTGAATTATGAGAACAATTAAAAATAATAATACTTTAGTCGGTAAAGAAGCAATGATTACCATCAAACGTATGGGAATCAATGGTGAAGGGATTGGGTTTTACAAGAAAAAAATCATTTTTGTACCCCAAGCAATTACTGACGAAATCGTGATTGTAAAAATCACAGAAGAAAAACGTAATTACCTTCGTGGTGAATTAATTCGAGTAAAAGAAAAAAGTCCAAACCGTGTTGATTTTCCAAAAGGTGTTAACCCAGCTGTTGGTGGTCTTGAACTTGCCCACTTAAATTACGCAAGCCAATTGGATTTTAAACTTGATGTTTTTCGTCAAGCACTTGAAAAATACAGTCCTGAGGGTTACACCCAATATGACCTTAGACCCACAATTGGTTCTAAGCAAGAATGGCATTACCGTACCAAAGCCCAATATCAACTTGGTTTTGAAAAAGGAAAAGTGCTAGCTGGACTTTATCAAGCAAACTCACATGATTTAGTTGACTTGCCTGCAATGCCCACTCAAAGTGAATTATCACAAGATACTGTTCGAAAAATAGTGAAACTGATTGAAGAACTTTCGATTTTTATTTATAATCCTCGTAATAAAAAGCCCGGAATTAAGACACTAGCGGTAAGAAACTCATACGCTACTAAAGAAGTCCAAGTGACTTTCATTACATCACAAGCTCATATTAAAGGCCTTGATAAACTAGCTGATAAAGTGGCTAAACTGCCTAATGTGGTATCTGTTATGCAAAACATCAACGATCAAGATACTTCACTGGTTTGGGGTAAAGAAACAACCTTGTTAAAAGGAAAACGCACTATCACTGAAAAAATTAAAGATAAAGAATTTATCTTATCACCTCAAGCTTTCTTCCAGCTAAACCCACCACAAACAGAAGTATTATATGACCACGCACTTAAAGCTCTTGATCTAAATGAAGATGATGTGCTTGTTGATGCTTATAGTGGTGTTGGAACATTGGGTATTAGTGCTGCTGATAAAGTTAAGCGCGTCTATGGAATGGAAATCATCAAAGATGCCGTTAAAGATGCCAACTACAATGTTGAGTTAAATAACTTAGATAACGTGAGTTACCAAACAGGTAAGGCCGAAGCTATTTTACCACATATGGTTAAACGTGGAACCTTCTTTAACAGCTTGATTGTTGACCCTCCTCGTAGTGGATTATCACAAGATGTTTTACAGGCCATCTTAAAGGTAAAACCTCAAAAATTTGTTTACATCTCATGTAACGCTTCAACACTAGCTAAAGACCTCATCACATTAACTCGTGAATACAAAGTGGAATTCATTCAATCTATCGACATGTTCCCACAAACACCTAAAGTTGAAGCCGTTGTTAAATTAGTCAAAAAATAAGAAAAAGCTTTCAGAATTATCTGAAAGCTTTTTTATTTGGTTAAAATTTAACTTCGTTTTCTGGGTCTTGACCTTGTGAAAATTGATAAGCACTATCTAGTGATTGATGTACCATGTTATGAACAGCAATATCAGTATGGTAAGCAATATGTGGGGTTAAAATCACATTATCCATTGCTTTAAGTGTTTGATAATCAGGGTCTTGATTATCTTGACCTTGTGCCATTGCTTTGCCTAATTCATCTTCATTTTCAAAAGTATCTAAAGCAGCACCGGCTAAACGACCTTCTTTTAGGGCATTAATTAAAGCACGTGTTTCCACAATCATTCCTCTAGCATCATTAACTAAGTATGATCCAGGTTTCATTAAACTAATATTTTTTTCGTTGATAAGATGTTCAGTTGCTGGCATCCCTGGGATATGTAGAGTTAAAATATCCACTTGTTTCAATAAGTCATCTAAATTATCAACGTAATCAATATCTGGTTGATGGAAAGCAGGGTCATAAGCAATCACTTTAGCGCCCATACCTTGTAAGATGTCTACTACGCGTTTTCCAATGCGACCTGTCCCAACAACACCAACAGTTTGAGCGGAAAGTTCTTTTCCAACTAAAGCTACTGCTTCTTTCAATTGGCCGTCTTCAACATATTGAATAACTTTTCGAGTTTGTCTCAATAATTGCATCATACTTGAAACAGCAAATTCGGCAATGGCATTAGGTGAATAAGCAGGAACATTAGAAATGCGGATGTGATTGGCTTTAGCCGCTTCTTTATCAACATTATCAGTTCCAACGTTTCTCAATGATAAACTTTTGATTCCCATTTGACCCATTTTATCAAATACTTCTTTTGGATAGGCTTGGGTTTGTAAAGCAACAATGCCATCAGCACCTTGTGCTTGCTCAACAGTGTCTGCTGTTAATAGTTCAGCTGTTGTTTTAACTTGAACATTGTTTTGTTGACTCCAAGAAATGACGTATTCTTTTTCTTCTGGACGCATTCCGTAAAACATAAACATCATAATTAAGCTCCTTTAACTTTATACTGTCTCAAATGATCTTTGACTCCTGCAAAATAAACTTCTCCATCAGAAATGACTGCTTCGGGTGTTAATTCATAATCATCGGTTTTAACTTTACCGCATTCTGTATAAATCGCTTCATATTCGTCAATTGATAATTTTTGACGTGAAGCTAGAAAATCTTGCATATGATTAGTTGCTATTTCATTTTGATAACCAGCTACCAGACGACCCGCAAAAAATTCTGCAACAGAACCTGATCCATAACTATAAAATCCAATTAAGTCACCCGAATTTAAGTTACCCTGATGTAACAAGCTTACCAAACTTAGATATAATGAACCAGTATAAAGGTTACCAATTTGGCGACAATATTTTGAACTAGCCTCAAATTGAGCAGTTAACCGTGTTTTTGTTGCTTCGTCTTGGTTTTCAAGTGCTAGACGTTGGGCTTTGATTCCCATTTTGGTAAATGGCAAGTGGTACGTTAAGGCTGCAAAGTCCGTGACTTTTAACTGAGTTTGTTTGAGATAATCATCAAACGTATGTGTGAAAAACTCTAAATACTTTTCAGTTGAATATTTCCCATCTACAAAAGCCGTTTCACTGTAATTTGGACGCCAAAAATCATTAACATCGTCACTGTAAGAAGCTGACTCAGGTAAAAATTCAACGATGCGTGGCTTTTCACTAATTAACATTGCAACAGCACCAGCTCCTTGGGTCACTTCTCCCCCAGTATTTAAACCATAACGTGAAATATCTGAGGCAATAACTAGCGCTGTTTTTCCAGGGTGAGTCTTCACATAATCTTGCGCCATCATAACACCAGCTGTTGCGCCAAAGCACGCTTCTTTCACTTCAAAAGCACGAAGTTGATTAGGAAGATTTAAAATTGACTTAATGAATAAAGCAGAAGCCTTTGATTGGTCAATGCCACTTTCAGTTCCTACGACTAATAATCCAATTTGACTCACATCTACTTTTGATAAAAAAGTACGGGCTGCATTAGCACCCATTGAAACAATATCTGTTGTCGGATTAGGAACAGCCATTTGATTTTGCCCAATTCCAATTGTATATTTATTAGGATCGACTTGACGTCGTTTTGCTAACTCGGTTGTTTCAATATATTGTGCAGGTGTGTACACACCAATTTGGTCAATTCCAACTGTTGACATCTTAGTTCCTCATTTCATTTAATAATTGTTTCGCGTAATCTTGTTGATAGTTCTTTTCTTGTTGCATTTTGGTAATTAATTCAGGTAGTTGCGCTTCTGTAGCACCTAGATTAAGTAACATATTTTGCAGTTGCAATTTCATATGACCTTTTTGAATGCCATCAGTGACTAAAGCATATAATGCGGCTAAATTATTAGCCAAACCAACGCTTGCGATGATTTCGCTAAGTTGTTCTGCAGATGGATTGTGCATTAAGTCATAGTTATTCTTGATGAGTTTTCGACTGGTGATTGATCCCCCGACAACGCCAATTGGCATTGGAAGTGTAATTTCACCTATTAGTTGATTACCGCTAACTTGCCACTGGCTGAGTGTCGTATAGGAACCTGAAGCTCCTGCATGCATATGCACACTTGCTTCAACTGCTCTAAAATCATTCCCTGTTGCTAGCAAAACCGCATCAACGCCATTCATAATCCCTTTATTGTGTGTGACTGCTCGGTAAGAATTCATACTCGCAAATTGACTCATATGGGCGATTTTTTGAGCAATTTTTTCTCCAGAAATCTCATTTTTAGCTAGGGTTTCGAAATCGATACTAGCCTTAGCTGTCACAAATTGGGCAGGTGCATTACTTAAAATCGCAAACTCACTATCAAGATTAAATTGTGATTTAAGTCGCTGAGAATACGCTTCTAGTATTGCATTGACTTTATTTGCTCCCATTGCTTGGGCTGGATTAATTTTGAACCGAATTTCTAAAAAAGGCGCGGTTTCAGTCAGTACCTCAATTGTCTCAATGCCACCACCATAGTGACTTAAACTTGAAAACTGAGCCATTAAGTCTTGCTTAGCTTGGCTCAAATCGGCCGTTATCTGGTCAATTTGTTCAGAAGATACCGCCATCAAAACAACCTGACCAAAAATACCCGTTCGAAAACTTTCGGCAGTAATGCCATTTTTGGATAGTAATTTAGCACCATGATTAGCTGCTGCAACTACAGAAGGTTCTTCAGTTGACATTGGAACAGTGTACGATTGATTGTTGACGGTTATTGCCTTTAAAACACCTAATGGAAATGATAATTGACTAATCACGTTTTCACTAAAATGCGTTAGCTGTGTTAGTGACAGCTCAAACTGATTAGCATACTCATCACTTTGTTGCGGTGATATTAGTTGGTGGTTAACTAGCCATTTCCGACGTTCTGGTATACTTAATTTATAAAAAGGTTTCATTTATTTGACCTCCATTATTTTTCATAATCAAGGAGAAAAACTCATGCGTATTATTGACTTTTTGCAATTCATCCAAGACTTAGCCGCTTATTTTGATTTGTATTTTAAAAGTGGGGACACATTGATTGCCATCACTTCAATAGATTACAACCCAAAAACTTGCATTTTTTATACAAAAGAAGCAACTCATCAACCTCTTAAAAAATCTGAAATTGAAAAGTTGCTTATTCGTTTTGTTGATAAAAATGCAATTATTAAAGTTTGTGATTTAGACCAAAACGAACATATCATTTACGGTCTAAGAATCGACCGTAATCGTCTTGTATTAGTCTAGTCTTTCTTTTCTTCAGCTTCAAGTTCCTTAGCTAAATCTTTAATATATTGACGCAATTCATCTTTTGTTTCAGGATGTTGTAATCCATAAGAAATTGATGTATGTAAGTAACCGAATTTATTTCCCACATCAAATCGTTGACCTTCAAATACATGAGCAAAAACGCGTTGCGTTTTATTCATGGTATCAATAGCATCTGTTAATTGAATTTCGTTACCACGACCTGGTTTTTGATTTTCTAGTATTTGGAAAATCTCAGGTGTCAATAAGTAACGACCAATAATAGCAAGATCTGACGGTGCTTCTTCAACTTTTGGCTTTTCAACAAAAGATTTAACATTAAATAAACCTGGTCTTGATTGAGCATCAGGTTCAATTACACCATATTTGCTAACTTCTTCATGTGGCACTTTCATGACAGCAATTGTTGCAGCATGCGTTTCTTCATAGCAGTCAATTAATTGCTTAGTTAATGGTGTATGGTCAGTCATCAAGTCATCACCGAGTAAAACGACAAATGGTTCATCAGCAATGAATGATTTAGCACGATAAATTGCATCCCCTAACCCTTTTGGATGAGGTTGTCTTGTAAAGTAGATATTAACACCCAAAGTTGTAACATCTGTCACAACTTTTAAAAGATCTGTTTTGTGATCTTTTTCAAGGGTTAACTCTAACTCAGGAGCTGAGTCAAAGTGATCTTCGATTGGACGTTTTGTTTTACCCGTCACAATCAAAATATCTTCAATACCTGAAGCTTTCGCTTCTTCAACAATAAACTGAATAGTTGGTTTATCCACAATTGGCATCATTTCTTTGGCAATTGCTTTGGTTGCTGGTAGAAATCTTGTTCCTAAACCGGCAGCAGGAATAACCGCTTTTCTTACTTTTTTCATAAGATACCGCCTTATTTTGTTTTTTTATTCTTAAATAACTCAATTACACGGCTTGATTTGTAATCAACATTGCCATGTAAGGTATGATCAATGGTTGAGTTGAGTACTGCCCCCACCAAAAATACTAGTGCACTGAAGTTTAACCACAACATGAAAATGATAAAAGTTCCAATAATGCCATAGTTGGTTAAGCTTCGACTAAAATGCTCCAAGTAAAAACTAAATCCTTGAGACAAAATGCCCCATCCAATAATCGTCAAAAAGACACCGGGCCAAATACTGCGTTTTCTGATTGAAATATTGGGTAAAAAGTAATACAAGTACCCCACAATAGCACCCAATACAACAATAATAACAGGCCAACGATAATTGCTAATTTGATAAATAGGGTCCATCGAAAAGTTGAATACAGGTGCCAATAATTCTAGAATCTGCTGTCCAAAAATCAAAACAAATAAAATCGAAATTAAACCGATTATTAAAGTTGCCGTCAATAAAAACGAAACAATTCGGTTAACAATCGAAGCCATAAAAGATTGTTCCTTCATCGCATCTTGTACACGATAAACTTTATTTAGTGCAACTTTAATCGAATTAATCAGTCCACTAAATGCCCAAAGGGCCACAATAACCCCGAAAGACAAGAAGCCACCACTTGGCGGTTGCAAAACTTGCGTGATAATAGGGTTAATATAAGGACTAACTTCACGGGGTAAGATAAGACTGATATATTCAACAACCGGCTCTATCGTTGTGCTCATATTGAATAATCCTAAAACATAAGCTGCTATCAACAATAAAGGAAACAAAGCAAATAGTGCAAAGTAAGCAATAACAATCGCATTTTGATTGATTTCACCACTTGAAAGCACTTCAGATAATGTTTCAAACAGATACTTTATCCTAGAGTACTTTGGTTTATTAACTGTTCGCTTTACCGGGTGCTGTGGTTTTTTTCGAGGTGATTTTTTCTGCTCTTTTCGATACCCGTAAAATTCTTTTTTCATTATTTAAATAAATAATTTTTATCGAATTCTGGATCCTGTGAGGTTAAAATTTTAGGGCCATCTGCTGTAATGGCAATAGTATGTTCATATTGTGCACATTTTGAACCGTCTTCAGTTACGTAGTATACCCAGTCATCATCTGGATCATCAACAACGCGGCTAACCATTTCCCATGAACCTTGTGTAATCATTGGTTCAATTGTAATTGTCATACCTTCTTTTAGACGCAATCCACGACCTTTTTTACCAAAGTGTGGCACTTCTGGTTCTTCGTGCATTGTTGGTTGAATACCGTGACCAATTAATTCACGCACATCACCGTAGTTGTTTTCAACTTCAGTAAATTGTTGGATAGCATAACCAATATCACCAATACGATTGCCAACTTGAGCTTGATCAATACCAAGGTAAAGTGCTTTGTGTGCAATATCCATTAAGTCTTGGTCTTCTTTTGAAATTTCGCCAACAGCATAAGTCCAGCATGAATCACTTTCATAACCATCAAGGTTAATTGTCATATCAACAGAGACAACGTCGCCTTCTTTTAAGAAAACATCTTTACGAGGTGTTGCATGAGCAATTTCGTCATTTACGCTGACACAAGTTGCGTATTTGTAACCTTCAAACCCTTTTTCAGATGGAATTCCACCATTTTCAGTAATAAAATTGTCCGCAAATTCTTCAATTTCGTACAATGAGATACCAGGTTTAATTAATTTTTTGATTCCTAAGTGTGTTTGTGCTAGTAATTGTCCAGATTTAGCCATTCCTTCTAATTCTCGACGTGATTTTAATGTAATCAAAGTAAAACTCCTTTATATTTTAATCTTTACTATATTGAATCATATCACATTTATTATAACGTTTTTTGTTGATTAACAAAATACCTGGACTAAAAACCTCATATAATTATCAGCCAACTAGCGCTTGAGTCTGTTATAATAGATGGCGTCTATCCCCTGTTATCTTAACTACCAAAAGGAGGAGTTTACTTTGACAACTGCTAAAATAGTCTATGCCAGTATGACTGGTAACAATGAAGAAGTCGCTTCAATTATTGATGAAAAATTACAAGATATGGGTGTTGAAACCGATATGTCTGATATCACATTTAGTGACGTGAATGAATTTGCTGAGTATGATATTGCTTTAATGGTGCCCTATTCTTATGGTGAAGGTGAATTACCTGATGAAGCTTTAGATTTTTACGAAGATTTACTTGAAATCGATTTAACAGGACAAGTATTTGCTGTAGCTGGTTCAGGAGATGTCTTTTATGAAGATGCTTACTGTATTACGGTTGACGATTTCACAAAAGCCTTTTTGAAAATCGGCGGTGTACAAGCAGCTGAAAGTTTGAAAATCAACTTAGCACCTGATTTAGAAGATATCGAAAACATTGAACAATTTACCGAAAAAGTCGTTAACTTCTATGAAGCTAATCACAACTAAAAAAGCAATCAACTTAGGTTGATTGCTTTTTTGTTAGGCTTTAAAATCTTCAGGTCGTTCAATTATCTCTTGGTTAAAGTGGTAAGCAATTGCATCAGCAATTCGTTTTGAAGCCGTACCGTCACCATATGGATTTTGAGCATCGGCCATTGCTTGATAGATATCTTGATCATTTAATAATGTCATCATGGCTGACTTAACTTCTGCTTCATTAGTGCCAACTAATTTTAGTGTCCCTGCTTCAACACCTTCTGGACGTTCAGTTGTATCACGTAAAACTAAAACAGGCTTTTGAAGTGAAGGTGCTTCTTCTTGAACACCACCAGAATCAGTCATAATAAAGTAACTTCTTTTAGCTAAATTATGGAAATCGACAACATCTAAAGGCTGAATTAAGTGAATTCGAGGATCATTTCCTAGAACTTCTTGTGCCACTTTTTGAACAGCTGGACTTAAGTGAACAGGGTAAACAATTTCAACGTCATCATGTTGATCGACAACATCTTTCATCACTTTAAACACACGACGCATTGGTTCACCTTGGTTTTCACGACGATGCATTGTCACTAAAATCATACGCTTGTCTGAAGCAATTTCATCTAAAACACTATGATGGTAGTCACGTTGAACGGTTTGTTTCAACGCATCGATTGCTGTATTTCCAGTCACAAAAATATCATTTTCTGGATGATTTTCTTGTAATAAGTTAGCTTTACTTTTGAATGTTGGTGCAAAATAAATATCTGTCATCACATCAGTTAGTTGGCGATTCATTTCTTCTGGAAATGGTGAGTATTTATTCCAAGTTCTAAGACCAGCTTCAACGTGTCCTAGTACTTTTTGTTGATAAAAAGTTGATAAACTAGCAGCAAATGAGGTTGTCGTATCACCATGAACTAACACGATGTCAGGCTGTTCATCGATAATTACCTTTTCAAGATCTAACATCACACGACTCGTAATTTGGCTAAGTGTTTGACCAGCTTTCATAATATTGAAGTCATAATCTGGTTTGATTTCAAAAATTTCAAGCACTTGATCTAACATTTCACGATGTTGTGCGGTAACTACCGTAATTTCTTCAAATTCTTCTGGTCTATTTTTTAATTCTAAAACAAGTGGTGCCATTTTAATTGCTTCTGGTCTTGTCCCAAAAACAGTCATTACTTTTACTTTATTTCCCAATGAAATACCTCCGTCATTTCTCAACTTTTTCCATTATATGTTTTAAATTCATTATAAGCAAAAAACAATCATAATAACACCCAAAAAACATGATAAAATTAAGGTACTATATTTTAATAAGGAGCTTTTTTATGACACTTAAAAATTTCGAAACATTATTAGGTAAATATGCTGACCTCACCATTCAAACTGGTGTTGCGGTTAAACCTGGCGATACTATCGTTTTACAAATTGCAACAGATCAACGTGAATTCGCCCACTTACTTGCAGAAAAAGCCTATGAACAAGGTGCTGCTGAAGTTATTGTTAAGTGGCAAGATGAAACCCTTAACCGCTTAAACTTACTTCATGCTGATGAAGACCGTTTAACTACTTTCAGCTCTTCCCAAGAAGCACAAGTGAATGAATGGCTAGATAAAAAAGTTAAACGTATTTCTGTAATTTCAAATAACCCTGATGCCTTAAGTGGTGTCGATCAAAACCGTTTAGCTAAAATGCAATCAGCAATGACTAAAGGGATGTTACCGATTCGTCGTGCAACTCAAAATAATGACTTAAGCTGGACAATTGTGGGAGCAGCTAGTGAAGGTTGGGCTAAACATGTCTTCCCTGATGTTTCCCCTGCTGAAGCTGTTGATAAATTATGGCATGAAATTTTCAAAACCACTCGTATTTATGCTGAAAACCCAATTGAAGCTTGGCAAGAACACAAAACAAACTTACGCCAAAAAGCTAAAGTTCTAAACGATAAACAATTTAAAGCACTTCACTACACTAGTGATTTAACAGACATCACAATTGGTCTACCTCAAAACCACATTTGGCATAGTGCTGGTGCTGTTAACCGTGATGGCGAAGAATTTATGCCAAATATGCCAACTGAAGAAGTCTTTACAGCACCTGATTTTCGCTATATCGATGGAGTGATTGCTTCAACTAAACCGCTATCTTACAGTGGCCAACTAATTGAAGGAATTAAAGTCACATTCAAAGATGGTCAAATCACCAAAATCACCGCTGATAAAGGGCAAGAAACCTTAGAACATCTGATTCAAACGGATGATGGCGCCAAATCACTAGGTGAAGTGGCACTAGTACCTTATTCATCCCCTATCTCACAATCTCAAATCATTTTCTTCAATACTTTATTTGATGAAAATGCTTCAAACCATGTGGCAATTGGCGCAGCTTATCCATTTTCAATCGAAAACGGAACTGAAATGAGTCCAATCGAACTTCGCAAAAACGGCTTAAATGTTAGTCAAACTCACGTTGATTTTATGGTTGGCTCAAATAAAATGAACATTGAAGGAATCGCTGAAGATGGGTCTCGTTTCCAAGTATTTGAAAATGGTGAATGGGCATTTTAATCCCCTCATTCCCCCTTCTTCTTTTAGCGAGTTTTTTGATTTCATTAGCCACATTTTGTTACGTCTTTGCTTTTGCCACACGTAAACATTTTGACTATGTCAAACTATTGTTTCCTTTAGCCATTTTGTTTACGCTTTTGGCTCTCATTGTGATTTACTTCTTACTAAAATAAAAACCATGTGCTTTTTAAGCACATGGTTTTTTTGATGACCCCGATCAGAATTGAACTGATGACCTACTGCTTAGGAGGCAGTTGCTCTATCCTGCTGAGCTACGAGGCCAATACTTTTTTATTATAACACTTTAAGTAAAAGTTAAAAGTATCAGTTCACAGTTTTATCGAGGTCATTTTCTCTTTTAATGTACCTTGTCCAAATCATAAATGAAATTAAAAAGTTAACTGCAATTAAACCCAGCGCATTCAAATCTAAGTTGGTTGCTAAAAAACCATTTAAAAATGGCGGTACAATCGTGGGTAATGCAATCTGGATAGGTTCAATCAACTTCATAGATAAGGCAATATAAGTGGTAATCAAACTGATAATCGGTGTAATCATAAACGGAATAAAGTAGCGTTTATTCAATATCACGGGGATACCAAAAAGCGTTGAACTATTGAGATTAAAAATCCCTGGTGCCAGCGAATATTTAGCTACTCGTCGTCTTTCAGGTATTTTAGAGAAAAACAAAACACCTAATACGAACGCTAAAGTGCTTCCGACTCCACCAATAAAAACATAGCTATCTAGTGTTGATTTGGTTAGTAGATAGTGAGGTAATTGGTGATAATTAGCGGCTTCAATATTAAAATTTTGGCTAGTTAAGTAAATGAACTCAGTGACAGTCAGCATCAAATTATAACCCTGAAAATTAAAATAACAATACAACTGGATTAGTAATAAGAAAATTAAAATCACGACAAAATTCTGACTCATTGCCACCACATTTAACTGTAGTTGATTAAACATATCTCTTAAAGTCAAATGCAACATTTTGGGTGTTTCTCTAAAATAAACAAACATCACTAAAAGTGTCACTAAAAATGAGGTTAAATGACTCAACTTCTTATAAAACCACGTGAAGCGACCAGGCATAATACTAAGTTGAAATTGCAACTTGGTCATAAAATTATAAACAACTACAAAGATGGTACTAACAAAAAACGCAAAAAATAAATTTTGCGTTGATAAATTCTGCCAAGTCACTTTGAAGTTGAAATTTAAAAATCCACTAGCTAGCAAGTAAGAGGACACACTGATGATAGACCCTAAAACAGCATCATTATCATACAACAAAGCTAAAAAATAGCCCCATACTAAAATAAACCAGAAACTATAAATTGGCAGTGTTAATGTCCAAATTCCTTGATTAATTGGACCTAGCCAAAACAAAAAATCTTTTAAGAACGGTAAATGAAAATAACTCAAAAAAACATTTGAAAAATTTTCTAATAAAATCGTTAATGATCCTAACAAGGCAACGATCATCAAGACATCTAATGTCTGTTTAAGCGCAAGTAGCCACCTTAAATGTTTGAGGTTATCTACCATTTTAAGGCTATATTTTGTTATAAAATCTAATTTTTTTTGGGTTGAATTCACATTAAGATTTCTTGCCATGGTACCCTTTGTTTTTTTGTTTACGTTTGCGATTTTTCTTCACTTTTTTCTTCTTTGGTTTTGGCTGAATGGCTTTTTTGAACTCTGTTGTCGGATTATCTGATTTGTCACTTAATTCCTGGCGAGTTTTATCAATATGTGTTTCTTTTTGAGCCTGTAAGTCTTCTTCTTTTTTAGGTTGAGCAAAAGGTTTATCAGTTGTTAAATGGTGACCCACCAAATAAATTTTTTGCAACTGATCACCTAAGTTAGCTAATTTTTTCAAGTCACGAAAATCATGATTGTTCCCCATTGAAATCACAGTTCCTTGAGCATCCATACGACCTGTTCGACCTGCTCGATGAATATAAGACTCTTGACTACGAGGTAAATCATAGTTAATAACATACTTTAAGTTTTTGATGTCCATTCCTCGAGAAGCAATATCTGTTGCAAAAATAGCATCAATCTTACCTTTTTGTAAATCCGAAATTGCACGTTGTCTTTGCATTTTGTTTTCGTTATTAGCTAAAACTCCAAACTTCAATGCACGATGTGACATCGTTTGTGCGACTTTTTCAAGTGAGTGCACACTATTGAAAAAGACCATCGCTGAAAAATCATCAACTGAAGATAAACGAGTTAAAACATCTGTTTTGTTTTCATTACCAACTTTTAAGAATCGATGATGAATATTATTTTTTGAAATATCTGGGCGAACATCCACTAAGATAAACGCATTTCCAAATACTTCTTCTGGATTTTGAGTCGTTTCTGAATCCGTTGCCCCAAATAATAAAATTTGTGATTCTTCGGGCATTTCATCTGAAAATGATCCAATCATATCAATTGAATCCAGTACTAATAAATCATCTGCTTCATCTAAAACCAAGGCGTTTGCTTTTTGTGGTTTGATTTTGTTTTCAGTAACCATATCAAATAAACGTCCTAGAGTCGCAATAATGATTTCAGGTTTTTTCTTTTTCAAGTTTTCAATTTGACGTTTGCGATTACCGCTTCCAACTAAAGCCATCGTTTTCAGTCCTTGTGCTTTAGCAAACGGTTGCAAGGCATCCCTCACTTGAACAGCCAACTCATTAGTTGGTTCCAAAATGATAACCGATTGATAGTCTCCAGGATTAGTCTTTTCAATCAATGGCAACCCGTAAGCATAAGTCTTCCCTGTTCCAGTTGGTGAAAGTCCTACAACAGAAGCGCCTTCTTTAATAGATTGATAGCTTCGACTTTGGATTTCAGTTGTTTTTGTAATGTGTTGTTCTTTTAAAATTGCTTGTATATTATCGTTATAGTTCATAGAATTAATCATCCTAATCTTTTAATTTTTATTATTAAAATAAGTATCAATTTATTTTCTCATATTTTAAGTCATTTGGTAAACGTTCACTCAAATATTATCAATTTTTTATTGATTAATCATCTATCTTCCTATTTTATTTTTCTGTATAATGGTTAATTGAAAAAAATATTTAAAGAAGAAGGTGGAATCGTTAGATGTCTAATAATTTAAAGAAGACCATGAATTTCTCACAAGCCCTCTCAACTGTAATGGGGATTGTGATTGGTGCTGGGGTATTTTTCAAAATATCTAGTGTTGCCAGTTCAACGCAGTCTGCTAGTTTAACTGTTTTTGTGTGGGTTTTGGCCGGGCTATTGTCCATCGCCAGTGGATTAACTGTTTCTGAATTAGCAACTGCCCTTCCTGTTACAGGTGGGCCAACAAAGTATATTGAATATACTTATGGTAAGCCCGCAGGATTTTTATTTGGATGGTCACAAATGGCCATTTACTTCCCTGCCAACATTGCCGCTTTAAGTATCATCTTTGGCGAACAATTTGCCAGTCTTTTTGGCATTAGTCAATCGCTAATTGTGCCTATTGCGCTAATTGTTTCAACATCGATTATGCTACTTAATTTTGTTGGAAATAAAGTCTCCGGTAAATTGCAAAGCATCACAATGATTGCTAAGTTGATTCCAATTGTTTTAATTATTGGTTTTGGTTTATTCAAGCCAAGTCCTGTTAATCCTTCATTATTCCCTATCACTTCTGGAGAAGGAACACCTTTCTTCACTGCATTAAGTGGTGGTTTACTTGCCACAATGTTTGCTTATGATGGCTGGATTAATGTTGGTAATATGGCTGGTGAAATGAAAAATCCTAAAAAAGACTTGCCTAGAGCCATTATTTTGGGACTAAGTTTAGTGACACTAATTTATGTCTTGATTAACTATGCCTTTGTTTCAGCATTACCTGTTGATCAATTAGCCGGCAATGGTAATGCCGCTTTTGATAGTTCACGTTTATTCTTTGGTGAATTTGGTGGACGTTTGGTCACACTAGGTATTTTAGTTTCAGTTTATGGGACAATTAACGGTTACACAATGACAGGTATTCGTGTTCCTTATACATTAGCTTCAAATGGTAGTTTGCCATTTAGTAATGCCTTCAAAAAATTAAATAAATCAGGTGCACCTTATATTTCTGGATTATTCACTTTAGCTATTACGTTTATTATGATTTTCTTAGGTAGCTTCAACCTCCTAACAGATATGCTTGTTTTTGTAATTTGGAGTTTTACAACACTTCTATCAATTGGTGTTATTGTCCTTAGAAAACGTGAGCCAGAACTTGAACGTCCTTATAAAGTGCTATTCTACCCAGTTATTCCTGCTATCTCAATCTTAGGTGGACTGTTCATTGTCGTTTCAACATTAATTACACAATTTGAGTTATCACTAATTGGGATACTCGTCACTTTAATTGGACTACCCATTTATTTTTATCAAAAAAGAAAAAATGAAAAGTCTTCTTAATTAAGAAGACTTTTTTTATTGGTTATTTTTAGGAGTTTTAGTGTTATGTCTCAAGAAATGAAAAAGAATCTTAAATTCTCACAAGCATTGTCGACTGTTATGGGAATTGTAATCGGATCAGGTATCTTCTTTAAAATCGCCTCTATTACACAACTAACACAATCAACTAGTATGACGCTTTTTGTGTGGTTTTTTGCAGGGATTTTATCAATTGCTAGTGGATTGACAGTAGCTGAACTGGCAACGGCTTTGCCTGTTACAGGTGGGCCGATTAAATATATCGAATATACTTATGGTAAACCACTGAGCTTCTTGTATGGCTGGGCTCAAATTTTGATTTACTTTCCCGCTTCCATTGCTTCTCTCATGCTTGTTTTTTCGCAACAGCTTATTGTTTTACTTGGAATTGATGTGAGTTGGACAATTCCTTTTGCGGTTTTGTGTTTAGCTTCAATTGCTTTAATTAACTTTATTGGTAATAAAGCATCTGGAATTTTGCAAGTCGTCTCTTTAGTTGTGAAATTAATTCCAGTTGCTTTGATTGTGATTGTAGGCTTAATTCATCAGCCTAAAGTCCTAGTTGATGTCTTCCCCATCACTTCTGGTCATAGTGTCCCGTTCTTTGTCGCATTAAGTGGCGGGCTACTTTCAGCGATGTATGCTTATGAAGGTTGGATCAACGTTGGGAATTTAGCCGGCGAATTAAAACGACCTAGTAAGGATTTGCCTAAGGCTATTATTCTAGGATTGAGCTTGGTAACGGTAATTTATGTGCTTATTAACTTTGCGTTTTTATCAAGTTTACCGATTGAGCAACTAGCGGGTAATCCTAATGCCGCTTTTGATAGTTCTCGTGTCTTGTTTGGTAACTTAGGTGGCCGATTAGTCACGATTGGTATTTTAGTGTCTGTTTATGGCACGATTAATGGTTTTGTGATGACAGGGATGCGTTTACCTTACACCTTAGCCAAAAGTAATCAATTGCCATTCAGTCAACACTTTAAAAAACTCAATCGATTTGGTGTGCCGATGATATCAGGACTACTTATTTGTGGAATCTCAATTCTGTTACTGTTCTTAGGTAACTTTGAAAATCTAACCAATATGCTAGTCTTTGTCATGTGGACATTCACTACCCTTATCTCAGTAGCTGTTTTAATTCTTAGAAAACGTGAACCAGAGCTTGAACGACCATATAAAGTGTTGTTTTATCCCATCATTCCTATTATTTCTATTTTAGGTGGTGGCTTTATCGTCATTGCTACCTTTATCACACAATTCCAATTATCACTGATTGGTATTTTAGTGACCTTGACAGGTTTACCTGTTTACTATTACTACCACAAAAAAAATAAAGCTTAGGCAGTTGCCTAGGCTTTATTTTTTTGCACTTCCATAAAGATTGCCATATGGTCTGAGGTCTGTAAATCTCTCAGATTAATGGCTTTAATGCTGTACTGGTTTTTAGGTAATAAAACATGGTCTATCGGCGTTCTAAAATAACTTGGTAACTTTGAAGTCGGCCACGTTCCTCTTTCAAAAAAAGGTAGTGCGTTAAGACCATCTTCATGTGTGTTAATGTTAGTCAACTGGCCATGCTTCATATTGGCATTAAAATCACCAACTAAGATACTATCTGGATTTTGGTTGGCTAGTTGATTGCTAATTGTTCGCAAATCTTTTTGCCAGTAATTCATTAAATACCCTGGAATCGGTGGTGCAGCATGTAACCCAATAATGCTTGGAACATTTGCAGTTTGAGATTTCAAATTAACACTTTTAAATGTTGGTTGTGGTGCTTGTCTTTGTTGCGTGAATTGAGCAAATGACTTTTTGACGATAGTCGTCACTCCTGCGACTCCTGTTGGATGATCAGAAATAAACACATCATACTGATCATAATTCACGTTAGCTGCCTTAAATAGTTGTTGAATTCGCTCACGAGAACCCGCACTTGAAGGACGTTCATCAAACTCAGCAAGAACTGCAATATCAGTATTATATTCGCCAAAGATAGTTTGAATATTAGCAGAACTCAATTGATTAGCTGAATTGTATGACACTATTTTGAATGAAGGTTGGGTTGTCTCAACTGACTGATTAGTAAAGCTACCCTCTTGACTACCCACGACTAAGACGCCTGATAATACTAGCATCATTAACCACATGATAAGTGAGGGCTTTCGGTTATCTTTCTTGTAGCTATTCACACCAAGCATTAAGAGTGCGAAGATTATAATCACGACACCAAAAAATAGTGAAAATGAATAAAACTGTGCTAGCCCAAGTTGTATTGATAAAAATTGATTCAACTCAGCTTTGGGAAAAAGTGCATAAGATAATACGATAACGCTGTACAATAAGACAACTAACCCCAATAAAAGCTGTCTTTTCTTAATAGATTTCATCGTTTCTCCTCCAAAGAGAATTTTAATTGAACAGTAAGCATATCATAGCAATAAATATTTCGCTTAATTGATTAATTAATCTCAATATATGGAGAAAAAAGAGATTTACAAAATTTGATTTATATCTATGTTATATCCTACTGATGTCAGTTCTTTGACTAAACCATACTCAAAATTTTTGTCTTCTAAATAAACATATCCTGAGATATCATTAGGCAATTCTAAATCCCCTTTACAAATAACAGCAACATTTTTTCTTCCTAATTTTGCAGTCAAATAACCATGCTCAAAAACTACATTTTGGCGTGCTCGCTCATTCAATTCGTTATCTTCTGCTTTTTCTCTAGAATTACCCAAATCACAAGGTGTATATAATACAATCCCATATCCTACGTCCGAATATTTTTCAATCTTTTCTATAATAGTTTGTCCTGCATTTGCTTGTTCATGTAATATAATTGGTTTTAAGCTAAGTTTTTCTAAAAATCTAGCAACTTCAGATTTCAGATCATTATCATGTCCATGTACAAGAAAAATCTCTCTACTTAAGGATTTTTCTTTACCTTCAATATATTTGTTGCTGATTCCCACTTTGCTTTTTTGGTTATTTATAGATATCTTTTTTAAGTCATTTATATCGTTATAGTGTGTAGATTTTTGTTTACTTTCACTATATTTGTTATTGAATTTCACTTTGTTCTTTTGGGCATCTATAAGCATCTTTCTTAAATTATTTATATTGTTATAGTGTGTATCATAATCAGCTTTAAGTGGGTCTGAACTCACGCTTTCCAAATTTTTAGTATACCATTTTATTATGTTTTTACAGTATTGCTCGAAAACATCAAATTCTAAATTTCCATCTTTTATTCCCTCATATAAATTTTTACACATTTTAAAAATATGTTCATTATTACTATACGTAGGAAAACTATCTTTCAACATTTCTAATTGTACTTTTATTAAATTTTTAGAATACATAAATTAATTATTTACACCTCTTAGTTTTTCTCAAGCACCGTCACACATTCCACGTGTTGTGTCATTGGGAACATATCAACTGGTTGAATTGTTTTAGTTGTATAACCATATTCTTCAAACTCTTTAATATCACGCATCAAAGTAGCCGGATTACATGAAATGTAAATCACCTTACGAGGGGCAATTTTAGCAGTCGATTGAATGAATTCACTGGTTACACCTTTTCTTGGTGGATCAGCAATCACAACTGTCGCTTGTTTACCTTCTTCTGCCCAATGATTCATGTATTCTTCTGACTTACCTAAGAAGAATTCAGAGTTTGTAATGTGGTTTAAAGTGGCATTATTTTTAGCATCTTCTACCGCTGATTTCACCACTTCAACACCCGTTACACTTTTAACTTCTTTAGCCACTGAAAGGCCAATTGTCCCAATACCTGAATAGGTATCTAATACTTCATCATCTTGGTTCAATTCTGCCATTTCAACGGCCTTTTGGTAAAGTGTTGGTGTTTGACTTGAATTAATTTGGAAGAATGATTGCGGTGAAATCATAAAGGTTTGGTCACCGATTTTATCAGTAATATAAGAATTACCTGCTAATAAGCGGTTCTTTTTACCCATAATCACATTAGTTTTTTGTGGGTTATGGTTCAAATAAACGCTTTTGACTTCTTCAAGTTGATGAATTTCATCAGCAATTTCAGGTAAGTGTTTGAATTTTTTATCTAAACAAACTAAAACAACCATAATTTCACCCGTGAAGTAACCACGGCGAACAATGATATTCTTCACTTGTCCACGATGATTACGTTCGTCATATCCAGTAATGCCGTATTGACGTAGGATTTCACGAACACCTTTAATCGTGTTATCGATTTTTGGATCTTGGATTAAGAAATCTTCCATAACCACTAAGTCATGAGAACGTTTTCTAAAGAAGCCAACTTCAAGTTGCCTTTTGACTTGGCGAACAGGCACTTGTGCTTTATTACGGTAACCTAATTCATTAGGTGAAGCAATCGTCTCTAAAACATCAATATCTAATTTGTTCTTTTCAACTAATGTCTTAACTTGTTTTGTTTTGAATTCAAGTTGCTTAGCATAAGTTAAGTGTGCAAGTGGGGCAATCCCTGTTTGTGCCCACTTGTTAGATGACATTTCTACACGGTCTGGACTTTTAGTTTCAATAGAAACAGTTTTAGCAAAACCAAAGCCTTTTTTAAGCTTCAAAATTTTAGCCGTAACGACTTCACCAGGTAAAGCGTTATCAACGAATAGCGTCATACCTTCATCAGTATGTGCCACGCCCATCCCTTCATAACTTAAATCAGTAATCGTCAATTGTAGTTCTTGGTTCTTATTTAACATATTATCTCCTAGGCTCTAAAAAACTGTACCCAATGAAATAGGTACAGTTTTTTTAGTACGTTTAAAAATTAACATAAAACTCAATATGTTGAGTTAAATTTTCAAATAATAGCGGAAAAGTAGTTCCTTTTTCACCATCAATATTCACATCATTGCCATGTTGGTTATCATCTAGCAATTCTGCTTGTAGTGTTTTTGTTTTAACAAAAATCACATCATTATCAGCGAGATGTTTGCAATCATCTACCGCTAATTTAATTAATCGCAATAACCGTCTAATTTTAGTCGGTTTCACAATCAACAGTCCAAAATAACCATCTGAAAACTCAGGAACTGGTAATATTTTTTCAAATCCACCAATTGAATTCGTTAGTCCCAGCAAAAACAAAACAGTCTCGCCCTCAAAAACACCGTTGTCATAAGTCAACCGAACTTTTCGAGGCTGAAGCCCTGCTAATAATTTAACCCCATGCATGAGATAAGCACTATAACCAAAAACAGATTTTTGCTGCCAAGTGGGAGCATACGTCACTTCCGTCACGTGTCCGCCACCTGCATTATTCACAAAATATTGGCTATGCGTTTTGGAATAAGCATGCCCTATATCTAATTTTTGCGTTTGACCCTTTAGAATAACCTCGGCTGCAGCCTTAAAGTTATTTCGAGGAATGTGCAGTGCACGAGCAAAATCATTAGCGGTTCCTGCTGGTACAATAGCTACTTTTGGTCTTGTTTCAAGCGGGGCAATCCCGTTGATAATTTGATCTAGGGTGCCGTCACCACCAGCTGAAACAATTAAATCAAACCCTGCTTTTGCAACACGAATTGCTTCGCTTTTAGCAGAATCTTTTTCTTCAGTTGTTTGAAACGAACTCGCTTCAAATCCCGCCTCTTCAAGTACAGCTAAAATATCCACCACACTTGTTGTCACGGGTTTATGTCCAGAAGTCGGGTTGTAAATCAATCTGGCTTTTGGCACTCAAATCGCCTACCCTTACTTCTTATCTAATTCTTCTAACAAAATCTTATTCACAACTTTAGGGTTCGCTTGACCTCTAGTTGCTTTCATGATTTGACCAACTAAGAAACCGATTGCACGGTCTTTACCGTTCTTGTAGTCTTCAATAGATTGTTCATTGTTGTCCAAAATATCATTAATCAATGGTACTAGAACTGCTGGATCAGATTGTTGAACCAATCCTTTTTCTTCAACCCAAGCTTTTGGTTCTGTTCCATTTGTAATTGTTTCTTGGAAAACTTTTTTCGCAATTTTTGAAGAAATTGTACCATCTTTAATCAATTTAATCATGGTTGCTAAGTTTTCAGGTGTTAGGTTTGATTCTAACAAGTCGATTTTGTTGGTGTTCAAGTAAGCATTTACTTCACCCATTAACCAGTTAGAAGCAAGTTTTGCATCCCCACCATGTTCAACAGTTTCATTAAAGAAGTCAGACATTTCTTTAGTTTGAGTCAAGATATTAGCATCGTATTCAGGGATACCTAATTCAGAAACATAACGTTTACGACGAACATCTGGCATTTCTGGAATTTGAGATTTAATTTCTTCAACCCATGAATCAGCCACGTGGAATCCTGGAATATCAGGTTCTGGGAAGTAACGGTAGTCGTCTTTTCCTTCTTTTACACGTAGTAAGTAAGTTTGACCTGTTGTTTCGTCAAAACGACGAGTTTCAGGTTTGATTTCGCCACCTGCAAGTAAAATTTCAGCTTGGCGTTTTTCTTCATAAGCAAGACCTAAACGAACATGGTTAAATGAGTTCAAGTTTTTAAGCTCAGCTTTTTCACCTAGTTCTTCTTGACCAATTGGACGTAGTGAAATGTTAGTATCCACACGCATTGATCCTTCTTCCATCTTAACATCAGAAGCCCCTGTAAATTGAACGATTTGACGTAATTTTTCCAGGTAAGCTTGAGCTTCGTCAGGTGTAGCAATATCAGGTTTTGACACAATTTCAATCAATGGTGTTCCCTGACGGTTCAAGTCAACAGATGAGTAGCCATCTGTACCGTGGGTATTTTTACCCGCATCTTCTTCAACGTGCATTTCTTCTAAGCGAATCTTTTTAGTATACCCATTCACTTCAATTTCGATGTAACCGCCAGTAGCTAATGGAAATTCTGATTGTGTGATTTGGTATGCTTTTGGATTATCTGGGTAGAAGTAGTTTTTACGGTCAAAGTGTGTATAAGGTGATACATTAGCGTGCATTGCTGAAGCCACCATAATTCCTAGACGGTAAGCTTCTTTATTCACAGTTGGCAATACACCAGGGTAACCAAAGTCAATCACGTTTGTGTTTGTGTTAGGTTCTGCTCCGTATTGCACTGGACTTGGACTGAACATTTTAGTGTTCGTTTTTAATTCAACGTGGACTTCAAGCCCAATAGTTGTTTCAAAATTCATTATTTGTCCTCCATTTCACTAGGAACTTTTTCATAGAATTTACTGTAATCTTCATAGAAACTTGCGGCATTAAAGATAGCTTCTTCATCAAAACGTTGTGCCATAATTTGAAGACCTACCGGCATATTGTCTGAAGCAAGACCTGCTGGAATACTTGCTGCTGGGATACCTGCCATATTAGCTGAAATTGTCAAGATATCATTAGCATACATTGTCATTGGATCATCATTTTTAGCATCAATACCAAAAGCAGTTGTTGGTGCTGTTGGTCCCATTACTAAGTCATATTTTTCAAATAGACGGTCGAAGTCTTGTTTGATTAAGGTTCTCAATTGTGCAGCCTTTTTGAAGTAAGCATCATAAGTTCCGGCTGAAAGTGAGAACGTACCTAGCATAATACGACGTTTAACTTCGTCTCCGAATCCTTCAGAACGCGTTTTAACATAAACGTCAGCTAAGCTCTTCACATCGTTTGCTCGGAAGCCATAACGAATACCATCAAAACGTTGTAAGTTAGATGAAGCTTCACTAGAAGCAATTAAGTAGTAAGTTGGAATGACATATTTAGTATGTGGCAAGCTTACTTCTTCAACAATTGCACCATTTTCTTCATAAACTTTAATGGCTTCATTAACAACACGTTTAACTTCGTCAGAAACACCGATTTCAAAGTATTCCTTAGGAACAGCAATTTTTAGACCTTTAACGTCTTTGTTAAGAGCTTTAGTAAAGTCAGGAACTTCACGCATTGAACTAGTTGAATCACGTTCATCATGTCCACTAATAGCGTTTAAGACATAAGCAGCATCTTTAACACGTTTAGTCATTACACCGATTTGGTCTAAACTTGAAGAAAAGGCAATTAATCCCCAACGTGATACACGACCATAAGTTGGTTTAATTCCAAAAATCCCAGTGAAAGCACTTGGTTGGCGAATTGAACCACCAGTATCTGAACCCAATGCAGCCACAACTTGACCACTAGCGACAGCAGTTGCTGAACCACCAGAAGAACCACCAGGAACTTTAGTTTGGTCCCAAGGATTTTTTGAAACACCAAAGTATGAAGTTTCAGTAGATGAACCCATCGCAAATTCATCCAAGTTTGGTTTACCAATAATAACCGCTTTTTGGTCTTTTAGTTTTGAAACAACAGTTGCATCATAAACAGATACAAAGTTTTCAAGCATGCGACTAGCTGCTGTCGTTTTCATTTCTGTTGTCACAATGTTATCTTTAACCGCAATTGGAATTCCTGCCAAAGGGGTATCAAATTCTGTGATAGCTTCTGCTTCTTTTGGTGCATTTTCATTCAATGAAATGAAAGAGTTGAATTTATCATCTGTTTTTTTGATGTTATCAAGCGTATTAGTTGCAAGTTCTTTAGCTGACAATTTTTGATCAACTAAGTCTTGATGTAATTGATCAATTGATTCGTTTAAATAATTCATTATTGATTGTCATCCTCCTTGTCGATAATTGAAGGCACTCTAATTAAGCCGTCTTTTGTTTCAGGAACATTTTTAAGTAGCTCTTCACGGGTTTGCATTTTTTCGACTTCATCATTTCTGAAGACATTTTCTTCATCAACAATCAAGTTGGTTGGCACAACATCTGTTGTATCCACTTCTTGTAGCTGCCCTGCCATAGCGATAATTTCATCCATTTGGGGTGTGAACATTTCAAGTTCTTCTTCGCTAAATTTTAATCTTGAAAGCGCCGCAACGTGCGCAATTTCTTCTTTAGAAATCATTGAATACCTCCGTTAATTTTCATTACTAAAGACGTGACTATAGAAATTATAATTATTACTGTCTCGAATCACAACCGATTGGACTTCACCAACAGCTTGAACTTTAATTTCGATAGGAACATTTTTAGGTAAATATTTTTCAGCACTGTTAGAAATTAATTTCGTAAAACTATTGATTTGCTGATAACCATAAAACTGTGTGTTAACAGTTATAGTCATTGCATTAAGTTTACCATTTTCATAACTACTTTTGGCAATAACCCCACTTAAGTTAGGGAAATAACCTTGAACAATTGATTTGAAGTTTTGAAATGCTTCAAGGTCTGAACTATTAATGGCTTTTTCAGAACTTGAAACAATTGGAAACACTTGCGTTTGGTTATCGATGGTTTGCCAATTGTTAATCGCACTACTGTCACCATTTATTGTTGTGGTAGCAAAGTAGGTACCACCAGTTAAACTATCTACACTTGGACGAGAATATAACGCAATCACGATAGGAATATTTTTAAGACCTTCTTTTTGTCGTAAACGTTCGACAACTTTTTGAGCCATTTCCTTACCCTGTTTTTCTTGATCTTCACGAGAAATTTTAGTGCTATATGTCGCACCATTTTTTTCTTTTTGATAATAATCAACTGAATTCATCGCCAGAGTTAGACTGATTCCTTGCACGCTATAATTATTACCTGAACCTGTCATGTAATTTTGTTCCAACAACTGTTCAAGATAAATCGGTGTGCGTTTATCTGAATCCGTCTCGGAATTAGCGGTCGGATTTAATCCTTCTGGATTGTCTTTTTCATCATAGCGACCTAACCAATTATAAGCATCACTTTGACTGATTTGTTGACCTTCTTGAAAAATGTATTTTTCAGTTGAAAACGTTTGTTTTGAAATTTGGACTAATCCTGATTCCATCCCTGTTACATCAACTGAATTCAACATTGTTGCAGTTGCACCACGAGATGGACTGGATTTGTAGCGCCCATCTTGGAGTAGAACATTATAAGTATTGTCGTTGGTTGTTCCTGTAATTTGAAACGTATTTTGTACTTGAGCCGAATTATTATTGGCCAAGTTCGAATTTTGCAGATTGCCACAACCAGTTAGGACAATCATTAAAATTATAAGCTGTATAAGATAGACGATTTTTTTCAAAATACAGCCTCCTACTCTTGTAAATTAGCAATCAAGGTTGCTTCATCCATTACTGAAACGCCCAAATCTTGCGCTTTAGTATATTTTGACCCAGCATTTTCACCATAGATTAATAAGTTGGTATTTTTTGAAACCGATGACGTAACATTAGCCCCGTATGACTGTAGCAATGTTGCTAGCTCCTTACGTTTGTAATGGGATAATGTTCCTGTAATCACCACTGTTTTATCGTTAAAGAAAGCATTATCTGCAGTTGGTGCTTCTGGTTTCAGATAAGTCATATTAACTCTTGAATCTTTTAGCTCACGGATTAACTTTTGTGCTTGGTCTTGTTTGAAGTACAAAGTAATCGCATCAGCAATCACTTGTCCGACCGTGTCAATTTGCTGTAAGTCTTCAGAAGTTGCTTGCATGAGGTTGTCGATTGTTTCGTACTTTTCACAAATAATTTGCGCAACTTTAGCCCCGACATTTCGAATACCTAATCCAAATAACAACTTATCTAGTGAATTACTGCGACTTTGATTGATAGAGTCAATTAAGTTCTGCGCTGATTTTTCACCAAATTTATCCAGAACTAATAACTCGTCTGCTTCAAGTTGGTAAAGTCCAGCGACATCTTTAATTAATTTTTTCTCAAATAACTGCTTAATAATTCGAGGACCTAGCCCTGTAATATCCATGGCATTACGAGAAGCAAAGTGCGCCAGTTTTTCCATAATTTGTGCTTCACACATCGGATTCACACACCTTAAAGCGACCTCATCATTCAAATTAACGAGTTCTGCCCCACATGAAGGACAATGAGTGGGAACTTGGTAGGGTTGTGAACTGGCATCCCTATTTTCTTTGATAACGCGAGAAATTTCAGGAATAATGTCGCCCGCTTTATGAATAAACACAGTATCTAGCAATCGCACATCTTTTTGATGTAATAATGTTGGGTTGTGTAAAGTTGCCTTTGAAACAGTTGTTCCAGCTAACTGCACAGGATCCATAATAGCCGTTGGTGTTACAACACCCGTACGACCAACTGTCCATTGAATATCTCTAACAACTGTTTTTGATTCTTCTGGTGCAAATTTATAGGCAATTTGCCATCTCGGCACTTTGACTGTATTCCCTAGTTGTTGTTGGTAATCAAAGCGGTTAACTTTGACGACAACACCGTCAATGCCATAAGGTAGACTATCACGCTTTTGTTCATATTCTTCAACAAATTTCAAAACATCATTAATGGATTGAACTTCAATTGAATCAGGATTAGTGCTAAGACCTAACTCAGTCATTTTATTTAAAGCTTCAACTTGCGTTGTTACGTCTTCATCTGTTGATACCCAGTGATAGAAAAAGGTACTTAAGTTACGACTTTTTGTCACAGCTGAGTCAAGTTGTCTTAATGATCCTGCTGCTGCATTTCTCGGATTAGCAAAAATTTGCTGTCCTTCTTGTTCGCGTTTTTTGTTTAAATCAGCAAATGACTTTTTAGGCATGTAACATTCGCCACGAAACTCAATTGAAAGTGGTTCTGGTAAGGTTTTGGGAACATCTTTAATCGTTTGAACATTGGCAGTAACATTTTCTCCAATTAACCCATCTCCACGTGTTGAAGCCTGAACAAGTTTACCTTCTTCATAGACAACTGATAATGCTAAGCCATCGATTTTTAGTTCGACATTATAACTGACATCATCGGTTTGCAACTGCTTTTTGACACGCTTATCAAATTCAACGAGCTCATCCATAGAAAAAACATCACTCATTGAAAGCATCGGGGGTGTATGCGTAATCTTTTCTAATTTCGTTGAAGCAGATGCACCCACTCGTTGTGTAATTGAATCTTGTGAAATTAATTCTGGAAAATGTTTTTCAATATCTTGCAAACGATGGTAGTTTTGATCATAAATATAATCTTCAACAGAAGGGTTGTCCTCATCGTAATATTCTTTAGCCCACTGATCTAACTTTTCACGTAATTGATTAACTTCTACTTGTGCCTGTTGACGTGTTAACTCAGACACTGGATGTTCAACTGTCATTATGTCATCCCTTTTTATTTCTTCGTAATTGGTGCAAACTCAGCAAGTAAACGTTTAACACCTTGACTTTCAAATGCAATATCTAATTCGGTATCTGTTCCAGTTCCCGTTATTTTAACAACGGTTCCTTCTCCCCAAGCTTTATGTGCAACTTTGTCACCCACTTGCCAAGGTTGTTTTTCAGCCCCTACAGCACCTTTACTTTTTGGTGCAACATGACTGTGATATACAGGCGAATAAGCTTTTCTATGATAATCTTTCAACGGATTATCAGGCTGTTCTTGTACTTTTGGTTCGATTTTTTCAAGATGATCAAATGAAATTTCTTGTACAAAACGAGAAGGCATGTTGGACTGACGTCTACCATAAAGCAAACGAGAATGTGCGTTAGTTAAATATAATTGCTCTCTAGCACGTGTCACACCAACGTAAGCTAAGCGACGTTCTTCTTCAAGTGAGTCTTCATCGCCTAAACTTCTTGAAGATGGGAATAACCCTTCTTCCATACCTACTAAAAAGACTACTGGAAACTCTAGTCCCTTAGCTGCATGAAGTGTCATTAAGGTTACTTCATCTTCCTCTTCTTCACCTTCGTCTTGGTCAGACAATAGTGATACATCAGCTAGGAAATCAGTTAAACGAGATTGTTCGGTTTGATTATCATCATAACCTTCATCAAACTTATTGGTTACAGATAAGAATTCATCGATATTTTCTAATCTAGTTTGTGATTCTAATGTATTTTGTTCTTTCAAGTCTTGTGTATAGCCACTTTGATGAAGAATTTTTTCAACAATTGAGGTAATCGAGTGATTATCATGGTAATCAATAAAATCTTGCATCATGGTTGAAAAGGCCTGCATTGCTTTTTGAGCTTTACTACCAATTGAAGATAGTGCGACATTCTTGGCGGCTTCAAGTAACGTCCAATTATTTTCAGCTGCAAACTCATTTAACTTCGTCAATGTTCCTGGACCAATTCCACGTTTTGGTGTATTAATGATACGGTTTAAACTCATGGTGTCATTTGGATTATCAATTAATCTTAAATAAGCCAATAAGTCCTTAATTTCTTTACGGTCATAAAACTTGTGACCACCGACAATTTTGTAAGGAATTGAAGCTTTGATAAGGCCTTCTTCAACGGTTCGAGACTGTGCATTTGTTCGATATAAAATCGCATAATCACGATAATGACGCTTGTTGGATTCAATACCTTCGTTGATGTTTTCAACAATAAATAAGGACTCATCTAAGTCATTTTGAGCACGATAACATTTAACTTTTTCTCCATCACCTTGGTCAGTCCAAAGTTTTTTGGGCTTACGATTATTATTATTTTCAATCACACTATTAGCGGCACTTAGAATATGTGACGTACTACGGTAATTTTGTTCCAACAATATCGTTTTAGTGTCAGCGTAATCTTGCTCAAAGTTCAAAATGTTTTCCATGTTAGCACCACGCCAACCATAGATACTTTGGTCAGAATCACCCACAACACAAATATTTTGATATTTTGCACTCAGCATTTTAACAATTTGATATTGTGCTTCATTTGTATCTTGATATTCATCCACGTGAATATATTGGAATTTTTCTTGATAAAAGTGCAGGGTTTCTGGAGAAGTTTTGAATAATTCAATCGTCTTCATAATCAAATCATCAAAGTCCATCGCTTGATTTTCAAATAAAGTTTTTTGGTACTGATCGTAAACTTCAGAAACAACTTTAGCAAAACTATTGTTCACTGATTCTGCAAATTTTTCAGGTGTTAGTAAGTCATTTTTAGCATTGCTAATTGTTCCTAAAATGGCTTTTGGATTATACAATTTAGGATCATAGTTACGTTCTTTTAAAATTTGCTTAACTAACGTTTGTTGTTCTGCTGGATCTGAAATTGTAAATGAAGTCGTATAATTGATTTTAGACGCTTCAGCTCTTAAGATACGCACACACAAAGCATGGAAAGTTGAAATCCAAATACTTTGGCCATTTGCCCCTAGCAAATCTAAAACACGTTCTTTCATTTCTCGAGCTGCTTTATTTGTAAAAGTGATTGCTAAGATATGAGAAGGATTGATATTTTTTTCATCAACTAAATATGCAATCCGACGTGTTAGGACACTTGTTTTACCACTACCGGCTCCGGCCATTACAAGCAAAGGACCTTCAGTATGTTTTACAGCTTTTTTTTGCTTGTCATTTAGTCCTGTTAAAATATCAGTTTGATTCACAATTTTTCCCACTCTCATCTTGTATTTATAACGTTGCTAATACATACCAGTATAGCAAAAATCAGTTATTAAATGTAGTTTTTATCACACAAAAAAAGATCACAGCCTAAAAGCTTGTGACCTTTTTTTAATTTATTCTTCGTCTAAAAAGTGAATTTTTCCACCTTCAAAAGATGAAATACGTGCAAGTGATTCAACTTGGTAACCTTGTTCATCTAGCATTTTGCGACCTTTTTGGAAGCTTTTTTCAACAGAAATTCCAATTCCTGCAACTGTTGCTTCTGCTTGGTTCACAATATCTAGTAAGCCTTCAACTGCTTGGCCATTAGCCAAAAAGTCATCGATAATTAAAACATGGTCATCAGCTGATAAGAAATCACGTGAAATAACAATTTCATTTGAAGTTTGATGTGTGTATGAGAACACAGTTGCTGAGTACATGTTGTCATTCAATGTCACTGATTTTTGTTTTCGACCAAAAACAACCGGAACGTTGAAGTTGTAACCCACCATGATTGCTGGTGCGATTCCTGAAGCTTCAACTGTCAGAATTTTGGTAACTTTCTTTTCTTTAAAGCGTTCGTAAAATTCATCAGCCATTTGTTTCATCAAAACAGGGTCTAATTGTTGTTTTAGAAATGAGTCAACTTCTAAAACATCATCACCAATGACTTTTCCATCTTTAAGTAATCTATCTTTTAAAATTTTCAATGTTATTTCCTACCTTTTGAAGATCTATCGTATAACCTAAGTCTAACATAACACGAATAATAACGCTATAACACCTTTTAATGGTCGTTATTATTGCAAAATCATTTTAACTATCGGCTTATAAACTGTAGTTAGGGGCTTCTTTTGTAATTTGAACATCGTGTGGATGAGATTCTTTAAGACCTGCACCAGTGATACGAACAAATTGGGCATTGTCATGTAGTGATTGAATGTTTTCAGCACCTACATAACCCATACCTGAACGAATACCACCTTCCATTTGGTAGATGATATCTGCAAGAGGGCCTTTATAAGCAACACGACCTTCAATACCTTCAGGAACTAACTTGTTAGCTTCATTGACGCTACTTTGAAAGTAACGGTCTGATGACCCATGTGTCATTGAAGCAAGACTTCCCATACCACGGTATGTCTTGAAACGACGGCCTTGGTAAATTTCAAATTCACCAGGTGATTCTTCAGTACCTGCTAACATACTACCTAGCATAACAGCATTTCCACCTGCTGCAAGTGCTTTAATAATATCACCTGAGTATTTAATTCCACCATCAGCAATAATCGTCTTGTTGTATTTTCTAGCAACATTTGCGGCATCGTAAATGGCTGTAATTTGAGGAACACCCACACCAGCAACAACACGAGTTGTACAAATTGAACCAGGTCCAATTCCGACTTTAACCACATCAACACCTGCTTGATACAAGGCTTCTGTCCCTTCAGCTGTGGCAACATTTCCGGCAATTAAAGTTGCTTTAGGGAATTCTTTTCTGATTTCAGCAATTTTGCGCAATACCCCAGCAGAATGTCCGTGAGCAGTATCGATAATAATTGCATCAGCACCTGCATCTAGTAAAGCTTGTGCACGGTCAAATGTATCACTTGTAACCCCAACAGCAGCAGCTACTAGTAAACGACCTTGTGCGTCTTTAGCAGCATTTGGAAATTGTTTAACGTTTTCAATGTCTTTGATTGTGATTAACCCACTTAAACGGCCATCTGTATCAATCAATGGTAATTTTTCAATACGGTGATCTTGTAAGATTTTTTCAGCTTCGGCTAAAGAAGTGCCAACTGGAGCTGTAACTAATCCTTCTTTAGTCATGACGTTGTCGATTTTTTGGTTCATGTCGGTAATAAATCTTAAATCACGGTTTGTAACAATACCTGTTAATTTACGATTTTTATCATTATCAACAATTGGAACACCACTAATACGGTAACGACTCATCAATGCTTCAGCTTCGTTGATTGTACGGTCAGCTGTTAGGAAAAATGGTGCGCTGATAACACCACTTTCAGAACGTTTTACTTGTAAAACGTTGTCAGCTTGAGCTTCAATACTCATATTTTTGTGAATAACACCTAGTCCACCTTGGCGAGCCATAGCAACAGCCATTTTTGATTCTGTAACTGTATCCATGCTGGCACTTAAAATTGGGACATTCAGTTTCAAATTATCCGCTAATTGTACAGATAAATCTGCATCGTGTGGTAATACGTGACTTTCTCTAGGAATTAATAAAACATCGTCGAAGGTAAGCCCTTCTTTTTTAAATTTTGTGTCCCAATTTGACATTGAATAAAACCTCCATAAAATTATATTACTATCAAATGTAATAAAAAAAAGCCAACCTGTCAACAGTTGGCCTTAGTATATGAGATAAAAAAACCAAACCTTATTTTCTTATCATATTTATTTAAATTAGTTTTTACGCTTGGTTTGACGTATCATTTTTAGCTTCAGTTGTTTCGTAAGAAATTAACCCTTTTTTACCATTAAATAATAAGTTCAAGATTACTGAAGATAAAATCGCAATCACAATTCCATTACTCAATAACATTTTTAATGTTTGAGGTAGGGCATTGAAGAAGTGTGGGAATGATGTCACACCTAATCCTAATCCAAGTGATACAGCAACAATTAGCAAGTTCTTTTCGTTATCGAAGTCTACTAATTTAAGCATCTTAATTCCTTGTACAGCAACCATACCAAACATCACTAGCATTGCTCCACCTAATACTGAAGAAGGAATAATAGTAGCTAATGCACCGAATTTAGGTAGGAAACCTAATAAGATTAAGAAACCTGCAGCATAGTAAATTGGACGTCTTGTTTTGATTCCTGAAAGTTGTAATAACCCTACGTTTTGTGAAAAAGTCGTGTAAGGGAATGTGTTGAATAATCCACCTAAAATAACAGATAGTCCTTCAGCACGATAACCACGTTTTAAATCATCTTGTGACAATTTTTGTTTAGTAACATCACTTAAAGCAAAGTAAACACCTGTTGTTTCAACCATAGTAGTCAATAATACTAAAATCATTGTCAATGTTGAAGACCATTCAAACTTGGGTGCACCAAAGTAGAATAATTGAGGGAAATGTAACCAACTTGCTTCGGCAACCGGTTGTAAAGAGACTTGTCCCATCAATCCTGCTAATAAAGTTCCGACTACTAAACCAACCAAAACAGCAATTGATTTAAAGAAGCCTTTACCCCACACATTGATAATTAAGATAATAGCCACGGTCAAAAAGCCAAGCAATAAGTGTGTTGGACTAGCAAAATCAGCAGCAGAAGAGTTTCCACCACCCATATTTTGAAAGGCAACAGGCATTAAAGATAGCCCAATCATCGTAATCAAGGTTCCAGTTACAATTGGTGGGAACAATTTTCTGATTTTTGAGAAAACGCCTGCAATTAAAAAGACGAAAATTCCGGCTAAAATAATTGCACCGTACATATATTGAATCCCATATTCTGAACCAATCATTTTTAAGGGTTCAACCGCTTGAATTGCACACCCTAAAACAACAGGTAACCCAATTCCAAAGAAACGGTTCATCTGTAATTGAAGTAAAGTGGCTAACCCACACATTAAAATATCAATCGATACTAAGTAAGTCATCTGTGTTGAGTTAAAGTTCAACGCTGTCCCTACTAATAGAGGAACTAAAATTGAACCTGAATACATAGCTAATAAGTGTTGTAGTCCTAAAACAGCGGACTTCAGATTTGAGTTAACTGATTTTTTCGAATCCATTAACTAGTCCTCCTCGACAAAATTAACTTGACCGTTTTCAAATGACGCAATACGTGCTAATGATTCCACATGAATACCTTCATCGTCTAATAATTGGCGGCCTTTTTGGAATGACTTTTCAATCACAATTCCAACACCACCAAGAGACGCATTAGCTTGATCTAAGATTTCAAGCATCCCTTTAACAGCTTGACCATTAGCTAAGAAATCATCAATCAATAGTACATTGTCATCTTCGTTTAGGAATTTTTGTGAAATCGCAATTTCATTAGAAGTTTGCTTTGTAAATGAGTAAACAGTTGCCGAATACAAGTGATCTTTTAACGTAAGTGACTTGTGTTTTCTAGCAAAAACTACCGGAACACCAAATTCATAACCAGCCATCAATGCAGGTGCGATTCCTGATGATTCAACTGTCAAAATTTTAGTGATGTTGTTATCTTTGAATAATCGGTAAAATTCTTTACCCATTTCTTTCATTAGTTCTGGATCAATTTGTTGGTTTAAAAAGCTATCAACTTTTAAGACTTCTTCCCCTAAAAGTTGACCGTCTTTCTTAATTCTTTCTTCAAGCAATTTCAAAACTCTCGTCCTACCTTCAATTAAAATTTTTCACAATAATCTTATCATATTCTGAACATTTTAGCCATTTTTTAAAAAATCAATCGTAATTATACAAACTATAGGCCTCAATAACCGAAATAATTTTATCTGCATATTCTGGATCAGTAGCATAACCACTTTTTTGTAGTGCAACTGAAGCTTCTTTATAATTTTTTGACTTTAACACACGTTCGTATTGGCTACTATTCCAAGTTGTTCCATACAGTAGTAGTTTTTGGTGAGCTTGAATAGCCTCTTTGTCTGATTGATAAACTTGAAAGTCTAAGTTATACGTTTTGTATTCCCCATTCACATATTCTTGTGTGGGTAAGGTCACTTTATTTTTTGATTGAGAGCCTGCTTTAACACCAAATAAATTATGATAATTTTCGGCAAGCTCACTTCTACCGTAATTACTTTCTAGAGCTGCTTGGGCAATAACAAAGCTATTTAAAATAGTCGTGTTTTGATTGACTTCAACAACATCTTTGGCAATACGATCGATAAAGTCTTGTTTAACTTGAGCAGATTGATTCGTATAATCGTTTAAATAAGCACATCCCGTCACTAATACAAGTGACAATAGGAGTCCAACAAGTTTAATGACTTTTTTCATAACTGTTCTCCTTATAATTATCTTGACCACAAAAAGAGATAAAAAAAAAGCCCCGTCAGGGCTTTTTTCTAGCTATTAAAGTTTGTTAACGTTAACTGCTTGTGGTCCACGGTCACTTTCTTCGATATCGAAAGAAACTGATTGACCATCTTCTAAAGTTTTGTAACCTTCACTTTGGATAGCTGAGAAGTGAACGAATACGTCACTACCATCTTCACGAGTTACGAATCCGTAACCTTTTTCTGGGTTAAACCATTTTACTGTTCCATTTTCCATAATAAGAACTTCCTCCTGAAATGTAATAATGTATTTAATGCTTGGTACTGGTAGAAGAAAGTCTTACTAAAAACAATCGAACCTAATTACCACTCAAAAACTACATCTATTATATTAACACGATGATAATCATAAAACAAGTCAGCAGTTTTACTTAATCGCACCAAAAGCTTTGCTCAAAGCGCGCCCTACAACAGAGGTCACAACTAGTGATACACCAGCTTCTGTTACGGCATTAACACCGAGTACAGCAAGCAAAATAAAGAACAATGACTGGCTACTTTGTGTGTTACCTAAGTATTGTGTTAGTGCTTCTGGATTGTTCATAAAAACAAGGGCTGCAATAACAATCACACCTAAGGTATTCACCAAAGCACCAAGTAACCCAGCTACACCATAAGAAATGAATTGATTAGTGTTAAATTTATTTAATAAGACAACCGCATAACCACTCACTAACCCTGTTAAAATTCTTGGCACAATCGCAATAAATGGATTTTGGAAAAGTAATAAACTTACCGGACTTCCTGGCTGTGTATAGGCCATAATAAAAGCAATTACTCCCCAAATCAGTCCGATAATAGCTCCCATTCTAGGTCCTAAAACCGCTCCTGCAATTGAAACGGTTAAAACAACAGTTGTAATAGCCGGTAGTCCTGGAATTACCGTGATATAACCAAACTGTGGTACATAAGATTGAATCAGAATTAACGCAGTAAATACCGCAATTAAGGTTAAACTTAGTACATTGTTTTTCTTCATTTTTAAGTAAATATCCTTTTTATTATTTAAAAAGCACCTCGACTAATCTCACCTGAGATAATCGCGATGCTTCTTATTTTATGCGGGCGAGAAGACTCGAACTTCCACGACCATAATTGGTCACAAGATCCTTAATCTTGCGCGTCTGCCATTCCGCCACGCCCGCTTACCAAAAAAGTATATCAGAATACTTTTTTTTAGGCAATATAATTTATTATTGACGTCCCATGCGACGTTGAACAAATTTAACGATTTCAACGATAATAATCATTGCAAATCCAGCAGCAAATACAACTGCCCATTGTACAAAGTCTAATGGTGTGACGTGGAATAATTGATTGAATCCAGGTACAAAGATTGTAATAGCTAACATTACAAATGAAACTAAAATACCTAAGTTCAACATTTTGTTTGCAAATGGATTAGATTGTGCAAGTGATTGATGGATAGATTTTACGTTAAAGGCGTGGAATAATTGAATTAATCCAAGTGTTACATACGCCATAGTTAACGCATCAGCATGCAACATATCGTAGTCATTTACGTGAGGACCAACATGTAGTCCAATTAGGTAAACACCTAAGGTTAAGGCACCTTCTAAAATACCTTGATAGAAAATAGCTGATGAAACACCACCAGAGAAGAACGTAGATTTACGTCCACGAGGTTTTTGTTTCATCACACCTGGTTCACTTGGTTCAACACCCAAAGCAATCGCTGGGAATGTATCGGTTACCAAGTTAATCCATAATAATTGAACAGGTTTTAGAATGTCCCATCCTAGAATTGTCATAAAGAATAAGGTCAATACTTCCCCTAAGTTAGCTGAAAGTAAGTATTGAATTGATTTTTGAATATTTGAGAAAACTTTACGTCCTTCACGAACAGCATGAACAATTGTTGCAAAGTTATCATCAGCAAGCACCATATCACTAGCACCTTTTGATACTTCAGTACCTGTAATCCCCATACCAATACCGATATCAGCAGTTTTAAGTGATGGTGCATCATTAACCCCGTCACCTGTCATAGCTACAACTTTGCCACGACTTTGCCATGCTTTAACAATACGTACTTTATGTTCAGGTGATACACGTGCATAAACAGAAAATTCTGGCACACGTTCTTTGAATTCTTCAGGTGTCATCTGATCTAATTGTGCACCTGTAATCACTCGACTATCATCACCTGGGGTAATGATTCCTAAACGACCTGCAATCGCTTCAGCTGTATCTTGGTGGTCACCAGTAATCATAATTGGTGTGATTCCAGCATCTTTTGCTTCGGCAATCGCTTGTTTTGCTTCTGGTCTTTCAGGGTCAATCATACCTACAAGTCCAGCAAATACTAAATCGTTTTCAACTGTTTCAGTTGAAGGGTCAGCTGGGATTTGGTCAATTGTTTTGTAAGCCATAGCCAATACACGAAGTGCTTGTTTAGCCATTGCTGTATTTGTTGCTAGGATTTCCTGCTTTTGTTCTTCAGTAATGTCGGTTACTTGACCGTTTAGTTCAATCTTAGTAACGCGTTTTAATAATTCATCTGGAGCACCTTTAACCGCAACAAAGTAAGGTTGCCCACTTACTTCATGAATTGTTGACATTAATTTACGGTCAGAATCAAATGGCACTTCTTCAACACGAGGTTCAGCTTTTAAAACTGAGTTGAGATTGAATTTGTGATTTAATCCAAATTGTACTAAAGCTGTTTCGGTTGGATCACCGATTAATTCTGATTCGCCGCCAATTTTGGTATCATTTGCCATATTCATAACACGTAGCATTGAATTATTAGCATCAATATCATCTTTAGCACTATGTGTTTCGCCGTTGTAGTAAACTTTTTCAACGGTCATTTGATTCATTGTTAAAGTACCTGTTTTATCTGAAGCGATAATATCTGTACTTCCCAATGTTTCAACAGCTGGCAATTTACGAACTAAAGCGTTACGTTTTGCCATTTTTTGAGTTCCTAAAGCTAGAATAATTGTTACAATAGCTGGCAACCCTTCTGGAATAGCTGCAACAGCAAGTGAAATAGCCGTTAAGAACATGTTAGTTGCCACTGTTTGTAGAGGTAGACCTTCATGGTTAGTAAATAGTCCAATTACAAAAATCAAAGCAGCGATAATTAAAATTAGATAAGTTAAGACTTTACCTAGTGAGTTTAGGTTTTCTTGAAGTGGTGTTGTCGTTTCATCAGTATCGTTCAACATACCTGCGATACGACCAACTTCAGTTTGCATCCCAATAGCAGTTACAACACCAAGTCCACGACCAGAAGTCACGTTACTGTTCATAAAACCTAAGTTCAAGCAATCCCCAATTGGCACATCTTTATCTTCAAGAACTTTGTCGTTTTTATCAACAGGAACTGATTCCCCTGTTAGAGCTGATTCTTCAATTTGAAGTGAAGCTGTTGATAACCAACGAATATCTGCTGGTACAACATCCCCTGCTTCAACTGAAACAATATCTCCCACAACGACTTCGTCACTTGGAACAGATACCATTTTGCCATCACGGTAAACATTAGCATTTGGGGTAGACATTTCTTTTAGTGCCTCAATGGCTTCTTCTGCCTTTGATTCTTGGAAAACACCAAGTACAGCGTTAATTAGCACAACGGCCAAGATGATAATAGCATCAGCCCATTCTTGTGCAACAACACCAGAAACCACTGCAGCTACAAGTAGAACAACAATCATAAAGTCCTTGAATTGATCAAAGAATTTTTGAAGCATTGATTTACTTTGTTTAGATTGAAGCGTATTTAAACCGTCTCTTTCTAAACGAGCTTTGGCTTCCGCACTTGATAGCCCCTCTTTTGAGGTGTTCAACTTCTGTTCAACTTCAGAAGCTGTTAGTGCATAAATTCGTTTTGAATTTTCCATAATAACCCTCCATTTTTTCTATAGGAAAATAATCGCCAGGTCTATAAACAATAAAAGACCTATGCGCGAATAAACACGCATAAGTCTCACCATTCAAGATAAGTCCAGAAACAATCGTTTCGGTTGATGAACTTATCACAGAATACTTCTGCCAGTTACTCCCTTATGTCATTATCATTATAGCGTTAAAGTAGTTAATCTGACAAGTAATATCTCTTAATTATTAGTTATGACGCCAAAAGTCATCAAAAATACTAATTGGCATGTGACGCTTGTGTTCGGTTTTTTGATACCAGTTTTCGATGATCTTGGCATCATGATCACTTACTTCTTTGCCTTCTAAGTAATCATCAATTGCATCATAAGTTACACCTAGTGCCACTTCATCAGCTAGTGCTGGACGGTCTTCTTCAAGATCAGCAGTTGGTTCTTTTAGGTAAAGGTGTTCAGGAGCATTGAGTTCTTTTAGTAAAGCTTTTCCCTGACGTTTATTTAATCGAAAAATTGGTGTAACATCTGCGGCACCATCACCATACTTTGTATAAAAACCGGTAATGTTTTCAGCAGAATGATCAGTGCCAACGACTGCTCCTTGATTTTGCCCTGCAATCGCATATTGGGTAGTCATTCTTACACGTGCTTTGATATTACCTTTATTAAAATCGGAGATAGCCGTGTTATTTGCTTCAACTGCTTTAACTAAAGCATCAACGCTGTCTTTAATATCTACACGATAAACTTGATCAGCATTCATAAAAGCAATGGCATCCATTGCGTCTTGTTCATCTGCTTGAGTGCCATAAGGCAATCTAACCGCAATAAACTGATACGCCTTGTCACCGGTTTCTTCTCGCATTTCAGCAATCGCCATCTGTGTTAATTTTCCGGTCAAAGTCGAATCTTGACCACCTGAGATACCGAGTACATAGGTTTTTAAAAAAGGATGAGCTTTAAGATAGTCTTTTAAAAACTCAATTGAGTTTCTAATTTCTTCTTTAACATCAATAGTCGGCTTCACTTGTTCAAATGCTACAATTTCACGTTGTTTTTCTCTCATGTTATTTCATCGCCTTTGAATTATTTTCTTCACGTAACTGATTAATCAAGTTCATCTTATGGTCATACAATTTTTTCGATAAGTCAACTGGATACTCTTGTGGATTCAAATCACGTTTATACTCTTCCCATAGTGCATCTAATGACTTTTTAGCATACTCTCTAATTTGATCAATTTGAGGTTGGCGATAAACTAGCTTGCCGTCTTGATAAATGGGTTGCAATAAAGGACGGGCTTTAAAATCTTCAACGACTTTATTGATGTACGTGTATTTAGGATGAAACATATAAAGTGAATCGAATTCTTGTGGATTTTCATCATATACACTAATCCAGTCCCCTTCTGACTTTTCATGCTTCAAATTATTAGTAATCCGCCACACTTGTTTCTTACCAGGTGTGCTAACTTTTTCAGCATTACTTGACAACTTCAATGTGTCGCGCATTTTACCGTTTTCATCTTCAATTGACACAATCTTATAAACGGCACCAAGGGCTGGCTGATCAAAAGCTGTAATTAGTTTAGTTCCTACACCCCAAGCATCAATTTTAGCTCCTTGCATTTTCAAGCTTAAAATAGTGTTTTCATCTAAGTCATTTGAAGCAAATATCTTAGCGTCATAAAAACCAGCTTCATCCAATTGCTGACGTACCTTTTTCGAAATATAAGCCATATCTCCAGAATCAATTCGCACACCTTGGAAATTGATTTTGTCGCCCATTTCTTTTGCTACGCGAATGGCACTTGGCACACCACTTCTTAACGTATCATAAGTATCAACTAAAAAGACACAATTACGATGCGTCTTAGCATACGCCATAAAGGCTTCATAGTCATTTTGATAGGTTTGAACTAGTGCATGAGCGTGTGTCCCACTAATTGGTAGATTAAATAACTTACCTGCTCGAACATTACTTGTTGCATCAAATCCTGCAATGTAAGCTGCACGAGCTCCCCAAATCGCAGCATCTGCTTCTTGTGCACGTCGAGTTCCAAATTCAAGAACTAAATCGTCTTTTGCAGCAGATTTAATGCGTGCCGCTTTAGTAGCTACTAACGTTTGGAAGTTCACAAAGTTCAAAATAGCTGTCTCAATTAATTGACATTGAGCCAGTGGTCCTTCGACTTGCAAGAGTGGTTCATTGTTAAATACAATTTCACCTTCAACAACTGAATTAACTGAGCAATTAAATTTAAAATGACGTAAATAATCAATAAATTCTTCATCATAGTTTTCATTTTGTTTAAGGTAAGTTAAGTCAGATTCTGAGAATGTTAGATTTTCTAGATAAGAAATAATATGTTCTAATCCAGCAAAAACAGCATAACCGCTGTCAAATGGCATATTTCTAAAATAACATTCAAAAACTGCGTTCTTTTCATGTAAACCCATTTTGAAATAGGTATACATCATATTAATTTGGTACAAGTCAGTATGTAACACCAATGAATCGTTCTCATTTGCAAAAGCCATAATTGCTTCTCCTTATTTAAACAGTCGTGTGTAGTATTCAGCACGTTTTTTTGTCGTAGCACGTAGTTTTAACCATTTAACCAATTTACGTTTCCAACTCTTTTGGCCTTCCATCCAAGTTCCAGTAAAAACATGAATTGTCTTTGAGGCACGGCTTGGATTACACAAAACATAGTCTGGATAAACATGGATACCTTCTTTAAGGATTTGTTCTTGATTATTTGGTCGACAGTGATACTTTTCAATTAAAATATCTGAAACGCTCACCGTATTAACTCCGGCCATTTGGTCACTTGCATCAAAATCAAAGTCCAAATTATCGTAGTAATCGAGCATATCCTTGATTAAAGGGTGGTGCTTTTCAGCACCAAAAGCAGCTGTAAACGGATAGTCTGGATTTTCAAAGCCAACAAAGGCCCGATTATCACGCAAATCGTTTAGATCATCTAAAACTAGGACATCTGTATCTAAATAAATACCGCCATACTTGTAAATTACACTTGCTCGAATGTAGTCACTCACAAACGCCCATTTTTTTGCTTCATAGGCTTGTTTGAGATAACGATTTTGATTGATATCAAAATTATCTTCATTCCACTCGATAATTTCGTAATCGCTCAAATGTTTTTTCCAAGTTTGCAAACATCTTTCAATATCTTTAGGTTTTTCGTTACCTCCAACCCAAACATAATGGATTTTTTTAGGTATCATAAAATGACCTCAATTCTAACATATTCTTTAATCATCAAAAATTCTAACAAACGTTGCACATCGGATAAATCAGTTGATTTAATTTGAACACAGTTAAAGCCCTTTTCCATTTCAGAAAACAATTGATAATACAAGTCGTGTAAATCTTGATTGTGCAATTTTTTATTAAATTCTCGAATATCTGAACCGTCATAAACTTTAAAATCTTCTGGTATCTCTAACTTGATGCAGCGTTTATTAGCAGAATCAAAAAATCCTTGGATAGCACGATAAAGTTCAGTTGGCTCTTTCAATCTTAACCCAATAGCTTGTCTGATAATAGGTGCTACTTTTTGAGTTGGCGTTTTTGAACGCATAACAATTGGATAATAAAGCGAATTAAGACCTAATTTGTTAATCACTCGATAAATTAATCGTTGACTATTAAATAAAGGAATCGAGCTAAATGCCAAAATGTTAGTTAGTGTGCGTAATTCACCATTTAATACATTTTCTTGACCATCGCTATTATCTAAATAATTATCGCCATGAACTTGATATTTTAAAGTATAGTAGTTGGCATTTCCTAAATTCAATCGCTCATTAGTTAATGAACGCCAAGCACAAGTATTGTTTACGATATAAGATTCGTAACTGGTTCTAAAGAAAGCTTCTCTTCTAAAAAAGATAAAATCAACGTATGGATTACGTCCTAAGCCAAGTGCTGCTTTAGCACTAGTTAGATAACCCGGATAAAAACTTCTCGTTCGATGCTTCTTAGTTTTATTAGTTTGTGTATTTTCTTCAACAATATTGGCAAACAAGCCATCGTAATCTGTTTCGTTAAGTTCTGAAACAACGTGCGTCAAGACACGATCATCATAGAATCGATCATCTGAATGCAAAATATAAATAATGTCACCGGTAATAAAAAGAACAGCACGGTTAATAGCATTCAATTGATCGCCATTTTCATTTTTTATATATTTGATTTTTAAGCCTTGATGATAATCGCTAAATTTCTCAACCACTTCTTGTGTGTTGTCGCTTGACCCATCATCTGAAATAATCACTTGTACATTTTGATAATCTTGTGCTGCAATCGATTCTAGCATACCTTCAATCATATCGGCACGATTATAAGTTGGCACAATAATTGAAATTTGCGGTTCTTTTTCTTTGTTCAACTGACGACTTAAATCTTTTAACCAATAACCTAAAATAAATGCCAAAATCAAAGTATCAATTAAAAAGTCTAGAATATTTCCACTGTATAAAGAAATAAAGAATATCATACCTAAACCAAAGGTTATTGAAGCATTTTTCAAATTGAACAGACGGTTAAAGTGTCTTAGAATTCGTAATCCACCAAAAATCACGAGAAAAACAAGTGGCAATACAAATACTAGTAAACCTAAAATTCCGATTGTATAGTATTGCGCTAAGAAGTCCCGTTCTAACACATAGATGTTGCTCATACGAGAATACGTAATGCCAAACCAATTATCTAAACTCTTATTATTCGTTGATTTAACTCGTTGCAACATCAATTGTTCCATTTGTCGATTATTGTAATAGCCCGTTCGATTATGATTCATCACATCAATCCAAAAATCTGGGTCTTGATTATAAGGCAATGAATGTGTGATTAATTGCGGAATAATTGAATATAACGGATATTTTTCACTAATAAAATTCAATTTGATTTTTTGTTTTTCTTCTGGAGTTTGTGCTTCATTCATCGCACGTTCATAAGCTTCAAAACTCAAATCTTTAATTGAACGCATTGATTCTCGGTTGATAACTTGTTGGCCATCCATTGTTTCACGAGAACTTGAAGGTGAAAATGGCATAATTGCGACTACTGCTACTAAGGCAATACTTAAAAACGCGAAGTTTGATTTACTAAACTGCAGTTTATTTTGAACTAAACTGGTAAATAGATAAAGCACAAACATCCCTGCTAAAACGATAATCAAACTATAAATCGCTGATTTAGTTCCAATCATTACTGAAGCTAAAAAGTATAACACAAATGATAAGCCATTTTTAGCATTGCGTTTAGTTAATAAGAAATAAATGACAATCGGCCCAATTAACGCCAACACACCTGAGATTGCATTAGCAAAGTTAAACCACCCACGCGTTGCTGCATAGTAGTAATCCATATTAGGCGTATTAAACCAGTCAAAAATATTATGAGTAATTGTAACATCAGAATAGGAAGAAATTCCTAGTTTAAATAAATTTGAAAAAACAATTGACCCTGAGATTAAAAAGTTCAATATCGCAATAATTTTTTCAAATTTATAATCGGACAACTTAATTTTGTAAGCAATCACAACCATCAAAATAGGCAATAACAAGCGAATTAAATAAAAAATTTCCGATGTTACTGAATATCCAAAACTAGTTGGCGATACAGAATGAAATTTAGTGGCATTATACAAGTGCAATGCAGTATAAAGTAAGACAATACACCCATATCCAACTAAAAATAATCGCTCTTTATTTTTCATTAATGTGATAAATGTTGCTAGAAATAAGATGCCAATTCCAATGATTCGAATTACGGTAGGAATAGCAAATGGTAAAACATTCAACAAAGGCGGTTGATAAAAGTATTTAATATCCAAAAATGGTTGAATGGATAAAAAAGCAATAAATAAACCTAGAAGCCAGTTCTTTTTATAAGTCATTTTTACACCCTTCTAATTGCTGTTGGTAAATTTTCATAATTGAATTAAATTGATTTTCAATCGAAAAGTTAGTTGATAAATAAGTTCTTTCACGTTGAGCGATTGAGGGCAGAACTTGTTCAACGTGTTTTTGATAAGCTGCTTGAAGTTGAGAGGCAATCGATTCAACACTACCAATTTCTGCTGTAAATCCATATTCTTCTGTTGGAATCATAACTTGATAATCGCCAACTTTTGTCGATAATATGGCAACATTAGCATCTGCTGCTTCTAACATAACCAGTGGAAAGCTTTCTGAATAAGAAGTTAAAACTGCTAAATCTGCTGTTTGATAGAGTTGATTAATTTGGACTTGTTTTAAATAGCCATGAAACTCAACTTGATTTTCAAGCTGATTTTCAAAGACATATTGTTTCAACTCAGACTCAAGGGGCCCATCCCCGACTAAATGTAATTTAAGCTGTGGAATATTAGCAGTTTTAATGGCTTGTAACAATAGCTTGTGTCCTTTAATTGGCACTAACCGAGCAACATTCACAATGTTAAATCCTTCGTGATTAATTTTAGGTAGTGGGTTATCAGTAAATGCAATCCCGTTATAAATAGTTGAAATTTTTTTAGGATTTAATCGAATGTCATGAATTAACTGTTCTTTAAATCGATTAGTTACGGCTAAAATACCATCCGCTTTTTTCAATGACCGACAATTCAAGCGTGTGAATACTTTGCCAATGATACCATGAGATTCGAAATCTTTAAGTGGATCACTGTGAACCGTCACTAGCCATTTTGCTGAAATTTGACGATGAATCATGCTCAAAAACAAGTTTGCCCGCGCACCATGCGTATGCACAATATCATAGCCGCCTTGATTAATAAAATTCTTCAGGTCTTTTAAGATACTCAACTGATAGCGTGACGATTTTGAAAACGTTTCAGTCTTGATTCCTGCTTCTCGAGCAGCCTGTGCAACGGGGCCGTCAGCTAACGTTAACAAAGTAAAATCAGCATTTTGGGCTTTAGCTTCTTTTAACAATTGAATAATATGATACAGTCCGCCACCATTTTCAAGACCGGCATTAATGTGAAGTATTTTCATTTGCTTTTACCTGCTTTTTAACTGCTCTAAGGAACTTAGGAATAATTAATAGTCGCTTAAACCGGCTAGGGTTTTTAATGGCACGATATAGCCATTCTAGGTGCAACTGTTGGAAAAATTTTGGTGCACGCTTAATTTGGCCTGAAAAAACATCAAAACTACCACCAACACCCATCATTACAGCTGGTAAATCTAATTTTTTAAGTAAGTTCAATAATTGCTCTTGCTTTGGAAAACCTAATGCGGCAAAAACAAAATCTGGCTGTGCTTGATAAATATCTTCGGCGACCGCTTCAATTGGTTCTTTAAAATAACCATCCTTCAATCCCACTATTCGAATATGTGGATATTCCAATTGAACTTTTTGATTAACTGCTGTAATAACTTCAGGCGTTGCTCCAACTAGATAAACACGATATTCTTTACGATTGGCTTGTTTCATCAAAAATTCAAATAAATCATACCCTGTAACTCGTTCTTTTAAAGGCGTTTTCAAGGTGTTAGCTGCTTTAATAACGCCAATACCATCAGGCGTTACAAAATCGGCTTCATTAATCATTTGTAATAATTCTTGATCTTCGCGTGCCTCCATGACAATTTCAGGATTAGCTGTTACCACAAAAGTGGCTTTTTTTTCGGAAAATTGAGCTAAAATTTTTTGTCTGAATTCTTCTTCTGAGTAGTTATCAAACTTAACTCCTAATACATCTACTTTTGACATGTTAAGACTCTCTTCTTTTTAGAATTTTTTCAATAAAGAACTTAAAATCATTTGCGATTTCAAATTTCATGAATACAAAAATAACTAGATAAACTGCCGATACAATTAACGATTTAATCGTCATATTGATGTAAGGTTGTGAAACAAAATTAGGCAATAAACTACCTATTACAAATGTTACCACTGCTAAAATCGCAAACTTAGGGAAATCTTTAAAGACATACTTAGCATCATACGCATCTCGTACAATATAAATTCTAAGTAAGCAAACCACAAATTCCACCGTCAACAAACTAATCATAGCCCCTACTGCACCATAAGGCTTATCTAAAATCAGATTCAAAATAATACTTAAAACAGCACCAATAATAACAGGAATGGCATAATCCTTATCTCGCTTATTCGCTAATGCAAACTGATTAGAAAAAACCTCACCTATTGGTAAGAAGATGATTCGCAATGTCGCAAAATAAGAAATCATGGTCATCGGTTCAAATTGGGCACTGAAAAAGACAGGTACAAACTCTTTTGTGTTAATCATCACAATAATTGTGAAAATAATCGCCAAAAAGGTCGTGATTTCTAATGATTTTTTCAAGAATACGCGTTGAGATTCTTTAGAAGCACTCGCCATTTTTGGCATCATCACTACCGTGATAGATGTGATAACCCCTAATAAAATGGTTGAGATTCGCTGAGAGTAATCATAATAACCAACTTGTGTAGCTGACCCATTTAAGAAGTTTAGTATAGGCTTATCCAAAGAGTTATAAATTTGTGTTGCCGCTTGTGGAATAATCAATGTTATCACTGCGACAATTACACTTCTCAACTGGTAAAAACGTTTAACCGGACGATCAACATAACGCTTAATCGATAGCCAAAATACAAAACTTCCTAACATTGTCGTTACTGACATAATCAACATATAAATCCATAAATCTTGTTGTGATTTAATAAATGCAAATATCAAGACCACAGAAGATAATTTTACCGCTGTATTTCGTAAAACAACTTTTCCAAATTCTTCTAGTCCTTGATAAAACCATGAAATGTCAAACATGGCAGAAATCAAGAATGGTACTTGCAGATAAAAATAAAATTGATATTCTACCTTGAAAATTGTAACAGCTAATAAAGTTAAAATGATAACTGCAATACTAGATAAGGCTTGCACGTACCACAATCCCCAAAAAGCTTCGGTTAACTTTTTGCGGTCATTTTTAGCTCTGATTTTTGCAATCGCTCGTGTGCCAATTTGACTCATCGCAATCGCACAAAATACCATCAAAAACTGAATTGTAAAGTTGACTGAACTATACACACCGTTTTGTGTTGGTCCAAGTGTTCTTGATAGATAAGGTACCGTTATCATAGGTATTAAAACTAAGAATACTTGATAAACGGCGTTGTAAAATATATTAACTAAAGTTTTTTTCAAAATAATCCCTCATTCGAGTGTACTAACGTTCATTATACCAAAAATCACTCGCTTTTTTTATCGTTCAAAGTAAAATTCAAAACGTTCTGCTACATATTGTGAACGCACATATTCAAAAGGACGATAATCATCCAATCTGGTAACCTGACGTAGTAAAACCAACGGATCACCTTTTTTGATATCTAGCATTTTAGCAATCTGTTCATTAGCGATAGTCGCACCAATTGTTTGTTCCACATGATTTAACTCAAATTTGTTTTTGTTTTTAACAGCGTGATATAAAGATGTTGTGATTTCTGATTTATGCAAGTCTCCAATTAAACTTTCGGGAATAGATGCGACTTCAAAGCTAATTGGAATACCGTCTGCAAACCGTATTCTCTCCATTCGCAAAACATTCTGGTTAACGCTTAACTGTAGTTTTTCTTTTTCACTTAACGAGGGTTTAGTTAAGCGATAAGTGATTGTTTGACTAGATGGCTTTTTCCCTTGTTTTTTCATCATATCAGTAAACGATGTGATTCCTGTCATTTTTTCTTGTACTTTTTGGCTTGAAACGTATGTCCCAGAACCTGGTCGGCGCTCTAATATTCCCTCTTCAGCTAACGTTGAAATTGCTTGACGTAATGTCATTCTACTAACCCCAAAAGTATCTGATAATTTGCGTTCGGATGGTAATCGTTGACCTAATTGCCACTGCCCTGTTTCAATCTTTTGCTTAATTTTATTGTGTATCTGAATATAAATTGGATCTTGCATGTCCAAATCCTCCCGATTGACTTAACTTCAAAATATAGGTAAAGAAAAAGCGTCCGGAAATCAATCCGGACGCTTATATATTGGGTTAGCTGGATTCGAACCAGCGCATGACGGAGTCAAAGTCCGTTGCCTTACCGCTTGGCTATAACCCAGTAAATGGAGGAGAGTGGATTCGAACCACCGAACCAATAATGGGGCGGATTTACAGTCCGCTGCGTTTAGCCACTTCGCTACTCCTCCGTAGCACTACATTCATAATGATAACGAATCTATAAATAAAAATCAATGGTTAATTTATAAAAAATAGTTATCAATGCCGGTTGCAGGATTTGAACCTGTGACCCTCGGTTTACGATACCGATGCTCTACCAGCTGAGCTAAACCGGCATAACAAGTTAATGTTATCAGAAAATAATAATAAATACAATAAAAAAAGTCATAAACAAAATATTTATGACTTTTAATTATGGAGGATACAGGGATCGAACCTGTGACCCCCTGCTTGTAAGGCAGATGCTCTCCCAGCTGAGCTAATCCTCCAAATGGACTAGCGTGGCAACGTCTTATCCTCGCAGGTAGTTACCCACCAACTACTTTCAGCGCTAAGAAGCTTAACTTCTGTGTTCGGCATGAGAACAGGTGTAGCCTTCTTGCTATCGCCACCACACTATATCTATTGAAATATTTTGCCAAAAAAATACATGACCACCTATGCGGTGCTCACGTGCTTCCATTAGC
>NZ_JAWMWG010000002.1:0-7351 GCF_037546065.1 Holzapfeliella saturejae
TTTTGAAGTTGTTAATTTCAAGTCTAAATTGTTTTCAATGTCTTCGTTGTAATCAGTATCTTCTTGAGTACTAAATACAAATTGAAATTTATTTCCGATGGCACATGTACCACCTAATTCAGAAAATTTATTTGATCCATCGTCTAATGCTAGAAAAACATAGCTATCTTTTGATGGCATTTTATCTTGTAAATATTTTTGAGCTGCATCTTTAATGTTTAGTTTCATAATATAATACCGCTCTTTTATTTAATAAGTTTTGCACAATCATTATAACTCTTTAAATCTACATTTTTCAAATATTATTTACTTAAACTATTTATGTTAGTTCCTGGTATAACCATTCCCCGATACATTTTTGAGCACAAAAAAAAAGAGCCCTACAGGCTCTTTTTCTGTTACTATTTTTGGATATTAACTGCTTGAGGTCCGCGATCACTTTGTTCAATTTCAAAAGTAACTGCTTGTCCTTCGTCTAAAGTTTTAAAACCATCTGATTGAATAGCTGAGAAGTGAGCAAACACATCTTCACCATTTTCTTGAGTAATAAAACCAAAACCTTTGTCTGCGTTAAACCATTTAACTGTACCGTTAATCATATATAATTTCCTCCTGTTGCATATTAAGTATGCGTTTTGTTGCAATGAATATTTGATAAGTAAAAGGAAAAATTATAGATATGTATAATGTTACAGTTCACGTTTCAAAATCAATTACATACGTAGTATAACACACAAAAGAAACAAATGATACAAACATAAGTAATGATTTAATAATGTTTTTTTGCTTAAATAAAAGTCTACTTCTTGGTATAACCATTCCTTGAATACGTTTTCAATCAATTTTAATAAAATCTGACTTCAATTTCATATGTATATCTTCATTTAGCAAACATTTTAGAATAAACTTTTGATCAGTTTCAATATTTCTAAAAGTTAATAGCCCATAGCTGGCAACTCCTTGTTTTCTGCTTGTTCCATTATTTACATAATTGTTTCCTAATTTTGTAATACTTCCTGAATTAACGCTTTGATATTTAGGCTTATAATCTATGTTTATTAATTCTATCTGTGGTGAATTAGCATAATTAAAGTGTAGTAATCCTTCTTTTTCTTTGACTAAAATACTGTAACCTTTAGCATCTTGTGGATATCCCGCTTTATTAAGATTTTCAGAGTCCATCATTAATTGAACATCTGTTTCATAATTACCCCTTGATTTTTCTTGTTTTAAAAAAGTATTTTTGTAGTATTTTTGGTAGTCTCTAATATTTCGTTGTTTACTTGTGTAGAGATAAATTATTACTCCTAACATCAAAACAAGTATTATTAATGATAAGTCCATAGCTGTCTCCTTGATATTATTATATATATTCAATATATCAATTATGAAGCCATAATACTATTTTGACACTTTAATTCAAAATAACATTCTGATTTATTAAAACAGTCTTTTCTTTTATATTTCTTTTATAATTCTTTTAAAACTCTTTTAGGTGTCCTGTACACCAATGTTGTCAAGGGTTACAGAGCTTTATCGATACCATTTTGCGGGCTTATCGATACCATTTTGCGGGCTTATCGATACCATTTTGCGGGCTTATCGATACCATTTTGCGGGCTTATCGATACCGTCTATTTGATTCTCGTATTGATAAAATGGTGTCGATATTGTAAAGTAATATTATTAATTTTTATGGAGGAGTATCTATGGCAGTAAATGAAATCACAAAATACGATAAAGAGTTAAATTCGATACCATTAGGACATCTAAATAGTGTTGAAATGAACCTCTTTTTTTCTATAATTACAAAAATGCGTGATAAAGGCACAGAAGTTGTTCGTTTTGATTTTAATCAGCTACAAGAACTTTCTGACTTTCATGGCAATAGTCGTAAGAGATTTATTGAAAATATTCTGAAGTTATACAAAAAAATGCTGGCTTTAAATTTTGGGATAACTTCAGAAAATGGACTAGTACACGAACAGTTTATAATGTTTTCTGAGTTTAAAATAAATGCCGAAGAACCTATTCCATATGTAGATATTGAGATATATAAGAAAGCAGTACCTTTGCTTAATGAACTAAGTACCTGGGTAAGATTTTCTTTGAAAGAATTTAATCAATTAACTTCGGTTTATGCCAAAACATTATTCAGACTGTTCAAACAGTTTAGAACAACAGGAAAAGTTATATTAACTGTTGAAAAATTTAATGAGTTATTATCAGTTCCTAAATCTTATAAGCAAAATAATATAAATTCTAAAATTTTAAATCCTGCAATGGCACAATTGGAAAAATATTTTGACAATCTGACAGTTAAAAAAGAATACTCAAAGACAAGAGGCAGACCTTTAAAAAGTTATACGTTTACTTTTAAACCTGAAGCTAAAAATTCTGATGATTTCAAAAAGAAAGAAGGCTTTGAAAAGTCTCATAAAGAAGTATCGACAGACTGGTCAACTCATACATTAAAAAATAAAAGTAAAGAATCTGATGAAGACGTATCTAAAATGTTAGAAGAATTGGGGTAAATTATGGATCAACTACAAAAGATTGAAGAACAAGAAAAGAAATTACGTCAAAAGAAAAAGCAACTTTTTGAAAAAGAACAAGCTAAAATTGGGCGTCAATTTATGAAATCAGTTAAGCTAAAAACAACTGATTTTGATAAGGCAAAAAGTCGTCTTGAAGAGGGCTTTTTAATCAGCAAAGATAACTATAAAAAATTAGTTTATTTAGCTAATGAAATTTACCAAGATTATGACGGTAATTTGCAGACAAAAAATAGCGAAGAATTGTTAAAAATTTTAGCGACTTTTAGGACAAAAAAATAATCAAAAAAGGGTCAATTTTTGATTATTTTATAAAGGGTTTTAAAGACTGAAAAATGAGTTTGTTTTCAGTCTTTTTTTGTGGCAAAAATTTATAATATTTTGACGCAAAAAATCGACCAAAAAAATTACTATTTTTTAGTCGATTTATCAGGGTGAAAAACGTGCCAATTTTCAGCCTATTTTTTCAATCAAAAAGTGCACCTATTTTGGATTGGAAAACAGCTCCGCAGGACGTTTGAATTTTTGGAACATCGTGCCAAAAGTTCGAAAACGTTACCTTTTGCCAAAAGGTAACCAAAACCGCTATACTTGTTATTATCAAAATCAATCAAGTTAGAGGTGCTATTTATGGGTATGAGTATTAGTTTTAAAAAAGCCACAAATATGACGTCAATTAAACACAATAATCGTGACTTTAAAAAAGAAGATTGGGAGAACAAATATCATCAGCATATTAACCCTGATTTTACGGATCAAAATATTGTTATTAAACAAGAAGATATTAAATCTGTTTATCAAAAGTTATTTCAATCAGCAGTTGATGAGTATAATCAAAAGCAAAAAAGAGCAGATAGAAAAATAGACGATTATTATTCTAAAATTAAGCACTCAAAAGGCTATGAATTACAGCGGGAATTTGTCGTTCAAGTTGGGCAAAAATCTGACTTTGAAAATGGCATTGAAAGTGAGAATTGGCAAACAGCTAATCAGATACTTAAAAGCTATGCTGAAAACTTTCAAAAAGAGAACCCTAATTTGTACGTGTATAACACTGTCATTCACAATGACGAAGTTAGCCCTCATTTACACCTAAATGTTGTGCCAATGGCGACAGGGTATAAAACAGGAGTCAAAATACGTCCTAGTTTTGATAAGGCTTTAAAAGGTCAATTAGGCGATAAAAAAGGCGACTCTCGAGAGCTTTTTAGAACCTACCGTGATAAACAGGTCAAAACACTTGAAATGTCGCTAAATGAACACGGAATTGACCGTGATGTTAAAAATACAAATAAAATCAAAGATGTTCGTGAGTATAAAAATCTTGTTCAAGAAACAGAGCGATTGGCTCTAGATAACTACAACGCACTTAAAGAACATTATGATCAAAAAGCCGAAGAATATAGGCAAAAACTACAAAAGCAGTTGGACGAATTAAAAAGCCAGAGAACTGGTTATCAAAAAGAAAACACAGATTTGGAGCAAGAAATCAGCGACAAAAGGCAAGAATTGTCGGTTTATGAAGAAAAAAGCCAAAAAATGCAGTCTAAGAGTTTAACGCTTGGAAATAAGATAAATGACTTAACAGAACATAAAAATGGCTTAGAACGTCAAATTTTGGCAAATAAGAACGATTTGAAACAAATATCACAGCAAATAGAACATAAACAAAATGATATAGCTAAATCAGACTACAAAAAGACGTTATTTGATGAATTTTATAAAAAATTCTCTAATCGTAATTCTACTAACAGCAAAGCAAGAGAAATTTTGCCAGGAAAAGTTATTACCAACCAAAACTATGACAAAACCTTAGCCAAAATTTCTGAATTAGTTGAAACGGTCGATATGGCAAAAGATATTGAACAAGTATTTACTGAAAATGCTGAACTCAAACATCAACTTGATTCTGATATTCAAAATGGAGCTCAAAAGATATATCAAAATCATTTCAAAAAAGAACTTCACGCAGCTACTGAAAAACTAACGACTGAAAATAAAACTTTAAAACAAGAAAATGATCAGCTAAAAGACTTAGCCAAGAACCAACAAACACGTATTCAGAAGTTAGAAACCATTCTTTATGCAGTTAGAGAAACCATTCAAGATTTTGGCTATGAGTTCAAACATAAACTAAAAGATATTTGTGTAACTTTTGGTACTAAACTTCGAGATAAATTTACTCAAAATGGAAAAGTTAACTTGAATGCAACTGATGTAAAAAACGAATTAGGTATTAAAAAAACACCGTCAGCAAGTAAAAAGATACTGTACGGTGTTAATTCTGATCAAAGAAAAAGAGAAGCCTTTAGAGAAAAACGACCTCTGAAATTATCTCCTCAACAACAAAAAGAACTTCAACAAGCAGAGATATTTAAAGAGTTAAATCGTCAGCGTAGCAAAGGCATTAATAGGTGATTTTAAGAGTTATGAATTATAATTTTTGCTGGACCCTCTCTCAATTTTATCGTATACTGAATTATCAAATATTCCCAAAGGAGAATTACATTTATGAAAAAAATTAAATATATCGACTTATTTTGCGGAATTGGAGGACTACGTTTAGGCTTTGAGCAAGCTTTAAAAGAATTAAATATTAAAGGAGAATGTCTTTTTTCAAGCGAAATAAAACCTAGCGCTATAAAAGTATACAAACAAAATTTCCCCAAAAGTAATATTTCAGGAGATATAACCAAAATATGTGAGAAAGATATTCCAAATTTTGATTTCTTACTAGCAGGTTTTCCCTGCCAAGCCTTTTCTTCAGCTGGCAAACAATTAGGATTTGAAGACACTAGAGGAACTCTTTTCTTCGATATAGCTAGGATATTAAAAGAAAAAAAACCAACAGGATTTATCCTAGAAAATGTAGAAGGTTTAGTCAACCATGATAAAGGAAAGACGTTTAGAGTGATAAAATCTATACTATCTGATTTAGGCTATATCTTATCTTATAAAGTAATTAATGGAGCGGATTTTTCTCTAGCCCAATCAAGAAAAAGAATATATATAGTCGGTAATAAAAAAGAAAAAATTACCATTGATGACTACAACCCTAAGACTAGTATTTTAAATAATATATTAGAAAAAGATGTTGAGGTAAGTGAAACAGAATTTACAAAACAGTTGCTGTCTCACTTTAAATTAAAAGATTTATATGGCAAATCAATAAAAGATAAACGAGGTGGGATTAACAACATTCATAGTTGGGATATTGAGTTAAAGGGAGAAATTTCCTATGATCAAAAAAACCTATTAGAAATTTTATTAAAAGAAAGACGAAAAAAGCACTGGGCTGAAAAAATTGGAATCACATGGATGGACGGAATGCCCTTAACTTTTGAACAAATACAGTCTTTTTTTCAACATCCAAAACTAAAACCCATGCTTAATGATTTAGTAAATAAAGGGTATCTTAAGTATGAACATCCAAAAGAAAGAATTGGAAATAAGCGTGTTCCTGACATTGAAAAACCTAAAGGATATAACATAGTTACAGGAAAACTTTCATTTGAGTACAGTAAAATATTATCACCGTATGAAACAACGCCTACACTAGTTGCAACTGATGTAAGCAGACTGGGAATCCCTTCTGAAAATCCTATAGGAATAAGGACATTAACTACTAGAGAAGGATTAAGACTATTCGGTTTTCCAGAAAACTATGATATGAATTATGTAAACAAAAGAGAAGCATTTGATCTTTTAGGTAACACCGTATGTGTCCCCGTTATAAAATACGTTTCATATAAACAGTTGTTATCACTTAAAGATTAATTTAACATAAAAATAAAAAGGATGTTTTTATGTTAAATATTACCGATGTTTATAATCGACTAAAAGAAGAAGTAAAAGATGAAAAAGGACTAATAAAATTTAGCCTTGGAAGTATATCAATTGAAATCCATGGAAAAGATAGTATGGGAAATCTAATTCAAGAGTGGCTAGGACACTGGTTTCAAAAAACTAATATTAGCTATGAAGTCTTAGAAAACACACAAGAATTTCCGGACTACTTATTACAATTAGATGGGGAAAACACAACTTACTTGGAAATCAAAAGCTGGAATTATAATAATAGTCCTGCTTTTGATTTAGCTAATTTTGATTCTTATATAAATTCGTTAAGTAATAACCCTAAAAAAATAGACGCCGACTATCTTATATTTGGGTATGAAATTAATGAGCAGGGATTTAAAATTAAAGATATTTTTCTAAAAAAAATATGGGAACTAGAAGGTCCCGCAAAGAATTATCCTGTTAGAATTCAGGTAAAAAAAGGTGTTGTGTACAATCTTAGACCAATAAATTTTAAATCAGATAACACCGAATCGTTTGCTACTCGATTAGAATTTTTTAACCATTTAATAGATACTAGAATAATGTTTAAAAACCAAGGAAAAAAAGCTCAAACTGAAGAAGAAATTAGAAGCTGGGGTGAAGAAATCAAAGATTTTTACAAAAAACAGACAGGAAATAATATGTAAAACAAGTTAAATTAAAACAAAAGCATCATTAGGTTCTTGATTCTGTAATGACTTTTATTTTAATTTACATCATGATTTTTGAAACTTATTATAGACAACCATGTATAGAGATTTCTATATTTACTTCAGGAAACTCGCATTCCCCGATACGTTTTTGAGCACAAAAAAAGAGCCTAACTAGGCTCTTTTTTTATTATTCGTTCTCTGTGCTAGAAACAGCACCATCAAGTACACCACTATCATCACTTAAGACAAGAGAAGCATTTTTGTAATCCAAAACAAGATTTTCACCTAAGAAGGCTGATTCTT
>NZ_JAWMWG010000003.1:0-34546 GCF_037546065.1 Holzapfeliella saturejae
AGCAGTTAGCACCCTTCTTTAAGAACCTAAAGATGGAAAAAGAGTTCATCAAGAAACAAGGTAAACCACTCAAGGGGTATATTTTTACTTTCACACCCGAACCAAAAGACAAAGACGACTTCCAGGAACGGAAGAAACAATTTAAGAAGCCTAAAAAAGAAATCGCCACCGATTGGAGTAAGAAGAAATCCAACGTTAAAGTTGATGATAAGTTTCAGCAACTGCTTGACGATATCGACAGCGGTAAAATCAAGAGTTTTGGCAAGAAAGAAGAAGAAAAAGAAACGATTCCGAGCGACAACCCATTCGGCGACTTGGGATTCGATGATAGTGACTTACCTTTTTAATTGAAATGTGGTAAAATAAAGGTATAAGTAATCAACAAACGCCTCTAAACTATGCGAAACAGTGTTGTTCTTTCTTGTACTCGTTAAGTATATAGCTTAAAACTTTTCGTCGGAGTTCTAAATAATTTAACTCGCTTTTTATAAGTGGGTTATTTTTATATCTAAACACAAAAAAGCCCTACTCAATCAAGAGTAAGGCTTTTTATTTGCTATAAAACAATATTTAATTTTGAAGTGTCGACCCACTGGTCTTTGCCCAAATCAACAAATTTAAAATCTTGTGATTGGCGATTGATTCTATACGCTCCACCTTTTTCTAAGTGGCTAACTCCAGCTTGTCCTGCTTCAGGAATGGTTTGAGTGTAGCAGTCGTCTGCAGTAACAACTGCGGTCATACCTGTGTAGTCGCCCATACCCATGCCACGACTAAATTTGGCTACTGCGTCAGATTGCGAGATGTATAAATTGTTCCCAATCGTAAAAATGCCACCGTCACCAGCTCCATAAATTTGCCATGCAGAACCAAAAGGCACCACTTGGGAAGTTGGTTCTTTTAGCTCTGCATCTTTATAAATGATTGCTCCATCAGGATTTGAAACCCAACATGCTCCCTTAGCTCTGAAAGGTACAGACAAAGTTAAATCTTCAAGCTTTACTTGAGTAGGTTTTGGTGCTTGCGAGGATTGACTGTTGATGATTTCAGAGATACGACCACGGAACTTATCCATCGTCCAGCCTCTGCTGATCACGTAGCTATCAGGGTCGGTATGGTCTGAACCTCCAAAATATTTAGCTGCTTGATTATGTGTGATGATTCCGTTGTTTGTGCCATTTGTGAAGTAGCCAGGTATTCCACTTTCAGAGCAGAGTTGTTTTAAAAGTTGACCTAATAATTCTACTTGTTGACTAAATTTATCAGGTGCAACGTGTACCATCTCAATTTGTGCATAGGCGAATTGATTAATGTTGCCAGCTCCCCATGAGATTTTGCCACTTGGAGCAGTTTGTACAACTTTTTTATCATCGACAAAATGCGTTACATAGGCTTGGTTCTGAAGTCCTGCACGCTTCATATATGACACTTCACCATCAATGGTGGATTTGTCGTTACCTGTGTCATGCACCACGATAAAACGATTTTGTGTTGGCGTTTGTGGTGTTCCTTGAATAAAATCTTTTATAATTTCCATATAGTTTCCTCCCTTAGTTTAAACGATTAGGCTTATTGACCTCGTCAGGTGTATCCTGCGGGTCTTTTTTAGTATCTTGTGGTTCTTCTGTCTGTTCAGTTTCAGAAGTACTTAAATCGTCTTTATTTTCACGATTGCCATTTTTTTCGATTGCTTCTTCATCAAGTAAGTTATGAAGTGTGGCAGTAGGGTTTTTGGCGGTTTCGAGCGTTTTAGCACCCAATTTAGCTATGTCTTTGACGTTCCCATTCATAAGTGTATCGTTGGTTTCATAAAGGTACTTGGTTAAGAACTTGGGAAGTTTGATACCTGCTCCGTCAAGATTTTCAACAATCGAAACAAGCAAAAAGAAAATGTACAAAATACAAAATCCAAAAGCTGCGATGTCACCTAGGTCAGTCTCTCCAAAGCCGATGTTCATCGGTGGTGTGGGAAAAGCGACTACTAGATAAAAGACGACTACAAAGCCAAAGAAGATTAGCATATGCTTGCCAAACCCTAGCAAACCAATAGAACTTTTTAGCGTGTGGTTTCTTAAAGCTTTTAAAAGTCCGCTCAAGAACTCCAAAAACAACGCTGCTACTGCGAAAGTTAAAGCCCAGTCGTATGGTTTTAGTTGTAAAAAATTTAAAATAAAATCACTCAAAATATTCTCTCCTCCAAAATAAAAAAGCTACTTTTCAGTAGCTCCTGTATTGTCTTGTGGTTGATCATTGACGTAGTCTTGACCGGTGATAAATTTAAAATCTTCACTATCCATGCGACCGTCTTGGACCATAGCGTTAAGTGATTCTAAATCAACTTTCTTCCAGTCGTTATATGAAACTTTTAAAATATTTTTTCTCCAGCTTGCTAGTTTTGCCATTATTCAGCACCTCCTTGCGCCATTCCTGAAACCATTTCTTGCAATTCGTCAATCGTTTGCTGCATAGAGTTAATTTTTCTTTGTGCTTCTTCGCTATCAGTCTTAGCGTTTTCACGCTCTTCTTGTGCTTTTTTTAGCTCATCAGATACTTGCTTAATCTGTGATTTTACTCGATTAATTTCATCTTCACTCGCATCTTCCCATTGCATAGTTTGAATGTTAAATTTAATTGGTTTATCAAGTAAATCCTGAGGAACTTCAACAGTAGTTAAACCGTTTGCCACCTTTTGTTCAGGATTGCCAAAAGTCCAGGAATCCCATACATCTTTATTGATAAGTTGAATCGAGCCGTCTTTATATGTTCGTGTCATAATTTGTTCTGTCATAATTTTCTCCTTTAATATTCTTGAATTTCAGATATAAAAATAGCCGAATCATTACTTGAGTAAAATCCAGCCGAAAAATTTAGTGTATTGTCATTTTTGAAATTGATATTCAACCTTTGATTTACACCACCACTAGAATATAGCCAGTTGTTAGAGGTGTCTCGGACAGTTTCTCCAACATTGGCTGTTTGCACAGTTTTGCCGACAACAATTTTATCTTTTGGTATCGTCAAAATTGCGGAATTGGGGTTTTCTTCATAAGATACCGATACATCATCACTTGATTTTAAGGCTCTTTTTAATAAATCAAGGCTATCATATTCTTTAGTTTCAAGTTTTAATTTGTTTATCTTAATAATTAAACCGCCTTTTAATTCAGCAAATTTTTTACTGATTGCCACATCATTTGTTGATTTGCCGATTTTGTAACCGCCGTCAAAAAGTACGTTGTTTTTGTAGGTTGTTATGCTTTTTATAAAAAGACTTGCTTCTCTCATAGAACTGGTATCGGCTGACGCAATCATTCCGTTTTCGATTATTTTGAAAGTTATATATTTTTTCCCTTCTTCAAAAAGATAAAAATTATTATAAGTTATTCCTTTTCCGTTTGTTTTTATTTTTAAAACATTGTTTGTTATCAGTTCTGATTTTGGTATTTTTATTTTTTCGCTGTTCCCCTCTTGATAAAAAGAAATGTTATTTTCTGAAGAGTCAAAAACGCCGCTTATGACACCATATCCAATATATCCTCCTGCCATAAGGTCTGATACAGAGATGATGATACCATCACCAACATTTTGAAATCCTGCGTTAAATTTAAATGTAGTTTCCCTAAAGTATAGATTTCTAGTTGAGGTGTTTAAATAATTGTTATTGAAATCATACAATTTTGTTCCACTCACTAAACTTCTTACAGGTGTTCTAATCAGTTCAAACTCTGCCACACGGTCAACATCAAGGTCATAGTAACCGCCTGTTACTTGTGGGCTGTTAGGATTGTCAAAATTATAGCCTTGAATACTTTCAACAACTAAATTATTGGCGTTTCCGTTGTTTGTAATTTTGAGTTTTGGCGACAATTTGCTACCTGTTTTCATTTCGCCTACTCCAGACAGCTCTACAACAATGGTCTTACTTTCGCTAGGACTTGATACCGCAATATCACTCTTATTGATGATAATCGGCGACTGAACAGACGTTGAGCATTGACCACTTACATAGTCAGATGAACTATAACTGATTGGATAATCATTGTTATCTGCTTGCTGAACACCATTAATGTATGGCTTCTTGCGTAATTTAATCCACAATTTCAAGCCGTCGCCGATGTTTGATAATTTGCTATCTGCAAAATTACTGTCATACGTGATCGTGTGCGAACTATCAAAGTTGTAACTTTGCGAATTATTTAAGTAAATCATGTTTTGATTTGTATAATTTGCGGAATCATTAACATACGGAATTACTGGACTTGAGAGGTCAAAAGCTCCGTTGATTTTTTGATAAAGCCAATTAATCGCACTTACAACGCTTGATTTATCATCAGTGGTTAAATTAGCTTTATCGCCGACAAGTTGAGACTTAACAAGTTCTACAGCTTGGTTTTGGGTGGCGAGGTCTTTTTGGTCTACTTGTGTTTTATCGTAGTAACCCGATAAGTCAGGCTTGGAGCTGGCTACTTTATTATCTGTATAGCTTTTAGCAGCAGTTAAAGTAGCGGTGTCTCTATCTTCGACCTGATACTTAAAGTAGCTATCACGCCAATTCATTTTCTTTTCATCCATGCGTGATTCAAGGCTTGTCACATCTGATTTATCAGCCTTATCTGCTACTGAATCCCTAGCACTTTGTGCCATGCTATAAGCATCATCAGCCTTCTTCTTAACACTATCTAAGTCGATTTTTTCGATGTCAGCACGAATATCATCCAGCTTTTTAGAGATTGCTGGCACATCAGCGTTTTTAAGCTGATTAATTGTTGATTGTGTACTATCTAGCTGTGATTTTAGCTGTAATTTGAAGGTGGCTAAATCATCAGAAAGTTGTTTTTTCTGTGCGTCAAACTCTTTTTTGTAGTCACTAAGTAGATTAGACTTCTTGGTTTCGTAATCTGCTTTCAAGTCGTCAAATTCACTTCTGAATTGCTTTTCTTGAGCTGTTTTGTCGCTTTGTGATTGTCTTTTGAAAGTGTCCCACTCAGTTTTACGGCTTTGTAAATCGTTTTGGGCTCGATTGAACCAGTCGGCGATTTCACGCTGTTTTGCTTTAAATTTATCATCAGTTGAAGTAAGTAGATTAGCAGCGTTTTGATCAAGTTGATTTCTAAACTCTTTAAAACGTCTTTCAAAATCTTCTTGTTGCTTCTGCCAGTCTGCTGGTGCTTTATCTGATAGTTCTTTCAGAGCTGACTGATAACTTAGCATTGCATCGTTGATTTGTTGGGCAAGACTTACATAGTTATCGCTTCGCAGGTCACTTCCAGCTTGCGCTAACACCTCAATTTCAAAACTTGGTGTGCTGTCCTTATTGCCTTTTGAATCAATTAAACGGAAGTAGCCAGTAAGCACTCCAGCAGATTGATAAGCCTCGTCAACAAGTGTGTAAGTAATTTTGTTTTCTGATTTGATGAAGTGACTTTGATTGTCATCATCAATAATTTTATTATCCGCTTTTGTCGCTTCAAATTTTAATGTGCAGCCTGATAAATCTACATCTTGATTATTTGACAAGATGACAACTTCTAGTTGTTGCCCTTTATCGCCTTGTACCAATACTGGTTTGATAGGGTTAAACCGCTGTTGCTTGTTAATATCAAGCGTCAAAGTTGGTAAACTCATATAATCACCCTTTCTATTATTCTGTTAAGACTTTATGACCATCAACATACAGTTGACCGCCCACATTTTGAATCCAAATTCCGTTCAGGTTGATAGAACCACCGCCAGAAATGGCTAAACCGCCACCACCTGAAACAGAAAAACCGTTGTTGTAGCTCACAACGGCGTTTTGACTTAATCCATACGGACTAACCGAACGTAAGAAACTTGCACCGTCAACTTGACCACCGCTAATTTGAACACCTTGGATATAGCCACCTGAAATAGTAGGTGCTGATATAAGCGAACCTGCGACGATTTCGTCAGCGTAGACGCGACCGCGATTATCAACAGCGGTCTTAATTTGTCCATTTGCGCCATAGAAACCTAGACCCAATCCGCCGAGTTTTAACCCTGTTCCATCACCGTTTTTAGTTTCAAGCGCTTGCTTTCCATAAACTAAATCACCACCGACACCATCTAGGTAGTCCTGCACATCTTGACGATAGCGACCTATTTTGTCGTTCAATTCTTTTTGTTTAGCTTCGATATCCAGTTTTTCTTCGTTGATTTTGAGCAGCAAATCAGACTTGGTATCTTTAACTTCTTGGCTAGTTTTATCAACTTTTGTAGACGTTTTTTGAATGTCTTTACTGGTCTGTTGTTCTCTTTCCGCCTGTGTTGAAAAAGTTTTCTCCCCAATCTCAACTGATGTCAATTCAGGGGCTAAAAGATTACGTGTGATTTTGATAATTCGTGATTTAAAAACAATTTTAGGTTCATGTCGTACGATTGTGACTGTATCACCTAGCATTAAACTGCCATCAAAATTGATCGTGGCAGAAAGATTATTTTTAGGTACACAATTTTCAATAAGTGATTGATAAGACAAATTAAGCAACTCGTTTTTATCGTCTGTATCAAAATCTACCGCTTTAATTCTTGGTGTACCGTCTGCATACCCCCAAACTTTTGTAGCTTCGGGAAACTCAAGAAAAGCTTGTCCCAAAGGTTTGTCTAAGGGGTCACCTTTTGATTTTGACCAAGCGATATCTTCAAAAGTAATTTTACGACCATATCCGCCACTATCCGTGGCTTCACCATTACCACACCCGACTATCGCGGTGTAGTAATCTGACAAATTCTGTTCTTTACCAATGGAAGCTGTATCACGACCGTAGACGAATCTTTTTGTTGTATCTTTTCCTATGCGATTTCTGACTTCAGCTATCCGCTTTGTAATTTGCGAGCCTTTAAACTCGTATAAGAAGCGTATTTCAAAGCTGTATGCGTCTTTTAGCTTACTGAAGCAGTCTAACTGGCTGTCATAGTAAAAGTTGGTAGAACCCACGCTTGTGGATTTATTGTCTAGTGTCCAGTTAGTATCTTCAAAAATGGCTTCTAAAGGCTTTTGGATGGGTTGGTTATAAAAACGCCTATCTTTCACTATCTTTCTGCCTTTTAAGTCGTCAAAAGCCTCTTCAACACCCTCTATGATGATTGTTTCAGCAGTTTTAGAACTTGATACACGGTAAAGATGGAACTTGTTATCTTCGTCATATCTAGCGGGAACGCCGATGTAAAAGCACTTATTTAACTTTTGAAGTGTGCTTTTATCAAGTTTGAACTCCGCATAAAGTTGCATAGCGGTGTTGATTTCTTGCGTTTCTGTTGCTGATAAACATTCAGTAAGATATGAGTAAATATTTTGCTTTTGATCTAGTAAAACAAATCTCATAGCAATTTACCTCTTAACTCAAGAGTGACAACACAATCACGTTCTGACACTTTGATTACATCACTTTTTTTGACTTCAAAATTTTCTAAATCAGAAGTAACATCTAAAGCCATGAAGTTAGTAGCTCCATTGATTTTAAGCGGTTCTGAATCGAGCGGTCTAATTTCTACAACATCGCCAGCTTTGAAGTCGTGAACTAATCTGATTTTGAGTTCATCGTTGAACAAGTCAATCAAATTAGTGTCGTGTTTTAGTTCTAGCTTGATTAAATCAGGTACAGTCCCGAAGTAGATATTTTCGGTTACTTCAAGTTTTTGTATTTTAGTTTTTGTAGTTGGCTGTCGTCTTCTTTTGAAAGGGTTAGAACAAGTTATGGTAAAACTACTTACACCCGAGTTCGTCCCTTCTGGAAAACTTTCAACTGCCGTAACTGTACCGATAAAGCTATAAAAAGGGTCGTCATAAAAATAAAATTCAAACTCTTTTTGTGACAAAAGATAGTTGAGATAATCAAATTTTTGTCTAAATTCAACATCACTTTTAGCTTCCAGTTGATATCTGATAGTGATATCACGCTTAGGATAGTAAGCACTCGTAAAGGCTTCACCATCAGAATTGACGGATTGAGAATTGACTGAGTAGCCGACTAATTCACGACCTGAAGTATTTAAAGTCTGATAACCATCTATTTGCTCCTCGATTGTTGAATCATCACCAAAATACAAGGCTTCAGGCGGTATCCTTCGCCTTTGTTCTTGTTTTTCATCAAGATTGATAAATTTATATGTCATTTTATCCCTCCTTAAAATCCATATGAATTGCGTAATTGCGTTGATTGGTCTTGGTTTCTACTGATATCACCCACAAAAGCGTTAAAATCACGATTACCTAGGCTTAGGTTAATCTCTGCAGGCTGTTGACTCACTTGCAGTTGACCTTGAACATCAGCCGACAAGCTACTTGTAAAGTTACCAGTAGCATTCGAGAAAGCACCACCCACATCAATAGGGCTGATGTTTGGTGTTGCTAATCGCGCCATTTTATCAGCAGATTTTGAGATTTTAGAACCCATTGAGTCAATCCCAATCTGTAAGCCTTGACCAGTAAATACACCGATTTGACGCATGACACGACTAGGTGAGTGGATACCCAAAGCACCCTTAATCCCACCTGTGATATTTCCTGCAACATCTCCAATGGCTTTCCCAACAGCTCCGACCATTGAGCCAATACCGTTGATTAGCCCTTGAATTACATCTTTACCGACTTGTAGCAAGTCTATGCTTTTGATTTTTTCCCAAATCGAGTTACCGATTTCGCCAGCTTTGTTAGTCACGTCATTAATTTTACTTCCGATACCATCTATTAATTTTTGGATTAAGCCGACACCTAAGTCCCACAACTTCCCGATTAATTTGAAGATACCTTCGACAAGCGTTAGCAAGATCCTCCCGCCAGCCTCTAGAATCTTAGGTAAGTTATCAATGATAGCTTTCGCAAGCGTTACAACTAACTTCAAAGCAGACTCAATAATTTTAGGTAAGTTATCAATTAATCCACTTACAACAGCAATAATTAAGTTAAGTCCCGCTTCAATGATTTTAGGTAAATTGTCAATGATTGCTTGGAAAAGTGTTGTGATGATTTGAATTGCTGAATCAATAATTTTAGGTAAGTTATCAATCAAGCCTTGCACAAGCGCCATGATGATTTGGATAGCACCATCAATAATCGTTGGCAACATTTCGATTAATCCATTGAAAATAGCCATAATTATTTGGATAGCTGAATCAATGATCGTTGGTAAATTATCAATGATAGCTTGTGCTAAAGTCATGATGATTTGGATTGCTGAATTGATAATCGTAGGTAGATTGTCAACAATCGTCTGTACTAGTGTTGTGATGATTTGTACCGCCGACGTAGCAAGTGTTGGTATAACTTTAACAATGGAATTTATAAGCGTTTGGATAATTTGAATTCCAGCCTTAGCGATTTGAGGTAGGTTTTTAGTGATTGCGTTGATGATTGTTAGTAAAATAGCAGGAACAGCACCAACAATGTAAGGTAACGCTTTCGTGAAGCCATCAATAAGTTTTGTGATTAAATCTATACCTAACGTGATTAACTCAGGTAGTGCTTTAGCTAAACTTGTCAAAACAGTTGTTATAACTTGTGTAGCCGTTGTGATTATTTGAGGTAACGCCTTAGCCATACCATCAATAAGTTTTGTGATTAGACTTGTACCGATTTCAATGAATTTAGGTAAGTTACCACTGATGAAATCAGCTACACTTGTAATTGTGTTGGTTAGGTTGTCAAAGACTTCTGTGATTCCATCAGCGTTTAAATCTCCAGTCTTAGCCCATGAGCTTAAAAATGAAACCAAAAGCGATATAGCGATACCGACTGGCCCAGTGATTCCGACAAAAGATAACCCCAGTTTCGTGATAAGACTAATGGCTACGCTAACTACGGCACCCAAAGCCCCAAATTTGCCACCTAAAGTACTGAAGAGATTTGTGGCTTTTTCAACAACGCCTAAATCTTCTAACTTATATCTAAAAGCGTCCCAGTAATCACTTAAATCAGTCATAATGTACTGAAATTTGAGTAGTACGTTACTGATTTTTTTGAAAACACCTAAATCTTCTAATTTATATCTGAACATATCCCAATGATCACTTAAGTCAGTCATCTTATAACTAATTTCAGTCATAACCTTGCCAAAAGTAGCACCAAAGAAGTTACTTACTTTAAGACCTGCCAAGTGCAATTTTTCTAAAACATTGCGACCGCTTTCGGTCTTCAAAAAGAAGTACCCCAAAGCAGTCACAACTGCTGTTATAACCAAAACGAGTAAACCTAGAGGGTTGGCAAAAAGAGACCTGCCAAATAACTCTGAAACCGTTTTGGCGATTGCCGTGGCTTTGTTATAAGCAACAATTGCGGTTGTAACGGTCACAAAAACCGCACCCGCTGAAGCTAGACCAACGGCTAAAGGTTTGAAGATATCGCCGTACTTAACGATGAAATTATAGAAGTTCTTGATACCGTCAAAACTAATCGAATCAATAGCGTCAGAAACCGCAGAAATACCTTTGATAGCAAACTTAGATAAATAGTCATATGCTGGTTGTAGTTTGTTCATCAAAGTCTCTGACAGTCCGTCGACAGCTTCGCCAACAGTTTTATACTGTGTTGCCATTTTTTGGAAAGCGTCAGAATTTCCTGCTTTTGTCATCTTGTCAAAAAAGTCTTCAGTCTGAACCGAGCCATCTTGAACCTTTTTAACTAAGTCACTTAAACTCATGCCCATCTCTTTAGCAACTTGCGACATACCAGCAGGCGACTGTTCAAGCATAATTTTGAAATCTTCCCACGCTACTTTTGGCTTGGACGCCATTTGTGTAGCTTGTTGAGATAGTGACTTCATCGCTTGAGCTGGATTTTCCGCAGCACCAGCAAGACCACCAAACCCTTTAACTAACGCTGTTGTGTTTTTTACACCAACCGCAGCAAGTTGTGAGTAGGTGGAAGCCATGTCACTACTTGAGTAAATTGTTTGAGTAGCAAAGCTCTGCAATTCTTTCTTAACGCTTGCTATCTCATCACCTGACTTACCAAAGTTCTGCATAACACCATTGAAAGTTTGCCATGTGGCTGATGATTGAGACAATTCTCCCATCAAGCCACCTAAAGCACCTGAAATCTTACTTAAAGCACCAGTAACAACGTTACCTATCACAACACCACCAGCGATATCTTTAAAAGATTGCCCAAATTTATTCATTTTGTCAGTTGGTGGGTTGATATTTTCAACGCTTTTACCAGCTTTCTTGACCGAATCGCTAATTTTGTTAAAAGTACCGCTGAAATTGTCAATGGCACTAATCCGAGCTTTAAAACTCATTTCATTAGCCATTTTCATCCTCCTTTCTCTTGTAAAATTCTTCTATGCGTTGGTTGATCGTTTGTTCAACACTTTGTTTTTTACTTTGCGTAGATTTGAACGATGAATCATAACGTTCTTTTATACTTTCGATTTCACTTTCAAGGTCATACAGCTCTTTGAAGTTCTTATAATAAGGCTTGACGTTTTTACCGCTCCCCTTGGTCGCTTTGACTTGCTGGTTCATCCAGCTTTGAAACGCAATATCTTGCCTTTGTGTAGCCTTTTGCATTTCGTAGGCCTGTAGCCTTAGTTGATACTCTTTAAGCGTCATTTTTTCGATATCAGAGATATAAAAAAAGCCTAGATAAGTCAGGCTTGTAAGTATAATTTCGTTATATGTTTCATCGCTAGATTTAGCAGATGAGCCTAACTCATCTTGTTGATTGCCCGGCTCACTACTGAACTCTTGTGTAAATTTTCAAGCACTTCATCAGACAATTTGTCTAGTTCTTTAACATCTGCTGAATCAAGATAATCTTCTATATCTTCGTAGCTCGGTCTTGGGCTATTAGCAAAAGTTGCGCAGTAAAGGATATTGGCAAACGCTTCAGGGTCTCCAGCTTGAAACGCCGGGATTGCTTTAGTTAGCCCCATGCCAAAACTCATGTCGCCACTTGAAACGGGGGATAGTTTGTTAAGTTCTTTTACAAAACGAATTCCAAAATTAAGGTCTACTGTGTTGTTTTTTAGTTTTAATTGCATGTAAATTCTCCTCTATAAAACAAAAAAGCAGGCTATTTGCCTGCTCCTTGTGTAGTTGTGTTTGTTATTGTTTCGCCAGTTTCAGGGTCTAACTTAGTATCATCAAGACCTTTAAATACGAAGTTCATCGCTTCTTTTGCTTCGTCTGGTAAAGGTAAGTAACCTTCAAGAGGGTCTGTGATAACGCTAAAACTTAGTGAACGTGTAGAATCATCGTCCACGGGGTTAGACTCGTTATCTTCGGTAACTTTTACTTGGAAGTAGTAAGCTTTAAAGTTCCCTTTGTCATTCTTGACTTTTCTATAAACTCTCCAAACATCCAAAATTTCATCGTTTACAACAGAATCTCTGAACTCTTTAGCTTGTTGAGAATCGTTATTCAGCATTTCTAAACTGAACTCTGTTTCTAACGTTCCTTTTTTGCTTTGGTTGCCTGTTTTGGTTTTCGTTGTGTCTGAATCACGTTTTAAATTAAAGGTGTCAGATGTTTGATAAGGTACGAGTTTGGCAACTGTGCCTTTTGGTGCGTCAGCTTTTTTGATAAAAGCTACAACATCGTAACCACTAATCGTTTGTGCCATGTGTATCTTCCTTTCTTTTAGTAAAATTTGTAATTTAGTTGAAGTTGTGAGTGCAAAAAGATTTGATTTGATGAGTTATCAACTGTGTAAGCACGATTATCAAGGTTAAGCATGCGATCAAAAATATAACTTTCAATCTGCTTTCTGCCTTTGAACAAGTTGCTTACTTCCTCAGTTACCTGTGCCACTTTATACCGTTGCTCTTTGCTCCCCCACACATCAATAGTAAGTACCACATTACCGCCTGTGCTGGTCTTTGTAGCCTCTGTGATGTTTTGGGAATTTGATATAAGAATAAACGGATAGCTGGCGGATTCATCAGGTAGATAGTCGTAAACATCAAACCCTTGTTCAGTTAGCACTTCAAAAAAATAGTTTTGTAAAATTAGTTCAGGGGTCATTTTATCAACTCCCTTATATCTCTAATAAATAACTGTTGTTGTTGGTTAAACGCTGGTGTCAACGTTGGTCTTGCGTGCATGAAACGTGTACCAAGTTCAAGATATGGGAAGTAGTGAGTACCAACTCCGACTGTCCCTGTGAAGCCATCTTGCGTGATTGCATTTGTCACGCTTCTTCGGGTTGTGCCAGTCGGTTTGACAAACTTGCCACGCTCCCAATGTCCTTTGTACTGGCTTATCATATTGCGTTGGGTCTGTTCATCAAGTTTTGATGTTCTTTCACGTACAATCTTCTTAATTTGACTACCTTTTTGAGCTTTAAGCAACGCTTCTGTAAATTCAGGCAATCCCTCAAAATCAACTTTTAAGATTTTATCAGCCATGCTTGACCTCCGACACTACATAAGTGTGACTTTTAAGCGTGTGTATAGCTTTTAAAATCTTATAACGTGTGTCAGTATCATCAAGTTGCAAAAACGTACAGGCTGGCAATTCTTCAACTGTTCTGACTGTTTTGGATTGTATGTTTAAATCCCCAAAAAGTTGGTTAGTTCTGTCTGTGCCAGTATCTGTCACATTTGCGAAGAATCCGCCCAAATATTGCTCTTGATTCACAAAATCACGCTTAGTTTTGTCAAAAACACGTTTGATATCGCCGTAACAATGAATTAAGCTGTCATATCTCATAATTAAACCCTCCTATAAGGATTTAAGAATTTGATACGCTTACCCACTTGTGTTTCGGCTTCATTATTTTTAGCTACCCACTTGTCTATATCGGTTTGAAATTCATCAAAATCATTAGCTTCAAAAGTGATGGATTCGCCTTCTTGTGAATAACTGTTCATACCTTCGTTTTTTAACCTGTTGTATCGCTTAACAGCAACACCAGTCACAATATATTCAAGGTCTTCAGGTACATCTGTACCAATCTTGGTTTTAAGACTTTGAGATGTGTTTTTGATGATTAAAGATAGAACTTTATCTTTTTTATCATCATTTATCATCAAAAGAGTTTTTAGGTCATCTAACATGATCTAATACCTCCTTTTTTATTTTGTGTTAGCTGCTTTTTTACCGATAGTTCCAGCAATTACACCGTCTAATCTTTCAGGGAAAATCTTCAACGCTGTGTACATTGTTGTATCTAAAGTTAGGCGGTCATTTGCTTGGTTACGCATGATTGAGATGTAGCCTGTTTCATCAGTATAAGCTTCAAAACCTGCTGATGAAGCATTTGCGTAGTACATATTCAAGTTTTGCCCTGGTGTGGCGTAGATTTTACCTTCTTCAACTGCTGGATTCATGATGATAGCTGTAAAACCTAAGTAGTTTTGGATATAGTTCAAACCAAAAGCTGATTGCATTTGAATAGGTGTGTCACCTAAGTAACCGTAGAAGTCAATTGGGTTCACAAAAAGAACTGAATCGGTAGCGTTTGTGTCATCAAAAGCGATTGATAGCTTAGCTAAAGCGTTGGCTACTGTTTTTTGGAAGTTGTCGCCTTGCGCTTGACCTGAACCAGCTTTCACTTGGTCTATTAAGTCGTTTTTGATATCACGTTGAACTTCACGAAGTAAGGCTAAGTCTGTTTCAGTAACTGCTTGTTGGAATCCAGCGCCTTGAATACCCTCGATAGAAACAGATTTACGGTATTTTGAGTATTCAAGTGTTTTTGTGTCGTCTACTTCTTTTTTGACTTGTGAAAGCGGAATAATTTCCCCTTCGCCGACTTTTCCGTCAGTCTTGTCTACTGAAGTCTTGTAGATTTTAATTGCGTTACCAACGGGTAAGTTAGTTTTGCGTGTGATACCTAACACTTTCAGCAAAGTGGAAAGGTTTTGGTTAAATTGGTTAGTAAAATCAACTGATTTTAACTGTAATTGCTGTGTTGTAGTCAATTTTTGTTCTGCCATGTTTTAATTCTCCTTAAATAAATAGGTTATAGTTTTCTGTCATCAAACGATTACGCTCTTCGGGGTCTTCGATAGCCAAAATGTCTTCTTTTGTCATCGTTTTGCTGTTCTTTTCAGCAGTTAATTTTGGCGCTGAACTCTTGATAGTTGAATCCTTGCCGTCTGAATACGCTTGTTTAATGCGTTCGATGAAGTAGCTTGCTTTTTGCTGCGTTTCTTCTTCGTCTGCTGTTGCCAAGAACTTAACATCATCTTGTGTAACGCTAACTCCTTGTTTTTCTGCTAAAGTACGAACTAAATCACGGTTATCACGCTGTTTTAGCTCTTTTCTTGCGTTGTCAGCGTCTTCTTTAGCTTTTTCAAGTTGATATTTGTACTTTTCATCAGCCGACATCTTAGCCACTTTCTTTTCTTCTTCAATTTTTGCTTTTTGCTCTTCTTGAAAGTTTGAAAGCGCCTTTTTGACGATGTTATCAACGTCTTCTTGTGAATAGGATTGCTCTTGCTCTTTAGATTCTTCTTGTTGCTCTGTTTCTTCAGATTCAACTTGATCAGTTGCTTCTTCTTCAACAGATTCAATGTTTTGTTGTGTTTCTTCCATGTGTTTACTCCTCTTTATAAGATTAGTTTGAGTTTAAAGACTTCACTTTTGGTCAAAATAAAAACGCTCAGATTAATCTTCTGAACGTCTGTAATATGCAAATGTTGAACACTTACAAAAAGGGTGTGCTGGTGCTTGTGGCAAGTCGTCAATATCGTAAATCTTGCCATCACGACTACGGCAAATTGAACAGGTACTAGACCTTGGTTCTGCGACCCAGCCTAATTTCTTGTAACCGTTTTTAACCACTGATTGTTTTTGTGCTTCAATTCTGACTTTTGAAAGCTCTGTGACTGCTAGCCTGTTCATCACATAACTGCGTTTCTTGATTGTATCTGCTACTTGTTTATTGAACTCTTTGCTGAAAGCTCTAGGATTCAAACCTTTAATAACTGCGTTGTTTAAAGTGATATCCAGTTGACTTTTTAGATTATCTAAATTGCTCCAAATTCGACTGCTAAAATCTCCAGCACCACTAGAAGCATGCACGATTTTGAAAACGCTACTAAAATCGGTTGGGACTTTATTTGTGATACCTAAAATTCCTGATTGACGCTTCAATTCCTCAATGTACTCATCAGATAAGTTAGCTGATAAATCGCTATCTAAGTTAATCCCGAGCTTAGCCATATGAAGCCCCATTTGAGCTTTTAGATGTTCTAAGCGGTTAATTCTCATAGTAGCGTTATACACTTTCATACGGCTGTTGATTTCATCTGTGAAGTCTGAATAAGTTAGCTTGCGATTATATAAACTTTCCATATTCCTAGCCTTGTTGATGATATCTTTTATGTCATACTCAAAAGCTCTGATGTCTTTTTGGTTGACGTTTTTTAACATGTCAGAGTAAGTGATAGCATCGCCACCGCCTAGCCTGTCGTACAACTTAGCTACATCATCATTGATATTTCTAACTGCCTGATTCATATGTGCTTGTATGACTTTGTAGACTTGTTCATCATCACTCATTTTCTGCTTGATGTAGGTTTCTTCGTCTTGTCTGCGTTTTTTCCAGTAATCAAAATTATTCAACGTCATCAGCTCCTAAACGTGACATATCAATTGATTGTTGGACTTGTTCTTTTTGCTCTTGTTTCATCTTTTCAATCTCTGCTTGAGGGTCTTTGACAAAGGTTAAAGTAGATAACTGCGTATCTTTTGACACAATACCAGCCAGTTTTTGAGCTGTTTCTGCTTCATCGTTATAGTTTGTAGGTAAGTTACGTTTGAACGTCATACTTACATCTATATAAGCTGTTTCTGAAGCTGTACCCACTACACTTGATTGGGTAAACAACAACTTGAACAAATGGCGTAATTGCTGTGAGAACTTACGTTCTTTATTCATCGCCTTATTCTGCATTGGTAGAAGTTTGTACTGTAAAGCCACGCCTGAACTGTTACCACTAAAGGCGCTATCTTCAAGATTTGCTACTTGTGCCGTCTGATAAATCAAGTTAGTAATTCGATTGATATGGTTTTCTTGCATGCTGTCGTTGTCGGGCTTAGTTAAAAATCCAGCAGTAACACCCTCGGGCAAGATGATGGCCCGGTTATCTTTTAGTTTTAAGATATCTTCTTCGTCAACAACTCCTGATAAAGTCAAGTAAGCATTGTCAAAATATTCGTTTTGGTTAGCTTTTTGGCTGACTGCTTTATCTAGTTCATTACTCAAGTCTAGAATTGTGCTGATAATTCCTGTTCGCTCCGTATTTTCGTAGAACTCTACCACTGGCACACCACCGAAATTATGACTTGATATATCTGTAAAACTTGAACTATCAGAAGTAAAATTAAGCACTTGATCACTTGTATATAATGTTGCCTCGTACTCTTCTGGTCCGTTCTTTAGATAAGTCACAAAACCAAGTGGCAACTGTTCCGTATCGTTGCTATAAATCATAAAGCTATGCTGAGGGCTTAAATAAGTTACTTTAGCTTGCTTATCCTCATCACCGATATAAGCCAATAAGTAGCTTCTACCGTAAATGTCTACTTGCTTTGATATTTCGTTCAACAAGTCGCTAAAATTGTTACCGTTCAGCCAGTTTTGAAGTGATTGATTGGTTTTATCCTCTTTAGCCGAAAAAGACGGAGGTACACCAATAAAATACCCGTTAAACGTGTCTACTACATACTTGGGCAGATTTACAGCGATTCTGTTATCAATATCTGTTGATGTGTTGCGTTCTAACTCAAAGATTTCATGATTGCCGATATAGTTTTGAAACTGCTTTTTAAAGTCGTGCTTTTGATTCTGCTTGTGGAACGTAACCATGTCTTGCAGTTCATCAAGACCTATCCCAACGTCTTTAAAACGTGATTTTGGGTAAACAAAAACCCCGTTACTAAGTACGGAGTAGTTAAATACCGTATTTTGTTGTTCTTTCATGGTTCTCCTTTCTAAATTCCTAAATTGCTAATTGTCTTAACTTGAGGACGACCACCGATAAATTCGTTTACCGCATATCTAAGTGCGTCTATTGCGTGGTTATTAGCGTCTTCGGGTTCGTTGAGGTATTTGCCACTTGTTTTGTCCTGTTTGAAGGCGTAGGTGTTAAATTCTTCGAGAATATTCTCACAACGTGGGTGTACGATTATTTCAAATTCTTTCAGATATTCGATACCAGCCATAATTGACCCTTTGCCTTTCTTAACACCTGTAACCCTGCGTAACCCTAGCCGTCTAAGTTCTGCGATATTCTGCGGACTTGCTGAATCTGCCACGATTTTAGCGCCTTCTAAATCTCTTTTTAGTGCTTCTTTGTAGATATCAGAGTTTAAAAGACCAGTCTTGTAAACTTCATCAAAGATATATAACTTTTTGTTCTTCTCGTCCAAGATTGCAGATATCAAAGCTGTTGGATCATGAGTAAACCCGAAATCGAGTCCAAAAACTGTTTGTCCGACTTCTTGGATTGTCTTTCTGATATCAAAATCTCGTGTTGTCACATTTTCAAATACCAAGCCCTCAGCAACTCCCCACTCGCCATTCGCAACCACTCGACCACGTTTTGGGTTAGTTGTAAGCAAGGATTCGTAACGTTCCTTATCTTGTTTATCCAACCATTCGTTACATCTGAATGTCGTAGTTATGGCAAAAGTTTGGTCTTTATAGATAGCGTCTTCATCGAAAAAGGTTTCTTTAAGCCAGTGCCTTTCATTCCAAGGGTTAAAGGTAACTGTGATTTGCTTGTAAAACTCGGGTACATCGTCCAAACTTCCACGGATTGACTCTACAACGGTATCAAACTTGTCTCGGCTCTCGATTTGGTAAGCTTCCTCAAACCAAGCCCAGCACAAAACACCACTATCAACAGAAATTGATGTAATTTTTAACTCGTCATCAAGACCTCTGAAAAGTATCTTTTGACCTGTTTTTTTGATAGTAATTTCAGGTGTGGATTCGTTAAATTTGAACAACTTAGACAAACCTAAGCGATTAATCGCCCATTTGAAGTCTGTATAAGTGCTTTGCTTGTTGGTGTTGGAAAATCTTCTAACAACAAGTAAATTAGCCCATGGATATTTCATCAGTTTAAGCACAAAGTCAGAAGCTGTGTTCTTTGATTTCTTACTACCTCTACCACCCTTAACCACTCTATAAAAGTCTTTTGAGTGATAGAAACGGTTATAGCCTTTACCAAGTAGATTAGTAATTCTGATTCTTTTACTCATCGCTATCACCTTCAGGTACATCATCAATGAAAGTAATTTCATCACTAACTGTCGAATCGTCTAAGTGCTCTAACTTGCGCTTAAGAAGTTCAATCTCATAGCGTAGCTTTTCGGCTTGTGATTCTTTTATACTATCAGTTTCAGGATATCTTTTTAAAATCTCTTTAATCGCTGAAATTCTAGTCTTGATATCGGCTTCTTTTTGTTTTTCTTCTACACCTAAGGGTGAAGAGATGTAAACAGTTTCTTTTTCTTCTCCTCGCCCTATCCGTGTCAAGATTTCAAGCGCTTCACTTGCGTCCATGATCGTGCGTTTACTAATATCGCCTAAAACACCGTCAATGTAGGATTTTACCCCAACATTTCCCAACAATCTTCGACCTGCTGCGTTTGCTGTTTTTTCGTTTTTAACTTCATAACCAGCTTTGATATAAGAATGTGTTATGTTCCCACTTTTAATATATTCATCGGCAAATTGTTTTTGCTTCGGAGTAAGTTTGCCTGTCATGCCATCTCCTCACCTCCTTAATTTAGTGTATAAAAAAAGACACTATTTAAAGTGTCGTGTTAAAGCCATGCCGAGCTTTGCAACTCGATAAAAGGGCTAGGTAACCTCATGGCTAGCTACCAGGTAAAGTAGCAGATGATTTATTGACTCGCTAGAAAGTATCTAATTTTCAAAAGATTCCAGTAATTAATATTTATGAGGTATCAAATTACTCGGTCCTTCATTACGGCAAGTCTAAGTTTAAAGTTCCTTACAAAAAGACTCAAGTAGAATTCGTCTTTATGTTTTATTTGCCACCACAAACTCACGGGTGGCTATGGATTAGGCAGGAATCGAACCTACATCTTTTCAGTTATGAGCTGAACGTTTTACCGATAAACTACTAATCCACTTACCCGCTAACCACTTTGACAAACCGACTGTTTAAATTGATGAGTGGTATCACGGCAGGTATTTTGTATATCAAAGTTTTTATCAGGGTGGATGCCTGATAATCGCCCCACTTTGCACAGGGCAAAACTGATAAAGGGAATCGAACCCTTTCAAGACACCAGTATCAGTTCATCAACTGAGATGAAACTTGTGCGAGTAGAATCGCAACTTTTTAAAACATCAAAAGGAGGTGTATTCAATGTCAACATCAGTTCAAACGTAAATGCGAAGTTAGAAAAAGCTATTTGTCGTCACGTAGATAACGCCAAAACCATCAAAAATGGATTATTATTTGACAAGCCAGCTAAGTAACTTACTTAACTGACTATACATATAATAACATGTCTAACTTTGTGTGAACTCCGCAAAAACTCCGCTTTTTACTCTTCAACTTCAACTACTAAATCTTTGCCATAGCCAAAAGCGAAAGCGATTAAAGCATCGCCCAAAATCTCGTAGTACCTTGATTCAGACACACCCATAAAGTTCATAATTTCAAAGTCATAGCGGTACTTTTTGTCAATGTACTTTGAAACTAATAAAACTCTATGATCGCTTTCGAGTGAATTTAGAACTCTGAACATTTTATCTAGTTTTTCTTTAGCTGCTTCTTGTTTGATGATGAAACTATCCAAAGGATTGCCTTTTTCTCCACCGCTAAAATCAGTTAGTTCAACACTATATGTTTGTGTGACTTTTGGTTGAAAGCTTGACGATACCAGCAGTCTAAAAGCATCATAGTTGCCTAAAAATTTCTTTGTTTTCGCCTTAGTCGCTGTTAAGTCAGTTCCAGCCACCAATTCTACTTCTTTTATCATGAGTGTCCTCCTTATCTAAAAAACTCATATCATCGCCACTTACCCACTTTTCGAAGATAAAGTGTTCAACTTGTTCTCGTTGTTCTTTTAAAATCTTCATAACCTAACCTCTTTTAGTTGTGGCAGGTTATCATAGTCGGTTATGCTTACAATCCTTTTTGTCTCAACATCAAAGTAGTAGCACTTATCATCAAATTGCATTACAAAAGATTTCAAAAGTGTCTCTGTGCTGAATTTGTCGCCGTTGATTGTTTTTGGGTTTTCCAAAAATCGCTTAATCTTCTTTTTGGTTTGCTTTTTATTTGATACCAAAAGCGTATCTGTTGCGTATAAAATTCCGTGGTTCAAAATTACAACGTTTAGATAATCGCTAGTATTTTTGTGTGCTACTTTTGCCATCCACTTAGAGAAAACATTAATTGCTTCTTTTTCTTGCTGTTTTCTGATTTCCCTTTCAATTTGTTTATAAACTTCACCACTGACTAGATACGCAGGAGAATAATCATCTTTTACGACTGGCAAGTCTTTAATTTTGTAGCCATGAACCGTTAAATCTTTGTATGTCGTTCTTTGCTTTAACTCTTGCTCAGTCCTTTTTAAAATCTCTTTATCAAGCTTAATCATCTATTACCCTCCATTTCCCAACGTCTTTTCCTGCCACTTCTTCTTTTGCTCTTTGATAATCTTCATCTTTTTCTAGCTCTTTCTCAATTTGTTTGGTTCTAGCTCTTTCGAGATTTGCCACACGTCTTTCTAAGTCGCTTATTCTCTTGTTGTCTGATGTGTTCTTTTTCCCTGTCAAAGCTCTATAAGTCGATTGGATAGCTGAAAAAATTATCACAACCCCCAAACAAAACAACACGATACTCACGACCGCTAAAACTATAAAAATTATAAAATTAATCATTTTTTACCCCTTTATGTGTTTTAATCCATTTCAAAACTTCATCTAGTTGTTTTTCTCTAATTTCAATTATTCTTTCTCTCTTGCTGATGTTGTCTTCTTCAAGTTCTTTTAATTCTTGCTTTAGCTTGTTTGATTTTTTGTTTAAGAAAAAGTTCGCTACTTCCATGACTAGCCAAAAAATAAATAAAACCAAGCATACTACTGTTGTTAAATCCATATTATTTTCGCTCCTCCATATCCAGTTCTAAGTGATCTAGTAAATCATCAGGTTCTAGCTCTTCAATGCCGTAATGTTTCTTGAGTACGTCAACATACTCAAGAATTGTGGTAAATGTGCCGACACGTTTTAAATCACGTTTACCGCAATACTGGTCTAAGTCATCTATTTCTCGGTACATTTTAAAAGGCATATACCTGATTCTGTCGATGTCAAAGTAGCTTTTGAAGTTTGGTAAAACGAAGTTTTTTGGCACTTTAAGGATTGCCTCAATCTCTTCGCCTAAGTCGTAACAAGAATATTCACTTCTGATAATTCCAATTTTGTAATCTGTCATTTTTTCAACCTCCATTTTTTACTTCTGGGAATACTGTTTTTCCGAAGTATCTACTTAAATTCATTCATCAAATCGTTGTAATTTCTGTACTTCATCAAGTTGTGTGTTTTCTTGATTCCTTCGCGTGTGATGTATTTTGCTGTGTTGTAGTTTGATGTTTTAAAAACCAACACCTCATCTTTTGCCAGCATATCCACATCTTCTACTAGTGTGCTGGGTGTGATTGCGTGCGATGTTGACGCAAATTTAGACACTAGATCATACACGCTATAAAATTTCTGCCCTTCGTCTTCGATAACTTTCAAAACTTTACCGCCGACTTTGATTTTGTAAGGCTGATAAATCTTTTCTTTAATTTCTGCTCTTGTGAAAAACCTTACATCAGGCTTGTTGGTGTCCTTCAGTTGTCGCCTGTACTCGATTGTGTACATTCTGACGAAGTTTTCAATGTCGTCAAAACTCGTTATGCTGTCACGTTGAATTTGTGCAATCAGTTGTTTAAACATGTTGTATCTGCCGTATTCATTCAATTTCTTCTACCTCCAATTCAATGCGTGGGTTATCGCTGTAAAATTTATATGCGTGTACTTCTGTGATTTGGTTATCATCTTCAAAAACTAAGCCGTTTAAAGCGTCAGTAAAGCCTTTGAAGTAGTTATCAACATCGGGCTTTGCTGTCGGCAAAACCTCGCCTTTTCCATCAGTTCACGTCTTTTCTTGCTGGTACTTACTGGGATTAACCTGTAAAACTTAGTTGTGACTTTGATAGGTTTTTTGAAAGGTTTTTGCTTAAATTTAACTCTTGTCAAAATTGCTATGGCCTTTTTAAAATTCCTTGACTTTATCGGGTCATAAGCTCGACCACTCAACTTGTTAAATCTTGGTCTACCTTGTGCGACCGGCTCAATGTCATACGTTGCTGTAAATTTCATGACTGCCACCTAAAAAGGTAAGTCGTTGTCTGAAATGTCAATCGCATTTCCTGAAGGGGCGAACGGGTCTTTGAATCCTTGGCTATTGTTTTGCTGTTGGTTATTTTGCTGCGATTGGTTTTGGTTTTGTTGGTTGCCACCACTTACAAAAGTGATGTTTCTGACTAAAACATCTGTTGTAAAAACAGTCTTGCCGTCTTTATCTTGGTAGCTACCTGTTTGGATTGAACCTTCAACACCAAATTGTGAACCTTTGTGTAAATTGCGTGTAATCGTTTCGGCTGTCTTGTTGAAAGCTTTGCAACGTATGAAATCCGCTGTATTTTCGCCATTTTTGACGTATCTATCAACCGCTAGTGTGAATCCTGTGTAGTTTGTTCCGTTTTTCGATGTTCCAAGTTCTGCGTCTCTTACCATTCTGCCGATTAGTTGTACTGTGTTCATAATTTTATTCCCCTTGTTTTAATCTATAATCTTCAAAATCTGCCATTTTTACGATATCCATATGTTTAAGCATTCTTGACAACACTCGTTTGCCATACATTGCTGTAAGTCCGCTTGTGCCTGCGTTTGTGGTCAATATCAAGTTCTTATCTTCAAGCATTTCAAAGATGTTAAAAACGTCTTTTTGCGTAAAATCGCTGGCTTGTTTTCCTGTTTCTGATTCTGCTCCTAAATCATCAATGACAACTAAATCAGCTTTTGCAATTGCGTTTATTTTCTTGTCAAGCTCTGCGCTTAGTTCTTTATCTTGTATTGCTTGCCTTCTTTGCATAAAGAACTTAACCCAAGATATAAACATGACTTTGTAGCCGTCTAGTTGCTTCTTTTTAAGTATTGAGTTTGCTAGCGCTGTGGCTAGATGTGTCTTACCTGCCCCTGTTGTGCCTGATAAAACTAAGTGAACTGGTTTTCCTGATAACATCTTTTTGCCAGCTTCAACCACTTGATCATATGCATCTTGTTGCTCTTTTGTTTTTGCTTTATAGCTCTGAAAGTTCAACTCACTCACTTTTGTGTTCCCAAAAATCGAGTTGGCTTTGAAAAAGTTGACTGCTTGATTTGCCGACGATATGCGTGATTCTTTTTGCACGAACTCGGCTTTTTGTCTTTCCAAGTCCTCTACTGCGTTTGTTTCAGGATAAAAGCATTTGGGACACATTTTGTTTGTGCCGAAACTTAATAATTTTGTTGAACACTTAGGACACCTAGTTTGTTCTTCTTTTGCAATACCCGAATTTTTCAGCGCTTGCGTGAAGCCTCTCATTCCAATCCCCCCCCTCTTTTACTCGTTCAATTTCGAAATTATCATCAGCTTTTGAAAAGTTGAGGCTTTAGGCACTCCTGCAACTTCACAAACTGTGTCTACAAATTTGTCAAACTCTTCAAAATCTTTTTGTGTTTGTTCTGACTCTTTTTTGATAACATTTTTATCACTCGCAAAATAAATATTGATATCTTCGGTGTTATCGGCATCTGCCTCAATTTTTACAAGTGTTAGCTCGTTTAACTTGTTACGCGATATACATCCTCTTAAATCCAAAAAACTCAAACCGAAAGAGCTATTTATAGAAGTACTATCCGCTGGATAACCATCTTTATAAAAAAGAACACAACGTCTGTTCTGGAGTTCTTTGTCAATAATTTTATTCATAAGCTCTTTTGTTGCTTCTGTTGTTGATTGCATTTCCTACCTCCGTTTTTACTTAAAAAGTAACTCTAATCCATCAAAAGGCTTTTCACGTAAATCGCTATGCATGAACTCTAAGTCGCTTTCTCTTATCTCCCCATGACTTTTTTGAATCAGTACACAAGTTATAAATTTTTCTAACTCAATTCTGCCTAGCTCGCCTAAGTTTGAAGTGATTATAATGGCTTTTTCTCTATTACTTTCAAAAAACATTCTTTTTACGTTTATGCTAATTTTTTCATTGTTTTTGATATGCGACAGATAAGGTATCTGCTTTTTTAAATAATCAAAATCTGTAAACATTTTCTTCCTCCTAACCAAAAACTTCGTGTATAGCTTCTTTGAGTTCTTTAAGTTCTAGATGATTCTTTTCTTTGTCTTTTTCTAACTCTTTTAACTTTTCGTATGCTAGTTGCGGTGATAACACAACAAACATTTTTGTACTTTCTTTTACCATTTTTCTTCCTCCTAAAAATCAATGCCCGCTTCTTTCAGTTGTCTTTGGAAATCATCTTGTTGCGTATAACTTTGTTGCTGTGGCTCATCTTTGATTTTCATGATCAGTTGGCTATATCTTTTTCTTAGTTTTGCTGGACTTAGTACGTTAGTTTTCCAAAAGTCGTCTTTTTGAACCCACTTAATTACTTTTTCAATTTCGTCATAACTTCTGTCATCTCTTTCGTGAGTTAAACGAATGTCGTTAGCCCATTTCTGAAGATTTGGCTGTTTGAATTTTGGGTCGTTGACTTTAATTTCTTCAAAAAGTAACTTGGCTAATTTATAGTTCGGGTCATCAGTGTCGTAGACCTGTGACGAAGAGTCGTGAGTATATATACTTTTCTTTACTTTACTTTTCTTTTCTTTTCTTTTCTTGCTATTAGCCCCTATACCTTGGCTATTGGGGTGGCTATCAGCCTTACTCTGCCAACGCTTTTCAGCCCCTCGTTTACCTGCTTCAGATAAGCGTTTATTTTTCTCATCTTTAAGGGTCATTCTTTCATCAAAAGACTTAGACCAGAAAAAATCATGGCCTTCTGACAGGCTAAAAAGGCTATAATCTTCAACCACTTTTTTAACTTTTTCGCTGTCTGTTCTAAAGTCAAAAGCTAGCATGTCATAATCAGTTGATGACTTATAATCTTTTGCTTCTCTTAATCTTTCTAAAATCATGAAATAGATAGCGTAGCCCTCAAGACCTAGCCCCATACGTAGTTTGATGAGTTTTGCTGAATTTCTAGCGTTTGAATCGTGCGAAAAATAACTAATCGTTGACATTGTGATACCTCCTAATCCGTTTCTAACTCTTCCGCTTGCATAATCATGCTTAAGCTTCTTGTCGCCTTAACAAAATCGCTTGTATCTAACTTTTTTGGTTCTATTTCGCCGTCTAACACCTTTCTGAATCGTGGTGCTAGCTCTTTAATCTCTTCAAGACTTTCACTCATCAACTCTTTGTCTTGTTCACTACTAAAGTTGAACACCTGAACATCTGTTTGAGACTCTTTTGAAACCGCCACGATAAACGGTTGAACCACTTTACCGAACGTCTGTCTGATGAGTTCTTGATACAGCGCTAGTTGTCTGTGATACTCGTAATTTCTGATAAAACTGACTTTCTTATGCAGTTCATCGCTCCACTGCTTTTCTCTGATTGACCGTGTCGTTTTTAAATCTACAAAGTATCCTTTTTCGAGGTTTAAACAGTCAATTTTGCCTTTAAAATCAACACCGCCGACTTGACCTGTAACTATAACCTCTTTATCGCCTGTGTAAAAGCGTTGGAACGTGTTATCTTCTACCCAGTCTTTAACCTGCACATCATAGCGATGTGTAAGTCTGTGTATCATCTTTTCGGCTACTTTGAAGTCTGCTTTTAACTTGCCTGACTTGGTCATCATGTCGTCTTGATTTGCTTCTTTAAACCGGTCATGTGCTTCTTTTGATTCAAAATAAGAATGCACGTAGTTGCCGACTAGTAAAGCTGTTTTGTTTTCTTCGGGATTCCACAAGCCTTTGATTTTGGCTAGCGTCCCGATTTCATCTTTTTTCATTGCTTTAAAAAGTGAGTTAGTCATGTAGCTGGTATCTTGATAGTAATTTTCTTGTGTTAAACTCATGCTTTACCTCCTGCGTTTTCAAAAAGATTTGTTTCGTCATGATCATGCGTTACAGCTTCAATCGTTTTTCTAGGTCTTTCACTTTTTTCTTGTGTACCCTCTTCTTGTAGAGGTTCTTCTTTATGTTCTACCTCTTCTTTTGTATCACCTGCGCCGATGATGTCATCTAAAGTTTGATGTTTTGGTTTTTCTGCTTGGTTTTCTTCTACATTTGTCGCTGTCGTTCTACCACTTGCTTCGTTAAAGTTCTCTGTTTCTTCTTTGGTGTAAACACCGCCGAAGTTGTCAGGAAAAGCCTCACGCAAAGCGTTCACAAGTGCAGTCTTACGCAGCATATTGCCTGGCATAGATTTCCAAGTTGACTGGTTTTTACCAAATTCTTTTCTCGAAATTTCCACCTTTGTTGGCTGGTTTATGCTCTTTCTATAAACTTCTGCCCACGCTCCTAGGATTCTATCTGTATCAAGCGTAAAAGCGCCTTCCGTGTAAACAATTTCGTTGTTTCTTTGAACGATTAAACCAGCCTTAAAGCCGTCATAATCACTATTTCGATTGGCTTTCTTCAAAAAAGCGTCTTTTGAAATTACGAACTGTGCTGGATTAGTTCCATACTTGATTAGGTAGATGTCATTTACAAAAGGGTTCAACTCCATGCTTTTAGCCATGGCTATAAAAGTTGATATCTCAACATTTGTAACATTTGGGTCAGTTGTAATCATCTTTCTTACGATTGAATTTGATAGTGTCACTTCTTGACCGTTTACATCGAATTTGGTTAGTTTTTCATTTTGCTGTTGTACTTGATTTTGATTAGTCATTATTATATACTCTCCTTGTAATTCATTTTTAAGCCTTTTTTGAGGCTTCCTATACCAACAGCGTTTTGTTTATGATAGACAGCGTTTGTTGGTATTTTTTTATCCTCTTTTTGGCTTAAAAACAAAATCTTAAATAAATTTTTCATTATAAAATTGCATCCTCGATCAGTTCTTTTTTATCTTTGTACTCATCGATGTTAAAGATAAAATCTTCCAGCTCTTTGCCGATTTGCAAGTCGTTGTAGCCTTTGTACTTCTTCAAAAAGTTCACAACGCCGTATTCATCAAGATATTGTTCGGCTTCATCATAATTTTGTTGAATGATGTCTTCTTCTGTAAGTCTGTGTAACATAGTCAACCCTCCTTAAACTCTCTTTTTAATCAAAAAACACTTTATTTCGTTGGTGCTTTCGGTAAAGTCGGTTTTTGTGACAACTCTGTCTTTAACACCTAAGTCTTCAAAGCTATCTAAAACCTTTTTATAAGCTTCGTTTGTCTTACAAACTCTTTGTATTGTCGTCTCGTTTTCTTTAGGCTCTTCAAACTCAAAACAAAAACTTTGACTTGTTACCCAATCGAAAAATTTAACTCTGCTACCATTTTCTCGTGCGTTATATAACTCGCATAACGCTCTGATTTGCTTTACGTTCATTTCTTATATCCCCAATCTTCATCAATCACACCAGCCTTTTTGAGTTTTTTATATAAGAACTCGCGCCCTTTGTTAGTCCATTTGGTAATCATTTTTGACTTGCTACCACGTTGGAAAGTTTCTGTCTTCGTATATCCTTTACCTTGATATCTAGCATATAAAATCCACGTTTCAGAGCCTTCAGGTTTGTACTGGATACCTAAATTTGCAAGAATGCGGTTAAATCCAACACTTGCAAACCCGAAATGACTAGCGACTTGCGTTGTCGTGAAAAGTCGTTTATCGTCATATAACTTCTGATGAGTTTCGACAATCACAGCATTACGCTTGTTTTCAACACTTAACATCTGATTTTGTTCTTCTAGTCGCTTGCGTTCTTCTTGCTCTTCTTTTAGCCTTGTAGCAATCTGAATCATCGTGTCAGGGTTTAAGATTGCTTGCTCTACCGTGTCGGGTGTCATGTAAGCACCGTGTTTTCTGATTGATGGTAAAACTTCATCAGTAACCCAATCGCTAAATTCTTCAGCTTGCGGTAGCGTGCTTTTAAGAATTAACTTGTAAAGTCCTGGTTCGTCAATCGCTGTTACTTTTCCGATGACATCGACCCCGTTGCTCACAGCAACCCCCTCGGTGTGTTTTTGAGGAACAACTTTCCAAACTGCATTTTTAGGGTCTTTATATCCTAAAAGTTTTGCGACTTGACTACCAAAGAACATTGGTTTTTCTTTGTGAGTGAAAACATCTAGATCAAATCCACTAAAGTTGAATTTTTTTGGTTCGACTTTTTTACCATCTAATATAAAATTGTCAGCTTTAACTAATTCTTTTGGTTCTTCGTTTTTTATCTTCGATACCGCCATGGCCCACGCCATGACTTCAGGTGTTGCTCTTGTTCTATACTTCGTAACAAATTTGATAACATCTTCACTTTTGATGAAGTTGAAGACTACTTTTTGATTGTTTAAGTAGGCCTTTGCCTTGATGATTCCAGGGAAGTTATTAGCTACCCTGTTTGATTGACTGTATCTAAGTAGTTTAGTAGCGATATCACGTACTGCGTAATACTTAGTGTTGTCAATCACTGTGTAGCGCACTTGGCTGTTTACTGCTTCTTCTGTGTAAAGTTCGTGTACTGGCGTTTGTAACATCTTCTACACCTCCAAACTCTTTCCTACATAATTTTCAACTAAGCCGATATTTTTCAACTTGGCTTTTCTTTTGCTCTTCTTTGCCCTACTCATTGCCTCAAACAACTCTTTACTATGCTGTTGATGAGGTGTGAGTGTTTTAACTTTTTCTTCTTTGCGTTTGAATTTTGCTAACATGTTTATGTTCCTTTATATAGTAAGTTTCATTTTTGGGGAATTAATCCTCAAAAAAAATCATTGTTTGTGCTGGGTTGTATCCTAAGATATTTACATACTTAATGAATAAACCCATAGGGAAATTACGTGTTCCGTTTTCTACTTGGTAGTAGTGACCTTTTGAAACACCTAATTTGTCAGCCATTTGTTGAGCTGTTAAACCCGCTACTTCTCTTTCTGAACGAATGCGTCTAAGATTCAATTTAATCTCTGCTCTATTCTTTCGTTTCAACATCTTCTCAACTCCTTTATTTAAAATGTTTACTTATCGGGGAACAACTTTATAGTACACCCGTTTCCCTCTAATGTCAACACAATAAATCATTTTTGTTTAAAACGTTTACTTATCGGGGAATTTGATGTACAATATTGAATGTGAAAGGAGGTGATAACATGCGTTCACCTGCTGATATATCACATACAATCGCAAGATTAAGAAAAGAGCAAGGTATGACACTTACTGAGCTAGCTGGAAAGCTAGGGATTGGTAAATCAGCTTTATCAAGATACGAAAGAGCAGAACGACAAGTGCCAGTTAATAATATTGGTAAATATGCCGATGCTTTAAAAGTATCTATTGAATATCTTCTTTTTACAGATGAAGAAAGAAGAACATTTTTAGATGAAAAAGCTGTGGATCTAAACGAAGTAATAAATGAGGATATACCTGTTTACTTCAACGGTAAGCGAATTTCTAACGAAAAGTTAAGGCTTTTTGTAGAAATGACCACTCTTGAAGATTAATCTGTTACAATTTTTGTATGCATACAAAAGAAGACCTACCATTCGGTAGGTCTTTTTTGGTACAATTAAATCATCAAATATATGGAGGGAATCAAGAATGGCATATTTTTTTGCACTTGTAGTTTTAGTTGCTCTTGTAACAACGATTTACTACATCGTTAAACTAATTCAAGATAGAAAGAACGAAACAAAAGATGAGGGGATTAAAAAGAAACTTTACATCAGTGCTGGTGTGACGGTAGTAGCGTTTTTAATCACAGGGATAACAGCTCCAAAAGATGAAAACAAAAACGCAAGCAACCAATCTTCTGCACAATCTTCTCAATCATCTTCAAATCAACAATCAAGTAAAACAGAAAGTTCAAGTAGTTCATCACAAGATACAAATAAAGTCGGTTTTTCAAACGGTGTTGCTGTTTTAGATGACGTTACTATGGAAATTACAGATCATAAAGTTATTCAACCTGGAGAGGCAGGTAACGAATACAGCGATAAACCAGTTTTTGCGGTTTGGTACAAAGTAACTAATAAAACTGACAAAGAAATTAACCCAATGACTGCATGGATGTCTGTATTTAATGCATACCAAGACAACGACCCTAACAAAGAAAATAAATTAGGTGTTAGCTCACTACCTGATAGTCGTTTTAGTGATTCACAAATGGCTAACATCAAAAAAGGTGGTACGGTTGAAAACGCAATGGCTTATAAGCTAACAGACACAACTACACCAGTTCAATTAGTAGCTAAACAAGGTTTCTTTGGTGGCAAACTAGGCGAACAAACATTTGAAATTAAATAATTGATCAAGTCACTTTTATAAGTGGCTTTTTTATTTTGTCTAATTTATTTGTGGTTCAAGGTCTTGGGTTTGGGTTAAGGAATTAGAGATAAGGGAATGGTTGTATTATATATATTCTTTTAAATTCTTTTAAACCTCTTTTAGGTGTTCTGCAACGCACGTGGCTCTAAGGCTCAAGAGCAGTTACTAATGACAAAGAGGATACTTACTAATGACATACAGGGTACTTATTAATGACACGTAGGGTACTTTACTAATGACACATAGGTACTTTATAATGTCTATTATAGATGTACAACATTGAAAAGTAGTCATTATTAATATATAATTAGACTACACTATAAAAAAAGAGGTAAAAAATATGGCTGTAAACGAAATTACTCGCTACGATATCGAGTTGAACACAATACCACTAGGAAAGTTAAAAGCTCCTGAAATGAATTTATTTTTTTCTATCATCACTAAGATGAAAGACCAAAAAAGCAACGTTGTTAGATTTTATCTTAACGACTTGAAAGAATTAGCAGAATACAAAGTAAAAGGTCACCAACGCTTTTTAAAGCTAATCAGAGATACTTACAGCAAGTTACTGACGCTTAACTTTGGTTATAAAAGTAAAACTGGTACGAGAGAAGAACATTTTGTGCTTTTTACAAAATTCGTCATTGATCAAGACGAAGAAAAACAAGACTATGTTGATATCCAAATTTTTGAGGACGCTATACCTTTGCTTAATGACTTAGACCAATGGGTTAGATATTCTTTGCATGAATTTAATAGCTTGAAATCTACATACGCTAAAACGTTGTTCAGATTGTTAAAACAATATAGAACGACTGGTTTTTTTAAGATAAACAAAAAAGAGTTCAACGAACTTATGGCTATTCCTGAAAAGTACCAGCAATTTGATATCAACAGAAGAATATTAAAACCGTCAATGGAACAGTTGTCACCTTTCTTTGAAAACTTAAAACTAGAAAAACACTTCGCCAAAAAGCAAGGTCGCCCATTGATTGGTTACACCTTTACTTTTAAACCTGAAGAAAGAAATAGCGATGATTTTCAAGATAGATATAGTTATAAAAAACGACAAGAAGAAGTTAAAAAAGTTGATGAAGACCCATTTGGAATGGATGACTTAGATAGATTTAACTTAAAAGCTGATGATTTACCTTTCTAAAAAATAACCAGCCACTTAAACAGTGGCTTTTTTCTATGCTAAAATTTCATTGAGGTGGTTACAATGAAAACAGTAAGAGAATTAGCGGAGGAAATCGGTGTATCAAAACAAGCTGTCGCTAGATATATCAGAAGTCACAAAAAAGAAGTGGATAAACATTTAAAGAAAGAAAAGCAAACGTTTTTGCTAGATGAAGAGCTACAAAGCACGATTAAACAACATTTTGAACGCAACCGATACAAACGAACCGACAACACAAAAGCGAACCAGCAACAAACTGATACAGAACCAGTCCAAACCGATACACGAACCGAATCAGAACCAGCAACGAACCCGCAACAAGAAATTATAGATATACTTAAAAAGCAAGTTGAAAGTCAACAAAAAGAGCTAGAATCACGTGATAGAGAAATCGAAAAAGTACACTCATTACTTGACCAACAGCAAAGATTGACACTTCAAACCAATAGCTCGATTGACACACTCAGAGAAGAAAATGAACATCTTAAACGAATTGAAAACGAACCGAATCAGAACCGACAACAAACTAGTGCAGAACCAGTTGAGAACCAACAACGAACCGATACACCGAAACCATGGTGGAAATTTTGGAAATAAAACGAGACACTTCAATTAAGAGGTGTCTTTTCTTTTTATATAGTTGTGTTAGATATTTTGATATCTCTAAGCGATTAATTAGCTATCGTAGTGTAATTACCCTCAATAGATATAAAATAGCTTAAATCGTGTTTAATTGGATAATTGTGATATTAGTTGTTCAAGCTGTTCTTTTTCTTGTTTGTTGAAATCAAAGTAATCAGCATTTAACTGAATGATCGCGTGCATTGCGTTAGTCATAAGTTCACCCCCTTAGAGTAATTACTCTTTTTGTTACAAAAGTACCCCTAAACATTTGATTATTTTAAAAACACCACTTTGACCTTTTATACCGTGTTTCTTCAAGGGTTTTGAACTTAAGAGAACTTAAAGGTAATTTTGATTAATTAGGCGAAGCCTATCTTTTATATACTCTTTTAATAACTCTTTTAAACCTCTTTTAGGCGAGCTGTACCCTTACTCTCCCAAGGGGTACAGCAATGTTTGAGGGAGCTTTTGTTGCAGTTTGAGGGAGCTTTTGTTGCAGTTTGAGGGAGGTTTTGTTGCAGTTTGAGGGAGGTTTTGTTGCATGCGTGGGTACTTTTTTGAGGGAATACCTTTACAAATGTTCACACAAAATATATAATAAAGTTACAAATTTGCTGGAGGAATTAAAACATGGCTATAAACGAAATCACAAGATATGACATTGAATTGAATACAATCCCATTAGGTAAACTAAAATCCGTTGAAATGAACTTATTCTTTTCAATTGTTACAAAGATGAAAGACAAAGGAAATAAGGTTGTTAGATTTTATTTTGATGAACTAAGAGATTTGTCAGATATATCAGGAAGAAATAATCAAAGATTTTTGGCGACTGTTAGAGAAACGTACAACAAACTTTTGACACTTAATTTTGGTTACAGAAGTAAAACAGGTGTCAGAGAGGAACATTTTGTGCTTTTTAACGAATTCGCTATTGATCGTGACGAAGACGGTTATTACGTAGATGTGCAAGTTTATGAAAAAGCTATTCCGATTCTGAATGATTTAACAAGTTGGGTCAGATATTCACTGAAAGAGTTCAACTCAATCAAATCGAGTTACGCAAAGACTTTGTTTAGGTTGTTGAAACAATTCAGAACAACTGGCTACTTTAGAATCAAAAAAGAAGAATTTAACGAACTAATGAATATACCTAAATCATATAAACAAAACGATATTAACAAAGTTGTACTAAAACCCTCAATGG
>NZ_JAWMWG010000004.1:0-106769 GCF_037546065.1 Holzapfeliella saturejae
TGCCTTTATCTTCGTTGCTGCTTTAATTCAAAATATTCCATTATTCACAATTATTGGCTTAATTGGTGCTATCGCTTGTTTAGCTAGTGGTTGGGTTATGTATCGCAAACTCAAACATCTCTAGAGTGTTTTAATCATCCAGATATGTTCGATTGGAGCGTTATCTAATAAATAAACGTCACCAAAAGGCTTGTAGCCTTTTTTTTCGTAGAATTTTTGAGCTGAAACACGTGCTTCAAGTACGACTTCAGCTCTTTTTTGATACTTGGCTTCGGTTTCCATTGCCATCAGTAAATTACTGCCGACACCTGAAGCTTGAATCTCAGTATCAACACACAAGTAATCCACTTTAGCACAAGTATCGTTCACATAAGACAAACTCCCCATACCAAGTAATTGTTCCCCATCAAACGCTCCAACAACATAACCACTTTCTTCACCAGATAAATCTTCATCACGAATATCTAAGTTCAATGGTTGCTTCATCACCCGATTGCGTAAATCAAGCGTTTCTTGGTAGCGGTCTGACCCATAATCAATTGTTTTTAATTGCATTTCTTTAAAAAAACTCCTTAAACTAATAAAAATGTAATCGTTTGATCACTATATGACGTCACGATTTTATCACGAGTTGGGTTTTGGTTAAACCGCTCTAATGCTTCTTCAAAAGTCATTGAAGCTTGGCTTTGGTTTGAAAACGCAATCTCACGATGTTCTTTAACTGAAGAAATCCCCTGAATATAGCCTGATGCGATAAATTCATGGTTAAAGTTAAAAATCACGCCATAAATCTCAGGTTCGTGTTCAGGATTTTCATCCAAACAATCTCGATAAGCTCTAACTAAAACATCTTTAGTCGTAAAAGTTGGGTTTTCACTACCCTTGTCTAGCAAAATCGCTTTACGTGATAATTTGCGTAAGAGATAAGCTAGCGGTTTGTATAACAAAGCTGAAGCCAGTGTTGAAATCACAAAAGTTAGTAGTAAAGTGACGGGATTGTTAAAGTCTGCCAGTTGCGGTTCATTGAACCAATGAGCAAAGCCAAAAGAAAGGGATAACCCTATTAAACTGGGAAATAGTGAAAATCCTAAAACAAAAATTCGCTTGTCCCCTTCACTCCCATCAAGTGATAAATAACCTCTTTGACTGAGAAAGCGGTAGAGTAAGTATCCTGGAAATCCACCTGTAATTAGTGGAATTGATAAGTTTGTAAACATCATTCTCCTCCTTTATTTTTAATATACACTTGATTAACTTTCTTGAAAATCCCCAACCTTTTTTAATCCACATTTTTTAAAATTTAGCGTATACTAAACTTAATACATAGAATTGGAGGAATTAAAATGGATTTTGTTAAATCAGAAAAAGTGAAGTATTTTTGCCTGGGTATTTTAACGGTGGCTATTTTGGTTGGAATTGTCTTTATCATTCCTTGGGCTAAGGTTTGGGACACTTTGACAACTTCATTAGTCATTGCCTTTGTGGCTGTTGTAGCTTTAATTGTGATTTTATTGGTTTACCACTACCTAAGTAAAGACCAATTCAGCAATAAAGAAGGTCAAAATCAACTTTCTATGACACTTGCAGCGGTTCAAACTCCTACTCAAGAAGATTTGCTAAAATTACAATCTTTAATCAATCCACTCCCTTTTAAACAAGAACATTATGCTAACCATAACAAGTTAGAAGCTTTAATTACCTTGTTCTGTCAAAAACATAAAGAAGATGCCAAGTTGAACAAAAAAGAAGACCAAGAAATCTTCCGCCTACTTGCTCACTTAGTCCTTGTTTATAACAATGAATTGAAATACAAGTCAATTATCAAAAGTAATGCCAGTGTTGAAGCTCAACTTGTACAAAACTACAAGCTAGATGACTTACTACACGAATTACAAAAATAAATCAAAAAAGACCCGACTAATTAGTCAGGTCTTTTTTATTGTTCATAATCATTAAATCTTTCAGGATTTAACACGACTTGTTTAATAATAGTTCCACATTTGGCACAGAAGTAATACTCAATATCTGAATCACGATTAAACAGTTTAACGGGATAATTACTTAATCGTGCATAATAGGTTTGACGACCAACTTTAACTTCCATACTCCCACAATCAGGACAACTTAACTTCTTATTCATTAGACTTTCCTCCGTTTTTTGATAACTTGGTTATAGTCTAACATTGAATAGTTAAATTGTGATAGTAAAGGTTCTATGAAGTAAAAAAGCTCTGCTGTCTTAGCAGAACATTTTTTGTAGGTAAGCTTTTTTGAGTTGTTTTAGTTGAGCGATTTTTTGTTCGTATAGATTGATTTTTTGTTCTATTATTCTAAATAGACATCCTATTTTTTTTTGCTTATATAGGGGAGGAAGAGATACAGTCAGATTTTGTACAGCACTATAATTTACATATATCTGCGTAGCTCCTTGCGCAATTGCTATCACTTTTTTTCTAAAGGGATTATTTAAATAAAAATAAAAATAATTTATATCTATATCAACATTATCTTTCAATGAAATTCCTTGTGTTCTTTGGTTCATAACAAACAGATTATCTTGATTAATTAATAATGACCTACCTAAAATATTTGCTTCAGATGTCTTATCATTTAAGATCATAGCAAAATCATTTTTATTAAGAAGTTTGGAACGTGTTACATCGGTGTCTAATGCCCGAATTCCTTGGTCAATATATTTATTATCTACCCCATAACTTCCAATGGATATCACTTTGTAACGCCCATTATCTGAAAAATATTTTTCTATTGATGTTCCGCCACGTGAATCGGTAACTTGCCCCAACCGATAATCTTTGTTGTCTTTTAAATTACTATTAAAAACCTTATTTATATAGTAATTTTTATACACGTTCTCTAGTTTTAATTTTCTATTATATAATTCAATTAGTTTGTCTAATGTAGCAAAAAACTTCCCTATTTTTTCTTGTTCTTTTACACTAGAAGGAAGTACTAATGACAGCACTTTTAAGTCTTTAGAGTTGACTGCTTGAAATGTTGAGCCTGAACTAATCTTTGACCAATACTCTTCGATAAATAATTTTTGAAGATAGGTGTATATATAACTATTCCCTTTTATTCCAGCTACACCTCGTCCTAAAACAACACTATCAAAATTATTCATAGCAACCTCACCAACAGGGGCTCTTACCGTCAAAATAATGTCCCCTTTTTGAGATTCTTTAGTTACCTGTGTTGTATAGATTCTAGGTTTAACTACACCATTATCTAAATCAGCGTTTCCTTGAACAAGTATTTCGTCCTCAGGATTATCTGTATAATTTATAGAGTGTGGAGATTGTCCCATAGTTATGTTAGCTATGTTTTCTAATTTGTTCTCTTCCCACTCATCTTGAAATCCTTTAAATCTTAACTTCGGTACTCGAGTTTTATTACTCATGCCATCAACTCTCCATAACTGTCTTTGATAAGTTTATTATATCGTTTAACACCATCTTAACCAAGTTATGACAGAATTATTTTAATCTCCTAGCCTTTTAACTCTTTTATAAGATGCCTTATAAATTGTGATTTTAACCCTTATTCTTGTTATAGTAAGCTTAGTTTTTGAACGGAGGATAAAATTAATGAAGAAAAGTTTAGCCGGATTAACATTGAGTGGTGCTTTATTGCTAGCGGGGTGTTCTGCTAATAACAATTCACCCCACACCACTTCTCAATCAGCTGTTTCAAAAAATGATGAGGCAACTTATCAAGATAACGTTGCCAACACTAAGCGAATGCGAGTAGAAATCACGGATCATAAAGTCATTAATCCCGGGGAAAAAGGTAATGAAGAAGGTGTTACCCCAATCATGGTGTTTTGGTACACAGCAACGAACAAGACAGACCAAGGACTAACTCCTATCGATATTTGGGGTCTACTTTTTACTGCCTATCAAGGTAATGCAACGCCACTTAAGGGACAAGATGTTGAAGAATCTATTAGAATTGGTCACCCTTTGGCTCCCATTGAACAAAATCACAGTGCACAAAACATGACTGCCTTCAAATTATATGATAAAACTGCACCATTAAAACTAGTGATTGAAGATAAACTTACTAATCAAAAACTCGGCGAACAAGAATTCCCGATTAAATAACACAAAAAAGACAGCTCTTATAGCTGTCTTTTTTGTTTACTTATGATAAATGTTTGACTTTAGTTTTTAATTAATGTTTAATTAAATTATGAATAAAAAAACGACCGTTCTTGCAGGAACGGTCGACGATATTAGATTTTTAAAAATGAAGATTATAATTACGATAATGAGGATCATAATTACAAATAATGAACATCAATCAAAATTAAAAACCCAAAAGAAAAGTTTGACACACATTTCTTTGATTTATACGTTAATTATACCATCTTCATTTTAAAAATCAAAAAAAATTAAGGAGATTTTTAAAATGAATCAATTTTTTATGTTTGATAAACAACTACTCGAGGACAAAAGACTAACCAATGATGAAAGAGTTTGCTACATGCTACTAGCTGATCGAATGAAATCATCAGTTAAGAGAAGTGACTTTTTTGACGCCAAAGCCAAAGCTCACTATGTCATCTACACCATTGTTGAACTCATCGAAACATTGGGAACTAAACGTAACAAGACAATCAAGATTCTAAAGAACTTGGAAAAATACGGCTACATCATCAAAAAAAGAACTTACAGCAAAGCAACCAAATTATTCTTGCCTAACTTTGAAACCGTGACCACTCAAGAAGCTGTAAGTTTAGATGACAAACCTACAGAAGTTTACCAAACAAACTCTAATCAAACTAACCTTAACCAGACTCATACAAATGATACAACTGACACCTGGGAAATTTTAGAAGAAATTATTGAACACAAAGTTAAGCCAAAAGAACAAGCTAGTGAACAATCCGAATCTATAACAGAAACCCCACAACCTCAAGTTACTCAGGCTTTTGAAGAAGAAGCTTTAGAGGTTTTAGAACAATCTTTAGTTGAAACTGGACTACCAAAATCACTTGTTAATACCTTGAAAGCTTACTCATTTAATAATTCCGACAAGTTATATCAGTATGCGGGGTTGATTTTTAAAGCCAAAAGTGTGGCAAAGAAAAATGCTGAACGAGCAATTGGGCAAACAACAACTGCCTTTCAATTTGAATCTAATTCTTTAATGACAACCAAACTCGCAACCGATATCAAAAAAATCATTATCACCTCACACCGTGTCGCCAAAAACAAAGCTGCTTATATGATGCGTTCGCTAATCAATCTATTTGAAGAGCAAGCCAACGCTTATTTGATGGCGTAATTAAACAAGGATGGTAAAACAACCAGATGAATTCAGAATACAAAAAACTACTCGAGAAATGTCAGATTGCGAATACTTTAATTCAGGAAAATGAGCTAAATTATGCTTTTTTTGGCAAGTCAACCGATGAACAAGACAATATAACAGTTGATGATTTTACTTTTTATGGGATTAAATATGCCGATAGTTCAACGTATGAACCATACCTCACTCGAATTGATTTACATGCCATTAATCTTGATAATTTTGACAGTCGACGCATTACTATTTTGGCCAAGTATGATGCCCACCATGCCACACTTCTTCTAAAAGATTATGAGACTGACATTGAACATCATCACTTGATTGATAATAGCTTAGTCAGCGAGTATAACGGGGAATTGTACTTTGCTGATGAGGAACTAATTAGTGGTGATCATCAGGGTATTTTTTCTAAATTCATGAAAGAAACCACAGGGCTATCCACTTGGATTAGTCATCAAGAAAATAATCAGATTTTAGATTAGGTTATTTTCCCAAAAATGTTAGGATGAAGTCTGTTAATTCATCACAACTATGATATACTCACAACACTAAGATAGTTGGAGGATTATTGGATGAAAAAAATACACTGGATTTTAATCGCAGCAGTTGGTTTAGTGTTGCTCAGACTTGGGGTAAATAGTTATGCACACCATACACAACGAAAAGAGGTTCTAGCCACAGAACTTAGCAAAAACACATCATTTGCTAATGGGATTGCCCAAACAAATTATGCAACAGTTGAAATTACGGGACATCAGATAATTAAACCTGACAAAAACCGAGAATTGTACAAAGATGCTACATTAATGTTGATTAACTTTAAAGCAACGAACAAAGCTTTTGAAGAAGGTCCAATGACACCTGAGTTCTTATTCTCAACCGCTTTTGCTGGTACACAAGAAGACAAAGCCAACAAGTCCGAACAAGGACTTGATACCCTTTCAGTAGAATATTTAGGTATTCATAATTCTGAAGATCGAGTTGAAATTGGCCAAACAGCCGAAGGTAGTGTGGCTTTTGTCATTCGAGATAACTCAAAACCCTTGAAGTTAGTCGCTCATAACTTTGCTATCAAAGACATTGGTTCCCAATATTTACCACTTCAATAATCAAACCCACTATATTAGTGGGTTTTTTCTTTTCCCAAAAATGTAAGGATGAAGATTAGGATAAATAAAAAGATTCCTTCAGCTCATAAGCAAAGCTGAGGGAATCTTTTTTTAATATTCCTCAATATGTTCTGATAAGATTTTTTCAAGTAAACGTGAACTTGAACCAAATCCTGTTTCTTCTGATTTTTCATCTAAACGAGCCTTTAATGAGGGTGTTAGTGTAAATGAAAATGATTGTTTACGTTCTTTTTTAGGTTTTAAGTGACGGTTATTAATTTTTTGTCTTAATGAATCTTGTTCTAATTTGTTAATTTCAAATGCCATTATTGCGAGATCCTTTCTGTTAAATGACTGAAGATATCATCTAATTGTTTGTGTAATGTGTGAGCTGATTGATTATTTTGTTCTTCAAGCAAAGTAAACACTGATTTATTTTCAAGCGTTGATTTATTAAAGACTTCACGATAAGGAACAGATAAATCAGTAGCCACATTATCAAATTGTGACACGCTATCTAAGAACTCACGAGAAGATTTAGTATTATGTTTAATCATGTTCGGCACATAAAGTGTTTTAGCATCAATGTAGCTTTCACGTGTACGAATATCGATTGTTTCTTGCTTCAATTCTTCCATACGTGCATTAAAAATCCCCAAGTTCATAAAACCAAATTCACTTGGTTCTAGCGGACTAATCACATAGTGACTCACTGCAATCATATTCTTAGTGATGGTCATAAAGTCAGGGTGACAATCAATCAAAATATAATCAAAGTCTTGAATCTGCTCAACATTATCTTGTAGCCACATCATAAATAACAAGTTTTGATTATTGCGAGTAGCTAGAGTTGCTTCAAGTCGATCGAGTTCAGGTGAACTAGGTAAAATACTCAATTGCTCATTAACTTGATGAAGGGCAATATTTTGACCTGTGAACACATCATATAAAGTATCTTTTTCAGTCAGTGCATCATAAATATGACTCAAACTTCCTTGGTGGTCACTATCGACCAACAATACTTTTTTACCTTGTCCAATTAAATATTCTGCAAAGTTGAAAGTCAATGTGGTCTTGCCAACACCGCCTTTAACCGCAGCAAAGCTGATAATTTTCATAATAACCTCCTATAACATAATATAGCATATCATAGCTTTTTAGATTATAAAATATTATATTGTAATATATTATAGTTCAAAAAAAGAGGCTGATACAACTGTACCAACCTCTTTGAAGTTTTATAGAGTTTCCACTATAAATCCCCGGAAATAATATCTCGATTATATCAGGAATTAGGGTGTGAAACTAGCGATAATCGATAAGAATCTACCCTCAAATTATTTTTATTTCAGATGAACTAAAGCATAATTAATTTCATCTGCTGTGAAATCTCTAGCTTGTAATTGTGTGCGATAGAAATTGTCATCTTTTGGTCCTGTGTAGGCACCATTTTCTTTAAGATATTGTGCATATCTTAGTGCTTGTTTGTTGAAATCCCAATCTATATTGTTACCGATAAAACCAGCAGATTCAGCCCCATATTCTTGCTTAATAGTGTTGAGCATACCCAATTTTGAGTAGCCTAATGCAGTTAATTGTTGCCCTCTTTTGACGGCTTGCTGATACTGATTAGGAATACTATCCGTGGATAAAATACTAAAATCAAACTCGTTAAAGGTCTTATCATCACGTGCATCTTCAGATTTAATCTGAGCATGGGTGCCTTCTAACCATTGATTTTGACCGACTTGATACCACGTTTTCCCTGAAACAACTTGTCGTTCAAAAGTTCGCCACTGACTACCACTAGCAACCGTTCCTGTTTGTGTAATTGGTGTCCCAATTTGATTGAACTTGCTATCTTTTGGAGCTGACCATAATGGGCTTGTTTGTGTAGCCACAACAACGGCATTCAGCGCTTGCGCTGAATTTTCGCCACCAACGTCATAATACTTACTACTTGCATACTCATTATTCCCAACTAAATACCAAAAAGGCTTGCCCGGTTGATTTAAACCGCCATAAACAATTGAAGGCGGTAAAATGACGGTCATCGCTCTGGTATTCCCCATAGGAAAAATGTCTGAGTTAATATCGTTAGTTAACCACTGTGAACCTGTTGCCAGATAATGGCCCACGGGTTCGGGTGTGGTTCCAACATTCTTCCAAGTTGTAATACCATAACCTGTGACATAGTTAACTGTTGCTGTGTGATCAGGTGCAGTTGCTGCTTGAACTGGGCTGTGAGTTTGTGTCATTAAACTAACAGCCACTGCACAGACCAACCCTAATCCAATTTGTTTTTTATTCATTTGAATGCCCCCTAATTACCGTCATCTTAGCACAAGTCAATCAATAGCCGAAGTCAAAACCCCTAAAAAAAAGCAACCACTAATCGTGGTTACTTTTGATAGTACTTAGCTTGTTCTGAGAACAGGTTACAATAAATACCTTGTTCAGCCATTAATGTTTTGTGGGTGCCATCTTCAACTAATCGTCCTTGGTCAAAAACCACAATACGTGAGCTGAATTGAGTTGAACTCATTCGATGTGACACATACAGAGCCGTTTTGGCTTGAATTAAATTATCAAACTGCTCATACATTTCGGCTTCTGATAACGGATCTAATGCACTAGTTGGTTCATCTAAAATAACCACTGGGGCATTTTTATACCAAGCTCGAGCAATCGCTAATTTCTGTAATTCACCACCTGAAAAATTCACACCTGAACTTGATAGTTCTTGCGTAATCGGGGTTTGAATACCATCAGGCAGTTGAGCTACTTTTTCATCAATCCCTGCAAGCTCTAAAGCGGTTTTGATTCGGTCTTTATCATAAGGACTGTTAGCTGTAATATTTTCTACAATTGAGAACGCCGACAGCTTAAAGTCTTGAAAAACAACTGAGAAGAGATTTTGATAATCATCAACGTTAAAATCTGTAATATCTTTGCCATTGACTAAAATTCGACCAGTTGTGGGACTTGCTAACCCAATCAAAAGTTTAATCAACGTTGTTTTTCCACTACCATTTCTTCCAACAACAGCGACTCTTTCGCCAGCTTTAATCGTTAAATTCAAGTCTCTGATAGCGTAAGTTTCACTACCTGGATATTGATAAGTAACATTTTCAAATTCAATCGTTTGAATCTCTTGTGGGATTGTTAGGTCACGACCTGAAGTTTTTTCATTATCAAAATTCATAAAAGCAATATATTGGTCAATCGTCTTAAATGCTGCACGACGATTATTCCACTGCAAGAACAAATTAGAAAGTGAAGAAATAATCTGTTGGAAATAGCCAACGTAAATAATAACGCTCCCAATTGCAATGGCACCAGTTAGCCCTTTAATTGCGATTAACAGATAAAACCCAGCAACAACTAAGAAAGTTAACACGGTATCTAAGTTTCCAATAGCTACTGATTGCGTTTGAATCTTTGAGTTCTCCGTAAATTGGTCATCAACTTCTTTAATCACACCCTGCACCATTTTATCTTTTGGATCATATAGTCGCAGCGTTTTGCCATAAACTGGGTCTCGAAAAACAATACTCATGTAATATTCAAGTGTTCGATTAAATGAGACGTTAATTTGATAGAACTTCTCAAATAGTCGACTTTGAATTTTACCCAAAGGAAATGAAGCAATAATCGGTATAATAATTAAAATAACTGCGACAACAACAAACCAAATTGAATTGGCAAATTGACTAAATCCGCTAGTATCTTGACTCTTAGTTGAGAAAAGAAAAATCAAAGAACCACCGGCTAAAACTAAAGTGGTCGCAAATGAGACCAGTCCATCTAAGATACCTGAAACAAAGGTCATAAATGAGCCGGTATAAGTAAATCCTGCTTTGACTGAACTATAAATATCTCGGAATTTTGAATCGGTAAAAGTTAAATAATCAACATCAAGCATTTTATTAGCCAAATTTGTATTCGCATTTTTGTTCAAGTAATGCATACCTGTAAAAGACTTCGCTTGCAAATAATCAGCCGTGATATTCACTGCAAGCAAGGCAACTAAAAACAATCCGGTGAATAATACAGGTGGCATAAATGCTTGACTTGGGTTAATCAATAAATTAATCAATTGCCCAATAAATAAAATATTCAAAAAGATACGCACGGTATTGATAATTGATAAGCTAAACTGAATCAAAATGACATGCGGGTAAAGTTGGTTAGCGTAGGTGAAGTAGGACCTCATTTTTTTAAATTCATTAACAGTTTTAGATTGAGCCATGGTTACCCTCCTCTTCTTGATAATACTGACTTTGGACATTATACAAGTGACGGTAATCAGCGTTTGTCTGCATTAATTTCTCGTGTGTGCCTTCGTCAACAAGCCGGCCCTGTTTGACGAACATAATGCGGTCTGTGAACTTCGTTGAAGCCAGACGGTGTGAAATAAAGAAGCTAATTTTGTGCTGAACCAGTTGATGATAGCTTTGATACAAATGACTTTCAGCAATCGCATCAAGAGCAGCTGTGGGTTCATCCAAAATCAAAACATCTCCGTTTTTATACAGGGCTCGAGCTAGCATTACTTTTTGAGCTTGTCCCCCTGATAAGTTAATCCCATCATCCTCTAAGTACTGGGTTAAATGAGTCTGCAAATGCTTTGGCAAACGTTCAACGTCAGATTTTAGCTCAGATTGCTCACAAACGTCATCAATCGTCAAGTCAGACGTATTATTTAATGTAATATTTGTCTGTATGGTGGCAGCCATTACGGCATTTTCTTGAAAAACGGGTGAGAAAAAGGATTGATATTGCTTCATGGATAACTGATTTTGTGCAATGTCATTGACTAAAATCCTACCCGAAGTTGGCTTAAGTAATCCCATTAGCAATGAAACTAGGGTCGTCTTACCTGCACCGTTCATCCCAACCAAAGCGATGGCTTCACCTTTTTTGACAGTAAAACTAACGTCTTTAATTGTCTCTTGTTCACTATTAGGATAGTGATAGCTGACCTGTTCAAACGTAATGGTTTGAACCTCTTCAATCACTTCGTCTGAGTCAACTTGGTCATCTTGATCCAAAACATCATCGACATAATCTAAATACTTACGAGCTTCGACAATATCAGCACTGGCGTCAATTAATAGTGAAAAATTACGTGAACTATCTTTTGTCAAGGTATTCAAATTACCTAATAACGTGAATAATAACGTAAAGACTGTCAGTGTCAGTTGTCCTTGTGTTACTAGAAAAACTAGCGGCAAATACACGATAGCTAGCTGTAAGATATTCAAAAAACTTACCCAAGCCATCGACTTGAAAAACAAGCGTCTCATTTTTTCGGTTAAAATTGCCCAACGACGATGGTTTTCATCAATTTTTTGGTGATAACTTCCTCGCAAATGGTACAATCTAATATCTTTACCCGCTTCCAAATCAAACGCTTGTTTGGAGTAGTAATTACGTTCGTGCATTAGTGCTGATCGTTGTTCTTTTAATTTTTTTTGGTAGCGATACAAGTACATCAAAATCACAAGTGAAATAGTGGTGACCACAACTACTGTTAAAGGTACCCACCACGAAATCAAAAAAGTTGTAATGGCAATGGCAATAATTGAAACCAAGCCTGACATCATTTTGACTGTTACGGGCCATAGTGAGTCAATCCCTGTATTGTCACTCATATAGCCACGTTCCCCACTCGCTGCACGTTGAGATTGAATAGTTGGATTAATTGAATCTTCATAGTTTGACTTCAAAAATCCTAATCCATCTCGCACCAAAATTTGTACACGAAATGATCGGTTTTGCCATTCTAAAAAGGTTTGATAAATCCCTTTGAACCAAGATAATAACCCCAGTCCTAAACAAATACCAAACATGGCACTAGCATACCCATTAAAATTAAATTGACTCTGCAAAGCCCAAACGACAAATACGGGAATAGCACTATTAACACCTAGTAAGATTAAACTCACAAGAATATCTAAAGGTATCCAATACTTAATCGTTGGGTAGTCTTTGTTAGTTTTTTTCAGATACCAACCTAGGCTCTGAAATAACTCATTTTTAAACATCATAATCCCCCCTCTAAATTGCTGATTCAGCTGATTAATGTTTGACTAACTTCACTTCTATTTTCATTTCAAACACCCTCTTTTTAATTTTTTGTTAATTTTCGTTTAATGTTATCGATTAAACTTATTGCTGTCAATATTATTTCGATTATTCGTCTAATATCGACTGATTCTCTACTAAAACATGATAAAATAAAACAAAAAACGAACTTTATTAAACAAAAAAATAATAAGGTTCGTTTTGTTGGAGGTTTTTATGTCTGCGTTACTATTGTGTTTGATGGCTTTAGCATCATCTGTCAGTCGAGGGTTAATCAGTGTGATTGATCGGTTTCAAATGGGGGTTAAAAAACAAGATATCACCATCGTTAATTTCAAAAATAATTTTTATACATTTGGTTTAGCCACTCTTTTGGCGATTATTTTTTTAAAACAAGATGTTTGGTCGATGCTATTAGACTATAAAATTATGCTATATGCGTTGTTAGTACAAGCTGTTGCGATTGGCTATAGTTATTTATTTAAATCACTAACTGTAGCCGAATCGGTGGTGGCTAGTAAGTTTTCTGATTTACTGATTCCCATTGCGTTATTTGCTAGTTCGGGAAGTTTTAGTGCGTCAAGTTATGTCATTTCAATTTTGACGACAGTTATTGTCTTTACTTTGATGATAACTAAATATGATCGCAATATTTGGTCAGGTATTGCAATTATTACGCCACTTTTAGTGAGTCAATCTGTTTTATCTCCTATTTTGACAAGTGGGTATTCAGTTACGACTGATCGTTTATTAGCTTTTACATACTGTACAATCGTTTTTAGACTACTAATCGTCTTATTGATGCTCTTGACTAAGAAAACGTCTCTCAGGGGCCTAAAATCGCAAAATACGGAATCTAGCCTCAAAGAAGGCCTAATTTACCTTACACGTACCATTTTGACACTTGTTGCTCAAATTGGCTTCACCTTTGCTACATCAGGCCATTCTAGCTTAGCTTGGATTTTACTGAATATCACTTCACTTTATGGCGTCGTCTTTTCTAGTTTTATTCTCAAAGAAAAACTTAATACCAAAGCAATCGTTGCTTTAGTGCTAGTTTCTGGGTTAACGGTAATTAAAGCTTACTTTGGTTAAACGCAAAAAAACATCACGATAAAACGTGATGTTTTTTTAATGTAAGTTTTGTCTGTTTTCTTAAGCGTGAACTTCGTCAATCTGAGTTAAAATGTTATTTAAATCAGGATTATCACTATCTAGTTGACTAGCTTCTTTTTTAGACCAATCAGTTGCAACTTCTTGATGAGTAGTCTTAGCTGATGGCTTAGCAGCAGATTCAACAAATTTGAAATCATCTTGCTTACGTTCTTCAGGCTTGAATGTAAATTGATATGCAGCAATTGGATTGCCACGCCCTTTTTTGTGAATTGGCGTAATTGTTAAATCATCAAAAAATTCGTCTAAGTTTTTTTGAATGGTTTTTAAAACAGTACGTGTTACTTCAGCGTTGCTGTATGATTTTGGAATATCGAGTAACTCTCTAAATTCATCTTTTTTGAAATAAGCAAACCCTGTTGTTCGATACTGCTTGAGTAGTCGAAATGCTGTTTTGGCATAAGTGCTGTTGATGTTATTAAACTCGTGTAAGGAGTACCTAACCCACTCCTCTAAATTGTTCAGTAGGGGTAGGGCCTCTTCGTAAATTTTGATATCCACATACGGCTCGTCTGCCGTTCCCCGAATCGTGAATTTTGAAAATAAGACGAACACGGTTTCATCCAAGCCATTAGCATTTTGATCAATAAATTTTAAATCTAAGATTTTTTTGTAAGTTTTGCGTAAGTCATTTACAAAACGTTTATTGGCTGTAGGTTTATATTCACTTAAATCTTTTAACTTGCTAAACGTAAACCTAACGGTTTCGTCTTTTCGATCTCGCATTTTTGAGATAATCGAAAAAAACAAATTCATTTCAGTTGCGGTGAACTTTTTAAGGGGTATTGTATTTAACTTGGGACTATACTTCGTTATCTCGTTATTTGCCATCTCGTTCTCCTCCAAACTGCTTATAGCCATACTATAAATCTTTTAATGGGATTAGTCAATTATATTTACATCAAAGATTATTATTTTTTTAGACAAAATTTACATCAAATAAAATGAGTTAATTTAGACAAAATTTACATCAAATCACCTCTTTTTTTGAGGGGGGTCTTTTATATATTCTTTTTAAATTCTTTTTAAGTTCTTTTTAGGGGGTCGCCAGCCCACGCCCAGCAAGGCTTCCAGAATCTTTTGATGTAAGTTTTGTCTGTTTTTGATGTAAGTTTTGTCTGTTCTTAATGTAAGTTTTGTCTGTTTTTGATGTAAGTTTTGTCTGTTCTTAATGTAAGTTTTGTCTGTTTTTGATGTAAGTTTTGTCTGTTTAAAAAGTGATTTAGTGTAAGTTTTGTCTGTTTTGATGTAAATTTTGTCTGTTAAGACAATAAAAGCCCTTATCCTCTTTGGGATTTAGGGCTTTTTTTAGTGATTAAAAGTATTAAAAGAACAACTAGCCAACCGTCATAAAGATAAAACCATAAGGATGATATCATCAGCGATAAAATTAAAGCGATGACAAATAAAATTCCTGAAAGACAAGTTGTGATTTTGATAAATGATTTTTCTGCTTGAGATCTGGATTTAAACAAGTCAAACATCACAACTATTGAAAAAGCAAAGGCTGTGACAGAATTAATTAAGGTCACAGTATCAAACTGAAGGGTTAATACTTCAACGATTGCTGTTGCTGAAACAAGATTAATCAAAAGTGCTAGCAGGTATTGTGACTTGAAAGTTAACCAGTGATTATATTCTGTTGAACACCTAAGAAAAATGTAATTGCTAATAATAGCCCAGACAAACCCAACACTCTGCAAGCCACCATTTTTCGACAACGGGACAAAATGATCAATCACCACAAGTAGAGCAAGTCCGCCAATAATTAAAAAATTCCAGCGATAAAATTTTGAATTTTCGGCTTGTTTGTAAAGTTTGAATTCTTCGAATAGTCCCCAAAATATAATTAAAAGTATCCCCAAATTAAATAAGCTCAAAGGCTTAGCAAACAAAAATGTTATGCCAACTAAAATCAAACTGTTAAGACAGAAAAAACGAGTCATCTAAACATCTCCAATCTGCAGACAGACTAGCACTAAACCTAACTAACTTCAATATTATGTTGTAATATGATATATTCTACTATCACATAACATATTATTTTATACCATAATAAAAAACCCCGCTATCAGCGGGGTTTGGTGAGTTAAAATGTTAACTCATATTTAAGTCTTATAACAATACTTGGAGGAGTAAGAAATAAGAAATATAATAAGTGGCTTTCGCCACAATTGAATAGTAGTTCATTTAGACTTAAAAAGCAAAGATTAAATCTTATTATCGGTCATTATTGTAAGCAGCTAAATATTTTCCCGTCATAGATTGACTAGCGTCTTTCGCTTCTTTAGGTCTCCCAGTATATAGAATTTGTCCGCCATAAATACCAGCCTTTGGTCCAACGTCAATTAACCAGTCAGCTTGGCTCATAATTTCTAAATTGTGTTCAACAATAATCAAAGTATTGCCTTGATTAACTAAATCATCAAATAGTTGTTCAAGAACTTTAACGTCTTGCATATGCAACCCAGCTGTGGGTTCATCTAATAAGTAGACTGCCCCTTTGTTATTTAACTGATCAGCTAATTTCAGACGTTGAACTTCCCCACCTGAAAGCGTATCTAAAGATTGTCCAAGTGAAAGGTAATCTAATCCTACTCGCTTCATATTGTGTAATTTAGCGGCAATTTCTGGAATATCATCAAAGAAAGTTAAAGCATCAGCAATTGATAATTCTAAAACATCACTGATTGTTTTACCGTGGTAAAGATAACTCAAAGCTTCTTCATTATAGCGTTTGCCATGACATTCTTCACAGACTTGAATTACAGGATCCATAAAGGCCATATTCGTAATTTGGACACCTCGTCCTTTACATAGAGGACACTTCCCTTTGCCATTGTAACTAAACAAAGCACGAGATACTTTATTAGCTTTGGCAAAAAGTTTACGGATAGTATCTAAGATATCAAGATAAGTAGCAGAAGTTGAGCGAATATTAACACCAACAGCATCTTGTGTTAAGTCAATATAAGGATCAGTTAATTTTTGCTTGATGGCTTCGACTAAGGAGCTTTTACCTGAACCAGCGACGCCTGAGATAACCGTTTGAGCATTAAGCGGAATTTCGACAGAGACATCTTTTAAGTTATGGACTTTGACATCAGATAAAGTCAGTGTTTTTGAAATAGGACGATGATTAGGGAAAGTTAATTTTTGCTTAAGCATTTTACCAGTTAAAGTATCAGAGGCTAAAATTTCTTTGTAAGTACCAGAAAAAGTAACTTGTCCGCCCTCTTTTCCTGCTCTAGGACCCATTTCAAAAATATAGTCCGCAATTGGAATAAGCAAGGGATTGTGTTCAACAATTACAACGGTATTGCCTCGATCACGCAGTTTAATTAACGCTTTTTTGATAAGTTCAATATCATGTGGGTGAAGGCCAACACTGGGTTCATCTAAAATATAAAGCATATCGACTAACGCACTATTCATGAACTTTGCAATTTTTATCCGTTGAACTTCTCCACCTGATAAAGTATCAGTACTACGATCAAGTGTTAGGTAGGATAATCCAAGGTCAATTAAGGCTTCAATCTTGTTGCTAAGTTCACGGATTAAATCTTTAACAAGCGGTTGAGTAATCGTTTTAAGAAAAGCCATAACTTCATCAAGTGTCATGGCCAACACATCACTAATATTATGGTCGGTTATTTTACAGCTTAATGTTTTTTGATTGAGTTTTTGTCCTTGGCAAGTTGGGCAAGTTTTACGAGTCACAACTTCAGCAATCGCTTTTTTGTGATGTTGACCTTCACGACTCTCAAGAATTGAGCGTTTGATACGGGGGATAAGTCCTTCATAAAGAATTGAGTTATTCCATTCAGGTGCAGCATCTTTTAATTTTTGTTGAGGCGCATAAAGTAAATTATCGAGTTCTTCTTTTGAATAGTCTTTAATTTTTTTATCGTTATCAAAAAGTCCCGTTTGAGCATAACGTTTCCAACGCCAAGTATTAGGACCAAAACTAACGAAAGTAATCCCGCCTTCGTTTAAAGATTTATTGTAGTCAATGATCTTGTCAGGATTGATTTCATCCACATAACCCAGTCCTTGACAAGTTTCGCACATACCTTGAGGTAGGTTGAAAGAAAATGAATCAGAAAAACCAACCCAAGGTTCACCCACACGAGCAAACAACAAGCGAAGTAGTGAGTAGATCCCGGTGTAAGTTGCTAGTGTTGAACGGGGGTTTTTGCCGACAGCTTTTTGTTGGATGACGATAGCAACAGGTAAATTGTTAATTTGGCCAACTTCAGGTGAGCCGTATTTTGGCAGGTATTGTTGGGTAAAGCTTGGGAAAGTTTCATTCAACTCTCGTCTTGAATTAGCAGCGAGCGTGTCAAAAACAAGTGAGGACTTCCCTGATCCAGATAGGCCAGTAAAGACATTAATTTGATGTTTTGGAATTGATAAATTAATATTTTTTAAGTTATTTTGGTGAGCGTCTTTAATTTCAATAAAGTCTTGTGTCATATTGTACTCCTTACAAAAGTTTAGTCGCTTTCATTATAAAAGTCATAGTGAACAATGACAAATAATAGTGGATGTTAATCATCGACCGGTATAATTTGCTTGATTTTTAGTCCATTTGATGTGTTAATGACGTGCCAAATTTCGGTAAAACGTTCGATTTGGGCATTTTCAGCTTGAAGCTCGTTTTTATCTTTTGATTGATAACGATTTTCAAACCAATCCCTTGCTTGGCCGGTAATTAGTAGTTTTAATTGTGTGGGCTTTTTAGTTTTAAATTGCTTGACCTCAATTAAATTAATGTTATCGACATGGTTAATTTTGCCCAATAATTGCCAACGCATTATTAATCGCCATTGATTGAAGTAGTATCTTTTGGTCAAGCAAGAAGCTAGGGTTTTTTTGTCTTTTTTGTCCCAAGCTTCTTCAACTTCATAAAATAATTCTGTCACGTGCTTTTCAAGTTGTGGATCAAGCTCTATAGCTTGTCCCTTTTTCTTGAGCCATCTTTTGCGAGTTATTTTTTGTGAGAAGAAGGCTATAACTAATAAGCCTCCTAGTGCGGTACTATCATTATTAAAAGTGTAAGGTCCAACTTTCGTGTAGCCCAAAAAACTCCGGCTATCATAATCATCATTATTGCTACTAGTGGAAGTGTGGCTGCCACCGCCACCACTTCCACCGCCAACACGAGCCGAAACAGGTGTTGATTGGATAGTCAATAGTAGAAAAAGACTACTAATAATTAAGAGTAACCATGTTAGTTTTTTCATTATTCAAATCCTCCGTGAATCCGTTATTTCTTGAGTCGAAGCTACCACTAATTTAACAAGTGTGCAAATAGCAGTACGTAAACAAAAAAAGCCCCTCGATGTTAAGTCGAGGGACAGGTGTATGATTTTTAAGAAGTTTTCTCAACAGAGGTTGCTAACCCTGGTAATTCTCAAAGAAAGTGAATATCTCATCGAGCGAATCAGAAAAGAAGAGTTTTTGACGGTTTTCTTTTGATAAATAACCTTGAACAACCATATTGTCATACATTTCTTCCATAGGTGTATAAAATCCGTCGATATTGTAAAAGGCACAAGGGTTATTAACTTGACCTAGTATATGCCACGAATAAGCTTCTACAATTTCTTCTAATGTTCCCGCACCACCGGGCATGGCTAGACAATAATCTGATAGTTCTAGCATACGTTGTTTTCTGGTAGACATACTGTCGACGATTTCGGTATGTTGGGCTGCATCTTCAAAACCTTCTAAGTCTTTGAGAAACTTAGGCATGATTGCATAGACTTCGCCACCTTGATGTAGCACGCTTTCTGCAATGACGCCCATTAAACCAACAGTTCCACCACCATAAACAAGGTCAAACTTGTGCTTAATCATTTTTTTGCCTAGTGACATGACAGCGTCTTTATATTTGATATTATTACCAATCTTGGCACCGCAATAGACGGCTAAACGTTTATTTCTCATAATGTCATTCTTCTTTCAACTAGATATTCTTTAGTATACCGCTTATTAATGGAGTTAGTAAAAAATAAGGGTTTATTATTTAGGTGTTTTTAAAGTTGGAAGGTGCCTTTATGCGTGTGAGAAAAAGATAGCCTTCTTTACGTGTATTTATGGTATAACTGGATCACTCTCGCGTGTGCGAGAAAAAGAGAAAAAATATACAAAGTGCTAGAGTCTGATTAGGATCACTCTCGCGTGTGCGAGAAAAAGAAACCTGCACTAGAAGCATTTGCGTAGTACATAGGATCACTCTCGCGTGTGCGAGAAAAAGACTAATAGAATCCCATCAAATCAACGTTTCATTTTTTATAGTGTATCAAATTCAGTCACTTTTTACCAGTTACCGTTATGGTTAACTGGCGTAATCAACAAGGTTAATTTTGTCAATGAGTTCAAGTGGATTAATTTAGAAAAAATCACTATTAAAAAAACATCCAATAACATGGATGTTTTTTATTTTAGTACTAAACTTTCTCGCTACTTAAGAATTTAATTCCTTTGCTTCCAATATCAGTACGATAGTGATAAAAATCAGTATTAACCGATTTTTCTAAAGCACGATTGACTTTGCTTTGTGCATGGGCCAGGTTTTCATCGTGAGCAATCGCCATCAAAATACGACCACCTGAACTAACAAATTGATGATTAATTTCTTTAACACCAGCATAATCAATGGTAACGGTTTCATCAAAGATAGGTAGAGCTTGGCTATCTAAAACTTTTTTAGGATAACCAACAGAAGCGACGACACTCCCAATGTAAAACTCGTTATCTTGCCAGATAAGATGACTAGTGCGATTAGCCAGTAATGACGTAATGGCTTGACCTAAGTCTGATTCAAGTTGTGGCAGTACAACTTGTGTCTCAGGGTCACCCATTCGGACATTAAATTCAATCACCTGAATACCAGATACCGTTATAATTAATCCCGCATATAAAAAGCCAGTAAAAGGATGACCTTCTTTAACCATTTGTCTTAATACGGGTTTAATCACTTCATTAACCGCTTGTTCTTGAATAGAAGTTGTAATTTGAGGAACGGGACTGTATGCCCCCATTCCACCAGTATTAGGACCTTCATCGTTATCAAGTAAACGTTTGTGATCTTGTGAAGGTGGCATAGTCATCAATTGTTCACCATTAGCCATCACAAATAGTGAAAACTCTTCACCATCTAGGAATTCCTCAATTAAGATAGAAGAATGGGAACCATTTGTCAGTAATTCGGTTACAGCTTCATCAGCTTGTGCTTTAGTTTGGGCAATAATAACGCCTTTTCCTGAAGCTAGGCCATCAGCCTTAATAACAATAGGGAGAGATTGTGTTTTGAGGTAATCTTGAGCAGCTTCAACTGTTGTAAAACTTTGATGTTGAGCTGTTTTTACGCCAGCACGCTGCATAATTGATTTGGCAAAGTCTTTTGAACTTTCAAGTCTAGCAGCAGATTGTGTTGGACCAAAAATAGGTAAATCTTGTAGCTTAAATTCATCAACAATTCCTTTTGATAGAGGAACTTCAGGACCAACTAAGGTACAAGTTGCCCCAATTTCTTTAGCAAAAGTTGCCAAAGCTGAAACATCAGTTTCATTAATTGCGATTGTTGAAACGTTTTGTATCTTATTCATCATGGGATTTCCCGGTGCGACAAAAATTGTTCTATCAGGAATACGAGCTAGCAATTTAGCCATCGCATATTCACGACCACCAGACCCAACAATTAACCATTTTTCCATCATAAATTACTCCTCTATTTTCTTAGTTATTAATGTTTAAAGTGACGTTTTTCTGAAAAGACCATTGCAATTCCTAATTTATCAGCCATTGCGATTGAATCTTTATCACGAATACTCCCACCAGGTTGGACAATCGCTTTAATACCATGCTCTGCTGCATAGGCTACACAGTCATCCATTGGGAAGAAGGCATCTGATGCCATAATGGCATTTTCAAAATCAGGTTTTGATTGTGCATTTTGGATGGCGATTTTAGTAGAGTCAATTCTGTTCATTTGACCAGCACCTACACCTAATGTTTGAGTAGCTGTTGTAATCACAATGGCATTGCTTTTGACATGTTTAACCACTGTTTGACCAAATTCAAGAGCTTCAAGTTGGGCTTGTGTGGGTTGTGTTTTGGTAACCACTTCAAAGTCTGAGATAGATTCGTGGGCTAAGTCTTGGTCTTGAATTAAAGCCCCACCTAAAACAGAAACGAGGTCTTTTTCACAAGGGTCAATCGTTGAAAAGTCTAATTGAAGTAAACGTAAGTTCTTCTTCTTAGCTAATAGATCATAAGCTTCATCTGTAAATGAAGGAGCAATAATGATTTCTAAAAAGATAGCATGCATTTTTTCAGCGGTAGCTAAATCGACTTCACGATTTGAAACAATAATCCCACCAAAAATTGAAATTGGATCAGCATCATAAGCTTTTTGCCAAGCTTCTAAAACGGTTTCGGCAAGGCCTACACCACAAGGATTCATATGTTTTAATGCCACAACGGCAGGTTGGTCAAATTCAGCAGCAATACGAAGGGCAGCATCAGCATCACGAATATTGTTATAAGACAGCTGTTTACCATGAAGTTGTTTAGCATTAGCCAGTGAGTAAGGTTCTGCAATCGCATCTTTATAGTAGGCAGCTTTTTGGTGATTGTTTTCACCATATCTCATGTCATCTACTTTTTCATAAGTCACAGTTAATTTTTCTGGGAATTCTTCAGCCGTTAAGTAGTTAGCAATTAAAGCGTCATAAGCAGCAGTCTGTCTAAAAACTTTAGCCGAAAGGTGACGTTTAAATTCAATAGTTAGGTTGTCTGATTTAAGGCGGTCAATCACTTCATCATAATCACTCGGTTCAGTTACAACGGTCACATCCTGATAGTTTTTAGCGGCAGCACGGAGCATTGAAGGGCCACCGATGTCAATATTTTCAATCGCATCTTCATCGGTTACGTCAGGTTTTTGAATCGTTTCTTTAAAGGGATAAAGATTCACACAAACTAAATCAATCGGGTTGATGCCACTTTCTTTGATTTGAGCCATATGAGTGTCATTTGAACGTTGAGCTAAAATTCCCCCGTGAATCATGGGGTGTAGGGTTTTAACACGGCCATCTAACATCTCCTTAAATTGGGTAATCTCTTCAACGGCTGTTGCCTTAACATCGTGATTTAGTAGTGTTTTTAAAGTCCCACCGGTTGAAATGATGTCATAGCCTTGTGCAATTAGTTGGCTGGCAAAGTCAACAATACCTGTTTTATCGGATACGCTCATTAATGCTAATTTTTTCAACTTAAAGTTCTCCTTTTTCGATTAAATTACGGATAGTTTCGGGATAAAGTTGATGTTCAACTTTATGAATACGGTTTGCTAAATCTTCTAATTGGTCAGTTTGATAGCGAGGGACTTTTTGTTGGGCAATGATTTGTCCTGTATCAACACCTTCATCTACATAATGAATGGTAACCCCCGTTTCACTAACTCCTGCTTTAAAGGCATCACCAATCCCATCTTTACCGGGAAAATGTGGTAGATAAGCGGGGTGAATATTAATGATTTTTTGCGGGTAAGCTTCAAGTAAAGTCGGATGAATAATTTTCATGTAACCGGCTAATAAAATGAAGTCGATGTTGTGTTGCTTTAATTGGTTAAGTATTTGAGTTTCATAGTCTGTTTTATCCAGGCAATTTTTAAGCTCTAAGACAAATGTTTTAATTTGGTGATGATGTGCACGTTCAATAACTTTAGCCTGGGGTTTATCACTGACAACGAGTGCCAAGTTAATGGGTAGATTGGCACGTGCAATCGCTTCAAAATTAGAACCATTACCTGAAGCAAAAACTGCAACATTTGGTCTAGTAGATGATTTCAACGGGTTTGCCATGTCGATTTTCCACCTGACCAATTTCGTAACAACGATTACCTAAGATTGTTTTAACTTGTGCCACATTCTCAGGAGCAACTGCCATGATTATGCCTAGTCCCATGTTAAAAACAGAATCCATTTCTTCTTGTGAAACTTGCCCTGCTTGTTTTAGAAGATCAAAGATAGCAGGTTTTTGCCAAGTGCCATTTTGAACTTTAGCGGTTAAAGTATCAGGGATAATACGTTCTAGATTTTCTGTAATTCCGCCACCTGTAATATGAGCCACAGCATTAACTAAATTTTTTTCAAATAAAGGGTTAAGTTCATTGAAGTAGATTTTGGTAGGTTCCATCACGACATCAAGTAAGGTGCCGTTTAAGTCTTCACGATAAGTTGTGAGGTCTAAATGATTATCATCGATAATTTTTCGAACAAGTGAGTAACCATTTGAGTGAATACCACTTGAGGGTAATCCAATCAATACATCACCTGCATTAACGTTATCTTTAGTTAAAATTTTGCTTTTATCCACAATGCCAACTGCAAAACCAGATAAATCATATTCGTCCGTATCGTATAAACCTGGCATTTCCGCCATTTCACCACCGATTAAGGCCATGTTACCAAGCTTACAACCTTCAGCGATGCCATTTACAATTTCTTTCATGTTGTCAGGATCAAGCTTACCAACGCCGACATAATCTAAGAAGAATAACGGATTAGCACCTTGAGCTAAAATATCGTTTACACACATCGCAACTAAATCAAGCCCGATATTTTCATTACGATGATGTTGAAGTGCCAGCATTAATTTAGTTCCCACACCGTCTGTTCCTGAAATTAAAACGGGTTCTTTAATATCTTTTAAAACGTTTGTTAATTCATATTCAGCACCAAAGCCACCAAGATTAGCTAAAACGTTTTGATTATGAGTTGCTTTGACAATGGGCTTGATAGCATCAACAGCTTTTTCACCAGCTTTAATATCAACACCGGCTTTTTTGTATTGGTTAGTCAATTTTACGTTCCTCCATGTAAAGTCCTAGTTCTTCAGCTTTTTGATCAAATTCAGCTTGATAGTCATATAAAGGTGTTGGATAGTGACCATCGAAATAAGCGGTACATAATCCGTGATAGTCGTTATCACTTTTGAGATTAATAGCTTCAATTAAACCTTCAACACTCAAGTAACCAAGAGAATCGGCATCGATAATTTCTTTGATTTCTTCAACTGAATGATTAGCAGCGATTAATTCTTGGGTTGTTTGGATATCAATCCCATAAAAACAAGGGAATTTTAAAGCAGGGGATCCGATTCTGACATGAACTTCTTTAGCACCAGCATCACGAATTAATTTCACGATATATTTAATTGTGGTTCCTCGAACAATAGAATCATCAACTAAGACCACACGTTTATCTTTAACAACTGAACGAACGGCTGAAAGTTTCATGGAAACCCCGTTTTCACGTTTTTCTTGAGTGGGTTCAATAAAAGTACGGGCAACATATTGATTCTTAATTAACCCCATATCATAAGGAATACCACTACCTTCGGCGTAACCGCCGGCTGCAGATAAAGCAGAGTTTTGAACCCCAACTACAACATCAGCATCAACCGGATTTTCTTTGGCACATAAAGCCCCCATGCGTTTGCGAGCTTCGTGAACAGAAACATTACGGATAACAGAATCTGGACGTGCAAAGTAAATGTATTCCATTGAACAAATAGTTAAATTAGTATCGGTCGTAAAGTGATCCGTTGTAATGCCGTCTTGGTTAATGATGACCACTTCTCCGGGTTCAACGTCACGTACGTAAGTTGCATGAACCTGATCTAAAGCACAAGTTTCACTAGCAATCACATAAGAGCCGTCTTCACGTTGGCCAATAACCAGTGGTCTAAAGCCATTACGGTCAAGGGCAGCGATTAAGGTGTCTTCAGTTGATAGTAGAAAAGCAAAGCCTCCTTCAATTTGTTGGAGTGCTTCTTTTAGACGATCTAAAAAGTTTTCTTTTTGACTAATTTTGATAAGTTGTCCAAGGATTTCGCTGTCAGAATCAGAGTGGAAAACAGCACCTTTATCTTGAAGCTGTTTTTTTAAGGTATCTGCATTTGTTAAATTACCATTATGAGCGAGTGAAAAATCGGTAAAGTTGTCTAGGTGAAAGATAAAAGGTTGGATATTTTTAAGACCATGGCTGCCGGCTGTCGCATATCTCACATGACCGACACCAATTGAACCTTTTAGTGTTTTAAATTGTTCTTGGTCAGCAAAGACGTTAGAAATCAAACCCAAGTCACGCATGCGGTGCATCATTCTTTGGTCATCAGTGACTACCATGCCTGCCCCTTCTTGACCACGATGTTGCAGACTATGCAGTCCGTGATAAATTAGGCTAGCGGTGTCATCAGGATGTGAACCCCAAATGCCAAAAACGCCACATTCTTCATTTAAACTTTTTATTTCATTAGGCATGTTAGACTGTCCTTCCATGTGTCTTTCAAATCCGTCACGTTAGCTGTGAGGTGTTGGTCAGCAAGTTGGATATCCAACGTTTGGTCATTAGTTAACTCACCAATGAATGTTGCAGATTCCCCCATTAAGGTTTCGAATTCCGCTTTGTTTTCAGGTTTGATACTAATTACAAAACGACTTTGAGATTCTGAAAATAGTTGAGCAGCTGTTAAATCAAGGCTTCCTTTAAGTCCTAATTCACGAGCAAAGCTGCTTTCAGCAAGAGCAACGCCAAGACCACCTTCACTTAAATCGTGGGCACTTTGAACTAGGTCTTGCTTGATAGCTTGTGAGACTAATTGTTGATTGTGGCGTTCAGTTTCAAGGTTAAAGTGATCAAACGAGCCGTAAATTTCACCAAGCATCATTTTTTGGATTTCAGAACCACTGAAGTCATCAAATGTTTCACCTACAACATAAACTAAGTCCCCAGCAGATTTGAAATCTTGTGTCGTGATTGTTTGGTTGTCTTCAATTAAGCCAACCATTCCAATAACGGGTGTTGGGTAAATCGCTTTTTTATCCGTTTCGTTATAAAGTGAGACATTACCTGAGATGACCGGAGCATCAAAGGTTTGACAAGCTTTAGAAATTCCTTGAACTGATTGATCCATTTCATAAAAACGCTCATCGTTTTCAGGATTACCAAAGTTTAAACAATCTGTGATTCCAATAGGTGTTCCACCTGAAGCTACGATATTGCGAGCAGATTCACTAACGGCAATTTGTCCACCAATGTAGGGATCTAAGTAGATATAACGAGCATTACTATCCATGGTCATAGCAAGAGATTTGTTGGTATTTCGCACACGAACAACAGCAGTATCACTACCTGGAGCCACAACAGTGTTTGCTTGAACACGTGAGTCGTATTGACCAAAAACAGATTCTTTTGAAGCAACTGTTGGTTGGGCTAAAATCTCAGTTAATGTTTTTGACACATCAGTGATTTCTGGGACGAAGTTTGGACGTTGTTCTAGTAAGTGTTTTGGTTTTTGACCAACGTGTTCATATTCAGGAACATCATCTACTAAGCTTGAAGTTGGGATATCGCAGACAACTTCTCCTTGGTGAGTTAATGTGTAGTGACCATCATCAACAACTTCACCGATTGTGACCGCATCAAGATTATATTTTTTGAAAACATCAAAGATTTCTTGTTCGTGTCCTTTTTTAATACAAAAAACCATTCGTTCTTGTGATTCAGATAACATAATTTCATAAGGTGTCATATTAGCTTCACGTTGGGGAACCGCGTCAAGGTTAAGGTTTAACCCACTGCCAGCTTTTGAAGCCATTTCAGCAGATGAGGAAACAAGGCCACAAGCTCCCATATCTTGAATACCGACTAAAATATCTGAATGCTTATCAATGACCTCAAGACAGGCATCAACTAAAAGTTTTTCCATGAAAGGATCACCAACTTGAACAGCAGAACGGTTCAAATCTTCGCCATCACTGAATTCACTTGAAGCAAATGAAGCCCCGTTAATTCCATCGCGACCAGTTTTAGCCCCAACGTAGATAATTGAGTTTCCTTCACCTTTAGCAACACCAGATTTCAACTTATCTTTGTCCATTAAGCCGACACACATGGCATTAACTAAGGGATTACCGTCATAAGAAGCATCAAAAGCGATTTCACCACCAACGGTAGGTACGCCGATACTATTACCATAATGAGAAATACCAGCGACAACTTGATCAAGAAGATATTTGTTTTTTGGTGTCGATAATTCACCAAAACGTAAACTATCTAATAAAGCAATTGGTTTTGCTCCCATTGAGAAGATGTCACGGATAATACCACCAACCCCAGTAGCTGCTCCTTGAAAGGGTTCCACAAAGCTTGGATGGTTGTGACTTTCAGCTTTGAAGACAACGGCTTGGTTATCGCCAATATCTAAAACTCCTGCTCCTTCACCCGGACCTTGAAGTACGCGACTACCTTCAGTCCAGAATTTTTTAAGGACTTGTTTGGAATTTTTGTAAGAACAATGTTCACTCCACATACCTGAAAAAAGACCTGTTTCGGTGTAGTTAGGTAAACGTCCTAGTAATTTTTCGGAGATAATCGTATATTCTTCTTCTGTTAGGCCCCAGTCTAAGTAGACTTTTTGGTCTTTGATTTCTTGTGGTGATAGTTCTTGTCTAGTTAACACGAGTCAATTCTCCTTTAAAACTTTTTAGAATGGATTGGAACAAGAGAAGTCCTTCTTCACTTCCTAAAATTTCTTCAACTGCACGCTCTGGGTGAGGCATCATTCCTAAAACATTACCTGCTTTGTTCGTAATACCTGCAATGTCAGCACAACTACCATTTGGATTTTGGTCATAAGTAAAGACGATTTGATGGTTAGCTTTAAGCTCAGCAAGTTGAGTATCATCACAGTAGTAGTTCCCTTCACCGTGGGCAATTGGAATGTTAATGTGTTGATTTTTGTCATATAACTTAGTGAATAATGTATCGTTGTTCACGACTGTTAAAGGTTCAATAGCTGAAATAAAAGACATGCTAGTGTTGTGTTGTAATACACCTGGCAGTAGTCCGATTTCAGTTAGGATTTGAAAACCGTTGCAAACACCTAAAACAGGATGACCAGCATTAGCGAAATCTAGTAAAGCAGGAATGATGTTGGCAAATTTAGCAATAGCCCCACTTCTAAGGTAATCACCATAAGAAAAGCCACCAGGGATTAACGCGGCGTCAAAGCCCTCAAGACTGGTTTCGTCACATGAAATTATTTCGACTTCTTCTTTTAAAGCATCTTTAATTGCATAGTACATATCATAATCGCAATTTGAACCCGGAAAACTAATAACAGCGAATTTCAAGATTAGCCCTCAACTTTCTCAACAGTAAAACGGAAGGTTTCCATATTTTCATTAGCCAGCAATGATTCACAGATTGAACGTGTTGTTTCTTCTGCTTGTTCTTTTGAGTCACTTGTTAAAGTGGCTTCGAAGTATTTACCTGCAGTAATATTTTCAACGTCTTGGTAGTCCAAGCGGTGAAGGGCATTTTTAATTGCTTCACCTTGTGGGTCTAAAATAGATGCTTTATGAGTCACGTGGATTTTTGCAAGATACATGTTTTTTCCTCCAAGAATTAATTAATTAACTTCAGCTTCAAGACGAGCGAGAACGGTTTGGTAACCTTCAATAATATCGCCAAGTTTTTTTCTGAAAACGTCTTTGTCCAATGATTGTTTGGTGTCTTTATCAACTAAACGGCAAGAATCAGGTGAAATTTCGTCACCGAGCACGATGTTGCCTTCTGCATCAAAGCCAAATTCAATTTTAAAATCGACTAGTAAAATATTGGCCTTAATAAATAAATCCTTTAAAAGCTGATTAATTTTGAACGCAGTCTGACGGAGTTCTTCAATTTGATCTTCGGTCACAATTTCAAGTGCAAGAATTTGATCATTGTTCATAAATGGATCATCAAGCTCATCACTTTTAAGACAGAACTCTTGAACAGGTTGTTTTAACTCTGCCAAATAGTCTGTGCCGAATTTCTTTTGAAAACTACCAGAAGCTAGGTTTCTAATAATCACTTCTAAAGGAATCATGTTAAGTTTTTGATTTAATTGTTCTGTTTCAGATAATTGTTCGATGAAACAAGTTTTGATGCCGTTTTTTGCAAGGTAAGCAAAAATCAAACTAGAAATACGATTGTTCAACTGGCCTTTTTGGTCAATATCTTCTTTACGTTTGCCATTTAAGGCTGTTGCATGGTTGGTGTAAGCTACTTTGATAATGTTTTCATCATCAGTAGTGTAGAGTTTTTTGGTTTTACCTTCTGAAATTAATGTCATCTTTACTTCTCCAATTAGTTGAATTTTTTGATTAAATTTAATAGTTCTGCAGCATTGTCGCCGACAACGGTAATGTGTCCCATTTTACGTTTGTCTTTAATTTGGTCTTTACCATAATCATGGAAATGCCAATCAGGGTTGGTTACTAAGCCTTCACGTGCAGTCGTTAAGTCATCACCTAAAAGGTTCACCATAACCGCGTGTTGGTTCAGTGTGATTTGTGGTAATTCAAGTCCACAAATACTTCTGATATGAGCTTCAAATTGTGAGATGTTGCAAGCTTCAATAGTATAGTGACCAGAGTTATGTGGTCTTGGAGCGAGTTCATTAACGAGTAATTGATCGTTTTTTAAGACGAAAAATTCAATTCCTAAGACGCCAGATAATGCTAATGAGTCAGCAATTCTTTCAGCAATATCAGCTGCTTTTTGATGAACTTTATCTGATAAGTTAGCCGGTACAACACTGGTATGTAGGATGTGGTCACGATGGGTATTTTCACTGACAGGGAAGGTTTGAATTTTACCTGTGAAGTCACCGGTTACCATAATTGAAACTTCTTTGACAAAATTCTGACGTTTTTCAAAAATCCATTCGGTTTTTTCAAGTTCTGGAAGCACCGTTTGAATGTCAGCTTCACTATTTAAGTCAAATTGACCGTGACCATCATAACCACCCTCGGTGGTTTTTAGGATGCCGGGAAATCCAACTAGTAAGATAGCTCGTTCTAAACTTTCTTGGTCAGTTACACGAGCATAAGGCGTAACTGGTAAATTATTTTCAGTTAAAAAGTTCTTTTCACGTAAACGATTGCTACTGATAATTAATTCATCAATATGCTGTGGAATATGAGTTAAGTGAGCTACTCGTTGTAAGTTTGTTTGATCTACATTTTCAAATTCATAAGTGAGTACGTCTGACTTTTCAGCAAGTTCACGTAAGGCATCTTGATCAGTGTATTCAGCAACGATTTGAAAATCAGCAACTTGGCTAGCTGAAGAATCAGGTGTGGGGTCTAAAATGCCGACTTTATAGCCCATTGATTTAGCGGCTAGTGTCATCATTTGCCCAAGTTGACCACCACCGATAATTCCGATAGTTGCCGGGGGTAAAATTTTACTGGTAAAGCTGTTCATTACTTTCAATAGCCTCCTTAGATTGTTTGGCTCTAAATGCTAGTAAACGGTCGTAAGTTTGAGTGTCAGAAATGGCAATCATTTCAGCTGCCAAAATAGCGGCATTTTTAGCACCAGCTTTACCAACTGCAACAGTGGCAACTGGGACACCGGCTGGCATTTGAACAATTGAAAGCAACGAGTCAACACCGTTTAATGCCTTCGTTAGCACAGGAATGCCAATAACGGGGATAGCAGTATTAGCAGCTAGCATGCCGGGTAAGTGAGCAGCTCCTCCAGCCGCAGCAATGATAACGCTATAACGTTCGTCTTTTGCGCTTTGTGCAAAATCTTGTAACTCTTGTGGCATGCGATGAGCAGAAATTATTTTTTTGTCATAATCAATTTGGAGTTCAGTTAACATATCGGTTGTATCTTTGACAACAGGCCAATCTGAGATAGAACCCATAACTAGTGCAACTTTCATAATCATTCGGTTTCCTTTCCTTTTGTAATTAAACAATAACAAAACACTTACTTATCGTCAAACAAAAAACGAACATTTTTAAAATTTGAGTTTAAAAATGTTCGCAAATAATTAAAAATGGATATAAAAAAGCATCGCTTAAAAACAAGCGATGCTAATTAGCCAATGGCTTCTTTCGTTTTTTGTTTAATAAAGTCAGCTGAATATTGTAATTTTTCTAACTCTTCTTCGGTCAAATCAAGTTTAGTTGAAGTAACGACACCGTTTCGGCCAACGATGACAGGATAAGATAAGTAAACACCATATTCTTCCCGATAATTTGAGACACAAAGTTCTTCATTAGCATCTGATAAAATTGCTAAAGCAGCACGAACACCAGCAGTAGAAACACCGTAATTAGTATAATGTTTACCACTAAAAACAGTATAGCCCCCGACACGAGCTTCTTGATCAATTTTATCTAAATTGAGATTTTTTTCTTTAGCGATTTCAGTAATAGGTTGTCCTAAAGCAGTAACTGTTGACCAAGCAGCAAACTGAGAATTACCGTGTTCACCTAAATTGTAGCCACTTACACAACGAGAATCAATATTAAGATTTTTAGCGACTGCACGTTTCATACGAGCTGAATCAAGCAATGTTCCTGTTCCGATAACTTGGTTTTTAGGTAATCCGGTCACTTCTTGGAATAATCCTGTAATAACATCAACAGGGTTGGTAATGACAACTAGCACGCCGTTAAAACCAGAAGCTTTAATTTTTGTGCCGACATCTTTAACTTTTTCAACGTTTCCTGGCAATTCAATAAAACGATCGCCGTTAGATACAAGTTGAAGTGAAATATCACCAATTGCAGAAATAATAACATCGGCATCTTTCAGACTGTCGTAGTCGTTAATTGTGATGTTGGTATGAAAAGGCAAGTTAGGCATGGCTTCTTCAAAATCAACTGCATCAGAAGTAACCTTGGCTTCATTTTTATCGATTAGGACAAGGTCATCGGCATAACCTCCAGCTACAATATAGTGAGCTGCAGCTTCACCAACATTTCCCATCCCAATAATTCCGATTTTTCGTGACATAATTATCCAGCTCCTAAAAATTAAAATTTTAATAATAAAATCATTATAACTTAATAACATGTAAAATCAAATAAAAATCCGCTGACGACCAAGTGAAAAAAGTGATAGAATAACTAGGATATTAACAATAGGAGGCATTAAGATGCGACAACTTAGAATTTATACTTTAGCCGATGCTAAAAGTGCAAAAACATACTTTGAAACTCATTGGCAACGTCATATTAGCAGTTTAGCTAAATACCATATCCAAGTCGCAAACGTTCACTTGGAAGTTCAACCCAATAAAGACCAGCAAACACGTGTTTTTGCGACCGTTTTTGCTGATGACCGCTATGATTTGAATCAACTGAACGATGATTATATGAAAAGTCAAGAGTTCCACGATGATATGGTGGGATTTGATATGAGCAAAATTGTAAATGTTGAAACCATTGACTTGAAACCTTTTAATGAAGTTGGTTTGATTTAATGAAAGCATATATCTTACCTATCTTACTGCTCTTAATCAGTGTATTTAGTTTAATCCTGACTGATCGTAGTTTCTTTTGGTTAATCATTGCTTTACTAGGCGTGGTTTTCGCTATCTGGGAAATTTACGATTTAATCAAAAAACGTCAAGAATAATACCGGGCTTGCCCTATTTTCACCTCCTTATGATAAGATGAATCATATTAAGGAGGAGAGAGTATTGGGCAAGTTTTTTAAATATTTAGGGATAGTCATAGTGGTGATTATCCTAATTGCATGTTGTATTGCTTTAGTTAATACCCTATACCACAATCAAAATATGGAGAAAAAAGAACAAACAATAACGACTACACAAGATATCAAGCAATTGAAAGTGTCATCACGCTATCACGTTGAGATTAAGTATGGTGATGATTATCATTTAGTGGCTTATACTGACAAAAATAAACAACCAATTGTTGAAAGCAATCAAGATCAATTGACAATTACGACACCAAACAGTTGGTTTGGTAAACTATTTTCAGGATTAAGATTTGGGAATCCACCTGATTATATTGAATTAACCCTGCCAAGAGAAACCCAGCTGGATAACTTTGATTATCATGGTCAAAATGGGTTGAGTTTGCCTCAGATATTCAAAACACAGTCAGCTAAACTATCAGCACAATTTGGTGATGTAACATTGGCAGATTTGCAAGCTAATAACGTTGATATTTCGCTGCAGTTTGGTAATGTTAGTCTGAAGAATGCGACATTAGTTAACCTCAATAATTCTGTTCAATTTGGAAATGTGTCGGTTAAAGATACTAAGGCCAAAAGTATTGAAGGATCGGTTCAGTTTGGTAATCTCGAAGTATTAAATCAAACTACTTTAAGATATGACAAGATGAAATTTGAAACGCAATTTGGTAATATCAAATTAGATAACCTAAGCGTACCGCAGTTAACGACTTCAGCTATTTTTGGTGGTATTACAAAAAATAAAGTAACAGAGCAATAAAAAAGCATAATATAATATATTATGCTTTTTTATGTTATGTTATAATAGATAATACTCTATTAAAGGAGCTAGTAAAGAATGACAAAACCTGTTATTAAGCTATCGCATGTTCATATACCAAATCGACTCGATATTAGTAAGCAAGAAATCACCATTAATCAAGGAGATAAAGTGGCGATTTTAGGTCAGCCTGATGCTGGTCAAACTGCCATTTTTGATAGTTTACTTCAGCAAGTAACTTATTCAGGGACGATCGATTGGCAAATCCCAATGAATCAATTAGGGGTTTACTTTAACCATAATGATTATCCTAGTCCCAGCCGACTCAAAGTGAAAGAACTGGTGAAGTTGGTGCTTAAAAAACCCCAACGTACTTTAAAACAATTCTACGAAGATAACCAATTAGTAGACATAAAAAATGAAATGTTACAGAACTTAACGGAACTTGAAAGCCGTCACTTGACGTTAACCCTAGTTCTAGCTCAGGAGCCAGCTGTTTATTTGATTGATGGGTTAACAACCGAACTAGATACTGCTAGTCGCCATCAATTATCGAACCAACTTATTCAAGCTACACAACAGTAAACAGTTTTAAATGCAACATATTACTTTGATGAAGTTGAAAATTAGGCGACAAAAGTTTGGCTAATTCATCAAGGGCAGTCGCTATTTTTTGGTGAAAGAGAAGCATTTACAGCAAGATATCAGCACTACTCCTATCTAAAAGTTAGCTACAACCATTTGCCAGATGAACTGATTAACCAGATTAGTAAGCAGGCTATATTGTTGTCGAATCAAGGGGATATTTTTGTCGATTCTGAAGCCAAAGTAGACGTTATTTTAAAATTGTTGATGCAACACAAACAGTCGTATCAATTGTATCAGCAAAATCTGCAAACCACCTTTTTATTAGCAATTCGACAACAGGAGGAACAACACGCATGATGTGGTTAAGTTTTAAACAGAAATTACGCAACCCCTTTTTAGTACTTGGGGGACTGATTGTGCCTTTGCTAATTTTCATTACACGGGTTAATGCCGTCGGGAATTATCAAGTACGTCCTGATCAAAATTTTTCAGACCTCTATATTGCTGTACCGCTGATGAGTGGTATTTTGGCAATTGCTCTGTTAGGCATGTCCATTTTACTAGCACAAAGGCAAAATGATGCGGTTATTAGGCGACTAAAATACTTTGGTATTTCAAAAATAACTTATTTTCTATCAGAAATGGTGGCTTATTTAGGATTGGTGGTCTTAGGTATGATTATCACCACTACCGTAGGTGTAATCTTTTTCAAGCTCCATCTACCTGCTATCTTCAATTTACTATCATTAATGCTCCATCTGATTTATGCTGGACTTCCCTTTATGTTGTTAGGTATCTTAATAGCTCAATTGGTCAAAAAAAACAAGTTATACAGTTATTCTTAACTTAGTGATTTTGCTTGGCCTTTATCAGGTAATGGGCATCTTTCAAACGCCATCAGTTGTGATGATTGATCAGCAATTTCTCACTTATTCGTGGCCTTTAACCAGTATCACACACTATGAGCTATACCCGATTTGGCTTAATCATCTGTTAGTCCAAAGTAAGTTCTTGGTAATGACCACTTTACCAGTTCTTGGACTGGGAATACTTAATATATTAGTTTATTTAATCAAGCAATCAAAACGTCCTTAGTTACTGGGGGCGTTTTAATTTTTAGTTAGGAGTTATCGTTCTATAAAAGATATGATAAACTGTTAGATATCTAACTTATTTTGATACTGAGGAGCTATCATGAGCAAAAAAAATCAACTTAGGATAATGAGTACCTTTATTGTCCTACTTATTATTGTGGTTGCGGGTGTCTTTTGGCGACAAAAAAGCCAACAAGATTATCAACAAGCACTTGAGCAATCATTATCTCAATCTAAACAGTCACAGTCAGCTGCAGTTCAACAAGAACAGGCCGCAAATCCAGTAAAACTTTACGGACTTGAAGCAAGAAAAGAACTTGAAAGTCGGCAGTTGAATGCTAATTTAATTTTGCAGCGAGATGAACGCTTTGCTCAACTAGAATACGGACATGGCGATTATCATACATTAGATAAAAACGGTTGTGCAATTGTGGCTTTATCTATGATTAACGCCTACTTTGATCACAAAACGACTACACCTAACCAAGTTTTAGATTGGGCACAAAATCGTTACTTCACAGATTATGGTACTTCTTGGCAAATATTTGATGATTTCGCTAAAACCTATGGTTATCATGTTGCTGATTTAACAGATAACCTAGATTTAGCACTATCTTATCTGAAAGACAATATTCCTGTTGTTATTTCAGTTAATCCAGGTAAGTTTACCAAAGTCGGTCATATTATGGTCTTAACAAGTTTGGATAATGAAGGTAAGATTCACCTACTTGATCCAAATGATGATGAGACTAAAAAGCATAGTTTAACGGCTTATACGCCAGATGAAATTAAAACCGAACTCAAAAATATGTGGGTTTTTACATAATCAGTCTATTTTAAATTGAAAGTTTGTTCGCCGAACTTTTCTTGTGATAAAGCAGATTGTGCAACTAATCTAACAGGTTGCGTAGTATTAGTTAGTTCATAAGCAACAGCATTTTCGGCTGTTTCGCCTTTTTTAATACTATTAACCATATTTCTTGTATAGTTTGTATATTGTGGCATAGGTGGATTGGTTAGTTTGCTTTCAGTGCCACTGTCTGATTGATAAGCATCAAAGTAATTCAACCAGGAACCAGGCGTTAATTCAGCCCCCGACTTGTTGGTGATTTTATACCAAATAACAAAAGCGGGCTTTCCGCCAAGTTCATTGACTTCACCACCAGGCTGTGAGACTTGTGTTTTGACAATCTCAATTTTAGCATCATTGTTTTCAAAGACATTATTTTTGAATGATGAAGTATTAGTGTAAGTTTGTGAGCTCGTTGCACTTGAATTGCCTTGGCTAGAGTTGTTGTTAGAAAGGGTTGATGAACAGCCAGCAAGAGCTAGAGTACTAAGTAATAAACCAGCACTTAGTAGTTTTTTCATGGGATACCTCCAGATAAAAATTATTGTATTAGTATAACAAAAAATAGCTAATAGAAAGTTATTTTTTAGTATTTTTAATGTAACTTAATAAATACAAATTAAAAAGAAGCTCTTCAAGCAATTGACTAGGGAAGCTTCTTTTTTAATTAAGTTAAGTTAATTTTCTCTTTTTTTTCGACATAACGATATAACAACTGTAAAGCTTTCAGATAGTCCGTATTTTTGACACCAAATAAAACTTTAACATCTGTTCGACTTTGATTAACAAATTGCACATCAATTTGGTTTTGATTTAACTGTTCAATTAAATCACTGACTAAGTAGGGCTTGTCTGAAAATTTATCTGAAACAGCCGCAATCAATGAAATACCTTCTTTTAGTTCAATCTGACAATCCGTTGAAAACAGAGTATGCAAATGATTAATTAACTCATCTTTTCGTTGATGCAGTTGTTCATCTGACACAACTAAATCGATATGATCTTTTCCTGAAAAAGTATAGGACGGACGTAGTGAAAGGTTATCCAGTAGCTGTAAAATTTCAACGAAGTTAGAAAAATCACGGTTCAAACTAAATTTTTTGATATGGACTAACGCATGATTTTGTTGACCAACAAGTCCTGTAATGAGTTGATGAGAGGAATAGTCACAGATTGTTGTCCCCAAAGCATCAGGATGATTGGTATCTAAGATGACGGTTTTGATATGTTTATCTTTAATTGGCTTAATGGCATCTTCTTGAAAAACCGATAGTCCCATATAAGCGAGTTCTTGTAGTTCATCATAAGTTAGCTGTTCAATGCGTTTTGGGTTAGCAATTAAGCGAGGATCTGCAGCTTTAATTCCAGCCACATCTGTCCAGTTTTCATACAAATCAGCATTGAGTAAGTTAGCAATAACTGATCCCGATGTGTCACTGCCACTTCTTGGCATGAGTTGAATGTGTCCATGATTATCTAAGCCATAAAAGCCAGGGAAAACGCAGGGAGTAGCTTGTAAATTAAGAGCAGCGAATTTTTCTTGTGAAGCTTTTAAATCCACTTGATTTTGGTTAAGGACTAAGAAGTCAATGGCATCGACAAATTGATAGCCCAAATACTCAGCCATTAATTGAGCAGTAAAGTATTCACCACGACTCACACATTCTGCGTAAGACAAGTGATTGAGGTTACGATAAAAGTCTTCCAATTGATAATCAAGATTAACTGTCAAAGCAAGGTCTTTTTTTAATGTTAAAAGACGTGCTTTAATGCGTTCAAAGTGTTCAGCAGCTAACTCATCATTAGCTCGATTATCATAAAGAGCAATTAACTCATCGGTAAGTTTAACCGGATTTGCTTCATCTTTCCCCATGGCACTGACGACAATATGTGTGCGATTTGGATTATTTTGCACGAGACCTTTTACTTTATTAAATTGATGAGCACTAGCTAAGGAGCTACCGCCAAATTTTGCAATAATCATAAGACCCGCTCCTTATCATTTGCTGCAATATTAACCATAAAGGCTTGGTTATCTTCTTTTAGTAGTTGAGCCATTGCTTGGTGCATTTTTCCTGCAGGCATAGATTCAACTAGTGAATAAATGTTATTGACCGCCTTAATTTGGCTTGAATTAACGTATTGTGATAAATCTGCACTTGTTCGAACCAAATAATCAGTCAGTGAAAGATTAGTGTTGAGTTTAAGTGTTGATTTTTCAGCTGGGATAACACGCGGTGTTTGGTCAACAATATCTAAAATATCTTGAACAACCGCATTAGCCGTTGGAAATTTACCAGCACCTTGTCCCATAAAACCAAGTTCGCCAATGGTGTCACCATTTAAACTGGCATAGTTAAAGTTATCATTGATACTGGATTCAACTTGGCTTGGGTTGTAGAGTGTAGGCTCAATAACGTAGTCGAATTCATTTTGAGCACGACGACTTTTACCCATTAACTTCACAATTAGGCCCAGCTCGTTGAAATAATTGATATCTTGATCTGTAATATTGCGGATACCAAAACATGGTAACTCAGCACTTGGTTTGATTGAAGTATTGTAAGCTAGATTAAAACTAATACATAATTTGTTTTCAATATCATAGCCATCAATATCAGCACTTGGATCGGCTTCAGCATAACCTAAATCTTGAGCTTCTTTTAAAATATCGGCAAAAGGCTGACCCGTTTTCTTCATTTGGTCAAGAATAAAGTTACTGGTTCCGTTGAAGATACCACTAATACTTGACACATTATCAATACGAAGAGAACGTTCTAAGTTTTTGATCCAAGGGATACCACCTGCAACACTAGATTCAAAGTAGAAATCCACATTATTATCTTGGGCTGTTTTGACAAATTCATCCATATATTTGGCAATAACAGCTTTATTAGCACTGACGACGTGTTTGCCATTTTGAAGGGCTTTCAAAATATAGTCATGAGCAGGTTCAATCCCACCCATTACTTCAACAACGACATCGACATCATCATTCAATAAAATATCATCAATGTTAGCGGTCATTTCAGGTAAGTCCTTTGTCCGAGTTTCACGAACAAAAATGTGAGACACGGTTAGATTTTGGGTATGTGTCGTATTTCCTTTCTTAATAATGTCATAAACACCCGTTCCAACGGTACCAAAACCTAAAATCGCAATGTTCATCAATAAAGACCTCCTTGAAATTTTGTTTATTTATAATAAACACTTGTTTTTATTTAATAAACACTTTATCATAATCATAGTGAACAAGCAACAAAAGTTAAGGAGATTATTTATGCCTCAATATACCAGTACTAGAAATCATCAAGTCGCACTGCCAGCAAAGCGTGCTATTTTTCAGGGATTCTCAAAAGATAAGGGACTATTTGTGTTACCTGAAATCCAAAAATACCCATTAGATATCAACCAATTAAGTGGCTTGAGTTATCAAGATATTGCGAAACAAGTCTTAACAAGATTATTACCTGATTTTACACAAGATGAGATTAATCAAAGTGTTGATAGTGCTTATGATCAAACCTTTGATAGTCCAGAAATTGCGCCATTAAAAGCAGTCGATAGTTTTTATGTGCTTGAACTTTTCCACGGGCCAACCAGTGCTTTTAAAGATGTGGGCTTACAGTTATTACCTAAACTAATGCAATATGTGTTAGATGACCAAGAAAAAGTGATGATTCTAACTGCGACAAGTGGTGATACTGGAACTGCTGCTTTAAATGGATTTAAAGATAATGCCAACACTGGTATTACGGTTTTTTATCCTAATGGTGGCGTTAGTTTTGTTCAAGAAACACAAATGCGGTCAACTTTTGGCCACAATACTAACTTAGCTTCAATTGAAGGAAACTTCGATGATGCTCAAACTAAAGTTAAACAAATTCTAAATGATGCCCAGCTAAGTCAAGAACTAGGAGATAAGATTAGCCTATCGAGTGCGAATTCAATCAATATTGGCCGTTTGATTCCGCAAGTTGTTTATTACTTTAATGCTTACAAGCAATTAATTGATCAAGGCAAGATTAAAGCGGGAGATAAAGTGAACTTCACGGTGCCAACCGGAAACTTTGGTGATGTTTTAGCGGGTTACTATGCCAAATTAATGGGATTACCTGTTAATCGTTTAATCATTGCTTGCAATGAGAATAACGTCATTGCTGATTTCTTTGAAAATGGCGAGTATAACCGCAATCGTCCGTTCTTTAAAACCGTTGCACCAAGTATGGATATTCAAATTTCAAGTAATTTTGAAAGACTACTTTATTACAAGAGTGGTGAAGATACGGAATTAATTCAGCAGTTAATGTCAGACTTAGAAACAACGGGTCAATTCCAAGTTGATGCTGATTTACTAGCCGCAATTAAACAGGATTTTGCTTGTGGTTTTTGTACAGATGAAGAAATCAAAGAAATGATTCACGATTTATATGAAGAAACAGGGTACTTAATGGATCCGCATACTGCTTGTGGGTATAAAGTAGTGCGTGACTTTGAAGAGCCAGATTCTGATATTCCTAACATCTTATTAAGTACGGCTAGCCCATATAAATTTATTGATACGGTTTATGAAGCAGTTATGGGGGAAGTTAGTGAAGTCGATGCCATGCAAAAGATTATGGCAGTTGAACGTCAAACTGGCTTTACGGCACCTGATGCGATTAAAGAATTATTCGGGATTCAAACCACAGAACAAGATAGTTTATCAATTAATGAAATGCGTGATTATGTCAAAACTAAAGCAAAGGAGTTGTAATCGATGATTAAAATCACAGTACCAGCTACAAGTGCCAATATTGGTCCAGGTTTTGACTGCCTAGGTCTAGCAGTCAATATTTTTAGTACATTTACTTTTGAATCAAGCTCAAAGTAGTTAGAAATTTTAGGGTGTGATTCGACTTATCAAAATGATAGCAATTTAGTCTATCAAGCGTTTGTGAAAGGCTGTGATTACTTAGGCCAAGAAGTCCCACATTTAAAACTAACAATTGATAGTGATATTCCCGTTTCAAGAGGGTTGGGTAGTTCAGCAAGTTGTATTGTTGCTGGAATTAAAGCAGCTGGATTGTGGTTTGATCAAGATTTTACTAACGATAGGTTAGTTAAATTAGCAACACAAATTGAAAAGCATCCAGATAATATTGCACCAGCAGTCTATGGTAAGCTTTGTTCAGCTTTTTTAGATGGCGATAAAGTTGAATTGACACAATATGAAGTTAGTTCAGATTTAAAATTTACAGCGATTATCCCCGATTATAAAATGAGTACTAAAGAAGCTCGACAAGCTTTACCCAAACAGCTTACTTACGCTGATATTACATTTCAAATTAGTCACAGCTTAGCCTTAGTACAAGCTTTAGCCCAAGGTGATTTTGAAAAGTTAGCAGCAACTTTAAAAGATAAAATGCACCAACCTTATCGGACACCACTGATTAAAGAATATGACGAGATTGAACAAATTGCGAAAAGCCATGATAGTTTAATTTACTTAAGTGGTAGTGGTTCGACAATGATGTTCATTTCACCTAATGATGAAAAACGTGCTAAAATAGTAAAGGTTTTGACTGAAAAGTTTGCTAAATTCACAGTAAAACCAATTGAAGTTGAACAAAATGGAATAGTTGCGAAGGTGCAAAATGATAAACAAGTATTATATAGTCGATAAATCAATCTTGCCGGACTCTTATGAAAAGGTCATTCAAGCAAGAAAGCTCATTGATACTGGCGAAGTAACACAAGTGAGTGAAGCGACTAAAAGAGTCGGGATTAGTCGAGGAACGTATTATAAATATAAAGATTTAGTTTTTAATAATGAACGAGGAGATTGGAATAAAAAAGCAGTTATCTCGTTTATGTTAGATCATCAAAAGGGTATTTTATCTAAAGTATTGAGCATTATTTCTGAAAAGAATGCGAGTATTTTAACCATTAATCAAAATATCCCGATTCATCAAATTGCGAGTGTGATGATTTCACTTGATTTTAGTGAATTGACTTGCACGGTTGATGAATTACTTGAAGCGATTGACCAAATTTCAGGAGCGACTAAAGTTGAATTAGTTTCTATTGAATAAGGTCATACGCATTTTAATTTTAAAAAGCACCGATTATAATTTCTATTAAGAAGTCATAATCGATGCTTTTTTATGGAGAAAAGAGGGATAAGGATGAAAGTTGAAATTAAAGAAACAGCAGAACTAACACCAGCTGAATTATTGACTATTTTAAAAGAACGGACCAAAGTGTTTGTCGTCGAACAAAAAAGTCCCTATCAAGAAGTTGATGATTGGGATAATCAGGCCATCCATGTTATGTTTTGGACAGACAATCATGAATTGGCAGCTTATGCCCGTATTTTAAACAAAGGCGACTTTATTAGTTTTGGTCGAGTATTAGTTACACGAACATTTAGAAAACAAAAATTAGGCAAAAAGTTGGTGCAAACAGTATTAGATGAGATTAATCAAAGATTTCCCAATCAACTTATTCAAATTGCGGCCCAGTCTTATTTGCAGAAATTCTATGGCAGTTTTGGTTTTCAAGTGAGTTCTCCTGAGTATTTAGAAGATAATATTCCACATATTAATATGATTTTAAAATAGTATAATATCGTTTAATATGTTGTAGTATAATATATTATATTTTCGCCATAATGTATTCATTTTGTAACGATTTAGTAACAATACTCTGCTAGAATTATCATGATTACATGAGGTAGCGTAACGGAGGAAGAAGTTACAATGAACAAAAAAAATAAACTAGTTTCAACTTTAACACTGGCATCTTTAGTATTGGGAGTTGCAACAGCAACACAACACGAAGTAAAAGCTGATACCGGATTGCAAATTGCAACGGGTAACTACATCGATGGCCAAAAAATAGCATCATGGCAAAACGTGACAACTAACCCAACAGTTAAGAATTATTTACCAAATGATGGTCAATGGTTAGTTCACAATGAAGCAAAAGATCCACAAGGTCACTCTTATTATTTAGTAGGAAATAATGAATATGTGATGGCCAAATATACTGACTTATTGGGTGAAAACTCAGAACAAGCAATGGATGCGACGGTGACTATTGATTATATTCCAGGATACAATTTAAGAATCTGGTCAGAACCAAACAGCACACAAGCAACTGGTATTGTGCAACATCAACAAGACTATCATGCTTATAAAAGACGTGTTGTTCACGGTAAAACTTGGTATGAAATTGGTGCTAATCAGTGGGTAAATGGTGATTATGCTAAAATCAAGATTGAAGAAAAACGTGAAGATAAAAATGATAATCAACAAATTGAACCTGAAGCACCAGCAACTAACCCACAACAATTATTTGCTCAGCAAACTTCAGCTAAATTAAAGCAAGACAGTTTAAATTCTCATTTGATTTTACAAACTGATGAACGTTATAAGAGTTTACCTTACGGAACAGGAGATGGAACTCTTGATAAGAATGGCTGTGCAATTACATCATTAGCAATGGTTAGTGCCTTCTTTGACAACTCAATCAAAACATCTCCTGCAGATATTTTGAATTGGTCAGGTAGTCGTTACTTTATTGATGGCCAAGGTACATCTTGGGATATTTTTCCAGATTTTGCGACACAATTTGGTTATCAATTTCACGATTTAGGTAATGACATCAACAACGCAATACCTTACTTGAAACAAGGGATTCCTGTTGTTATTTCGGTTGGTCCTGGTCAGTTTACTGGAAGTGGCCATTTAATGGTGCTATCTTATGCTGACGATAACGGGATTAGATTACTTGATCCAAATGATAGTCCAGATAAAAATCACAGTTTGACGATTTATAGTCCTGCTGAAATTCAAAAAGATATGATGCATATTTGGGCTTTTACTAAATAATAGCGTACAATATATCATTTCATAATATAATATGTTATGAAAAACCACTTCTTAATGAAGTGGTTTTTTTGTTAGATAACCTAACCAAAAGTTAAGGATAATAGTCACTAAAGCATAGCCAATAAAGAAATAATAGCTGAAGTAACTATTGGTTGAGGCTAGTAGTGGAAAGATGAAACTGGTAATGGGTGGCATTATAACAAGGACTGAATTAACAGTTGTAATGATACCCCCTAGTTGTATTGCTGGATATTTTTGGATAACTAGTGTGGTAAATCGAGGTGAGATAATCCCAATTAAGCTACCTGTGATTCCAACAGATAAAAAAATAATAGCGACTTGATTAACTAAAAATCCAAGCCCCAGCAGTATTAAAAAACCATTAGCCACTAGTGCTAGATTTCGAGTTGAAATTTTGGTTAAGCAAATAGAACTGAGACTATTACCTATAATCATAGAAATAGTGATTGTAGCTGATAATAGCGAAATCATAAGAGCACTGGTATCAGCTGAAATAGGAGCGTTACTTTGCAAAAATAAAACATAAATCGGTGTTAATCCACCTAAACTCCCATTGAGCAAAGCTAATTGAAGCAAATCATTTAAAATGGGTTTGTTGTTTACTAAACTACGGAAGTTAGTTTTAATTAACTTCCAGCTTGGCTGTTTTTGAATTGACAGTTGCTGGTTGTAAGGTACAAGCTTGGCTTTTAATTGCCAAAACCCTATGGCTACAATCAAAAAGATAAGGGCATTTAGCCCAGAAATTGTTTTGGGCAGAAAAATCGTCATTAAGTAAGCTCCTAAAAATGTTGCCATAGCACTTAGTAGCTGAGAAGTAATGCTAATAAGGCTTTGAGCTTTTGGCATGTCAGCTGGTTGGACCATCAATTTGGTAAAAGGAGCTATGAGAGCTGATGAATAGTTGCCAAGTAAATCAGATAAAAAGTTGAACGCGGCAATACTTAAAATTAATGTCATCGTTGGTGTGTAATTAAGTAATATACCGATAAATAAATATAAGGCAAAGCGAAGAAATCCAGTCCGAATCAATTGGTTAGGCTTATGAGGGTTTTGATCAGCTAAACTGCCTAAAAAAATACCCAACAGTAAGGGCAGGGTTTCAGAAATAGCAATGATAGTGATGGCAAGATGCGGTTTGGGAAGAGTAGCCGCAATGGATAAGAGAACCGTGTAGAAGAGTCTATCACCGATTTTTGAAAAAAGATTAATACTAGCTAACTGTGTAAATCCCGGATTTTCTTTGAGAAATAGTAGTTGCTTACGAATGAGGTTAAACATGTCAGTCACTCCTTTAAATTTAATAAGCCTATTGTCTGTGATAAGATAGCTAAAATGAAATAAAGTCAACAAAAGTTGACCAATTAAGGAGGAGTTCGATGTATGGACCTGTTATTCAAAAAATTAGACAAGGCAAAAATTTGAGTTTTAAAGCTGTTTATACAGGTGTATGTTCTAAGACGAATGCGATTAAGTTTGAAAAAGGAGAACGGCAATTGGCAGCTGATAAATTTGCTAATGTTTTAGCTCATCTAATGCTGAGCTTCTCAGAATTTTTGTGGATTAAAGCTAATTATGAACCTTCTCCCTCCCTGTATTATCAGTATGAAGCGAGCCAAAGTTGGAATCAAAATAAACGAGAATTATTTAATCAACAAATTCGCTCACTAGAACAAAGCTCAGTTAAAATTGAACGTTTAAAATTAGCAAGTTTTCGGCTATTAAAGGACTATCAAAATCAGCAAGACCTTAGTAAAGAAGAACTGACTTTAGTTACTACTTATTTTTCAGAATTGTCATTATGGACACTAGCTGACCTGAAATTTTTTGCAAATAATTGTTACGTTTTACCATACGACTTGTTGAAACAACTATTAGCAGAGGCAGTAAAGGTCTACTCACGTTATGGCTACTTCAAAAACAGTCACGAAATAGTAGCGACAGTTATCGTTAATAGTGTAGATTGTATGATTGCTAATCAAGATTTTAATTTGGCCAATACATATCTTGATTTTTTAGATAATCAGATTCTAGGCGAATTTAAGTTGATGAGTTATCAACTGCTTAGTCGATATTATCGAGCTAAAATTTTATTTTTGTTTATTGATAAGAAAAAAGGAAAACAAGATCTTAACCAAGTTTTAGAGATTGCCAAGTATTTAAATAGTCAGTTAATTGCTGATGAAATCAAGGGATTGTTAAATTAAACTGAAAAAATTAAAAAAAACTGAATTTAAGGGTTGCATTTTTAATTTAACCGGTTATAATTGGTAACAAGATTTAGTTAAGAGCTCACATCAAAGGGTATCAGCTATTTCGAAAAATCATTATTGAATTAATGAGGACAATTTGAAAGAGGGGGTGGTTCCAATGGAATCTGCGATTGCAAGTTCAACCGATGATTATTTTTTAGAGGTGAAGCAAGATCAACACCTTTATGATTCTGTTAGACCGCCTACGGATGTAGGTGGCTAACCAATGTAAGGAGAGATTACTATGACTGCACAAGCCAAAGCAACAAATGCAACGTTAACCAAACCGAAACCCACGAAAGGATACATGACATCATTACGTCAAGTCTTTCGTGAGCAGAAAACAAAATTAATGTCTAAATATAGCAAACAGGTAACAGCTGAAGCTTTAGCAGACCGAGTCTCTCGCCACCGAATTCATTTAACTCGATTAAAATCTGAATTCGAAAAAATGCGATATTCTTCAAATTTTGAAGCACATCAAACAATGATTAACGTTCGTTTTTCCAGCGGATAGAGTAAAATTATTATGTAAATAAAAGTGTCATGAAATAAGTAGCGATTATTAATTATGGAGTCCACAAATGCAGTGTTTACCCACTAAATTTGTGGACTTTTTTATTAAAAATAAATTAAAATAGATGTTGACTTTTTAATTTTATACGTTACACTAAGTAACAAGTTAAGTGATAGGCCAATTGTAATTGTCCTTTTTAACAACAAACTAACAGGAGGTGGTCGACATGGAGTCTGCGATTAGTCACATTTCAGATGAAGGTCCAATTAATATTATGAATTTAACTATGTTAGGCCACTTTTTGGTCGTTTGAGGATTAAGAAGTGATCCTAACTCAAAAGGAGAGCTTATTATGACAGTTAATTTAAAGGAAAAATATCAACAATTATCTCAATTAGAAGAAAAAGTCGCACAAGACTTATATCAAGCTTATCAAACTAAATCATCATTACAGATGGCCGATTACGAAGAAGCTGTTAAAACAGAAGAAGCGGCTTATCGTGTACAAAGACGCGTTATGGCACTAAAAAATGAGCCCTTAGGAGGTTATAAAGTCAGCCTAACAAGTCAAGAAACACAAAAAATGTTTGATTCAGATGAACCGCTTTATGGAGCTCAAGTTGCCTCTCATTTTGTCAAAAGTGGTAAAACATTGCGGATGAAACAAGATTTAATGGCACCATTAGCAGAGGTTGAATTAGTTTTTCGTGTAAAATCTGATTTAAGTCCAAGTGACTCTTTAGCAGAATTAGCAGCTAAGACAAGTGTTGCACCAGGAGTGGAGGTTCCTGATTCTAGATTTGCAGAGTGGTTTCCGAGTTTATCCAAATATTTAGTGATGTCAGATTCAGCGGTTGGTGGATACGTTGTTTATGGCAAAGAGCTTGAAACTTCGAACTTTTCAATGGAACAGCTAAGCCGTGTGTCATGCCAATTGTTCCATGATAATCAAGAGGTTGCTGCGGGGAATTCAGCAGAAGTTTTAGGGAATCCACTAAATGCATTAAAATGGCTAGTTGATAAACTAGCCAAACAAGGGGTAAAACTGTCAGCTGGCGAACGTGTATCTTCAGGTACATTTTTATTACCAGTTGCAGTAACTTCAGGTAACTGGCATGTCAAGTTTAACGATTATTTTGAAGATGTCCGCTTCAAAGTAACTGATTAAGTCATTTTGTTCATTATAAATACACTCAAAAAAAGACTGTCTGAATTTCAGACAGTCTTTTTTGATGCAAAGTTATAGTTTAATTTGTAATTCTGTAACAAAACTTTCTTCGTGATCACTGCTACTGTGATTAGGTGATGAAACTTCAATAACCTGAGCTTTTTGATGACCTCTCAAAGTTTGGTAAGCCTTTTTTAGTCGTTTTAAGTAAGTTAAATAGTTATCTAAATTCCAATTGAACTTGATACAAAGATAATGACCTTCATCTAAAGTTTTGATGAGGTCCGAATCAAAACTTGAATGAGGATTAAGAATCGTAACAAAAAGATACTGATAGTGAATATTAGATAGTCTTTGATAGTCATCAAGGGCAAAGACACAGTTATACTGATAGGCTTTGGCATCTAAGTTTTGTTGATCAAGTTGTGCGTAGAGGTCTCTAAAGTAGAGGTCAGGTTGAACCTCAGGTGTCACAGTCGCAACATCAGGCAAGGTTAAAACTTGCCTTGAGTCAATTTTTCTTTGATAAACTTCGCCATCTGGATAGCTGAGTAGTAAATTTTGGTCAGTTAATAACTCAATTTGATTATTTAATAATGCTTTAATGGCGTGAAGTTCAGTAAGTTGTTGATCAATTTCATGGCGATAGTTTTTGAGAAAGTGGCTGAGTTGTTTTGGTGGTAAAACAATAATTTCTTTAATTTGTTTAATAGAGATATCCAACCTTCTTAGATATTTAATCGTTTCTAAATAAAATAATTGCCGAATACCATAATAGCGGTAATGATTTTGTGGGTTAGTAAACTCTGGCTTAAACAAATCAATATTGTCATAATAGCGAAGTGTTTGAACTGAAATGTCTGCTAGCTTAGCAACTTCACCAATAGTTAAGTAGTCCAAAATTTTTTCTCCTTTCGGGTTGACTCTATAGTTACTATAGGGTTTAGCCTTACTATATCAAATTTTAGAAAGAAGGCTAATATATGACTAAAACTTTACGTTTAATTGCACCAGATTGGCAAGGTGGTAATCGTCCAGAATACTATACAGGAGCGGAGCTATTGACACATTTAGTTCCAAAAAATAACCATCAACAAGAAGTAAGACTTGATATAGCACCACCTACAAAAACATTAACAACTGAAAATGGTGTTTTTGGTCAGTCGGATGTTTTGAATAACATGAGGTTAGCTCAAGAAGCTATTGAAGCAAATAATCCCGATAAAATCATTACACTCGGCGGAACTTGTTTAGTTTCTCAAGCACCATTTGATTATCTAAGCGGTGAATATGGAGAAGATTTAGGTGTGATTTGGATAGATGCCCATCCAGATGTTTCTAATCCTGAATTATTTACCAATGAACATGCAATGGTGTTGGGAAACCTTGTTCATCAAGGTGATCCAAAACTCCAAAAAGAAGTTCAGCATCCATTATCACCGAATTCTGTTCTTTATGTTGGTTTACAAGAACCCAATGATGATGAAAAAGTTGTGTTGAATCAGTTAAATATTGCTAGCCAAGTGAGTGTTGATATTGAGGCTATCCAAAAATGGATTTCGCAACATCAATTTAAAAAACTTGCGATTCATTTTGATTTAGATGCTTTATCACCTGAGTTATTTCATTCAACTTATTTTTCTGAACCAGGAAAGACTGACTATCCAGCTAGTTCGGGGGCATTATCATTGCTTGATGTTGGACACTTATTAGAGCAACTGTCTGAAACTAACGATATTGTCGGCTTAACAGTTGCTGAATATTTACCATGGGACGCGATAGCATTAAAAAAATTATTTAATAAACTTCCGATTTTTAAGGATTAATATAAACACCAATAATTCGTTGATATAACAGTGTTTAGGGATAAAAATTAGTTGTTTTAATTAAGAAACTCCTTAAAATTATGATATAAAAATTAAAATAATATAAAAAAGTTATTGCTTTTTATTAAAAAACATGTTGTAATTTTAACAATACAAAAAACAAAAACACAACATGAGGGGAGTTCTATATATGAAAGAGAACACAGCTAATCAGGCCAAAAAGCCGATGGATTACGTTTATCAAGTTTCTGCAGGGGTGTCAAATGCTATTTTAGTCTGCTTAGGAATTGGATTGCTTTTACAATCAGTCGGAAAAATGACAAATATTCAGGCTTTATATCAGATTGGAACCATTTCTCAAGTCTTACTAGGACCAGCTATTGGGGTCGCAATCGCTGCTTGTTTAAATAGTAATACTCTAGTTATCTTTAGTGCGATGATTTCATCGACTATTGGTGCTAATAGCGTGTTCTTTTCAGAAGGTGGCATGAATGCGATGACAGCAACGGGACATCATATGTCACTTGCGAGTAACAGCACCATGTTCACTTCAGGACAACCTATCTCAGCTGTAGCTGCAGGTCTAATTGCTGCATTAGTAGGGAATTACCTAACTGGGAAAACCCCACTAGACATGATGTTAGTGCCACTTTCAGCAACTGTAGTGGGAACGATTTCGGGATTAGTGCTAGCTGCTGTGACTACACCAGCTCTAGTTTGGATGAGTAAATTCATTTACGATTCCGTTACAATCAATCCTGTGGTAGGTTCAATTGCCGTTGCAGTGGTTTGGGCAATCTTTATGATGACACCAGCTTCATCAGCGGCACTAGCAATTGCGATTATGTTAGATCCCGTTTCATCAGGAGCCGCTTTGATTGGGACAACAGCCCAATTTGTAGGCTACACAGTTATGTCATTTAATCAAAATAATTTAGGAGCAAACATTGCACAAGGACTAATTACACCTAAAGTTCAGTTTGCTAACTTGTTAGCTAATCCAAGATTGGCTATTCCACCAATGATTGCAGCAATTATCTGTGCACCTATTGCTACTGTTGCTTTTGGATTCACCACAACACCTCAATTGGCTGGATTAGGTTTGACTTCGTTAATCGCGCCAATCAACCTTGCTTCTACCAATTTGAATGCGTTGATGGTGTACATCGGCGTAGGTATGGTCTTACCCGCTATCATTTCATATGTAGTATACAAACTACAACTTGCGATTAAATGGGTAGAACACGGTCAATTGAAACTAAAAATTGTTTAGTTTAGCATTATTCAAAATAACTTACTCAATGAGTAAGTTGTTTTTTATTGCCTATAATCATGATATCCTATAAGTACTGTTCAGAAGGGAAATAAATATGGCGATAATTAGTATTATGATTGATTTGGTATTTATAATTAGTATCACTTTAATTGATGTAACCATTTTCTTTAAAGAAATAGAAAAGCCAAAGCAAAAGCGTAGTTCTTTACTGATTTTGTTAGCAATTATTTCATTTGTGATTGTGTTACTTTATACCGTGTCTTTAGTATTAAAAGCATTTTAAATTAAAAAAGCATCTTGCAAATCCGCAAGATGCTTTTTATTACGTTAACCCAAGGCAAGTAACGTACTTTGAGCTGAGATGATTTCATCATAAAGTTGATTGAACAAAGCTTGGCTATATTTATTATTGCGATAATTATCAATAATAAAAGTCAATTCATATTGTAATAAGGCCATCAGATATTGATTTTCTGATAATTTGGAGTCTAATTGACCATCAACTTGTGAACTCTGTAAGACTAAAAGTTGTCTAAGTGCGATTACTTTTTGCTTGTTTTCTGTTTGGTAATCGTAGTCTTTCAAAAACTTAGTTGTAACAGGTTTCAAAATTTCTTTAAGCTCTTTAAAAGCTGCTTTCAAACTATCTGATACAATGATTTTTTTGAAGTAAGAGAGATACTCATAATCTATGACAAGTTTTTGACGTCGTCTTGTCAAAAACGCATGATAAACAGGTAATTTAATGAATTTAAGTTGGTGATCAATGCGCTTGATTTTTTGCCGAATTTTGACTAATTTAGCCTCCGTTACTTCAGGTGAATTTTCTAGTTTGAGTGAGCGAAATTCACGGTGTCTACGACGAAAAGAAAACAAAACATTTAAAGAGGTTTGATTATTTTGTTGTGCAGATTTTAATCGGTTAAATAATTCTACAGCTTCTGGAGATAACTGTTTTTTCACAGTTGCTTGTTGAACAGCTAAATAGTAGTCATGACTCAGACTAGTTGTAATGTGTTTGAGTTCTTTTGGAGAAAATAATGTTCGTTTTGATAGTCCAGTTTGAGTGTGGATTCGACGACTTAAGTTGAGTTTAGTTTGGTTATCAATAGGTAGCGTATCGATATGGGCAATTGTTGCCGCTACAATTTCTTGATGAGCTTCTTGAACTTCATCAATTGTTAACTCGATTTTTCGTCCCGGTAGTAGAAAAGGCAGAACAATCAAGGGAATCACAAAACTAAACACGATAACGAATGAAGCAACAACCAAAATATCGTCACGATAATCTAATAAACCAATAGAAGGTAAAGAAAGTGCCATCGCAAGAGTCACACTGCCATGAACACCACTAATTCCAAAAATAATCGCGTTTTGCCACTGGAACCGTTTATCAATCGTATCATCACCTGTATAGAAGTAAAACAGTGTTCGAATAACAAAGAATAAAAGCAGTGCACACAAACTGATTCCAATCAGTTCATAATAATGTAAATCAGTTAGAAACTCGATGTTTTTAAAGATAATCACTAAACTAACACCTAAAATACCAAAAACAATCCCATTTAGTATTTGACTTAAAACGCCCCACAATTGAGTCATTAAGTTAGTCATTTGAGAAGACATCAAAAGTGTTTGTTCTTGTTCTTCATGATGAAAAATCCCTGCCATCACAACGGCAATAAAAGCTGAAACACCAATTTCTTCAGCAATAATATAAATTAAAATAGGGGTCAATAATTGAATCAGTACTTGTGAGGTTGCGTCATTAAAATGATGTTTTAATAAATAGTTACGAAAGAAAATAATAACAACTGAAGCTAAAACACCAAAAATAATTCCGCCGACTGCTGCGTAGATAAAGGTTAAAAAACCTTCAATTGGACTGATATGTCCTGTTCTTACCCAAATTAAAGATAACTCTAAAGCCACGACCACCGTTGCATCATTGAACATAGATTCCATTTCTAGGTCGTCACTAAGCTTTTCGGGTGTTTCAAAGTTGGATTTAATCGATCCCAATGCTGTTGCATCCGTGGGCGTTACAATTGCAGCCACAGCCAAAGCAATGCTAAAGGGCCAGCCAAGGACATAGTGAATGAAGAGCATTAAAGCCCCCATGCACATAAAAGCTAGCCAAAAAGAAAGTTGAAAGATTTCCTTAGAGTTTTCAACAATATATTGACGAGTAGTTTGTTGTCCTTCATAAAATAACAATGGGGCAATAACAATAGGCAAAAACCACTGGGGATCTAAAGAAGTAACGTAGTTTTGCATACTTGGAATCATGGCGAGTACGATACCAAGTACGGTTTGCCAAATAGCTTGGGGAATTTTAGGAAAAATATTAGCTAAAAAATTAGCTAGTATAATCACAAAAAATAGTCCTAGCAAAAAAATCAACATGGCTTAATATCTCCTTTACTAAGTATTTACGTTCCTAATCATACACTTATTTAAGACATTTGAAAAAATAAAAATCATAAAAATTAGACATTAATTAAAATTTTAATTTACTTTTACTAATTGGAATGGTAAAGTCTTATCATAAACTTATTTAATAAAGGAGATTTCATTTATGGATTTATTTATTCCAGAATCATACGATTCTAAATTATCAGTCAAACAGACACAACTTGCGATTCAACAAATTCGCGAGGCATTTCAAAATAATTTGGGCAATGCACTTAATTTGAATAGAGTATCTGCTCCAATGTTTGTTTTGAAGAATACGGGTTTGAATGATAATTTGAATGGTGTTGAATCTCCCGTTTCCTTTCAAATTAAAGACATTCCTGGTGAAGATATTGAAGTTGTTCATTCTTTAGCAAAATGGAAGCGTAATGCACTAGGCCGATTCGGCTTTGAAGTGGGTAGTGGACTTTATACTAACATGAACGCCATTAGAAAAGATGAAGAGCTCGATAATGTTCATTCTATTTATGTTGATCAATGGGATTGGGAGCGTGTTATTGATAAGTCAGAACGTCACTTTGATACTTTAAAAGAAACTGTTCGTAAAATTTTTAAAGCAATCAAACAAACACAAGCAGAGGTTGCACAAACTTATGGTGATGCAATTTATGCCTTGCCTGATGACATTACCTTTATAACAACACAAGAACTAGAAGATCGATATCCTGAACTAACACCAAAAGAACGAGAAAATGCCATCACAAAAGAACTAGGAGCTGTTTTCTTAATGCAGATTGGTGGTAAACTGAAAAGCGGTGAACCACATGATGGCCGAGCACCTGACTATGATGACTGGCAATTAAATGGCGATATTTTATTTTGGTTTGAACCTTTACAAAGTGTTTTAGAAATTTCTAGTATGGGAATTCGTGTAGACGAAGATTCCTTAAAAGAACAGTTAGCTATTACTGGGTTAACTGAACGTGCTGATTTACCTTATCACCACAAGATTTTAAATCAAGAATTACCTTATACAATTGGTGGTGGAATCGGACAATCTCGCCTATGCATGCTACTGTTACAAAAAGCACATATTGGAGAAGTTCAAACGAGTGTTTGGCCACAAGAAATGATTGATAAATGTGCTGCTCATGGTATTAATATCCTATAATAAAAAACCTTAACCAATATTGGTTAAGGTTTTTTTGGTTTTAACTCACTATAAAGTGTAACAGCTTGAACTGTTGTAAGATGAAAGTGATCTCGGATATTTTCTACAGCTTGTTGCGTTGTTTCACTAGATGCAATGATAGATTTGATCGTTGCAACTTTTGTTTTATCCGATAAAAATGATTGAATATATTGTTTTTCCAACTTGTTTTTTTGAAAATAAGCAATGACTGAAATGATAATAAGTAAACTAATAATCCCAAATAAAATATTTTGCATATCTAAACCTCCAAGGTACCTGATTTACTATTATATTATCATAATGTTTGAGGAGTCAGTAGTTTACTTTAACAAGTTTAAATGATTAATAAAAAACGTCTGGAATTTTGATCCAAACGTTTTTTGTTACATACTCATTAATCCGACAAAGTCTAAGTTGTCTTGATCAATTTCCATATAAGGTACTTTAAGGGTTGTGCCAACTTTTTTGGCGTTCAAAATATAGTGGCCTAAATTAACATTTTTGGATAATTGTGAAGCTTCAAGTAATGCTTTTTGGATATTATGAATACCAATTTGAACATCAAAACTGCCAGTGGCCTGTGGGTATACCTCATTGAGCAAGGCTATTTTTTGGTAAGGTGTCTTTGTTCCAATTTCAGATTGCTGAATTTGTTCTCTTTTTTCAAGAATTTCAAGGACAGCAGGGCTGTCATTGTTTTGAGTTTGGTTAATGAATTTGTGTTCATGATCTAAATCAAAATCTAGATTATAAATACTAAGATCACTGTTATCTTTTTGAATATTATCGATTAGTTGTCGTCCTGTTTTCATTTTAGGGTTGTGATTTTTGGTGCTAACAAATTCACCGACCCATAAGTCATCATGGTAATAAAATGCGATTTGATAATTATTCCATATTTTATTAAAGAACTGTTTTCCCAAGAAATCAAAAGCTTGTAAGGTTCCGATTGATAATTTCATTTGTTGCATTTCTCCTTAACTTGTTAGAATTTATGTATGAATGATAAAAAAGCATCCGAAAAGTCGCGATGCTTTTTTGTTTTTTATCTTAAGTGATCAAAAATACCACGAATAAAATCCCACATACAAAATCCTCCTTAACACTATTTATTGTCACTTAATTATAACTGTTATAGACAAAATAAAAAAGAGGCTATTATTGCAATAATAGCCTCTTTTTGACAAGGTGGACTGATAGTATTGTTATTAACTAGTGTGCTTTATCTGTTTATAAAGTTTATAAGTGGAATTATGTTAAACGAGAGATCGACAATAATAAAAATACTATCAATAAACCTTGTTAATTGTTCTTTACAGGGGCTATTTACGGATACATTCTAGTCAGAACAACTGGCCTTTTATTATAAAAACTTCAAAAGACTACCCCCCGAGTAATGCGATCTTACTACTGAATGTACGGGAATAATAGCGTGGTAACGAACAATTAAACTATAAAACAAATAAATTGAAAAGTGTAGCTGAAAAGCAGAACTTTCAAATGCTAAGCTACTTAGACAATAAAAAAACGCAAACTTAGTACTTAAAGTTTGCGTTTTTTATGAAAGAAAAGATGTCGAATATCAACTAATATATACATACTAACACTTAACAAAATAACCATGATAGTTTTACCAACGATAGCGCCATTGAGATAAAAAATATTAGGTTGCTCGGTCAAAATTTCTTGAATCAAACCAGTAAACCCTAAAACCGAATTGATTAGTAAGGCTATAATTAAAAAAATAAGGCTATTTCTTTTATATGTTCGTAAGGTATTGAGTGGAAAATTACGAGAACTATGATGATACGTTACTAGAGTGATAAACAACAGAATCAAGCTAGTTAACGGGAAGTTGATGATTTCTAACAAAGTTAGATAACCAATAAAAATAAACATTATTTGGACTAAACACAGGTGTTTAAGTGAACTTTTTTCATGACTTTTTGGAAAAAGATGTGAAATATATTTTTTAGTGGTTAAATCTTGTTCAAGTAACTGATTAATCGGAATTTCAAACTGTTGACTTAGCTTACGTAAGGTTTCAATGTCTGGAAAACTACGTTCAGTTTCCCAACTAGAGATAGTTTTACGCGAAACATTCAACAATTGTGCGAGATCTTCTTGAGTCAGATTATTATCTGTTCTGATTTTTTTAATATTATGAGAAAATTTCATAACTTATCCTTTAATTATACTAATTACAATGATCATACAGTATTAAGTATATAGAATTTTAGTAGTGTTGCAAAGAAAAAACAGGATAAGTTTAAAGAAAAGGTAATATTTATAAAATAGTTCGACTTTTATTAAAAAAAAATGATATTATGATAGTAATCATTAATTCATGGAGGATGACTATGAAAAATATTGTTGAAATTAAACAGCGCGATAGCGTTCAAATGTCAGAAACCGACATTAGAGGCTGGAAGATAACCGATGAGGGACAAAGTTATGCGATGTTAAAACGTCGAGGTATTAGACTAGAGGATTGGTTTTACGACAACCAAAGTATGATCCCACAAAATATTTATTTCAATAATAATGAACTATTTATGTATTCAACATTTTTAGAATTAGGCGAAAATATTGAAATTTTAGAAGTCTTTATTAAAGAAAACTTTGGGGACTTATTGCCTGTGTAATTAAATACCAGTCAAGTATTTCGAATATAAAGCCAATTTTGGAACGTTATTTTTTGTTAATTTTAGGTATAAGGGTTAGGATTGCCAATGTAAGCACAAAACACTTGTTTTGGTGCATTTTAAATAAAAGGTGATGAGTTTTATGAAAGAAACACATCGGAGAATTAGCGACTTGAGTTTGCCTTCTGTCCAAGAGATGACCTACCTACGCCTAAAATACGAACAGCAATTAACAAAAGGGCATAAAAGTGATTACAGTTTAGGATATGACCAAGCAAAACAAAATTTAAACTGTCATTTTACTTGGCATCACTATCCTGAAAAGTTGCCTAGTTTGAGTAGTTTGTCTCACTTTTTAACAGATGGTGCTTTTCAAAACTATTTACGTGGTTACGAAGATGCAATGATTAGTTGAAATAAGTTGAAAATAAGCCTTCAAGTGAAGGCTTATTTTTTGTTGTTTTAATTAAATTAAAATGATATATTTAATCTAACATTTATCTAAGAGGAGAAGAAGATGTCATATATTACAATGAAAGGTGTGAGTTATAGTTATCAAACCTATCAAAAGAAATCAGGTCTTAAAGCTAATCTGGCTGATTTGATAAAGCGTCACTACCAAAGTAAACAGGTTTTAGATAACATTTCACTATCCATCAAACAGGGAGAAAAAGTAGGATTGTTGGGGCCTAATGGTTCAGGGAAATCAACCATTATCAAATTATTAACTGGAATTTTACAGACTACTTCAGGAACTATTTCAGTGGCAAACAATACGCCTGATACAAATAATGCTGACTTTTTAGCCAAAATCGGGGTCGTTATGGGGCAAAAAAGCCAACTAAATTGGGATTTGCCGGCAGCTGACACTTTCAAAATTTTAAAATCGATTTATAAAATTAAAGAAGCAGATTATCAAAAAAGGTTATCAAAGTATCTATCAATGTTTCAACTAGAAGAAGTTGTGTATGTTCCGGTGAGAAAGTTATCATTAGGAGAACGAACCAAATTAGAAGTTATTGCAGCGTTATTGCATGGTCCTGAATTATTAATCCTCGATGAACCTACAATCGGCATGGATATCGTCAGTCAACATGCTTTGCACAGTTTCATTAATGAAATCAACCGATTAGAGAATGTGACCATTTTGCTGGTTAGTCACCAAATGGCAGATATTGAAGCGATTACATCACATCTGTTAGTTTTGTTGGATGGGCACATCACCTTTGATGGGTCAGTCCACCAATTCATCAAAAAAGCGCAACTACCCAAACCACAAATTACGATTACACATCACACTGATCAATCGCCGATTATCGCTCAGGAGCATACCCAATTTAAAACTGATTCAATGCAAACCACAATTACAGACTATGAAGATGAGAGTACAATTACGTTAAAACTTAAAGACATTCAAAACTTTCAAATTGATAATCCATCGTTAGAAGACTCCCTGTATGAATTATTCAAGAAAAGAAAGGAGTAGATTGACCGTTGAAGTATCTCACTAGTGCCAAAAATAGTTTTTTAAGCTTATTAACGTATCGGGCTAATTTTTTAATTTCATTAATATCACGAGCAATTCAATTAGGGTTAGCATTTTTAATGTGGGCAGCTATTTATCAAAATACCGCAGATACTGTTATTCAAGGATACACAGCTTCCCAAATGTTTAAATATCTGTTATTGACGGCATTATTATCTTTTATTTTTACTTTTGCACCCGTTTTTAAATTAGCTAGTTCGATTAAAACAGGGCGTTTGAATACGCTATTACTTAGACCAATCAGCATCAATCATGATAGCTTAGCTATTTTTTTAGGTAGTAGCAGTCCCTTTATTCTATTAGTATTAGTGTTTATGACCATCTCTCAAACGCATATTGTGATGACTTTATGTTTAATTGGTTATTTCATATTGAGTTTAATTGTTTGGCACGAATTAATGTTTATCATTGGAACATTAGCTTTTTGGCTAGTACAAATTTGGCCACTTCGTCCGATTATTAATGGGCTTTATCTACTTTTTGGGGGATTATTATTTCCGTTAGATATTTTACCGCCATTTATTTATCAATTATTTCGCTTTTTCCCAATCTCGCTAGTTTCTAGCGACTTTGTGGAATTAATTGTCAAAGAAGAACAAAGTTTGCAATTAATGGTGGTATATAGTGTAGCTTTAATTGGTTGGTATTTAGTGTTAAAAGTTTGTGCAAACTTTCTTTTTAAAAAAGGACTTAAAAAATTCGAAGGGGTAGGATTATGACACTAACCTTATACTTTATTCTAGCCAAACAAAGTTTTAAAGAGTTTACCACTTATCGGGGAACTTCTATTTTAGTTGCTCTCTTTGGTTTTATCCTAACTTTAATAGAGGTTTTAGCCGGTAATGTTTATTATACATTGAGTGATACGATTGGTGGTTTAACTTACAATCAATATTTAGTTATGATTATGGGTCTTGCTTGCGTGACGTCAACGTATCAATTCTTGTTTGTTGGTGCTCACGAGAATTTAGCTAATGATATTATCTCAGGTAATTTAGATTATACGTTTTTAAAACCAATTAATTCTTATTTTTACTATGCTTTGAGAAAATTAGATTTTCCAAGTTTAATTAATTTAATTATCTACTTACCCGTGACAATTTCACTAATTAATAAATTCAGCCTTAACTTTGGTCAGTGGTTAATTTTAATAGCCTTTTACCTGGTAGGCGTGTTATTTGTTTTTTCTTTAAATCAACTTGTAGTTGAAGTTGCCTTTTTTAAAGATAATCTAACGGCATTGAATGGTGTACCGGAATATTTAATTGATTCTGCTAATCGTCCTCAAGGAATTTTTCCAGGAGGATTACGTCTCATCTTATTATATTTAGTCCCTGTGCTATCGTTATCTAACGGTATTATTTATTTAGTGATGACACAAGATAAAATTCAATTAGGCATTCAAATGTTTTTAGCCTTAACAGTTTTTACAACCTTACTATTTTTAGGATCATACTTACTTTGGCAAAAAGGAATTAAAAAATATGTTTCAACTAATTAAAGACAAAATGACACTAAGTCAATTGTCTTTTTTTATTACTTTTTTACTTCCGGGAATAATGATTTTCAGAAGTTTCATACATTTTCAAAAAGAACGAGGCTATTTTAGATGTCTTTTTTTAATTCTGATTAAATTATTAACTATATAATAGGAAGAAACACGTCATTAAGTATTAGTAAAGAAAATTGTTATTTTAAATTTGGTATATTATAATCAAAAAGACGTATTGATACAAAAGGAGATTAAATAATGGCAATTTTAGTTTTAGGTGGTGCCGGTTACATCGGTTCCCAAATGGTCAAGGAATTAGTTAACAAAAATGAAGAGGTTGTGGTCGTCGATAACTTAAGTCGTGGACATCGCTATGCTGTTGCTCAACAAGCTAAATTTTATGAGGGTGATATCCGAGACACAGACTTTTTAAGTCGAGTTTTTACCAAAGAAAGCATTGATGCTGTTATTCATTTTTGTGCAGATAGCGTGGTCCCAGAATCTGTTGTGAATCCGCTCAAATACTTTGATAACAATGTGAATGGATTAATCAAATTGCTAGAAGTAATGGTTCAATTTGATGTTAAAAAACTGGTTTTTTCTTCAACAGCGGCCGTTTATGGTATGCCAAAAACAATGCCCATTAAGGAAACCGACCCAACAAATCCCATCAACCCCTATGGCCAGAGCAAATTAATGATGGAACAAATGATGAAGTGGGCTGAACAGGCTTACGGCATTCAGTATGTCGCCTTACGCTACTTTAATGTTGCAGGTGCTAGCTTAGATGGTAAACTGGGTGAGAATCATAGCCCAGAAACCCATCTGATTCCAATTGTCCTAGAAGCAGCTGGTGGCATTCGCGATAAAGTTCAAATGTTTGGAAATGATTATAATACTCGTGATGGTTATAATGTTCGCGACTATGTTCACGTTGTTGACTTAGTACATGCTCATTATTTGAGTCTAGCGTATTTAAATAACGGTGGTAAAAGCGATATCTTCAATTTAGGTTCTAAAACGGGCTTTACTGTTAAAGAAATTGTAGAAGCAGCACGTGAAATTACTGGACAAAAAATTGTAGCAGAAGATGCCCCACGACGTGGTGGTGATCCAGATGAGCTTGTAGCTGATAGTACGAAAGCTGAAACAATTTTAGAGTGGCACCCAGAACATACAAATCTAAAAACTATTATTTCAACTGCTTTTGAATGGACTAAAAACAAAAAAAGCTACTGATTTTTAATCAGTAGCTTTTTAGTTTGCACTATTATCTTGTCATATAAGCGTTTTCAATCCATTGTTGGTCATTACCAATACGGTAATATAATTTGCCATCAATAACTTTTTGTGCAAATACACGCCATTGTGTACCTGGTAGAACATATTGTGACATCATGTTTCCTTTTCTATCACGTAAATAGATTGCGTAATTAGAGTTAGGAGCAGTTGCTGTTAGTACACCAGATACCGGGGTTTCGGAGGTATTATCATCTAGGTATTCAGACTGAATCCAGAAAATACCATCTTTTGTTTGAGCTTTAGTATAGTTTCTTCCATTATATGCCATGGTTTCATAAGCAGTTACTTGACTGTTTGTTGGTGTGTAACTATTTGCCACTGCAACAAATGACCCATCACTTTGTAATTGCCAGTTTTGAACACCATAACCATCAATGTATGAAACAACTTTATTAGCTCCTGAGACACTGAATGGTTGGAAACTATCATTTGTAGCATTCAATATATCATCTAATCCATTAAAAGTAGTTGCATTTTTAATATCATCAAGAGCTTTTTGTGTAATAGTGTTAATTTGATTACGTTGAGTATTATCAGCATTTTTACTGATATTGGTTGCTGTTTCATTAACAATATAACTATTTCTTGATTTTTTATTCAATAATGCATTTTGAGTATCTTCGTTATGCTTAATGCTGTCTTTGCGAATTTGATCATATTTATCAACAATATTTTGGACATCATCTTTTGTATTATCTTTAGCTGAATGACTATCCTTAGAGTTCTTGGATTTTTCGATATCATTTTTTCCATTATCTATTTGTTTATTAATATCATCTTTCGCATTTTTCTTGTCATTATCATAAAGAGGATTCATTTCATCTACTTTATTTTTTTGATCTTGTCGAGTTTTTTCTAGCTCAGACTTGTCTTTAGCTTTATCAACAGTATGTTGGATATTGTTTTGAGCATCTTCAAGAGCTTCATTAGCACCATTTTGGTCAGTTGCTTTTTCAATGGCATCCTTACCAGCTTTGGTTTGTTGATCGATATCGTCTTTAGCTTTTTTCTTATCAGCATCACTAAGAGGATTTGTATTTTGAACTTCATCTTTCTTAGCTTGTTGGGTTTTTTCTAGCTCAGACTTGTTCTTAGCTTTATCGACAATAGTTTGGATATCATCTTTCGCATTATCTTTAATGTCATGGGACTTATTACTATTTTCCGCATTATTGATATCCTTTTTAGCATCATCAACTTTTCGTTGAATTTCATCTTTTGTCTGTTTAACATCATTAGAGTCTAGAGGATGAATTCCATCAATATCTTTATTTTGATTCTGTTGAGCTTGTTCTAACTCAGACTTATCTTTAGCTTTATCAACGATAGTTTGAATATTGTTTTTATTTTTATCAATAATATCATTCAATTGATTTTGAGTAGTTACATCGTCTTTATTAACATTTTGTCTACCCTCTTGTGCAATCTCATTAATTTTTGTTCGAGCATCATTAGCATCCTTTGAATCAAGAGGTTTAATTTTATCAATAACCTGATTTTGTTTATTAACTTCTTCATCAATAGCTTTCTTCGCTGTTTCTTTCATTGAATCGAGTTTAGCTTTGTCAATAATGTTTTGAATGCTTGTGCTACGACTACCTAGAGTACTTGTTGTATCTTCATCAGATTTATTAGTAAAGTCTTTTAGAATAGCATCTGGCGTTACTTTACCTTTCAACACATTATCAACTTGATTTATATAACTTTGATTATCAATATTTGGTAACTTATCAATTTGATTATTAGCATCGTGATGAACATCAAGTAATGTTGCTGATTTAACATAATTATTAATTTCAGTTTGTAAATGTGAAAGCTCTGCACTTATAGCGTTAGTATCATCATTTAGAGATACTTCAGGTAAATTACTAATTCTATCTTTAAAAACTTTTTTCTCATCTTCAGATAAGTGGTTTAAATCATTTATACTATTATACGCACTTTGTCTACTTCTATTCAATTTAATATTAGCTTGATTCTTGGCTTCTTGTAGTGTCTCTCTATTACTTTGTCGTACTGAATCAACAATATTGTCAATTTGTTCTTTCGCATTTGAAAGGATGTTATCTGCATTTTGCTCAGAGGTAGCATTGTTGATATTGTCTAAACCAGTTTTTACAATTCCTTCAGTTTCATCACCAATATCATGCTTTTTATCCTCACGAATAGTTGAATCAACAGAATTAAAACTATTAATAGTAGTTTTAGCACGGTCAGCATAATTTTTTAACTCGGAAGCGTTTTTAGCAGTTGCATCTTTTAGTAAAGCATCATCTCGAACAGAATTAATTGCTTGTTCTCCGATTTGACGATTTGTTGAAACTTCTTGAGGACTACCATTTGTTATTGCATTTTTAGCGTTCTCAAATTCAGTATTAATTTCAGTGTTTGCTGAGTCTTTGTTTGAAATATTTTTGACAGCATCTTTTGCTTTATCTCGAACATTTTCTAAATATTTGATGGCATCGTCTGCTGCTTGTTTGTTACGATCATCAATAGTCTTTTGATTAACATTATTAGAACTAGATTTAATATTATTTAAATCATTTTTAGCCCGAATTGTCGCGTTATTAATTCCATCGATTGTTGTTTGCTGGTCAATGTGACCGCCAAATTGATTATATCCTAATTGATGTTTGCTCTCGTTACCATTTACTGTATCATCGACAAATTGTTTAGCAGCGGTTCGTTCCGGTTCAGACAATCCATCTAACCTGTCAATAGCTTTTTTAGTATCATCAGCATAGCCTTGAATCTCTTTTTTAGCTTGTTGACGAGCGTTTTCAACTGTTGCGTTGTTTACCGCTTCTTGAATATTTTGTTGAGCATTATTAGATACTGTCTTAACACCATCACTGGTTTTAACACCAGAATCAGTATTATCATTTAGCTTGTTAATTGCCGCATTTCTAGCATCAGTAACTTCTTTAATAAAGTCACCTTTTTTATCTAAAGGTTCAAGTTTATTTATATCATCAATAGCTTTTTGGGCTACAGATTCGATATTTTTCTTTTCAATTTCCTTTTGATCATTAACTAGCTTAGTACTTTCACCCTTAGCAGCTTCAATAACACCGTCGATATAACGTTTGTATGTTACTACGTTAGCCTGAACAGCATCATTATCTTTGGAAGAAACAATTTGACTATTACCATTTTTATTAAAGTTATCGATTTCAGTAATAAATGATGTTTTATCCGGCAGGGTATTGATACCCTCAATTTGATCTTTTTTGCTTGAAGCATAGTCAGTTAGAGTTCCAATAGCAGCACGTTTTTGACTAGCTAGATCTTTAGCATCTTGGGCAGGTTTGTGAATTTGAACTTTGTTGCTATCAACAACAGCTTGCATATCTTCAGCAGTTATTTTTTGTGCCAGTTCCTGTTTAGCATTAGCTAATGCTTGATTGACTAGTTTACGATATTCACTTTTATCAACAGCGTCAGCATCTGTTCCATCAATTTTAGCAATATCTTGAATTGTTTGCTTAGCTGTATTAGCTTCTTCATCTAACTTAGATGCATAGTCATTTCTTATATTATTGATATTACTATCACTCTGGTTTTTACTATCTACCTTAACATTATTGATAGCTTCTTTAGCTTTATTAACTTGCTCATCAACTTCAGTAAAACTATTAGCATGGTTTTGAATTTGATCTTTATAATCTGTAGGTGATGTGATACTTCTTTTGACTTCAGCTTTAGCAGAATCTCTTTCTGTTTGAGATAGTCCTGAGTACTTGTCGATATCAGATTGGGTTTGTTCAACAGATTTATCTAAGTCGTTTTGAGCATCTTGTTTTTTAACCTCTAAAGCTTTGTTATTGATATTCTTTTGAGCTTCTTGAACAATATTTTCAATCTTATCGGCTGATTTTACTCCATCTTCAGTTTGACTACTACTTACACCTTGAATATCATTTTTAGCTTTATTTAAGAGTTTTTGAATAGAACCTTCATTAAAATTGCCAGCACTATCGGCTACACCTTTAGCGTCATTTTTATCGTTGTCTGTAATGTGTTGCAGTTTATCAATCGAATCTTTGGCATTTTGAGCAACGCTATTCAGTTGATCAATAGCTTTATTTTTAGAGTTTTTAACAGCTGTTTCATTTGAACCGTTATATTCATTGTAAATATTATCAATCTTACTCTTAGCATCTTGTGTATTAGCATCGATTCCTTCTAATGTTTTAGAATTTTCAACAGCGTTTTTACCATCATTTTGAGCTGTATTAATATCTTCTTCGGCTCTTTGTCTAGCTGCTGTATCTATTTGACTTTGAGCTTTTTGTTTATCTTCATCAGATAAACCACCAAAATCATTAATTTTCTTTTTAGCATCATCAGCCCATTTATCAATTGATTTTTTAGCATCATCTTTTTTACCATTTAAAGTAATTTCATTAATTTTATCTTGGCCTTTTTTGACAGAGTCATCAATATCTGTCTGATTTTTTGCACCATTAATATTGTTTCTAGCATCAGTAGCAGCTGAAGAGTCTTGATTCCCCGAATCAATTTGCTTTTTGAGTGCTTGACGTTCATCGTCTGATAAATTAGTAAAGCCATCGATTATAGAATTAGCTTGATTAACAGCATCAGTTATTTTATTAATACCTTCATTTTTCTTAGCTTGGAAATTATCGTTAGCATCTTTAGCATGTTGAGCTATGGTATCAATATCATTTTTAACTGTTTGTGTATCAGAACCACTATTAATAGTGTCTTTAAGTTTTTGATCAATCTGATTATTATAGTCATTTTGATCATCAGAAGAAATCCCAGGGAGATTGCTGATTTCAGATTTTTTATCATTAGCATGTTTTTGTAAGTCATTAGCTTCATTTGCTTTGTTTACAACATCATCAATTTCAGTGTTTCCCTGACTTTTAGCAGTATCAATACTATCTTGATTGTTACTTTTTTCGATATTTGTTTTTGCTTCAGTCGCCGCTTCATCAACTTTATCTTTAAATTTCTTTTTGTCATTGTCGCTTAATGGTGAAAGACTTTCAATGGTTTGTTTATCTCCATTAGCTTTTTGATCAATATCGTTTTTAGCAGTATCTTTATTATTATTTAGTTCTTCTTGATCTTGGGCATTTTTAGCAGCAATGATTGAATCAACAACAGCTTTAGTTGTATCTCGTTCATTTTCAACTACTTTTGTTGTAGATGCATTATCAACTTTACCCTTACCAGAGTCTGCAGCATTTTTAATAGTATTAATTGTTGACTGATCTAATCCACTGCTCTTTTCACTAACATAACCATCGATAGCAGATTTTGCTTGGTTCTTACTGTTGTTTAATCTCGCGTCATTCAATATATTCTGAATATTAGTAATACCTGTGTTCATAGCATCGTCGGCCGCTTTATTGTTTTCTTTATTTAGATCAATAGTATCAACAGTTTGGCTACGTTGTGATTCCACATTGTTTATAGCATTCGTTCTTTCAGGATTAGATAAATTAGGCAGTTGAGTTGAATCATTAATAATTCTCTTTGCATTATCAGCAGCTAGGTTAACAGCCTCTTGTCGACTATTATTATTAGTAGTAATGTTAGTTGAATTTTGTGAATTTATATCTTCCATCACACGATCAACTGCCTGTTTAGCTTGGGTTATGTTAGTTGTAATTGAGGTTTGAGAATCAGCTGTCAAGGTACCATCTGTGCCAACAAGTTCATTATTGATATTAGTGCGATAATCATTAGGTGCTTTAATACTGTTTGCAATATCATTTTTAGCATTATTTTGTTGATCAGTGGTTAAACCTGGTAGTGGCTCAACTTGTTGTTGTTTGGACTTAACGTAGTCGTTAATTTCTTTATTAGCACTATCTTTTTTGTTTGCACTATTAACCACATTAGTAAAGATATTGGTTGCATCTTGAATAATATTGTTTATAGCATTGATATTATTTGTGTCAGTACTATTCAATTGCGTGTGTGCATCGTTGTTTTTAGTATCAATAATTTGATTAAGTCTGTCTTTAGTATCTTGATCAATATTAGTTAGACTATTGACTTGTTTTTGAGCATCTACAGCAAAATTGTTCAAACTGTTATTTGCTGCTGATTTTCTGTCACTTACTCTTTGTTTTTCAAGACCTTTATAATAAGCGTAAGTGTTGTCCATATCTTGTTTACGGTTGTTTACATTAGCATCAACTGTAACTACGTTAGGAGAAGTATCAACCTGACTGTTCCCGCGTTCTAAAGCACTATTGTGAGTGTCATTATCGCTTCTAACTTCTTTTTCAGCCTTTTCTTTTTCCGCTGGTTCTAAAGAAGACAAGTTATTGATGTTCGTCATTGTAGTATCAGCATGATTCTTTAAGTCTGCTTTAGCGTTTGTTTTTTTATTCGCTAAGTCTTCTGCTTGAGCTTGTTGAACAATATCATCAATTTGCTGTTTACCCGTATTAGCAGCATTGTTCATTTCAAGCTGTGTTTTTGCTTGCTCAATTTTAGACTCTGCATCTAATCTTTTACTGTCTACTTTGCCATTATAATCAGATTGATTATTTAAGTTCGATAAACTATCAATTTTTTCTTTAGCTTTATTTGCATAATTTTCAAGATCTGTTTTTGTGCTACCTTGTTTTTGTGTTACTTCGCTATTACTTTGATTTTGTGCTTGATTTACCTGTTCATCAACTTTATTTTGTGCTTCATCTAATTTAGATTTCACTTGATCTTTATTTTGAGCACTATCAATTTGTTTATTGTAATTTTTGCTGTCATCAGTGCTGTTATTGACAGCATCGTTAATTTCTTTTTTAGCATTAGATTTTTCGGTTTCATCTAATCCTGGCATTTTATCAACTTTACTTTCAGCATCATCTGTTGCTTTTTTAAGTTGTTCTTTTGCATTATTTTTTGCATCTTCCAGTCGAGCTTCGTCAACTATATCTCTAATCTTTTGTTGAGCATTATTAAAAGCATCTTGAACACCTTGAGGTTTCGTTTGTCTATTAATATTGCTTTGGCCAGTTCGATATTCTGTATCTACTCTGTCTTTGTAATTTTGTTTACTATCATCGATATGATTAAGTCTATCAATATCATTCTTAGCACCATTAGCTACATCTTGAAGTCTAGTGTTAGAAGTATCTTTATTTCTTTGTACAATTGTCTCATTACGTCCATTATAAGCACTAACTACGTTTTGAATTTGTTGATTATAGCTATCATAAGTAGACTGAACTGACTGTGAATTAGGAGAGTTGGTAATTGAATTTTGTCCTTCAGACACCAGGTTTCTAATGTCTGTTTGAGCTTGAGACCTATCTTGCTCTAACAATCCAGGAAGACCATTAATAGTAGTTTGAGCTGTCTGTCCTGCTTGAGATAGCTTGTTTCTAGCATCGTTTTGTTGGTCTAATAACTGAGCATCTTCTACCACTTTTTGAATAGCTTGTTGTCCATTAGTGAAAGCACTATGTGTGTCTGATTGATAGTTACTATCATTAATTGCCTTTTGATAGTTATCTTTTTGAGCTTTTGCTTCATCAATCTTAGCTTTTTTCTCACCACTAGTTTCATCGCCACTTAAATTAGGTAAACTTTTTATAGTATCTTTTGCTTGGTTGAAAACAGTCTCTAAGTTAGATTGTTTACGTTCCTTGTCTTGACGAAATACTTCCTGCTGTTTTTCAGCCTTATCTTTAATAACATTGTCTAACTGTGATTTATAATCGTTCAACTTACTATAAACATCTGTACTGGTTGAAGCATATTGTTGTATATCATTTTGACCATCTCTAACAATAGAATTTAATTCAGCTTGAACGTCTTGATTATCTTGTAGCCCTGAGTTATTCACTTGATTTTGAATGTCATTATTACGATAATCTTGCAATTGTTGCTTGGCAACACCTTTATCATGATCCAATTCCGCTTTTGGCAAAACATTTTGAATGTCTTTTATTCCTTGATCTAAAACATTGTCTAAATTAGATTCTGGATCATCTACTTTATTTTGAGCATCATTAAGAACTGCTCGAGCCTTGTTTATAGCACTTTGTTTTTCACCACTATTTTCATCACCGGTTAATTTTCCAGAGTTTAAAATATCTTGTTTTGTTGAGTCAAAGACATCTTGTAATTGATTTTGAATATTTTTTCGTGAATTCAGATTATTAGCGCTATCAACAATTGACTGAATTTTTTCTTTACCGCTTTGAACAATGCGGTCCTGGTCATCAGTAGTAATATTGGGATCATCAATAGACGCTTTTGCATTATCACGCGCTTGTGTTACCTCATCAATTTTAGATTTTTTTTCACCGCTATTTTCGTCACCACTCAACTTAGGTAAATTCTTCACTTTATTAATTGCATCACTTGCAGATTGATCTAGAGTATCTTTGGCATTTCGTTTTTGAGCATTTAATTTGGCTTTTTCAATGTCTTGTAGCGCTTGATTATAAATACTATCTACGTCATCGCTATTTTCTTGTCTATTTATGCTACTTTTAGCCCTATCAATAATATCACCTACTTGGCTAATTGCAGGATCATTATATTGATCAAGTTGACTTTTCTTAGTGTTTTTATAACTTTCTAATTTAGCAGTATCAATAATAGAATCTAATTGTGATTGTGAACGGCTGATGTTTCCAGAAACAGTTTTAGTATTACTAATTTGTCGATTATAGTAAGCTAATTGTGAATTTGTAAGCGGTTTTATATCCCTTAGTTGCTGTTGAGCTGTATTCTTTTTCTCTTGCATTGCATTATTCTTGTCAACAGCTCTATCATAAGAACTAACAACATTATTCGGATTTCCATAATTATTAACTTGTCTTTCATAGTACGAAATATCATCAGATCCTAAATTAGGCAGCTTATTAATATTTTGAATCGGAATTAAACCAAAGTTACTATCTTGAGTTATTTTGTAATAAACGGTAGAAGAACTCTCATCTCCTGACAAGTTTGAGTCTAAATAACCTTGTGGAAGTTGTTTTGCATTTCCTTCTTTATCAGTCATAAAATTTTTTTTAGTTTCATAGGTGTAGATAGCTACAATGTCACCAGATTCCAATTGTAAATCCCCACCTAGTCGATTCCATTGACTATTAATAACACGTAAAGTCTGACCACCAGTAATAGACAAATTACGTTTCACTTGTCCTGAAGCTCCTACAACTCTAATTCGTATATAAAGTTCGCCAGAAAATTTATCATGTATCGCTTGACTACCTTTGCTTGTATCAAAAGAAACATTTAATTGACGATTTGAATCAATTGATAATTGTATAGGTCTCCATACCGGGCCGTTACCTTGAGTCCATGCTCCAAGCAGTAATTTTCTACTTGTATCTATTTGCGAGCTTGAGCTATTGGCTACTGTTTCAGCTTTTACTGTGGAACTTTGGGGTAAGTACATATTCATAGCTATATTGGCACTAGGTTGAACAACTGATAAAAATGTAGTTGTTAATCCTGCATAAGCTAGAATTTTTTTATTTGTTTTGTTTTTTATATATTTTTTTGACATTTAAGACTTCCTCCTAATTTACTGCTATTAACTATAATAATATTAATTAATGTGTATTACGGGTAATGCTACATTCTAAAAAAAAAAGTCAACAAGCATTATACTTGTTAACTTTCTAGTTAATTTAAATTTTTTAAACAATTCTTAAAATATTCAACACTTTGGTAACCCTTTTCATCCATAATTGTTAGTAATTCTTGTTGTAATTTTTCAAAAAGACCAATACCTTGTCGTTGAAGCTCTGTTCCAATAGAAACTAAATCAGCTCCGCATAAAATATGTGCAAAAACCTCTTCGCCACTGATTACACCACCAGTACCAATAATCTTAATCTCTGGATTTAACCGTTCGCGAAAAGCGCGGACATTCGCAAGTGCTGTCGGAAGAATCATTGCACCTCCTAGGCCACCGAAACCTTTTTTAGGTTTAATGACTGAAGATTCAGTTTCAATATCAACATATAAGCCATTACCAATTGAGTTTACTGAATTGATATGTGATAGTGGAAATTGATTTAAAATATCAGCCATTTGATCAAAATGAGCAAAATCAAAGTACGGTGGTAACTTGACACCTAAAGGTTTCTTAAAGAATTTAAAAACTTCTGTCAAAATTTGGTGAGTCGTCTCAAAATCATAGGCGACTTGAGGCTTACCCACAACATTTGGACAAGACAAATTGAATTCAGTAATTCCTTGAAAATCTGAATCTTGAACCCGTTTTAAAAGCTCAATTCCTTCAGCCATTGATAGACTAGCCACTGATAAAATAACGGGTTTTTGTGTGTGGTCTTGACTAACATAGTCTAAGTAGTAGTCAAATCCGTTATTCGGTAACCCCATAGAATTGATAGAACCTTGTTCGAATTCATAGTAAGAAGGACGGGGATTTCCTGTTCTAACTTCTTTAGTTGAACTCTTAGTTACAGCAGTTGCAACGTAGGGTGAAGCTAAGAGTTCGTCTAGTTCCTCTTTTGTTTGGCAATGGACACCTGAAGCGTTAGCTAAAACACCTTCAAAATTAATATCAGCAATGGTTGCGTGTAAACGATTGGTCATGTGTAAACTCCTTTAATAAACTTCGGTCACTTCTAGTTGGTCAACAGTTGTTTTTAAAATTGATAAGTAAACCCTAATTGTATCAAGTGCTGTGAATAAGCTCAGATTATCTTCAATAGCAGCACTTCTGATTAAACGATTTTGGTCAGAATCTAAATCAACATTGTCACAAGTGTTAATCACAATGTCGACTTCTTTTTGGCGTAAGTAAGCTAAAGCATCTGTTGTAAGTTCTGATTCACTTGCTAAGTCAGATTTAATTCCTGTTGCTTTTAAAATCGAATTATTACTATCGATAGCCAGTAACTTGAATCCTTTTTCAATTAACTCTTGGGCTACTTTGATTAGGGCATTGGGATTTTGAGGATCCATAGCCAGTAAAACAGTGCCGTTATTGATGACTTTAATTCCAGCACCAACAAATGCTTTATAAAGTGCATCCTGATAAGTTCGACCTGTTCCCATGACTTCACCTGTTGACTTCATCTCTGGTCCAAGTAAAGTATTGATATTATGGATTTTATTAAAACTGAAAACGGGCGCTTTAACATGGATTAACTCTGTTTCAGGTAAAACTCCATCTTTAAAACCTAACTCACTGAGTTTTTGACCTAACATCACTTGGGTTGCTAATTGTGCCAGAGGGGTATTCGTGATTTTTGAGATAAAAGGTACAGTTCGAGAAGCACGCGGATTAACTTCAATTACGTAAGCAATATCGTCTTTGATTACGAATTGAATATTCATCATCCCAATAATTTGTAATTCTTTAGCTAGTTTAATTGCAGCTGTTGTCATTTGGTCTTTGACTGATTGTGATAGTCGTTGAGTCGGATAAACAGCCATCGAGTCACCAGAATGTACACCGGCTTTTTCAATATGTTCCATAATCCCTGGAATGACAGCCGTTTTACCATCGGATAACACATCAACTTCGGTTTCAAATCCCTCAAGGTAATCATCAATCAGTACCGGATGGTCATGTGAAACCGCAACCGCTTGCGTCATATAATTAATTAGTTCTTTATCAGACTGAACGACTGCCATACCACGTCCACCTAGTACATAGGAAGGTCGAACTAAAACCGGATAACCAATGGTGTTAGCAATGGTAACTGCTTCTTCAACTGTCGTTGCAGTATCGCCTTTTGGTTGAGCTAAACGGGCATTTTGAATCACTTGATTAAATAAATCACGGTCTTCAGCCCGATTGATATCATCAACTGTCGTCCCCAGAATATTCACGCCATAATCTTGAAGCTTTTTGGCTAAATTGATACTAGTTTGACCACCAAATTGCACCACAACACCCCTAGGTTGTTCTAAATCAATAATGTTTAAAATATCCTCTAAATCGAGTGGTTCAAAATACAGTTTATCTGAAATCGAAAAATCAGTGGAAACTGTTTCAGGGTTGGAATTGACGATGATGGCTTCATATCCTAGTTTTTGAATTGCTTTCACACTATGAACTGTCGCATAATCAAACTCAACGCCTTGTCCGATTCGAATAGGACCTGAACCTAACACTAAGACGGACTTTTTGTCAGAAGCAGTAGATTCATTTTTGTGATCATAAGTTGAGTAATAGTAAGGCGTTTTAGATTCAAATTCACCTGCCACCGTATCAACCATTTTATAAGCTGGTATAATACCTGCTTCTTTTCTCAATTGACGGATTTCTTCAGTTGCACAGTTGGTATAATGAGCAATCGTTTTATCAGTAAAGCCATTTTCTTTAGCGGTTTTGATGAGGGTAATATCAGCTTTGTTTGCTTTCAGAACTTTTGCAATTTCTAAAATATGAAGCAGTTTATCCAAAAAGAATACATTAATTTGAGTTAAATCAGCTAACTCATCAATATCAACGCCACGATTTAAGAGTTCAAATAAGATAAATAAGCGGTCATCTGTCGCAGGATTCAGTTTTTTCATTAAATTAGCAGTTGAAACCGCCTCATAATTGATATCTTCAATACCTGCAATCTCAATTTCAAGTGAACGAATTGCCTTTTGAATCGACTCTTCAAAGTTACGACCAATCGCCATAACTTCACCAGTAGCTTTCATTTGTGTCCCGAGCGTATTATCCGCAGTTGGGAACTTATCAAAGGGCCATCTTGGAATTTTGGTCACCACATAATCCATAGCTGGTTCAAAGTTTGTAACGGTTGTTTTGGTAATTGGGTTTTTAATTTCGTTTAAAGAGTAACCTACAGCGATTTTAGCCGCAATTTTTGCAATGGGATACCCTGTCGCTTTTGAAGCAAGGGCTGATGAGCGCGACACTCGCGGATTAACTTCAATAATGTAATACTGCAAACTTTTAGGGTCTAATGCCATTTGAACATTACAACCCCCTTCAATTTTAAGAGCTTTGATAATTTTAATTGCTGAATCTCGCATCATTTGATACTCACGGTCTGATAAGGTTTGCACAGGTGAGGTCACAATTGAATCACCCGTGTGTACCCCAACTGGATCAATGTTTTCCATGGAAGCCACAATTAAAGTATTATCTTCATGATCACGCATCACTTCAAATTCAATTTCTTTAAACCCTGAAATCGATTTCTCCACTAAAACTTGATTAACTGGTGAAAGTTCTAAGCCGTTGGTAACGATTTCTTCAAGTTCCTTATCACTATGGGCAAATCCACCACCTGTACCGCCTAAGGTATAAGCTGGTCTAATCACTAAAGGATAGTCAATTTGGCGGGCAATTGCCTTGGCTTCAACTAACGTATTGGCGATTGCTGATTCAGGAACGGGTTCATGCAAGCGGTCCATTAACTGTTTGAATTTGTCTCGATCTTCTGCTTCTTCAATGGTATGTAAGTTAATACCTAATACTTCAACGTTATACTCAGTTAACACGCCAGCATCAGCCAGTTCTTTAGCCATATTAAGTCCGGTTTGACCACCTAAAGTGGCTAAAATCGCATCAGGACGTTCTTTTTCAATGACTTTTGTCACAAAGTCTAATGTAATAGGTTCAATATAGACTTTATCAGCAATATCATGGTCAGTCATAATAGTGGCAGGGTTTGAATTGATTAAGACCACTTCATAACCATCTTCTTTTAGTGATAAACAAGCTTGTGAACCCGAATAATCAAATTCTGCTGCTTGACCAATAATAATCGGTCCAGAACCAATTACCAGGATTTTTTTAATATCTAAACGCTTAGGCATGTTGTAATCTCCTTTCAGCTTTTGTCATCATTTGTGCAAAACGGTCAAACATATACGCTGCATCATGTGGACCTGGACAAGCATCAGGATGGTATTGGACTGAAAAGGCAGGACGATTCATTAACTTCAACCCTTCAACGGTGTTATCGTTAACTTCTTTTTGCGTTACTTGCAGATGTGTATTTTGAACAGAGGCTTCATCGACGGCATAACTGTGATTTTGAGAGGTGAAGTTTGATTGTCCCGTTTCAAAATCATACACTGCATGGTTAAAGCCACGATGTCCGTATTTCATTTTGTAAGTTGTGGCCCCGTTAGCTAAAGCAAAAAGTTGGTGGCCCATACAAATTCCCATTAGAGGATAACGGGCTTGTAGTTGTCTAATCAATGGTAGAACCTGTCGATGATTCGTAGGATCTCCTGGCCCATTTGAAAGTAAGATCCCTGCTGGGTTGACTGCTTCAACCGCTTCAAAAGTAGTCGTATAAGGAAACAGTACAACGTGAAGTTGACGTGCTTGTAAGGCTTTAATGATTGAGTCTTTGATTCCAAAATTAATAACCGCTACCGTATGACCTGTGTTATTATCTAAAGATTCTCCTTCTTGAACATCATTTTGGAATTGACTGTTGAGGTTAGTTTTCAAAATAGCGTCGATTTTAGCTTGATCAATTTCAGAAACAATAACGGCTTTCATTGAGCCATAATCTCTGATTTTTTGTGTTAATTCACGGGTGTCAATTCCCTTAATTCCAGGTAACTCATGCTGCTCAGCATATTCTTGTAGTGTCATGTCTGCTCTTTGATTCCCAATTCTTCGAGCAAGTTCATGAACAATGATTGCAGCAGCTGCTGGTTTGTCAGCTTCAGAATCTTCTAGATTAATCCCATAATTCCCAATCAATGGATAAGTAAAATTAATCATTTGACCTTGATAACTGTTATCAGTAATGGTTTCTTGGTAACCCGTCATACCAGTATTAAACACTAGCTCTGCATAAACATCTTTAGTTGAGCCAAAACTTTCACCTGTATATACGCTGCCATCTTCTAAAACTAAATATTTTTTCATGTTAGTTGCCCCCTTAAACTTAACCCTTGTATGCGATTTTGCCATCTACTATTGTATATTTTGTTTGTCCAAAAACTTGCCATCCTAAAAACGGTGTATTGGTCCCTTTAGATAAGAAGTCTTCTGCTTTAATTTCATATTCTGAGTCTAAATCCATAATCGTCAAATCTGCTGGTTGTCCGACTTCAAGTTGCCCGCCTTGAATGTGGAAGGCTTGTGCTGGATTTTTTGACATCCACTTCACTAAAGTTGCCAAATCAACTAATCCACTTTTAACAAATTTGGTATAAATCAAGCTAAATGCGGTTTCAATCCCCACAATTCCAAAAGCTGCAGTTGTCATGCTTCCCTGCTTTTCTTCTCGGCTGTGAGGGGCATGATCAGTCGCAATCATATCAATTGTGCCATCAATCAAACCGGCAATAAGTGCTTTGCGGTCATCCTTTGATCTTAAAGGTGGATTCATTTTCATCATTGGATTATCGAATTCAACCATTGAATCATCTAATAGTAAATGATGAGGTGAAACTTCTGCTGTCACGTTAACGCCCATTCGTTTAGCTAGCCGTACCAGTTCGACAGACTCTTTAGTCGAAATATGAGCGACATGATAATGAACGCCTGTACTGTGTGCTAAAACTAAATCTCTTGCTAGTTGAGAAGACTCACTTAATGGACTAATTCCTGGTAAGCCTAATTTTTTTGATGACTCGCCTTCATTCATAACCCCTTGATTAGTTAAGCTGTTATCTTCAACGTGAGCAATAATTGGCTTATTCACGTCTTTGGCTTTTAACATCGCTTCGTACATAATATTAGCTTGTTGTACACCACAGCCATCGTTTGTAAATCCAATAGCTCCCATCTGCGCCATTTTTTCAATATCGGTATTATCTAAAGCACTCAAGTTACTTGAAATAGCCGCATATTGCTGCGTTTTAACCACACCATCTCGTTGATTTAATTCAAACATCTGCTGTAATCTCTCAGGGTTATCAACCACTGGCTTAACATTTGGCATGGCAAACACGGTTGTAAATCCGCCACGTGCTGAAGCCTTTGTACCTGTTTCAATCGTTTCTTTATAAGTTAAACCGGGTTCACGAAAATGAACATGAACGTCAATTAATCCCGGTAAAATGGTGTTCCCCTCACCTTCAATCACGGACATCTCTGGTGTTTTTTCAATGGTTGGTGCAATCTGTTTGATAAGGTTATCCTCAATTAAAAGGGACACCAATTCATTATTTAATTTTACATTTTGAATTAAAGTCAGTTTAGTCAATGTTCAAATCCTCCTGTAATAACCCTTTTTCGTCAAGTAGACTAGCTAGAATCGCCATTCTGGCAAAAACGCCATTGGCCATTTGCTTGAATATACGTGATTGTGGAGCTTCCACTAAGTCTGAATCGATTTCAACCCCGCGATTAACTGGAGCTGGGTGCATGATAATCGCTTGTTGCTTAGCTTTTTTAAATCGAGCTTTGGTTAGTCCAAATTGAGTGTGATAATCTAAAGCTTTAAATTGTTTGACTGAATTTGTATTGAGTCGTTCAAGTTGTACGCGTAGTAACATGACCACATCTAATTTTTCAATTAACTCATCGATATTTTCAATATATTGCCCATAAGGTGTAAATGACTCGTCATACCATTCTTTTGGTCCTGAAAAATAAACGGTTGCCCCTAATTTATGAAGCAATTGTGCATCTGACTTTGCAACTCGTGAATGGGCTAAATCACCAATGATGCCGACTGATAATCCTTTGAAATAGCTAAATTCTTCGTAAATCGTCATTAAATCAAGTAAACACTGTGACGGATGTTGTCCTGACCCGTCTCCACCGTTGACCAGCGACGTTGTCAAACTCTTATCGGCGACCATTGCCTCATACCAACCGTTTTGACCATGACGAATCACTTCAATATCGGTTCCCAAAGCCTGCAAGGTTTTAACTGTATCTTCTAGCGACTCACCTTTTTGGGTGGAGCTAGTTGCCATATTCAAATCTAAAACAGTCATGCCCAACTTTTGTTCCGCCATATAAAATGACGCATGCGTTCTTGTGCTATTTTCAAAAAATAAGTTCGCAGCATAAACTGGACGTTTCAAAGTTAGTTTAAGACCTGCTTTAAATTGTTCACTCAACTCAATCAACTTCATAATTTGGGTTGGTGAGTCATTATTCATGTCGACAAAATGTTTTGTCATGTTTTTGCCTCCTAATTAACTTACCCTCTCTGGAGTAATCTTTATTAATTACAGAATCAAAACCAATAAAAAGACTCTTTGGAAAATTCCAAAGAGTCTACTGTCTAGTCTTAATGATGGTTGTAACTATCCCTTGATTAATTCTGCCGTATGAACTTTTGCGTACACTTCAGCTAAAAATAGGATAAGGTTACAGTTTGGTTATTATCATAAGACCTTTGTGACTCTCTGGCCAACATTAAAGGTTCTAACTTGTGATGTGCTTGTAATGATAATAACATCCTCGCTTTTAAAAAGAAAGGAAAGTTTTGATTTTATTTAGCTTCCACTGAAATAAAGTCCTGCTGATTAAAGTCATATAAGCCTTGATCAGTTAATTTAATTGATGGAATAACTGGAAGTGTTAAAAACGACAGCGTAATAAATGGGTCAAACACTCGGTTTGTGCTAATCTTTTGATAAGCTTGGTTCACAAGATCTAAGTCTTGTTGAGCTTCTTGGTAAGACTTAGCAGACATGAGTCCGGCAATTTTTAGTGGCATCGTTGCTAAAACTTTGCCATTTTGAGTCACTGCAATTCCACCACCAGATTCAGTAACCGCTTGAATCGCTTCATTAATGGAATCATCATCTGTTCCGACTGCCACAAGGTTGTGAGAATCATGTGCTACTGTAATGGCTACGGCACCATTTTGAATCTCAAATCCCTTAACTAATCCCAAACCATAAGTTCCAAGATTATGATGACGTTCAATCACAACCATCTTCAAAATGTCCTGGTCAATGTCTGAATTAAATTGACCGTTGTCTAATTTAACGTGTGTTTGTAAGTGATCGGTCACAATGTGGTTAGGTTGAATTTGGATAACGTTACAATAATCACTGCTTAATGGCATTTTTAAATCTTCCAATTTAAAATTGTGATGCACGGTTGATTCTGAAAATTGAGCAGGTTGTGTCGTAAACTCACTCAAAATTTCACCGTTCTTCATCACTTTATCAATTGTAACGTCTTCCAAATTATCTAAGAAAACAATATCAGCTTGATAACCAGTTGCTAAAGCACCTGTTTGATTTAATTTATGAGAAGTTGCCGCATTAAAGCTCGCCATCGTAAAGGCCGTTTCAGGTCTAACGCCGTGTTTAATTGCTAATTGAATACAGTAGTCAATCGACCCTTCACGATCTAAATCTGTAATTAATTTATCATCTGTACAAAAAGCTAATCGTTGAGCGTTTGATTCTGTTACCGCACCAATCGTATTTTCAATATCACGTTCAACCGTTCCTTCACGTAAGAAAACATAGTAGCCGGCACTAAGTCTGTCTTTAACTTCTTGGACGCTAGTCGCTTCATGATCCGTGTCAATCCCAACTTGACGATAAGTATCTAGTTGCTCAGGCGTCAGTCCAGCTCCGTGCCCATCTGCATGATAACCTGCTTCTTGAGCATCTTTAATTTTTTGCATAATTTCATGACTTTGACTTGCAACAGCGGGAAAGTCCATTACTTCTGCTAAGCCATTCACTTCTGGATAGCGATATAGCGGTTTTAAATCTTTAGCATTTAGGACGGCTCCACTATGATCAAAAGGTACACAAGGAACCGATGAAGGTAACATAAATCGCACATCAAGTGGCGTTTGACGCGCATCTTCAATCATGTATTCAATTCCTTGAGTTCCCATTACATTACCGATTTCATGAGGGTCTGTCACAATCGTAGTCACACCATGTTTGAGTAGAACTTTAGCCAATTCACTGGGAGAAACCATTGCACTTTCAATATGAACATGTGCATCAATAAATCCAGGTACTAAATATTGGTTGCGAGCTTCAATAACAGTTTTTGCTTCAAGTTGATTATTTTCACCAACCGACACAATCTTACCTTTATCTAACCATAGTGTCTGTGGTTCAAATTCTCTTGTAAAAACATTCAAAACTAATCCATTTTGAATGCGTGTATCAACCAATTTCATAATCCAATTTCCTCCCGAACGAAAATTATTTTATAGACTATCTTATAAGAAAAACTGATTTATTTCCAGTTTTTTTATAAAAAAGTTCGGTTTTTAATTAATTTCTCAATAAAAAAAGCGGAACAGATTGTCCGCTTTTAAAACCAATGATTATATAATAAATAGAAATTCACAATCATCACCAATCGACACAGCTGTCTAAACCACAGCTCAAAGTTACCGTTGACACGATAATAATACCAGCGATACTTTCGCTTTTTTTGATAAGATTTAAACTTTGGATTATAGCGATATCTCCCAAATGGGAAAAACCAATTCACACCTTGTTTAGAAAAATTATCTAAAATAAGATGCAAGGCATAACTTATTGTAAATCCTAGAATTAAATTACGAAATAAATAATCATTAGCTCCCATTTGTGGTAACTGATAAAACAATAATACCAGTAAAGCCACAATCCATAAGGTGTGGGTATATGTCCGATGGGGAATATACTGCAATACATTGAGCTTGCCTAACAGTCTTGTCAGTTCAGAGTCATAGGTATCGCCACCATCTAAATCAGGTGCAAAAGAACCGAAATGAGCACCAACTAATAGTGGCAGTGCTGCTTTAACTGGATAATTTGTTAATAATATGCCGCCAGATATCACAGCATGTGAAAACGCAATATGAGATTTTTTTAACAATTAAATCTACTTTCTAACCGAGTGTTTTACCATATTGATAATTATGGATTTTTTCGTTATCGGGCATCAAACTACCACCAGTAGCCCAAACGATATGAGTGGTTTTAGGGGTATTCATTGCCACTTCATTAGCAATTAAAGCTTTCAAACCACAAAATCCAGCCGTAGCTGAAGGTTCAACTGAAATATGTTCAGTATCTTCTAATCTAACCAAGTAACGATAAATATCTTTGTCTTCAAATGTTGCACTGGCAAAGAGCAAGGTTCGCATAATTGGTCCGGCGATTTTTGAAGGACGGCTCACTGCTAAACCATCCGCAGCAGTTAAGCCATCAAGACCGAAGTCTTCTACACAAATACGGCTGTTTTGTTTGGTAATTAAACCAAGTGTAACAGATGGCACATGTGTTGGTTCACAAAAGACAGGGTAAACATGATCACCAAATAATTGTTTTAATCCAAATGAAACGCCACTTGGACTACCTCCAACACCTGCTGGTAAATAAACAACTAATGGATGTTTGTCATCCACTACAATATTATGGTCTTTCAATTGCTTTTGAATACCTAATGCTGCAACAGAATAGCCTAAGAATAAATCTGTTGAACTTTCATCATCTACAAAATAAGTATTGGGGTCGGCTTGAGCACATTTTCGACCTTCTGTAATCGCATGAGAAAAGTCGCTATCATATTCCACAACTTCAACACCATTAGCACGTAATTTATCTTTCTTCCAGTCTTTAGCATCATGTGACATATAGACGGTTGTTCTAAAGCCAAAACTAGCCGCAGCAATACCCACGCTAAGTCCTAAGTTACCAGTTGACCCAACAGCCACTTTATATTTTGCAAAAATATTCATGAATTTTTCTTCTGCCAAAACAGCATAATTATCACGATAAGTTAAGTCACCTTTTGTCATCGCAATATGTTCAGCGAATTTCAAGACTTCATAAATACCACCGCGAGACTTAATTGATCCCGTAATAGGGAGTAAGTTATCTGCTTTTAAGAATAATGACCCCTTAACTTGCAAGGCTTCGTCCATTTCGTCATTCCATTTTTTTTGGAATTCGTCTATCCTAATTAAAGGTGATTCAATAACACCTTTGTCAGCTTTCGTTTCGGGAAATACTTTTGCGATAAATGGTGCAAAACGTTGCCATCTAGCGTCTGCATCAAAAATATCAGCCAAACTAAATCTCAAATCGGCTTGGTGATTATATTCTAGATTTTTCCAAAAAATTGGTTGTTCGTTTTCAATATCAGCTATCTCTGGTAGATGTTTGTAATCTTCTTTAGAAAATGTCATGATGATACCCCACTTTTTAATCATTTATTGGCTTCATTTTATCATTAAATCCTTATAATATCAGTACACAATGTTAATAAAATTAACACGATATCACTTTGGGTTAGTTTAATATTTATTAAAGATCGAATTTATAGTAATATTCAACTATATCTTATTATTGAACAGAAAGTAGGACAAATTCATTGAAAAGAAAACGTGAACGTCATAATCGTTCAAATATTGGGGTTATTTTAATTATTCTTGTAGCACTTATTATCGTTGCTATTGGTGGATGGCCCTTATTTGCAAATTCAAAACATACCTCACCAATGACTAACCAAAGCACAGTTGAATCTTCTCAGATAACCAACGCTTCTGATGCTCATTCAACTTCATCTGTTAATACAGGTTTTAATGCAGCTAAGGTTGAGCAGATGGATAATTATATGGCAGATTTTAGTAGTTACATGGGACAAAACTATAAACGTTACTACCCCCAAGTTCTTAATCAAACAAAACTTAATTTTTATGGTTTTGACATCACGACTGAGTTAGATCAATTTAACTACTATGTGGATAACACACCGGTTAACTTCCGCTTAGCTTCGCCTCAAGAAACGACTTATCATAATTCTGATTACAACATTGTTGGCGTCTATAGTGATGTTGAATCTGCACCTTTTGCTGGGGCTCATTTATACTTGCTAGCCATTTACAACCAGAAACCACAGGTATTAATTACGATGCAAAACCAAGGTATGCCTGGAAATGCCATGTACTTTAAACATACTGAAAATTCAAACTTAGCAACTAACTTTGCAAAAATCTATAATAATTAAATCAAACCATCATAAATGATGGTTTTTTTATTTAAAAAAGAGTTGATTTATTAAAATAAAATTAGTATTATATTAGTAACAAGAAAACAATAACTACTCAACTAATGGATAGCTTCCTAGATTTGAAGCGTTGGTTCGACTCCAACTTGGGTAATTATCTTAGTGAATTGTTCCAATTCCATTCCTTTTCCGTTATACTAATTTAATTTTTTCATAATTAATTCACTAAGATATTAATGCTCGATGGCACAATGGTACTGCGCTCGGCTGTTAACCGAGAGAGTGTTGGTTCGATTCCAACTCGGGCAGTTTAAAAAGCTGATATAGACTATCAGCTTTTTATTTTTGCTTATTTTCAATTAAACTTGTATCATTTATAGTGATTAGACTTATACCATTATAAAAAAGGACTATTAATCAAATGAAAAAAAGAAAAGACTACTTAAAAGAACATCAAAAAAAATCGTTCACACCTTGGATTATTGGCGGTATCATTGGACTGATTGTCATCGTTTTAATTGCGGTAACTTTACTAATGCCTAAAGCTAGTACAAGCTCCTTACCTGTGCAGTCTTCTGAACAAGAAACAAGTTCAACCAAAACTGAATCACAAAGTCAAAGTAGCACGCAATCTTCTGAATCTAGAATTCCAAACAGTGCACGTTTAGTTCAAGAAATGGATACTTTCATGCGTTCTTTTAGCAGTCAAATGGGACAATCTTACCAACGCTATTATCCTCAAAAAAACAGTCAAACAACTTTTTATGGCTTTGATTTCGTTAATGGTTTAGACCTTTATAACTATTACGTGGATGGTTCTCCTGCAACAATTGGCTTGATTAACCAAAAAACAATGCGTGGCACATCTGATTATAATGTTATTATGGCCTATAGTGATATCAAAGATAATTCAACCACTTATACTGATAGACATCTTTATCTATTTACATTACACAATAATCAGCCTGAAGTTTTAGTGGCTACACAAGATCAAGCGACTGCTGGTAGCGTTTACTTTAGACACACGCAAAATACTACCTTAAAAACCGGATTTGAGAATCTCTATAACCAATAAAAAAGAAAGCTGATTTAATCAGCTTTCTTTTTTATTGCCTTTCTTCTTCAAACGTTTCATATTGACGTGCTTTTTTGTGGTTGATTCGGCGTAACTTAATATGAGGTTTATACCCCAAGTTAACCGGCACATTTTCAATTCGCACGTCGCTAAAAGATAGTCCAAACCATTGAATAGGCGTTGCTGTATGATTTTGAAGCCAAATTCTAGCTGAAACTAACCATCTATCAAAACCAGAGATATTAGTTGCTAATGATAACGCTTCTTTCAAAATAACAAATTTAAAATCTCCAACTCGGCGACCTTTTGATGTGGTATATCTTTGAGGCTGTGCTTCAATCGTTCCCTGTTCAATTAAGTCATTGATGATTTGGCGTAAGTAGACATTTACTTTTTGAGATTTTTTAAACCCTAAGTAAATAGTTACTTGGATAACGTTCTTGGTACCATAAGTTTCGACCGTATAATCATGGGTATAAGGACTATCCGTTGTGACCATCGTAATAAACCAATAAACTTTAGCACGTTTTGGACGTTTATCTAAAATAGAATACAAAATGGACTTCTTAACTTGATGTCCTTTTTTAACTTTAGCCATATAAACCAAATTCGTTGAGGTTACAGGATAGTGTTCATCTTGACTCAATGAAACTAACTGATCTTTATAGTCGGTCAAACAGCCATATTCATTATCTGTTTCATATTTAGAGCGAACTTTATTACCAAAATACCAAATATACATTACTAAGATAATCGCTAATGTGATGAGTACTGTAACATAACCCCCATGTTCAAACTTCACAGCACTTGAAATGAAAAATGAAAATTCCACAATCAAGAAGAATGCTGTTAATAAGCCTGATAACCATTTAGAAACCTTTGTATCCAAGAAATTATGTAATAAAATTGTTGTCATTAGCATGGTTACCGTAATAGCTAACCCATAGGCTGCTTCCATATGTTGTGAGTTTTGGAAATATAAGACTAGAGCAATTGTAATCACACATAGCAACCAATTGACTGTCCCAATATAAATTTGACCACGCTTATTACCTGGATGATGGATGTTCATCCTTGGCAATATTTTGAGTCTAATGGCTTCAGAAACTAACGTATAAGACCCTGTAATTAATGCTTGTGACGCAATAACTGCCGCTAACGTTGCTAAAATAATCGCAAAAAATGTTAAACTATCGGGCACAACAGCATAAAAGGGATTAAGTGCTGTACTTTGGACGTTCAAGTGATTATTAATCAACCAAGCTCCTTGCCCCATATAGCTCAAAACTAATGAGAGATAAACAATTGGCCAGCTAAAGTAAATATTATGTTTACCAACATGACCCATATCTGAATAAAGGGCTTCAGCCCCTGTTGTTGCTAGGAAAATGCTCCCTAAAATAAAAAATCCTGACTTGTTAGCGGGACTAAATAATACTTGCAACCCATAAACAGGCGATAAAGCTTTCAAAATTCCTGGGTAACTTAACAAGTTACAAAATCCAACAATAGCGATGAAGAAAAACCAACCACACATAATGGGGCCAAAAGCTTGTCCGATTTTTGCGGTTCCAAAACGCTGCATAGCAAATACCACTAACAATATTGTAATGACTACCGCAATTACGACATTTTGATCACTACTGAACGTAAACAAACCTAGATTTTGAGACTTCAATCCTTCAATAGCACTGGTAACTGTTACAGCAGGTGTAATAGTCCCATCGGCTAATAAAGCCGCCCCACCAATTAAAGCCGAGATAATCAACCACTTTTTCTTTCGTCTAACTAAGGTATATAAGGCGAAAATACCACCTTCACCATGGTTTGATGCTTGCATGGCAATAATCACATACTTTAATGTTGTAATAATCATCAAAGTCCAAATGATTAAAGAAATACTTCCTATAATATAATCCGGCTGAAGATTTTTAAATCCACCGCCATCACGAATAATTGCATTCATCGTATATAACGGTGATGTCCCGATATCACCATATACGATACCAAAAGAAACCAAAATCCCCATTAAGGACAGGTTCTTTTTCTTTTGAGTTAAACTCATTGTGACCACCTCTTACCTTCTTTGTCGCCTACATTTTAGAATTACACCTTCAAAAACGCAAAGATTTTGTTACTTTTTTCAGTAAGTGGTTGAAATTTGTGTTTTTCACTTATATAATGTAAGTACAAATTGATTAAAGGAGAATTATTTATGAGTAAAATCGCAGTAATCGTGACAAACTACGTTGAAGATATTGAATATACTTCACCTGTTGAAGCTTTACAAGCTGCAGGACACGAAGCTGTCACAATTGAAAACGAAGCTAACAACGCTTTCACAGGTAAAAATGGTGGCCAATTCAAAGCTGACCTAGGTATTGCAGATGCAAACCCCGAAGACTTTGATGGGCTACTTGTACCTGGTGGATTCTCACCTGACATTTTAAGAGCAGATGACCGTTATGTTGAGTTTACTAGACATTTCTTCTTAACCAATAAAGCAATCTTTTCAATTTGTCATGGTCCACAAATCTTTATTCAAACTGGACTAACAAAAGGTCGTCGTCTGACAGCTTATACTTCTGTTGTCCCTGACTTATACTATGCAGGTGCAATTATTGAAGACAAACCTGTTGTTATTGACGAAAACTTAGTGACAAGTCGTACTCCTGATGATTTAGATGCTTTCAACAAAGCCATTGTTGAAGTTTTAAACTAAGTCAAAGATTCTTTTAAAAAAATTTAAGAAATTTCTGTTAAACTACGCTCATGAGCGTAGTTTTTTTATGACTATTATTACTAGGAGGAATATTTATTTTAGAATTTAAAGATATCACCCAAGAAAGTCCCGAAAAACAACAACTGGTTAAGGATTTATACTTAACTGCTTTTCCTGAACACGAAAGACTAGCCTTTTCTTTTATTTTGGATAGAGCTAAGTTAGATCAAAACCATCTTGTTGCAATCGAAGATGACGGTCAATTTATTGGGCTTGTTTACTACACAATCTCAGGAAAAAACTTACTCATTTCATACCTTGCTATGGATCCTTCAACTCGTTCAAAAGGTTATGGTACCCGTGTTCTTGAACAATTCAAAGAAAAGTATCAAGATAAAACTATCTTTTTGGAAATTGAAGAAGTGATTGAAAACGCTGATAACTATACTCAACGTGTTAAACGCCAATCATTCTATGAAAGAAATGGTTTTACTAAAAGCAACATTTATATGAAAACCAAAATTGAAGGTAACGGGCTTGAAATTATGACCACACAGCCAATTACATTCGCTGACTATAAAGATGCTGTGACAACTTACTTAGGTCAAGATAATATGAGTGAGTGGAACAGCTACTTTGAAGCTGTTATTAGATAAAACAAAAACATCAACTCATTTTGAGTTGATGTTTTTTAGTTTAAACTCGACACAATCGCTCTAACTTCTGGTTCTGACGTACAACAACAGCCACCTATCCACTTGGCACCTTGTTCATGCCACTGTTTAGTATAAGTGTTGAAAGTTTGTTGACTGTGAGGTGCTTTGTCCCATTCCTTAACTTCTGGTGAATAACTTGCACCAGAGTTTGGATAAATGACTAAATCTTTTTGGGCAGTTGGTTGAACTTGTTTCAAAAATGAAGTAACTAACTCAGGTGCAATACAATTTGCACCATAAGCAATTACTTGGTTATTTTCTTCAAGTAATGCTTGAACCTGTTCAAAAGGTGTGCCATCACTTAATGTTTTGGCATCTTTCAATGTACAAGTCACCCAAACAGAAATTTCTGGTAACTCTTTAAGTAGCTCTAAAATTACCTTGATTTCTTGATAGTTAGGCATGGTTTCAATCGCTAATAAGTCACAACCTTCTGCTATTAAAACATCTAGACGATCACGATGAAATTCACGATACGCTTCATCAGATAACGCGTAATCTCCTCGATATTCTGAACCATCTGCTAGATAAGCCCCATAAGGTCCCACCGCTCCTGCTAAAAATTTTGGTTGAGTTGAGTCACTAGCCTGACGGGCTTCATCAGCTAATTGAACTGCACGTTTAATCAACGTTTTAGCTTGGTCAACGCTGTAGCCTTGATCTAAATAACCTTGAACACTAGCTTGATAGGTGGAAACAATTGCAATATTAGCTCCAGCATCAAAGTAGGCTTGATGAACATCTTTGATTTTTTCGGGGTAGTAGTCAATAGCTGAAGCTGTCCATAATTTATTGTTTAAATTAACCTGACGTTCTTCAAGTCCTAGTGACATTGCCCCATCAATTACAATACTATTTTGTTGCTTTGCCCAATTTTTGATTAACTCTTTTGACATGTTTAGTCTCCTTTTTTTGAATAATAAAATAATAATAAGCAAATACGATGGCCGAGAATAATACACCGGCAATTAAAGATAGCTGTTGTTCTGGATCAAATCCAATCCCAACCAGAGAAATGGTACATAAGATGATAACTGCCCACGGTACAATTGGGTAGAAAGGAGTTTTATATTTTAAGTCTGACGTTTTGTGCCCTTCTTTTAAAAACTGCTTTCTAAATCGTAATTGTGCAACCCCAACAGATAACCAAACCGAAACGACCGCAAATCCTGACAATGATGTTAACACTAGATAAACGGTTCCAGGTGCATAAATACTAGAAAACAAGGATAATAATCCGCCTAATAATGTGAGTGTTAACCCGTAGATAGGTAAGCCATTTTTATTTAACCTAGCTAACTTTTTAGGAAGTGGGCCTTGATTAGCTAGTGACCAAATCATTCTGGATGCAGCATAAACACCTGAGTTAGCACCTGAAAGAACGGTAATAAATAAAACCACGGACATTAAATTACCTGCATAAGCAAACCCCGCGTTATTTAAAATTGCAACAAACGGACTTGTGGTCAGCCCTGATGACTCTTGTGGCAGTAAAGCTCCAATTACAAAAATGGCACCGATAAATAAGATGACTAAAATAACAAGTGTCTTTAAAATGGCACCAGGTAAAACTTTTTGAGGGTTTTTAGTTTCACCTGCAGCAACTGCGATAATTTCCGTTCCTGAAAAAGCAAAGTTAGCAGCTAAAATTACCGAAATCACAGGCAAAATTCCATTAGGTAGTAAGCCATTTTTAGTAAAGTTTGATAATAAAACGGGTTGTGTTTGACCTGCTGATTGAATAACCCCAAAAACTAAAGCTAGTCCAATTACAATAAAAACCAGTAAAGCTAAACTTTTAATAATAGACATTACCAACTCACTAGCTGCAAACCATTTGACCTGTGATAAATTCAATGCTGCTAACAAGACAATGAATATCATGCACCAAATCCAAACAGGTATGTTTTGATAAAAACCATTTGCAATCATGGCTAAGGTAATGAGTTGCGACCCTAATGAGACAGTCCAAGTTAACCAATATAACCAAGCAACGACAAAACCAACACCTGGATGAATATGCTTGCTAGCATAAGTATGAAATGATCCTGTTGTTGGATTATGAACGGACAATTCTCCCAAACACAACATCACCAAACATACCAAAATTGCCCCAATAATATATGCAGCTAAGGTTCCAATGGGACCTGCTGATTGAATTAAATAACCTGAACTCATGAAAATACCTGTTCCAATAACACCTCCAAGTGATAATGTCACCAGGTGCTTACTTTGCATTTGTTTTGTAAATGATTCTTTTGCCATGTGATTGACTCCTCCTTTTTAATTAATGAAATAAAAAAAGACACCCGCCCTAAAAAGGGCGAGTGTCTCTCGCGGTACCACCTTTGTTTTAAATTTAGCCGTGATTAAATCCACAGCTAAACTCTCTCAATCCGGAACTAACATTCCTTCACGCTATATCAGGCGTACCCGTTGTAAGCTCAATTACTTTACTCACAAAAGCTCAAAGACCATTTTCATTCTGCTTCAAATATCTACTCTCACCAACTGTAGACTCTCTTTAAAATGAAGTTGAGAATTACTTTTCTCATCATCGCTTAATCATTTCATTTTTTTATAATGTTTACATGGTTTTCACCTTTTGTCAACACTTTTATGGAACCATGGAATATTTTTATCAAATAAAGCTAACGCATCATTCAATAAGTAAAGCGTATATGTAAATAGTAACGTAAAGTTAGCATCGCCTTGAAAAGCGGTTGTGCCCCATAAAATCACACTCATTACACCTTGGAAAATCCAAAAGTAATATTGATCTCTAAATCTTAATGTTGCCAAAATAGAACCGGTAATACCAACTGCTCCAGCAAAAGCATCAAGTACTGGTCGTGGACTAATAAACAACTGTGTATCCATTAAATAAAGTAATCCAAACACAACAATAAAGAATAAAGCTGTTAGCCCCCAGTCTCTTAATGGTTTTGAGTCAGAAAGACCTCGAATATGAGCTTGTACATTCTCAGACCACTTAGGTAGAACTAAAACTGGAATGTCTAATAAAATAATATAAGCTGCCTGTAAAACAACATCAGCATAGTTCTTAGCTGAAATTGCGACAATAATATATAAAATCGCACTGATTAAACCAAACATACCATTAACAGGTTTGGCGTTTGTAATTGCAAGTGTTGTGGTGTATCCCAAAATACCCGCAAACATCGTTGTAATTGAAATAGCATTAATATCACTTGTAATTGTTGTTAAAATTACAACAATTATCCCCAATGTTAACAACTGGTAACTTCGCTTAGTCCACCCCTTCATTTGATGAATATACCAGCTTGGTTTTAACACACGTAATGCGTCTTGATTCAATTTCATTCCCCTTCTCTATAAAAAATCAACACTAGATATTGTACACGTCATTCAAAAAAACGCAATATTTTTCTATATGTTGTGTTTTTTGAAAAAGTCAAGTATTTTAACATTTGATTTTTATGTAATAAATGTTAAAATTTAATAAATTTATAATATTCGGAGGTACAGATTATGAGATATGCAGTTTTGGGATCAGGAGCCATGGGTTTTAGATATGGTGTTATGTTACAAGAAAATGCAGGTGTCACTGTTGACTTTGTTGATTCATGGGAACCTAATATTGAAGCTGTCAAAAAGCAAGGCGGCGTTCGTGTTCAACGTGATCACGAAAATGAACAGTTAATCGATGTTAATATTTACTCACCTGAAACGTATGATCAAAAACCAGATGTTTGGTTAGTTTTTGCCAAACAAATGGAACTCCAAAACTTACTTGACTGTTGTCAAAAAGCTGGATTGTTCAACGATAATCAATATGTTGTCAGTGCTATGAATGGGATTGGCCACATGGACAAAATCGTTCAATTCTTCCCAAATGAACATGTTCTGGGTGGAACAGCAATGATTGCAACACTAATGCCTGAACCTGGGTTTGTTGACTTCATGGGTAAAGAAGGCAAAGAAAGTATGCATCTTGCAACTTATGGCGATAACGAGCCTGATGCTAACCAAAAACAAATCATGGCTGATTTAGAAAGTGCTAAACTTCACCCAATTTATAGTGAAGATTACTTGAGTATGGCCATGACCAAGCTATTGTTCAACTCCGTTGTTAATACAATCTGTACGATGTTTGAAATTCCAATGGGACAATTCGGTGACTTCAAAGGGGCTAAAGAAATGACTACCCAAATGATGGATGAAGCCTTTGAAGCTTGTAAACGAAACAATATTGACCTACCTCAAACAAAAGAAGAAGCTATTCAAGGTGTTTTAGATGGTTGTGTAGATTACAAATATCACCACCCTTCTATGTATCAAGACCTTTCTAAAAATCGTCCAACAGAAGTCGATTACATTAATGGCTATATTGTCAAACTTGGTGACAAAGTTGGATACAATTGTGCCGTTCACCGCTTTGTTGTGAACGAAGTTCACTTAGCTGAAAGTATTAAACAAGCTCAAAAGTAGTTTGAATATCAAACTTTTTTACACGCTAAATAAAAACCGCTAAATCCTTTATATAAAAGGGTTTATAGCGGTTTTTGTTTTATCGAAATTCAAATTTTAATTAGCCAATTTTAAAAAAAGGTTTGATATTCAAACAAAAATAATATACCATGAATTCCAGTTCAGAAAAGTAACACAATTGCTGAACATTAGGAGGAAATTATGGAGCCAGTTTTAACTGCAAGCGAAATTATGAAAATGATTCCCAACCGCTATCCAATTCTTTTTATGGATTACGTTGATGAAATCAATCCCGGAGAATCAATCGTGGCAACTAAAAATGTCACAATCAACGAAGAGTTTTTCCAAGGACACTTCCCTGGAAACCCTGTTATGCCGGGAGTTTTAATTATTGAAGCTCTTGCTCAAGCCGCTTCTATTTTAATTTTAAAATCTAAAGAATTCGAAGGCAAGACTGCTTACATGGGTGCGATTAAAAACGCCAAATTCAGAAAAGTAGTTGAACCTGGTGATGTATTAAAACTTCACGTCAAAATGATTAAGCAACGTGCCAACATGGGTATTGTTGAAACTTACGCAGAAGTTAATGGTAAGAAAGCTTGCCAAGCCGAACTTACTTTTATCGTAGCTAATCGCGATTAAATCAAACAGACGTTGCGCTTATAACTTAACTGAGGAGAAAAGTATGTCAGTTCATGATGACGAAACAAAGTTCAAAAAAGCGGAACATGATTTTATTAATGAAGCTTTAGCTAATGTCTATGACAATATTTTAAGAATCGAAGAAAAGGAGTTAAAAAAGAGCTCTTTTAGCGATATTACTGTCAAAGAAGTCCACTTAGTTCACGCCATTAGTTTGCATGAACCCAAAAGTGCTTCACAGATTGCTAAAAAAATGCATCTATCAAGAGGAACCTTGACGATTAACTTGCGAAACCTTGAACGAAAAGGTCTCATTAATCGCACCAAAAACCCTCATGATCAACGTGTAACAGATATCACTCTAACCAAACGCGGTCGAGTGTTATATCGTGCACACAATGCATTTCATTCAAAAATGGTAGACCGTTTTTTAGCAGGTTTCAGCCTTGACGAGCTCAAGGTTGTCAAACATGCTTTAGTCAACTTACAAGACTTTTTGGATGAGCTCACTTAAAACCGACATGAAAAATTTTTCTATCGAACAAACCGCTCACGTTGTCCCTGAAAATGTTGTCACCAATAATGACCTCACGGCATTTATGGAAACTTCAGATGAGTGGATTTCAAAGCGAACCGGCATCAAACAACGACATATTTCAAATCAGCAAACCACAAGCGATTTATGTTTAAGCGTTGCTGAAAATTTGATTACTAACAGCCAATACAATGCCGAAGACATTGACTTGATTATCGTTGCAACAATGTCTCCTGACTATATGACACCTAATGTAGCGTCTATGGTTCAAGGTGAACTTGGTGCTACTAACGCGATGGCGTTTGATATCAATACCGCCTGCTCAGGCTTTGTCTACGGATTGAAAATGGCACATTCATTATTTAATGATGACAAAATTTCAACCGCTATTGTAATTGGTGGTGAAGTTTTAAGTAAACTAGTTGACTTCAATGATCGCTCAACAGCCATTCTCTTTGGAGATGGTGCTGGTGGTGCCTTAATTACGAAAAATGAAGGTACTGGTCATTATCTAGGGGATAATTTTGAAACTTACGGTGATATGGGACGCTTCCTAACTGCCGGACATTTCAATACCCAAACCCCTTTCAACCAAATGCTTGACACAACACCCCTATCTTTTGAAATGAATGGCCGTAAAGTTTATGACTTTGCGACTTCAGCTATTCCTGAGTCATTAAATAAAGCTCTTGAAGATGCTGGCTTAGACTTGGAAGATATTGATCATTTTATTTTTCATCAAGCTAATGCTCGAATTATAAAAACCGTGGTCAAAAAATTAAAACTAGATCCAACTAAAGCACATGTTAACATTGATCGATTTGGTAATACAGCTGCTGCCAGTGAACCTATTCTTCTAGATGAAGTGATTCAAAATGGTACAGTTAAAAAAGGTCAAACCTTAGCTTTAATTGGATTTGGTGGCGGTCTTGAAATTGGAACCGTCATTTTAAACTATTAAAAAACAACAATTAAAAATAATAATAAAACTATTGAAAAATTGAGAGGAAATTTAATTATGACTAACGAACAAATTTTAAACAAAATCAAAGCTATCGTGGAAGAACAAACAGATGCAGATGTAGAAAGCATTGTTGAATCAACAAACTTTAAAGATGACTTAGACTTAGACAGTTTAGATGTTTTTGAAATCGTTAACGAAATCGAAGACGAATTTGACATTGAAATCGAAACAGAAGACGAAAGTCTAGACACTGTTGGTGAAGTTGTTAACTACGTTAGCAAAAAATTAGGCGAATAATCGAGGTTCGCTTATGAATTTTAGTTATTTATTTGCTGGCCAAGGTCAACAGTCTAAAGGTATGGGACAAGACTTATATGAAGCTGAACCTTTATATCGTCAGACCATCCAAGAAGCTTCAAAAGCGTTAGACCTTGATTTAACTAATCCGGAAGTCTTTGACGCAGAAGAAAACACGCAAGTTGCGATTGTTGCAATGAGTCTTGGAATTTTCAGAATTTTAAATCATGAATTTGGTCAAGCTAGCAGCTATATTGGCCTTAGTTTAGGTGAATATAGTGCCCTACTCGCTGCAAATAGTTTAGATTTTAGCCAAGGTTTTCCACTTTTAGCCGATAGAATGCGTTATATGCAAGAAGCTGGCGATAATAATCCTGGTAAGATGATGGCTATTTTGAACTGTGATGCAGAACTTCTACAAGAAGTACTAACCGACGTCAACCAGACAGATGCGGCTTATCCTGCAAACTACAATACCCCTGATCAAACAGTTATCGGTGGTAGTGCTAGTGGTCTAAAACAAGTGAAAAAGACTTTAAAAGAACATGGTGTTAAAAAAGCCATTCCACTTAAAATGTCTGTTGCCTCACATACCCCTCTTATGCAAGAGGCTAGTGAGAAGTTAGAAAAAAGACTTGAAAGCGTTGACTTCAATACACCTGACGTTCCTGTTATGAGTAACACAACTGTCACACCGTTTGAATTGTCAACAATCAAGCAAACACTAACTGACCAACTAGTTCAACCAACCCATTTCTATCAAGGATTAGAAAAATTAGTTGCACAAGATAACCTATCTGCTGTAATTGAAATTGGTCCTGGCCAAACACTAAGTCGTTTCGCTAAAAAAACATGTCCAGAACTTGAAACTTATGCTGTTCATGATTTAGAAAGTCTTAATCAATTGCGTCAAAAATGGACAAAATAGGAGACATTATTTAAATGAGTACTGAAAAAAAAGTTGCCCTAGTCACTGGTGGTGCCAAAGGTATCGGACTAGCAACTGCTAAGCGTTTAAGTCAAGATTTTAAAGTCGTTATTAATATTCATAGCGACCCAACACCTGAACAATTGAAAATTTTTGATGACTACAACTTAACTTATGTTAAAGGCGATGTCGCTTCTGAAGCTGACAGCAAACAAATTATCTCAGATATTGTTGATGAATATGGTCATTTAGATGTTTTAGTTAATAATGCAGGAATCACACGTGACAAATTAATGACACGTATGAAACAAGCAGATTTTGAAGATGTGATTAACACAAACTTAACTGGAACATTTAATATGTCTAAATTTGCATTAAAACAAATGCAACGTCAACGTTCTGGTAATATTATTAACCTTTCAAGTATTGTGGGTCTAAATGGTAATATCGGTCAAGCTAACTATGCGGCAAGTAAAGCCGGCATTATTGGTTTAACTAAGACAATCGCACGTGAAGGTGCTCTTCGTGGCGTTCGTTGTAATGCTGTAGCTCCTGGTATGATTGAAACAAGTATGACTGATGCACTTAGTGATAAAACAATGGATTACTATAAAGAAACAATTCCTTTAAAACGTTTTGGAACAGCTGATGAAGTTGCCCAAACCGTAGAATTCTTAATTCAAAATCCATATATCACCGGACAAGTTATCGCCGTTGATGGCGGTTTGACAATTTAGGAGGGCTTTTATGACTAGAGTTGTAATTACAGGAATGGGGGCTGTTACCTCACTTGGTAACGATAGCCAATCATTCATCAAATCTATCTTAGATTCAAAATTAGGTATTTCTAAAATCGAAAAATTCGATGCAAGTAATACTGGTGTTTCTGTTGCAGGTGAAATCAAAGATTTTGATGCAACAAAACGCTTAGAAAAAAAACAAGCTAAGAGAATGGATTTATTCTCACAATACGCACTTTACAGTGCCATTGAAGCTATGGAACAAGCAGGATTAAGTGACGCTAATATTGATCCTGAACGTCTAGGTGTTATTTATGGCTCAGGTATTGGTGGTTTAACAACTATCCAAGAACAAGTCACTAAAATGAATAACAAAGGTCCTAAACGTGTTTCCCCTATGTTTGTACCAAATGCTATTATCAATATGGCTGCTGGTAATATTTCAATGCACTTCAATGCTAAAAACACAAGTCAAGCTATTGTAACAGCTTGTGCTTCTGGTACTAACGCTATTGGAAATGCGTTTGAATTAATCAAACAAAACAAAGCGGATGCTATCATTACTGGTGGTTCTGAAGCTTCTGTTAATGAAATTGGTATTGCAGGATTTGCTTCTCTAACTGCCCTTTCTACTGCTGAAGACCCAGCTAAAGCTTCAATGCCTTTTGACAAAAACCGTCGTGGTTTCGTTATGGGTGAAGGTGCTGGTACATTAGTCCTTGAAAGTTTAGAACACGCTCAAGCTCGTGGTGCTAACATTTTAGGTGAAGTAGTCGGATATGGTAGCACAAGTGATGCTTTCCACATTACACAACCTGATCCTGAAGGTAAAGGTGCCATTCGTGCTATGAAAGAAGCTATTGATGAAGCTGGTATTTCTGTTGATGATGTTGATTATATCAATGCTCACGGAACAGCTACTGGTGCTAATGATTCTGGTGAATCAAAAGCCATTGCAAGCTTATTTGGTACAAATAACCACGTTAGAACAAGTAGTACTAAAGGTATGACTGGTCACTTGTTAGGTGCTGCTGGTGCTATTGAAGCCGTTGCCACAGTAGGTAGTTTATTAAACAGCCAAATGCCTGAAAATGTTGGTGTTTACGAACAAGATGACGAATGCCAAATTGAACTTGTTAACAAAGAAAATGCGAAAGCAGATATTACATATGCCATCAGTAATTCATTTGGATTCGGTGGTCACAATGCTGTAGTTGCTTTCAAAAAATGGAGTTAATGACTAATGAATGAGAAACAAATTGAACAATTATTTGATAAATTTGAAAATTCTTCACTCAAAGAGTTTGAGCTAGTACAAGGTGACTTCAAACTTTCCCTAAGTAAAAGAGAAAGTGCAGCGCCTCAAGTAGCAGCTCCTGAAGCTGTAACTGCTGCTCAACCAACAACTCAAAATACACCTATAACAACTGAAGCTCCAACAGAAACTGAAGGGACAGCAAATGCTGCCCCTTCTAATCTTGAAGACATCAAAAGCCCACTTGTTGGTGTGGCTTACTTAGCACCAAAACCTGATGCTGATGTGTTCAAAAAAGTTGGTGACTCTGTTAAAAAAGGTGACGTTGTTTGTGTGATTGAAGCCATGAAAATGATTAATGAAGTCAAAAGTACCGTTGATGGTGTTGTCAGCTCAGTTAATGTTGAAGACGGCACAATGGTTGAATTTGACCAATCACTATTTTCAATCGAACCTAAGGAGTAAGTTATGACTCAATACAGTAACCATGATGTCTTTGAAGCAATTCCTCAACGCTACCCGTTTATGATGATTGATACCATTAAAGAAATCAATCCTGGGCAAAATGCCATTGCAACCAAAAACGTCACGATTAACGAGTGGTTCTTCAAAAGTCAAAATCCCGATCACCTAGAGATGCCTCGTCCTTTGATTATTGAAGCACTCGCACAAACTGGTGTTTGTGCTTTACTTTCACAACCAGAATTTGAAGGTAAAAACGCCTTCTTTGGTGGGATTAAATCAGCTGAATTCTCAGATGGTTTTTATCCTGGTGATGAGTTAACACTTGAGGTTAAATTAACCAAAATCAAACGCAATATCGGATTAGGGACAGGACAAGTCGTTCGAGATAACAAGGTTATTTGTGAAGCGGAGCTCATGTTTGCTATCCAATAATCCGAGGAGGAATTACATCATGTTTAGTAAGGTCTTAGTGGCTAATCGTGGAGAGATTGCCTTACAAATTATTAGATCTTTACAAGAAATGAATATTAAAGCTGTTGCCATTTATTCAACTGCTGACAAAAATGAATTATTCGTCAAACAAGCTGATGAAGCCGTTTGTATTGGTGAAGGTCCAGCTAACAAGTCTTATCTTGATATGTCAGAAGTCATTAGTGCAGCTGTTCTAACCGGATGTGAAGCACTTCATCCAGGATATGGATTTTTATCTGAAAATGCTGAATTTGCTGAACTATGTGAAAGTTGCGGCATTACTTATATTGGTCCTAAATACCAAACCATCAACTTGATGGGAAATAAATCTAACGCCCGTTTAACAATGAAAAATAGCGGTGTGCCTGTTATTCCTGGTAGTGATGGTTTAGTTGATACAGCTGAAGATGCAGTCAAAATTGCTGAACAAATCGGCTACCCAGTTATGCTAAAAGCTGCTGATGGTGGTGGTGGTAAAGGTATGCGTCAAGCTAATAATAAAGAAGAAGTTCTGACTTTATTTGAACAAACTCAACAAGAAGCCAAACTTTCTTTCAATAATGGGAGTCTTTATTTAGAAAAGATTATCGAAAAAGCTAAGCATATCGAAGTTCAAGTCATGAGCGATCAATTTGGTAATACCGTTTATTTCCCTGAACGTGACTGTTCACTGCAGTTCCATCACCAAAAAGTCCTAGAAGAAACCCCCTGTCGCCTAATCAACGATAACCAACGTCAACAACTTGGTGAAATCGTGGTTAAAGCGTGTCAAGAAATCGGGTATTTAAATACGGGTACTTTTGAGTTCTTGATGGATGAAGACCAAAACTTTTACTTTATGGAAATGAACACTCGATTACAAGTTGAACATACCGTTACTGAAGAAGTCAGTGGTGTTGAAATGATTAAGACACAAATCAAAGTAGCTGCTGGTGAAGCACTTCCTTTCAAACAAGAAGATGTTAAAGCTACCGGTCATGCTTTGGAATGTCGAATTAATGCTCAAAACCCAGCTCAAAACTTTACCCCTTCTCCTGGTCAAATCAAGAAATTGAATTTACCAATGGGAACGCTTGGCGTACGTATTGATACAGGTATTACAGCAGACAGTTTCATCTCCCCTTACTACGATTCAATGATTGCCAAATTAATTGTGCACATGGATACACGTGAACAAACAATTAATAAGATGAAACGTCTATTAGGCGAATTCGAAATTGAAGGTGTCAAAAGTAATCACCTCTTCTTAAGAGACTTACTTTCTGATGAAACAGTTGAAAATGAAACCTTCAATAACGATTACATCGAGCATTCATTCTTTAAAAGGTGGGTATCTGATGACACAAAATAATTTATTTGAATCACCAACACCAAAACAACTTAGCGAGCGTATGGATCATATCCCATCTAATACCATGATGGCGTGTCCTTATTGCCAAGCTAAGTTTTTCAAAACACAACTTGATGAGTTTCGTCAATGTCCTGAATGTCACTATGGCTTTCGTATCATGGCTTATGACCGCATCAAGTTATTGTGTGATGACTTTAGCGAAACTGAAAAAGAATTAGCACCTTCAGCTACTGACTTTCCTGAAGAAAAATACCAAGCCAAAATCAAACAAGCAAAAGCTAAAACGGGTCTAAATGAAAGTGTTTTAACTGGTTTAGCTAAAATTGCTGACCAAGATTTTGCTTTAGGTGTGATGGATCCTTACTTTATTATGGGAAGTCTTGGAAGTCAGACTGGTGAAAAATTAACTCGCTTGTTTGAACTAGCAACCAAGAAAAAATTACCTGTTGTGCTATTTACAGCTTCAGGTGGTGCTAGAATGCAAGAACGCATTTTTTCACTTATGCAAATGGCCAAAGTCTCTCGTGCTGTCAGTGAACACAAAAAAGCAGGCTTATTCTACTTAACAGTGCTAACTGATCCAACAACTGGTGGGGTAACCGCTAGTTTTGCCATGCAAGGTAATATCACAATGGCTGAACCGCATGCTTTAATTGGGTTTGCTGGTCAACGTGTTATCGAACAAACCATTCATCAAAAAGCCCCTAAAGATTTTCAAAGAGCTGAAACCTTGATGAAAAATGGGTTCGTTGATTTGATTACCCCAAGAGACAAACAAAAAGAAGTGATTGCCAAACTATTGCGTTGGCATCAAGCAAAGTAACGAGGTGATTTTATGACAAAACAAACCGCTTATGACAAAGTTCAAGCTGCTCGTCATCCTTCAAAAATCACAGCAGATGAGTTAATTAACGCGATTTTTGAAGACTTTATTGAACTTCACGGAGATCGTCACAATAAGGATGATGAAGCAATTAAAGCTGGGATTGGCTCGTTAAATCACCAACCAGTTACAATTATTGCGACCCAAAAAGGTACTGATACCAAAGAAAACATCGATCGCCACTTTGGAAGTCCTGAACCTCAAGGCTATCGTAAAGCCTTACGCTTAATGAAAGAAGCAGAGCGTTTTAATCGTCCGGTTATTACATTTATCAATACACCTGGAGCTTATCCTGGTGTTGATGCTGAATATAACGGTCAAGGTGACGCCATTGCACAATGTTTAATTGAAGGAGCTCAGCTTTCTGTTCCCTACCTTTCTGTCATTTATGGAGAAGGTGGAAGTGGTGGTGCTTTAGCACTAGCTTGTGGAGATCAAGTTTGGATGTTTGAAAATAGTACTTATTCTGTTTTATCTCCTGAAGGTTACGCTGCTATTTTATGGAAAGATGCCAAATTAGTTGAACAAGCTTCAGAAGAACTTAAATTGACTCCTGAACAATTACTCAAAGAAGCAATCATTGATAAAATTGTACCAGAAGTTCAAGATGTCCCTTCTGCTCAAAAGCTGAAAGACTTATTAGTAGCTGAAATCGATAAACTACAAGCACTTTCAACAGAAGATTTATTAAACCAAAGAAAACAACGTTTTAGAAAATTTTAATTTAATTGATGGAGTGAAGACTTAATGAGTACGTTAATGCAAGGAAAGAAAATTGTCGTAATGGGAGTTGCTAACTCTCGTAGTATCGCTTGGGGTTGTGCTAAAGCACTAGAAGAAAACGGCGCTGAAGTTATTTATACTTACCAAAACGATCGTATGAAAAAAAGCCTAACAAGAACTGTTGGCGAAGATAAATCAATGATTGCTTGTGATGTTGCTGATGATGATAACGTCACCAAAGCATTTGAAGAAATTCATGAAAAACACGGTAACATTGATGGTGTTATCCATGCGATTGCTTTTGCTGATAAAGAAACACTTGAAGGTGGCGTATTAAACACCAAACGTGACGGTTACCGTATGGCACAAGATATTAGTGCTTACTCACTAATCGCAGTATCTCGTGCTGCTAGCCGTATCATGAACGAAGGTGGAAGCATTGCCACACTAACTTACTTTGGTTCAACTCGTGCTATCCCTAACTACAATATGATGGGAGTTGCAAAAGCTGCCCTTGAATCAAGTGTTCGTTACTTAGCTCGTGACCTTGGCCCTCAAAAAATTCGTGTGAACTCAATTTCTGCTGGTGCTATGAAAACATTAGCCGTTACAGGAATCAAAGAACACTCTAAATTACTTCAACTTTCACGTGACTTGACAGTTGATGGCAACGAAGTCACACTAGAAGAAATTGGAAATGTTGCGACATTCTTAATGAGCCCACTTTCAACTGGTGTAACGGGTGACGTTATCTACGTTGATAAAGGTGTCCACCTTTCATAAAAAACTGTTCTTTTCGGAGGTACCATGTCAAGTCATTATCATCTTAAATACGATACGACAGACAATACCCTTCATCAACCACTCTTTCAACAATTCAATCAATCAAAGCATTGCTTAGAGTTACCCAAAAATGAATTGAAAAAAAACCAATTTATCTTAGGAAGAAAATTATTGGCTGACTTATCTGGTCTTCCCTTTAACCGTCTTCTCTCTAATGAATTGTTTGCCTTTAATTCACTTGGTAAACCAACTCTCAAAAAAAGCAATGCTTTTTTCTTTAGTATTGCCCATTCAGATAAACACGTTGTTGTGGCAACTAGCCAAAGCAACATCGGTGCTGATATTGAACAATACAAACTAATCAATCCCAAACGATTTCATCGGGCTTTTTCAACCAAAGAATGGGATTACCTGATGTCATTAGATGAAGCCAAACAAGCTTATACCGCACTCAAACTCTGGACAATTAAAGAAGCGGTACTCAAAGCAATTGGTGTTGGGCTACCTGGTAATCCCAAGTCCGTTGAAATTGACTTAGTAACTTTTAAATCAGCTAAAAGATATGATCAACAATTCACCTTATTTGATCACTCAACTACTGATTATCTATTAAGTGTTGCTTTAGAAACCAATCAAACAAAGGATACTTATGACTAACTCAACTATTTCAAAACTTGATTTTTTCAACTGGCACAAAACACTCTCTCATTTCAAACTATTAACGTTTGAAACAATTGATTCGACTAATACTTATGCTAAAAAATATATTGATGAAACTTCAGATATTACTCCAACAATCATTACTTCAACTCAGCAAACAGCAGGTTATGGTAAACAAAGTCGTGCGTTTTTTTCGCCTAAGGGACTGTATACGACTTTGATTTTGCCTGTTAAGCACTTAAAAAACCTCAATCCTGGATTAGTGACGATTGCGACAGGACTAGGAGCAGTTGATACTTTAAAACGTTATTTCCCCCATCAATTCTTTGAATTGAAGTGGGTGAATGATGTCTTAACTAATGGTAAAAAATGTGGCGGTATCTTAGTTGAATTAGTACAAAAAGATAGTCAGTTTTTTTTGGTTATAGGAATCGGTTTGAACATTCAAACCCCCTCTTTTCCATATGAACTAGCTCAAATTGCGACATCTGTTACCACAAATACTTGTGATTTAACTCATTTTCTAGCTGACTTAGTCCATCATATTTTGAACCGCATTACTCATCAACTGGATAATCAGTTGATACTTGATTATAAAAATTATTCTAGCCTACTTAATCAATTTATCACGGTAAAAGGTCGAAAACAGTCTTACACAGGTATTGTACGAGACTTCAACACTAAGGGCGGACTTGTTTTACAAGATCCAAAAAACCTAGATTTAACGACTTTTTATAGTGGTGATGTGACTAAACTAATTAAGTAGTCTTTGGAGGAACTATGACAATTAAAGATTTAACTTACACGGCTTTATTCACGGCATTAATCATTGTACTTGGGATTTTTCCACCCATTACAATTGCGATTTTGCCTGTTCCATTAGTGATTCAAAACTTTGGCGTATTGCTGGCAGCAACACTTTTAGGACCCAAAAGAGCCACACTTTCTGTGCTGGTATTCTTAATTCTAGTTGCGTTAGGTTTACCATTTTTAACTGGGGGACGTGGCGGAATTGGTGTCTTCTTTGGTCCAACAAGTGGTTATCTGCTAGCTTGGTTAGGTATTCCGATTGTTGTTAGTTTGACACATCGCTTTATTAATAACCGCTTTAAGACTTGGTATGCGACTTTGTTTAGTCTCATCATTGGCGGCATTGTCTTTGTCGATATCATCGGATCACTTGGGGTGAGTCTTGTTTCTCATCTTCCTTATTTACAAGTACTATGGTCTAATATCGTGTTTTTACCAGGTGATTTGATTAAAGTCATTGTATGCTTTATGATTTACCAACGTGTTAAAAAACACGTTTAGCTCACTCATTAAAAAAAGACTGGTAACGATTATTTCGTTACCAGTCTTTTTATTTTATTGGGTTTCTTGTACACGGCTATTTAAGAAGTGAAGACCTTCAGCATTAATTTTATCAATTAATAAACTGAAGTAATCACTATTAGGTTTTTGGCGAATGCTGATTTTAACGAAGTTACGTTCTTTAAAATCATCTAATGCCACTTTAATTTGATCAAAGTCTACACCATTTTCTACTTCGAATTTCTCTAAATCTTTACGATTGACAAACCCTTTTCTGTTAATTTCATTATAAATATAAACCATTAATAAGGTTTCTAATCTTTCCGATGTCATTAAATCATTCCCTCTTTGTTAGTAGAATTATTCTAGCATAAGGAAAGTCAAATAAGCTAATTTAATGACGATAAAAATAGAAAAAATCAAGGCGAAACCGCGTGATATCAACCGTTAATTTTTTTGGAAATCGTTGCGTTTTGTTAAGACTATCCACAACTGATTGCGTTAGTTACTTACTTAAGATACAGGATATAGTGGTTTTATCGTTTTTTCTGAAATAGACGATATAGCGAAAAGATAATCATAAGTGCCATTGCTACTATAAAGATATTAGCTGTCATGCCAAAAATACCTGAATTAGGATTAACGACACTACCTGAATAAGATCCTAAGAAATGGTTAGCTTTTTCACTAACATAATAAATCATAACGCCAAAAATACCGACTTCTAAAAGTGCTGCCACGGCACCTAAAAAACGTAATATTTTGGAATGTGTAAAACACGATAGAACGATAACTAAGATAGGCATTAAAACTAAACCATATCCAAGAGATTGGACGAATCCTGCACCACTTCCAGCAGAACTACCAAAGAATTGGCCCACGCCTTCAATCATTCTAATATATGAAGTCGTCTGCCCAACAAGTCCATACAAGCTGACATTACTATTAGAAATGAATCCTGCTCCTAAAACTCCATATAAAGTTGCTAGACTAGATAGGAATAAGAAGAAGGATGACCAGCCTGACCCCCTTGCTTTAATGTAATTCTTTTTTTGATAATAAGTCTGACGCTTATTTTTTTCTTGTTTAGTGGGCTGAACAGGTTCGCTACTTTCTGCAACGTGATGAGGTTCAGCTTTTGAAACATCAGGCTTATCAGATGACTGTTCTGTTTGACGTTTTGTATTGGCCTCTTCGACACTGTCTTTCACTCGGTGAAAAACTTTAGCATAAAAGTCTTTAACTTGCTGATTAGCTTTAATTGTTTTGCCATTGTGAGAAAGTCCCATCATATACAACACAATAGCTGAGATAATCACTAATAGAAATCCTAGCAATTTAGAAAATAGCGTAAATAAAAAGAGTAATCCATAAATTGTATAAACTAACTCAAAGTTATTTTGCAAGAATTGCTTTAATTGCTGTAACCGTTCTGGATTGGGCTTATATTTGTCAAAATTTTGAGCTGATTCTGACTTAGACCTCACTTTCTGTCCACATTTAGGACAAAATTGTGCATCTTCACTCAGAATCGTGCCACATTTAGTGCATTTTCGATGAGCTTTGTCATCTTTTCTGGTTAATTTTTCAACCATTAACCTCACAACCTTTCATTTAATAAAATTTGATAGTTTCTATTCAAATTATTGCACAATACGCTCTATCAATCACTCAATTTATGCTAGAATTATTACCATAATAACCAAATAAAAGAGAGGTTCTTCAAATGAACGAACAAGAAAAACAGCAACAAAAGTTAATTAAGCGAACTTATATCTACTTTATTGTTGGATTCGCTTTTTT
>NZ_JAWMWG010000005.1:0-82730 GCF_037546065.1 Holzapfeliella saturejae
AATCTTGACCTGACGTCTTTACTTATCTGTATGGTAACGTCGTTATTCCTTGGAATCGTCGTTGCACGAGTCCATATGATCAAAAACACCTATACTAAAAGTTTTATCTCTACCTTAGTTATTATGCCAATTTTGGTTCAATCAGTCATCATGCTAGTTAATGGGAATTTAGGAACTGGAATGGCCGTTGTTGGGGCATTCAGTTTAGTTAGATTCCGTTCAGTTGCTGGAGGTGCTCGTGAAATAACCAGTATCTTTTGGGCAATGGGAATTGGACTCGCAACTGGTATAGGATATGTAGGATACGTTTTAATCTTCTCAGCTATCGTGGCCATTTTGCTAACAGCTTTATACTACTCAAACTTTGGTAACAACCAAAAAGTGGCTGAACGTGAACTTAAAATTACGATTTCAGAAGATTTAGACTATCCCAACTTATTCGATGATTTATTTACCAAATATAGTCACCAATATCATTTGGATACTGTCAAAACAACGACAATGGGTAGTCTATATGAATTACGCTACCACTTAACTTTAAAAGATCAAGCTTATGAAAAAGCTTTAATTGATGATGTCAGAACACGAAATGGGAACTTACCTGTTGTTTTAGGAAAAGTAGCCACACGTACTGACCAACTTTAGAAAGGACTGCTAGTTATGAAAACTAAACTTATTATCCCCTTATTATTAACCAGTGTTGCTCTAACAGCTTGCTCAAGCCAAGGAGCTGCTAGTCAATCAACAGCAACTACTGCTAGCTCTACATCAATAACCAACTTATCAAATTCAGGTTTGTATGGTGATTACAGTAATTTTGACCAAGACACTTCCTATAATAGTCAATCAGACACGACGATTGACCTCTCTTCAAAATTAGTAACCAATAGTAATGAAGGTGTCACCATTGATGGTGAGACAGTGACCATTACTAAAGGCGGTACCTATATTGTTAAAGGTTCACTTACTAATGGTCAACTTAAAGTAGCTGCATCTAACCAAGATAAAGTTCATCTGGTTTTTGAAAATGTAACTATTACGAATGAATCAGGTCCTGCTATTAATGTCGAACAGGCTGACAAAGTAGCTATTACGTTGGCTGACAACACAACGAACACTTTTACCGATGGGAGTAGCTATAATTTAGCTAATGGAGAAACCGAACCAGATGGGACGATTTATAGTAAAGATGACCTAAGCTTTAATGGAAATGGGACCTTGAAAGTTAATGCTAACTATCAAAACGGTATCCGCAGTAAAGATGACTTGACATTTGTCTCTGGTAACTATCAAATTAATGCTGTTAATAACGCTCTAAAAGGTAAAGACTCTGTAGCAATTAAAGATGGCACTTACCAACTATCAACTAACGAAGGTGATGCTATTCAAGCTAATAATACCGAAGATACTACAAAAGGTTACATTGCCATTAATGGTGGCCAGTTTACAATTGATAGTGGACGAGATGGCTTACAAGCAGAAACCAACTTAAGTATTCAAAATGCAGACTTGTCTATTAAAACTGCGTCTGGGTATCAAACAACTTCAGCTTACAGTTCTGAAAGTTATAAAGGACTAAAAGCTGGTGGTGCTCTTCTAATTTCAAGTGGTAACTTTACAATTGATAGTGCAGATGATGCCCTTCATTCAAACGATTCTGTCACAATCACTGGTGGTAATTTACAAATCAAAACTGGTGATGACGGTATGCATGCAGATAATACTTTGACAATTTCCGGCGGTCAAACCACGATTTCAAACTCTTATGAAGGTCTTGAAGCCAGTGTAATCAATATTAAAGATGGGACAACTAGCGTGACCTCAACAGATGATGGCGTTAATGCTGGTGGCGGTAGCGATACTGAGACTCAAACCACTGGATTTTCTCCTGATCAATTTGGTGCTCAAGGGCAGGCAAAAGGACCTGGTGGCGGAGATACCGCTGACAGCAGCAAAGAGATTAATATTACAGGTGGAACTTTAACAGTTAACGCACAAGGTGATGGATTAGATAGTAACGGTAATATCAAGATGTCAGGTGGAACTGTAACTGTTCACGGACCTAATAACGGTGGTAACGGTGCTTTAGACTACAATGGTAACTTTACTCAAACAGGCGGCACACTAGTCGCAGCTGGTGCATCGGGAATGGCCCAAAACATTTCATCTGCTGAAAATCAAGCCGCGTTAGCTATTTACTTGTCTAACACCCTTCAAACAAACACCCAACTAACACTTAAGGATGAAAGCGATCAAACAGTTGGGAGCTACACATCTGAAAAATCTTTCCAACATATTGTTTTCTCAAATACTAACTTAACTCAAGGTAAAACTTATAAACTTTATAATGGTTCCACACTCCTTGGATCTTATCAATTAACTAGTGCAGTTAATAATTTCAACCAAGACGGATCAACTGCTACACAAACTTCCGGCATGCCAGGAGGTGGCGGCATGGGAATGATGAAACGATAAAAAATGCATGCATATGATATTTAATGAATGGGGTTACTATGATTATTTATTAAGATATAATCATAGTTTTATTGAATTAGCATTACAACCTGTTATAATATGACTCGAAGGGAGATTTTTATTTTGAACAAAATTTTAATTGGACTGGGCACATTAATATCTACAGTTTCATTGGGAGTTAATGCCAACCAGTCCGCTGCTGATACGCAGACAAACACTAATAGCGATACTCCCAATGTTCGAGTTTTAAATAATAATACTGTATCACCAACATCTTCTACACCAAAAAGTGTTAATACAGTTAACACTAATTCAAAGAATGATGTTAATGTTAAAGAAGACAACAATTCTACAAGTAATATTCCAAAAAATTCATCTGAACATCGCAGTACTGCTACTTCAACAGTCTCTGTGAATTTAATTAGAGCTGTGGTTACTTCGAGACCAAATGCTTCCTATTCACTAGCTAAACAGTTAAATGATTCAACGGACTATAATCGCCAAATATCAAATGATAATAATGGTGATGTTATTTATAATCCAGATGGTACTGGTTATTATTTGGTTACTGTTTCAAATTCTGGTGAAAATCAAGTAAACGGAACATATAGCGTTTACCAAAACGGCTATATCGCAAAAAATTCATAATTAATTCATAAAAAACACACAACTATTAAAAATAAATAATAGTTGTGTGTTTTTTTGTTTCAACTCATTGACATACTCGAATATTTTAGATATTATAACCGTGTATTATCGATACATGATTAGTTATATGTGGTTTTGAAGATGAGAGGTTTTACCATGAAAAAATATGTATTCCTACTCTTGACAATGCTGTCTTTTCTCTCATTTGCTTATCTTTTTTCAATAAATAATATTGCTTTATCGGCAAGTCTTGGTCTCCCCAATAATAAAAATCAGCCACCAAAAACCGATTCATACCCTAACTCAATTGTTTTGCAAGGGTATACAAAGTATCCTAGCAGAACTGTCGGAGTTTTTAAAGTAGATAACGGCCAACTAATTGCTAGCTATGGTATTTCAGAAGGCGACGATTTAACCACCCCTATTAATAGATCTGGAGACAAATCTATTCGTTATCGTATTACTTTAATCGGGAAAAATGGACAAATAAAAAAAGAAGTATCTGCTACAGGACAAGAACAAAAAAAGAACCCTCTTGATAGATGGGGAAGTGTTCCAATAGAAGACGGAGATGTGATTGCTGTCTACACTTTAGAAACAGATAAAAGCTTTTGGTATGATGCAGATGGTATAATAGGCGATTTACCTCCTGAATATTTAATTCACTGGCGAGACCCGGAAAGTCCCAACCTTAAGGGAGATCTGTCACGGTCAACACTCTATTACACAGTCTCCAATAACGAGTTGGAGCGAGTGCGCTTGGAAAACCTCAGTGATGTTACCATCACTGAAGGCGACTCTTTAGAACAATATATTAACGATTACTTCAAAACTAATTATGGTCAAGATATCTCTGTTAAAACGGAATTGGGCTCTAGAAGAAACGAAAGTGGCACTTATTCAAATGTTAAAGTATCAACACCCGATTCCAGATTTAATCAGGTCTTCCAAAATGTTTTCAAAAACGGAATTACCGTACACGTTAAACCTAAGCCAGTAGTATTTGATGTTACCGTTCCTAACAACTTGAAGTTTAACGACCATACCTTAGGAATAGGAAATAATCAGATAAAATTGCAATACAATCCCACGGTAATAATTGAAGATACTCGCAAAAATTCACCCGGATGGACGTTATCACTCAGTTCCAAAGAAGACGACAATGCATTAGCTAAAAACCTTATTTTTAAAAGCAATAATGAAATTAAAAACATATCAAATGAATCCACTGTGATTTGGAGCGGTAGTGGAAGCTTGCGTATTCCACTAGCTGAACATTTGTTTGTTCAAGTACCAAATGACAGGTCATTCCTCGCTCAAGATTATGAAACAACATTAACTTGGAACTTAGCTTCCACCCCTTAATAACCTTAAACAATATTAATTTTTTTACGATTAAAAGGAGAAATTTATTATGAAAAAATCAGTAATCAAATTGTTTTCTGCTCTATTAGTATCAAATGCTGTTGCCGTTACTGGTAACTTAAATAAAGTTGACGCAGCCGACACAACAGGTGATACTGGGAAAAATTCTACAGCATCTATCCAAATTAATGCAGGTAATCTAGAAATTGCAGACAAAAAAGATATCACATTCAGCCCTGTTACATTAAATGGCCAAAACCATAATAATCATCAAGAAAATAGTAACTCTTTCATTAAAATTAATGACTTTAGAGGGGCAACAACTGGATGGAAATTATCAGTAACTTCAGATAACAGATTTACTGATAATGGCATTAACTTATACTTCAATCCTAAAGCAGACAACTCAAATGTAAAAACCGATAGCCAAAACTTGCTAATTAATAATGAAGCACAAAATGTAGCTTATATGGGATCTGCTAATAGAGAAACACCTCTAACTAGTCAAATCAATTTAAACGCCTATCTTAATATCCCGGCAAATGCTCGTGCAAATAGTTACGAAACCACTTTAACTTGGAATTTAACTTCTGATGCGGTCTCCGCAGAGCAATAAGACACAAAAAAAACCCACTATCTATTTTCAGATAAGTGGTTTTTTTATTGACTATTATCTAAATAACAGAATAAAATTATATACAAAAATAAATTACGGAGGTTCTTATGAAAAAAATAATAAAAACAGTTTCAATCTTGCTGCTCTTATTTACGGGAATATCTAATTTATCGTCAGCATCTGTTAATGCTGATGATAGTTCTGGCTACGATTACACAGTTGGCATCACACCACCAGACAATCAGATTGGCGATAATAGCGGATTCTTTGATGTTAAGTTAGTACCTGGACAAGCAACACCTTTAACGCTTACATTGACCAATAACAGTAATACGCCTCAAACTTATACTGTTCAAGTTAATACTGCAGCAACCAACTCAAACGTTATTGTTAATTATTCAAAAACAGACGCTAAACTTAACAATACAGCAAAATATAACATTAAAGACTTAATTTATAATCCCAATCCAACAGTCACTGTACCTGCTAATAGTAGTCAACAGTTAACCTTAAATCTAAATAGCCCTTCTGAAGCTTTTGACGGCATTTTGTTAGGTGGGGTTACTATTACGCCAAATCAAAGTAAAGAAAGCTCAGGAGGTATTTCTAACGTTTATACACGTACAGTTGGAATTAGAGCTAAGCAAACTGATACAGTCATCACTCCTGATTTAACAGCTAGTGATGTTGTACTTTCACAACGTAATCTTCACAATGTTGCATCTTTGCAACTACAGAATATTACACCAACCTTAATCACAAAATTAACAGGTAAGTATAACATTACCAAGAAAGGTTCAACTGATCCTGTTATTTCAGGACAGAATACTAATCTAAGTATCGCGCCAAACACTGACTTCCCTTATTCTGTAGAATGGGACGATTTATTTAACCCCGGTGATTATACATTTCACTTAACACTTGAAAATAGTCAACACAAATGGGATTTTAGTAAGGATTTCACTATAAAAGGTGAAGAAGCAAAAGAATATAACGATACCTCTGTTAATGAATCAAAAACAGATCATACTATTTTATATTTCTCACTACTTATTGGATTCTTAATTTTATTATTGATAGGATCATGGTTATTCTTCTTCTTAAAACGTAAAAAAGATAAAGATGATGAAGATAAAAAATAATTTAAAAAACAAAAAACCTCGAGGAAATTTTCCTCGAGGTTTTTTTATCAATAGATTTTTAAAATAACTAAATCTTAGAATTAAAACTTAGCGTATTGGGCTTGAATCCATTGATTTTGTGTTCCTAACCTGTAGTATGTTTCACCATTGATGACTTTTTGAGCGAATATTCTCCAAGTTGTACCAGGCATTACAGATTGAGAAGTCATATTACCTTTTTGATCACGCAAGTATACTGCGTAATTTTCAGGAACATTACCAACAGTTAAAACTGTATCCATTGGTTGTTCGGTATTATCTTTCAAGTATTGAGTTTGTACCCATACATTTGAATCTGATGCATTAATTCTTGTGTAAGATACCCCTCCATATACTTTATCTTCAAAACTATTTACAACAGTATTTGAAGCTGTGTAACTTTGATTAATTGGTGCAAAACTACCATCATTTTGTAATGACCAATTTTGAACACCATAACCTGGTAAGTAGTCGATTAAACGTTCTTTTGTTATATCTTTCAAGTATTGAGCTTGAATCCAACTATCACCATTAGGTGTATCAATCTTAACGTATTTAACGTTATTAATAACACGAGTTTGATCAGGATAAGTTTGGACTACAGAACCATCTAAGCGATAAGCATCAGATGAGTAACTTGGTGTTGGCGTACCTGATTGTAAGTTCCATACAAGTACTGAATATCCTGGTAGGTAAGAAATTCTCTTACTAATACCTTGGGTGTCGCCACCGGTATTGCCGCCTGTGTTACCACCAGTATTATTTCCACCTGTGTTACCACCAGTATTATTTCCACCTGTGTTATCACCAGTATTATTTCCACCTGTGTTATCACCTGTATTGCCACCGGTATTATAATTTACAACTGGTGTATTTGGATTATCTTTATCTTGTTTTTGAAGTAATCCTTTTTGATTACCTTGATTATAAGCTGTAGAATCGGTTCCCTTTCTTGTTTCAGGTTTAGTAATACCTTTCTTACCATCTTCATAACCCTTGGCATTATCATATCCTTGAATATAGCTACTGTCAGTATCTCCAACCGGCGACGTAGGAAGTTTGTCAGGATTATTAGCAGCAATTCTGCCTTGTTCTTCACCATAAGCCTGTTTATATGCTGGGGAATAGCTAGTTTGACCTCTAGATATTATAGAACCTTGCTTATTACCATTATGATAATCATCATCAGCTTGTTTAATAGCTGCTTGAGTATCTTTTTGAACTTGAGCATAACCATCTTTATAACCTTGTGTAGATTTTGCAGTTGGTTTTGCCCCATTATTCATAGCAGCATCTTGTCCTGATTTAAAGTCATTATTGTATGCTGTTTGTCCATCTGATTTTTGTTTGTTATAGGCATCTTTATAAGCATTAACATAATCAGGCAGATTTTCAGGTTTAATTCCTTTAGATTGAGCATCATTTTTGGCTTGATTATCTAATTGATTATCTGACATATTTGGATTTTGAGCATAAGCTGTTGTCCCATCAGCCGCACCTTTAGCCTGACTATAAGACTTGTCATAAGCTTTTTGATAATCAGTTGTTTGATTACTGTTATCAGTTGGCTTACTTCCATCTTTAGCATCGTTTGATCCAGCATCTTGTCCAGCATTAGTTGAATCTGTTGGATTCTTAGAGCTATTATCCTCGTTCTTATCTGCAGCATCTTTTGCTTTATTATAAGCTTCATCATAACCCTTTTGATATGCTGGTGTTTGTTTGCTATTGTCAGCCTTTGGTTTGCCTGCTTGAGCATCTGCTACACCTGCAGATTCACCGGAAGACTTACTTTGTTGATAATTATTTTGTGCATCTTTATTGTAAGCAGCATCATATGCATTTTGATAATCTTTAGATTTAGATGAGTTATTAGCATGAGGTTGACCATTTTCGACATCAGACTTACCTGCAGTGCTACCTTCGGTCGTATCTTTAACTTTTTGATCTTGTTGCATTTGTTGTTGTCTTTGTTGGCCTTGAGCATAACCTTGATTATAACCATCTTTATAAGCTGGTGATTGACCGTCTAAATTAGCTTTATCTTTTCCAGATACAGCATCTTGATAACCATCAGACTTACCTGATTCAGTCACCTTATTTTGCCATGCTGTTGGTTGTGATTGATCATAAGCTTTATTATAACCGTCTTTATAAGTTTGAGTTTGACCGTCTAAGTTAGCTTTTGGTTTGCCTGCTTGAGCATCTACTGTACCAGCATTTTGACCAGCTTTATAATCAGCTGGAGCATAGCCTTGATTATAACCATCTTTATAGCCATCACTTTGATTACTCAAATCAGCTTTTGGTTTGCCTGCTTGGGCATCTGCTACACCTGCTGCTTGACCTGCTACTTGAGCGGCTTTATATGATGAGCTTTGTGCTTGAGCAGCATCATATGCTTTATTATAACCATCTTTATAAGATTGAGATTGATTACTTAAATCAGCCTTTGGTTTGCCTGCTTGGGCATCCGCAGCCCCGTTATTTCGTCCAGCTTGTTCAGCTTTTGGATCCGGAGTTTGTTTTTGCTCAGAGGTTTGTTTGGCATCGTGAGCCTTATCATAAGCATTATTGTAGTCAGGTGACGTATTGTTGGTATCTTTTGACTTACCAGTCGTAGCATCTTGTGTTCCTTTTCCTTCATTAACACCCTTGGTATAAGCATCGCCTGTATTTGTTGGGGTTTTAATATTTGGATTATCTGGATTATCTGATTTAGCTTTACCTTGTTCTTGACCATATGCTTCTTGATATGCTGGTGATTTATCATTCATATTACCAGTATTACCGTTTTGAATATCTGCTTGAGCATCTTTTGCTCCTTGAGCTTTGTCAACAGCTTGGTTATAAGCATCTTTATAAGCCTGTGACTTACCATCATCAGGTTTTCCTGCTTCGTTAGGTTGTTTGCCTGAATTTTGGGCATCTTGAGCTGCTTGTTCTCCTGCTTCTTGACCATCTTGTTTATCTTTAGCAGCTTGTTCGTTCTTAGCATTTGCAGCCTTGTCATAGGCATTGTTGTAATCGGATGACGTATTATTAGTATCTTTTGGTTTATTATTGGCTACGTCCTGAGTTCCTTTTCCTTCATTAACACCTTTGGTATAAGCATCTCCACCATTAGTTGGCGGTGTAACTTTTTTGCCATCAGATTTTTGCTTACCTTGTTCTTGACCATATGCTTCTTTATAAGCATCTGAAGCATTATTCAAATCTCTCGCTGATGTTGATGGATTCTTTTCGTCAGCTTGAGCATCTTTTGCTCCTTGAGCTTTGTCAATAGCTTGGTTATAAGCATCTTTATAGGCCTGTGACTTACTATCATCAGGTTTTGCTGCTTCGTTAGGTTGTTTGCCTGATTTTTGAGCATCTTGAGCTGCTTGTTCTCCTGCTTCTTGACCATCTTGTTTATCTTTAGCAGCTTGTTCATTCTTAGCATTTGCAGCCTTGTCATAGGCATTGTTGTAATCAGATGACGTATTATTAGTATCTTTTGGTTTATTATTAGCTACGTCTTGTGTTCCTTTTCCTTCATTAAAGCCTTTTTGATATGCATCTCCTGCATTTGTTGGAGTTTTAATATTTGGATTATCTGGATTATCTGATTTAGCTTTACCTTGTTGTTGGCCGTATGCTTTTTGATAATCATCTGTCTGTCCTGATAGGTTTCTTTGATTGCCATTTTGAGCATCTTGTTGTGCATCTTTTGTACCTTGTGCAATGATGTCTGACTTAGCTTGATCATAGGCCCTATTATAAGCATCTTGATAAGCTTCTGTTTGTTTACTCAAATCAGCCTTTGGTCTACCTTGTTCAGCATCTGTTTTACCAGCATTTGAACCATCTGTTAAAGCAGAGTTGTTGTCTTTATTATCTTTATTAAGGTTTTTATCTTTTTGTGATGCTTCTTGTTGTGCTACTTGTTTGTCATAAGCATCATTATAAGCGTCTTGATAATCTTTTGACTGACTAGATACATTGGCTTTGGGCTTACCACTTGCAGCATCTGAATACCCATCTTGAGTACCTAAACGAGTCGCAACTTCTTTATTATTTTGAGTTTGATTGTAAGAACTATCATAAGCATTTTGATAATCTTTTGATTCCTTACTATTATCTGCTTTTTGTTTGCCACTATTAGCATCGGCTTGACCGGCCTGAGAACCATTTGATGTATCAACTTGTCTTTGATCTTGTCGTTTATCATAAGCGTCCTTGTAAGACGATGATGAGTTGTTAAGGTCTTTTGGCTTGCCACTTGCAGCGTCTTGAGTACCTTTTCCTTTGTTAAATCCTTGATTATAAGAATCATCTTGGCCATTCGTAGGTTTTGGAGGATTTTGTCCATCCGATTGTTGTTTACCTTGTTCTTGACCGTAAGATTCTTTATATTCAGGAGATTTTCCAGATAAGTCTCTTGATGTATTGTTTTTTGCATCGGCTTGGGCATCGGCTTGACCTTGTTGTTGTTGGACTTGTTTTTGTTGATTATTATTCTGTTGATCAGAAGCTTTTCCGTTTGCTTTGTTATAGGCATCATTGTAGGCATTTGCATTTCCAGACTTAGCAGTTGATGGTTGGTAGTTTCCATTAATACCATCTTGAGTACCTTTACCAATGTCATAGCCCTTATTATAGTACGTTGAATTTGCAGCACCATTAGGTGGCATAATAGCTTCACCATTTGCAACTGCTTTACCTTGAGCTTCGCCATAAGCTTGTTGATATGCAGCAGATTTGCCATCTAAGTTTCCTGCTTGTTTATGCTCAATATCTCGTTGAGCATCACTTGTAGCATTAACTTTATCCTGTTGAGCTTTATTATAACCATCTTTATAAGCTTGTGAATTTTGATCAAGGTTACTACTGTCATTATTTATAGCAGCTTGTTTACCTTTTTCATAATCAGAATTATAACTTATTTTATCTTGATTATAAGCATCTTTGAAAGCTTTAACATAAGAATCTTTATCTTTGACATTTGCATTATTCGCAGCTGCTTGAGCACGATTATTCAAATCATCATCAGATAAGTCAGGTTCTTTAGTATATTCTTCATGACCTGCTTGAGTTCCAGCTTGAGTTGCTTTTACTTTGTTAAACGCTTGATTATAAGCATTTTGATAATCTTGAGTTTGATCATTGTTATTTACTGGATCTTTACCCATATTAGCATCTGAAGTTCCTGCACTATTTCCTGCTGTTTTAGCATCAGGATTTGCAGCACCTCTATCAGCAGCTGACTTATCTTTAGCTTGAGCAAATCCTTGATTATAACCATCTTGGTAAGCTTGTGATTGACCTGCGTTTGATACTTTCTTACCTGTGTTAGTAAAGTCTTGACTTCCTGCAGTTTGTCCACGATTATAAGCATCTTGATAATCAGATTTTGCTTGGTTGTAAGCTTGGTTATAAGCATCTTTATAGGCTTGTGATTGATTAGTCAAATCAGCTTTAGCTTTACCCGTAGAACCATCACTTTGACCTTGAGCTGCACCATTTTGGTTATCGAGTTGTTGAGCTCTAGTTTGTTCATCATTACGGACTTGTTGTCCTTGGCTGTAAGCTTGGTTATAAGCATCTTGATAGGCTTGTGATTGATTACTATTAGAGTCTTTAGGTTTATTGTTTAAGCCATCACTGTAACCATTTTGTTTACCTAAGTCTGTGGCAGTTTGAGCATCAGAACTTGCTTTATCATAAGCATTACTATAGTCAGGTGATTGCCCTGCACGTTTTTTAATGTTGTTTTTAACATCATCTTGAGCTTGGGCAATATCACTATTTACTTTGTTATATCCTGAATTGTAAGCATCTTGGTAAGCTTGCGTTTGACCTCTTAAGTCTGCTTTTGCTTTTCCTTGACGAGCATCTGACTCACCTGCAGCTGTACCATTTTCAGTAGCTTGACTATTAGCTTGTTTATCATAACTGCTATTATAGCCATCTTGATAAGCTTGTGATTGATTACTCAAATCAGCTTTTGGTTTGCCTGCTTGTGCATCTGAACTACCAGCTGTGGCACCTTGTTGTGCTTTGTCGTAAGCATTATTGTAATCAGGTGATTGGTTAGCAGTATCTTTAGGAGTTCCTTTGGCTCCATCTGCGGCACCTTTTCCTTCATTAACACCCTTGGTGTAAGCATCTCCACCATTAGTTGCTGGAGTTATGGTCTTACCATCTGATTGTTGCTTACCTTGTTCTTGACCATATGCTTCCTTATAAGCATCTGAAGCATTATTCAAATCTCTTGCTTGTGTTGATGGGTTACTTGCATCAGCTTGAGCATCTTTTGAAGCCTTAGCTTTATCAACAGCATCATTATATGCTTTTTGATAGTCAAGATTGCTATTTTCAGTGTGATTATAATTTCCACCTTGAGCTGCTTTTTCTCCATCTGCTTGACCTTGTTGTTGGTTTTGGTTTAGAGAAGGTTGGCTCTTAGCATCTTGAGCTTTGTTATAAGCATTATTGTAATCAGGTGATGTATTTGTTGAATCTTTTGTTCCTTTAGCTCCATCTGCGGCACCTTTTCCTTCATTATATCCTTTTTGATATGAAGGATCTTGGTTACTGTTATTTGATGGTGTTGGAGAATTTTGTCCATCTGATTGTTGCTTACCTTGTTCTTGACCATATGCTTCTTTGTAAGCAGCACTTTGCCCTGTTAAGTCTCTTGAGTTCTTATTTGAACCGCTATTATCTGCTTGAGCATCTTTTGTACCTTGAGCTTTATCAACTGCATCGTTATATGCTTTTTGATAGTCAGAAGATTTTTGGCCATCTGGTTTTGGAGCATCTTTTGGATTTTTCCCAGCGTTGACAGCATCTTGTGCAGCTTTCGCACCATCTGCGGCACCTTGTTGTTGATTTTGTTGTGCATTTGTAGCAGATTGGTTTTCTTGTACACCATTAGTAAAACCTTGTTTATAACTATCTGAGGTACCTTCAGCTGGTTGAGGGTTAGTTCCTTGAGCTACCTTACCATCTCTTTCACCCTTAGCATAATCAACTGCATCATTAAACGCTTTTTTGTATGCATCTGATTTTGATTCGTCTGGATTAATGTCATCTAAATTCTTACCTGAATTAATTTGAGCATTAGCATCTTGGGTACCTTGAGCTGCTTGACCCGCAGGTTGTTGTGCTTGGTAACCATCGTTATAACCGTCTTGGTATCCCTTAGATTGGTTAGTAACATCACGAGCTGGTTGATTTGCTTGTGCATCTAATTTACCTGCATTTTCACCAGCTTGTTTATCAGAATCATATTGTGGCTTATTAGTATCATATGCACTATTATATGCTATTTTATATGCTTCAGACTTACCTTTATTATCTGATTTAGGACTACCGTTTAATGCATCTTGTTTACCTTGATTTGTACCATCGAATTGATCAGATTTTTCTTGATCAGATTTTTGTTCTAATTCAGCTTTTCTTTGATTGTATGCTTTATTGTAATCATCTGATCCTTGTGAATCTTTAGAACTTGGTTGGCTAGGATTATCAAAGTCTTTTTGGGCATCAGCAGCACCTTTTCCTTCATCAAATCCTTTTTGATAAGCTGAGTCGGTTCCTACAGGTGTACTTGGATTATTGCCTTTAGATTTTTGTTCACCTTGAGCTTGTCCATAACCTTCTTTATAATCAGAAGATTTATCACTAATATTAGCAGATGGATTGTTTAATGCATCGTAGTGACCTTTTGCTTTGTCGTATGCTTTGTTGTAAGCATCTTGGTAACTTTGACTAGCACCTGGAATATTTTGAGGGGCTAATCCCTTATCACCTTGTGCTTTACCGTCAGCTGCACCTTGTTGTGCGTCAGAGTCTCCTTTACCTGCAACATAACCATTATTATAAATATCTTGTAATCCTTTGGTTGGATAAGAATCAGCATTGTTATCTCTATTAGCGACACCATCACCATAACCAGTAGAGTATACGATATCTTTATAATAATTTGTATAGGCATCATCATAAGCTTGCTTTTCAGTAGGATCTTTCAAATTATTATTATATCTTCCGTTTGTTGCATCTTGAGTACCTTGAGAAGCACCTTTTTCTGTATGATACCCCTTATTATAAGCATCTTGATTACCAGAATGAGATGTTGGTTGATATCTACCTTCACGAGCATCGTTTCGTCCCTGTGCTTCATCATAAGCTTTAGCATAAGCATTCTTATAGTCATCTGATCCAGCAGGAGCTTTATCATCATATCTTGATTTACCATCTGGTTTGATATCGCTACCACCTTGGCCACCATTAGCTGCACCATCAGCTGTACCTTTAGCTATATCATAAGCTTTATTATAAGAGTTGGCATAATCAGCACTAGCATTGCTACCAATCTGTTTATCTTTACCTGCTTGTGCATCAGCCTGACCATTCAATTGTCCTTTAGTTTTATCATAAGAACTGTTATATGCTTTGTTATAAGCATCTGAGCCATTATCATTTCTAGCAGCTCCAGTATAAGCATCACGCTGCCCGTTAACAACACCATTTTGAGAATCTTTTTGATTCTTATCTTTATCTGATTTTGAAGATTTAGTTGCATCAAATGCTTGCTTGTAAGCATCTTGGTAAGCTTGAGATCTATTGTTAGCAGGATTTGCAGTATCCCCAGGATTAGCTGAAAGTCCCGCATTTGCACCATCTCTTGCACCATCTCTTGCATCTGATGATGTATCATAAGCAGAATTATACCCATCTTGATAGGCCTGTGATTTTGCAGAATTATCGACTTTGGCTTTACCATTTTGAGCATCTATTGCACCTTGTTGTGCACCAGCAGCTTTGTCTTTAGTAGTATTGAATGCGTTATTATAACTGTCGTTATATGCTTTTTTGTAGTCGTCTGATTTCGATGGATCTGGATTTGGATTAGGGATAGTTCTTCCCCCGGCTGCCGCTTGTTGACCATCAAATAATCCTTGAGAAGATCCTTGGTAAGTATCATATCCCTTGTTATATCCCGCTTGATAAGCTGTACTTTGACTACCTAAATCAGATGGTTTAGGTGAGTTTGCCTTAGCACTAGCTTGTCCATTAGCTCTACCTTGTACAAAATCATTATAAGCTTTGTTATAGCTATCAGGATCAGAACTATTAGCAGATTGGTTTCCCCTACTTTTAGCCGCATCATCCATTGCCTTAACTATACTATCGTGAGCGTTATCGTATGCTTTATTATAGGCATCAGATTTATTAGGTTTTTTAGATCCTGAAAATGCATCTTGAATACCAGATTGTTGATCATCTTTATTTTTAGATTGGTTATATGCATCGTCATAAGCCTTAGTATAATCTAGCTTATCTTTGTTAGCTTGGTAATCAGGGTCTTGTTGATGTGCATTATTTAAATCGGAATAAGCTGGGTTAGCACCTGCTTTTTGACCCGCATTTGCACCATCTCTAGTTGCTTTAGCTGTATCAAACACTTTATTATAAGCATCTTGGTATTCTTGAGATTGACCTGAAATATCACGCTTATCTTGTTTGCCTGCATCAACATCTGCTTGTGCATCTTTTTGACCTTTGGTAGTATCGTAAGCTTTATTATAAGCATCTTGATAAGATTTAGGTTGGTCATTATTTGTATTACGAGGTTGATTATTTTCAGCATCATGAGTACCAGCATAATTACCATTTTGTGGATTATAAGCTTTGTTGTAGGCGTTTTGATACGTTTGACTTTGGTTAGCTAAATCATCTCGTTTTGGTGAGTTTGTAGCACCGTCTTTTTGACCATCTTGCGTTCCTTTTACTGAATCGTAAGTTGAATTATAAGCATCTTGATATGCCGGTGTATCATTTGGACCAAAGCTTGTCTTATGGTTACCTGTAGCTACATCATTTAATGCATCTTTGGCACCTTTTTGACGGTCAGCTGTATTATTTTTTTGTTGGTTATCAAAAGCGTTATTATAGGAAACTTGATAATCAGCAGGTTGATTATTTAAATCTGGACGTTTCTGTCCAGTTGTTGCAGCATCTTTAGTTCCATCATAAGTACCCTTTGCTGGATTATAAGCATTATCATAAGCATTGGTATACTCAGGTGTATTGAATTTATAACTTCTATCTACACCCTTTGAACCATCTTGAGTACCGTCAATAACCCCTTGTGTCTTATCAAATTCTTTGTTATAAGCGGCTTGATAAGCTGGTGTTTGTTTGTTTAAATCAGGAGATTTTTGGCCATAGTTTAAAGCATCTTGACGACCATTTTTCTGAGCTTGTGCTTGAGAATAAGCAGCTTGATATGCATTATTGTAATCTGCGGTTGCATTTTTACCATTTTTAGCATATTGCGATGGTTGTTGTGATTGACCATCAATCATACCGTCTTGAGTACCTTGGGAGGTATCATATTGTTTATTATATGCATTAGTATAATCACTAGATACAGAACTATTGTCACCGAATCGTTCTTTATAATGATCAATAGCTCGACGTCCTCTACCTGAATTCAAGTCTGAATCAGCATCTTGCTTCCCGATTCCAGCTAAGTAGTCTGTTTGTCCATCATCATAAGCTTTATTATAAGCATCTTGATATGGTTTAGACTTACTGCTTAATTGTGGGTCTTTAAGTTGATTATTCAAAGCATCTTGACGTCCTTGGCTTTGTCCATTCTGTCTATCAGCCGAAGATTGCTTAGAGGCATTATCAAATGCTGTATCATAAGCTGTCTTATAGGCTAAACTCTTACTGCTGTTATCATCCTTTTGTGGATTTTCTTGTTCACCATCTTGTTTTCCTTTAGTTGTTCCTTGTACACGTTGATTATGAACATCAGTTTGAGCTTGTTGATAACCTTTTTGTGCATCTCCCGTCAATCCAGAAGAATCATTTTGGCCATTTAAAGCATCTAAAGTTCCTTTATTGTAACCAGAGGCATAGCTATTATCATCTGAGGCTTTTGAATCATAACCAGAATTATAACCATTTCTAAAGGCTTCAGGATCTTTTTGATAATCAAGTCCATTGCTATATTGACTTGAATCTTTTGGTTTTGCATTATTTGCATCATTTTGACCAGCATTTAGACCTGATTGATAAGCTGATGTTGAATTATCATTAGCTTTTTTATAAGCATCTTTATAAGCTTGAGACTTATCTGTACCTTCAAAGTTTTTAGTTTGACCAGTTCTACCATCAAAAGCACCGTCTAACTGTCCTTGAGCGGCATCTGTACTATCTTTTTGAGCTTGAGTTGCTGCATTTTGCACATTTTGTGCAACTTGTTTGTTATAAGCCTCAACATATCCATCACGGTATGCTTTATTCATTCCCACAAGATCTGGACTTTCTGATGAAATAGTAGCTTGACTATTGCTACTTTTTGCTTTATCAGTTCCGGCTGCTTGTCCAGAACTGTAATCATCTTTATATTTCTGGCTACCTTGTGTATATCCTGAATTATAACCACTTGTATAACCATCTGACGTATTATCAGCATTGTAATCATTATATCTTGCACCCACTAAACTATCTGCTTGTCCAGCACGATAACCATCATAAGCATCTTGATACCCTTTATTATAATTATCATTATAGTTAGGAATCTGCGAATCCTCTTGATTCCACTTAGCTTTTGTAGGCGTTGCACTTTTACCGCCATCTGAAATAGCATCTTGTTTACCTAAATTATAAGCTTCTTTAAGTTTTGCAGTTGCACCATCAGCTTGTGCTTTATTAAAAGCAGCTTGATAAGCTGTATTATAAGAATTGGAACTTTGATAAGATGGTATGCTTTTTATTGTATTAGTTTTTTGGTTATTGTTACCGTTCATTCCATCCGTGATTCCGTCTTGAGAACCAGCAGCAACAGCTGCTTGATAATTTCTATCTCTACTTGCATCATACGCACTATTATAACCATTCTTGTATGCCAAATCAGTGTTTTGGTAAGCACTTGACGATTGTGTTGCTGTCTTTTGAATATAATTATCATTAAGACCGTCAGTTAGCCCATCAGAAAAGGCTTTTGAAACGCCTGAATCATAACTATTTTTGGTCAAGTAGTACCCATTATTGTATGCGGTTTTTGCATAACCTGAATACTGCTGTTGATTAGTAATCAAATTACTACTATCAGTAATAGCATTATAATTTTGATCCGCTTTATTAGCATTATTAAATGAACCATCTGATTTTCCTTGATCAAACCAAGATTTATATTTATTAATAGCATCACCGTAAGTAGAGTTGTATCCGGCAACATATGGAGCTGTCCCATCTATTTTGGTATTAATATTTTGATAACCATTGATTGCACCTAGAAGCTGACCGCTATTGTAGTCAGAATCATATGATGCTTTTTGCATATTAAATCCATTTTCACTAGATTGTGAATCATAAGTAGCATTTAATCCCGTTGTTGCGAATTTTAAACTAGATTTCAAATCGTCATCGGATTTTCGGCGTTTAGTTAGTGAGTCGATATAATCTTTCACTATAACATTTACACCTGTTTCATAAGAAGCATGTGTTTTATCATATTGTTCATTATATCCACTAGCATAGACTTTTTGATAAAGATCTGCTAATTGTTTATCTGAATCAGACGATGTATTAGAAGCGGACAATCTATTTTTATCAGAATTAAATTTAGCTATGTCATTATAGTAGCTAGTAAAACCAGATAAACGTCCGTTTAACCAATCCTGCTTATCTTTATCCGAAATTTTATCTGATGGAATCTCATTATTAAAAATTTGATTTCCGACATTAGCAGTATTCGTAATATCACTTTGGCTTAAATCAGTACCTTGTGCATTACCTACCTTACCATTACGACCATCAGAAAATCCTTGTGCCTTACCTAAAACAAATACATTTTTTGCATTACCAAAAGCATCGTTATAAGCATCTGTATAAGCTTTTTTATCACTTTTTGGTGTTCCGTTTAAAGCACCTGACATTGCATCATTGACGGCATCTTCTTTTCCTTGTTGTTGATAAATATTATAAAGTTTTTTACCAGCTTCAACACCATCGTTATAACCAGCTTGTTGATCAGAATTACCTGAAGAGAAACTCCCACTACCACCTGTATTAGAAGCAACTTCAAGACCTTGTTTGTACCCTTGACTATAGTTGTCATTTTTGGCTTGATCTGCTTGAGATTTATTAGAACCTTCTTGATAACCTTGAATATACCCTGATTGATAAGCATAAGATGGATTTTTGTCAGTTGGATTAGCAGATGTATAATCAGCAGGTTCTTTTTTAACACCTTTATCAACACCAGCAGCAACACCTGCTTGATAATCTAAATCATATTTTTGCTTACCTCTAGCAATACCTTCTTGATAACCTTTTTTATAGCCGTCACTTTGGGTTGTTTTATTTAAAGTAAAATCATTTCCTTGTGCAGCATCGCTCAATCCATCAGAAAATCCAGAATTAATATCATCATAGTTATTATACCCGTCTTTATAGTTAGCAGGCATTTTTTGGTAAGCATCATAGTTTGCTCGTTTTTGTTTATCTTGTTCAGAAACATCGATTCCTGAGGGATTAATATCTCCCCCCGTCCTTCTATCTGGAACATTATTTTTAATATCAGATAATGCTTGATTGGCTCCTCTTTGGTAACCATTCTGATAGGTTTCATTTCCTGCTTGATAACCTGCTTGATAACTAGGATCAGAACTAGAAGATTTACGATTATTTAGACCATCAGCTTGTCCTTGAGCATATACAGAGTTTGAGTGAGCATAGCTTTGTAAATAACCGTCCTTATAGCCTGTTGATGAATTAGATAAATCAGAGATTGGTTTATGAGCTAGTCCATCTTGAGCTCCTGCACTCGTCCCTGTTTGATAATCTTGGTCGTAGTTTGCCTTAGCTTGACTATATTGAGAATTATACCCATCTTGGTACCCTTGTGGTTGTTGAGACAATCCGGTATCTTGATCTTTGCCATTTTGTCCATCTAATCGACCAGCATTTGCACCTAGATTATAGCTTTGATCATATGTTGCTTTGGCCTTATCATAAGCTTGTTTATAGGCTGCTTGATAAGCTGGTCCTTTGTCTTTATCCATCAAGATATCGTTATCTGATTGAGGTTTTAATCCTTTTGTACCATCATTGTATCCAGCTTCTGAACCTGCGGTTACTTTTAGCTTATCATCATTACTTTGAATATTTTTAATTGAATTAAATCCATCTTTAAATCCTGTTTGATAATCTGGTGATTTTTTATTTAAATCAGATGGTAATTGACTATCTGGATTATTCGATGCTGCTACACGTCCATCATTGTAACCACTTTGATAGTCAGTATTGCTATTAGCTGCAGCTTCTTTATAACCCTTATTGTATCCATTTTGATAAGCGGGTGATTCTTTTGATATATCAGAAGTTGTCTTATTAACAGCATCAGATTTACCCTTATCTTCACCTTGTTTATATTTATCATCATAATCAGATTTAGCATTATCAAATGCACTGTTGTACCCATCTTGGTACTCTTGTGACTGAGTAGCTAAATCTGCCGGTTTAACTGGAATTCCTTGTGAAGCATCAGCCTTAGCTTGGTTAACCCCCCGGTCATAATCATTGCTATATCCTGAGGGATTTGCTTGGAATCCTTTATTATAACCATTTTGATAACCAGGTTTTTGTCCATCTAAAGACTTAGGTTTAGGTTTGGTAATAGCATCACTCATTCCATCTGATAATCCCTGTTGATAATCTGCGATATGACTAGGATTAGTACTGTTATATCCAGCTTGATATTCGGCAGTGTATTCAGGATCTACACTAGATGGAATAGTTGATACATCTGTTTTACCATTATCACCATCTGAGGCTCCTTGGTTTTGGCCTAATTTAACTGCATTAAAGGCCTTTTGATAGGCTGCTTTTTGTGCTGGATCTGTATAATTATTTTCTTGAGTATCTTTACCTGAAAGTGCATCTTGACGACCATTATTTCTACCAGAGTATTCTTGAGCCATTCTTTGATCAAGTGCTTGTTGGTAAGCTTGGTTATAAGCTAGTTGATACTGACCACTTTTTCCGTCTAATGGTCTCTTTTGTGGAGGAGTCTGTTGAGCATCAGATTGTCCATCACTCTTAGCTTGATTTATTTCATCAGCATTGGTAGATTTTTTAGCTTCGTTATATCCTTTTTGATAAGGAGCACTTTGTTTTGAAATATCTCGACTATCATTGTTAATTGAATCAATAACACCTGTATTGTATCCACTATTATATTCTCTATCATAATTACTTTTAGCAGTATTATAGGCATCATTGTATCCATTTTGATAAGCAGGAGTTTTCTTATTCCACTCACTTAAATTAGTATCAGAATATTTAGAATTACCTTGACTACCATCAGTTGTACCAGCTGTTTGACCAGCTTTATAATCCTGATCATATCCTGACTTAGCTTTATTATAAGCATCATTGTATCCTTTTTGATAAGCAGAAGAGTTGCCAGAAATGTTTCTAGGATTATGGCCTTGATTTCCGTCATTCATTCCATCTGTTTGTCCAGCTTTATAATCGGAGTTATATTTATCTTTTGCTGCTTTATATGCTGCATTATATGCATTAATATAGCTATCTGAGGCATCAGATGGAAATACTGGTGCACCATTTGTCCCTAATGCTGGTTTGTTATTTAACCCATCACTATTACCATCATTAGTTCCAGATTCAATGTCAGATTGTTTTTGACTATCCGATTTACGATAACCATCGGCATATCCTATTTGGTAAGCATTTGATACGTTTGGTCCAAAAGTAGTTTGTTGTGGTTTACTACTGTTGCTATCGCTTTGACCTAAATCAAATCCCTTTTTATAGTCTTGGTTATTTTCATAATAGCCCTTACGGTATCCAGCTTTATAAACATCAGTTCCATCTTTTGGTGTTTCTGGTCCATTAATAGAAGCTTGTCTTGAACCTTCAGCTTTACCGTTATTAAATTCACTTAAATCACTATCATAACCGCCTTGGAATTTCTCATTAATAGTACCATCGTTATTATAACTTGCACCAATATAACCTTGTTGGAACCCTATGCTTCGATTCTTATTATCTTGTTTTGTAATACCATTAATAACATCTTCTCTAGCTTCCTGTAATCCTTTTATTACGTCTGCTCGGTATAAGGCATTAGTTTGGGTATAGTTTTCTTCGTATACACGGCGATAAACATCACCTCTAGAAGATAGTTCACTTCCACTAAGTTTTTTATTAATCAACCCATCATTATAACCATCAACTGTCGCAAGATCTTTATCAGACAAATCAACGCCATAGTTAAATGTTGCCTCTGAAGCACCATTACGAGCATAGGCTGAAAGACTACCACTATTAATATATCCTTCATCATTATTTCCTAAGTTTACACTCCAGTTCCCATTAGAATCAGTAACTGTGTGATATTGTTTCTTATCTGTTCCATCACCTAAGTTAGTGATATTAGCTTTAGGTGAACTAATTGGTACACCATTTTCACTAATCAGAATATATGAATTAGGTGTGGCAGTCCCATTTAGGAAGTAGTTTCCTTGAGAATTAGTTAAACCAGATATATCAACATTAATAATGTCTAAGTGGTTTAGTTGGAAATAAGTCAGCCCCTTAGGATCAAAATTATTTAAATAATTATTTTGTGAAGAAGTATTGACAGTTTGAATGTTGTTATCCATAACAAGTTGGTAACCGGGATATTGTGGATTCTTTGCAAAAGGACTATTTTGTCCTTGTCCTGAAACCACAGGAACTGTAACACTATGGAATGAACCATATTTACTTTTTCCTGATGGATCAGTTGTAATATTTGTATCTTTTGCTTCAATATTGACAGGATAATAAAATCCAGCAGATCCATTACGGGAAAAGATAGTACTATAATAATAACCAGTATTAGCTGTATTTTGAGATAAATCCAAGGTTACATTATTTTTGGTTAGGGAATCAGCTTTAATATAAGGTGCGTAATAATCTCTAATATATTGGTTATTTTGATAAGCATTACTTCCTGGACCATAGCTATAAGTATTGGTATAAGGATCACCATTTTGAATTAGAGAAACTGGTGCATTACCGTCAGCAGAAAGATTAAACGAAGTATCTCTTCCCAAGGTTACAGGTGTGAAATCTTTTTGATAGTTTGCATATTTTCGAGGTAAAACCGTTCCTGTATTTAGCAAGTTACGATATGCCGTTGATTTGCTGGTTGTGGGTTGATTAATTGCAGAAATATTAAAGACAGAGTTTTGTCCTGTGTTAATTGTTGAATAAGCGTTTGTTAAATTAACAACGTTACTCCAATCTTGAAGTGGCTGAGTGATTTGAACATTAAATTTAGCATCGTCTTTTACTTGGATACCATTTTGTCCGTATGAATAAACACCTAAACCTGAGTATTGAGAATAGCTATTTGGATTAATATCAGGCGTAATATTCAATTGCCCATTCTTATTAAGAATAATACCACCGTAAGCACTCATCATATAAATACCATAACCATGACCTGTTGGCGTATATAATGAACCGCTGCTACCTCTTGGTGTTAAGTTAACAGTAGCATCTTCACCAACAACAAAACTATTAGAGTCTTGGGTTTCGGGGGTATTATCATCTAATGGTTTGTATTGTCCCCAACCACCAATGGCGAAGTTAGATCCGTTGTATGTAGTACCAGTGTAAGAGCTTCCTTTTGTAAATTCAACTCGTCTAGCATAAACATTTGAACTAATTGAACCTCTGTAGTATTGGTTTTTGCTATCATAATCTGTTGCAAATTGTGACATTGTAACATAATTAGGCGTATTTTTATTTGAAGGATCTGTTACAGGTGGATAATAGTTTTGACCACTTTGAACATTATTGACACCACTAAATGTAATACCTGCATAAGGTGAGTAGGTTAACTGATTACCAATATAAGTGACATTATTGTAGTTAACGGCTGTCTTGTAGTTACTACTACTACCAAGCATACTCAAAGGTCCATAGTAGTTAGTCCCATACATCGTAATATCTTGAATAGATAATGCCTTATCAGGTGTACCCATATAGAAAGAATAACCTGCAAAATCAACATTATGACCTTGTCCATTGACAGTCAAATCTCTTCCTGCTGGAACATATTGAGTCATAATTGTATTGTTATTATACATTTGATGAACAATATTTGAACTATCCGTAAATGTTTCCCAGAAATTCAAATCTTTAGTTACATTAATTCTAGTAACTTTTGGATTCATAACGGCATTATAAAAATCAGCAGCAGTGGAAACATTAGCAACAGAACTAACCGCATTTTGTTGCCCTGTACTATAACCCATTTGATATTCTTGTACCCCAGATTTAGCATCATATTTTGCACCTTTGTTCAAAATAGCATCTTGGGCCCCATCATAGGCTAAGTTATAACCATTTTGATAACCTCTTGATTTGGCAGATAGCTGCGAATCCTTAGGTGTATTAGAAGTAGTTCCATCAGTTGTTCCTTGTGCTGATCCCTTGTAATCATCTTGACCGTATTCAAATCCAGCTCCATATGAAATGCGATATAACATTGTTTGTGTTTTATCAAAGTTAGTTTTTTGAGTACCTTGTGGATTAAATCCATCTGATTTACCATCTAAAAATCCTTGATAAGCATCAAGATAGGTTTTTTTGTAGTCAGAGTTAGTTTCTTCAGCTTGGGATTTATCACTCTTAGTGGGAACAACTTTTTGAGCATCAGAATTACCATCATTAAATCCAGTATGAACATTTTCATCTCTATTGGTACCTGCATCGTACCCTGAAACATATCCTGAATTATAAGCATCAGAAGATCCATTACGTTGACTTGATGCTGTTAAAGAACCGTAGACACCATCTAAATAACCTTGATAAGCGTCTAAATAAGCTTGTTGATAACCAGAAGAATAATTTTTTAGGTTACTGTTTCTATTATTATTAGATTGAGCATCAGTAATACCTGCTTTTTGGGCATCAATCTCTGTTCCACCATTAAATTGCAACCCTTTAGCATAAGCTAATCTAAATAGAGCACTTTTTCCAGCAAAATTACTTGCCGTAACACCTGCTGGGTTATCTTTGTTTTGATAACCTAACCAAAAACCATCATAAGTATCATTATATGCACTTTGGAAATCAAGTGTATATGTATTTAATTTTCTTTTAGAAGGTGTTGTGTTCATAACATCAGCTAAAGCAAACTTGTAGCCTCTATTTTTTTCTGTGGTCATCTTATAGTCGTTTTTAGCAGCATCATATCCTGCTTTTTTTTCTGGACTATATGAACCTGGATATTGTGTTGCAAATCCTTGTTGAGCATTTGTTTTGTTGTTTACTGTAGCATCTTGTTCACCATCTAAATAACCTTGATAAAAATCTTCATAAGCTTGTGCATAAACTGCTGAATAGCCATTACTCAACAAGCTTTGTCGAGTCTTCATTGGATTTCTAGTAGGGGCATTTTGTAAATCTTGTAAGGCTTCTTGTTTAGCTTCGTTTACACCTTTTGACATGTTAGTTGTGTCTGTTTCTTGTGCTTTGCTATCTTGTAATCCTTGCCCATTACTATTGTTTTGAGCAGATGCTACAGAATATTGTACTGAATCAGGGTTTTTTTCAATTTTTGTGTTTGGTTGTGCACTTTTTGAATCATTTGATTTAACTAAATTTTTAGTCTCTTCATTTTTTTGATTTGTAGTTGTAGTCTGTTGTGTTTGTGCTGAATTATCATTATTAGCAGCAAATACTTTTAATTGAGGCATGCTTAGTGCACCACCAACTAAAGTAAATGTTGATAATGAAGCAACTACCCATTGTTTTTTAACTTTTTTTAGTACTTTTTTTTCGTTTTCTTTGTGTATTTTATTTTTATTGTAAAGCATAATATTTTCCTACCTCCAATTATTATAAGGATGGTTTAATGGTACCCCCTGTTTTTTTTATAAGCAATTAATAACTCTTGAAATAAACCGTTTTATATTTTATTTTTTCTCTTTCTTTTATAATTCTTTTTAAACCTCTTTTAAACCTCTTTTAGGTAGTAGTTGAGCCTTAGAGCCACAAGGGTCTAGAAACTTTAAAGGCAACATTTTGTCTGTTTAAAGGCAACATTTTGTCTGTTTAAAGGCAACATTTTGTCTGTTTAAAGGCAACATTTTGTCTGTTTAAGGCAACTTGACTTAGGCAACATGTGCCTTTAAAATGAGTCTATAAAACTTGGAGAAGAAGGATAAAAAATGGCAAATGAAATAGTAAAATATGGTCCAGAGCTTAATACAATTCCATTAAAAGGATTCACTTCTGTTGAGATGAACTTATTTTTTTCAATTGTTTCACGTATGCGTGACAAAGGTAATCAAATGGTTAGATTTCCATTTAGTCAATTAAAAGATTTGAGTGATTATAAAGCGACAGCTAATAACCGTTTTATTGATGATGTTGAACAGACTTACAATAAACTGATGAGTTTACGATTTGGACGACGTAGTCAAACTGGATTGACACGTGAATTCTTTGTGATGTTTACTGATTTTAAAATTAATGGAGAAGCCAAAGAACCGTATGTTGATGTTAGGATTCATGAGAAGGCTCTACCTTTACTCAATGATTTGGATACATGGGTTAGATATTCCTTGATGGAGTTTAGAGATATCAGAAGTACTTACGCTAAGACTGTTTTTAGATTATTGAAACAGTTTAGAACAACGGGTTACTTGTATCTTTCTAAAGAAGATTTCATTGAAGCGTTAGAAGTACCAAAAAGTTATCGCCAAACTCATATTGATAAGAGAATCATTGACCCTGTGATGAAAGAGTTAAGTCCTATCTTTCGTAACCTCAAATTTACAAAAAAGCACGGATCTGGCAGAGGACGTCCAGTGGTAGGCTATCAATTCACCTTTACGAAAGAAGCAAAAAATGCGGATGATTTTGAGATTAAAAAGGTTAATAGTCCTGAACGAGAGGTTGACTGGCGTAAAGTGGTGGTTCCTGAAAGTGATCAAGAAGAACATAGAAAAGTAGGAACCTTATTACAAGAAATAGATCAACAAGATTTTTAAGGCAACATTTTGTCTGTATAATTTTATATATTTATAATATCCATAATGAAAGGTGAAGCTATGTCGCAAAATAACAGATCCAATTTTGATTTAACAACGCTCAATCAGCTGCAACAAATTCAACTAACCGGCGATAAATCTATTGATTCGACACTGGTTGATGACTTTATTAATTTTTTAGATGTGTCTGAAGAAACATCTAAAACCTATCGTAAAAACTTAAAACCGTTTTTTACATTTTTGGAAATTAATCAAATTATTAATCCAAACAGACAAAATGTAATCGAATACAAACGATATTTGGCAGAGCTGAATCATAAACCTACGACAATTCAAAATCGACTAGTGGCCATTCGCCAATTTTTTAAGTGGCTTAATTCAATCGGTTTTTATCCTAATATTACAGAAAATGTTAAAAGTATGAAATTAAATCATACTTTTAAAAAAGATGCTTTAACTGCTAAACAAGCAACACAGCTGCTACATAGTATTGACCGCAGGACAAAAGAAGGCAAACGAGCTTATGCCATTATCTACTTAATGGTAACGACAGGTCTGAGAACGATTGAGATTAATCGAGCCAATATAGAAGATATGCGAAATGTTGGGAATCAGTTTGTATTATATATTAAGGGAAAAGGTCGGACAGAAAAATCAGAATACGTTAAAATAACAGAACATACTCTGCAGGCTATTAATGATTATTTGCAGTCTAGAGAAATGATTAAAGCCACAGATCCACTATTCGTGTCAAATAGCCATAATTCTTATAATAAGCGGTTATCTACACGAAGTATTTCACATATTGTTAAAGCACAACTCAAAGCGATTAATCTATTTAGTCCGAGATTGACTGCTCACAGTCTTAGGCATACAGCTGGGACATTGAATATGTTAAGTGGAGGGTCTCTTGAAGAAACTCAACAATTGTTACGCCATAAGAACTTACAAACAACGTTAATTTATTCTCATGCTTTGGAGCGAATGAAAAATGATAGTGAGAATCGAATTGATAATTTTATTAATCAATCCCATGAGTAACCAACTAGGGTAGTTGGTTATTTTTATTTAAAAAAGTTTAAAATTTTTCTTGCATTTATTTTAAATTAGTAGAATAATACTCTTTAGTACGTTTTTGTTAGATAGCTAACAAAAAACTAGTCGATTTTTAAGTGTAGAGAGGATTTTTTTCAATGGCAATTTTAATTGGATTTCTACCCGCGATATTTTGGGGAATGGGTCCTGTTATTTCTAGAATTTTCGGTGGTAAACCGATTCAACAATTATTTGGTATGACAGTAGGTCAGGTTGTAATTGGATTAGGTGTTTACTTAATTTACAGACCTGAAATTCAAATGATTGATTTTCTATGGTGTTTCATTGCTGGTGCGGCTTGGTCACTAGCACAACTGGCACAGTTAACTTCATTTACTAAGATTAATGTTTCAAGTGCTATGCCAATTTCAACTGGATTTCAATTGATTGAAATTCCACTTGTTGGTGTTATTGTTTGGAATGAATGGAGTGGATCTGGTTCAAAATTAATTGGATTTGCTAGTATCGCTGTTTTGATTATCGGAATTGTTTTATCAAGTTTCAATGAAGATAAAGAATCTCAAAATAGCAAAAACATGATTTCAGGAATTATTATTTTATTCTTCAGTTCACTAGGATATACAGCAACTGCGACATTACCTAAGATTGGTAATGCTGGTGGTGTAGCTAGTGTACTACCTCAAACATTGGGTTCTGTTGTTATGGCAGCTGTTATTATTCTATTCTTACCTAAAAAACAAGAAGAATCTTATGTTTTTGCTAAACCAACATATAAATCAATTATTACTGGTTTATTCGGTGGACTAGGAACATTAGCTTACCTAACTTCAATGAGTATGAACGGTGTGGCAACAGCCTTCCCTATGACACAATTGAACGTTGTAGTTGCAACTTTAGGTGGTGTTATTCTTCTTAAAGAACGTAAAACTAAAAAAGAATCACTATTTACAATTATTGGGTTAATTTTAATTATAGGTAGTGCGGTTATGATCAGTCGATTATCATAATCGAACAAAAAAGTAGTTATCTATTAAGATAACTACTTTTTTTATATTTTTTGTTGACTTAAAGTATACTTTAGGTTTTATCATAGATAATAACAAATTTAAAAAGATTAAGAGGTAAAATTATGAAAAGTACAGTATTTATTAAACCAGGCGAAGTTGCAGTTGAAGAAGTTGCCAAACCTACTTTACAAAAAGACGATGATGTTATTATTCGTGTCTTAAATGCTTGTGTTTGTGGATCAGATTTATGGGCCTATAATGGTGTTAATGAAAAAGAAGCACATTCACAAAACAATGGCCATGAGTCAATTGGGATTGTTGAAGAAGTAGGAAATGACATCGTTACTGTCAAACCCGGTGACTTTGTGATTGCTCCCTTTACACACGGATGTGGTCATTGTGCTGCTTGTATAGCAGGATATGAAGGTGGTTGTTTAAACCATGATGATAACTTTAGTAACGGTAATCAAGCTGAATATGTACGTTACCAACATGCAGATTGGTCACTAGTTAAAATTCCTGGTAAACCAGAAGACTATAGCCAAGCTATGCATAAGTCATTTTTAGCATTAGCAGATGTTATGCCAACCGGTTACCACGCTGCTAGAACAGCACGTGTTAAACCAGGAGATACGGTTGTTGTAGTTGGTGACGGTGCTGTTGGTTTATGTGGGGTTATTTCAGCTAAATTGCGTGGTGCTAAGCAAATTATTATAATGAGTCGTTATGAAAAACGTCAAAAATTAGCTAAAGAATTTGGTGCGACTCATGTTATTGCTGAACGTGGTGATGAAGCTGTTGAAAAAGTTATGGCACTAACTAACAATGTTGGGGCTGACGCCGTTTTAGAATGTGTTGGGACCGATTTATCAACAGAAACTGCTTTAAAGGTAGCTCGTCCAGGTGCAACTGTTGGTCGTGTAGGATTACCTCATACTGATCATGTTGATACAAATGCATCATTCCAAAAAAATGTAGCCTTAGCTGGAGGACCTGCTTCAGTAACGACTTACGACAAAGGATTATTACTTAATGCAGTATTAAATGGCGATATTAATCCTGGTAAGGTTTTTGATCAATCATTTAAATTAGATGATGTTAACCAAGCCTATAAAGCTATGCAAGACCGTAAAGCAATTAAATCATTTTTAATTGTTTAAAGATAAAGACAAATAAGCGACCTCAAATGAGTGTCGCTTTTGTTTTGTTCATAAAATTATAAAAATATACTTTTACAATTTTATGTTTTTATATTAAAATTGTAAAAAAAGGGGGTACGTGAATGAAACGTTTGAAACAGCCATTAACAATCACCGTCGCAAATGGTAAAGGTGGCGTTGGAAAGTCGACTATTATTCGTTTTTTATCTTATAATTTAGCTCTAAAGGGCTATAAGACATTAGTAGTAGACGAAGATCCACAAAGTAATACGACAAAAACCATGTTAATTACTAAAGAGAATCATGAAGAAAAAGAACATTATCAAATCAACAAAACATTGATGGCTGGTGTACGTGATGGTGATTTAAAACCACTTATTACACCAATTATTGATAACTTAGATATGATTCCATCTCATATGGATTTTAAAAATTTACCGACATTTTTAGCTAAGAAATATGGCATTGCTGAATCCATTGATAAGAATTATCATCAAATTGAGTTGAAAAAGGTCTCGTTTATGCGAGATTTACTAGAGCCAATTAAACAAGATTATGATTTTATTTTGATTGATACACCACCAACAACGTCTGTCTATACTAGATCAGCTGTTTATGCTAGCGATTATGTTATTCTCGCCTTTCAAACTCAGTCAGATTCGTATGACGGTGCACTTCAATTCTTAGAAAATGATATGAGTGATTTAATTGAAAACTTTGATGCTGATACCGATATTATTGGCGTGCTTCCTAACCAATTCACTTATCATGGTGCGATTGATGAAACCGTTTTAGCGGATGCAGTTGAAAAATTTGGTCAGCAAAATATATTTGAACATATTATTCCATTTGCTAAAAGAATCCAAAGTGCTCCTAGATTAGGGATTCGAAAAGATACCTATTGGGATAAAAAACTATTTAAAGATGTTATTGATCCGTTGACAGAAGATTTCTTAAATCGAGTTGAAAAGGTAGGAGGATTTGAAGATGAGTAATCAAGAAATTGGGATGTTTGGTAAAGCTAAAAAGCGTAATAATTTACAAAATCGTGATATTGAAAAACCACAAGAAGAATACCAACCAGTTAAAAACATCAAAAAGTCTATTGTGATTCCAGCAGAAGTTTATTATCGATTTAATGCGGTATTAGAACAATCAGAAGTCGCTTACTCTTATGAATTGATGGACTTACTAATTGATAACTATTTGCAACATACAGACGAAATTAACGAAGACCTGATGGCTTTATCTATCAATAAAATGAAAAAAATTGATGCTAAGAAACGTCAATAAAATTATGAATTTATAACGTTATAACAATATAAAAAAGAAGGTAATTATTAATTACCTTCTTTTTTATACCCTAACAGACAAAATGTAACCTTAAAAAAATTTAAATCATGGCTAAATATTTGATGATTTCGGAATGATCAGGGTATTTTTCTAGTAAATCAGATTGTCTAAATAACTCAAAATCTTCAAAATCAAATCCCGGAGAAACCATGCAACTGACTAAAGCATAGCTCTCTTTGTTATCGACTGTTGAACCAAAAATAGTCCCGGCAGGTACTTTGTATTGTAAAACATGACCCTCATCAGGATTATCACCTAATGTCACTTTAGTGTAACTACCATCTTCATTCAACATGTGGACAGTTAATGGATCACCAGTATGGTAATACCAAATCTCATCCGCTGTTAGTCGATGAAAATGTGATGGGCTTTCATCAGTTAATAAAAAGTAAATATTAGTATATAATGGGCGTTCTTTTCCTTCGCTGTTTTGAGTAAGTTCAGCAGATGGTTCAAGCTCTTTATAAAAACCACCTTCTGGATGAGGTTCCAAATCTAACTGTTTAATCCATTTTTCTTTATTCATTAAAAAAACTCCTTTAAACTCAATATGTTGTTAAGTATAAAGAACAATAGTACTGATTTAAATAGAAAATATTGTAAAATCAAAGATAGATTAAGGTAACATTTTGTCTGTTACCCGTGTAAAGGTGGAAATAAGATGTCAGAAAAATTTTATACAATTAGTGAAGTAAGTAAAAAAGTTGGCCTACCGATTTCAACAATTCGCTACTATGATAAAAAAGAACTGATTCCTAATATTCAAAAGAATACCTTGGGTGTTCGTCAATTTAGTGAGGATAATTTAGAGATTATTCAAATGATTGAGCATTTAAAACAATCAGGTATGTCGCTAAAACGTATCAAGCAGTTCGTTGACTGGTGCATCGAGGGCGAAACATCATTAGAGAATAGAAGAGATACGATTTATCAACAACGAGATAATATCAAAAAGGAAATAAAACAACTGCAAGCAACGCTTGAAGTTTTAGATTTTAAGTGTCGTTTTTATGATGAAGCTGTAAAAAAATCGCAAAGTAAATAATTTCAGTATTTATTCTTGACTGTTCAGTCAAGAAATATATAATAAAGGCATGGGAAGAACTAAGGGTTTTAATCAAGAAGAAGTTATTAATATTATCGGTGAAGTATTCATTAAAAAAGGTTTTAATGGGACTTCACTCGATGACATAGTCAAAGGAACGGGAGTCCTAAGAGGAAGTTTATACAGTGCTTTTGGTAGTAAGTTAGGTATGTTTACAGCTGCATTAACAGCTAGTCTATCGAATTACTCCAAGCAAAAAAATCTGGAGCTAGTATTAATTGCTATGTTAGAAGTAGCCCCAAACAATAGAGAAGTTAGGATTATTTTAAATAGGTGGTACGAAGCAAATAATCAAACTGACATAGCTGAAAAAATCGGTTTAGCACTACTCAAGCGGAGTGGTATAGGAGAATAAATTATGCAAAATAAAGTCGAAGTTACAACTAAAGAATTAATCATTAAACCTCAAGGTATCAATAAAATTACCGCATTAAAATCTAAATTGGTTATTGCATTAGATCATGTTCAAGGGGCTTCTCTTGATGAAGGGATTTTAAATGATTATAAAGGTATTCGAGAACCTGGAACGACTTTGCCTGGTTATTGGGCAGGAACTTTTAAAAATGATGGCGAAAAAACCTTTTTCAATGTTTCACGCAAAGATAAACCGGTTGTGATTCAGTTAAAAGATGAAGACTATACTCGGTTGGTGTTAGGTGTTGAAAACCCTGAAGAATTAGTTAATGAGCTTAATAATATTTAGATAGCGTACTTTTGAGACAGTGTAATATAAATATATAACGTTATAATTATATAAAATCATAAAAAAGCCGAACTACTCGTCGTAGTCGGCTTTTTATTTCCAATTACGCCTTAACAGGCAGATTAACTTCGGTTTGATCAATAATATGACCTTTAATTGCTTTCATTAAATCGTTATACCAAAAACCATCCATCAGATTAGGTTTATAATCTAATGCAAATAACCTCAAAGTGTAGTTATGAATATCATCAGGTGGAGCTGGTCCGACATATCCCATACTCATTGGGTCATTTTTTAAATCCAAATATTTTCCAGCTAAACTATTATATCCACATGTCCAATTTAAGGGGTTATCTTGTCCTGCATTTTCAGGAATAAGAGTTGTTTTAGGGTTAATATTGGCTGCAAGCCAATGAATCCACTCAAAACCACAAACTGGCACGGCATCTAAGTCTGTTAAAGTCAGTACAAGTGTTTTCGCATTTTCAGGAACACCTGTAATTTCGATAGGAAATGAGACCTTCGGAAAGTTAAGATGTTTACTGTTATTTGAACAGTGTTTTGTATATTGATCAGGCAACAAACCGTTATTTAGTTGAACATTAAGTTTCATAAAAGTACCTTCTTTGTCGTAAATGATAGACTAATTAATTAAAGTATTTCTCATATCAACCCATTGATTATTGGAGCCGACACGACCGTAATAGTGACCATTGCTTAAAATTTTAAACTCAAATAAACGATAAACATCCGTTTCAGGAACTTTTCCGGTTGGTGTGCCACTACCATTATAAAGTGTTGTATTCTTTTCGATAATAGCAGCTTTTCTCATAATGTGAGGCCCTGTACCACCTACATTATCAATTTTAATCCATTGATTGTGGCCAAGGTCTGCGGCATAAAACCCGTTAGCCATCATCAGTAAGCGGCTGACTTTCCAGTCATGAATGCCATTATTCAAAGTACCTATTTGATGTGTTAAAGCTGAATCACTATAAACTGGAACATTGCCACCTTGGGTAAAAATCTCAGCAACATTACACTGATCGATATTATTGGTAATAGCTGTTCCCTGTACCCATTGTCCGCCACCTAAATCATAAGTAATGATGCCACTTTTTAAATTATCATATTGTGGTAAGCCAACAGAATCATCTGAAAAAGACATATTGAATACTTTCCAGCTAGTTGTACTTGAATCTAGTTTACGTCCAGTTTTTTGTGTTAAGCCAGGATCTGAGTAAATTTCAAGTTCTTGTCCACCACTTTCAAGAGTGAAATTTTCAGGAGCTTTACTAATTTCAGCTGCCTGAGAGACTTCTTGGTGTTGGATAGAAGAAAATACCCCTAAGGTTCCTAATGCTAAAGCACTAGTCATTACAATTGTTTTTGTATTCATTTTTGAATCCTCCTAATGGTTTTTATGATACACTTTTATAATTTTTTTTGAAACCCTATTTAATATAAGATACAATATCGCTAAATAAAAAGTAGACGGAGGACGAGAAAATAGTAAAATTGTGGCTAATTCCTTAATTTTAAGACTAACAAATTAAGGAGATATCAGATGATTGTATTTAAACAAACTAATAAAATAGACGTAGACAAATTAGATCAATTGTATTCAAGTGTTGGGTGGAGTAGCTATACGGCTAACCTCAACCAGTTAGCTAAAGCAGTAAATAATTCACGGACCGTCATTTCAGCTTGGGATTACGACCAATTGGTAGGATTAATTAGAGCTGTTGGTGATGGCGAAACGATTTTATATATTCAAGATTTATTGGTAAAACCTAACTATCAAAATCAAAAAATAGGATCAAATTTACTTGAAAAGATGCTGACTGAAAACCAACATATTCGTCAAAAAGTATTATTAGCAGAAGATACTCAAATATTGCGTAACTTCTATAATAAACATGGATATGAACCTTGTGAAGCAGGTAATGTTGTATCTTTTTATAGAGAGTTCTCAGCTAATACTAGTCAAAGCAAAAGCAATTTTTATTTAGAATTGCTTTTTTTTTTGAAAAAACTTGAAAATAACTAACTATTTAGTTACTATTGATTCATGAGAAAAAAAGATAACAAAAAAATAGAAGCTATTAAACAAGCTGTTATTGAACTATCACGACAAGAAGGATTATCAAATCTAACAACAGCCAGAATTGCAAAACGAGCTGGCGTTAGTCCAGCAACTATTTATCTTAATTATGAAGATAAGACAGATTTATTAAGCAAAGTGTATCAGGAGGTTAAAGTTAAACTAGAAGGAAATTTAAAGTCTGTTATTAATACTGATACTTCATTGGAAGATCAAATAGTTGCAACGCTAGGTTTTACAGTATCCCAATACAAAGCCTACCCTGATTTAGCAACATTTATGGGATTAATGTGGCAAAATCAAGACTTTTTAGATGATGAAACTGTTAAAATTAGCAATACTTTGAATGATAGTTTAAAACAACTTTTTGAACGTATTAAAGCATCACCGAAGTATACTAATACTTCATTCGAAGTTTTAGAGTCATTCTTTACAATTCCAACTTCAATTTTGATGCGTAATCATTTTGAATTAACGGAGGAAGAAGAACAACAAGTTATTAGTATGGTAATAAAAGCTATTCAAAAATAGCTTTTATATTTTGACTAATAAAAAACTGATTAGTTAGTTAAAAAGGAGAAATAAAAATGATAAGTAAAAAAATATTAATTACAGGCGCAACAGATGGTATTGGAAAAGTGACCGCAATGACTTTAGCTGAAAAAGGTCATCATATTATTGTTCATGGTCGTAGTCAAGCTAAAGCCCAAAAAGTTGTCGCAGAAATCAAACAACAAACTGGCAATCAAAATATTGATTATCTTTTAGCTGATTTGTTATCAATGACTTCTATAAGAGCAATGGCTGATGAATTCAAAAAGCGTTATCAATCTTTAGATGTTCTAATCAATAATGCTGGGGCTGTTTTTGATAATGATTATCGAGTATCAAAAGATGGCATTGAAGTGACTTTGGCATTGAATACGATTGCACCATTTCTATTAACGCAATTACTGCTTGAAAACTTAGAAAGAAGCGATGATGGTCGCATTATTAATCTAACTTCTAATTCACACCGAGCAAGTGGGCACCCCGATTTAACCGACTTGAACTTTAAAAAAATTCCTTCATCACAAAGAAGATATTCACTTTCAAAATTATTTGTGATTTGGAATACAAGACACCTGGATAAATTATTACAAGAATGTCAAATCAAAACTGTGGCAGTTAATGCTGCACATCCAGGTGCTGTAGCAACGAATTTTGGACAAGATAGTGATAAAGGTTTTCTCAATAATTTGATTTATAAAGTGGCACTAAGATTTATGTCCTCGCCAGAAAAGGGCGCGGCAACTAGCGTTCACTTAGCTGATTCAGATCGGGTAAGAGGAATTTCAGGCAAGTATTGGGGAAATGAAAAAGTACAAAAACCAAGTGATCGCTATTATTCACCTGAGAATGAACAGGTAGTTTGGGATTACTGTATGAAAGTATGTCAACCATTTTTGACAAATAAATAAAACTATAGGAGGACTGATAACAATGTCAACTCAAACAAAACAAAGACTAGGCTCATTACTCTCAATTTTATCTGTTGCAATTATTTTATTAGCTCAGATTATTACCGAATTTTCTTGGATAAATCCAAGGTATAATCCAATTTTAAATTGGGTAAGTGACTTAGGAGTGCCAGTTGTGACAACTTACGGGACTCATTTGATTAATTCACCACTGTATTTCGTTATGAATACTGGATTTATTTTAGGAGGTTTAATTTATTTTGTAGGATTTTTACTAAGAAAATCAACTGTACCTCGTACTAAAACTTATCAGGTAGCTCCTATTACTTATACAATAGGATTATTATTGATTGGGATTTTTCCAGGATATGATTGGGCATTACATATGTTTCATCCGCTAGGTGCACTTGTATTCTTATTGAGTGGTGACTTATTGGCAATTTCATTTGGTCGGATTCAGCTTAAATCAAATCAGGCTTTAGGTAGAACGAGTATAGCTCTTGGTGTTATTTCCTTAATTGTGATTCCCGTTATGTTCACATTCAGTACTTCAGGGTTTGAAGGGTTGATCGAACGAGTAGCTATCTATCCTGTATTTATTGCAATTGTGATTAGACATATTCATGAATTACGCGCTAAAAAATCATAAGATCTAAAAGACAGTTTCTAAATTTAGAAACTGTCTTTTTTGATAGTATTTTATAAAATGATTGACTAATAGGCCTGAACACTATAACCTATCATTAATCATAGTCTAATGTTTTTTTAACAAATTTAATTGGAGGATATTAAAGGATGGGGATATATTTTCGTAATAATTTAAGGGGACATGCAACAAATATTGTCTGGCTTGTAGTTAACGCTATCTTGCAGACGGCAACGGCTTTCTTACTAACTTTTTCAACAAACGCTGTTTTTGAACTTAACATGAATAAATTATTATTTTGGTCAGGTATTAACGCATCCGTTTGGATAGCGATGCTAATTAGCTCATATTTTCAAGAAGTGTTTCAAGCACGACTGATTCAAACGATTTGTGTTCAGATTAGAGAAAACATGTCTAACAAAATGGCGAATGAAACTTATTTAGAGTTTCATCAAAACAAAGTCAGTCAACACATCTCAAACTATACTAACGATATTACAACACTTGAAAACCAGTACTTAACTAAAGTTTACTCACTGGTTGAAAATACCGTTTTGATTGGGTTGTCAATCATAGCCTTAGCTTATTTCCACTACTTACTATTGATTGTCACAATTGTATTGGCAGCTATTATTTTGGTTGTGCCGAATATTTTTATGAAAAAGTTACAATCACAGACTAATATGGTTTCTGAATCAAATAGTAAACTTGTTGAAGCAATTACAAATATCTTAAAAGGCTTTAATGTCTTGTATAGCTATAATCGTAAATCAGTTTTACCCGATTTGATCAAAAAAGAATCTGAAGAATATGCAGATTCAAAGATTAACTATACTAAAATATCTGCTAAAGTTAATAATTCGATTGGAGCCGTTAGTGTTTTTTGTCAGATTATTTTAGATATTGTCGCCAGTATTTTAGCAATATCAAGATTGGTAACACCCGGAGTTATTGCATCGATTGGCAATATTGCTTCTAGTTTATTTAATGCATTAAGCCAAATTGGCAATGACTATTCTCAAATTAAGTCTACTCAAGTTCTATTTAAAAAGTTACATATCAAGCAATCTTTCAAGAATATTGATGATGCTAATTTGAAGGCACTGCCGGGTGATTTTGAAAAGCAATTAGTTATTAAAAATTTGACATATAGTGTTGATGGACAAACAATTTTCAAAGCATTCAATTTAGTAATCAATAAAGACGAAAAAGTATTAATCAAAGGAGCAAGTGGTGTCGGGAAGAGTACCCTGCTTAAGATTATTGGCGGACAATTGACTGATTATGAAGGTGATATTTTAATTGATGGTCAAGATATTAGAATAATTCCTTATTTACAGCTCAATGAAATAATCACTTATATTGATCAGCAGCCCTATCTTTTTTCAGGGTCAATTCAAGATAATGTGACATTATTTAATTCAACGGTGACTCATGAACAAATTAAATCCGCACTTAAACTATCTAATGTAGACTTCATTACTCAAGTCCATGATGATGTGTTAGACAATGGTCATAATCTATCTGTCGGGCAACAGCAGCGGATTGCGATAGCGAGGTATTATTAAAAGATACCCCTATTGCACTTTTAGATGAGGGAACATCGGCGTTGGATCATCAAAACTCAGTGGAAGTTGAATATAATTTATTGAAGGATAAAAATCGTACCTTGCTAGAAGTTGCCCATCACTTTAATGAAGAAAACAGTCACTTATTTACAAAAGTCGTTACACTTTAAAAAGAACACTATAGGAGGAAAACAAAATGAAAAAACAACTACTTGATTCATTCGAAAGATTTTTGAAATGGCAGGCAAAAAAAGGAAATGTGACCGTTCAAGGTAGTAAAATCTCATCAGAAGAAGCAGTGGATAAGGCTATGACTGAACTAAGAAAAGAATTTAAAGCTTAACAATTAAAAGGAGATTTAGTTTGAAATTAATTGCTCGAAATTTAAATTATATTATTGTACCGATGTTTATCGTCTTTCCTGCTTATCTAGTATGGAACGCTCCCTTTTTTGCACTATGTGGAGTCTGCTATTTTATCTTACTTGCTTTATTTGTACCGGGTATGAGTGAAGATAACTTGAATCTTCAAACTAAAAAGTTTGATCCTACTTACAAGGTTAGCCGTAAACAGGTGTCATCTAATCACTTTATGCGATTAATGATGTTAGTCATAGCATTTGTGCTATGTATGGGAATAACCTATCTTGAAATTAATTACTTTATATAAAAAATCCCCCTGATATATCAGGGGGATTTTTTAAAATGTTAAGAATTCTGTTTTAAGACGGACATATAGACTTTCTTTAAGTTCAGCTTTAATCATAAAGCGACGATTATCATCCAGACTTTTAAAAGTTAAGATGCCATCATTAGGAATTTCATAAGGGGTACTTGTTCCAAAATTATCATTTGAACCATTGGTATGGTAGCCGTATTTAGGTCTAAATTCAACGTTAGTGAGTTGAATTTGAGGCGAATTATCATAATTAAAATGTAAAATGCCTTCTTGTTCTTTGACTAATAAACAATGGTTATCAAATGAGCTAAAATATTCAGGATAGCCAATTTTTCGTCTGTTGATTTGGTCGACTTTAAAACTAATATCTGTTTCATAAGGTCGAGATTCTTGTTCCTTCAAGCTGGCTTTTTGGTGATAAGCAGTTGAAGCACCCTTATAAAATACTTTATAAATAATAGAGCCAATAAAAATTATAAATATTATAAAAATAAAGAGCGGAACAACTGATGATATAAATGAAAAGCCATCATTAGGTTGTGCCTGAAACTGCGTTTCATAGCCAAAACCTGGATTCATAATTAAGACTCCTGACTAGTTAGTTATTGTTAACGGTTAAAAATTCGGACTTCAGTTTGATATAATCATCTCGGTCTAAGCGAACACCTACAACAAAGTTGAAATCGGTACTTAAATCTTTAAAAGTTAAGATGCCGTCTCCTTTTACTTCACTACGTGTAACACCTCCAAAACTGTTACCAGTCGTATTGGTGTTTTGATAAGTATACTTAGGTAAGTATTCAACATTTAAAAGTTTAAGTTTAGGTGAATTTGGATAGTTGAAGTGTAAAATGTTTTCTTGTTCTTTAACCAATAAACAGTAGCTGAAAAATGTTTTGAAATCAGCTGGATAACCAATTTTAATTCGATTTTCTTTTTTGATTTTTAATGGGATATCATCTTGATAGGGACGCTTACTTTTTTCCGCAAGCCGTGCTTTTTTATGAAATCGTTTAAAAAGCAAGCGAGCAATCAAATATGGCGTCATTGTTACGATTAAGATAACCGCTATGGGTACAAAAACAATAATGAAAGCTAATTCTGACATTTATTCTGTACCCCATTTATTATTGTAATAGTAGACATCACTTACTCCTCCTTTACAGAGGAGTATACCAAATGAGACGCACATGCTCAAAGTTTAAAATAATATAGCTTATATTGTTTTAACGGATTGAAGTAGCATTTTTGGCTAAACTCCTTTAGAATAAGCATTGGGGTGGAGACATGAAAAAAATCAAAGAATTGTCTGAAGAACTCGGTGTTTCAAGACAAACAATTAATCGTTATATTAATAAAACCGCAGGATTCAAGGAAAAGTATGTTGTCATTAAAGGACGTACTAATTTTGTAAATGAAGATGGTCAAAAACTCATTAAGTCTCATTTTGAGAGTAATGAAGAAAAAAAAGAAACACAATCGTCAACTGATAATAACGATGAATTAGTCGATGTTTTGAAAAAAGAATTGCATAGTAAAAATCAACAATTAGAAACAATGCAAATTTTACTAGATCAACAACAGCGACTTACATCACAGCTAACTCATAATATGAATAAGTTGAAAGAAGAGTTGGACTATGAGCGAGCAAACAGAATTGAACTAGCGGCAGAAGATACACAAGAAACAGATATTGATGAAACAGATACTAAAGAATCTTTTAAAAATACAACAGATGCCCAACGTGCTGAGGATAGTCAAGCACCACGTTATTATTTTGGTTTTAGACCAATGAATCAGAAAAAATGGTGGCAATTTTGGAAATAAAAAAGACAAGAATTTCTCTCAATAGTTGAGAAATACCTTGTCTTTTTTGTTTATCTAGTTAACGACGAGCTAATATTTCTTGCGTAACTTGTTGTTCAATTTCTCTTTTATTGTCATTTACAATCCCTGGAATTAAGAAGAGATCAATAAACGCCCAAATAGCTGAAACAACGCCAAATGTAACAATACATAAACCGGTCATCATAATCGCTGTTCCCGTCTTTCCTAGATAGTATCGATGACCGCCAATAACACCAGTTAACCAACATAAAATGTAAGCGACAATGATATTTTTACTGCGTTTTTCCACTTCAGAATTCACAAGTAGTTGTTCTTCAATTGATAAGTGATTTCTCATTAGATTATCTTCCCTTTGTTAAATAAATTAATGTATTCGATATTAAATTACATGAGAATCTAGATATTAGCAATTTTTGAATATCTTCACGAGTCTATCTTGTTATTTTTAAAAAATATTTAACTAAATAAAGAATTTTTTTTGATATACTCTGATTAAGGAGAAAAATATGAATAAAAAATTTTATTTTAAATCGTATAAAACAAAAGTCACCATTAATGGGGAAGCGATAACTATTAGCAGAAAGGGATTTTTTAATCTGGTTCTTTTACGTTTGCGAACCCAAGTACTTAATTTAGATAATATTGAACAGCTTGAATTTCAAGAAGCCACTCGTTTAAAAAGAGGTTACTTGAAAATTTCTATCAATAAGAAAAAAGCAAGAAATTGTAAAATCATTTTCAACATATTTGAAAATCAACTAGCAAGTGAAATGAAAGATTATATCGAATTATTTACTAAGAAATCAGTCGAAGAGGATACCTAAGTTAGGTATTCTTTTTATTAACTTAAAAATGGTAGCAATAAAACGTTGTAATCAATAACGATTTATTATAATATATTGATAATTTATAATGTAAAAATAATTTAATTTTAATAAAATAACAAAGAAGGGAGGAAAGGAGTGATGGTATATGGGAACTATAAAAATACAAAACCTATCGTTTAAATATGATGCGATGTCTCATTATATCTTTGAAAAAGTTAATTTGAATATTGATGAGTTCTGGAAATTGGGTTTCATTGGCCGAAATGGTAGAGGAAAGACGACTTTTCTTAAGTTATTACAAAATGCTTATGATTATGAGGGAACTATTGAATCAAATCTATATTTTGATTATTTTCCAAAGCGTATTCAAGATAAAAAGCAACTTGTTAAAGACCTGGTACTAACGTATTCTACTTTGGATGATGCTAGTTTTTGGAAATTTGAAATTGAGATGCCACAACTAAACCTGAGTGATGAAATTTTGAATCGAAAATTCAGTACGCTAAGTCCAGGTGAACAGACTAAAGTATTACTCGCTTTAATGTTTGTTGAGGAAGGAACGTTTAAGTTAATAGATGAGCCAACTAATCATTTAGATATTATAGGAAGAGATATTGTAGCCAACTATCTCGAAAAAAAGTCAGGTTTCATTATAGTTAGTCATGATAAAACCATAATTAATCAAACAGTTAATCATATTCTTTCAATCGATCGGTCAAAAATCCAATTATTAAAAGGTGACTATGATACTTGGGAAAATAAGTTTAAACAAGATAACTTATTCGAAGAAAGAAAAAATTTTAAGCTAAATAAGCAAATTAAAAGTTTGCATCAAACAGCTGAAAGATTAAATGGATGGTCGAATAGAGCTGAAAATGAAAAATCTGCTGAGTTTTATAAAGGACAGCATCATGTAGATATTGATAAAGGATTTTTAGGACATAAAGCTGCTAAATTGATGAAACGTAGTAAAAATGCACTCAAACGAGTTGAATCAAGTATTGAAGAAAAACAAGGTTTACTTCGAAATATTGATAAAAATCCAAAATTAACGTTGAATTATGAACCATTTTATCACGATAATATTTTGACAGTGAATCAGTTAGTTTTGGAAAGGTGTAATAGGGCATTAATACAGAATCCCATTTCATTTAATATTAAACAAGGACAGCAGTTAGTCATTTCAGGTTCAAACGGCACGGGTAAATCAAGCCTTTTACAAGCTATTAGGGGGGCAGTTATCAATAGTTAAATCTGGCAAAATAGCAAAAAGCCGAGGACTCAAAGTATCCTACTTGGAGCAGAGTTTTGCCGAAGTAAGAGGGTCAATGCTAGAATATACTCAAAGTTATCAAATTGACTTACCTGAAATGTTAAATATGCTGAAAAAACTAGGGTTTGAACGATTTGAGTTTGGGAAAGATTTAGCCGATTTAAGTATGGGTCAAAAACGGAAGATAACATTAGCTAGATCTTTGTGTGAACGAGCTAACTTATATATTTGGGATGAGCCATTAAATTATTTGGATGTTATGACACGACAGCAAATACAGGAACTAATTTTGACGGTTAAACCGACAATGATTATTGTTGATCATGATCGTGATTTCATTCAAAGTATTAAAGCCAGTCAATATATTAAGTTAGTTTAGATAAAGGGAGGAATTAATTATGAATAAAAAACAAAAAACATTTTTGGGACAAATGTCATGCGTATTGTCATTATTAGCAGCATTTATATTTGCTTTTATGAGTACAGGGGTGTATCAAGTATTCTTTATTTTATTTATTGTATGTGCATTCTTTCAATTGGGTTTATTTCTAATTAAAGAAAATAAAGAAGAATAACAAAAAATCAAGGGGGTTTTAAGTTATGAATAAAAAACAAAAGAGATTTATAGGCTATTTTTCCTGTGTGTTATCATTTGTTCTGCCATTGTTATGTCTATTGAACCGAAGTTGGTTATATCCAGATGGCCCAATTAATGATGTCTACACATTATCTCGAAATGCATTTATCTTATTTATTATTTATGCATTTTTAAAATTAGGCCTATTTCTAATTAAAGAAAATAAAGAAGAATAACAAAAAAGCGTTGAATCAAATGATTCAACGCTTTTATTTAGTTTTATGAACTTTTTTAGGTAATCTCAAAGCAAGTAAAAATCCGATTATCGGAATGATAATCAACCAAGCACTCGCACTTTGAAGAGAAGTCCCAATTTCAAGATGGGTATTATAACTTGTTACAAGTAAAGTGACAATGACGACACTAATTGACCCCATAACTTGTCTGACAGTTGTGATTAATGCTGTTCCGTGACTGACTAGTTTTTCAGGAAGAGCATTGTTGGCGGCTGTAATGGCAGGCATCATGATAAAGGCGTTGCCACCCTCTAGCAACATAGCGCCTATAATTACAACAAACCATGATTTTGATCCCAGCAAGGCTAATACAAGATAACCCAGAATCATCATCGACATCCCAATGTAAACCAGTTTTCTTAAGCCAATTTTATTAAGTAAATTCCCGGCTTTGGGGTTAAGATTACTTAAAAACAACGCAGCAGGAATCATTAATAATCCTGAAACCAGTGGACTAAATTGAAAGACATTTTGATAAAACAAAGGCATTAAAACAGTCGCGATAATCAATCCTGAGTAGGAAATCCCAGTTAACAATAATCCGGGCAAAAATCCAGAATACTTGAAAACACGTAAATCTAAAAACGGTTCAGATAAGTGGCTTTGTCTGATTGCAAAGCTAGCTAAGAGTATTAAGCTAATTACTAGGACTAACCACCAAGCCAAATTAAATCCCATTTTTTGGAAGTTTGAAATCGCATATAAAATACCTGCCAACCCCACTAATAGTCCAGCTGATAGCCAATCAAATTTTGAATAGTGAAGTTGGTGAGAGTTTTCGATGTATTTTTGGCCAATCACAATTAATCCAAGCAAAGCAACAAGGAAAATGGCGAATAGAAGTCGCCAAGATACCAGTTGTAAGATGACACCTGAAATAATGGGCCCAACAGCTAAAGCAGATCCCATGACTAATCCGACTACTCCCATGGCAGTCCCTCGTTTATTTTTAGGGGTATTTTCCATAATGACACTTTGAAATGTTGGAAAAAGTGCACCAACAGCCATTCCTTGAATAAAACGGCCAATGATAATGCCAGTAAAGTTAGGGGTTAACATGGCAATAGCAGTTCCAACTAAAAACGAAAGTACAATGCCATTCAGTAAAGGCTTGAGCTTGATATTATTTAATAACCAAGGGCTTAAAGGCATAACGAGTGTCATGGCAATCATAAATCCTGTAGTCAACCATTGTACGGTACTTGTTTCAACATTGAATGCTTTCATCAATAGTGGATAAGCAGTTGTCATCATGGATTGACTAACTGACATAGTAAATGAAATAAATAACAAAATCAGTGCAAATGGCGATAGTGTTTTAATATTTTTGAACAATTGAAATCCTCCTTTAAAAATAAGCTACTATTAATATAAGCCCTAAACCATAGTTTAGGGCAAATAAATTGACTCAATTTTTTAGATCAACTGTACGGATATTATTAAGTAACCAACCAGTAGGTGAATCGACGAGTTCCCAAACTTCCTTAAACCGTTCAATATAAGCATTTTCTTCTTTTGCACGATTGTACGCTTTTGATTTGTGAGGATATTCGAACCAATCTCTTGCTTGAGCTGTTACGACAACGTGACGTTTTTGGTTAGAGCTTGTTGCTTCATATTGTAAATCAACAATTGCTAGACTATCTAGCCGATTGATTTTCCCGAATTGACGCCAGCGATTAATAATGCGTTTTTGTTTATTAAAATAATGAGGGGTCATCATTTGTGCTAGCATGTTCATATCGGTTTTAGACCAAGCTTCTTCGACTTGATAAAACAAATCAGAGAATTCTTTTTCAAAGTGGGTATCTATTGGTAGGGTATTGTGAGGTTGACTGAGTTCATAATGTTTTTTGCGGTAAAATTTCAACCCACTGTAAGAAGCAAATCCCACACTAACTAACGATAATGCATAAAATCCGGCATAGCTATTATCATCACTAGAACTACTACTTCTTCGACTGCCGCCATAATAAGTGGAAGTTCTGGTTCCACTAGTAGAACCTCCACGACTAGTGCTACCGCCACTACGTCCTCCACCAGTAGATCCACCGGCACGAGCGGAAACTAGTTGAGATGGGACAGGGAAGACTATTAATAGAACTAACAGTGCTAGTAAGACTAATAACCCCATTCTTTTCATTTGCTTTTCCTCCAAAATTTAATTGACCTTATTAAGATGAGTCGAATTTAGCACTTTGGATGAGATAATTCAAGTTACAAAGATTTTTAGTTACTTAGTTTGGTATTTGGTGTTTTTAACGTGTAAAATGAAGTTAATAGGAGAAAGTGAGGAAACTAAGAATGGATCGAATACAGCTTAAAGAAAAAGCAAAACGATTAGTAAGTGAAGACAGGGGTTATTATTTTACAATAACTTTTGTACCGATGATTATTTTATTTATTTATAATATGATAGCTAATACGGCGGGTTATATTTCATATGTTACAAGTATTATGAATATGGCTCAACATACAACAAACATTGAAGATTTTAGTTCAAATTTATCGGTATTGATGAGTTTTATTGGAATTGGCTCAATTATTGGCTTACTTGTGTCACTGGTAACAGCCATCATCAAATTTGGTGTTCGTATTTTGATGCTTAAGTCATATCGTCAAGAAGAAGCAGCTGGTGAATCGGGAATTGAAGATTCGCTTTATGCTTTTAAAGACTCCAGATGGTTAGCAGCTTTGGGATTTTTTGTGATTATTTATCTTTATCAACTTGTAGTAGCTGGTGCAGCAGGAATTATCCTTGGATTGATAGCCATTATTTTGGTATTTATAGGTATCGCTGCAAATAATACAATTGTTACTGTAATTTTGATTTTAATTGGTATACTAGCGTTAGTTGCAGTAGGTATTGTAGCAATTATTCTTAATAACTTTACTAGCCAACTAAACTATGCCTTTTTAGATGCTTCACAAAAAGGCGATAGCTTTTCCGGTGCAATTAGTCAATCCTTTAAGTTAATGACTAAAAAAGATAATATGATGCAATTTTTCAACTTACAAGCATCCTTTATTGGTTGGAGTATTCTAAATGAACTAACCTTTGGAATTCTTGGGATTGTTTGGTGGAATGCTTATGCTGAAATGACTTATGCAGGTTTTTATGATGAAATAGTCAAAAAAGAAGCTCAAGCTTAATAAAAAATCCTATTTTCGATCATGTTCGAAGATAGGATTTTTTTGTATCTATTGATTCATTATTTTTTTATTAGTAATGGCTTTAATAGCTATTATAAAAAGCATAACCGTTAAACTTAAAGTAAATAATTTGCCATAAATATTAGTATGGAAACTAGGAACACAAAGAACAATAAGATAAATCAAATAAAATACTGCAGGACTAGTGGTTAATTTACGCAAAACACTCACCTCTTTTATCTCAATCATAGTTCTTTTTGATAATTATGACAAATCATGTGTTAGAATTTCTTATGCTGTAGTTTTTGATTAAGTTGTTTAATATCATTTTTGGTAGATTTCATTGAGATGAACCAAATAATAAAAAATATTGTGGCATATATAATAGAAAAGACTATGATAGAATCCAGTTTGAAAGGGAACCAATTAACAAGTATCGCCATAGCTAAAGCGGGAAAATATGAAATTAAAAATTGGATGCAAGTTGTTTTGGTAATTCCCCAATCAGTATAGTCGAAAATTAAGGAACTTAGACCAGCAATTCCACCAATCAGACACCAAACAATCATGGCAATTAAGATGTCTATGTTTTGATTATTAAAGCGGCTAACTATAAACTCAGAATTACCACTTATATAAGATCCAGTTAATGTGACAATTAAACCAAAAAAATTACCTTGAAGTGCTCCTGTTATAAATCGTTTAATTATTTTATTTGAATTGATCATAGTAGACGCTCCTTTACTTTTTTTAAAAATCTTCTTGATGAACTTGTGGAATAGCCATTTTCTAACTGAATCTCAATAAGCCCTGCAGTAGTTAATTTAAATTTTTTGATTTTACTCAAGTTAATAATTTCAGTATTTGAAATTCTCATAAATTGATTAGGTAAATTGTTTTCTAATTCATATAGTCTGCTTGATAGTTGAAAAGACTTTTGATTAATTAGTCCAAAAACTTTCTTTTGATTTGAATAAAATGAATCAAAATCAGAAATTAATAGCTGATAATTCTGATGATTCAATTTTCCGGTAATAAATTGTTGGTAACTTTCAATATAGTTTATGGTGTCTGACACAATATCTGATTGTTCTTTTGCTTGCAGAACAATTGTGTTACCTGTCATATTCTCTTTTCTTTTGAATAATGCTTTCATTTCCATAATCCCTCCTAACAACATTTAGCATACACTACACTTATTGATTAGAGTAGCTTTTCGAGATAAGTGGTTTATTATGGGAGATATACGGCAAAAAACACGCTCAAATTATAATTGAGCGTGTTTTTTTGCTTTACTAATTAAACTAATAGTCGAAATGATAAGACCACTGTAAATATAAATAACTGTTGGTGATAGGTGTGCAAAAGTATAACCATAAATGATAATGCCAATGGGGGAGCCAATGGGGGACATAATGGAAGCTAATGTACTTGTTGTGGCACTAATTCTTCCTTGAAATTCTATCGGAGTCTGTTGCTTGATATAGGTACTGATTATGATATTAGTAATAACAGTCATAATACCAATCAGTAATATGGATATCCCAACTCTAACTAATAGCATGGATCTATTATCACTCAAAGTAATTAATCCAATACCTCCCATAATTAATCCAATAATTGACATATAAATTGAGATGAATAATTAATTTTTAAATTAAGATTTTTTATTAAATTCGATATTAAGTTCAAAATGTGGGCCACGTTTTATATTGTGTTTCTTCAAAATTGAGTAGACCGTTGTTCGACTTTTAATTCCGCTTAATTGACAAAGTTTTCTAACAGATAATTTAGGATTTTCGCGGGCATGTTTTAAAAGCAACTGTACTTCAGGAGAGTCGTCTGTATATTTTGGACGACCACCTTGATAACGTCCAGCTTCTTTTGCCGCTTGAATACCTTCTTTTTGTTTTTTAACACGTTTGTTATGGTCAAAACTTAAGACGTGGTTGAACAAATCAATCAGAAAATCATTGAGATAACTATTTTCATCAGCAGAATTATTAGTTTTAAACTGGTCAAAATTTAAAACAGAAAATGTAGCACCTTGTTCTCTAATTAAAACTAGATTATTTTTGATATCATTTAATTTATCTCCTAAAACACTTAAATCAGTGATAACAACTTGATCGTCTTCATGGACCATATTAAGTAATCGATCAAAATTATCAGTTGTTGAATCTGCAGTGTATATTTTTTTACACCCAAATCTCTTTAGTTGATTATTTTGTTCATCGATTGAAAAATAATCACTCGTTTTATTAATGTAGCCAAATTTCATAAAAATACCTCCTGTTTTTGAACATTTTGATTGAACATTTTTGATTGTTTGAAGTATAGCATGTTTAATTCAAATGTTCAAAAACAATTTCTTAGATTGGACATTTTTACAAAAAAATAATGTTACGAATTTGATATTTCGTAACATTATTAAAAGCTATCAATTAAGTTTTTGATTAGGTGTGATACATTTTGATTTTAAATAATTGAATAGATAAATGCTAAGTAAAGCAATGCTAGTACCAATGACAATGGCAATAAATCTGGACCATATTGCAGTTGAATTCAAAGTAGCATAGTTTAATTTCACTACTAAGATAGCCATAGGAGTTGTAAAGAAATTTCCAACGAGGAAGTTTGTTTTGATTTTCCAGTAGACTAGAGAGTGGAAAATAATAAGCAGTATAATTGTAGTTGTGAGAGTAAGAGGTAGTGATAATAAAAGATAAGAAATCAGACAACCAATAATTGTTCCCAAAATATAATGTTGATGGCGTTTAATAGCATGGGACTTTGATTCGGCTTGTAAGATTGATGCACAAGACAGAACAATCCAGTAATAGTTGAATAATTTTAGATTTTCCCCAATATAAAATGTCAGAAAAATTAATCCGCCATAGAAAAATGATTTGAATAGAATTTCCACGGGTATTTGAGGAATTTTTAGTGTGAATATAGCAGTGTTATCTTTTAATTTAGGATATTTTAACCGATCGAGTAGCCAATCATTAACGATAGCTAACAGAATGGCGATTGAGCAACCCATTAACAAAAAAAGAATTGAAACAAAAGTAACTTGTAAATTAATAAAGGAATGAACGCCTGCAATGCAGGAAATCATAACTAAGAAAAAAGGACCTGGTCCGACTAAACGCCACATTTTGCTATAAAAGTATGAAATACCACATATTAAACTCAAAACTAGCGGCGTTAGCCAAGGTATTAATGTTGAAAAAGAGACTAATACATAAGCAATTATTCCCATCATACTGGCTAGTATCGTTGTTTTGATTCCTGCTTTATTTTGTTGTGGAACATAATAATAGAAAAATATTGATCCCATAATGGTAAGCGTTCCTAGCTGAATGTTATTAATAATTAGCATAAATGTGATAGAAAATCCTAGAGCTAAAAAGTTTGAAAGTTTAAGTACCATATCTCCCCAATTGATATGATGATGCATTGTTATAACCTCCTATACTAAACTTTTGGGATAACAACTTAACTAGTATACCATTTTTATTTTCAAAACAAGTCTAGTAACTCTTGAATTTATTCATCTATAATTTTATAAATTTATAGATGAATAAAACTATAAAATAAAGAAAATCTTTATCTACTTTAAAAAACCCTAAAGATTAAGTGTTTTCAAAGTGATAACATATTTCATATGCTAGGATAAACTTGGTTATATTAAAGGGGGATTTACAAATGTTGGGTTATATTGAAAGAGATTTAAAAGCTAATTTGAAATCATGGTTTTTCCTACTATCATTAATAATAGCTGCTGGATCAATTATTATTAGTACAAAGGGAAACCCATTAGCGATTTCAATGTATAAAGGTATGTCATTATTTTTAGTTGGATTTGGCTATTCCTCTAATTCTATGTTTATCTTGATAGCACCGTTAATTGTAGCTATTACAGTATTTAAAGCCTTTACTAAAGAAACGGATAATAATATGTTATCGGCCATATTAGTCAGACTAGGAAAAAGAAGGTATTTTCTTACTAAGACAATGAGTGTTGGGATAACCGGTGCTCTAGTTTTAGGCCTGCCACTTATAGGCTTATTACTGATTAATTGGTTAATTTACCCTGATCTTTCACAAGTAGACTTACCAATTTACGGACCATTTTCGATTATTGCCAATCAAAATCAATTGTTATATGCAATCGTTATGATTATCAATAGTATGGTTGTGGGTTTTATTTTAGCTAATATTAGTCTGTTAGTTGCATTGATTACAAATAAAAAATATGCAGCACTTATTATGCCGTTTTTAATTTATACATTACCTAATTTTTTCTTTGTTTTAGTGGGACTTTATCAATTTACACCTAGTAATCTGTTATATCCAAGTTGGGCAACTAAAGCAACCGAACTTTCTCATAGCTTATATTTGGCACTAGCAATCTTTTTTGTAATAGGAATTGGCTATTATATTTTTGTTGTGAGGGATTCTCAATATGTCAGTGAGTAATCAAGTTTATTATCGGATAAAAGTAATCGGATTATGTTTGTTGCTGGTGTATGGGTTTATTGGTCTTGTTTATTATCAGTTTGAAATGAATATCAATGAGCAAATATTTGTAACTTGGTTAGAAACTGTGAGTGATTCCTTAACTTTTTCAGTAATCGGGTTACCACTTTCTTATCTTGTCGTACTGTCATTTACAATTAAAGAAAAATCCAGCATTGTAATTATTCGTCAGCAAACAAGGATACGATTATTTGGGAGAGATACTTACGATTTGCTAAAGTTAACTATTATTTTTGTAGTATTTAGCTATTTTCCTATACTAGTAATTAATTATTTAAAAGGCCAGCCTGTAATTGACGTTGCATTTTGGGTTCATTTAACAGCAATGAGTTTATTTTTGGTAGTAATGGGTGTAGTCATGCAATTATCACAGTTAATTTTCAAACAAAAAATAGTAGCGATAGTTGTTATGATATCAATCATTTTTTGTAATTATTTTACCTATATGAATCCATCTTTTTTCTTGCATGATTATCTTCCTATTAATTATATGATTTTGTCGTCTTCTAACTATTCAACCTCATTATTTCAATTTACAATAGCTAGTCTTCTTTATTTCATCGGATTAATTAGTTGTATTGAAGTACTTGTTTATGTTGGTTATCAAAAAGTGAGATTGGGGAGGTAATTATGGTTGGTATGCAGAGGTTATTTTTTCGTCATTTTTTTACACTAAAAAATCTTTCAATGATATTTTTGATATTTTTAGCGATAGTCGCTTCCGTTGATTTTAAATATCAGTCGGATTTATCTGCAACATATCAAATACTAATGCAGGGGTTGTCTTTTGAAGCTTTAAAATTTGATGATATTATACGTGTGTTGATGAGCTATTTAGGTTTTTGTTATTTATTTACGAAAATTATAAGTTTTAATCGAACAGCGTATGTGTTTTTAGTTTTATCACGATTAAAAAACTATTTTGGTTATTTTAATGCTAGATTGGTATTTGCTTTAATTTTATCAGTGATTTATTGGCTATTATATTTAATTGTTATAGGTAGCTATCTTGTTATATTTCATAATAATGAATTAATTGAATTGCAATCGATATTATTTTCCACATTAACACTCTACTTTTACTTAATGAGTATTTTGTCTTGTCTTACATTAGCTTTAATGTACATAATTATTCAAATTATTTTAAAAGATGACGGTGCTGCTTTAACATTTCTTATTATTTATATTGTAATCAATCTTACAGTAGGTAATCAGACTATCCTGTGGATTAATACCGGATTAATTCAATTGGCTAGAACAACCGTTATTTCAGATAATCAAATAAATTTAAATATATCGATAGGTTATTTGGTTAGTCAAAATATTATAGTTTATAGTGTAATAAGTTTAATTTTAACAAGGGGGACAAAAAGATGGAAGAAGTAGTTAAGTTTAATCAATTGGGTAAAAAATTTAAACAACAAGTCATTTTTAATGAGATTTCTTTATCGTTTAATGGCGGACAAATTATTGGAATAACGGGTCAAAATGGATCAGGAAAAAGTGTATTATTTAAACTAATGGCAGGACTAGAAAGGCCATCGACAGGTGAAATTATGATAAATGGTCATAATATTACCAAAACAAACTCTTTTCCAGATAATATGGGAATTTTAATTGAAAATCCGCCATTCATTGATAATTTAACAGGATTTGAAAATTTAAAATTATTAGCAGCAATTACTAATCAAATTAACAATGAACAGATCAAAGTAACTTTAAAACAAGTTGGCTTAGATGATGCTCGGTATAAAAAGGTGAAGTATTATTCATTAGGAATGAAGAAGAAATTAGGTATTGCTCAGGCTATTATGGAGCACCAAAAAATCATCCTACTTGATGAACCTATGAACGCATTGGATGAAGAAAGTGTTTTATTGATGAGAATTCTCTTTAAAAAATTAGCTGAACAAGGAAAAACCATTTTTATTGCTAGTCATAATAAAGAAGACATTCAACAATTATGTCACACTGTTTATCGAGTTAAAAATAATCAACTAATTAAACAGAAAAAAGCATACGATTAAATCGTATGCTTTTTATATTGATATAATATTATAAAATCATAATATTATATCTGAAATAATAGCTATTTCTTGGGATAAATAATATGAAATTCTTCAATTACAACGTTTGATGTTAAGGGATTAAAGATTTTTCCTTCTTCTTGAAATTCTTTTTCAAAGAAATCTCGATGAATCTTGTTCCAATAATTTAATGACTTATCTCCTTCACCTTCACGATAAGCATGGTAACTATCAACATTTTTAAATGGTATGACTTTGACATAGTCTGTAATTGTGACACAAATAGGATTATTTTGACTGTCCAAAATCACATCATATCCTCCAGCTTTTGGAATAGGATCTGTTTCTTCGCCTTCATATAAATCAAAGGCACTAGAAGTGGCAGTTTTAATACGATGCAAAACTAATTTAGCTAATTTGTCTGGGTCTCCCCCAAATTGATAAGCACTAGTTAATTTTGTATCTTGTGGGAGATGTAATTCTTTTTTTGCTTGTTCGAAAAATAAGGTTGCTTGCATAATAAACCACTTTCTTTATTAAAAAAATATTATTTTACTTATATTACAGTAATCATGCTATCATAATATGTGGTAATCGCGAAATTGTTTTTTAAGAGGAGTTGTATGGCAAGTAATCAAATATATTCACAAGAATTTGGACAAGGTATCCCAATATACTTTGTTCACGGAAACGGATTAAACTCCACCAGTATGATAGAATTTTATGAATCTAAAAAAATAGAATATGGTTGTCATAGAAGAGTTTATATTGATATTCCAGGAATGGGAGATTCGTCACTTAAATCAACTATTAAAAATTCAGATGATGTTTTAAATGAGCTAATTAAATACGTAGAGAAAGACTCGAAAGGGTCTCCATTCAAGTTATGTGGCTATTCTTACGGAGCATATTTATGTCAGGGAATAGCGTGGAAATTACCTCAACAAGTTCAGAGCGTATTTTTTACTGGACCAGTGGTTAAGGCAGAATCTAATAAACGCCAAACAGAAAATCATTATAATCAAATTTTGGAACGAGTGGTTCCTTTTGAAAATATCGACTACTTTGAAGATTACCTATCTATGAATGTTGTCATTAATTCAGTAACTTGGAAAAATTATCAAAAAATGATAGTTCCAGCTTTAGAAAAAGGAATATCAAACTTTTGGTTAACTTTGAAAGATGCGGATTATACGCTGTCGTTTGAAAATGACTTATTGAATAAGCAATCATATTTAAAGGGTTATCTGTTAGTGGGTGAATATGACAATATTGTTGGTATAAAAGACCAGTATAAGTTAGCTAATAATAAGCTATTAGACTATCAAGTTATACATAATAGTGGTCATAATTTATTGATTGATCAGCCAAATAAAGTCATACAATATTTTCAAAAATTTATAGAGAATAGGATATAAATAAAATTCCTCATAATAAAAATACTTTACCTTTTAAGGTAAAGTATTTTTACTTAACATTCTGTTTCGCATCGGTATAACCTTTGATAAATTGAGAAATTTCAACAGCTTTACCTTGAGTCATTGTTTTAACTAAATGTACTGAGTTTTTAGAAAATGTTCTAAATTGTTTCATCTTTTTTAAATCAGAATGAGCATAAGTATAGCCGAGTTCATAGTCAGAAATGCTTTTATTTTTGGCTCTAGATTTAGGATATTTATGATATTTTTTCACCTTAATTTGATTATAAATAGGCTTTTTAACCTTACTAGGCTGATTTGAATAGTGCTGTTTGATAAAAATTTGTGTTTTTTCAATAAAATCCATAGAAAGACTCCTCCTTTAAATATAAAATCTGTACTAAGTAAACCATAAAAAAGACTGAAAGCAAAAAATTAGAACTGACCTAAATATATAGGAAAACTTTTTAAAGTTGTGGCATTTCGACGCCAGTTTTTTCATGAACAGTGGCTAGTGCATGTTGGTAGCGATCATAAAACCCTTGATTATTCCCCATATCATCCAAAACAACAACTTTATGCATCAAGTTGAATTCTTCTAATTGTCTCATAAGTTCATCATGAAATTCTTGGCGTGATTCTTCCCAATCCATATTACGAAAGTTGTCATTAACATAAGTAGTAATAGGAGGAATGACTAGAATCAAATCAATTTTTTCATTTCTGATGGTATCTTGGAATACGGGTTCCAGTTGGTCTTGTTGCTCTTTTGTTAAATAAAGTTTGGCGTATACTCGAGTTACAATAGCATCTGTATCAAGGAAAACAATCCCATTATTTCCATGAGATTTAATTTCGTCACTATTAGCATCATATTGTCCTTGAATGATGCGGAAATAGTCACTCACGGTAAGTTCTGAATCAACAATATTAGATTGTTCCGCATAAGTTCTTGCATATTCTTCACTAAAAGGAGCATTAATTGATCGAGCAAGACGTCGAACTAAGGTTGATTTACCAGTCGAAGCACTACCTGCAACTAATACTTTTTTAGTAAAATGACGTCTGAAAACACGATTAATTTGAGACCAATATTTGGTTGGATTTTCTCTTATTTTGGTAGCTGAAATTGGTATATTTTGACGATTAGCCATTTCAACTGACCAAGAATCAGGAGTTAGTTTTTGTAAAGGTTCAACATAGTCAGCTTCTCCAACATAAGCTGTAAATTGTTGGTTATCTTCGGCAATAACAGACTCATTCACAGCACTAACTAATTCACTAGCCCAAGCTTCCCATCCATTTGGGTAACGAGGAATGTTAGTTTCATCAATATAAGTAACTCGAATAGTGGGTTCATCAGCAAAAGCTTCTCTTAAATAACGAAAACGCTTTTGTAAACCCAAGTCAATATTATCGCCTCGATCACCAGTATATCCGGAAACAATGACGACAACGCCATCGTTTAAAGCAGCTGCTTTGTAGATTTCTTGTTGATGACCTGAGTGAAGTGGTGCAAAGGTTCCAAAATAAATCCCTACTTTTGATCCTCTAATTAAATTATTTGTTTTAGTAATCGCTAACTCTTTTGTCATTTAAATTGACTCCTCTTAAGTTTTTAACAATATACTAAAAAGTATAAAAGAAATGGCTAACAAAAATCAAATATTTACCTATTATTATGCAGAAGTTGTAACGGGATTTAATCCATTAGATGATAAAACTAGTTTTTTAATCGCATATTGTTCAAGTTGTTCATCGTCATAATTATGAGCAGATTCAATAACAGTTACTGGTAATTGATAGATTAAGTCATGGATTTTTTTAGCATTTTTAACATCTAAACTGGATGTGATTTCATCTAAAATAAATAATTTTTTATCTCTGAGTAGTCCTCTAGCAATCGCAATTCGTTGGGCTTGTCCCCCAGAAACGTTTTCGCCTTTATTTTTAATTTCCATATCTAAAGCATGGTCACCTAATTCTTCTAAAAGGCCAACTTTTTGTATAACCTCAGTCAATACTTCATCAGAATAGTTTTCAAAGAGTGTTAAATTATCACGAAGTGTGCCATCAAATAACCAAATATCTTGTGAAATATAGACATAATCAGAGTTATCAACAATAGATTGGTTAAAATAAACATTACCATTAGCCTTATTCACTTGACCTGAGATTGCTGAAAGTAAAGTAGATTTACCTACACCTGAAGGACCCGTAATCAAAGCTTTTTCTTGTTCAGTTAAGGTTAAATTAATGTTGTCTAGTATAACTTTTGGACCTCGATTAACTTGTAGATTTTTAATAACTAAGCCAGCTGTACTATTTTCGCTATGATCTTTAATGATTTTGGGTTGCTGTGATTTTGCGATAGTTCGAATTCCGTTTGTTCCAGCAACAGCATTTTGAAGACTCGTTAAACTTCTCATATTACCAACAACTGAATCAGCCGTTAAAATTAATGAAACGATAATGCTGGTCGTAATTCCTAAAGAACTAAATTGTGCTAAGTATAAGCCAATAGCAATAGGTCCCAAGTAAGTTAATATAGCAAATCCCCAAGCATATAACATTAGTGTTGTTTGGTAATTAGAAAGATTACGATAGTTGAGCTCCTCTTTATTAAGTAGTCGATTAATTTTGGAGAAAAAAAGGGATTTAACATCAAAGTTACGAATTTCAGTACGTCCTCTGAATGTATCAGAAGTATTGTTTAATAGTTCTGAATTTGATGTGCTCCATTCTTTGACCTTGACATCTAATTTCTTGCGTCCTAAGTAACTTGGAATTAGTGATAGGAAGGATAGCACGATATAAATGCTTCCCAATAAAAAGTGCGTTCCCAAAATAAAAATAGTAGTCGAAATAATTGTTAGTCCTGTTTGAATTAGCATAAAAATTGAATTGAAGTAACTTTGTTCAATTTGCTTTGAAATGGTTGTTATTGAGTTGGTAATATCAGATTCATCTTGATCACCATTAAAAGCATTTTTAAAGAAAGTTTGTTTTAATTTAACATTTAAGATTTTAATCGCTTGGTTTTTTAACATCAAAAAGCTGTATGCGGATAAGTAGGTAATTAGATACGCAATAAATGCCTGCAGAATAAATCTAGTGACACTTCCTAAGTCAGATAGATTTACTTTGATAATTTGTCCCATAATATAACCATTTAAAATCGCTTCAAAGGAACTTGTAATTCCTAAAATAATAATTGCAACAATTAAAGGAGTCGGGAGAGTTTCCAAAATCCATTTCAAATTAATTTTAACCTGGTGATCGGTATTCGAATCTTTTAGTTCATAAGTTAGTTTCATTTTATTTCCTCCAAATAGTTTAGTAAGTTTCCGTCATTATATAACATTAAGATAAAATTAACAATTTAATGATAAGTTAATATAATGTTATTAATGTTTACTTCCGGAAATTGACACTCCAAGAATTAAAATTTTGCTTGAATTTTGTTTTATATAAAAATAATTGTAAAATCCCACTTGCTTTTAAAAAGTAAGTTGTGTAGTATGATGATACAACTTTTGAAACAAAAAAATTAGAGGAGTTTGAAGATGTTAGATGTATTAAAAGATTTTGAATTTAAAAAAGGTGTTCATTTAAAAAACAAATTAGTCATGGCACCTATGACAACTTGGTCATCTAATGATGATTACACAGTTGCTGATCAAGAACTCAATTATTATGATAAAAGAAGTTATGGACCAGGTATGATTATCACAGGATGTGCTCATATTCAACCAAATGGAATTGGATTTACTAACGAATATAGTATTGACGATGATGAATTTCTACCAGGATTAACTCAGCTAGCTACCACAGTAAAAAAACATGGTGCTAAAGCGATTATTCAAATTAACCATGCTGGGAACAAAGCATTACCTCAAGTAGAAGATTTAGTAAGTGCAAGTAATATAGCAGTTTCACGTAACCCAGAAGCACCAATCCCACGTGCCTTAAGTGAAGATGAAATCAATGAAGTTATAAAAGATTTTGGAAAGGCAACTAAAAGAGCTATTGAGGCTGGATTTGATGGAATAGAATTGCATGGTGCTCATGGCTTCTTACTTCAAAACTTTATGTCTACTCATTTCAATCATCGTACTGATCAGTGGGGTGGCACTTTAGAAAATAGAATGAGATTTCCTCTTGAAGTAGTTAAAGAAGTTCAACGTGTTATTGCTCAATATGCTAGTAAAGAATTTATACTTGGCTATCGTTTTTCACCGGAAGAACATTATGAAGATGGTTTAACTTTGGAAGATAATTATGCTTTAATTGATGAATTAATTAATCTTGATATTGATTATGTGCACGCTTCTTTGGTTAATGCACTAGAATCAAAATCTCGAGATTATCATGATAGTTATTTAAATTTACTAACGCATCATATTGATAACCGTATTAAGTTGTTGGTTGCTGGTCAAATCTCGACTATTGACAGTGCTGAAAATATTTGGAAGTCAGGAGCTATTCCAGCTATTGGACATGCGTTTGTAACCGATCCAAATTGGATTCAACAAACAATACAAGATAATCGCTATCAAGTTAATTTAACAATCAATCCAAATGATTTATCTGATTTAAGATTGCCAGATAAACTTTGGCATGAAATTCAATCAGCTCCTGGATGGTTTGATGTTAAATCTTAATTAGCACAAAATTAATTAAAGCATTTGTTTTTTAATCAAAAATATGTTTAAATGCTTATAACAAATAAAACGGAGGAATAAGTATTATGATTGAGACTTCTAAGTCACCCGTCGTGACAACAAACTTTTATTACTACTATTATTTTTGATGGATACGGACATATTGATAAAAAAGATATGGACGTATCAAAATATACGTTCATATCTAATAGTAGTTTGATAATACAAAGAAGTCAGCTAGTTAGATATGCAAATAATCTAACTAGCTAGTGATAATATCGATTCCGATACTCTGGTTAGATGAATTCTAATCAGAGTTTTTTTATTGTATTAATAGATATAAGGAGAGTAAGTATAATGAAACAAATGATTGATGGCCATACAAGATTACTAGGAGTCATGGCAACTCCTATTAGACATTCGATGTCTCCTGCAATGCATAATGCAGCCTTTGAAAAATTAGGGTTAAATAATGTTTATCTAGCTTTTGAAGTTGGAAATGATGATCTAGAACAAGCTGTTAACTCAATTAGGGTGCTAGATATGATTGGTGTAAATGTTTCAATGCCAAATAAACAAAAAATTATTCCTTACTTAGACGAATTAGATATATCGGCTGAACTTAATCAAGCTGTCAATACAGTTGTGAATAACGATGGCTATTTGAAGGGTTATACCACAGATGGTGTTGGTTTTGTGACAGATTTACAGAAAAAAGGACACCCCATCAAGAACCAGTCGATTGTTATTGCTGGTGCTGGAGGGGCAGGGACCCCTATTGCTATTCAGTGTGCAATGGCAGGAGCAAAAGAAATCAAGATTTTTAATGAACAAGGGCCTCATTTTAAAAATGTTGCACGCAATGTTGCGATTATTAATGAACGAACTAATAGTAATGCTACTGGTGAAGACTTAAATAATCAGACAGCTTTTAAAGAGGCTTTAGCTAGTTGTGATATTTATTGTGATGCAACAAGTGTCGGAATGTCCCCGCTTCAAGATCAGAGTTTAATTAATCATGCGAGTTATTTTCATTCAGATATGGTGGTTTATGATGTTGTTTACTCACCTAGAGAAACCAAACTAATGACAGTTGCTAAAAAAGCAGGTGTTAAAGAAGTCTACAATGGCTTAGGAATGATGATTGAGCAAGGAGCAGCAGCGTTTAAACTTTGGACTGGCGAAGAGATGCCGGTTGGGTTTATTAAACAAACGCTATTTTAAGGATGAAATTGAGGTTAATCAATGAAAGATAAAGTTAAAATCGTTGCCCCTATAATAGGAAGAAACTGGGCTGAATTAAAACAGCAGCTTTTATTAGTTCAAAGTAATAAACCAGATTTGATTGAATGGCGAATAGATACTTTAGAGTCCTTACCAAATGAAAATCAATTGGTAAAGTTTATTCAATTGATCAAAGGACATACTTCCTTACCTTTATTAGCTACATTTAGAACAGCTACAGAGGGTGGTAATTTAGAAATATCAGATAAACTGTATATTGAATTATTGCTAGCTCTTTGTCAAAATCCAGTAATTTCATTTTTAGATATTGAAGTTAGAATAAATAAAAACGAGATTCTACCTATTATAAAGAGAGCACAGCATAATAAAATTAAAGTTATTACCAGTTATCATAATTTTGGCTGTACTCCTACAAATGATGAACTGTATCACAAAATTAGTCGTATGCTAGAGGTTAAACCAGATATTGCTAAATTAGCGGTTATGCCACATAATGCTAGTGATGTTTTACGATTAATGACATTTTCTTGTGATATTAGTCAAAAAATAGCTCCCAAATTAGTTACGATGGCTATGGGAAATCTTGGGAAAGTGACAAGAGTAACTCCTGAACTAACCCATTCATTTTTGACTTTTGCAGCTTTAGATGAACAATCTGCTTCAGCTCCCGGTCAGTTACAGATTGATCAAGCTCGAAATATTATTGAAGAACTGAATTAATTATTAATATATAATTTTATAACATTATATATTAAATAAAAACCGCTACTAACCTAATAGCAGCGGTTTTTATTTAATTTAGATGTAGTTTTTTGAAGCTCGGAATACTTAACATCACTATAAAACTTAGTAAGTACATTACTGATAGACTAGCCATTACCATAAAAACGGAGTAATGGTCCATAATCAAACCAATGACAACTGACGAAAATCCACCAATAGCACGCCCAACATTCACAATCACATTATTTGCAGTAGATCGAATCTCAGTTGGATAAAGTAAGCTAATTACAGCACCATAACCACCAAACATACCGTTTGAACAAAAACCAATAACAGCTCCGGCAATAATTAATGCTAAGGCCGATTTAGCTAGTAAAATGCCATAGACAGATAAGGCCGAAGCAATCAAGAACAATCCGAAAGCTTTGCGAGGTCCCAACTTATCAAGAATTGATCCAAAGGTAACCATTCCTAGGCTCATCCCAATAATCGTTGAAATCATCCAAACTGATGAACCTGAGACATTCAACTGTTGTTGTTTTTGAACAATGGAAGGCAGCCAGTTCATCAGACCAAAGTAGCCTGATATTTGAACAATGACCATAAAAGTCAAAGCAACAGTTTGGTAAGCTGTTTTCATGTCTTTAAATAACAATCCAAAACTTTTAGCAATAGATAGTTTTTTATTTTTTTGCTGTTGTTGACTTTGTAAAAAAGCATCGCTTTCTTTTAGATGCCGACGAATAAAGAAAACTTGGACGATAGGTAATAATCCAAAAGCAAATAAGACATTCCAACCTAATGTTGGGATAATAATTGCGGCCAAAATAGCAGCTAAAACAGATCCGATTTGACCACTAATTGCAGCAATTGAACTCATACGACCCACTTGATTTTTGTTGAAATTCTCTGAAATCAAGGCGATTCCGACACCGTATTCACCGCCAGCACCAATTCCTGCAATAAATCTCAAAATATAAATTAACGTTAAATCTTGCGCAAAGCAAATCCCTGCAGTTGCAAAGGCAAAGATGAAGATGGTATATGTAAACGTCTTAACGCGGCCAATGCGATCACCAATAATTCCAAACACCACACCGCCTAATAACATACCTAGGTTGGTAACGGATGAAATTAATCCGGCCTGTCCACCAGATATATGGAATTCAGCAATAATTGATGATAATGAAAATGATAAAAACATCACATCCATATTTTCCAGTGCGAAACCAAGTGCCGTTGACAGTAAAGTACGTTTTTGATTGACAGACATTTTTTGCTTACTGTCTGCATGAGTTAATTGTTGCATATTCAGTTCCTCCAAAATGAACACTCACGGGTGCTCTTTATTTTATACATTGTCTAGTATTCTGCCACAATAATTAAACAAGTGCAACTTTTTATTTAGAGTTGACTTTTTTTAAGGTAAAACGTAAACTAAGACACAACAAATCTTAAATTCTTGCTTTAAATGTGTTCAGAGAAGCACACAAGTGAACTTAACTTAATTATTGAGGATACCTGCAGTATAGTTGTATCTATAAGAACGGTATCTTTCTGCTCAATTGTTCACTTGTTTAGTTTAAACAAGTGTTTTTTTATGAGGAGAATTTGATGATGACAAAAATTATGATTGCTATGGACTTTCAAAATCAATCGCAGGCACTCGACTTCTTGCGACCTTTTGAGGCTCACCCCGAAGATTTACCGATTTTAAAAATAGGTATGGAGCTGTTTTATAAAGAAGGAGCTGACTTAGTTAGACAATTACGACAAAAAGGTTTTGAAATCTTTTTAGATTTAAAATTGCATGATATTCCACATACAGTTGAACAAGCGATGAAACAAATTCAAGTACTAGATGTGCAATTTGTGACTATCCATGCACTAGGTGGATCTAAGATGGTTGAATCGGCTCGCAATGGTTTAGGCAGAAAAACACACTTACTTGCCGTAACACAACTCACTTCTACTTCATCAGAACAACTCAAATCAGAACAATTAGTTAATGCACCACTGCGTGAAAATGTTGTGCATTTAGCAGAAATGGCTTTTCGCTCAGGTGCTGATGGCGTCGTTTCATCTGCTCAAGAAACCCCCACTATTAAAGCCAAGGTTTCAAAAGACTGTCTATCTGTCACACCAGGCATTCGTTTAAAAAATACTGCACAAGATGATCAAGTGAGAATTACAACTCCGTTAGAAGCACAAGCCTTGGGGAGCGACTACTTGGTTATTGGCCGTTCAATTACTCAATCTGCTGAACCATTTGAAACTTATCAACTAATTAAAAGAGAACTAGGAGCATAATCATGATTACAAACAAAAATATTGCTGAAACTATCGCCTTAGATTTACTAAATATTAAAGCTGTTAAAATTTCGCCAGATAACCCATTTACTTGGGCTAGTGGTATCAAAGCTCCTATTTACACAGATAATAGAAAAATTGTTTCCTATCCTAAAATGCGTGGTCTTGTTGCTCAACAATTAGCGAATTTAATTAAAGAACAGTTCCCTAATGCGACTGTGATTGCTGGTGTTGCAACAGCTGGGATTCCTCATGCGGCATTAGTTGCTCATCTTTTAGAATTACCGATGATTTATGTTCGTCCAAAACCAAAAGACCATGGTACTAGCCAACAAATTGAAGGTGAATTACCCAAAAATGCAGAAGTTGTTATGATTGATGATCTCATTTCAACTGGTCAAAGTGTGTTAAAAGCAGCTGATGTTGTCAAAGCAGCTGATGCAACGGTTACAGGAATTGTTTCGATTTTTGACTACGAACTCTCTATTAGTTCAGAAAATTTCGAAAAATATGGCACAAAATTTTATTCTGTCACCAGCTACACCTCTTTAATTAAAGCAGCTGAAGAAAACCAGCTCATTTCAAAAGCCCAATATCTAGCTATTAAAGATTGGCATCACACTGTGAAATAAAAATATAACATTATAGTCTTATACTTTTATAAAAAAGTCTTAACAACTGCTGTTAAGGCTTTTTTATTGACTAAGTAACCAAATAATAGGTGTTAAGATTAATAATAAAAGTAGATTAATCAATGTAAATACGACTAAGAATTTACCTTTTTGTTGACTATACTCTTTAGAAAATTGTTTAAAAGCTAAAATATTAGCTAAAGAAGCAACTAGTGTCCCTGACCCACCAATATTCGATCCTAGCAATAAGATTGGTCCATTAGATGTAAATTGTGATAACAAAATAGCAGCTGGAAAATTACTAATAAATTGACTGCTAATAATTGTCGTAAGATAAGTCTGCCAAGTCGTTGTTGTTAATTGAGTAACCAATTCGTGGACAATAGCTAATCGACCAAAATTACCAATAATGATAAAAAAACCAATAAACGTTAGTAATAGTCCATAATCAATATCAAGTATAACCTGCCATTTCAGACTTAAACTGCTACCAAGTACGATAATAAAGGCTAGCCATAAATTAACTAAATTAAGTAATCCTAGCAATGCTATGATGAAGCTAAAAACTAAAATAAGCTGGCTCTTTTTAGCAATTGATTGATAGGTATAATTGGTTTTGGTGAGTGGTTTTCTTTTGAAAAAGAACGTACTAAGTGTAAGTAGTATAAAACTTGTGACTGATAAGATCCAGGTCGACTGGAAAAAAGATAGTAAAGATAAGTGATAATTAGCGACTAGATAAATATTCTGTGGGTTTCCAAAGGGTGTCACAGCACTCCCTAAGTTAGCAGCGATAGTTAATAGCACTACAGGCATAATTACTGATAGGTTTTGCCTTTTGGCAATAGTTAAATAAAGCGGAACAAGTGTTAGAATGGCAACATCGTTAGTCAATAACATTGAACTAAAGAATGAAAAACCCACCATGATTTGCATGAGCTGTTGCTGATTTTTGGTAATATTAATCAAAAACTGACTAATGTTCTTTAAAATACCAAACTGAGTACATCCGGCAATCACTAGCATTAGCATAGTCAATGAACCTATGGTGTGCCAATTAATATCAGACACTCTGGGGGAGCTGACAAAACTGGTTAAACCAGCCAACACTACTGATCCCCACATCAAATAATCTTTCTTTAATGCTTTTAGAATTTGGATCATTATAAACTCCTTTTTTATTGTATTATCTCATATTTTAATCGCTTTTAACTTTCTTAACTATCTTTGAGAAATCATAAACTCTTTGTCACAAAATATTCACATTTGAGGATTATAGTATGGGTACAGTCGATGAAGGGAATCCCCAATCCCCCGGCTGGACTACTACAAGTGTAGTTAACTTTCTTTTCATTCTTACTCCTCCAAGTAGATATGAACAAGTTCATCAACTTTTTAAGTTGATATAAATAAAAAACGTCTAGGACTTACCCCTCCTAGGCGTTTTTTATTTGCTTATTTTCCTCGACGAGCTTTATATGTGGCAGAAATTGTAATTTCAGCATATTTGACAAGATAATGGAGTACTATTATTTCGATAACAGCTATTAAACAGTAAATACTAATAGTCATTAAATTGCTGATTCCTACTATATGAGTAATGATAATAATAGCTGGCAAAGCAACTAAAATGACCAATATTATCGTCATATTAACCAGCATTGTCACAAATCGGGAAGTATTTTTTAAATAATACTGAAAGTAAACATAAATATTTGAAAATAGTATTGCACAGAATAGAATAACTAAAATTTGGCTATAGTCTGATATTGTATTTCTCATTGTCAATGTCAGTAAGGATAGTGTATTGCCGTTCAGTAAATTTATAATCAGTATTAACCCTAAATAAATTAAACTGTTAATGCTAGCAATAATCAGTAAATACTTAAAAAAAGTCTTTCGAGTAAAGTTATGCTGCATAGGAAAATCAACATTTGGCACGAAAAAAGATAGTATAGCTATCATCAGATAGATATCAGATCCTCCTATTAAGCCAACATTCATTATAGTAAACCAAAATAAAAGCCACGACGAATTAAGTAAAGTAATACCAAGTTGCCTAATACCTATCGGAATTAATCTTTTCAAAGTCTTCCTCTTTTCTTTTTATTATTTCTTACCATATCTTCGCATAGCTACGGTAATGTCGACGTTTTTGACTAAAAAGTATAATAGCACTAGTTCAATAACGGCTAGTAATGCTAATATGCTACTAATCAAACCAGAAGAAAGGTAATAAGTATTCATAGTAGAAACGCTTATTACAACTATTATTGCAGCGAGCAATATGATTATAACATTAATAAAATTAGCAATAGAATTAGGAAGTTTATGAAATATATATTGTCCATAATAAAAGCACATCATAAAAAGCATGGCTGTAAAAAAGGCTAAAGTGACCAAAATCAGGTTGACTATTGATAGTTCAAGAGGATAAGTTGCTAAGGTTACTGGTAGATTAAAAATAGCGGTTATTCCCCAAATTGTTATCACATAAATCAGACTACTTATAATCAACATAATTCCAAGATATTTAAAAATACTCTGTCGTGTTATCCCATATTGAAGTGGTAAATCTACATTAGGTAGATTAAATGCACCTATCAGTATAATCAAGACTATATCTGTATCAGCAGAACTAGATGGTCTAGCTATTTCGGCGTAGCCCGTTATTAATGTTAAAATGACCGAAATTCCGAGTACTTGACATAAATGGTTAATACCTATGGGTATTAATCTTTTCAAAATATTCCTCCTTCCTTATTTATTGACCCGTAAAGAATCGCTTAATTCAATCCGTTTACTTCCTTCTAAAGCTTTTAAATTGTTATATAAATAATAAGTCTCAAAAGATAGGACCAAGATAAAAAGAACACCTACTATCAAATCAAGAATTATGCTATTTAACTTTATTTGATAAGCTATTGAGTTATACAAACTAGCAATCAGAACAACAACTATGATTTCAACAAGCCATAGGCTAAACAATTTAAAATAGCGTGTAACATCTAAAGTTTGATTGATGATTAGCATAAATAATGTAAACCAATTATATAAACTTGTCAGTAAACAAAATAAAAAGAAATAGTCTGATAACGTGAAAACATCAAAATACATCGCTGATATTTTGAAATGAAAGATAATGTTAATAAACATTAGTGCAGATATAACCATTAAAGACTGTAAAATTGAAAGTACCATAATGAAAGACGTTAATTTTTTCTTAGATAAATTGAGTTGCATAGCAAAATTGATATCTAATGATGTCATGGTTATGATTGCTCCAAAAAAGACTGGCAGCATATTGACCGTTATATCTTGTTTGAAGTAATAGCTCTTAGCTGAAATTAAGATCATAACACCCACGATAAATAACGATAGCCATAATTGATTTCTTGAAATGGCTAAAAATTTATTAATTTGTTTCATTAATTATTCCTCAATTGTTGCTTCAAATCAAATGGACTAATAAAATCGGTAGATTTGAACCATTTCCATAGAACAATAGTTTCTATTACTATTAAGAACAGTGGTACGTAAATAAAAATATTATTTAGCCAGAAAAAACTAATCATAGGTATAATGATAATAGAGTAAATAAACCAAAATAGAAAATAGACGCCATATTTATGAGTAGATCTATAAATTGCAAGTTGAATTGTAACACCACTTAAAAAAGCAAAGATTGCTGTAATTAAAATTAAGACATAATTAATAACTGCCCTACCAAACCCATAAAATATTAGGCTAACTTGTTGATGGAAAACAACGTCTAGTAGCCAAATAAATAGTATTAAAATTCCTGCTTGTAAAACTGACCAAAGCAAAGCCATTTGCCAGATTGATTTTCTAGAAAAATTATGTTGAATAGCGTAGTTAACATCGATTGTTTTTAAATACGGAATAACTAGAAAATAAAAATAGATAGTACCGGGTACGTTCAGTAAAGCTGTTATAGCTATTATCGCCAATAAGTAAAGTGTACTTATTAAAAATAGTTTGCCGTTGTTTATAGTTAAAATAAATTGTCTAATCATGATTGATTTCCTCTCTAGATTAGTGAGGGTACACTAGTCGACTGCTTCTTTAGTAATAGCTTGCCAGTCTACGTCTGGACGGTTTAGTAATTGCTTTAACAGCACATATTCAACAACCAATCCAACAATAAATCCAACAATAAATCCAACACCAATAACAGCTAAAAGTAAGGTGTTATTTAGGTTTCCTGCTAAGAAACGGTAAACAAAAGAAGCAATACCACCAAATAAAATTGCAAATGTATAGTAGAAAAATTGCGGTACAATCGGATCACGTTTAGGTCTTTTTTGATTAATTCTCAATGTAAACAAGTTCACTGAAATCATAAGCAAGGCAATTACAGCAAATACATAGCCATATCCAATAGCATTCAATTTTTCAATACCTGAAATTGTGGCTGGCATGAAGAATGATTCTAAATAAATTAATCCTATGTATAGCAAGCTACCCAAAATACCTGAACCCAATGTGTAAGTTAATTGCTCATTTCGAGATAAGTTTAATTTTTGGCTGTTCTTCAAATCGCTTTGTCCAAATATTGGAATAGTGAACGCAATTGATAATACATCTATCCCCATACTAGATTTGAATAGATAGTTAAAAATCGCCCAAACTATCCCTAAAATAACGGCTAAATATGTTGCTGTAAAAAGTGTGTTTTTACTGTAAGTTAAAAATTTCATGCTAATTACTCCTCCTGATTATAAATCCATGCTTTAGCTTGTGAATCGGCTGTAAAGTCAACTGCTTTAACAAGTTCAGCAAATTTTAGAATTAAGAATCTGATAATAATAAAAAATAGGAAACTAATTATTATCCCTAATACAATCGGATCGAAAATGGCTGATAATAAGCTGTGAATTAAAATAGTTACGATTATTGAGATTACTACGATGGCTACCATTCCTCTGCGGCGTCCTCTTGACCAATAACCTAATCGACTATCCATGCTAATTACCAATGACAACAGCTGTGCTGTAACTGTTAGCAAATAAAGATACAAATAATCAGCGAAACTGACTAATTTTGATCCCATAACAAAGAATTGGCATTTAAAAATGAGTGTATACACTATAATTAAACATAGGAAAGTCATAGACGTTAACAATACTGACTTCACCGAAATCTTTACCAGTTGTCGACGTGACACATTACAGCTTACGGCAAAATCAAGTAGTGGGTAGCTAATAAATATAATTACTGCAAACAAACTCGCTATATCAATATTACTCTGTTGTAGTAATAACTCGATAGCTGTTAATCCTGTTATTCCTCCAAACAAAGACACAGCTGGTAGTTGACTAATCGTTAAAATTTTTTTCATTATTAATCACCTCTTTTTCTTTAAGACTTCAAATCGACTTGACGACTATAGTTATTAATCATACTGATTAATAACATAATTAAACCAGTAACGATGACATCAGCGACAACTAACCCTGCTGATTTGACAATCTCTGGTAACAACATTGGATGAACAATGATTGTTGCTATCACTGTGAGAAAAATCATACCTGACCTGGCTTGATATAACATAATGAGTAAGGCGATAACCAGAGTCAACGCTATAGTTAATAAGAAAATAAATAGATAGCTGCTCCAACTATTTAAAAGTATATATTGTTGTAAAAATAATAATTTATAAGGGGTAATAGTCGAAACGATTAAACTGATAATCGTGTTTATTACCCCTAAACCAATAGCGTATCCAAGATACAATTTCGGATAGTCTTGGCGTTTAGTATTGACATTAACTAAAAATCCGAACTGGCGTGCCAAGATAAAAATAGTCGCAAAGAATCCCAATTCTAGATAAATTGTCTCAGATTTACTCTGGTTTAGAACCCTAATAACAATTTCAAGCAAAACGGCACCCACATAGGCTGGTACCAGTTGCAAAAAGAACATACGATTGAAAGTAGCTGTTAATTTTTTCATTAACTCCTCCATTTTTTATTTTGTAATCAATATTGCAAGCGATTGCATAAATCAGAACGATAAATTATTTTTTTGAATCCTAGATAAGCGAGTGTGTTGACAATTATAGTGGGTATTAAAATCATAAGTATCGATAATATCAAGGGTTGGTTTAATACAAAATATTGATAGAACAACATCAAAACAATTGAATAAACCCATATGATTGTGATCATACTGAGTAACTTTATCCACGCCATTAACACGCTGCTTGATAATTTTGATAGTAAAAAAGTGATGGTACTTATCAAGGATACCGATAACATAATAATGAATAAGTTAAAGTAGTCTAGTAAACTTGAAACTTCATATTGAAATAAAAGTAGTTGTCTGCCAATTAGTTGAGAAAATATAATGGTTAACGTAAATGCCAAAATACTTGTCACAATAGCAGTAATTGTTTGCACTTTAATGATTTTTCTTCTGGAATAATTAAACATAATCGCTAAATCTATATTTGTGAGAGTAAACCCACTAATCAAATAGAATATACCTGATGCCATTTCAATAGTTTTGGGACCATTTTCATTTAACAAAAAAGACATAAATGGTCCAAGAAATAAAGCCATAACAGCTATAGTTACAATCAAAAGTTGCCTTGAACTATATAATAAATAGTTTTTAATGGTTTCCATACTGTTTCTCATCCTTAAATATTGTGTCGTAATTTTTGGTTTGTCTAGCGTAGTAAATGAAGACTAATAGTTGTGTACAATACCAAGCTGTAAATAATGCTGCAATTATAAATTCGCTTTTTACTCCAAAGATTGAAACTAATAGTGTGATGAATAAACCATATGAAAAAGCTAAAATAATCGTCAAGATCATTGCTTCCGGACAAAGACCACTTAAAGCTAATATGGCTGTTACAGTAATTGCAATAGCTAAGGCTAAAATAGTCAAACCACTCAGCTGTAATGATAAATGTAGCTGAAATAGTCTGATTGAAACCGGGAAAATTAAACTATATAACTTAATCAACGCAGTCATAATAACAGCAAATATAATAGGATAACTCATCACAAAAAGAACATGGGACTTTCTTGACTGATTATAATTCATTGTAGCTAGGGAAGAATTAATAACTGTTTGAGAAAATGTAAAACTTAAAAATAGCATAAATCCTATATTTAAATTGCTAGACAATCCTACAAAAAGCACGACGAAAATGGCTAATAATGTTATATTTCTGCTATACCAAAAACTATTTTTTAAAGAATTTAGCACGTCTAATTCCTCCTTACTGATATGAATGCCACTTACTGTCGGGATCTTTGTACAAGTTCGCTAGTTTTAAATAATAATTGAAAATTCTAATTTGAATGATATAAAAAATTAGAAGAATAGCATCATTGATAACTTGCTTTACGAACCCTCCATAAGGAGTAATTTCACTATTATTTGCCACTAAAGGTAAAATTAAGAGAAAGACAGTTAAAACAATTTGTGCCATAATTCGCTGATCATAACGCTGTAATGCCAGACTAAAACTGATGACGATAATTGTGGCAACTGTTAATCCCCAAAATATTAATAAAGGTAATTGGTTATCAATTTTTAAATTAAATAGAAAAATTCTGTTTGGGTTATATAAATTAATCACAGCAACGACCATTATACTGACTATTGCCATTAATACTGATTCAAAAATCACTAATTTTAAAAAGGTTTTCCTGCTTTGGTTAAATCCCAATGAATAGGGGGATTGTCGATTTAAATATAAGGAAGCTACCATAAGTAATCCTATTACCCATTCTGTACTCCTATTAATATTAAAAAATGAAGCTACAATTAACACAATCATTGCAACAATAAAATACTCACTGTAGTAAATCATCTGATTTTTTTTCATCATGACCGCCAACTTTTCTTTTTTGAAATATCAATTCTCAGAATAAAATATCTAAATATTCCAGCTAATAAAACAAACCATAATACTAACAGTAATAATAGCCCCTCTTCAGGAAATGTTTGATTTGTTATTCCAAAAACTAAGCCTACCACTACAAAAATGAGTTCAAAAAATATAAGTAGTCCGGCAATGATATAACTTAAATAAGATTTTTGATTATTAGTATAATAGAAAATAAGCATATGTAAGACTAACAAAGCGATAATAAATCCAAAAATCGATAACGATAATAATTGATTCGTCACACGAAATCCATAAATATTAATTGAAATCGAGGTAAAGTGGTTTAAGCAAAAGACAAGTGCAACATTAAATACTGTCATTAACAAAGTACTTAACAACATCGTATTAAAACAAGTTTTTCGACTGATATTATAATTTAACGAAAAGAAGTTAATGCCATAGTAAAAATTCATGATGTATACCAGAAATATCCATAGAAATGATGTTGCTGATATCGAATAGTTACTGTATGCAAATAGCCAAATAAATGTTCCGATTATAAAAGGACGATTATAAGCATACAGCTGATTTAGACTTATTTTCATACTAGATAGCTCCTTTCACAGCTTTTTGAAATTATTTGAGAACCAAAAAGTGTTGTTTTTAGATAATAGTTTAATTCAAGTAACTCAATTGAAATGACTGCCAGTTGATACACCCCAAAAACAATCAACTGTACACTCCCTGCTAAATGAAATAGGAAGAGATAAGGAACTAATAACTCAGAAATTATAAACAAGAATGGCACTATGATTAATGTGAAGCTACGACGCTGAATAAGTAGCCAGATTAATGAGGCAAAATTAAAAGCACTCAGACTTAATAAGAACAATCCCCAATATGATGTGCTGAACACTGACAAGTGATAAAAACCAAATAATGTGACGTTCGATGTGAGACATAACTTAAAGACATATCCCAACAACGTCAATAATCCTCCAGATATGATCGTTGTTAACATCAACCCCTTGATGTAACTTTTTTTATTTAAATTTGTGATAATACTTTCTAATTCTAATCCCATTAATCCAGCCAAAATAACAAAACTAATTGATAAGTCGACCGAGCTAGAATTTGCGAAACTATACCAACCTAGCTCCACCAAAAAACTAATCATAAACCCCAAAACTGATTTTTTTAGTGATTTTTGTTTAAAAATAGTCGCTATCATTTATAAATTCCCCTTTTATATTACTTTTGTAGCTTTGTGTAAACTGATACATGTTGCATTAAATAAAGATAAAGTCCCAGCAAAACTACAGTTGCTGCACTTAACCCCAATGCCATTAAACTTTGCATGGCTAATGATAAGGTAGCATCTCCTAATTGCCACCATGCCATAAAACCACCAATAGTACTTCCACCAAATAAAACACCTGCTATCAAAATCAACTTAATATTAGTGTCTTGTATTAAACTAATAATCAAAATCAAAACATAACTCGTTAATTTACTAAAAGTTAAGAAAATAAAGAAACTCGCCATATATAATAAATTCAATTTAAATGGTGATCCAAATAAAAATAAAGTGAGTGGTAAACACGCTGTCAAAATCAAATGAATTATCGAGACTTGCTTTAGTTGATTTTTGGCTATTTGATGCCTTGTCATTTGATTGCTAATGCCAAAATTCATCATTACTGGTAATTCCATCATAAAGAAAAACAAAAAATAACAATAAGTAATTGGATTGTTGAGTATGAACCCCTTAAAAGGCATGTTTAATAATATGATGACTAATAAAATGGCACCATAAAGGAAAAAATACAACGAGGAGCGATAATATTTTTGATAAGCTTTATTTTTCATATAACTGACCTCCTCTTGTTGTTTAGTTCAACTTGTCGGTATCTCTTGTTGTTAATTGAACGAAGTAATTTTGCAGAGTCATACCACTAACAGTTAAGTTGGCAGGTACTGGCTTAGGTAAATCACCGATAGTATAGATGTCAGCAGATCCCCCCAAGTAATCTGCACCAATTACATTCAAGTTAGCCGTGTAAATTGTAGCGTCTTCTTGTGGTCCTGAGACCACTTTTCCTTTCATCTGCAACTCGTCTATATCAATTTGAGAAATAATCTCGCCATTATTAATGACAATCGCTGTTTCAATTAGTGAAGCAATTTCGTCAATGATATGCGTTGAAATCACAAATGTTCGCGGTCTTTTTTCATAAGCTTCAATGATGAAACTGTAGAATAATTTACGATTTGCGGCATCCATTCCTAAAACCGGTTCATCTAAAAAGACATAATCAGAAGGTGTACATAATGCAATGATGATTTTAGCAATAGTACGATAACCAGTAGATAAGCTCTGCAAACGTTTTTTGGTGTTTAAGTTAAAGTGATCAGTCATACGTTGAGCTAAATCCCAATCAAAGTCGCCAAAGAAACGCTCAGTCCATTTAAAAATGGTTTTAACTCGCATATTGTTAGGGTAAAGGTTAACCTCACTCATTAAGAATAATCGACTCAATTGCTTATCATTTTCAAGCAGCGGTTCATCATCTAAAGTCACTTTAGTTTCTGAATTATCATTTGGAATAATACGGTTGTTTAAAATACTCATCAACGTACTCTTACCTGCTCCATTACGTCCTAATAGACCGTAAATAGTCTGCGGTTCAAATGTTAAACTCACATTTTTTAATGATTCTGTTGTACCAAAACTCTTGCTCAAGTGTTTTATTTTTAAACTCATAACTTATTCGTATCCTTTCTCAATCATTTCAATTAATTTATCTGATGTAATTCCCAAATTCTTTGCTTCTTCAATTAACTGGCTAACATGATTATTCAAAAAAGCTTTACTGTACTCTTCTCTGAGACGCTCTCGTGCTCCTGATGAAACAAACATACCAATTCCCCTTTTCTTTTCAATCAATTGTTTTGATACGAGCAGATTGACTCCTTTCAAGACGGTAGCTGGATTTAATTGGTAGCGTTTTGAAATTTCAGTTGTAGAAGGAACTTGATCACCTTCTGCAAACGAACCATTCAAAATAGCTGTTTCAATCTGTTCTGCGACCTGTTTAAAAAGAGGTTGTGAATCTGTGAAACTAAACTCCATTAAGGTCACCTCTACTTCTTTGGTTAATTACTCATGTAACTAACCATAAAACCTAACGACTAAAATGTCAACTTAAATAAACAATATAAAAAACCACTATTCAAAAAGAATAGTGGTTATAAATTTATAAAATCATAAAGTTGTAATAGATTTTGTTTTAGTCTCAATCTCGACTAAACCGCCTAAGGGCAAGGTTAAAATAGGTTGGGCGTGACCAAAGTTAACATCGTAAATAACTGGTAGTTGTTTAAAAATAGGGAACTTATCTAAAATATAATGTAACAATTCTTTAGTCATTTTATTTTCTTTTGGAAAACGCCCCAGCAACAAAGCTTTAGGTTTTTGACTAATTTGAAGTAACTGAGCTAGGTACCTTGATAATTCAATACCATGCATTTCTTCGGAAAATTCAAAGAACCAAACCTTATCGTCCAGCTCAGGCTGATAAGGTGTACCAGCTAGTAAATTAAAGGTATCTAAATTACCACCCACGGTTTGACCTTTAATGTGTCCTTCAGAATAAACTTGCCATTGATTATCATGGTAGTTTCTAGAAGCTGTAGGATCATACCATGCATCACTCGACCATGTTTTTGAAGCTACTAATTTTGTTGCTTCTGAACCAAACAAGACCTTTTTGAAACAATCATCTTGATATTGTCCTTGTTCATCTGACATTTTTAATGTGACATAAGCAGGACCATAATAAGTGACTAATCCCGTTTTAGCTGTAATTGCATTGGCTAAAGCGGTAAAGTCTGAAAAACCACAGATGATTTTAGGATTGTTACGAATTAGTTCATAATCTAGATATGGCAGTAATTCATTAGAAGTAAATCCACCGATTAATGACAAAATTGCTTTAATATTGGGATCAGCAAATGCTTCATGAATATCATCAACACGATCTTGAATAGGAAGCGAATCTTGAATATCTGAAGTTTCAATATGCCGACCAAAAGTGACTTTCAAACCCCATGATTCTAGTTTTTCTTTAGACTTTAAATTAGCTTCAAATCCGCCGACTCTCGCCCAGGAACTGCTAGGTGTAATAATCCGAATTTCATCTCCTGGCGATAATTTTTGAGGTGTAATCATTTGTCCAGCTACTTTCTATTGTAATTGATTAGTCAACGGGTACAATCCAACCTTCAGGAGCTTCAACCGTTCCAAATTGGATACCTTTTAGAGTATCAAATAATTGAGTAGTTAGAGGCCCTACTTCTGTTTCACTGTAAAAAACATGCTTTTTATCATGGTGAGTTAAAGAACCAATTGGTGAAATAACAGCAGCAGTTCCACAAGCTCCAGCTTCTTTAAATTGGTCAAGGTCATCAACAGGAATATCGCACTCTGAAACTTTTAATCCTAAACGATGTTCTGCTAACCAAAGTAATGAATACTTGGTGATACTTGGCAAAATAGAAGGAGATAATGGCGTTTTGAACTCATTATCTTTGGTAATACCAAAGAAATTAGCAGCCCCTACTTCTTCAATATTTTGATGAGTTAATGGGTCAAGGTAAACAACATCAGAATAGCCGTCTTTTTTAGCTTGTTCACCTGGTAGTAAACTGGCCGCGTAGTTACCCCCAACTTTGCTTTTACCGGTTCCTTGATGTGCAGCACGATCATAATCAGAGGTCACAAAACTAGTTGGTGTCATACCGCCTTTGAAGTAATCTCCTACAGGAGAAGCAAAGATAGTAAAAATGTATTCTTTAGCTGGATGAACCCCTAACTGTCCGCCGACTCCCATCATAATTGGTCTTAAATAAAGTGTTCCACCTGATTCATGTGGTGGTACAAAGTCTAAGTTTGCTTTAACAACTTCTTTAGCTGCCTCAATAAAATCTTCCTCAGGAAATTCTGGCATCAATAAACGGTTACAAGATGCGATGAGTCTTTTAGCATTTTGATCTGGTCGAAATAACTGCACTTTGCCTTCTGGTGTACGGTAAGCTTTTAAGCCTTCAAATGCTGACTGACCGTAGTGTAAGGCAGTTGACCCTTCGCTTACATGTAAGTCACTGTCGTCACTTAATTCCCCTTTTTCCCATTGGCCGTTACGATATCTGGCAATATAGCGATAAGGTAAGTCCATATAGTCGAATCCTAAATTATTAAAATCAATATCCTTTGCGTTTACTCTTGTCATACTAATATCTCCCTCTTTTGTTTTCTTTTTAATATTTTTATCATTTTAAGAGGAGTATGTCAATGATATAGGTTGTTTTTTATTAAAAAAAAATTAAATAAAAAAGTAACTTATCAAATAAGATAAGTTACTTTCTTTTTTTATTTTTCTGCGTAATCAATAGCTGAAGCAATATCATCTTTCTCAAAATCATGTGACATGAATTCTTGATTGTCTACAGGAAAGTGTTGATTCAATGTTTCGAAAGGTTGAAGTGAAATCTCACCATCTGCTAGTTCAAAGTCTAGTAGGTGGCCTCCCACTGTTTTATCTTCTGAAATAAAGTGTAAGTGGAATCCTCCGACTGCTGGGCCATTAAAGATATGAGGTGAATAATAACCAATAATTGTACCGTTAATATCTTCGTGATTAAACACAGATTGTTGGTCTGCTGTTTGTGTTAATGATGGATAAGGCTTATCTTGTTTATTAACTGAACGCGCCTTAACTTTTGAAAAATTACCGGTAATTTTAACACCAAAGAAAACATTTCGGTAATCGACATCTTCAAAAACTGTTTTTTCAACATCAGTCATTTTTAAATTTTTGGCAGCTTTCAATAGCTTAAAATTAGCAAAATGAACATCACAAAATGGTAATTTGAAATCAGTATCATTCACTACTGTTACTTTTCCTTCACCATTAACTTGATAAGCTGTACCATCTAGGACAATCAATTCGCCATCTAATCCTTGACCTGTTCCAATTCCGGTGTCCCCGTGTTTTAAAACATCTTGAATAGACATGGTACCCTCTAATAGACCTGGAACTAAAAGTGCTAAAGTTCCATGTTGAAATAATTCTGACATGTTATCACTCCTAATTAGTTAGTAAGATTACATAGTCAAATATTAGCAGCTATTACTCTGTAATTTGGCTAAGTATCTTAGCTATTATATACCCTACAATACGCATTACGAAAGTCTACTGATTAAAAAATGCTAATCAAGGGGTATTTTGACGCTAAATTTAACACCTTGTGGTTTTATATTTTCGACTTTAATGCTCCCAGCATGATCTTTTACAATTTGCTGTGCTATCGCTAATCCTAACCCATAACCACCTGTTTCTTTTGAACGTGCATCATCTTGACGATAAAAACGATCAAATAAATAAGGAAGATTCTCTGGATCAATTGAAGGGCCTGTATTTTGAATAGTCAGCTGCCAAAAATTGCCTTGTTTTATAGAAGAAACTGTAATGCTGTCGCCAGCTTTCGTGTACTTCAAAGCATTATCTAACAAAATAACGATAACTTGATGTATTTTTTTTACATCAAAATTAACCATTAACTCTTCATTACTCAAAACATAAAAGGATTTATCTCCTAATTCTGCCATCTCAATAAATGGTTGAGTCAATTTAGTAATAAATTCATGAGTTGTCGTTGGCTCTTTAAATAAAGTTAACTCATTTGTGTCACTTCGAGCTAACGTTAATAAATCAGAAGTTAATGATTTCAACCTGCGAGCTTCATTAAGTGACTGTGCAATTGAATCAGCTTGGTCAATCACTTTATCATTTGGCTTTGTAAATAAATATTCTAGATTGTTTTGAATGATAGTCAACGGGGTTCGTAATTCGTGCGAAGCATTTTCAACAAACTCTTGTTGCTTACGCCACGATTTTAAAACCGGCTTCATATTGTATTTAGATAAATAATAACTTAATCCAATTGATAATAACCAAAACACGATTAATCCAATAATCAATATCATTTTGAAATTTTCAAGAGAAGACTGAATTGGGTTAGTATTCGTAATAAATTGAACATAGGCTACTTGATTATCCAAACTACTTGCTTTAATCAAGTAACTATGAAAGTTCAACGTTTCTGAATCTTGATTCTTCAATGAAAAAGCATGAACTTTATCGATATGTTCGGTATTTAAAGTCAAATCATTAATCGGGGTGAACTTAGCACCCAATGAATCCTTATTTAAAATTTGACCATCTTTAGACCACAAAATAATTTGTGTATTAAATCGATTGTTCATCGGTTGATTATCCCCACTCCTTTGAAATAGGAAGGGATTTTTTTGTTCATAACGCTTAATTTCTAAATCAATGGTTTTTGTATCACGACTCATGCGGACTAGCGATTCATCAGTCTGACTATATGCCGACTGATTCAATAAAGTGATGGTGATCACACCCAATAACAAAAAGATAATCGCAAACGCACTACAATTAATCAAGAAAAAACGTAATCGTTGTCTTTTGGTTAAATCAGTGTTCATTAATTACTTCCTTTCATAATATACCCAACATTTCGCAATGTCTGAATATTTTGCTGAAAATTCGTGGGTGCCAAGTGTTTACGTAATCTACTCATATAAACCTCGACAACTGTTAGCGTTGTTTCTGAGTCAAAGCCCCATATCCGATCAAAAATTTGTTCCTTAGTCAAAATAATATCCTGGTTTTGGATGAGGTAAACCAGTAATTCAAACTCTTTACCTTGAATGGGTAGCTCTTCTTGTTGAAAGTAAACTTGCTTGTTGTTGAGTAAACAGCGTAAATCACCATAACTGATTGTTTCCTCATCAAAAACACCTAATGAACGCTTAAGTAGTGCTTTAACCCGCATCAATAATTCTTCTCGATGAAAAGGTTTAGTTAAATAATCATCGGCTCCTTTTTGAAAACCTTCAACTTTATCTTCAAGACCGTCTTTTGCTGTCAAAATTAAGACAGGTGTTTGTCTGGTTTGACGCAGTTTAGCTAGAACTTCATAACCATTCATTTCAGGTAGCATTAAATCCAAAATAATCAAATCATAAATACCAGACTCCGCTTCAAATAATCCCTCAGCCCCATCGTAAACTACCGTTGTCTGGGCAATATCACTTACAATTCTTTCAATATTTTGTGCTAAGTTTTTTTCATCTTCAACAATTAACAGTTTAATCATTTTAATCGTCTCCTTTATTTTGTTTGAGTTAATAATAGCTTTTTTACCCTAAATCAAACTTAATTTTTGAGTTTAAGGTCCGTTTAAGGTTCAGCCCGTAATATAACCTCATCAGCAAAAAACAGGAGGTTTACTTAATGAAATTAAAACACGTCTTTGAACGAAAAGAAAATAAATATTTACTCTCAACTAAACAATTCAGAGCTTTTAAAGCAGACTTAGAACACCACATGTCGCTTGATCAATTCGGAGAACACACCATTTCTTCTATTTATTATGATACCGACGACTTTAAGTTTATTAATCATTCCATGCAAAAACCTGACTACAAAGAAAAATTCAGAATCAGACAATACGGACAGTTTGATTCTAATGGTCAATTTTTCTTGGAAATCAAAAAGAAAGTTCGAGGCATTGTCTACAAAAGACGGCTCACACTTTCCTATAATGATTACCAATTATTCAAGTTAAATCGTAAGCTTGACTTAAATTATGTCACCCACCCACAAATTGCACGTGAAATTAATTGGTTATTCAATTCAAATTCAAGGCTTTACCCTCGAGTAGCCATTATGTATGACCGTCTTTCTTACTTCTGTCACGAACAACCTGATTTCCGGGTCACTTTCGATCAAAACATCCGTTTTCGAGATACCAACCTTGATCTCGAGTATGGGACTTACGGTAATCGTGTAACTAACCACTTTGACGTGCTAATGGAAGTAAAAGCTATGGGAGCTTATCCACTTTGGTTCAGTCAATTATTGACGAAACACGGCATTACCAAAGGTAAATTTTCAAAATACGCTTATGTTTATCAACATCACTTACTCAATTCACAAAAGGAGCTTTTAAGTGTTATCTAGTTTATTACAAAATTCAACATCCGCA
>NZ_JAWMWG010000006.1:0-37071 GCF_037546065.1 Holzapfeliella saturejae
TGATATCGTAATTACTCATGCTTTCTTCCCACGAGCCAATGCCCATAAAAAGGCAGATGAAGATGGTATTCCTCTTTTTGGTTGGGAAGATGACGGATTTTTAACCATGTCTAATACACCGACGGTTTTATATGACGACATTGTACAGTGGTTTATCGACATGCGTGATAAAGGTTTCAAAATCAAGCGTGTTGGATTTGATAAAAAGTTTGGTCGTGAGTTCTTTATTAAGATGAAGCAACACTACTTCAAGATGGTTGACCAGCCACAGCTTTACTACGTTAAGAGTGAAGGGTTTAGAAGAATTGAGATGAAAGTTAAGAACAAGCAGTTCTACTACTTACACTCAGAAGCCTATGAGTACAACGTGGCTAACGTGAAAGCAATTGAAAAAGTAGACGATGCAATTCAATATGAAAAAATTGATGGAGATGGTGGTCATCATCGTATCGATTTATTCGATGCTTCAGTCTTCGGAGCTGTTCAAATGTTAAAAGATATTAAATTAAGAGTTGATACAAGTGATTTCTTCGGTTAAAGGAGGTGAAAATAATGTGGAATCCTTTTAAAAAGGCTGAAAAAAGAAGTTCAGTCAATCAGGTTTATAGAACAGTTTCTATGACTGACTTTCAAACACTACTAAGTGACAACACACACGCTACGCTTGCGGATAACCCTCAAGTTCGAGCTGCAGTAGATGTGGTGGCTGACCTAGTAAGTAATATGTCAATCCATCTGATGCAGTCAACGGACAAAGGTGCTTTAAGGGTTAACAATGGACTTTCTAAGTTGATCGATATTAGTCCAGCAAAAAACATGACACGTAAGAGTTGGATTACAAAGATTGTACGTGACCTTTTCTTATATGGCGATGGCAATTCCATTGCTCGAATAGTGGTGCAACCCGGTTCTGATTACCTAACAGAGCTACAACCACTCGATATGTCACGGGTAATTTATAAATACAGCGAAGATACAAATGAACTAGTGATTAACTACAAAAACGAAGATTTAAGTAGTGATCAATTAGTTCATTTTTTAATTAATCCTGACCCATCAGTACCGCAGATAGGCACTTCTGTTCGTGATGTGTTGCAACCTATCATTACTAATTTAGCTCAAGCGGCACAGACCAAATCTACATTCATGCGTGGCAAATATATGCCGAACTTAATTGTAAAAGTTGATGCTGAAGACCAGTCGTTAAAAAGTAAAGAAGCAAGACAAAAAGTGGTCGATAGTTACACTATTTCCGCTAACGGGTTAGCTCCGTGGGTAATTCCAGCAGGAATGGGGGTTGAACAAGTTAAACCACTTTCTTTAAAAGATATTGCTTTGAATGAGTCGGTTGAACTAGATAATCGCACCATTGCCGCTGCTTTTGGCATACCACCTTTTTTACTTAGCGTAGGGAACTTCGATAAACAACAATTCAATAACTTTGTTAACACAAAGATTGCATCAATCGGGCAGATGATAGCCCAAACGCTGACTAAAGATATCTTATACAGTCCGGATTTATACTTCCAATTCAATCCAAGAAGCCTTTACTCCTACGACATTTCAGAACTGATTAACTCAGGTAAAGAGATGGTTGATAGAACCGCCATGTCACGTAACGAGCTACGTGGCTGGGTAGGTCTTGAGCCTCGTGAAGATATGGAAGAACTAATCACACTTGAAAACTACATTCCAAGCTCTGCACTGGGTGACCAATCTAAATTGAAAGGTGGTGATACAAATGACAATCAAGAAAAGAACTAGCTTAGTTGATAATGCAAAATTCAGAACTGCCGAAACTGATAATGGTGAGAAAGTCATTGAAGGTTACTTTGTGGTCTTTGATGAATTAACTAATCTTTTTGGTGACTTCTATGAAAAAGTTTCGCCAGATGCAATTTCAGACAATATCAACAATCAAGATGTTAGAGCTTTGTATGATCATGACACTTCAAAAGTGCTTGGTCGTACTAAGTCAGGAACGCTTACTTTAACTAAAGATTCAAAAGGGCTTTGGGGCAAAATCGTTGTAAACGAAGATGACTCCGAAGCTCTTTCTATTTACTCAAAAATCAAACGTGGCGATGTGTCACAAGCCAGTTTTGGTTTCTACATCAACGATGAAGATTACACGTCAAATGGTAATAGCACCATTTCAACGCTGACTGACATTGAGCTTTTTGAAGTTAGTGTGGTTGCTTTCCCAGCTTATCCATCAACTGAGATTAGTGCTCGTAGCAAAGACGTTGAAAGCTTTAAACAACGTCAATTTGAAGCACGTAAAAATAAACTTTTAAATCAATTAAAGGAGAAATCACATGCCTAGTCCAATTATTTTAAATCAACGACTAAATTTAAAAAATAAAGCTCTTGAAGAAAAACGTAGTGCTTTAAAAGAGCTTAAAAAATCTGAAAAAGAAATTGAAACAAGAGCTGCAGCAGTTAAAACTGATGAAGAGTTAGATGCTATTTCTAAAGAATCAGATGAACTTGAAGCAGTTAAAACATCACTTAGAAGTGAAGTTACAGAGTTGGAAAGTGCTGTTGCAAATTTAGAGGAAGAAGTACGTAATGCTTCTGGATCTACTACCCAAGAAAGAAAAGAGGAAGATACTATGTCAACAACAGAAAATTTTAAAGAAGTCCGTTCAGGTAATGAAAAAGAAAAACAACTACGTGGTTTAATGAAATTCATTCACTCTCGTGGTGAAGACAAATCAGGTATCAAAACTGATAGCGAAAATTTTGGTGCTTTAATCCCTAAAGATATCCAATATAGCTTAAACCCTGCTGTTGAAACATCTTACGACTTGTCCCAATATGTAAATGTTGAAAACGTACCAATGTCAGGTGGTCAATATTTTGTACAAAAGAACGCTACTGATAGACTTTATGAAAAAGAAGAGCTTGACACTCATCCAGAACTTGACACTCAAGCTTACAAAACAATTAAGTGGAATGTGACTACACGTTCTGGTTCTATCATGTACTCTTTTGAAGCAATGCAAGACGTTTACCAACTAGAAAACTTTTTACAAAAACATGTTAGTCAACGTGTAGTAAACACTAAAAACGCTATGATTGGTCAAGCAATTAAAAAATCTGAAGTTAAAGAAGTAGAAGACCTCGATGCAATCAAAGATGTCATTGATGACTTAGATCCAGCATATCCAGAAGTAAAAATTTACTTAACTAAAAGTGCGTTTAACTTTCTAAATAAATTAAAAGACAAAAACGGTAATTACTTGTTAGAAAAAGACCCTCAAGCTCCATCCGGTAAAGCTGTAGACGGTGTTCCAATCGTTAAGATTAGTGATAATTTATTGGGCAAAGGTGCAGGATTTGTTGGTAGTCTACGTAGTTATACCACTCTTTTTGATAGAGCTGAAGTATCACTTGGTTGGGACACACCACAGCGTTTTGCAAAAAATATTGGTGTTGCCATTCGTTCAGACATTAAAGTGACTGATGAAGATGCAGGTAAAATGATTCAAATTAAATCAATCCCTAATACAGGTTATACAGCAGATTACACAGTTGTTGACTCTAAAAAGGACCAAGATTCTACAACTAAAAAGTAAGGAGTTGATCTAATTGAACCAACTACAACTTTTAAAAGCTAACTTAGGTATCACGACTGATAAACGTGATGCCTACTTGCAATTTGTTTTAGATTCCACTCAGGAAGAACTAACTAAGGGTAAAGGTATTAAATTTAATACTTCCGAGGCTGATTCCTTCTTGATTGATTACACAGCATGGCAGTTTAGAAATCGTGGCGAAGGTGTTATGCCACGTTTCTTAGAGTACCGTATGCGTAACTTAATGATTAAGACTTATGGTGATGAAAATGCTTGATTGGGCTGATGACTTAATTTTAGTTAAGCAGACACATAAAACTGATGACTACGGTAACCGTAAGGCTGCTGAAACGTTGTCGACAATCCAAGCTAATAAAAAAGACATGATGCGTAATGAATTTTATCAAGCAGCACAGGCAGGCATCAGACCTGCTTTTCTTTTTATCATTCATCCTTTTGAGTATGACGATGAAACAATCGTTATATATGAAGGAAAACGCTATACAGTGGTTCGCCAGTTTCAACGTTCAGACGATGAACTAGAACTGTATGTAGAAAGAAAGGTGGTTAACTAATGAATTTAGAAGAACAAATTAGTCAGATTTTAAACGGTTTTTCAAATGAAGTTAAAACTACTATTTCTACTGCTACTGAGGAATCGGCGGATAAAGCTGTTGATTATCTTAAAAACAATTCACCTAAGCATACAGGTAAGTATGCTAAGAGTTGGACTAAAACAAAACGTGGTAAGGCAATCATCGTTAATAATAAGAAATTCTACACACTTACCCATTTACTAGAATATGGTCACCAAAAACGGAGTGGCGGCAGAACAAAAGCTTTGCCACACATTGCTAAAGCAGAAAAGTTAGCTAACGATAATTTTGAAAGAGAGATTAGAAATATTGGAACTTAAAACACTAATCAACACTTTAAAACAGACTGGCCTACCAGTCGCTTACGGTAGTTTAGGTGGTACTGATGACGACACAGAGGTTCCTCAACCACCTTATTTAGTGGTTTTAGAAGATACACGCAGTGATTTTATCGCTGATAACGTTAATTATTCTAAATCCCATAACTACCACATTGAATTTTACTTTGATGAAAAGAATCCAGAACTTGAAGAACAGATTGAAGCGGTGCTGACAAATAACAGTATCGCTTTTTCTGTGTCTGAAGATATGTGGATTCCTGAAGAAAGATTTTTTGAAAAAATTTACTCAATTTAAAGGAGACTAACTATGACACAAAACAAAGTAAGTTTTGGTCTAAGTAACGTACAAATTGCGTTACTTAGCGATGACGGAACTAAATTAAACTATGAAACACCTTTTGCGTTACCTGGTGCTGTTGAGCTTTCGCTTGATCCAGAAGGAGATTCAACTCCTTTTTATGCTGATAACTTGTTATTCCACAATATGACAACAAATAACGGATACAGTGGGAAATTAACAATTGCCAATGTTACCGATGAATTTAGATTAAGGGTTTTAGGCGAGAAAGTGGATGCAGATGGTAACCAAGTTGAATTTTCAGATGCACAAAGTAAGCCTTTTGGAATGACTTTCCAAATTGAAGGTGATGCTAACGCCACTCGACATGTTCTATTCAACGTAACTGCTAAACGTCCATCTTTATCTTCGAAGACTACAGAAGATAAAGCGGAAGTTCAAAGTAACGAACTAACTTTTACAGCCGCTCCTGACCCTTACACGAAAATTCCAAAAATGAAGAACTCAAACCCAGAATCTGAAACTTATAAAAACTGGTTTAACCAAATGCCTAAATACCAAGTAGGAGGTAAAAACTAATGCAAAAAATTATTAACACAACTAGTGGTGACATTCGACTTAGATCGAGTGCTGCTACAGTAATTTTTTACAAAAGTGAATTTGGAAAGGACTTCTTTTCTGATGCAATTGCAACAGCAAAGATGTTTGAATCTTTAAGCTTTAAAGAAGGTGAAGAGCCTGATTTTTCTGAATTATCTATGGAAGAGATTGAACGAATCGATTTAAGTCTTATCTATCAAATGTTGTGGTGCTTTGCTCGTGGAGCTGACAAAAACATCGAACCACTAGCAGATTGGCTTGATAACTATGATGACTTGCCACTTGAAGAAGTTACACCTGCGATTTCAGAACTTATGGAAGCTACTTTTAAAACAACAAAAAAGTCGAAGCTGAAAACCAATCAAAAGAATTAATTGATACAGACTCATTTCTTTTTATCACAAAAGAAATGGGTTTTTCTTTGTCCGAAATTTCAGAAATGCAGATAGGACAAGTCTTAGATTACATGGCTGAGTACGTTAAGCAAAAAGACGACTCAGGCAAAACAAAAAGAAAAGCTACTCAAGCTGATATTGATGCTTTTTAGAAAGGAGGATATATGGCAGGAAATATTAAGGGAATTACGATTGAACTTAATGGAGATACAACTAAGTTAGATCAGTCTTTAAGTAAGACCGAAAAAAACGTTAAATCTGTTAATGGTGAGCTTAGAAACGTAAATAATCTTTTGCGATTCAATCCTGGAAATACTGAACTGTTGGGACAAAAGCAACAGTTACTTTCACAACAAATTAGTAATACTTCTTCTAAACTCTCTACTTTAAAAGATGCACAATCTCAAGTAGAAAAGCAGTTTAAATCTGGTGATTTGGGCGAAGATAAGTACCGTGCTTTTCAACGTGAAGTAATTGCAACTGAAAGTAAGTTAAATACTTACAAAGGGCAACTACAAGCTTCACAAAATGAAGAGAAAAACTTAAAGGAAGAGACTAATCGTCTTACTGCACTCTTCCAGTCAACAGGTAAAAAAGTTGATGATTTTTCAGACCTGTTAGGCCCTAAGATGACTGCGAAAATTAGAGAAGGTAAAGCTAGTTCGACCGAAATTAAAGACTCTATCAACAAAATTGGACGTGCTGTAACAGACTCTGAAAAAGACTTTACAGGATTTAATAAAGCTTTATCTAGTATCAACGATGGTGGTTCAATTAAGCAAATAAAAAAAGAATTAGATGGTCTGGGCGACAGTTCTAACTCTGCTTTACAAAAAATTAAAAGCTCAGCCTTTGCACAAAAGATGAAGGTTGTGGCTGATGGCTTAAAACAAGCTGGCGATATGGCTAAACAAATGGCAGGCAAAGCTACTTCTGCCGGTGATGAGTTTAGAAATGCATCAAACAGTATGATCAAACAAACCGGTAAAACCGGTGATGCTGCTAAAGACATGCAAAAGGCTTTTGATAACATCTACGGTTCAACGGTGATTGCTGATAGTGGTGTGCTTGCTGACACAATTTCAAACGTTACTAAGCGTTTTAACTTGCAAGGCAAAGAATTAGAAAACGTTACTAAAAGCATCATCAGTTACTCAAAAGCAACAGGGCAAGATAGTGCATCTGCCACTAATAACCTGGCCGATGTAATGAATAAATTTAATATCAAGGCTAGCGAAAGTGGTAAAGTCCTAGATGCTTTAGTTGCCGGATATCAACAAGGAACATTCCAAACTGGGGAACTAGAAAGTGCAGTCTCTAGTGCTGCTCCTTTCTTCCATGAATTGGGGTTATCAGTTGAAAGTAGTATCAGCATGATTGCCAAATGGAGTGCAGCAGGTGTTGAGAGTAATGAAGTTTTAGCTGGTTTTAGAAAAGCTAGACAAAACTTAACTAAAGACGGTGGCGATTTCAACGCAGGGTTACAAAAGACTTACGATGCAATCAAGAACTCAACCTCAGTAACTGAAGCTGCTTCTACTGCTTCTGAAGTCTTTGGAAATAAAGCTGGACCAGGTCTAGCTACCGCAATTAAACAAGGAAGATTATCACTCGATGATCTAAAAGGCGGCGCTACTGATACTTCTAATACCTTAAAAAACACAATGGGGGCTTTAGACGGTACTTCACAAGCACAAATGGCTGTTCAAAGTCAAAACTTAAAACGTGCGTTGTCTGAATTAGGTCAAGCAATTTCTAGTGCTGTTTTACCTTTTATCAAGGCTTTAACACCTTTTGTGAAAGATATGGCAGAAAAGTTTAGAAATTTACCAGAAGGTATTCAAAGTGCAATAGTCGCTGTTGGTTCTATAGGTGCAGCACTAGCTATACTGGCACCAATAATTACCAGTATTATAACCACTATTAAAAGTTTAAGTATCGCCTATAAAGCAATAAAAGAATTTGACATTATTAGCAAACTATCAGCACTAATCCCTGTAATAGCCAGTGTAGGCTGGCCCATTTTAGCTGTTGTTGCTGCAATTGCTGCAGTTATAGCCATAATCATGAACTGGGGAACAATTGTAGAGTGGTTTAAAGGAATTTTCGCTGGATTAGGTGTGTGGATTGGACAAGTTGTTGGAAACATCAAAAATTTCTTTAGTGGACTAGGGAAATGGTTTGAAAATCTATGGAATGGAATGACAACTGGTGTAAGTAACTTCATCAAGTCTATACAAAGCTTTTTTGATGGTTTAAAAACATGGTTTCAACAAATTTTCACTGAAATAGGAAAATTATTCATTGCATACTTACAGATGTGTATAAGCATTTGGACTAATATTTGGAATGCAATAGTATCGATAATTCAAGCTGTTTGGAACGTTATTCAAACAATCATAACTTATGCAATCGCCATAGTAGCCACAATTATAATGACTACCTTAAATGTGATTTTAGGGATATGGAGTGCAATCTGGGGATTATTGGGCCCTATTGTTCAAACAGTCTGGAATGGGATTACTACCACTGTTTCAGCAGCTATAAATGTTGTTTCTACCATTATTAGTAATGTTATGAACTTTATCTCAACAACGTGGCAAACAATTTGGAATGCAATTGTTGCTTTCGTGCAACCGATTTTAGAAACAATTTCAGCAGTAATTTCAACAACAATAAATGCGATATCCACCACATGGCAAACTGTATGGAATGGTATATCAACTGTTTTTAACACCGTTTTGAACGGGATTGTATCGTTTGCAACTACTTTCATGGCAACCATCCAATCTATCATCTCGACAACTATCAATGTTATATCAACCACATGGCAGACAGTTTGGAATGGCATTAGCAGTTTCTTTACGACAGTTTGGAACACAATTTCAAGCACCGTTTCAAGCGTTATAAACGGTGTATCTTCAACAATTTCTAGCGTGTGGAATGGGATTAAAAGTACTACCGAAAGTGTTTGGAATGGCATTAAATCGGCCATTCAAGGACCAATTGAAACAGCAAGAGATATTGTTAAAAGTGTGATTGATGCCATAAAAGGATTCTTTAGTTTTAAAATCAGTTGGCCTCATATTCCACTTCCTCACTTCGGTATCAATCCTTCAGGCTGGCAGATTGGGGATTTGCTAAAAGGCTCAATCCCTAGCCTTGCTATTGATTGGCATGCTAAGGGTGGTATCTTGAATAAACCTACACTTTTTACAGATGATGCCGGTGGACTTCATGGAGCTGGTGAAGCAGGACCAGAAGCTGTTATTCCTTTGAATAATGATACCTTCAATAAATTAGGAAATGCTATCGCCGAGAATACAGATGCTGGTAACGTCAACCTTAACCTAACTGTTTACGGTGACTTAGACAGTCGCACAGCTAAAAAGTGGGCCCAAGTAATGGCAAACGAGCTTGAAAATCTTAACCGCAGACGTAGTTTAGGAGGTGCATAGTATGAAAGACGGAGCTTTTTATTTTAACGGAGTTTACTCGCTGGATTATGAGTTAGTGATACAAAGTAGACCAGACCGTAGTTTTCCAATCAGGCGAACTAATACTTATACAGTTAGCGGTAGGAATGGCACGGTATATCAGAGTAAGGATACTTACGATAACTCAACCTTGTCACTTAGTTTAGTGTTCTTGAGTGAGCCTGAAAGCTATAGGTTAGAGCAGGTATCAGAGTGGTTTAACACCGCTGATTATGTTGAGTTCATACCTTACTTCGATGACAAGCATAGCTACAGAGCTAAAGTAGTGGATAAAGTGACAGTTCAAAATAAGCGTTCATTTGGTAAGGCTTACACACTAGATTTAACTTTATCAGTGTATCCGATGAAATTCGTTATAGATGCACTTGATCCAGTTACTTTAACTGGTGAGCAAACGATTTTTAACACTTCGAGTTTAAGGTCAGAACCAACAATAACTCTGTATGGGGATGGTAGCCTGTCGTTGACTGTCAACAATGTGTCGTATCAGTATGTAAATGTAAACGGTAAAATTACCATCAACACCGAAGAACGTACGGTCTATGACGAAAACGGACAGCCCGCACCAAGTAAAGCACTTGGACTTGATTTTCCTTTCTTCAATGAAGGGCAAAACCATATTAGCACTTCTGCTGACCACTACGAAGTGGTTAAGAAGTTCGTAAGATTGGCGGTGTAGTATGAATTTAGCGATTTATAAGAATGACGAAGCAGAGTTTAACACTCAGGGTTTAGGGATTTTAAAAGATGTTTTATCTGCTAGGACAGTTGAAGAAGTCCAAGAGAACGGAAACGTTAAGCTGGAGTTAGAGCTTGAATATCCTAGTCACACACCACTATCCCAGTATCTTAAAGAAACTAACTTTATTAAGTGCGGTTCTGATATCTTTGAAATATTTGATGTTGAAGAAGTTAACTCAGTTATAAACGTGACTGCCCAGGCTTACGACTATCGTTACATGAAGTTTCCTTTTAATAACGGTGGCAAAATCACAGCCACCGGGACACCACAACAAATACTAACCACTGCAATGACTTTGGTTGATGGTCTAGGTAATTTCAGCATTTACTCAGATGTAGACACCGTTATCAGCATAGATGGTGAGTATGATAATCTAGGAAAACTGATTGAAGATATACTCAGTCAAACCAAAATGGAGTTACAACACGGCTTCAATAAAATGTCGCTTCTTAAAAACCGTGGTCATGATTCAGATTTGATTTTACGTGATGATAAAAATGTTGAAGAAATCAGGATTAAACATAATTTTGATGAAGTTATCAACAAAGTGATTCCACTTTATAAGCAAGAAAAAGATGATAAATCAAGTGGCGATGACTACAAAGCTGGACCACCTCTGATACCTAACGAACCTTTTAAGATTTTTAAGTATTGGAGAGGTAAAACTGTTAAGTTTGATAACTTTTCAGATTCCTACGGTTACTTTGAACGTGAAGAACTTGATAAGCCTAAAGTGACTGTTGAAGTACAGCCACGATTGACACAAGAAGAAATTAACAAACTGTCTGTGTTTGATCGTGTGACTTTATATAGTACAGAGTATGACTTTACTAAAAAGTTAAGGCTGATTAAGTTAGAAAAAGATGTGTTAGACGACAGCGTTTTAAATGCCACTTTTGGAGACGTGGTCAAAGATTTTATCAGTAGTCAGTCCAAGAAAAATCAAGACTTACAAGAACAAGTAAAAGAAACTGATGAAAAGTTGGACCAGCAAAAAGAAGAGTCTGACAAAGCTTTGAAAGACCAACAGAAAAAGGTGGATGACTATCAAGCTAAAATTCAAAAAGATGTTGATAGAGCACAGTCACAAATCAGTAATTATCTGACCCAACGTAATTCAGACACCATCACACTAATTGGTTCTGATGGCTTACCAGTGCCTGGACTACCGCCTATAAAAGCGATTCAGTCGACAAATGGAATGCTAATTAATTCTCTTGGATTCAGTTGGAGTGGCAACGTTTTGGGCGATAATACCGGGCGTTTTCGTGCTACTGAAATTTATGGAAACTTGCTTGAAGGGACAACGATTAAAGGTGGAATCATACGAGGTGGTCAAATCACAGGTGATGTGTATGTGTCGTCTAGTGGTGGTCAGTACTTTGCAGTGTTATCAACCGACTACGGTTTATCAGTTTCTAACAGCATGGGGTCAGTAGCCATCACGTCAACAAGTATCACAATCAACGGACACGTTTTAAGTGTAAGCGGTTCAGACGGCCACCTCTACTTAGATGGCGGAAAAATACCTTTTATGGGTGACATACAAAAATAAAATAAAGGAGTGATTATATGGCTTTAAATTTAATGCCTTTAGATAGCAACAAAACTGTGATTTATAACACTAAATCGCAGACTGTTCGTCAGGGCGAAAAAGGAATTGTTTTACCAGTGGTTTTAACATCAAAAAACATTGGTGTTAAAGACCTAGCTAATATCAACTTAAACTTTGAAGCAACTAAGCCTGATGGCAAAATCGTGCTTGATGAAAATCAAGACCACTTTACTAAGTCAGATGGTTACTTTGAGTACACTTTGCCAGCCGAAGTCTATCAGGCTACCGGTGAAGTAAAAGGACACTTCATCTTGAAGTACAACGATAATGTAATCGATACCACTTCTGACTTTTCCATTAAAGTTTTATCAAGGACTGGACAAGACGAAAAATCATCTGACTATATTTCTGCTGCGGAAACTATAGTAGAAGAAAGTAGACAGAAACTACAACAAATTATAGATGTGGTAACTACTGCCACTGATCAAGTCGACTTAACTAAAAGTAACTTAACTAGCGATATGGCTAAGTTTTTATCAGACACAAAAACATCAGTAAACAGCAATATTAAAACTCTAACTGACAATTTAAATACCTTAAAAAACACCTTCAACTCAAATATCACGAGTGCGGAAGGTGTTTTTAATTCTAAGAAATCAGAAATCGATGATTGGTTTACTAAGTCACAACGTGACTATACATCACAAAAGCAGTCTATTGACTCAGAGTGGTCAGCTAAAAAAGCAGAAAAAGACAGTGACTGGTTAAAATTAAAAGCTAGTTATGACAATAAAATAACTGGTTTAACTAACCAGTATCAAGCCTCCGTTGATCAGCAGAAAAAACAACTGTCTGACGACTTAGCCACTTTTAAATCACAGCTAAAATCACAGTTAGATAGTACACAATCTACTATCAACCAGCTTAAAAATTCAGACGTTCCAGCAATCAGCAAAAAGCTTGATGAGATTCGTGCTGATATTGAAAGAATTGATTTAGACAGCGTTAAACGTAAAGCTGATGACGCTTATGCAATGGCACAAAGTGCTAGTGATTCAGTTTCAGGAAAGGCTGATAAAGGCGAATTAAACGCTTTAAGTGGCAAAGTTGATGGCAAAGCTAGTCAAAACGATTTAAATAACTTAAGTGGTAGAGTAACGACTGCTGAAAGTGACATCAGAGGGTTAAAAAACTCCAAACCTGATTTGTCGGGCTACTATCAGAAAGCAGAAGTTGATAACAAGGATTTAGCTTTTAAAAACATGGCAGTCGCTGAAGCAAAGACTTACACAGACAGTAAATCTAGTCTTGAAATTTTGACCGAAGACCAAGCTCAAAAGATGAGCGACAGTAAAACAGCTAAGTTAGGAACTTTTTATGCTATGAACAGCGGTGGTATTCAAGGTCTTGCTTTAGGCGATGTTGATGGCTCTTTTAGCACAGTTATGGGTTACATGGTGGCTTTACCTGATGGAACAATGCTTTTTGAAAATGGCGAAAAAAAATACAGCACAAATATCGACCAAACGCTTAAACTATCAAATAATCTGACATACTTAAAAAATGGAGTTGAACTAAGTATGCAATTTTATTCATATGGTTACGGTTTTCAGACGAGTTCTTTCGGTTCTTCTACTCGACCAGGCGTTGAAATTACCAAAAATGAGTCAGAAAAAAGCGTGGTTATTAGAGTGCCCAAAAAAGAATGCTTTGAAGAAAATACTGTCACTTTGCAATATAGGTACCCTCGTGATGGCCAGTTTAAGTATTACAACACAACCATACCGCAAGATGTGAATATTACTTTCGATACCGCTAATCGCATTTTAATCAGTGGTAACGGGGCTGGAACATCTTCCAATTACATGCAAATTTTAAAAATCACAACTTACTAAAATTAAGGAGACTAAATTATGCAAACAGAACAAATTATGACACGAACATACAAAGACGGAACTATTCAACTCATCAATCGTGATGTGTGGAAAGAGTGGACAAACGGAAATCCCGAATTTAAAGCAATACACGGGCTTACTACCGTTGAAGTACCTGAAGAGTTACTTGATAGAGCGATCAAATTCAACACTCAAACGATGGTTTGGGAAGACGCAAGTGAAGATGAAATTAATCAAGTGAAAACACGAGTTAAACAACTATCTGACGACTTAGATAGAACTCAGGAAGAGCTTAGGAAAGCGCAAGCAAATAGCTCAAGAACTCAACAAGAAAGAGATGAGCTAAAAACTAAAGTAGACAACATGGACGACACCATCAGTCAGCTAAGTTTCCAACTAATGCAATCACAAGGAGGTACTGAAAATGCGTAAATTTCCAAATTTCAAAGCAATCAAAGGGTTTTATGATAGAAATCTTTGGACGGTAGACATGGTTAAAGTCGCAGTTGAAAAAGACTACTTGACTGCTGACGAATTCAAAACTATAACTGGTCAAGACTACACAACTGATCAATCACAAGAAAACAATACAGAAGCTACTGAAAAGTAGCTTTTTTATTTTGGAGGAGTTTATAAATTGAATTACGATAATTTTTTACCAACGGTATGGCAAGCGTTTATTCACCTTGTCGACCAACCACTTTTCGTGGCTTTCGCAGTAGTGTGGACTTTCGATATTTTCACAGGGCTTTTTAAATCTTTTTTTAAAGGCGCAAAAATCGGAGCAGATTCCACTACTGGTTTTAAAGGTCTGAAGAAAAACGTGCCTGTTTTGATGTTAATTTTGGTTTTATATCCGTTCTTTGACGTTCTTAATCTCGATGTAGTCGGATATGCTTTAACTAGCTTCTACATTGCTTTTTATGGACTTTCAATCATTGAAAATCTTGATGTTATGGGTGTGCCTTTTCCTAGTTTCTTAAAAGAGCGACTAGAGAAGTTAAAAGCTGATGCAGATAAAGGCGATTTATCTGATACGGATATCAAGTTAAAGAAAGACGTTGAACCCGAACATGTAGAAGAACCACAACAAACTAAAAAAGACCCGCAGGAAACACCTGACGAGTCTAAAAGAGCACCTGAACCAGTGAGTGCAGAAATCAAGGAGGATAAGTAATGTTTATTGAAAAACGAATCATTCAAGGACCCGATAGATACAAATCAGAAAGTAAAATCATTGTTATACACGAAACAGCCAATGCTAGATCAACAATTGATAATGAGGTTTCTAACTCAAATAACAACTGGGCTACACAGTATGCTTATGTTAATTATTTTGTTGATGACAAAAGGGTTGTACAGACTTTTGAAAATGGTTACCAAGTTTGGGGGGCTGGTCCAACCGCTAATAGCAAGGCTTACTCACAAATTGAAATGGTTAGAGTTTCAAAAGATAAATTCCCAGATCAAGTAAAACTGCTTGGTCAGTTAGTTGGAAAATTATCAAAAGATAGTGGTATTCCGATTACTTGGAACGTTCTGAATGGAATTACTACACATGCCGAGCTTAGTCGAACTTATAAAGAAGTTAATCACTACGACCCTGAAAGCTACGTGGCTATGCAAGGGTGGACTCTTCAACAATTTTATGACGAGGTGATTAAAGCAGCTAAAGGAGAAAATGACGATATGGACTTAACAAAATTAACTGGGCAATGTGCAGTAGATGCCTTGGGTGTAGCTTGGATTTCAAATCCTGGTGGTGCAATTTTATATGATGAAAAGAAAAAGCCAACTGACAGAGTGCTACCACTCGGCTCGCCTTGGGCATTTCACAATACTGATGACGGTATGTTGTCAGTAGGTGGTTTAATTGACCAAAAAGACGCACTAATTAAATTTAACCGTGGCAAAACTGGTGGAGACTATCGAGGTATGACAGTTAAAGTAATTACTGATGATTGTTATACACAACAACAACCAAAAACAGGTATGCCAGGCGTTCAGAAGTTACCACAAGGCGAGTTATACCTTGTAATTAACCAATCAGAAGATAAAAAATATTTTGATCTAGGTGTTAATCAGTGGGTCGACACGAGTAAATTAAATATCGTTTTGTGATTAATATATATTTTTTGCAAATATACTTGAAGCAACCTGTTGATTAAAGTATAATACTCTGCCATACTAATTTATGAAAGATAAATATATTTATAAATATATTTGACTTTTAAAGGAGGTATTTACATGGCAAACGCAATGGATGTAGCAGATTACATTATATATAAAGCTAAAGACTACGGAATGGTATCGAACCTACAACTACAAAAGATTATGTATTTTCTAAACGCAAAAAAACTAGTCGTAGATAATGAACCATTAGTAGATGAACCTTTTGAAAGATGGGACTATGGTCCGGTAGTTAGATCTGTTTATACAGAATATTCTATGAACGGTGGGAAAAAAATTCCCGCTCCTGAGAACCATATTATGTTTGATGAAAACCAAGAATTAGTTGAAAAAAAATTTGACGTCAACGAGTTAAAAATAGATACGGAAAACAAAAAGTTCATAGACAAATATATTGACTTTTTAGTAAAAATAAATCCTTTTGATTTAGTCGACAAAAGCCATGAAGAAAATCAGTGGAACGATTTGGGTCCTAACATGGCATATTCTGACAATGAAACCATTAAATTTTATCGAAATAAATTCAAAAAAGGAGAACAAATGAAATGGCTATCACCCCGTCCTTAGGTTCTCCGTCTGAAGTTGTTGCAGGTTTGATTTGTCAAAGTGGATCGTTATCAAAAAAAGAAGAAGCATTGCTAAAAAGTAAGGTCAAAGTTTTTATTGATAAAAAAATTCATGTTCCTTATGACATTATTACAAATGAAATTTTCAATAACATTGATGATACGGAGCTCGAAAGCGTACATCAAAATGCTGAACAAAAATTAAGTCAACTAGAATCTAGTTATCCTGAGGCATCAGCTTTTTGCACAGATGCAATTAGACATATCAAATTAGCGCAAATACAAAAAAGATTAATTATAGAAAAATCAAATAAAGCTAATACTAAAGCACAAGAAGCTTTTGAAACAGCTGAAAAAGCTGAAAAGATAATCGGTGAAATGGAAAATATACGAAAGAGCATATATACAGACTTTGTCTCTATTTTAGGTATTTTTACAGCTATTACTTTTGCAACATTCGGTGGTTTACAGTTATTAGGGAATGTTTTCGGGAACGCAGACTTAACTAATTCCAGAAATCTAGGGGCAGTTATAATATTGGGAGCAATATATATTTTTGGTACGTACATGTTGCTCAATACGTTACTCGTAGGAATCAAAAAGATTTCTTCTTTTGGTTCATCATCTCAAAAATCTAATAAATACGCCGATAAAGTATATTTTACAGAATTAGTTGAAGAAACTAAGAAAAAAAGTGGCAAATTTAAAATTTTTAGAAATTTTGGAATTGTTATCTGGGAGAATTTGATAAAAAGAAAGAGAAAAATTAACTATCAAGAACGAAATCAATATCTATTATCTAGAAAAATAATGTTTTGTATGATTATATTTTCGATAATATTAGCATGTGCAGGAATGTTCTTTATGACTAGAGATTTCTACGAAAACGATCCTGATAAAACTCCAACTTTTAACATTCATCAACAATAATAAAAAGCCTTACTCTTTCGAGTAGGGCTTTTTTGTGTGTTTAAAATTTAGTTTTAGTTGTTTTATATGATATTACTTTGATTTTTTTGAAATTTATAAACCCATTTTTTAATACCTGATTAATTTGTTCTAAGTCCTGGGCTTTTTTATCTACAGTTTCTTTCAATTCACTCAATTCTTTTAAATCCGATACGTTTGTTTGATGGACAACATAAAAACATCTTAAAAATAAAATTCTGTCTGTAGTAAAAAAAAGTTTTTTAACTTTAGGGGAAAAAATCTTATAAGCAATATAATACAAAATTATAAAAATGAAAAATACAATCACTTTTCTTAATCCGAAAGGCAACATTTTTACCAAACTATTATTTTTAATAAAATCTGGTAGACTTAGATAATTTATACAAGCCATAGCAAATAAGAAAAGGAAATAACATAATTTGAACCTGTTTAATTTTGTATTAACCTGCCCTTTCTTTTGATCTTTTACATCGTCAGAGTTGATGCCCATTAAACTTATCAAGGTATCTGCACTCAAGAAAAAAGAAAAGAAACTTGTTGTCACTGAAAAAATTTGAAAGACTTCAACACTAAAGTCAGAAACAAACCAATATAACAAACCAACTATTACATAGAAAATAATTACAAACAGGAGCTGCTGAAATCTTTCTTTGTTGCGATTGCGCAAATTTTCTTTAAAACATCTCGATTTAATTGATAAATCTTCAGAAAGACGACTACTTGATTCCACTCCTATATATAAAACAAAAAGCCAAAGTGTTACAGCAACGATAATTACTGGCGGACTAATTTGGGGAAACCAATATACTGTAATTGGGAGAAAACCCACGAGCCAACTAATCGCCAAAGCTATATTTTTTTGTCTTTTTGCACAGTTATAAATGATATTACAAAATACAATAGTAATATAAATTAAAATTACAATTTTAATTAAATTATTAAAAACAAAGTTGCCTTCTAAAAGGTTCTTAAAAAATAAAAAAAGCATCGTAATAGATGCATTTGAAAATATCACCTTTAAACACTTTTTATAATAATCATGTAAGTATATTCCATCCTCAACTTTAACCCAAATTACATTGCATATATGCGTTATTATTTTTTTAAAATCCAAACTAATCTCCTCCAATTATTTTACTTAAAAATTCTCATCATAAAATTTTTCAAGTTTATCAACAGTGGTCAACGTCAAACTTGTAACTTTTCTATCGCCTCGACGCAATTCACTAATTCGACTTGCTGATATTCCTGAAGCTTTTCCGATTTCATAACCTGAGTAGTCAGATTTAAGTATCTGATTAATTTTTTCAATTGCTCTCATTATTTTTTATCTCCTTTGGTTTTCTCGTACCAATTTATTAAAATATCTCCGCCTTTAAGTGTTATAAAAACACCTATAAGAGCCAATGTTACTCTTGTGTTTGAGCTGACAGGTAACAAAATGGCTAAAAGCCAAAATGCAAACGGTAATAATCTGATTAATATTCTCATAGTATTGTGTTAGAATTAGGTACAATGAAGTAAGCCTCTCGGCTTATTCGTCATCTTTGTCATCATAGTGTTTTTGGATTTCTTCTTTGCACACTCTCCAAGCTGTTGGGATAGTTAGGAGTGATAAGATAATTCCAAGAATACTGTTAACGTTTTCTAACACGTTGTCACCTCCTTTCCTTAACTTATATATATATTATAACCCCGCTGGGTTATAAAGTCAAGGGAAACAGGTAAAAAGATTTAAAAAAGCCCACTTTTTAGTGGGTTTTTTTGTTTTGTTTATCTCCTATACCATAATTAACATAAGAAATCACGCTAAAATCGATATTTAAGCAAAGTGAATACCTTTATCAATAAAGGTATGGGTTTTTACCTAGAAGGTTCAAAAAATCAATGTGCGGGCTCTCATTGGCAAATAACGATATATGTGGTATTATGAATTTATAAATCAAGCGTACTACTTCGCCTTTCTCGAATTTTTACCGAAAGGAGTGGTTACCTATGAAAGTGACAACCGAATTCGGATTATAAGAGAAAGGAAAAAACCTTTGAACGAGGCATTACTATATTTGCAAATTGCAAAAATAGTAATTGATATTGCTTTAATTGGAATTAAGAACTGGCCAAAAGTCAGAAAAGCTTATTCTCGATTTTTAGAGCAAATCAAAAACACAAAAAAATAGCTTAGAACTCCGACGAAAAAGTTCTAAGCTATTACAGACAACTACGAGAAAGACGAACACCGAGTTACTTGATTTATATATCAGTTCAACCTTGACGATAGGTTGAACTTTTTTATTTGTCCGTATCTCTATTAATAGAATACCACATAGGGCGGTCGCCCTACAAGTAAAAACGTTGCTAGAACGGGGTGTATAGACGTTTTCCACAGGCTATAACCCGCTTCATAATAACGTTTTATTATATTTTAATTTAATAAATTTTAATTTAATAAGTATATTAAGAAATTAAAAACCACCCTCATTACAAAGGTGGTTAGGAATGATGAGGTTTATCCTCACATAACTAGTTTAACACATTAAAATGTACTTAATGATTTCTTCAAATTATTTTCGAAGCTACCATCTTTAAATGGAACGCTGGCTTTACCAAAATCAGTAGTATTTAAAGCATTACGAGCTGCAGGTGTTAAATCATTCCAATCAATTAGTGGCTGTGTACCGCCAACTTCACCGTTAGATGGTGATAATGAATGATCAACAAACTTAGGAACAGGTTTCATGTTGTCATATCCAACTAAAACGTTATTACCTCGGAAAGTTTTGCTACTGTAACCGTAACTAGTATATCCACCATGTGCTGAATAAGAAACTTTCAGCACTTTAGGATTCTTATTTGATGGGTTATCTAACCAAACAACAATATTTTCCCAATCATGTCTATGTCCTGCGATATGAGTATCCGGTTCATCTTTAGGGAAGTACCAAGAGTACATGATTGCCCATTTACCTTGATACCAGCCTGAACGAGCATAAACTTGTCCTGTACTTTTACTTGCATGCCCTTTAGGGTCACCTGATGGTTGTAATCCACCACTAGTGTTCCCCGCAGCATCTACAGCAGGAAATGGCACTGCTCCACTATAAACTTTTAAGTATGGTTTATATTGTTTTTCAATTCTTTCAGTTAAATTTGATGGTGCAGTTTCTTGAAATCCTACTACTTTATCATGATTAATTACAGCTGCAGAAGTTTCTGTTGAATGACTTACAGCAAAAAAACTTAGTCCTAATGTTGCAGTAGCTAAAGTTGTAAAAAGTTTTTTATTCATCGTTATTCCTTCAATTAAATTTGATACTTTTATAGTAACATATGTGAAAAAATATTTATAAGTACGTAAAAAATATCATGGATACTATCTTTCATTGCTTTTTACTTTTATTTTTTTCCACCCAAAAAATCTGAAATAGCAAAAATTATGCCTAAAATCATTAACCAACCAAATATAGAATCTATACTTAACCTCTTCCTCCTTATTATGATTTAATCTACCTTAGCGTAGTTTACTGTACCCCATAATTATGCCACTAAATAAGCGTTAGCTTGCTCTTCAAAAAGATTGATAAGCGAACGCATGATGTAAGCGGCTTTGTTTTTAGCTACGCGTTGTGACGTGATAATGATTTTCTTGATATCAGAGGTTAGTTTATTTGTCATGAAATTGTTTAATTCAAATCTAAAAGCAGCATCAGCTGGTCCGATTAGTCGTTCAGCGTTCTTTTTAGCTACACTCTTTGCTTTAAAGATTATACCTGCGTAGTTGTATAGTTTGTCTGAGTCATTAAAAGCATAAGTCTTTAGAGTAGCCACTAGTGGTTCAGGTAAGCCACTCTCTGTTAATGATTGACCTAGAACTTCAACTGCATCTTTCTTCATAATCTCACTAACTTCTTCTTTAGGCTTTTCGACCACTTCTTCGGTATGTGGTTCAGCTTTAACTTTATTCTCGATGATATCTTCTAAAACGTCCCAGGTGTCATTTGTATCATTTGTATAGTTAGTATGATTAGAGTTAGTATGATTAGATTCTAATTTTTGAACTTTGGGAGGTTCAATTTTTGAACTTACGGTAGTTTCTTCTTCTGTAAGGAAAATCTTAGTAGCTCCGTTAAAACATCTAGCTTTTTTGATGTATCCTAGTTTTTCTAGTTTTTTGAAGATGTTAACAGTTGTGCCTTTTGAAAGATTTAAATCTTCCATCATTTCATCGATTGTGTAGATCACGTAAAAATCATCTTGTTTTTTATCAAAAAAGTTGTCACGTTTAACTGATGATTTCATACGATCAGTCAAAAGTGAAAGTGCTAATTTGTCGTTGGAGTTAAGTTCTTTGTTTTTTAGTACTGATTTGTTTAGTTGGATAAATTGTGTCATTTTAAAAATCTCCTCTAATTTGTTTTTGATTTTTAAAATAAAAATGATATAATTAACACATAAATCAAAGAAATGTGTTGAATCTTTTTTGATTTTCATTTTAAAAATTTTCTATATTTTTGTTCGAGCGATCGTCCCTGCCAGGATGGTCGCTTTTTTGTATGCCTTAATTTAACTATATTTACCAAAGAAAGTCAAACTTATTTATTTTGCGCATGCGCATATGTCTGCATATTAATATATTCGCATGTTGATATATTCGCATATAAATATGCTTGCATATGGTTATTTTTAATAAGAAACATTTCAGGTTTTATTTTTCTATGTAATCAAAGCTATTAAAAACATTTTTCCAAAAACATATGAACATATGGATATGTTGATATGCTCACATATGTGTATGCTCGTCTACATGTATACACGTATATGCGCATATGTGTAGATTGATATATGTGTATACAAAAGTTATAATGAAAAAAGAACAAAATCAGGAGGAATAAAAATGGTAAAAATAGTTACATTTGGTAATTTTAAAGGAGGGACAGGTAAGACCACTAATAGTTGTTTAGTTGCTTATCAGCTCTCTAAAAAAGGTAAGAAGGTATTAGTTGCCGATTTAGATCCGCAAGCAAATGCAACTTCTTTATTCTTAAATACAAAACAAGCACAAACTAATGAAGTAATTAAATTTGATACCACTTTGATGAGTGCGATTAGTAATAATGACCTTTCACCAATCCTTACTGAAATCAAAGAGAACTTATATTTATTACCTAGCTTCGCCGACTTTACTTCATACCCATTGTTTTTGGAGAAGAAATATCCAAATAGTCAGAAAGATAGAGCATTGCACTTTTCTAAGTTATTAGAGCCAATCAAAGATGAGTTTGATTACATTATCATCGATACACCACCGACTGTTTCATTATTTACTGATTCAGCGTTAATGGCTTCTGATGATGTTGTTTTAGTTCTTCAAACGCAAGAACGCTCTTACGCAGGTTGTGAAGCGTTTATCGAGTATCTTAACGAGTTAATTATCAACTACGATGCAGATTATAAAATTGCTGGAATTCTACCAGTGTTGCTAAAAAATAACTCACAAGTAGACAAAATGATTTTACAAGAAGCAGAAAAACAATTTCATAAATCTAATATGTTTGAAAACATCGTTAAAAACATGGAACGTCTAAAGCGTTACGATATTATTGGTATTGTTGACCAAGATTGTAAGGCGCAAAAACACGACATGCACGATAGAAGAGTAAATGCTTTGTATAGCAAAATTACTGATGAATTTATTGAAAGGGTTGAAAACGATGGCTAAGGGTGAAGACTTATTAACTGCTAGACTTCAAAAGAATAAAAAAGAAGCAGCTTATCCAAAAAATGTTTTTTCAAGAAATGAGTTACCAACATCTAATCCGGAAATTAAAAAGATAGATAAACAGAGAAGGAAAGAGAAAGCAACTTCATTAAGATGTTATCCTGAAACAGCTAACACAGCTAAGGCTGTTGCTGAGGTTCTAGGAATGAATAGTATCGGTGATTTGCTTGATGAAATGCTGTTCGCTAAACTAGATGAGTTAACTTCTGAACAAAAAGCAGAATATAAAGCACTAAGAAGAATTTATGATAAGAAGAAAAAATAAAGGTAGCCTAACGGCTACTTTTTTTGTGCATATAAAAAAGCCACTCATTGAGTGGCTTGATTAATTATTCCTTAACTTCAAAAGCAAATTTTGCTTTATCGTTACCAAGCATATTTGGCTTAAAGTTCATTTCAAACTTACCTAAATCGTTTGTTGCTACATAGTATGTAGAGCTTGCATTTTTACCAGCATCAATGGTTGATAAGACGTTATCATACAAAGCGTATCTGTTTAGCTTTTTATCTGCTGGGTCGTACATGTCAATTGTATCTAGTAAAGTTCTATCTTTGTCATCGCCGTTCTTGACTGTATAACTTACTTTTACAACATATTTAGGTGTTCCACCTAAGTCTTTATCTGTATATTCATTACGTTGGTCTGTAAGCTCTACTTTATCTACTGTGTAACTAATCTTGTCAACTGTTACAGTATCACCAATTCCACCTACGTTTGTCTTTGGTGCTTCAGATGATTGTGTAGTTTGTTGTTCCCCTGATCCCTTTTGAACTGTTGCTTCTTTTGACGAACATCCAGCAAGCAACATGGCACTAGCAAGTGTTACGATTGTTAATGTCTTTTTCATTAGAAAATCTCCTCTAAATTTTTTAAATACCTATTAAGCTTACCAAATTCTTTATGTTATTAATAGTAATTTTATAATTCTAATAGTTCTGTTTTCTTAGCATCAAATTCGTCTTGAGTTAAAACGTCTTGATCAAGTAATTCTTTCAACTTCTTAATTTCATCTGCTACAGATAGATTATTTGTAGAGGAATTATCTTTTTTTCTATAGATAATGCTGTTTATGTAACTTTTGATTTCGTCAATTTTTTCTTGATCTTTATGCACAAATAAAACACTATTTTCATCGAGTCCTGCTGCCAGAATACCGTTCTTTGTCTCAGGGCTTCCTGTATAAGCTAATTGGATATAGCCCTTTGTAAAAATAGTAGGTTTTTTAACTTGTACACTTGTGATGTTATTAATATTAATTTCTTTTTCACCACTTAATCCGTGTGTTATTTTTTTACTAAGGCCTTTTCGTTTGATTTTTAGCATCTCATCACTAATAGTTATTGTAGTTTTATCATGTTTAAAATAAAATTCTTTTTCCATTCTTAATCCTCCTAATCTTCATGTAGTTTATTGTAACAAAAAACTATTCTTGTGGTCTCTATTTAAATCTATCTTACTTTAGGTGCGATAATTTACGTACTGTTTTCATGATAGCACTTCCAATTAATATTTTAGTATATAAAAAAGCCACTTAGGTGACTTTAAATTTAATTTTCAGTTATTTGTGAGACGTTAAACTTAAACGCAGCATAACCTTCATCAACTTGTTTTTGGCTAGTAAAACTAGATGTATCTCTAGAAGTAAATCCTATCTTGAAGTCGCCGGCATTATCAGTAGCATAAGAAATATTGGCGTCTATTTGTGTTCCGGGGTTTAAAATTGTTTGATCAATATTCCCACTAAATGTAAAAGGTTTAAGACGTTTATTTTGGGGGCCATACATTCCGATGTTAGCAAAATTACCTACATCAACTGATTTATTAGAGTTGTTTTTGACATTATATGTAACCGTGACAACATTAGGTGCGTAAATCTCTCCGGCTGGATATTGATACATACTCAAAGGTTCTACTTTAGCTTTTATGATTGAATAAGTCACATTGTCAATTGTGATTTCTTTATTGAACCCTTCAGCTGTATTTTTATCCTTTATTAATTGTGTAGATGATGTTGACTCTGATGATACGACATTTTGATTAGCAGAAGAACTTTGACCGCTACTGGTATCATTTTTAGAACATCCGGACAAACCTACTGCAGAAAGCGCCAAAAGTGGTAAAATTAAACTTTTTTTCATTTTATTTCCTCCAAAAATATAATCCACTTTCAAGTATAACAAAAAAGACCACTAATGTAGTTTAAACATATATTCTTGCGTGTGTGATAAAATAATAAAATAATCATGCGAGGAGTTAAATAATGAAAAACAAAAAGAGAATAACTAAATTACTTGTATTCAGTACCGTATCTATCGGAATAATGCAGTTTGGTACAAATCAAGTGCATGCTGAAATAACAGATAACAAGGGGAATTTTGTGATTAATTTAAAAGGCGGTCGCGGTGGTGGTCATACAGGTGGTCGTAGCACAGGAGGACAAAGTAAATCCAGTCCCTCTAAGTCAACGACAAAGAGTGGCTCTAGCAATACAAAAAAGGGCAGTTCTAGTAACACTACAACCAAGAAAAGTAATTCAAGCACTACCAAAAAAGATGAATCTAATGCTACAACCAAGAAGAGTAAATCCAATATTACTGAAAAAAGTAGCTCAAATAGCACAACGAATAGTAGCGCTCAAAACAGTATTAAAGACAATAGTTCCTCAATAGAGAGTAAATTTAACAATAATTCTAATAAAAATAGCAGTAAAACGGCCACTAATAAAAACAATAGTAGCCGTACATCAAATAGTGGGTATTCAAGTGTTTTATATAGCAAGTCAAATCAACAGCAGCAAAACAATAATTCATCAAGTAACAAATTTATGTCTTATCTACCTTGGATTGCTTTGGGGTATTCTATGTGGAATAACCATAAGCTCACTTCACAGAATCAATACCAAACGGGTTATCAGCAGGCATTGTATAATAATCCTAGTTTACAGCCTAATTTAAATAATAATGGGTTTGGAAATAATCATGGTGCAAGTTTAGATGATAACTTTGATAGTGGGAGTATGGCACCTGTTAATTCTGGCTATAGAGGAGCAACTACAAATTATTCGGAGACAGAAAAAACAAGTTTCAATATATTTCCTTATATAATAGGTGGATCTTTATTAGGAATTGGAGCTTATGTAATATTTAAATTTTATAAAAAAGGTGTTAAATCAAACAATTGACATATTTGAGTTTTTGTTTTTAAACAAATATACACTCAATAATTATGGGGATAGTACTTAATTATCTTAGTTATATAGCGTTTTTTTTGACAAGCTGACAAAAAACTTTTGGCTACGTCTTGACAAAAATAGTTCTGGATTCATATAATAAACGTGTAGAAAGCACAAAAAAAGCCCCTGCCACAAACAGGGGCAGAGACGTTATCAGCTTTCGTATTAAAAATACTAGTAACCAATAGATAACCTGCTAGGCTGTACACCTAAGGCAAGGTTATTTTTTTTTGTGGTCTATTATTATCACAACAATGCTAATTGTGTTAAAAAGCAATGTGCTAAATAGAACCAAATTGTTAAACATTTGGAGCGTTCTCCTTTCTTTCGATTCCTTTAAAAAGGTTGGTCATAAAATCACCTCCAAAAGTACCGAAAGCCAAAAACGTCTCCAAGTTGATTATAAAATAAATGTGTAATTGATATCAACCTAAAAAAGTCACTCTACTGAGTGACTAATTCTTTGCTTTTCGATATCCAGCATTAATTGCTTGCTGTTCTGTATCAAAGTAAACTCTATTTTGATCTTTTACTTTATCGTAGCTTCTACCACCAGGAACGTGATAAATTCCAGAATCTCTATTAGCAATGATTTTACCATTAGCAGGGCTGTATGTTGATTCTGTAGTAGGTTTTTGATTGTTATTTACTACTGGTGTAGTTGTTGTGGCACTTGAAAAAACTTTTTGACCTCTTGAAGATTCGTTCTTAATCTTAGCATAGTCGCCACTGATCCATTGGTTTGCACCAATTTGATACCATGTCTTACCGCTTACAACTTGTCTTTGTGTTGTTTTGTAATCAGCACCATGTTTAACTTGTCCGTTTGTACCAGTCATTGCTGGAGAAGTCCAAATATTAACACTAAGTCCAGGTTTATAGTTGATTGTAATAGTCGCATCTAAAGATTGAGATGAGTTTTCATTACCTAAGTCGTAATATTGTTCACTTGCCCATTCGTTGTTTCCAACAAGATACCATGAGCGACCATTTGCTCCTGTGACAGTTGTATTGACTAACCATTGTGAGTTAGTTGGTAGGTAGTGACCAGTTACATTAGCATTGGATTGTACATTTCCCCATGTTGCAATACCATAGCCACTAACATAGTTAACTGTAGCTGTTTTATCTGGTGTGGCAGCTTCAGCAGTATTAGGTTTTGTGAAACTTAATCCGATGAAAGCACTAGCTAAAGCTAGTCCCGAAAGAATGTGTGATTTTTTCATTAGAATCCTCCTTGATATATATGTTTAATTATAGCAAAAAAGCCATTCGATTGAATGGCTAATTTTTTGCTCTTTTATAACCAGCTGCTTGGGCCTCGGCTTCAGAATTAAAGTAAACAGTGTTTGCTTCACTTAATTTGTTGTAACTTTTTCCACCTGGAACATGATAAATTTTGCTGTTGATATTTCCTTTGATTGAACCATGTTGTGCGGGTGTAGCTGTAGTAGTTTGTTGGCTAGTTTCATTGTTAGTTGTTGTATCTGGCTTAGCGTCTTCTTTACTTTGGTTGGGTTGTTCCCCGCCATTATTATTGATAGCAGGGTTCATAGCTCCTGTATTTGAATTAGAAACTGAAGACTGTTGCTGAGCAGATGAACTTGAAGCACTTTCTATTTTAGAAGATTCTTTTTCACTAGAAGCACTAGAAAAAGATGACTCTGATGAAGAACTACTTTCAAGTGATTCGCTAGATGATGAACTGTCAATACTAGAAGATGACTGGTTTGATGCTCCAGCATCAGCTTTCTCAACTGGAGGAGCAGTAACACCTACACCAATTATAGAAATAACTAAAACTCCTATACTGATGTATAGTTTTTTTTGAATTGATTTTTTTAAATCAATTTCTTTTCTATTAGTTACCTTTCTTCTTCGTATGAATTTAACAGTATATGTAATTATAGCAATAATTGCTATAGTCGATATTATTGCAAAAAAATTCGCCATTATTCTTTTCCCCTCCAAAAATTATAATCACTTTTTAGTATAACAAAAAAGACCACGGAAGTGGTCTAAAAATATACTCTCGCGTGTGCGAGAAAAAGACTAAATGAATCCCGTCCAAATTCAGACACTTTTGTTTCTATTTGAATCTGTCTTCAAACACTTTAACTACTTTCCATCGTTCACAACTAGGTACAGCAAACATAGTCATAAAATTTTCTATGTTAAGTAAAGTAATCTCTGATTCTAGTATGTACTCATAGTAGTACTGCACGAGCAAACTTATAGCATATGCATCAGCTGCACCTTCGCACTTGATATGTGTAGTAGAAGTAGTAGTAGCTGTTTCTGTATCCTTAAATATATGTGCAATTTCATGAGCTAAAACCAATGGTAATTCGCGTTCATTGTACCAGTTCATGTTGAGAATAATAGTTTTCTTTTTTGGTACTGCAAAAGAAGGTGTGTGACTAGTTAAACTTCTGGTTTCAACTACTCCTATTCCATGATTAAAAGCAAGCCCCAACAAATGTTTTATAATAACATCCATATAATTCCCCCAGGAGTTTTATTTTAAATTTGAATCTAAAATCTTTTTAATTACAGCTAGATCCTCTTCAGGTATTTCTTTTCCACCATACATAAAAAGTGGGCCATATTCATCTTCAATTTCAGTTTTTAAATCTAATGTTTTTCTTTCAATTTTCTTGTCATCGTCTATTCCATCATCTAGTAATTTTTTATAAGAAACTCCTAGAGTCTCACCAATTTTTACTAAGTATCCTAAGTTGATTTTATCAGAGCTTTTGTGTTTCCAATTATATATGGCATTTCTACTTAAACCAGATTTTAACGCAACCTCAGGAATACTCATAGATTTTAATGTTGCATATTTTTTAATATTTTCAAAGACAGTCATACATAGGGTTTCCTTTCAATCAAACTGAAAAAAGAACACAACGGTGTGATTTTTTGTTTACAAAACACATGGCGGTGTATTATACTTTGTTTACAGTTTTCTAAAATAAGTTATTTAAAGCAAACAAAAACTCATTGTTTAGGATTGATAGTAATCTTTGTTTGTTTATTTATTGTACCCATATCGTACACAACGGTGTGTTTCTAGTCAATACTTTAAAAAGCTGTATAAAGTAAAGTGAAGGAGAGATATTAAAATGTCTAAACAAGAAAAAGAGATTAAAAAGAGATTAATTGATTTAGAGTTAAAGCAAATTGATGTTATCAACCATTTTGGATGGTCAAAACAGTACTTCAGAGACCTTATAAAAGGAAAAACAGAAGGTCCGGCAGCTGTGAAAAATTTAAAAAAGGTGTGTCACTTCCTAGGTATATCTTCTATTATCGAGGAATAATAATTTAATTCGATGGAGGTCAATATGGAAAAACTAGATTTTTTAAAACAACACTATGCTTTTGATCAGTGGTTGCAATTTGACGATGACTTAACTGCTTCAGCCAAGTCAATATACGAAACTATCCTAACTAAATACGTTTTGGCTAAAAGACCAGAAAAACTAACATTACCTCATAGTTTAATCATGTTGTCAGCTAAAGTATCAAAAACAACCTTTTTTAAGCAGAGAAAATTATTAGTTGAAAAAGGACTTATTAAGATTATTAATCGTGGCGAAAAAGCCCCAATTTATGAAATTGTGCCACTTTATGAAACTAAAAAAGAAGAAGTACCAGAATCTAAAGAAGAACCTAAAGTTATAGCTAGTGCTTCAACTAATCCTGAACCTAGTTCCGTAAGTGGTTCGTCTTCTAGTTCGCAACCCAGTTCGCGTTTGCGTTCAAAAACGGGAATATATAATAATTATAATTTAAATCATAATCTAAATACTCTCTCTAGTAAGAGTAAAGATATAGATAGTGAATCTTCATTTTTATCGGAGAGATTATTTAAAAAAATCAAAGAGAGAGATGAGCAATTTACTAAACCAGATTTAACTAATTGGGCAGTTACTTTTCAGATGATGAAGGATGATGATAAACGCCCTTTTGAAGAATTAAAGCGAGTGCTGAACTTCTCGCAAACTGATCCATTCTGGAAAGGAAAGATTAATAATCCCAGAGCCTTTAACCGTAACTACACAACGCTAAAGAACCGCATGGAAACACAAGATAAACCAGTTGCTACAAGTGGGGGTAATACGGGCTATACGACAAACAACAGACCAGTGCATAAAGAGATTGCGACTGACTGGTCGAAGTATCAACAAAGTACTAAAAAGCCTAAAGATACTGATAATAAAGCATTACAAAACGTCTTACAACAGATTGAGGTGGCCAATAAATGATGAATGTCACAATCCTAGAAGGGCGGCTGGTTCATGATGTTGAAGTTAAACAAACCTCAACAGGAGTCGCAGTCGCACAGTTTAGACTAGCTGTAAATCGTAGCTATAAGAATGCTAATGGCGAACGAGAAGCAGATTTTATTAATTGCGTTATTTGGCGGAAGTCAGCAGAGAACTTAGCAAACTTTACAGCTAAGGAAGCCTTAATTAGCGTGAAGGGGCGACTACAAACGCGAAGTTATCAAGATGCAGATAGTAAAACAATCTACGTCACAGAGCTAGTCGTTGAACAGTTTTATTTGCTGGAGTCTAAGAAGAATGGCAAAACTGGCACGAGCAGAACGCCGACAAGCAACAGTAGCTATCAAGGAGTCAGTCAAGTGGAGAACGCAACATCGCATTCGGGCGGATTGGGAAAGAGTCCAAACAAGAAAAGTACATTCACTGATCCATTTGCCGATAGTGGAAATACGATTCATATTGAAGATGATGATTTACTGTTTTAAGTGTGCCACGGATTAAGAGTGAATAACTGGAGGAAAAGGTCATGACAAAACAAGAACAGCTACTCGATGCCACCAATCAATACATTACTAATCGACTTGAAGGCGATAAAGAAGTGCCAACTATGAGCGAGATAAAAGCCTTTATTCAAGAATATAAGGAGGCATTATTAGCATGTTAGAAAAACTAAGAACAGAGATTGAGCAAAAGACATCTAAAAGAGCTAGTTCATTGTTTGATATTCTGTTAAAAAGAATGGATTCGGACACGTTTACAACAACGCTGACGGTGAATAGTGAATTAGATAATTACAAAAAGAAAAAAGCCTATCAGCAGGTTATTCTAGCAGTCAATGAATTATCAAAGTATCAAGTGATGATAAAAAATAATTTAGATTCAGAAGTTTATAACTTGTTTATCGCTAATTATTTAAGCGACCGAAAGAATAAGTCAGTGAATATCATGCTTAATAGCGACTTAATTAAACGGTTGGAATCAAGTGATAATGCTCAGTTAGAACTTATCGAAGAAGATAGCAATTACATTTACATTGAAGACTGGGATTAGAGAGGAGTTGAGTCAAAATAATAAAGCTAGTTTATGACACAGAACCTATAGCACAAGGAAGACCTAGATTTACTGGTCAGTATAAAAATGGTGTGAACAGAAAACATCAAAAAGCTTATGATACCAAGAAGTCAAAAGTATATAAGAATCATATTTTGATATTAACTAAGTTTCAATATCACGGTGAGGTATTAGAAGGACCAATAAAAATTAATGCTACATTTTATCGTCTAATTCCTAAAAGTATCTCGCAAGTGAAAAAAGACAAAATGATGTCTGGGAAAATAATGCCTTGTGTTAAACCAGATTTAGATAACTACTTCAAAGCAGTGACGGATGCGATCAATGGTGTTGTGTTTCGTGATGATAAGCAAATTGTTGAAGTTCATATGTTCAAAAAATACAGTGATTCTCCCAGAACAGAGCTGGAGATTGAGGAGGTTATTGGTGAGTAGCTATGAAGATAATTTAGCAGTTAAAGAGATTATTCAAAGTCAGATTAATGGGGATGCAATATATTTAGATAATCAAGTTAGAAAAGCTAGATCAATTCTTATCAAGGAAAAGCGGAAAAGAGAAATTAGTGAAATATATGTATTGGCTAATAGAGTCAGGGTAAGTAAAAGATAATTAACCTGAATTAAGAGGGATGCAAATTTTAGATAGTTGATTGTTTTGGAGTTAAAGTGATTGTTAAGGTACAAAATCCCACATAGATAAACAATAGAGAATCAGGGATGCACTTAGTATAGTTCAAGAAAGAGGTATTCCCAGAAGTAAGAATGGTATAAAAAACCTCATAATTATTTATGGTTAGTTCAATAATTATGAGGAGTTTCAATAAGTTTAATTTTTATGCTTTTTATATTCTTTATATTCTTTTCTTTTGTATGGTCGTTTTAATCCACGAGGTCTACCTGAATGCTTGTGATAAAAAGTTTTCTTTTCAATCCAGCTATTCATCAGAGATTTATTTCTTGTTATGGATATTAACACAGGAAACAATATTATCCACCAGCTGATAAACACCAAAGAAAACATAGCGATTTTATGTGTTTGATTATCGAGTATTAATTCTTTGTGCACATTAAGCACAGGGCTATCTGAATTAAAGATAAATAACGATATGGCTTGAGATACGATTATAGATAAATAAAATAATTTCAAAAGAAAAAATTGAGCTTCAATATTTGCAGATATTGTGGTATTTCTATTTTTATTGGGTGATAGAAGTAAAAATAAATTCTTAGGATCTAATAAAAACAGAATAATCGTTGTAAAAAAAGAAAATACTGTGAAATTATCTGTAGTAGGAATCAGCATTATTGCTATAATAAGCGCAATAATAGCTGAATATATTAATTTGAACCATATTCTCTTTATTTGATTTTTAAAATCCAAATGAACTGATTGGAATTCCGATGGCATCGTATCTTGAAAAAAGATAGATACAAGCAGAACTAATATGTTAATCAAAGTTCCATATAGAGTGTATACCATATATTGATCCGCATTATCTGAAAATGGGGTTGACCAAAAATACATTTCAAATAAGATGAGGACTAAAGCAGGGTAAAGGTAGATATATGCTAAAAGGTAATTTTTATTATTGATTAAATTTATCATCTTAATCAGTACTATAATTAAAAATATCGCATATATGAACTTAGTGAATTCATAAAACAATATATCTGTTTTAATGGTTAATGTCATTAACATTATTGTTAATATAAGGATAGATAGTGCTTTAAATTGATAGCGGGAGTTAGCACCAAATTTTGCTTTAAATTTTTCAAAAAAAGATTTATGTGTTTTTTGTTTACGAATCATTCAATATTCCTCCAACTTTTTATAAAAATTATAAAAAATACAATACTTATTATAAACGAAAAAAATAATAAAGGAGCAGAAACAAATGAATTTAATATTAGCATTTATATCATCAGGAGCATTAGGTTTTATAGCCTATCAAGTATCACAATCATTTGGATTTTTAGATTTAGAGGCAAATGATAGTTTTAAAAAAGCATTTTCAGTCTTTTTATCTTTCATGGGTACGATAGTTGCGATGATGGCAATGAATACAATTAATTTTGAAACACCATCACAAATATTTATATTAGTAATACTATCTCTGTTAATAGTGATTTTGCTGATGGCAGCTATATCTGCCGTTATACCAATGGCAAAAAAATATAGATCTAATATAAATATAAAAAACGTAAAAATGACACCTAGTGATAAAAGTCCATTTTCGTTTAATTTAGATGCTATTGAAAAAGTTATGCATGAAAATAAAAAGAAACCTTATGTAGCAGTTTTTGATAAAGATAGAAAGCTAATAATATCAGGGATAGCCAGAGGAATTCCGACAGATAAGGATAAGTTACAATTCACTTTTAGTGAAAAGATAAATAGTGTGCAAGACTTTATTCCTAAAAATATTCAAGGTGAGCTAACAGACTTTGAAATTATGAAGCAAGCGGTTGAATGTAATCCAGGAGCATCTACAATAACTTATTTTTCTGATGTCAAGGAATATATATTCGTGACTTTTGCACCAGATGCAATACTAGATGAAAAGTAAAAAAAAAGATTAATCTTTTTCTTTTGATTCATCATTCTGTTTTTTAGGAATCACATATGTAGGTTTAGAAATTTTAGGGTAGCTCTCCTCCAGGTTTTTACTACGTTTTTCATCACACATTCTTAAACACCTCCTCTGTTAAAAATCATATCACAGACTAATTTAATAATTAAAAATAATCGAGGTGATAACTATTACTCTATTCAAAGAATTAGACTATAAATCAACTAAAACTAAAGCTAAAAATGTTTTAAAATCAGTATCTAACTTAGTATTAATTCTTTCTAGTTCTTATGAATCTAAAGTTACGCAGACGTTTAGCTTAGAACTTAAAACGTTTGGTAATAGTAATTTCAATGCTTTAGATGAACATTTAGCTAGACAAGATGAAGCTGAAGAAGAGTTATCTACTATATATAAAGCATTTAATGCTTTAAGTGTTAATGATAGAAAAATATTGTATTTAAAATATTTAGATCAACACAAAAAGCCTGACTTCATGATTATGACTGAATTAGGTTATTCAGAAAGCCAGTTTTATAATTTGCTAGACTTAGCGATTATTAAGTTTGCCCATGCATATAAGTTTGGGGAGTTACTTGAATACGAAAAATAAAATCGGAGTTTTTGTGGAGAATCGTAGGAGTTTGTTAGGAGTCAAGGGTGTTACTATTAGTATAGTGATAATTTTAAAGTTGTCCTTGAATATTACCTTAGTACTTTTGAACAATGAACAAAAAAGTGGTATGCTCAAAACAGTGGTGGGTTATCCTATCATGAACTCTGTTGATTTAGAGCAAAAGTTTCGTTATTCTCCTAAAGTTTTTTCGTAAAATCTTATCTTATATAACTAGTTCTATCAGAACTACAAGTACCAACCAAGACACTCAATGAGTGTCTTTTTTTATACCTATTTTTAGGAGGAATTTGATATGAATCATGAGTTCTACAAATCAAAACGATGGCAGATGAAACGAGAAAAAATACTTAGACGTGATCAGTATGAATGCCAAGAGTCAAAGCGTTATGGGAAGACAATACCTGCTGAGATGGTTCACCATATCTATCCGGTTACTGATTATCCAGAGCTAAGGTTTCAAGACTGGAACTTAATCTCGTTATCTAATAAAGCACATAACACGATGCACAACAGAGACACAAACGAAGTAACAGGACGTGGTCTTTACTGGCAGAATAAAAGAAAAAGAGAATTTAAAAATTTAAAAAATAAATAATCCCCCCACCTTCTAAAATTTAAAAAATAGCTTAGGAGGAACGAGGGGGTAGAGCTTTTTCCAAGTGCGGCGAATATTTTTAGTAAATGGGTGTGAACCCATTTTTATTTTGCTTAAAAAAGGGGTGTGAGAAATGACAGATAAGGAAAAGCGAAGAAATAAAGTTATCAGACAAATGAAGGCACTCGGTACGTATCAACCTGGATATGCCGATATTATCAATGTTTATGTGGATTTAATGCTTCAATACGATGCACTACAAAGCCAGTATGAAGCAAGTGGCTACCAAGTGACTGAAGAGTACACTAACAAGGCTGGTGCTACCAATCAACGTAAGGTGCCAATCTTAAATGCTCTTGAAACTCTGCGAAAAGACATTGCTACTTACTCTGACAGACTGCAACTCAACCCTAAAGCGAATAAACAGGAAGTAGTCGCTGATAAGAAAGATAGTGGTAACTCTTTTGACTCTCTAATCTCTCAATTAGGTAAGGAGAGTGGTAATTGATGAGTAAACACTTTGATACCGCTCTTAAATTTGCTAAAGATACTGTAGCTGGTAAGCGATCGGCTAATGTTGAACAAAAACAAGCAAGCCAACGTTTTTTAAATGATTTAAAACGTACGGATGAGTTTGATTTAAGAATGGATCAAGCGGATTTTGTTATCAATTTAATTCACACAACCATTGTTCATCAACAGGGAGAAGACTTGAATGGTAATCCTCTTCCAGGAACACCTTTCATTCTGCAACCTTGGGAAATCTTTTGTGTAGTTAATATACTTCTTTTTTTTCACAAAGGAACTAACCTACGTAGATTCCATGAAGCTTTGATTTTAATTCCTCGTAAAAATGGGAAAACTGCTTTTTCTGCTGCGTTTGGTTGGGCCTTATCAATTCTAGAAAGTGGTTCAGGTTCTAAACTATATATTCTGGCCAATTCGTTGAAACAAACAATGGAGTCCTTTTCTTTCCTTCAATACAATATCGATAAATTCAACGACAAAAGCTTCAAAGTCAGAAATAACAACGCTGAACACTCCATATCAAGAAAAGTCGGCGATGGTTCAATTTATATCCAGGCCTTAGCTAGTGATGAAAAACGTTTGGACTCATTGAATGCTAACCTTTTAATTTTAGATGAGTTACACACTTTTAGAAGTTCAAAAAAATATATCTTGATGAAAAATGCTCAAAAAGCATATCGAAATAAATTATTGATTGGTATCAGTACTGCTGGTGATGTTCCAAATGGGTTTTTAGCTCAACGTCTTAAATATGTTCAAAGGATACTAGATAGGACTATCAAAGCTGATGACTACTTTGTTTTTGTAGCAAAAGCTGACCAAGATGAGAAAGGCGATGTGCCAGATTTTACTAATCCGGATGTTTTAGCTGCTGCTAATCCATCTGTTGGTGTATCAGTATCAATCGATGATCTAGTTGAAGATGCTTTACTTGCTCAGAATGACCCTCAAACACGGTTAGAGTTTTTTAATAAAACTTTGAATGTCTTTACTGCTTCAAGTAATGCTTACTTTGACCTCAACGAATTTAGAGCCAGCGATGATAGCTATGACTGGTCGCTAGATGACCTAAGAAAGATGGATATCGAGTGGTACGGAGGTGCTGACTTGTCTAAACTACATGACCTTACCGCCGCTGCTTTATATGGTAGATATGGCGATGT